>CAXXIN010000001.1:0-179579 GCA_963665275.2 Negativicutes bacterium
GTGGGCTACGATCGCTGACTTTGGTGTGGCGGCTCTGCTGAATATGTTCTTTATCTACCGCTTTATCGGCTTTGCCCTGGATGTCAAAGATACATTGAAAACAGCGACGGCAGCGGCTGTGATGGGAGTCATCTGTCTCGGCCTTTATGAATTGCTGTTCGCGCATGGGCTGGGGAATACGCTGTCGACGTTGACAGCCATTACGGTCGGTGGCGGCGTATATGCCGTTCTGCTGCTGCTGCTCGGCAGTATCGGGGAACGCGAATTGCTGAAGCTGCCGGCTGTCGGCAGACCGGCGGTAGACTTTCTGAATAAAATTCATTTGTTGAGGCGATAAATTATGGGAAGTATTACAATTGTCGGCTTGGGGCCGGGCCCTTTCGGCTGCATCAGTCTGGAAACCTGGGATATTTTGCGTCAGGCGCCGCTATTGCTGCTGCGTACAGCCATTCATCCAACGGTGGAGGAACTGCTGGCGCGGGGCATCGTCTTTGAAAGCTATGATTCATTCTACGAACAGGGCGCGGATTTTGATTCCATCTATGCGGCGATCGCCGCCGATGTGCTGGAACGGGCGCAGCAAGGCCTGGATGTTGTTTTCGCCGTGCCGGGAAGTCCGGTTGTCGCTGAAAAAACGGTGGGCCTGATTCGCAGCAGCGCGAAGGAACTGCAGGTGCCTCTCAGGGTGCTGCCGGGGATGAGCTTTTTTGAACTGTTGTGCAATCGTCTGGGAATCGACCCTCAACAGGGAATAACGATCGTAGATGCGCAGGAGGTCGAAACGCTGCCGGCGAGCCTGTCTACAGGACTGGTTGTTACACAGGTCTTCAGCCCCTATATCGCGTCCGAGCTGAAACTGAGCCTGATGGAACGGCTGCAGGATGAAGCTCCGGTAACGGTAGCGAGGCATCTCGGGTTGCCGGATGAATCGGTGGAAAGCATACCCTTGTTTGAACTTGACCGGCAAGCTGGATTTGATCACTTGACCAGCGTATACGTGCCCCCGTGCTCACCGCTGCAGGAGACTTTCTCGCTGGGTCCGCTGGTGGAGGTCATGGCTCGGTTGCGTTCGCCGGAAGGCTGCCCGTGGGATAACGAACAGACCCATTCTACGCTGCGTCGATACATCATCGAAGAAGTCTATGAAGTGTTGGAAGCGATTGACGAAAAGGATCCGGCGCACTTGTGCGAGGAACTAGGCGACCTGTTGCTGCAGATTGTGTTTCACGCCCGGATGGCCGAAGAAAGCGGCGACTTCAGCGTTCAGGACGTCGTGGACACCGTGACGGAAAAGTTGATTCGTCGACATCCGCATGTGTTCGGCGATATTTCTGTCCAAGATGCCGCCGAGGTCATCGTGAACTGGGATGCGATCAAGCGGCGGGAAAAGGCAGCCAAACCGCAGTCTGCGCTGGACGGCGTGCCCAAAGGGCTGCCGGCGCTGCTGCGGGCCAATAAACTGCAACTGAAGGCGGCAAAAGTCGGATTCGACTGGGACGATGTCGCGCCGGTATGGGCGAAGGTGGCGGAAGAACTGGGTGAACTACGAGAGGCGGCAGAGCTAGGCGATACGGCGAAAATTGAAGATGAGCTGGGCGATGTTATTTTCGCTGCGGTCAACCTCGGCAGATTTTTGGGCGTCGAAGCGGAAGTAGCCCTAAACGGGACCAACAATAAGTTTGTCCGGCGCTTTCAGCAGGTCGAGGCCGCCATTCGGACGAAAGGCCTGAAA
The DNA here is from genome assembly GCA_963665275.2 of Negativicutes bacterium. Lineage (GTDB taxonomy): Bacteria > Bacillota > Negativicutes > UBA1444 > UBA1444 > UBA1444. The sequence goes on from CAXXIN010000001.1 coordinate 1,733, forward strand.
TGGAAAGACCTCGATTTGGCGGCGATGGATGTGCTGTGGGAAGCCGCCAAGGCGACTGAACGCTGAAGCGGCGAACGATGAAGTCTGTTTGCATATCATGAGAAGGGGGAAACGTTGATGAAGAAGCCTTTTTCAGTTGGCTCTTTGTGTACAATCAGTTTGAGAACCCTGATCCTGTTATTATTGTGGCTTTGCCCAACCCAGATTGCTTTTGCGACAGCTGTTCCAGATGCAACAACTTTTATTCCCAAACCGGGACTGCGGATTTTCGTGACCGGGATTTTGGGGAGCGACGGGACGCGCTTTGAAAAAACACTGGTCACTGCGAAACTGGATGACGAGTCATTCGTGACCGAAGCCGAAGCTGAGTTGACTTATATCGAATATAACAAATCACCGCAACAGGTACCGGAAGCACGTGCAGTCTGGCGTTACGCCGCGGTAGAGAACGGGATTGCCAAAGATCCGATCCTTAATCAAAGAGGCTACAAAAAATATTTCTGGCTGCCCAATAATGTTCCGATAGGAACGCAATGGAAAGCTTCCTGGGGAAACAAGCGCGAAATCATGGAAAATGATGTGACAGTAGAAACACCCGCCGGGCGTTTTGAGGGGTGCATCATGGTGGAATATGATGTTTACGCTGGTGGCACGGGCATTGAGAGGCATTATATCGCTCCAGGTGTCGGATTGGTGAAAATTGTTTCCTTAAAAGGACCGAAAGCGGCCAAGGGAACTACATGGTATGAAGTGCAACGCATCGAAACGGTTCCCGAGGAAGAGACTCGCCGCATTGTTGGGCAGATGCTGGGGCTATAGAAAATTAATGATGAAAAAAGAGCGGATATGCGAAGTTTTGAGACTTCGCATCAGACTGTAGACAAAAACGGCACTTTACGTTTCGCGTAAAATGCCGTTTTTGTCTACAGTCTGACTTGACGGAACGTGGGTGCTCCGTCAAGTTTTTTGCGGGAAAGCAGGATAGCGTACAATAAAGTTCGCAAAAGAGAATAGGAAAAACCATCGGCAACTCCGAAAAGGTAAGTGTCCAGCAAACCAAGAAGGAGTGTAGCGCCGATGGTTTACCAAAATTCTACCGTACCTTTTGAAAAAATGCTAATGAAATTTGTGGCAGACGACGATCCCATGCAGGAAATGCTCAAGTGGCTCTGCGAACGACTCATGGCAGCCGAAGTGGACGGCAAGCTGGAAGCCCAAAAATCAGAGCGAACCCAAACTCGCCAGGGATATCGCTCAGGTTATCGAGTCAGGCGATTTGACACGCGAATGGGGACAATGTATCTGATGGTGCCCAAGATCCGAAATGGCGGGTATATCCCATTCTTCCTGGAAGCCAGAAAACGATCCGAAGCCGCTTTGATGAACGTCATTCAGGAAGCCTATGTAAACGGCGTATCGACACGGAAAATCGACAAACTCACCAAAAGTTTGGGGATCGACTCCATCTCCCGCAGTCAGGTTTCGGCCATCACCAAAGAATTAAATGAACAAGTTGAAGCCTTCCGCAATCGCCAGTTGGAAGAGATCTATCCGGTTCTATGGGTGGATGCCTTGTATGAACGTATCCGCGATCACCATAGTGTTAAAAACATGGCGGTCCTGGTAGTTACAGGCATTAATTGCGACGGCAAACGCGATATCCTGGCGATTGAACCGATGGTTGAGGAATCCGCCGCCACGTATACCCAACTGTTCGACAATCTCAAAGCCCGGGGAGTAAAAAAGGTCTGGTTGGTTGTATCGGATGCGCATAAGGGGCTGGTCAAAGCCGTGAGGGAATCCTTCGTTGGTTGCGCCTGGCAACGCTGCAAAGTCCATTTCATGCGAAATATCTTGGCCCATATATCCAGCCGGGAAAAGAAAACCTTTGCGGAAAAACTCAAGCAAATCTGGCTCCAGCCTGACTATGACAGCGCCAAAAAATATGCGGCGTCTCTGATGGACGATTATGAAACAAGATATCCGGAAGCGATTGCCACACTGGAAGACGGTCTGGAAGAATCGCTGCAGTTTTTCAGTTTCAATGAAATCGACTCGCGAAAAATCTCATCCACTAATCTGTTGGAACGGCTAAACAAGGAAATCCGGCGTCGAACAAAGGTGGTCGGTATCTTCCCGAGTATGGATTCCTATGTTCGCCTAGTAACCAGTTACTTGATTGAATACAGCGAGGATTGGTCTAGCGGGCGATCTTATATTCATCCCATGATCATTACAGAGATCCAGCAAAAACTCGATGCGGCTGCTTAACCAAGCTGGAGTGCCGATGGTTTTTGCGAACATTATTTGACACTATCGAAAGCAGGAATTTTGCTTTAGTTGGGAAAATAGTATAGAAGCCAATCATGAAATTTGCAGGAGGGGCCGATGGGGAAAATATTGATCGTCGAAGATGAAGAAAACATCAGACAACTGGTGCGCTACAATCTCGAAAAGGAAGGATTCCAAGTTGTTGAAGCGCCTGATGGGCTACAGGGTCTAAAGATGGTTAAACTTGAGAAACCCGATCTGGTATTGCTTGATCTGATGATACCGGCTATTGATGGCTTGGAAGTCTGCAGGACACTGAAGGGCAATCCCAACACCGCTGCGTTGCCGATCATTATGCTGACGGCAAGAAGCGAGGAAATCGATAAAGTGATCGGGCTGGAACTCGGCGCTGATGACTACATGACCAAACCCTTCAGCCCCCGGGAATTGGTCGCCAGAGTGAAAGCCGTGCTGCGGCGGAGCCAGAAGGATACGACGTTGCCGGGCGAACTCTCGGTCGGCAAACTACGGTTCCATTTTTCCCGCTATGAGGTACACCTGGGGAGTGCCAAGCTTGAACTGACGCCCAAAGAATATGAACTGCTCAAAATGCTGGCAACCAACCTCGGGAAAGTTTTCACCCGCGAGCAACTGCTTGAGAAAGTCTGGGGCTATGAATATTTTGGCGATTCCCGGACTGTCGATGTGCACGTCCGTCATTTGCGGGCCAAGCTGGAGTTCGATCCCGAAACGGCCGAAGCGATTGAGACCGTGCGAGGCTTTGGGTACCGCCTGCGCGAGATGAATTAGCACAAAGATAAATCAAATATAATAGAATGATGTTTTCACACGTTGCTGTGCGCCGTCAATGACTCTGTTAGCAGAAATTGACGGTCTTTTTGTCGTTCACGCATTGCCGGATATTTCTCAGTATGGTTCACACTATCACCGTCCCATAAGGCGATACCCAATTCCGGATTCCGTAATGATATATCGCGGTTGCGCAGGATCTTTTTCAATCTTTCGCCGCAGTTGTCCGACATAAACACGAATATAGTGGGTGTCATCATAGGCATTACCCCAGACTGCTTGCAACAGTTGTTTATGCGTCAATACCCGACCCGCATTCTGGGCCAATAGCTTAATGATTTCATATTCGGTTGGAGTCAGCTTTACTTCCAGTCCATCTACGGTCACACGCCGCTGAATTAAATCTACAGTGAGTCCCCCGCAGGTCAGTACCGGTTCGCTCTCATCTGCGGCCATCCGTCGTAAGCAGACTCGTATTCTTGCCAGAAGTTCTCCCATGCTGAAGGGTTTCGTTATATAGTCATCGGCGCCGGCATCCAGAGCGTCAATTTTTTCCTGCTCCTGATCGTGAGCCGTTAAGATAATGATTGGAGCATTGGACCATTCCCTGATTTCACGGATAACCTCCTTACCATCAATATCCGGTAGCCCAAGATCAATAATCATTAAATCCGGCTTGAAATAAGCAGCCTGATTCACTCCTTCCTTTCCGGACGCCGCCTCTTCAATCACAAATCCATGGGCTTTCAATGACACATTCAGCAATTTGCGAATTTGTGATTCATCATCGACAATTAAAATTCTAGCCGCGTTTTCCACGTGTCAGTCACCTACTTTCGCCGGAATTGTCACACCGTCTCCCCGGATTGGCACGATGAAGCTTATGGCGGCGCCTCCGCCGGGGCGGTTCTCCGCCCATATTTGTCCGTGATGCGCTTCTATGATGGTCTTGTTTATCGATAGCCCAAGCCCGGTCCCGGAAATTTTCTGAGGGTGCTTCGCCCGATAGAACTTCTCAAAGATTTTGGATAAATCCTCTTTGGGGATTCCGGAGCCATTGTCCAGGACGGTTATCCTGATATTTTCCCCCATCCTGAACAGCGGTAATGATAATGGTACTCCCCATTGGTGAATATTTCATGGCGTTATCGACCAGATTAACCATCGCTTGCTCCAGAAGAACAAAATCACCGCGAATCATGGGAAGGTCAGCCGACAATTTGGTTTTTATATTATATTTCAGGGTTGTTTCTCCGATGCGCCGCAGGGCTGCACCCACGATATCTTCAATGTCACACCAATCGTTCTTAAGCTGCAGCATACCATTTTCCATCCGGGCTGTGTCAAGCAGATTTACTACCACCCGTTCCATCCGCGTTGAGCCTTCCTGGATACTTTCCAACAAATCGCGACGAGTTTCATCACTATAAGCAACTCCAGTATCCAAAAGCATTGATGCCGCCCCAACGATTGTCGACAGTGGAGTGCGCAATTCGTGAGAAATGGAGTTGAACAGCGCGGTGCGCAATTTGTCGGCTTCCACCAGCAAAGCTGTTTGGCGGGTTTTTTCGGTTAATTTCACCCGTTCCACCGCAATCGCCGCAAATCCTACCCAGGCATTAATCAGCTGCCGCTCTTCGGGTGTCACGTTTTGCCTGTCAAGTTTTACGCCGAATATACCGACGACATTGGTCCCGGATTTCAGGGGAACATACAAGTAGTGCCCACCGGGTAAGGTATCGGTTGACCTGCCAACTACCTGCCCGTGCTGATACGACCAAACTGCCACAGCATACTCTGCCTCTGAAACAAGCTGTTCCTTGTCGCTCACGCCATCAGCTTCATGATATCCTCTGACAAACAAGACATCCTGGGCATCCGGGAAAAGCACCCGGGTGGACCGGTTAAGGTTTTCGCCCATATGTTTGGCCAATTCCTGGGCAATTCGATCCAAATCGACAACGGCGGCTATTTCCCGGCTAAAATCGTAAAGAGTGCGGATGTTTTTCTCGCGCTGCCGGGCGGTTTTCGCCTCAGACCTGAGCAGTTCCGTCCTCCCACCGATAAAATAAGATATAACCAAGAAAATAACGAAACTCCAAATGTAGTGAATATCATACACGGAAAAAGTGAATATGGGCGGAATGAATAGAAAATTGTAAATCAGGACGCTGAACAATGCAGTTAAGTATGAAGGCAACGTCCCCACCAAAGCGCTGTAAAAAATACCGGCAATAAGTATAACAAAGCGATATTGACAATTTCGAGCTGCCGTTGAAATGTCCAGCTAACGGCCGTCACGGCTGCCGCCATTCCCAGACCGCCGATGAATTGTCCCCAAGGCGCCGATTTGGCTTTGGGCAAGGCCGTATTGATGCCAGCGATAGTGTGGGTTTCGGCATCTTTTTCTTTGTCAACCTGAATAACATACACATTAATTCCGCCGCTGTTCCGTATCAGCGTATCCACGATCGATCCATGGAAAAATTCCCACATTCGACTGTGGCGCGGTTTGCCTATAACAATGGCCGTAATATTGTGAGATCGGGCCACTTCCAACATCTCTGCAGCTAAATTGTCGCCAACGACCGTGATCGTTCTCCCGCCTAGTTCTTCCGCGAGGCGCAAATTGCGGATTACCCGATCCCGCTCTTTATCACTCATGGGCAAGCGGCGTTTGGGAGATTCGATGTGCACAGCCAGCAACTCGGAATGCAAACCACCTGCCAGTCGATGCGCTGCCCGGATGAGTTGGGCGGAAAAGGGACTGTCACTGACGCAAACCATGACTCTGCCTGAAGCAGGCCAGGGTCCATCAATTTTTTGCTGCTTCATGTATTCTGATAGATCCTGATCGACACGGTTGGCAGTAAACCGCAATGACAACTCCCGAAGTGCGTTGAGGTTCCCTGGACGAAAAAATTTTCTTAATGCTTGCTCCGCCTGGTTCGAAATGTATACTTTACCTTCTTTTAACCGCTTGATAAGTTCCTCGGGGGGGATATCAATCAGTTGTAAACTATTGGCCTGTTCCAGAATATGATCCGGAACGGTTTCGCGGACAATCACTCCGGTAATTTTTGCCACAACATCGTTTAGGCTCTCGATATGCTGGATATTAATGGTGGTATATACATCGATGCCATTTTGCAGCAGTTCCTCCACATCCTGAAATCGTCTGACATTTCGGGAACCGGGGATATTGGTGTGAGCCAGTTCGTCCACCAGCACAATATCGGGCTTTTGCCCAAGAATAGCGTCTACATCCATTTCTTGTAGAAGTTTGCCCCGGTAATTGATCGTTTTTGGGGAAATGCGCGGCAGGCCGTCAGCCAATTTTTCCGTTTCCGCCCGACCATGGGTTTCCACCCAGCCAATGACAATGTTTACTCCCTCAGCCAGTCTGTCCTGTGCAGCTTCCAACATGGTGTATGTCTTGCCGACACCGGCAGCGGCGCCCAGGAATACCGTCAGTTTACCGACTGATTCTTGATTGATTTTCTGCAATAACTCATCTGGATTGGGCCGGCTGTCCTGCCGTTCTATTGCCATTTAGATATCTCCTAACCCCAATTCCCTTCATAAATGCGGATGTAAATGACCCTAATAATGTTTTCCACATATCCGCTCACTTCCCTTCAATGTCTCCATTCTTTATCATGCCAACCACCAAGACGCCTAAAGCACGTAGGAATTGTGAAAACCAATCAACCAAGACAAGCTAGTTGCTGAAAGCAATCCGGTTGGAGCTTTGATAACATAGGCACGCGAACCGCAAGAATTAACACAATCTTAACAATCCGTTAACACGAACGTTCTGGGTGTGTGATATTCTTGAGTCATTATGACGGAGACGTTAAATATGCCCTGCGGGAGGCAAGACCGAATGGAAAAAAAGATTCAAGTCAGTAAGTTGAAATTGTATTATGGCGAGCACCTGGCGCTGAACAAAGTGTCCATCGATGTGATGAAAAATAGCGTGTTGGCGCTTATCGGCCCCAGCGGCTGTGGAAAGTCCACCTTCCTCAAGACTCTGAACCGGATGAACGATCTCATTGATGGGGTACGCATCGAGGGAGAGGTGCTGCTCGATGGCGAAGACATTTTCGCGCCGGAAGTCGACGTGGTCAACCTGCGCAAGCGGGTGGGCATGGTGTTTCAGCGGCCCAACCCCTTTCCAATGTCGATCTTTGACAACGTGGCGTACGGACCCCGTATTCATGGGCAGGCCGATAAAGCCAGGTTGAATGAACTGGTGGAACGGAGCCTGGCAGGAGCCGCGCTATGGGATGAGGTCAAGGATCGGCTCAAGAGTTCCGCGATGTCGTTGTCCGGCGGTCAGCAGCAACGTCTGTGCATCGCCCGACTGCTGGCGGTAGAACCGGAAGTGTTGCTCATGGATGAGCCCTGTTCGGCCCTTGATCCGATCTCGACGATGAAGATCGAAGAGTTGGTTACCGAACTGAAAAAAGAATACACGATCGTGATGGTCACTCATAATATGCAACAGGCTGCCCGGGTATCAGATTCAACCGCGTTCTTTCTTATGGGGGAAATGGTGGAGCAGGATAAAACCGACACCGTCTTTACCCGTCCCCGGGATAAACGGACGGAAGACTATATTACCGGGCGCTTCGGTTAAGGGGGAGCAGCGATGACAATGATACGACATAACTTCGAGCAGGAACTGGAAATGGTGCGGCAGGATCTGATACGCATGGGGCAGGTTGTGCGTGACGCTATTAAAGATGCAGTAACTGCCCTGGCCAAACGTGATAAAGCATTGGCGCAGCAAGTCATGGATGGCGATGACATCATCGACGCCATGCAGGTGGACATTGAAGATCGCTGCATAGCCCTGATTGCCCTTCAGCAACCGGTCGCTACAGATCTGCGGATACTGGGAACGGGACTGAAAATCACGACAGATTTGGAGCGAATCGGCGATCATGCCTTTGATATCGCCAAGATCGTTCTTTTGATCGGTGATGAACCGCTAATTAAGCCGTTGGTGGATATCCCCCGCATGGCGGAGATGGCGCAGTCGATGCTCAATGATTCTCTACAGGCCTATCTGAATTTGGACATTCAGCTGGCTGAAAAAGTTTGCCGGGATGATGATATGGTGGATCAACTTTACAACCAGGTGTTTCGCGAATTGCTGACCTATATGTTGGCCGATCCCCAAAAGATCAATCAGGCTACTCAGCTGATCTTTGTTGCGCGTTATCTGGAACGTATCGCCGACCATTCAACCAATGTTGCGGAATGGGTCATCTATCTGGTGACAGGGGAGCGACTGCGTAAAAAATAAAACGAAGCGCGAAATATGAAAAAGCTGCGGTATCCTTGAAAATTGCGCATTGTGGGCGCAACCGGGGATCGCAGCTTTTTCGTTTATCAGAAATCAAAGGTTTCAGTAATTAGAATGAACTCCGCTATTTTTACGATATCGGGTTGTCAGAGATTTGATCCTCAAGAAGCAGCAGGCAGGTAGAAGCGGAATGTAGTGCCGTTGTGTGGCTGGCTTTCGACTTCGATCGTTCCGCCCAGCGTATCCAGCACATGTTTGACGATGGCCAGACCCAGTCCCGTGCCGGCCACGGAACGCGCACGGGCCTTGTCGATGCGATAAAAACGGTCGAAGATACGGGGCAAATCTTCTGCAGGAATACCAATGCCTGAATCTTTCACACTGAATTGAACTTGGTTTTCTGTCTGCAGCAGCCCGATCTGGATAGCCCCGCTATCCGGCGTATACTTGATCGCGTTGTCAATCAGATTTACCAAGACCTGTTTCAGTCGATCCGGATCTGTCAGGAGCCAAATCGGCTGATCTGGCAAATCGAGCGACAGGGATAGGTTCTTTGGCATCCAGGTAGGCGATAATTCATGGGCGATCGATTTTAACAAGGGTTGGACATGTGTCGGCGTGCAATGAACTTGCTGCCGGTATTCGACTGATTCGATCTTTGCCAGTTGGAGCAGATCCTGGACCAACCGCTGCATCCGATCTGCTTCGGACAGGATGATGGCGGCGAAACGTCGGCTGTCTTCTGGACTGTCCGCAGCCCCGTCGACCAATGTCTCGGCGAATCCCCGAATCGCCGTCAGCGGAGTCGAGAGTTCGTGGGAAGCATTGGCAACAAAGTCTGCCTGACGTTCCTTGATGAGCTGTAGGCTGGTGATGTCATGGAAGACTGCCAAGACATTGGTTGAAGAGTTCTCTTTGCCCGGGATGGGGATTAGTGATGCTTGGAAAATCTTCCTGACGCCTTGAAAATTAGTTCGGAACGTATGCTGTCGAAGTGGCCCTTTGCTCGTGGCCTCCCTAAGGGCCATATCAATTTGGCTGTTGCCGAGTATTTTGATATTGTGCTGTCCAACCATGGACGACGATAAACGAAACCAGAGAAAAGCGCGCTGATTGGCTTCGAGCAGGCACCCATGAATATCAAACAACATGACCGCATTATCCATGTGCGCCAGTATCAATTGGAGTTTTTGCTTTTCGGCCGAAATTTCTTCCAGTTTATCTTCTAGTCGTGAGGCCAGATGATTCAGTGCTAATGCCAGATAATCCATTTCATTTCCAGCACGTGTGTGGACGCGTTCCGACAGACGACCGGAGGCAATTCTGCGAGCGGCAGTCGTGATGGCTTCAATCGGCGCGATGAATTTTTCCGACAAATTGACACTGAGCAGGATCGCGAGGATCAAAGTGACGGCAAAAGCGACGGAAAGAACAAATAAGAGCTGGGTAAATTCCTCGGGACTATAATTGTAAACTTGCCAGAAGCTATAAGCGGCAAAAGAAACTAGCGGCAACAGTATCAAAGCAAGTGAATTAAAAATGAGCTGGGAGCGGATGCCTGTGCGTTTCATCAGTATCTCCTTATGAAGAAGGAGCATCCGCTATCGAATGCTCCTTTCGTGATGCTATACGTTAATCCGAGCGGCGGCTGCCACGACCGCCCCGCTTGGAATCCGTGGCTTTTTTCAAATCTGTCAGGCGTTCATCGCTATCCTTGAGAAATTTTGACAGACGATCTTCGAATGACGGAGGCGCGGGCCTTAGCGGTCTGCGGGGTTCCATCGGACCAGCCCGGCGTTGTTCAAAAACCGGCGGTCTGCGGACTTCGACGGTAGGAGGTTTCAGCTGCTTAATAGACAGGCCTATTTTCCCATTGGCATCAATCGAAAGTACTTTGACTTGGACTTTGTCGCGCTCTTTGAGAAAATCTTTCACATCGCGAACGTAAACGTCAGCGACTTCGGAAATGTGGACCAAACCAACTTTTCCACCGGGTAGTTCAATAAAAGCACCGAAATTGGTAATACCTGTTACGGTTCCCTCAACAACGACGCCGACTTCTATCGACATACAGACAGCAGATCCCCCTTGTTATAAACGTATAGCTCATTATATCTTTCGAATCGAAAGAGTGTCAAGGAATATAGGGAACTTCCCCCGGTTTGACGAGGCCAAGTTGCTCCCGGGCGATTTTTTCCACATAAGACGGTGAAGCGAGACGTGATTTTTCATCGATCAGGGCTTTATTGGATTGTTCCAGTTCCGCGATGCGTTCCTGAAGTGCGGCGGTTTCTCTGTGAATGGTGTAAAGTTCGAATTGCTGCCCGACAGCCAGATATACAAAATAAGCCGCTGTCACTAAGATCAAAACCCGAAGCCATCTTACACGGTACCTGCGGCGGACGGCCACACTGCATCACTCCTTGTCTCCGTCAACTGCGTATAATAGCTATTCTCTTCAAACCGCGAAAATCCTTCTTTTACGCAATGGTAACACAATTTTTACATATCCATAACCTGCAGCGGATAGTGAATGCGTATGATGGGGAGGAAGGAAAATAAAGGGAAAGCTGGAGGCGGAGCTATGCCGGAACGGCTAATCAAAAAACTACACAAATTGTATTTTGCTGTAGAAAAAAAACAAAGAAAAGTTCAGGCCGCATTGCAGAAAAAATTGTTCACTTCGAACGAAGAGGGCAACTCCGGCTCGGCGAAAATGTCGGTGGGCAGCGGCGGAGCTTTGGAGCTGATGGAACATCAAATGGCGGATTTGATTCACGAGCGAGCCTTGCAGGATGAGTTGCTGCGAATCATCAAAGATAAAAAAATTCTGCCGGTTTTTCAGCCCATTGTGTCGCTCAAAGGCGGCGAAATTATGGGATATGAGGCGCTGGCGCGCGGACCGATTGATAGCCCTTTGCACATGCCGGTTCAGCTTTTTGCGGTCGCCGCTAAGCATAAAATGCTATTGGCGTTGGAACATGTATGCCGGGAGGCTTCGATCCAGCAGACGAAGATGCTGACTGCCGGGCAGCAGCTCTTTCTAAACCTTACGCCGGAAGTCATCAATGACCCGGAGTTCCGGAACGGACGCACGAAACAGGTCGTTTTGCACCACGGTCTGTTGCCGGAACAGGTCACATTCGAGATCACCGAACGAACAGCCATCAGTGATTTTGGCAACTTCACCCGCGCGTTACATCATTATCGTCAACAGGGTTATTGTATCGCGGTAGACGATGCAGGAGCGGGATATTCCAGTCTGCAAGCCATTGCGGAGCTTTATCCGGATTTCATCAAACTGGACATGTCGATCGTTCGTGATATTCATAACAATCCTTTCAAAATTGCGATTCTGGAAGCTTTGGTTAATCTGGCAGCCGCTATGAATAGCAAAATCATCGCTGAAGGAGTAGAAACCGTAGACGAACTGCTCACGGTGATGCGACTGGGAGTCGGTTATGCACAAGGATTCTTTTTTGCCCGTCCCTCCAATCCGCCGGCAGGCATTAGCGCGGAAGCCCTCGATGTAATCCGTTCATTTCGAAAAAAGGAAGCGGGGCGACGGGAAAAAGAGTTGGGAACTTCTCTGGGCAGGGTCATCGGCGACATTATTGAGCATGTGCCGACAGTCCCGCCAGAAACGACAACCGAACAGGTGGAGGCGAAATTTGCCGCCAGCTCGGTTCGCGGAGTCGTCGTGCTGCAAAACAGCAAACCCATCGGGCTGGTGATGAAGAATCGTCTGTATTTTCACCTCGGGTCCTACTATGGGGTCTCCGTTTATCAAAAACGTTCGGTGGAACTGGTGATGGACGCATCTCCTCTCATTGTCAATGCCGATCTGCCGCTTGAAGCCGTATCGAAAATTGCGATGAGGTCGGGAAGAATCCAATCTGTACGATTTGATCATCGTGGTGCGGGACGGTCTGTATGTAGGGGTAGTATCCATCATGAATCTACTCAACAACATTACACAACTACAAGTGTTGTGCGCCCACAATTCCAATCCGTTGACGGGATTGCCGGGTAATCTGATGATTGAGGAACAATTGCGGCGACTGTTGTCAAAGGACGTAGAGTTTGCCGTACTATACATCGATTTGAACAACTTTAAAGCCTATAATGACAAATACGGGTTTGAACGCGGCGATCAGGTTTTGCTTATGACGGCGGAAACATTGAGCCGAAGCTTGGCGAGCGAAGGGCAGGGTGATGATTTCCTCGGTCATATCGGCGGCGATGATTTTATCATCATTACAAGTGCCGAGCGGGCGGACCGAATTGCCAACGCCATAATTGGAATCTTTGATCAGGAAATCCGGTCCGCTTTTTCGTCAGAAGATCTCGTGCGAGGATATATACAAGTCAAAATCGTCGCGGAGCAATGGAAAAATTTCCGATCACGTCGATTTCTGTCGCCGGGGTCAGCAATCAGTACCGGGAATTCCACAATTACTGGGAGATTCCTGAAGTTGCCGCTGAGCTCAAAAAGGCAGCCAAACAACAGAAAGGCTCCTGCTTTGTGTTTGACCGGCGAAAAAAGGACGGATAATGCTTTGAATCGGGAGAAAAGAGCGGAAATATTCTCTTAAGAGGGAAAATGAACGAATGGCCCGGCGAATCAAGTGTCTTACAAGGTTGATGCTTGAACGGAACGGGGCTGTTAAACTTGAAAATCAGACTCGGAATCATGGGCAGCGCGGATTCGGTAGAGGTTGTTCGCAATATCGCCGAAGAATATCAGGATTTTGAGTGCCGGTCTTTTGCGTTTCGGGATATGTCCGAGATTATCCCCTTGTTTCACATGCATGACACAGAGGTGGATATGTGGATACTGCCGGGACGGACAGCTTATTTGACTGCGCAGGAATGGGGCAAGGTTACCCGGCCAATGTTTCATATGCCGTACAAAGGATCCAGTCTGTACAAGACCCTGTGCGAAATATTCTATACGCAGTCGGTCCGATTGACGGAGATTAGTTTTGATTCCGTTTTATATGACGATCTCAAACAGGTTTTTTGTGGAGATGGGTATTGCTGATGAACCCACTTATGTAAGGCCGTTCGCGATCGGCAGGACCGAAGAGGCGGCCTTGAAATATCATTATGATCTTTGGCGGAGCGGCAAAAGCAAAACTGGCCGTTACTTGCTATCCGGAAGTAAAGAAGCGCCTGGCCGAACTGGGGGTTCCGGCCTATCGGGTTCTTGCCGGCCCGGTCGGCCGTGGAATCGGTGCTGAACCTGATGCTGCGGACGGCGGAGATGCAGACGGCGCGGGAAGCACAGATTGCCGTACAACTGCTGGAAGTGGATGCGTTTCTCCGACCCAGGGAGTTCCAATCAACGGACGAACTTTTTGCGATGGAAATGAAAATTACCCAAAAGTTGATCACGTATGCGAAGACAGTGCAGGGAGCTTTGAAAACGGCCGGAACTGGCCGATTTGCGATTTTTACCCACACGGGGCATGGTGAGGAAACTAACTGATGATTTTTCAGCGATTCCGGCACTCGCAGAATTTGAACAAATCAACGCGAGCGTGCTTGCCTGTGGCATCGGTATCGGCTCGTCGGCCTATGAAGCGGAGTTTAACGCTACCAAGGCTCTAATGACCGCCAAGGAGCGCGGCAGAGGAACCTGGATGATCTTTTTCGAAGATAAAACCGTTGTCGGTCCACTGGGTGCTAAAGAACAGATTACCCTATGGGTATTCATCCGAACGTCTGCAGGTTATCAGCAAGCAAACAGCAGTCAGCGTTGCGACGCTCAGTCGTCTGTCCTCCGTCTGGCATAAGCTGGGACAACCCGGCATCAATGCCCAGGAGCTGGCTATTCAGCTGCAGATGCTGCCGCGCAGCGCCCGGCGCATTCTTCAGGACCTGGAGCGGGTCGGACTGGCGGAAGTGATCGGGGAAGAATCACCGAGTCCCCGGGGGCGCCCACGAAAGCGATATAAAATAAACTTGGAACGGGAGTGAAAAACTCTCGTTTTTTTATTGACGAAAAAGACGGAATTGAATAATATGATATGCAATAGAGTCATGACCGAAAATAAGCCCAAAATAGTAATAGGGAGGCGAATCCATGAAACAGGAAGTTCAACAAAAAATCTCCGAGTTTATTGACGGACACCGGGAGGAAATGCTGTCACTGTGGCAGGAAGTCGTGAACATGGAAAGCGGCTCAGGAAACAAGCCGGGGATCGACGCTGTCGCAGCCAGGTTCCAGCAAGTTCTGGACGAGGCGGGAGGCGCCACGCGGATCGTGGAAATGGAGAAAGCCGGCAACATGCTGGTGGGCGAGGTTGGCAGCGGTCGTGCGAATCCGGCCGTTCTCTTCATGGGACATATGGATACGGTGTTCCCCCTCGGGACAGTTGCGAAGCGTCCGTTTACCATCAAAGATGGTACTGCTTATGGTCCTGGGGTTCTCGACATGAAAGGCGGCATAGTGGCTGCTTTGTATGCGATCAAAGCATTGAATGCTGTTGGCTATGACACGCATCCTCTTAAAATGATTCTGGCCGGTGATGAAGAAATCGCCCATGCGAACTCCAATGCAGCAGAAGTATTCATGCAGGAAGCAAAGGGCGCCGTGGCGGCTTTCAATGTCGAGACCGGTTTTGTTGATGATGCGATCGTCACGGGGCGCAAAGGAAGCGCTTTGTTTAAACTGGAAGTCAAGGGCGTCGCCGTTCATGCCGGCAACGAGCCGGAAAACGGCCGGAGCGCCATTCTGGAGATCGCCCATAAGACCATCGATATCCAGAACCTGACCAATTGGGAAACCGGCACTACTTTCAACGTGGGGACGATTGAAGGGGGCACCGTGCCCAACGCCGTTCCGGGCCACGCTAAAATCGTCATTGATGTCCGTTATATGGATCCTTCCCTGTTGCCTGACATTCAGCGCCAGTTGGAAGCGGTCGCGGCCAAAACGTATGTGCAGGGAACGACCACTACCGTTACCCAGACACCTGGAATTGCACCGATGCAAACCACCGATGGGGTCAAGACGCTTTTCGAAGTGGTGAAAAAAACGTATGCGGAGCTCGGGCTTGGAACGCCTTACGGCAAATTGGTGGGCGGGGGTTCGGATTCCGCTTACAGCGTGATCGCCGGCGTACCCACTGTTTGCGCCATGGGAGTCAAGGGTGGCAGAAACCATAGTCCGGAAGAATTCGCTATTGTTGAGACCTTGTTCGAACGGGCAAAATTGTTGGCCAGCTGTGCGGTCAATCTGGATGCTGATTAGTAAAATATAAAGCGGATAGGAGGGAACCGGATGTCAAATCCACAGGAAGAGTATAAAGTGAGCTGGAAAGGCTGGCTGTCCCTGATCATTTTGATCGTGTCGTTCTCCGGAATCTTCACGAAGGCGGAGGGGCCTATGCGGGCCCTGGATTTTCAGGTTTTGACCGGTGAGTTCGGACAAGTCGCCAAAGGAATCATCTTTACAGGCAAAGGCGGAGCCGGAGCGCGTGAGGGATTCATGTTCGCGTTGACACTGTTCCCGACGCTGATGTTTGCGCTCGGCTGCATCAATGTCGCCGAATCCATGGGCGCGCTCAGAGCGGCTGAAAAATTATTCCGGCCGATTTTAAAACCGTTCATGGGGATTCCTGGCGCTACCGGACTGGCCTTTGTCAGCAGCTTTACCAGTTCCGATGTCGGCGCGGTCATGACCAAAGGACTGGTGGAGGACAAGATGATGACGGATGACGAACGGACGATTTTCGTCGCATACCAGTATGCGGGATCGGCCGTTGTCACAAATACGTTCGGAACCGGTGCGGCTTTGCTGCCGATCAGCGTGTTGCCGGTTGGCGTTATTATCGGTTTGATTTTTATTGTGAAAGTCATAGGCGCCAATCTGGTCCGTTTCTACTTGAAATGGCATGCGTCCAGAAGCAAGCCGGAAGGAGGCGCTGTCAATGGCTGAGCCGACTGCAGCGGGGATGGACCTGCAAAAAATGAAACCCAGTATCGTGGAAGAATTTGTCGCCGGGGCGAAAAAAGGCTTCTATATCGGTGCAGAAATGATTGCGCCTGCGATGGTGCTGGCATTTTGTGCTGATTCAGTTTCTGGATATCACAGGACTGATGACGATTGTCGGTAAGGCCGTCGGGCCCGTAATGGCGGTGTTTGGTTTGCCAGGCGAAGCTGTTGTCGCACTGGTGGCGGCATTCTTTGCCAAGGCGGCCGGTTGCGCCACGGCGGCGACTCTCTATTCCAAGGGACTGATCACAGCACAACAGGCGACCATCCTATTTCCTGCCTGTGTCACGATGGGCACACTGATCGGACATTTCGTGCGTATCGTCATCGTTTCCAACGCCAGCAAAAGATGGCATCCACTGTTGCTCTGCGTTCCTTTGGTTGATGCGGCAATAGTAATGCTATTGACGCGGATGCTTATTCCGTTTTTCTAAAGCAATTTATAATACCTTGTGAATCAAACATCTTGAACTACGGACCTTAATGGAAACAAGCAGGACCCGGTGCGAAAAGCGCCGGGTCCTGCTTGTTGAGGAGAGAGAAGAAGTTTTTTTCAGTAACCGAATACATTGACGATTCGGAGCTTGATTTCATCCCGTATGGGTCGTATCTGTTCCAGAATTTCCTCCAGCGTTCCCTGGATCTGCGATGGATCGGGAAAACTCCAGTGAAGACGGACGGCGCCACCGGGGAAATAGGGGCAGGTATCTTGGGCGCGGTCACAAACCGTGACGATAAAATCAAAGTTATCAGCAAGATACAGTTCCACTCCCTTGGCATGGCGCGCGGAAATATCGACATCCAATTCCGCCATTGACTTCACGACATTTGGGTTGAGAACACCTGGTTCCACACCAGCGCTGAAAACTTCATAAGCATCGCCGAACATGATCTCCAGAAAAGCCTCGGCCATTTGGCTGCGTGCTGAATTATGGGTGCACACAAACAATACCTTCAACCGTCTTCCTTGGGACAAACGATAATTCAAGGCCCAACGCCAGACTTTGGCCTGAATCTGATCGCGGACATTCCGAAAATGGGCCAGTTGCTCGTCGGGAGTTCCTACGAAAGCGGCTGGATCTTCAAACGGCCAGGATACGAATTGCAACGCGCCGGGGAAAAAGGCCGGACATTGCCGGTCGGCCTCGGGGCATACAGTGATCACCGTGTGGAAAGACATTTTACCCATAAAGGTTCGGATTGATTTGGCGTGAGCTGTGCTGATGTCGATGCCGATCTCCGCCATGGCCTGAATAGCCAAGGGATGAACCGAGACTGGATCGAGACCCGCACTATGAACTTCAAACAGATCGGACGCGTATTGTCGGAAAAATGCCTCGGCCATTTGGCTACGGGCGCTGTTATGAGAACAGATGATCAAGATTCGATTTAAGTTGTTATCCACAATTTATCGCTCCTTTATGTATCTGTTTCTATTCTCCAAGAAACAGGCCGATGACGCAATGGTGTTAACCAAAACATAACATTGAGAAGAGTGTGACAAGATAATTCAATAAATAACATTTTCCAATCTTCAAACGGGAATTCTTTACAACATCTTAACTTCACGTTAACGGAGCGCACCTTTGAGGGCGATATAATAAAAACAAAGGTGGAATCGGAGGTGAGATCTTGAATCCCATTGCACATTTATTGTTGGTCACAGCATCTCCTTTGCAGCGTTTTATTGACAAGCCGGCTATTACACATGCTTTTTGCAACATGCAAGCGTTTCAGATCCTGTCACGGGATGCGGTGATTCCTTGTACTGGTTTTTTCAGCACTTATCTTAAAGAAATCAACAGTGGAGGATACTGGGCCGACAGCCAATGGAAGAATATCGATCATTACCTCGAACCGAATACCGGCAGGGGAATCTGGCCTTTTGGCAATGCTTTGGACACTTTCCAACAATATTTTTCCGGTGCATTAAAGGAAGTCCGACAGGGAAACCGCCGCAAAGCGGCTTTCTTTTTGGGTGCGGCAGCCCATTTGGTGCAGGATATGTGTGTGCCTCATCATGCACGGGGGCGCATGTTCAACGGACATCAGGATTATGAAAGTTGGGCCATGAAGGCCTGTCAGGATTATGCCGTGGATAGTATGGGGATTTATTTGCAGGGTTCCCGAATTGCCGAGTTCATTGTTGGAAATGCCCGCGTTGCCGCCGACTTGCTTGATGTGGTGGATACCGACAAAGGAATCAACGACTATGCAGGGGTTAGCGCTATTACATTGCCATTGGCGCAGCGATCAACAGCCGGTTTGTTCGAACATTTTCACCGCGTTGCCTTGGCGCCGCACTCTTTTGCCAGTCAATCCATAACGCCAATTACCGCCATTGTTGCCTGAGTCCCCCTCCGCAGACGCAATGGCTTAGATAAAAACAAACGACCGGGATTTCCCGGTCGTTTGTTTTTATCTCTATATTGTCGTTTCCCGCCGGCGTTATGCGGGCAGGTCTTTTGCCCATTGCATTTTTTCCAGTATCACACCGGCGATGCGATTGGATCCGTTGTCAACTACATTTTCGAGTTGCGTTTGTATAGGAACGCCTTGCGAGGTTTCCAGGGAATCAAGTGCTTTGACTAGTGAAGCTGCATCAGGCGCGAAGAGGCCATAACGGTTTTTGGAAACATAATCGATGTTGCCTGTTTCCTGTAACCCTACTGCACCCGTCACAACCAGTGGACGCCGGAGCGCTCTCGCCTCCATAATTGTTCCCGGGCCCGCCTTAGTTGCGACCACATCAGCTGCGATCATCAAACGCTCCATGTTGCGGGCAAATCCGTACACATGAGTCAGAGGATAAGCCCCGTTACGGTTCTTCAAGGTATTGTAAAGCTCACGGTTATTGCCTGTTACTACTAAAAGTTGCCAGTCAGGACGCTGACTTTCGATGGTTTCGACTAATTCTCTGACTTTGCCGCCGCCAGCGCCGCCACTTGTCAACAGAACTGTTTTCTTTCCTGCGTCGATTTCCAGTTTTCTCCGAACCACACCCTGTGACTCCTGCGAATCAAAAAATTTGGGATGCACGGGAAAGCCGGTATACAGTAACTTATATTCAGGAATGCCATGATCCATTAGTGCCTGATGAGCTTCCCGGGTCGGGACCAAATAAAGGTCCGATTCATTGCAAGCCCAGGAAGCATGGATGGTCGCCAGATCTGTTACGACTGTTATTAAGGGGAATTGTGCGCGCATCTCCCGACGAGCCGCACACATGAGCCGTAGTGCCAGTGGATGTGCCACCACAACCAGATCGGGGCGATTTTCCCGCAGTACTCGTTTGATGTTTTCACGGGCTTTGGAATAAACCACTTTGGAAAGCATGTCGAGACGCTGTGGTTCATTGGTGAACCGGAAGAACAGATCATGCAGCCACACTTGGCGGGTGGAACAATATCCATAGATCTCAGGTGCGCTTCTCACCAGAGGAACCTCAGTCTCCCGCAACAAATCAGTTATCGAGCAGCGGGCTCTGTCGCCGTCGATTCTACGGACCGCTTCAATCATTGCCTCGGCTGCGCTGCGATGTCCGCCGCCAGTATCGGATATTACGAACAGTATGTTGCCATATGCCACTTTATATCCCTCCTATGATTATTGTCATAAAGGATTCTGGCTCTATTGTGCCAGATATGGCGACGAGTTGTGTTAAATCCGGTTTATGGATGTGTTAATTTTGCAAGGGCCGGATCGCTTGTTAACGTAAAGTTAACGGGACGCTAACATCCCCTTCTGTTTGGCGGGCTACAATGGGATTGATGAAAATTTTGGGAGGGATAAGTTTTGAAAAAAGTAACCCAGTGGTTCGCAGTTCTATCCTTGTCTATTTTGATTCTCGCAGTGACCGGCTGTGGAGGCTCGCAATCCAATGCGCCCAAAGCTGCAAGCAAGACCGTGATCGAATATTGGCACGTTAATGCGGAAAGTTTCGGCGGGCCCATAGTCAAACAGCTGGTTGAACAATTCAATAAAGAAAATCCGGATGTGGAAGTCGTTGCGAAATATAATCCGGACATGTATAAAGGTCTGACACAGAATTTGCAGACGGCCATGGCATCAGGCAAGAATCCCGATGTGGTTCAAATGGGATACAGTTACCTGAACTACGCCGGTGAGAATCTCAAATATACCAGCATGCAGGATATTATTAGCAAACTGGCGCCGGAAGATAAAAATTTTATGCAGGACAACTATCTGCCCAATGTGTTGGCGTTGGCAACGACGGATGATGGAAAACAAATTGGACTGCCGTACTCCGTAAGTGTACCAGTACTTTATTACAACCCGGATATTTTCCGCCAAGCAGGCTTGGACCCTTCCAAACCGCCCAAGACGTGGCAGGAAGTCACGCAATATGCCAAGATTATTAAAGAAAAGACCGGCATCGTTGGCTTCTTCATGCAAGAGTATGCTGACAACTGGGCGCAACAGGCGTTGATGGAATCAAACGGCGGACAAATTCTGGCGAAAAAAGACGGCAAGACAGTGGCTGGGTTTGATACCGCTGAATCGGCTGGGGCCTATCAACTGTTGGCGGATATGGTAAAGGCCGGCAGTGGATTTCATGCAACGAACGAAGAAGGGTTCCAGGCTTTCATTAGTGGCAAGCTAGGCATGGTTTGCACCACGATCGGTAAACGGGAGAACTTCGAAAAAAGCGCCAAATTTACGGTCATGGCCACCCAGTTCCCCGCATTTGACGGAAAAAAGCGAAAACTGCCTGCCGGCGGTAATATGCTGATGATCTTCTCCAAAGAGCCGGAAAAGCAGAAAGCAGCCTGGCGCTTCGTCAAATACTTGGAATCGCCTGCAGGGTTGGCGCTCTGGACCAAAGGGACCGGCTATATGCCCCCGCGCAAAGGCGTGGCTGAAGACCCCAAAGGCTTGAAAGAATTTGTGGAACAGAACAAGAATATGCAAGTGGCCATGGCTTCGATGCCTGACGTGGTGAAATGGGCCAGTTTCCCAGGGGCCAACGGCTTACAGGCGGAACAGGCATTAATCGATGTGCGCGATATCATCCTAAGCGGCAAAATGTCGGCGGCTGAAGCGCTGAAACAGGCGGCGGCGAAAATCAATTCCCTGTTGTAAGCAGCTGTATTTCGACCCAGGTTATTGAGGTTGCATTGGATGTTGCAAAATCCGTAAGGGAAAGCGCGACATCCAATGCATCTGTCTATCGCAGCAACATACTGATTCAGGAAGGAAAGTAATGGACATGAGACCAAAAAAATGGCAACCGCTAGCGTTTCTTGCCCCGGCCTCGATCCTCTTGTTTGTATTTTATTATTGGCCGTTGCTGCAAGATTTTTGGCTCAGCCTGCATACGTGGAATATGGTCAGTCCAACCATGAAGTATGTTGGGCTGCAAAATTACGTGCAGGTTTTGTCAGGCACGGAATTCGTTAAAATTATGGGCAATACCTTGCTCTACGTTGTAGTATTGGTGTTTTTGAATTTCTTTTTGCCGTATGGTATATCGTTTATCATGTCGCACGTTTTGCAGCGGTTTAATTTCTTTTATCGTTCGGCTTTGTTTATCCCCAGTACGATCTCGTTGGCGGTTGCAGGTATCATTTTCCTCTGGGTTTTCAATCCGCTGGCTGGTCCGGTGCAGCTGTTGCTTGCCGGTGTGGGCCTAGATTCGCCCCGTTGGTTTAAGGAATCCGGCTTGGTCATTGTCGTCATTGGCGTCATTATCGGCTGGAAAGTATTCGGGTATAATCTAATATTGCTGATCGCCGCCATGGTAGAAGTGCCGCGGGAATTGATCGAGGCGGCCAGACTGGAGAATGTATCCAACTGGCAGCTGTTTCGCCGTATCATTGTACCGTTGACTTCATCTACCGCGATGTATGTCTTTGTGATTACCGTAGTATTTGGGTTGCAGTATGTGCTTGTTCCTGTCAGTATGCTCACGCAGGGCGGCCCGGATCAGGGAAGTACCAACTTGGTCTATATCGTCTATCAGTATGGCTTCGTGTTTTTTCAGACGGGCAAGGCTGCAGCGTTTGCCATCTTGACGATGGCGATTTTTGCGGCATTCTTATTGCTGAAAAACAAGGTTCTGGATAGAAAGGTGCATTATGAGAATTAAATCGGAACGTGGCTGGTATTGGCACATTTTATTAATGGGTGCTCTGTTGATCCAACTCTGGCCACTATTGTTCATGTTCTCCACTTCATTCAAAACCATGGATCAAATTTTCCAATCCTCGCTCAACCCGATCCCAACCAAACCGGTGCTGGATAATTACCTCTACGTACTACAAAATTTGCCGCTGGTGCAGTACGTGGCCAATACTTTCATCATTGCCGGCAGTATTACGGCTGCCAAGATAGCGACCAGTATTTTGGCGGGATTTGCTTTTGTTTACTATGAGTTTCCGCATAAGGAGAAATTGTTCAATGCGTTGCTGCTGACTTTTTTCATTCCTATTACCGTGATTATGTTGCCCAACTATTTGTTGATGGCAAAAATTGGGGCGATCAATAATGCGTGGGGCGTGATCCTGCCCCAACTTGCCGATGGCATGGGAGTATTCTTGATGCGGCAGACGATGCGGGGAATCCCGCGGCCTTTACTGGAAGCGGCACGACTTGAAAATGCCGGAGCTTGCACAGTTCTTTGGCGCATTGTGCTGCCGTTGATTAAACCTTCGGTAATTGCGATGGGAATCGTGTTTTTTATTAATGCCTGGAACGACTATTTTTGGCCGATGTTGGTGCTGGGTGACAAAGCGTCCTATACTTTGCCGCTGGCGCTGCAAATGTTCATCAGCGCGGAAGGCGGCAGTGAATGGGGAGTGGCCATGGCGGTTGCGGCGCTGACTTCTTTGCCGCCGTTGTTATTATATTTGGTATGTCAGCGCTTTATCATCAATACGTTTATACAATCCGGCGTGAAGGGGTGAAGAGGACGATGCAAGGAATTGTTTTTGACGGGGTATGCAAAAGTTATGGTCGGGTTATGGCGGTGGATCATCTGAACCTTGCCATTGAAGAGGGGGAAAGGCTGATTCTGCTCGGTCCGTCCGGTTGCGGCAAAACCACTACTTTGAGGATGATTGCGGGATTTGAGAAGATTACCTCAGGCTCGCTGACAATGGGCGGCAATGTAGTCAATGAGATGGAACCGGGCGAGCGCAATGTCGCGATGGTGTTTCAGAACTATGCGCTGTATCCGCATATGACGGTTTGGGATAACATTACTTTTGGCCTTTCTGTGCAAAAAGTTCCGGAAGTGGAAATTCGCACACGAACAGGGAAAGTACTCGAAATTCTCAATTTGGCCGGGTACGAGGCTCGAAAACCGGGTGAACTGTCGGGCGGACAAAAACAACGCGTGGCGCTCGCGCGGGCACTGGTGAAGCAAGCTCCTTATTTTCTCTTGGATGAACCCCTATCCAATCTCGATGCGCAGTTGCGAGTGCAGGCGCGAACCGAGCTGGTCAAAATCCATGAAATTTTTCGGCCGACGTTGGTTTATGTTACGCATGATCAGATTGAAGCAATGACTGTGGGGCACCGGATCGCCATTATGAATCAGGGGGTTCTGCAGCAATTGGACACCCCGGAGACGATCTATCGTCATCCGGCTAATACTTTTGTCGCGGCTTTTATTGGCGCGCCGCCGATGAATTTGCTCAGGGGTGATATTCACGATGGGGCGTTGTGGTTTGGGGAATTGAAGTTGGAAGTGCCGATGGAATGGCGTGCGCTGCTGCTGACGAATGCGGAGGTTTGCATCGGCATCCGACCGGAGCACTGCCGGTTGGAGAATTCGCCAATGTTGCCGGGGACGGTGGAGTATGTTGAAAATATGGGGGGGCAGCGTTGTGTGCATGTGAGATTAACGCCAAGCGGCCAAAAAGTGTTATGCGTGATTCCTGCGGAGCAGGCGTTGCCGTCTGGTGTGGCAGGATTATCTTTTTCCTGGGCCAATGTCAGTGGCTTTGACACGAAAGTCGGCAACAGTCTAGGGCGCCCTTTGAACTTGATCAATAGTTGTGCGTGAGGAGGAGAGCTGATGAAAGTCGCCTTAAGTAATCTGTCTTTTGGTGGGTTTGATTATCTTACGGAACATCAATTGCCTGCGTCTACAGGATTGGAAATTTTTTATGAATTTGGGGACGATTACTACTGGGAAACAGTGATACAAAAAGTCTACGCCGAAAGACCGATACAGGGATTAAGCCTGCATGGCCCTTGTGTGGGGGTCAATTTGGCGGATGCCGGACACGAGCACTATTTGTGCGCTTATGAACGAGCTTTCCGGTTTGCTGCCGCATGGGACGCTGATTTTATTGTTGTTCATACTAATGAGGAATACCGGGATCAGCCCGAGCGGGTTAGGTCCCGGGTAAAGTTTCGCTTGGAGCGTCTTTTATCTATGGCCGCTGCTTATGATGTGGATTTGCTGGTTGAAAATGTGGGACTGAAAACCAAGAATAATTTGCTGTTTGATTGGGAAGACTACTTTTCATTGTTGGCTGCTTTCCCGCAAGCGGGGGCATTGCTGGACACCGGCCATGCCTACATCAATGGCTGGAATCTGGGAAAAACGGTGCAACGGCTGGGGACTCGCCTGCGCGCCTGCCATATTCATGATAATGACGGTGCAGCAGACAAGCACCTTTGCACAGGAACCGGCAGCATTCAGTGGGATGGATTCTTCCAGGCGGTAGAAGAGTCAGCTGCGGACATGACGTTGGTTTTCGAATACGCGAACACTGACATTGTTACCATGTTGGCCAACATTCAGCAGGTAAGCGAGAGATATCTACAGGAAAGTTGAAGGAAGCTAAAAAATGAAAAAGAAAAAAGGAGCGCTGCCATCGGCAGCGCTCCTTTTGGCAAGCCCTTAGAAAGATCTATGCTTGAACAGACAGGATGATTTCAAAATTCCCAAATGAAGTGCCAACTATTACACGGTAGGTTTCTGCAGCAAGGGGAGTTTCCCTTTGATTGACAATCGATTGTGGCAACAAATCGACTTTATGCCCGCCATCAGACAAGGACCCGCACCAAACGCCATTATGAACATTCAGGAATTCGCCTGCGCAGTCCAGCGCTAGTTCGTTAACGCTTGAGAACGATTCAACGTAAAATCGGCTCGCAATTTCCAACAGTACCCGTTCATCCATATGCAAACTGGTTGATACCGAGACATCGCCGACTACTTGCTGCGACACAAGCCAGCTAAAGGCGGAGGATGCTGCTGGCTCAGCAATGATAAAGGGATTATCATTCAAGAATCTGACGACGTTCCGCAGCATCAAGCCGACATAGTTATATAAGAAATCGGCATTGTCGCCTGCATTCGAAAAATCCAGCAACTTCCTGACAAGCTCATCTTCATTTGTTGCGCTGGAGCCCAAATCAATTCCACCATATTCCTGGCGGAAAGTTGCCAGAGTTTTCTCCAATTCGGGCATTGCCATATAACCACCATCGGATATGGCCTGAAGTAAAGCAAGATGGCTATCATGCTGCGCAAAGAGCAGTTTCTCCACTTGCGCCTCTGTAAGGTACCCTTGCGCAACTGCAAGTTCGCCAAACTTTTGATCTTTTATTCGTTGTAGATCATGGACTTCTTCGACTTGCGCTGCTGTCATCAATCCGGCATTCATCGCCAGAACTCCCAATTTCATCTTGACAGTACGTTCGCGTTGCAACACGTCGGAAAGTTGAATGGGTGTAAGAACCCCTTTGTTAAGCAGGTAATGGCCAAAATATTGATTCATTTTGAACTAGCGTCCTTTCTTCCGATATCTATTTGCAGGAATATTGCGCCTGTGGCAAGGCTGCTTGCTCTAAAACCAAATTGATAATTGGTAACAGTCTTTCTTCGGTGACCGGTTTTAAAACGAAGTTTTTAGCCCCGCTTTGCAAGGCGGAAAAAATGATATGCTTTTGGCCAAGCGAACTCACAACTACTATATTGGCCGTCGGATCAGACCCGATGATACTTTGAATGGTTTCAATTCCGCCCAAACCTGGCATGGTGATGTCCATAGTTATCAAGTCGGGGCGGAACTGAGCATAATTAATAATCGCCTGTTCCCCGTTTATCGCCTCACAAACGATTTCGTGCCCGGCTGCCTCCAAAGTTCTGCGCAACATTGTTCTCATCATCAATGTGTCGTCAACTATCATGATTCGTGCCATTGGCGTTTTCCCTTCTTTCATAATAATTAATATATTAAGCTCAACATGACTTTTCCCGCAACAGTATCAAGCACCCATGAAGGGGTTTCCGACTGCGGGTATTTGGCGGATGCTTCATCTGCCAGAATGCTGCCTAAAGTTTCGGAACTCAAAGAACTGGCCCAAGCGGGAGCTGTTTTCAAAGCGTTTTGAAAAATGTTCTCAGCATAATAGGACAAGGTAGTTTCCATCAACGTATCAATCGTTGAGCCGGTGGTGGACGCGGCAAAGCGATTTTCAATCATCAATGTTGCTACATCTTGGTCGGCGCTTAATACCATGCGACCTTTTGCCAGTCCGTTTATACCGAGAAAAGTAGTGATTTTTCGCAATGTGAGCTTTCTGTCAGGAGCGCTATCGATATACGAGAGATTGGTGATACGCAATCCTGCTTCATTCAATAAAAGTGATTCTGCCGCACCAAGGAGCGGTTTGGCTAGCTGTCGGAGGGAATAGGGATCAGTATCATCCGTATGGTTAAGGGGTAAGAAAAAGTGAAATTGCGTGCCCTGGCCCAACGCAGTGGTTACACGCACTGAGCCGTTGAGTTTTTCCAACTCGGCGCGAACAGCGGACAACCCCACACCTCGTCCCGCTAATGCATCGGCATCTTGAGCGCTGGAAAATCCATCGGCAAAGATTAACTGCACCAGCTCCTCATCAGACAGGCTGGTGGCTGTTTCCGGGGAGCAAATGTGTTTCTTCAGTGCGACATCACGGATGCGAACAGGGTCGATACCTCGACCGTCGTCTGCAAGAACAAGTTCCAGGCCAGTTTGGCTTTCCGCAATTGAACAGGAAATTTTACCGCGTTCATCTTTGCCGAGCCCCAGTCTTTCATCATAAGTTTCCAGTCCGTGCGCAATCGAGTTGCGGAAAACATGGCCCAATGACTTTATGAAATCGTAATAGTGTTGAGGATCGACCATCGTTTCTCCTCCCTCGATTTCAAATGCGTACACCGATTTTTCATTTTTTTCGGCTAAGGTGACCACATATTCAGGGTAGGACTGCAATAGCTCTCTGAAAGGTTTGTATCGCAAGCGACGCAAATCGGGCAACAGCAAGCTGCACAAGGCCGGAGACAGCGTTCGCAGAACTTTTTCTTCGATTTCGAGCAGGCGGCTGTTTTCAACCTCCAATAGATTTCCCCGTTGGAAAAAATTTTCTCCCAACTTGCTCTTCAGTATCGCCAAATCAATGTTGAGCCAGCTAAGCATGGTATCTGGCGTGTAGTTGCCCAGCGCTTGTTGTAGCGATAAGTGACCTTCGGTATTTATTTTGTTAGCACGGATGTTGTCCAGCGTTTCTTCCATCTCATGGAGCTTGGCCATGGTGTTGAACATTCTCAATTGACCAAAGGTTCCTTTGAACGTATGCACTGTTCGAAACAGAGTGGTTAATAGTTCGCTGGAAGTCTTATCTTCGCTCAATATTTCCTGCATGTCCTCCTGGCAAAAACTCGTATATTGATTGACTGCGGCGAAGAATTCGGCTGAATGGGTTACTATATGCACGATCATCGCCAAAATGTTTTTTTCGGCCTGCATTTTTTCCTCCATGGCTTTCTGCGCTGTTCGATCAGTAAGTATCAACATAATTTCCCGGTGCCCTGATTCGGATGCTCTTTCAATAAATTTATAGGCTACGCCAATGTAGCGACCGGAAAAAACAATCTCTTCCGGTAATAGGGAGAAGTACGTTTCTCGTAAACTGGCTTGATCTTCTTGTAAAATTTTTTTAAAAACAGCCGCTAAAAAAACTTGCTGATCCCGATCATCAGGATAAATTAGAGCAGGGACTTCTTCTCCGGCAATTGCGCGCTCGAAAATGACTGCGCATTCCGCGCTATAAGCGCCGATTACGCAAAGATCCGAAGAAAAGGAAAGAAAACCCTGGCCGGCATGATCAAGCAGGTTGCGTAGGGCGGCGGTCCGTTCGGCTATTTTATCTTCGAGTTCTTGATTCCAGAGTTCCAGTTTGGCATGAGAACTCTGCACTTCAAGCATCATGTTTTGCAGCGAATCGAGGGTGCTGTTAATAGAGCGAGTCAAAGAACCCATCTCGTCACGGGAACTAATGACGCCCCGCACCTGAAGATCGCCGTTGCCAACGGAGGCCATCACATGATCCAACTGGTAAACCGCTTTGCGAACCGATATGTCGAAGCCTGAAAAAAGATAACAAACCAATAACAGGATTGCACTGGTGAACAAAACGATCAGGTTTCTATATTGCAGATTCTTATCAATTCGTGTGACCAAAGTTTGATCAATCACGCTTAACTCTTCCCTATGCAGTTCAACGGCAGTGAGGATGGCGTGATTGCCTGTATTTGTCAACAATTGCTGGGGAAGCGGCAGCCCTTGCTGGCCAACTGTTTTTTGTCCAAAGTTCCAGGTGAAAATCGGCACAGCATCTGTGAGCGTAGTGTGGAGCCGTTTCAATTTGGAGTTGATTTGGTCATTGTGGCGGAAAACCAGTTGTGCATTACGATCGACCTGTTCCAAGTTGGAATGAATCAGTCCCATAACTTGCAAGAGACGATATTTA
Source organism: Negativicutes bacterium (assembly GCA_963665275.2). Lineage (GTDB taxonomy): Bacteria > Bacillota > Negativicutes > UBA1444 > UBA1444 > UBA1444. The sequence goes on from CAXXIN010000001.1 coordinate 30,904, forward strand.
TTGTCAGCCGAAAGCGTTTCGCCCTGCAAATGGACCGACAAAGCCTGTGCTGCGCTTAACGCATCCAATAACCCCGGCATTTTGCGGAGCACCGAGTCGTTCAGATACGAAGTGTCAAAATCGGAGTCCATCGCGAGATTCGATTCATAACCGACGTGTTGCATTAGATCGGTGATTTCACCGAGCCAGCGACTATCAAGATCAAACTCCACTTGCACATGATCTGCATCGAAGTGAAATGCATCCCGTTTGCGAGTAATCCAATTTTTCCGTAACATTTGAAGTTTCCAGGTTGTATCCATCTGGGAAGAAGTCTGACTGTCGATTGCTTCAACCGCGTCGAGTGCTGCGCCGATCTTTGCCTGCTGGGCCAGTAGTTCTGATTTGAGTGGGGTGTTGCCGTTCAAATAATGATAGTGTGTACTGCGATATGCTTGCGATTCATTGAGCAAATGGGTCAAAGCTTGGATGTATTGGACACCGGCGCGTTCACGGAGTAAAAAATCAATATTTTTGTTTATTTCCGATACCAGCATATAAATCAGCGCGGAAGCCTGCAAAATAATTAAAAATCCAATAAGAGCAAATTTAAAGGCGTATTTCAGACGGTTCATTAACTGAACTGCGGGTTCAAAAAAATATTTAATCAATGAAACATTCACGCTTCCTTTCCTGCTCCCCATTGTCAACTCTTCTATACCTTTTCACTTATTATTATTTATGATTATCGGTTGAAGCAGGTGAAGTTTCGGTAAAGATTTGGTTATTTTTTTGATTGAATCATACATAAGCAAAGGGCACTGTTCCTTTACAGTGCCCTTTGACTGCTATTTGAAATACTAACTTCTTCCTGCTGTTGCTAGAATCGCTTCCTCCAGAAGCATAAATGCTGTTGCCAGTTGCGCCTGCGACACGATGAGCGGGGGGTGCCAGGTGATGCAGTTGCCTGCTGCCAATTTGAAGGACAGGCCTCGTTCTAAGCAATGATAGAAGATTTTTTCGGCGCGATCATCGCCTTTTTCTTTGGCGGCGCGATTTTTGACCAACTCAAACGACAAGAGCAATCCAGCGATGCGGACATCCCCAATACATTCGTATTTCTCATAAATCATCTGTGCTTGTTGCGCAGCAAAGGAAGATTGCCGACGGCAATTTTCCAACAACTGAAAATCATCGATATACCGGATCGTTGCCAACAATGCCGCACAACCGACCGCCGGTTTTTCATGGGTGTAGTGCCCTAGCGAAATCTCTGGAGCCACATCCAAGGCTGCTTTTGCCAGAACAGCAGCCTGAGGGACCACTGCGCCGCCCAGCCCTTTGCCCAAAACCAAAATGTCCGGCTCGATGCCGAACTTCCGGTGAACGTAAAATTCGCCGCTGCGACCCAGTGCGGTGGGGATTTCATCAAAGATCAACAAGAGGCCTTTTTGGTTGCATAGATCCCGCAACCCTCGGAAATAGGAGAGGGGAGGGACGTGAGTATCTGTGGCGCGGATGGGCTCTAGTAGAATCGCTCCCACATCACTCTCGTGCCTGAGGATATACTCTAGATAGTCCAGGCAAAATGAAGCGACTGTCTCGGGACAATCGCTGTGAATTAAGTTGCGGTAAGCATTATAAGGGATTGCCTTGATGCAGCCCGGCAACATGGGCCCCATATCTTGGCTGAAAACAGCTTCGCCACCAACGGAAATCGCATCCAACCCAGCTCCGTGAAATGATTCCCACAGGGAAATCACCTTGTGCTTTCCTGTTGCCTTGCGGGCTATTTTCAGCGCTAACCCGATTGCTGCGCTTCCCGATGGGGTAAATAATACCCGGTAGTCTTTGGAGGTCGTTTTGTTGATCAATGCAGCAGCAGCCTGAATGGCTATTTCAGCTGTATATCGGCGTGGGATAAAAGGGAGATCCGCCAATTGGGATTTTACAGCCTCGATCACATAGGGGTTTTTGTAACCGACTTGGTGAAGACTGTTACCGTGAAAATCAAGATAGCTTTTGCCGTTTCGATCCCAGAGATAACAGCCTTTGGCATCGACGATTTCGTTCATGCAAGGCGTAGACATGGATTGTCTCATAAAAACCGCCGCATCGGCATCGATTGCTGCGCGAGTTTTGGAATCCAGGGTTGCCACCCAGTTCTGCCGCAACTGACTGGTGTTAAGTTCCCCTTCGCGATTCAACTCAGGGTTAGCGCACACCGGGGCGAATTCCTGCCTGAATCAGACTGTCAATCCAACCAATCGTGACAGGTAGCTCTGATATCGTTTTAATTGTAAAGTCTGCGCCCGCATCCAAAAACGCGTTTTCGGCGACTTGAATCGACGCTGTTTTATCGGTCGCCGTCAATTCTTCAAATTCAGCTTGGCTGAGTCCTAGCTGCGAACTGCCTACAACAACCCCTACCGACCAAACTCCCGCTCGAATCCCTTCCTCGATATCGGCTGCGGTGTCGCCGACCTTGACCACAGTCCAGGGCGCATGGAGACGTAGGGCTTCAATATTGCGGAAGATCATGTACGGATAAGGCCGACCAAGCGAACGCGTAGAGTCGGGCGTGATCCAGTAATCAGGGGCGTAGCCCTTAGTTTTGGCGCCAGCAGTCAGTATCCGCATCATGGAGTCGGTATAGCCGGTGGTGGAACCGATCTTCAGTCCGTTTTCACGCAAGCTGTTGACGGTCGCGACCACTCCGGGCAATGGCTCTGTGAATTGGTCAAGAGAGGCAAGAAGTAGTGGCTCGAAATTGGCGTATAGCTCTTCGACATCTTCCGGTTGGACAGGACGACCTTTTTGTTTTTCCCAGTGGGCCTTTATTCTTGGCATATCCAGCATCGCGCGAATATGATCCCGTTTCAGCATTCCCATCGGCGCTCGCGCTTCCGCCATGGTTACTTCGACGCCCGCCTCACGGAAAATCTGCAGGAATACCTGCACCGGTGCGAAACAACCGAAGTCAACAGTGGTTCCGGCCCAATCGAATATGACTCCGTCAACCTTATTCATGTCAGATGTTCCTTCGTGTAATCCGCAATGATGTCGCATAATTGCCGGATGTCCGACTCGTAGATTTCGCCGATATTGCCGATACGGAAGGTATCAAAGTCGGTAAGTTTTCCCGGATACAAGACAAATCCCCGCTCTTTGACGTAATGGTAAAATTCGTCGAAATCAAAGTCGAACTGTGGAAATAAGAAGGTAGTGATAATCGGCGACTGCAGGCTTTCTTCGATATAAGCCGCAAACCCGAGTTCCTTCAGCAAATCCCTCAACAACTGGTTGTTGGCCCGGTAGCGCTCATATCTGGCTGCCACTCCACCCTCGGCGGCCAATTCATCCAATGCCTTGGAAAAAGCTGCAACAACATGGGTGGGTGAAGTGAACCGCCACTTGCCGTCTTTGTCCATGTGCTTCCATTGGTCGAACAAGTCCAGCGACAGGCTGCGTGCATTACCTTCGCAGCCAAGCAATTTAACTCGATTCGCCAATACGAAGCAAAACCCGGGGACCCCTTGAATGCATTTATTGGCGCTACTGACCAAAAAGTCAATTCCCAATTCCTGCACCGGGATTTCTACGCCGCCCAAACTGCTCATGGCGTCAACGATCAAAGTTTTCCCCTGCGATTTGGCCAGTGCGGCGATTTTGTCCAATGGATTTAAAATACCGGTGGTGGTTTCGCAGTGGACCATGGCGATATGCGTGATCGCCGGGTCTGCGGCGAGAAGGGTCTCGATGTCCCGGGCTGACGGCGGACTGTTGTAAGCAACTTGATAAACTACATGGGACAGACCCAGGCGCCTCGCCATAGCGACCATTCTTTCCCCGTAAGCCCCGTTGGTCACGATCAGGCACTTGTCCGCTTCACCGAGCGCGGTTCCCAGGACGGCTTCCACGCCAAAGCTGCCGCTACCCTGCAGTAATACGGCCGTATATTCCTCCGGAGATACGCCGGCGATTTCCAAAAGTTGCCGACGTATCTTTTGCGTGATTTGTTTATATTCGTCGTCCCAGGTACAACGATCCACCAGCATTTCTTCCTTCACGGTGGCCGTCGTGGTCAAAGGACCCGGCGTCAAGAGCTTGTAGCGATTCATTTGCAACACCTGCTTTTCGTATTATGCTATTCGAAACATTATTGAGGTTGGGCTGCTTTGAAAAAGTTCTGATGTTCGGAAAGCAGTTCCACCGTCAACGGCTTGGGGAAAACCTTCGGATTGCCGGGCTTGTTCAATTCGGTCACGGTTTCACCGGCATAGAGCGCCACCGGATAATCTTTGATGAGCGAAGCTCTTGCTTTGGTTATGATTACTTTTGCCATATCCATCGCCAGTTGTGTCGTAGGTGCATCCGCTTTCTTTACCACGGCTACCGCTTCGGTCAAGGAATAGTTGCCTTCAATCGGGTCAATGAAGTCAATCGGCTTGCCGGCAGTCTTATCGGCCACCGCCTGATGACGCAGCCCAAATCCGGCAGCTACTTCTCCGGCCCGGACTTTCTTGATGGGGCCTGAACCGGATTTTTCAATATGCGGTCCGCAATTTTGAATCAACTTGCTGAGGATGACTTTGCCTTCGGTTTCGCCATACTGGCTGATAATGGACTGGATCAACAGCCACGCCGTGGACGAGTTCATGATGTTCGGTATGGATACCAATCCCTTGTATTCATCGCGGGTCAAATCCTTGACGGACTTGGGCATCGGTAGATTTTTTTCCTTGAGCATCTGCGTGTTGACGAAGATGGCTCCTGTGTTGGCCAAAATCGGCGCATAATAGGAAGGGTGTTGGCTTAGGGCTTTAGTGTCAAAAGTTAGATCCGCAAACATTTTGTATTTGTTCTGCGCACTGTCAAGAAAATAGGAGCTCATGGTCACCAGGTTCGCTTCGATTTTGTCCCCTTCGGCCATCAGCTTGCCGCCAAGCTCGGAAGTTCCCAGTGTCTGCAGCACGTATTTGCCTTCGTAACCTGCTTCGTTCAGACTTTTTTGCATCGCATCGGTGGCTTCTTTGTCGGCGTTGGTGTAAATCACCACTTTCTTGGCCGGTTCGGGAGTTTTGCTCGCCGGGGTATTGCTGCCGCCGCAACCGGCCAAGCCTGTTGCCAATGCGAGTATGACCAGACCCGGTATCAGTTTTTTTACTACCTTATTCATCCTTACACGCTTCCTCTCAATTTTATTTATGTGAAAACTGTCATCTGCCGGATAGCGAGGACAATTTTTTATTGGCTTGGTCGCAGCCGATTTTGACGAGCATGTTGGTTGCCAAAATCAGAATCGATAAAACGAAAATTTCATTGAAGCTGGCAAAGTGCTGCAATTCTTTGATCTTGCTTGTTACCACAGCCGTTCGGGCCGTAACCAAAAAGATAATGGCGCTGATGGTAACCATCGAATTGATGAAGAAGTAACCGAACATTTCCACGACCGTCGCGGCTGAATTGGGAATGATGACCCGCCGGATCGTTTTGAACCAGGTATCGCCCATCAATTCGCCGGTCGTTTCCCACGCCGGGTTTAATTTGGTCAGTGAATTTTTGGCCATCAGATAAGGCGTGGTAAAAAAATGCACAATGTTGCAGAGGATCAGGATGAGAAAAGTTCCTTTGAAATCGCTGTCGTTAAAGAGCATCAGATAAGAAAGGCCCAGAACCATTCCAGGAACCGTATTGGTGATCATGGATAAAACATCCAGACTGACTTTGGCCTTGCGGTTCATGGTGGTGCGAACATTGATAATTGCAGAACTGTAAGCGATCAACGTTCCTACGGCCGCAGAGGCGAACGCTACCATAAGGGAATTTTCATATACTCCCAGCATTGCCCGATTGAACAAGGCGTTTTTGATGAATTGCATGCTGAAGCTCATATCGTAGGGATAGTTTTTTACGAACGGAGCAATGAACATTACCAGGAAAATTGATATCATCCCGGTGACCACGATCAGCGATATGCCGGAAAAAATGGTATCCCGCAACTTGTTCTCCGGCAGTTCGGTGGCGGAGATTGTGTCATAATAAAAATTGAACCGTTCCAAATAATTCAAAAAAACAACGCCGACCGCTGCCGGCAGCAACATCAAGATAGCAATCACCGAACCGCTGTTGAAATCAGGAATCGCACCCAGCATTACTTGGTAAAGTTCGGTTGCAATCACAGTATAGGTTCCTCCCACAGAAGCGGGGATGCCAAAATCCGTAAAGCTCAAAATGAAAGAGACGGCGAACGCTGCGCCGATCGTTCCAATCAACGGACGGAAAACCGCATTCATAAAGCTGCGGCAAAAACCATCGCCCATCAGTTCGGACACGATCAGAAATTTCTTGTCGATATAGGCGAACGAGTTGTGCAGGAGCAAAAATGCAAAAGGCAGTGTGTAGATGACATACCCGATTAACAGTCCCTGGAAGCCGTAGATCTGAAACAGTTCCACACCCAAAAGCTTGGTCAACAATCCTTGCTTGCCAAATGAATAGATGATTGCGAATCCGTAGGTGATGGTCGGCAATAGCATGGGAATCACAATGCCGAATCTGATCAGTGCCTTGACTCGGTTGCCTGCTTTGGTGAAAGTGACCGTGTACGCCAGCACAAAGGCCAGTACGGTGGAAATCAAAGCGGCCAGAGCGGAGATGGTTACGCTGTTTCTGACAGCCGTCAAGATTGTCTTATCACGCAATACGGTGGAATAATTGGCAATCGCATAGCCTTGGCTTGTTTGAAACGATTGCAACAGCAGTACGAGCAGGGGAGCAGCCAGGAGAACGGCGAAAAAAACGAGAATGATGCCATAGACTACCTGAATTTCCGGTGGCTGCTTACGCATGGCACTCCTTGAACAATCCAAAGATGTTATCCCGCTTGATGATGAGTTGCCGCAGAATAAATTCTTCCACAAAAGTGTTCTTCGGTTGGTGAATCACCTGCGTGGGCGTACCGTATTGGGAAATCGTTCCTTGATCCAAAATCATTACTTTGTCCGACATAGTGAGGGCTTCTTCCGGATCATGCGTCACGATGATCGTCGTCAGCTTGTAGCGTTTGGTAATCGCTTTGATCCGCTCCTTGATGGTTTCCTTGATGACCCCGTCAAGTGCACTTAAAGGTTCGTCGAGCAACAGGATTTTGGGCTGTGTCGCCAGTGTTCGGGCTAGAGCCACCCGCTGTTTTTGCCCGCCGGACAATTGATCGATTCTTTTGGATAAATGAGGACGCAGCTCCAGAAAATCTATGAGTTCCTCGACTTCTTCCCTGGCAAAATGATTCGGTTTGTTTTGCAGTCCATAGATGATATTCTTGTGGGCATTCAAATTGGGAAACAACGCGTAATCTTGAAAAACAATATTGAATCCGCGATCTTTCATGGATACGTGGCTGATGTCGACGCCTTCAAATACTATGGCGCCGCTATCCATGGCGGTCAATCCCAGTATAATGTTCAAAAGTGTGGTTTTTCCGCTGCCGCTGGGTCCGAGCATCGAAACGAGTTCACCGCGCTGAATTTCAAGATCGATTCCATCCAATACAACTTTCCCGCCAAACTGCTTCCGAATATTTTTTAACTCCAGCACGCGCTTCACCTACATTTCATTTTTTTTTGCAATCCTTACGACAATTACAGTATACAAATTGCATGTTTCAGTCATGTTATGGCTGGGTTAAGAAATTGTTAAGCTATTGGGGTTCTTGCGCAAATATTAAATACTTTTTGACTATATAATGATATAAGTATGACAATGTTTGGCTGTTTGTATGATAAAATATTAAATAATTTGTGTCAGGTCATTGAATGTGTTTTGCCTTTGCGGTACACTCGCAGTATTGATGATTATGTTGAAAATGATGGAGGATATATGTTACCCAGCGAAAGGCAAAAAAAAATAATAGCTCTTTTGGCGACAAAAGACGTTGTTTCAATTTTGGATTTTGTAAACGCTTTCGAGATATCGGTTGAAACCGTGCGCCGAGACTTGGCTATTCTAGACAAGCAAGGGGCCATTGAAAAAGTATATGGCGGCGCAAGACTGAAAGTGGGTGGATTGCACGAGGCCACTCTCGAAAGTCGGTTGGTTGACCAACTGTCACAAAAAAAGGCGATCGGCAAAAAATGCAGCGAATTTATTCATGATGGGGACTGCATCTTTCTCGACAGCGGGTCCACAACCTATCAGATAGCCAAGAACATTACAACGCGGAAGAATCTCACGGTGATAACCAACTCCATTCCGATTATCAACGAATTAATGCATACCGATTTTGAAATGATCATAATTGGCGGGCGCATACGTCACGACGAACGGTCTGTAGTAAGCTTCGACTATCTTTTTGATTTTTCCGGCCTCAATATTCAAAAGAGTTTTATTTGCGCTGGCGGAATTACGGTCGAAAAAGGAATTTCTGATTTCAATATGGAAGAAGCGGTAACACGCAGAAAAATAATTGCGCAGTCAAAAGAGGTGTTCGTTGCAGCCGACAGCAGTAAATTCGGTCGCGACGTGACAATCCACATCGCCACGCTGTCCCAAATCAACTATGTTATTTCCGACTCGCAAGTGGGTAAAAATACAGTCAGTGGTTTTCAAAAAACGCCCGTGTCGCTTATTCTGGCGGATGGTTAATGCTAACCCAATCTTAATCTTGCGGTGCTTGTAGGCAAAGGGGCTATGTATCATAATAGAAGTATCGCTGGTAGAAAGGGTTGGGGTTGTGCGCGCGAATCATGCGAATCGCAAAGACTATTGCATAGGGCGTGTCGGAAAGTTACTTGCTTTTGGCTTAATCCTGTTGGCGTTGATTGTGGTTGGTTGCGCCGCTGTTCCCCCGGCTGCGGAGGCTCCGACGGTTGATTCGCGTCCGCTATTAAGATTGGGAGCTATTCCTTCCGAACGCGCTGAAAAGATTCAGGATCAGTACAAAGGGTTTATTGAGTATCTTGAACGCCGGACCGGCTTCAGGATTGAACTTGTTGTTGCGCAAGATTATCAGGGGATTATTGAAAAGATGGGCAATAAAGAACTGGACATCGCGCTGTTGGGACCCTTTTCTTATGTTATCGCCCATGAAACAGCCGGTGCGCATGCGTTTGCCAGTCCGGAATACAAACTCACAGGATCCAACTATACCAGCAATATCATTACTCATACAGGAACGGGGATTACTAGCCTAGTTCAATTGAAAGGCCATTCTTTTTCTTTTACCGATCCCGAATCTACGTCAGGCTACCTGATTCCCAAAGCGGCATTACTAAAACAGAAGATCGATCCGGAGCGGGACTTTTCACAAATCCTGTTTTTAGGACATCATGACGCAAACGTTCTCGCCGTCAAAAAACGTACCGTTGACGCCGCCGCGGTTTCTTCCAATGTGCTGAAGAGTTTGTTGGCGAAGGGAATTGTCGATGAAGACGAAATCAAGATCCTGTTCACTTCCGATCCCATTCCCCAGAGTGTGTGGGCGTACAGGGAAGGGTTATCTGCCGATCTTATGGCCCAAGTGAAACAGGCGTTTTTCAACGCACATATTGAATCAGGAGCTTTAGGCATCTATGGCAAAGATGTGAATCGCTTTGTTCCCCGTGATGATGCTGCGTACAACATTATCAGGGAGACGGCAAGACTTCTGAACTATAAACCGCGATGAGAAAGACAGAATGGGTTTTTAAGAAACATTTTATGACAACTCGCATCTTGATGAGCGGAACGGTTTTGCTCATCGGGTTTGGTGCGGCTGTCTTTCTTTTTGTCCAGGCGTTTGCGGAAGATCTGTATGTCGAAAAACGCCAAGGACTGAAACATATTGTCTCGCTGGCAACGAATGCCATGGAACCCATTCTGGAGGACCGGCGCAACGGAAAAATTACGATGGCCCAGGCGCGGGTCCGATCAACAGAGGTCGTGAAACGATTCGTCTATTCCGACAACAATGGTATTAATTACTTGTTCTTAACTACTGATGACGGGTATCTGCTCGTAGAGCCAACTGCCGAAGAGGCGGTTGGCACTTATCAAATGCAGCGGCGAGACAGCGAAGGAGTTCTCGTTACCCAGGCATTGCTGAAGAAGGCCAAGGCTGGCGGTGGGTTTGTAGAGTATCTGGAGGCGCGCGCGACGAATGGCATTCCTGAAAAAAAGATTTCGTACGTAGTCGGCATACCCGATATTGAATGCTATGTGGGAACCGGAATGTACGTTAATGATCTGGATGAAGCAGTCAAACGCCTGTTGATGGAGCTTTTGGTTCTGGGATTGTTCATTTTCACGTTGGTTTTTGGATTGCAGTATTATTCCATGCGACCGTTGCTGTACTGTGTGCACTTATTATCGGAGTCGTTCAAACGCCTGAGTGAAGACCCGGCTGCATTGCTGCCGTTGACGCCTGATGATCAACTTCATGACCCCCATACCAAGGTGATGATCGATAATTTCACTTCCATGATGAAGCAGTTGCAGTCGCACCGGGACGTAATAGAACAGCACGCCGAAAAATTTCGCCAGATTGCTTATGCCTCAACCGACGTTATTTGGCAATGGGAAGGATCGTCAGGGCGAACTCACTGGTCGGAAAATATTCGTGATATCCTTGGAGAGTCAGCTGGAACAGAACTGCCGCATTTCGAAGTGATTGAGGCCTGGGTTCATGTGGATGATCGGGAGAAGAGGCGTCAAGTGCTTGCGGCTTACTTGGCGCAGGAAACAGAAACCTATGTCTGCGAATATCGTATTCAGTCAAGTGACGGAAATTATCATTGGGTTCAGGCTCGCGGCGTGGCAACCTTTGGTGGGAATAAAGTCCCTGTTCGCATGGTCGGATCGCTGCTTGACCTGACCGGGTTTATGCAGCAAACTTCTACTGCGCAACAAGAACTAAGAGCGGTGGGTGCGTCTGCGCAGGTGCTGCAAACAATCGAGGGAGTGCTGGTGCAAACTCCTTCGGTCCCTCCTGATGCCTTGGTCATTGATGTGAAGAATCGACTGGAAGCCGAAAAATGGCAAGGCTTTGTCGTGGTCGAAAACGAGGCTCCGGTTGGGCTTGTTATGAAAAATTCTTTGAACCAGCAACTTAGCGGTCAATATGGCGTTTCGCTCTACTATAACCGGCCGGTTGCGATGGTGATGGATAGCGCGCCCCTGGTTGTGGAGGCTGATTCCTCGTTGGACAAGGTTTCTGTGTGTTTGCAGAGTCGGCCGGAAGACAAGCTCTATGACTTGATTGTGGTCTCCCGCCGGGGGAAATATATCGGGACTGCTTCGGTTATGGATATTGTGACACACCTTACCGACCTGCGGATTCAACTGGCGGCTAACGCCAATCCGCTTACCGGCTTGCCGGGGAATCGGGTTATCGATGAAAAAATTCGGGCGGCAGTTCAACACAACCAAGCATTCGTGGCGCTGTACCTCGATTTGGATAATTTCAAGGCGTTTAACGACAAATACGGTTTTGAGCGCGGGGATGCAGCCATCAAACTTACTGCGGACATCTTGAAAAACGCAACGGATATATATGGGGAACAGGATGCCTTTACAGGCCATATTGGCGGCGATGATTTTATCATCTTGCTAGCTCGAAATGTTCCGCATGTTTTGCTGGCCGAACAGATCATCCGCAGCTTTGACGCTGCGATACGCAACCTTTATTCCGCGGAGGATCTGGCGCAGAGCTGTATTGCCGTGCAAAACCGCAAAGGCGAGTATGAAGAGTATCCGATCATGACCATTTCAATTGCGATTATTGATTCACGTTGCAATCGGTTTACAAACCCACTTGAAGTCGCTGAAGTTGCGGCTGCTCTAAAACGCCTGGCCAAATCCAGGGACGGATCTGTCTGGGTGAGTGATAGAAGAAGCTAATCAATAGCAACAGGACGCACCAACAAGTATCCGGCGAGAATCGCGGTAAAGGGGGCTACTAAAACAACCCCGAAACTTCCTACCAAAGTGTGGAGAATTTCCGCGGCGATGTAGGTGAGATTGAGAATGTTGGCGACCGGCGTTCCCTGGGCGATGAACACCATCATTAGCGCGGTGAAGGAACCGGAATAAGCCAGCAACAAGGTGGTTGTCATTGTGCCGACGACGGCCCGACCCACGTTGAAGCCGGAGGCGATGGCTTCCTTTCTCGTGATCTCCGGTTTCTTTTCCACCAGCTCGGCAACCGATACCGCGATATCAACCGCAACATCCATCATGGCGCCGGAGGAGGCCAGGAATATCCCGGCGATGAACACCTTCGTCAAGTCTATTTGACTGAAGCCGACATGCAGCAGTGTTTCGGCGTAGGGAACAACGGCGCCGTGAACCTTGAACAAGTGACCGAATAGCAGTGCCAGAAGGCAAGCTGCCACCGCTCCCGCCACCGTACCGCAAAAAGCGGCCAATCCGGTGCGGCTGAGCCCGGTTACGAGGAAAATGACGCAGCCAACGATGGCGCACACGACAAGCAAGGCAATGATGATCGGGTCCCAGCCCTGTAGGAACAGCGGCCAAAGAACCTTCCACAGAATGAGAATGGTGAAAACAAAGGATAATATCGCTTTCGCGCCTGTCCAGCGGGCATACCATAGCAGCAGCAGGACAAAAAGCGCGAATAGAATCAGCTCAGTGTCAATGCGGTAATGGTCGATCAGGTTGGCAGTAATTATTTGTCCCTGTTGATTGGTTTTTACGACAACGAGGGCATAGTCGCCAACTCGGAAAAATTTATCCATTTCTAACTTTCCCAGTAGCGGGTTCGTGGTTTCCACCTGTTGTCCTTGCAGAGCGCCTGCGGATAACACAAGGGTGACGCCCTGCACACCGGTTTGGACAACCCCGCGTTGATGCACATTGCCGTTGTCAACGGCGATTACCTCCGCGCGCAGGCGGTCGTACCCGTCTTCCTGCGTCGGAAAGCCGGTCGGCAAAAAGTATAGGGCAAAGCAAACCAGCGTAATGAATAGCACGAAATATTTGTCGGCTGTTAGTGAGTGGCGCATGATTTTCCTTCTTTCAATATAATCGACAAAGATGGAGCAGAGAATTTTCCTCTGCTCCATCTTCCGCACTGGAGTGGTTTTTAGTGCTGCTTTATTGGAACTGGACGCCCATGATTCCCATGAGTTTCTTGGCGACATCGGTATTATCATAGTAGCCTTGGAAAGACTCGCCGCCAACTCCCTGGGCAAATACGGGGACCGCCACTCCTGTATGAGCGTAGGTGGTCCAGCCGATACCGGCTTTTTGGTTAAGGATATGGGTTACGGTAACGGAGAAAGGTTCATAGGAACCATACATGAGATAGCTTTGAGGATCTTTATTGCGTTTTTTAGGATCGGCCATGCTTGCTGCAAGCGCATTGCTCAGACGAGTTTGGTCAAATTCGGTTAACTCTGTCAGACCAAACTTGTCCGCGAGAATTGGCAGCCAGTCGTCAAGCTTGGCATCGGCTGGGGCTGTGGTATCGCGATACGCCTTGATCTGTTTGTCAAAATCCTCGAACGATAAAGTTTGTTTATTGATTTTATTAAAGAACGTTTGGTATTCGGTTCCGGCGAATCCGATGCTCATGCCGCCGGTCTCATGGTCGCCAGTGACAACGATGAGGGTTTCATCCGGATGTTTGGCGTAGAAATTGAGGGCTTCCTGAATCGAAGCTTCAAAAGAAAGGACATCCCGGATCGTGGTCGCGGCGTCGTTGGCATGACAGGCCCAGTCGATCTTGCCGCCTTCAACCATGAAGAAGAAGCCGTTGGGGTTGTCGAGAACCTCGATGCCTTTGCGGGTGAAGTCTGCCAAAGAGAGTTGATTTACACGATCAATATCATAGGCCATCGCCGATTCAGCAGCCAGGGCAGGGTCGATCGCGATGGTTTTGCCCGAATTCTTGTTTAGTTTGTACAGGTCTTCCTTATTGTTGACGATGGTATATCCTTTTTGTTTGGCAATATCCAATACGTTCGGCTTGTCTTTCGTTTTTCCGGTCGGCTGCAGGAAACCGCCGCCGCCGAAATAATCAAAGCCGCTATTGGCTAAGGAAATGCCGATTTCATAAAGATTTTTGCGGCTGGATTCATGAGCGTAAAAGGCGCCTGGTGTGGCATGGTCGATTGAAACGCTGCTGACTATCCCGACCTTCATTCCTTTTTCCTTGGCCATCTCCGCCATGGATTTAAATTTAATGGTTTTGGTGGCATCCATCCCCAGGATGTCGTTGTTGGTTTTGTGGCCGGTCGCCAGCGCGGTGCCGGCTGCTGCTGATTCAGTGATGAAGGTATTGGCGGAGTGGGTAGCTTGCATACCCATATGCGGGAATACGGTGAAGTTCAGCTTTCCTCGATTCATAGAGTCGTTCCCATTAAGAGTGCCTTTGAAAATTTCCGAAGAATTGATCTGTGTCATGGACATTCCATCGCCAATAAAGAAGAATACATACTTGGCCTTTTTCCCGTAGTAGGCATTGTCAACTCCGGCGGTGACTGTGTTTTGCACCGGAGCGGCGGCAAAAACCAATGCGGATATTACTAGCAGTGCGGTCAGTGGAATGGCTAACCATTTTTGTCTGTTCAACATTTGACAACCTCCCTATGTAAATCTTCTGCCTTTTAGTCTATCAAGGCTGAAAGACGGAAGTGTTGTCATTGCGTTAACGCTTGATTAAGTTTGGGTTAATTCGGAGTGTGATGAACTATTTCCCGACGCGGGGTGGCTTGACATTGATTATGCGACCGTAATCTTCTTCCATCAACGGGGACGAAATGATGAAGTCGGCGCTGGCCAGGTTGCAGGCGGTCGGAATATTATAAACGACTGCAATGCGCAACAACGCTTTGACATCAACATCATGGGGCTGCTGTTCGAGAGGATCCCAGAAAAATATGATAAAGTCGATATCTCCTTCAACAATTTTGGCGCCAACCTGCTGGTCGCCTCCCAACGGACCACTCGAAAAACAATGGATTTTTAAATCCAGTTCTGTAGCCAGAATTTGGCCGGTTGTTCCGGTAGCATACAGGACGTGCCGAGACAGAAGGTCTCGATTGAAACGGGCCCATTCGAGCATTGCTGCTTTTTTGTTGTCGTGAGCGATCATGGCAATTTTCTTTCGTTTCTTCATTGTAATTAAGTCGGGTGTCATTTTTTAACCTCACTCATTAATGAATTTGGCGCCGTTGCGCGGTTCAATTTTCTCACGTTAACAGGAGGGAAGTGTTAAGGGGTTGTGATAATTGGGTAAATTATTAAACATGGGTGGATCAGAATTTTGCTTGCAAATGCTTCGACAAATATGCAAAAATGAATCACAACAGCCCCGCTGATGGCGAAAGAATTTTTTTGCGCGTATCATATGATCTGTGCTGGTAAAATCGGTTTGTGATTGTTAAGGAGATGAAAATGTGCTCGTCGATAAAAATACGAACTCCGATACTCATGAGGTTACCCGCAAACAACCCTCCTCCAAAATTAACGAAGAGATCACTTTGGACCAGGTTATCTCCCATTCACATGATGGCATCTTTGTCACTGATAAGTTGGGCAATGTCGTTATGGCAAATCCTGCGGCGATAAGATTGATGGAACAAACTCCCGACACCGTGATCGGGGCCAATGTGCAAGATCTCGTAAAAAAAGGGGTCTATGACAGATCTTCAACAATGGAAGCCATTAATAGGAGAGCTGTTTTTACCGGGTTAGTTAAGCTGGCTTCCGGCGTAACCCTGATGTCCACCAGCATGCCTATCTTTGATGATAGCGGCGAACTTGTGATGGTGGTCACCAATACCCGCGATAAAGATCTGGTCGACAAATATATTGCCGCCTTGGCCGCCGAACGGGATAAAGCGGATCGTTATAAAACCGCTGCCGAATATCTGGGCGGTCTTGATTCGGACAATAAAACCCCGGTGGCGGAAAGCGCGGTGATGCGACACATTATTCGCCTGACAAGTACCATCGCCAAAGTGGATACCAGTGTATTGCTGCTCGGGGAGTCAGGCTCAGGCAAAGATGTGATTGCCAGGCACATTCACCGGAGCAGTCCGCGCGCGAAAGAACCGTTCATCCCGGTAAACTGCGCGGCGATCCCCGATAATCTGATGGAATCCGAATTTTTTGGTTATGTCCGTGGCGCCTTTACGGGTGCTAGTACCCATGGAAAACCCGGGATCTTTGAGATAGCGGATAAGGGGACCTTATTTCTGGATGAAATTGCCGAATTGCCGTTGAGCCTGCAGTCCAAACTGCTCAGGGTGCTGGAAACGGGAGAAGTCCAGAGATTGGGTAGCGCCTCGAGCCGTCAGACCCATGTCAGACTGATTGCTGCGACCAATAAAGATTTGAAGCAGATGGTCGACAATGGCCTGTTTCGTAGCGATCTGTATTACAGGCTGAATGTCATTCCAGTAAGTTTGCCGCCGCTTCGCGATCGTCCGGAAGATATCAGGGCGCTTTCCCAGAGGTTCCTGGATGAGTTCAATAAGAAATACAGCTTGAACAAAACATTTTCACCGGAAACAGTTCAATCTTTTCAAGACTATTCCTGGCCCGGCAACGTTCGGGAATTGCGTAATGTTGTGGAACGGCTGGTCATCATCTCGACTAGTGATGAATTAAGCCTTGGAGTCGAATTTGCCGGCACTGCCGCTGCGCATTCAAAAATAGCGCCTGCGTTATTCGATGACAACAGGAGCTATCAGGGCAGTCTCAAAAGCGTTGTAAAAACGGTTGAAGAACAATATATCAACCAAGTTCTGCAAGAGTGCGAGGGACGACTGAACGAAGCCGCCCGGCGCTTGGGGATACACCGGTCGATGCTTTATCGGAAGATTTGTCAAATTAACGAAAACAGCGGCAAATAAGTTGCGTGTTGCATAAACGATACGTTGTAGATAAAATGCAACACGGAGCGTAGACTTTTTGCAACGCCATTTAAGCCGAAAAGAAAAGCGGCCAGAACAATATCATAAAAACCAATCGAAACAAAAATGTTTTTAAAAACTCTGAAAGTGCTAATTTACAGGCATTTTCAGAGTTTTTTATTTTGCGAAATGCGTAAAAAAACCGTTGTGGCTGAATGTTCGGAATGCTGGCACGGTATTTGCAATTATATGAAAACAGAGGGCGCCTTAAATAACAGTAACAAAATAATCAGGAGGGTGATCGGGTATGAGTATTAAAAAAATCGGTGTTGTCGGGGCTGGCGCAATGGGAACAGGTATTGCCCATGTTGCAGCTCAAGCCGGGTATGAAGTGGTCTTGTGCGATGTGGCGGAGGAGTTTCTCCAACGCTCTGTCGCCTCGATGAGCAAGCTGATTGACAAAGCCATCGCCAAAGGAAAACTGACCGAAACCGATAAAACGGAAACGCTGGGCCGAATAATAATCACTACCGATTTGCAGGCGATGCAGGATGTGGATTTAGTGGTCGAAGCGATTATCGAAAAAATCGAGGCAAAGTTGGATTTGTTTGCGCGGCTGGATAAAATCTGCGCGCCTCATGCTCTGATTACATCTAATACATCGACGATGTCCATTACCAAAATGGCAAAAGTTACCCAACGGCCGGATAAGGTGGCCGGTCTGCACTTCTTCAATCCGGCGCAGGCTATGAAACTTGTTGAGATCATCCGCGGCTACTACACGTCTGATGAAACGGTAGCCTTCTTGAAAGAGTGCGTAACGACAATGGGTAAAGTGGGCATCGAAGTTAAGAAAGATACCCCAGGTTTCGTTGTCAACAGACTCATGTTGCCGCAGATCAGGGAGGCATTCATTCTCCATGAACAAGGCGTTGCCTCCATGGAAGATATTGATAAGGCGATGACTCTGGGGCTGAATCACCCCATGGGACCGTTTACGCTGATGGATTTTGCCGGTAACGATATCTGCCTCGCGTCTCTTGAGTATCTGTACGAGGAGTTTGCAGAACCCCACTGGGCACCGCCGATTTCTTTAAAACAATTGATTAACGCAGGCAGGATGGGCAAAAAAGTCGGCAAGGGATGGTATGACTATTAATTCGGCAACCGTTACGTATCCAAAATAACAGGAGGTAAAAAATATATGGAGACGACACTGAGCGTTCTAGGTATTTTTCTCTCATTGGCTTTTATCATTTTCTTAGCCATGAGAGGATTCGGGATCATCATCATTGCACCGCTGGCAGTTGTCATCGTGGCCCTATTCTCCAATATGAGTGTTCTGGATTCTCTTACCGGGCCTTATATGAAAGGGTTCGTAAATTATGCCGGAAAATTTTACCTCATCTTTTTGACGGCTGCTATTTTCGGTAAATTCATGGAAGATTCGGGCGCCGCCAAAGCCATAGCCCAAGGCCTGCTCAAAGTGGTCGGCCGCGGCAGCGCTTATAAAGTATTGATCAGCATTTCGGTAATCTGCATGGTCCTGACACTCGGCGGCGTTAGCCTGTTTGTCGTCATTTTCGCCATTGTACCTATCGCCCGCCCCCTGTTTCGCGAATTGAATATCCCCTGGCATTTGTTTATGGCTGCGTTCATGTTTGGCAACGGCGCCATTACCATGAGTTTGATCCCCGGAACTCCTTCAGTTTTAAATATCATGCCGACGAAATACATGGCTTCCTCTCCAACTTCCGCTCCCATGTTGGGGATTATCGGAGCAGTGACTGTGGCGGCTTTCTGCCTATGGTACATCAAGTCGCAGTTGCAGAAATGTCGTGACCGGAATGAAAATTACGTGGAACCTGCCATCGGTGTCGGTGCGCCTGATTCGGCAAACGAATCAGCGGATGCTCCCAATTTGTGGCTCAGCATGCTGCCGCCGGCAACGTTGGTGATATTGTTGAACGTCGTGAAAATCGATATCGTCTGGTCGCTTTCGGCAGCTGCCATATTGTGTCTCGCCATATTCTGGCCCCGCTATAAAAATAAATTGGAGACTATCAACAAGGGAGCGCTGAACACCGTAGTGCCAATCATTAATACCTGCGCCGATGTCGGGTATGGCATGGCTGTTGCAGCGACCATCGGGTTCAAGGTCATTGCCGATAACCTCCTGACCATGCCGGGGCATCCCATTGTTTCACTGGCGATTGCCGTTAACCTTCTCGCGGGAATTACCGGATCGGCTTCCGGCGGTCTGGGCATCGTCCTGGAGACTCTTTCGGCCAAATATCTGGCGCTCGGCCTCAGTCCCGACCTCATTCACCGGATCGCCGTGGCTTCGGCAGGAGCTTTCGACGCGCTGCCGCATAATGGTGTCGTCATCACGTCATTGGCAGTTTGCGGCCTGACTCATAAAACTGCCTACAAGCACATTTGGTATACCCACTGTGTCGGAACATTCCTGGCACTGTGCGTGATGATTCCCTTCGGTATATTGCTTTACAGTAAATAAATGGATCAATCCCAATCTATTTTTGGAGGAGTATTAGGATGAAAAAATATGTAATTACCAGTTTTGCCAGAACAGCGATCGGCGCCTTTATGGGCGGCCTGAAGGAAGTGCCGGTTCAGGACTTGGCGGCGCTTACGATCAAAGAGGCGGTGAAACGCTCCAATCTAGGCAGCAAGGATGTGGGTGGCGTCGTCCTCGGCCATGCGATATCCACTGCCGATGCGGGAAATCTGGGCCGACTGGCGCCCTTGATGGCTGGACTTGACGACGGAACTCCCGGATTCACAGTCAACCGAATTTGTGGTTCCGGCATTCAGGCGGTTATTTCCGCCGTACAGGAAATGCAGGGGGGCGATCTGGATATTGCGGTTGCCGGCGGCGCCGAAAGCCTGTCGCGAGTTCCGTATTACCTGCCGATGGAAACGCGCTATAAACCGCTGCGCAATGGCAATACCACACTCTATTGTTCCAACGAGATGTATGCTCGCAATTGTCAGCCGCTCGACCGTTTCCCGGCGCTGAACATGGGATTGACCGGCGAAAATGTAGTTGCGCACCACAATATTTCCCGGGAAGATCAGGATCTCTTTGCCTATCAAAGTCAGATGAAAGCAAAAGCCGCTATGGATAGCGGGCGCTTCGCCGAAGAGATTGTTCCCGTCGAAATCAAAACCAGGAAAGGTATTGCTTACTTCGACGTGGATGAACACCCCAGACCGGAAGTTACGCTGGAATCCCTGGCGAAAATGAAACCGGCGTTCAAAAAAGACGGCTCGGTTACGGCCGGCAATGCTTCTGGCATGAATGACGCGGCGGCGGCGCTCGTCATCATGACGGAAGAAAAGGCGAAAAGTTTGGGGTTGAAACCTCTGGCCTGCATCGGCAGCTATGCAATTTCCGGCATCGATCCGGCCATCATGGGTCTGGGCCCTGTCGGCGCGATTCAAAAACTGTTGAAAAAAACAGACCTAAGTTTGGAAGATATTGATCTGCTTGAAATCAATGAAGCTTTTGCCGGGCAGGTCCTAGGTTGCTTGAAAGAGCTGGGCAACTATATCGGTACGCCGCTTTATGACCGCCTCAATGTCAATGGCGGCGCTGTGGCCTTGGGTCATCCGCTTGGAATGAGCGGCGCCCGGCTTGTCGGCACGATTGCTTATGAATTCCAGCACCGCAAAGAAGCAAGGTACGGCATTGCCTCGGCCTGCATCGGCGGTGGCATGGGCATAGCGCTACTCTTGGAAAACGTCCAATAAACAGCCGAAAGTGTGAAAGGAGTAAAATTCATGGCTAAAGTAATAACGGCTGATGAAGCGGCCGCGATCATTAAAGACGGTTCGACTGTGTTATGGACCACCGCGGGATTGTGCGGTTTCGCCGAAGAAATCGCGATGGCGGTCGAGAAGCGTTTTCTGGAAACCGGCTACCCCCGCCAGATTACGGCCGTACACGATTGCGGTTGCGGCGAAGGCAAAATAAAAGGGATGAACCGATTAGGTTATGAAGGGCTGGTCAAAAGAATAATCTCCGGCCATATTGGTCAAGCGCCGCGCATGGGGCAATTAATTCTGGAAAACAAAGTGGAAGCTTACCTGATGCCGCAGGGTGTTTTAGCTCATTTATGGCGGCAAATTGCGGGTAAGAAGCCCGGCGTCATTACCAAAGTGGGAATGGGAACTTTCGTGGATCCCCGCCTAGAAGGCGGTAAAGGAAATGCCAGAACCACAGAGGACCTGGTGAAAGTGATCGAGCTGGAAGGCGAAGAATGGCTGATGTTCAAAAAATTCCCGGTTGATATGGCCATTATCCGTGGGACTACAGCCGACGAAAAGGGCAACCTTACCATGGAAAAAGAGGCTCTTTTCCTAGAATCCCTGCCTATGGCGCAGGCTGTAAAAAATAGTGGCGGCATCGTAATTGCCCAGGTGGAATACCTGGCCAAAGCTGGGACTATGCATCCCAAGCAAGTCAAAGTCCCTGGCGTTTTGGTCGATTATGTGGTTGTCGCCAAACCGGAAAACCATATGCAGACGATGGGCACTTATTTCAATCCGGCGTTGTCCGGCGATGTCAAGATGCCTCTTGCGTCCTTGACGCCGCTGCCTTTTGATGCGCGTAAAATTGTTGCCAGAAGGGCAGCGATGGAGCTCATGCCCAATACCATCATCAACCTGGGGATCGGTATGCCGGATGGAGTAGGCAGTATTGCCGCCGAGGAAGGGATTACCGAATTACTTACATTAACCACCGAGCTGGGGACCTATGGCGGTATGCCGGCCAGTGGAGCGGATTTTGCCACGGCGTACAATGCCGAGGCCATCATTGAACATGAGGCCCAATTCGATTTTTATGATGGCGGCGGGCTCGATACTTGTTTTCTGGGGTTGGCGCAAACAGACAAAAACGGTAATTTGAACGTCAGCAAATTTGGCGCCAAAATGGTGGGTGCCGGCGGGTTTATCAATATTTCACAAAACGCAAAAAAAGTTGTGTTTTGCGGTACTTTCACCAATGGCGCTGAAATTTCTTTGGAAGATGGGAAGATTACAATTCTCAAAGAAGGGAAAAACAAAAAATTTATTGACAAAATCGACCAGGTAACTTTCAGCGGACACTATGCGCAACAAACCAATCAACCGGTGCTGTACGTTACCGAACGAGCTGTTTTCACATTGGAAGATGGTGAATTGACATTGATCGAAATTGCGCCGGGTATTGATCTGGAAAAAGATATTCTGGGAGCTATGGAGTTTAAACCTCGAATTTCTCAAAAATTAACAGAAATGTCATCAGCAATTTTCCGGCCCGAGTGGGGTAAATTAAAGGAATTCATCGAGGCAAAATCGCACAACGCAAGCTGATCCAAGCGGGGCTCTACAGACGACGAAGCAGTTTGTAGGGCCTCCGGTATCCTAATCATTCAACGGCACGGGAGGTTTCTGGTTGTGAATTATGATTCTCGAAGATGGATGTTTTTGCTTGTGGGCATAATGATTAATATTTGTGTGGGATTTGGGTATGCCTGGAGTGTTTTCCAAAAACCACTGATCGATCTGCAAAACTGGCCGGCTGCCGATGTTTCACTGGCGTTTACCCTAATCATGGGAACGTCGGCGCTGCCACAGGCTTTTGCCGGCAAGGCGCAAGAATATACAGAACCCAAACAAGTTATTTTGGTGGGCGGCATTATGCTGGGATGCGGCGTTCTGGCGCTCGGATACATTCAAACTCTTGGGCATTTGTATATGGGAAGCATCATTGTCGGTCTCGGTATCGGCGTCGTTTATTCAGGAACTGTTTCCAATTTAGTCCGCTTCTTTCCTGACAGGCGAGGGCTTGCGGCAGGGCTGCTGGCGGCGGGAATGGGCTCAGGCGCCATCCTGATAGCGCCGCTCGCTTCGTTCATTATCCTTAAGTACGGAGTTCTCATGGCATTGAAAACTCTCGGACTATTATTTTTAGTCATAACCTGTGGCCTTTCCCGTTTGGTTGAAACCGCGCCGTTGAATTATCTCCCAGCAGGGCATATAGCGACTGCGGGCAACCTACCGATCAACTGCGACACAAATAAAACTTGGCGGGAAATGCTGATGGATGTAAGATTCTACGCTTTGGCCGGGGTATTTGTGATTGGAGGAACATCTGGCATGATGATCATGGGTCATGCCTCTCCGATCGCACAAGAAGTTCTCAAAATTTCGCCTCAGGCTGCCGCTGCCATTGTTGGCTTTTTGGCCATTGCCAATGCGGCTGGACGAGTCTTCTGGGGGTGGTTGTCTGATAAAACCGGCCGCTACCCGATTCTAGTAATCATGTATCTGGTGGGTGGCGGCGCGATGTTGGCTTTGAGTCAAGTCAGTTCTTCTTTATCTTTTACATCTGTGATGATGAGTGTTGCCCTATGTTATGGTGGATTTATGGGAATGATGGCTTCATTGACTGCGGATACGTTTGGTCCCAAGTATCTCGGTGTAAATTTCGGAATTATGTTTCTCACAGTCGGCGTAGCAGCATTCATCGGTCCCCATTTGGCGGCTGTTGTTCGTGAAACCAACCATGGAGATTATTCGCAGGCGTTTGTTATTGCAGCGGCGTTGAATTTGCTCGGCATTGCATTCGCTCTCTTTGCGTATCGTAAACAGATCGGACTGCCCAGATTCGCATCATGAATCGATAAAGGTCTAAGCGACTAAAAGAGCCTTTGCAGAAAACTGCAAAGGCTCTTTGGTTTTTGGTAGAAGGCTATTCTCGATGTAGGTTGTATTTTCTATTCTCATTGCCGATTTGTCCCGTAGCGGTTAACTTGCCATCGGCGGTCAGTTTGTAGGCGATGTTTGCTTGCTTGTTTTCATAGGGGTAACTGACCAGAAGCTCCTTGGTGTCCGCACTCCAGGACGCCTTGTAGCGCGCCCAGAAAGCTTTTGTCGGATACTTTTTGAGCGCCTGGAAATCGCCCCTGGCATAAATGACGGTAATGATCCCGACTTCGTCAATCTTTTCCACGATCAAAACGTGCTGCGTAGTATCGCCCCAGTTCTTGCCATCCCCTGCCGATATACTGAGCGTTCCCACCCACTTGCCGGACAATCGCGCCAGGTCTTCAGGCACGTTTGGTCCGGGCGGTACAATATTGATGTTCGCGGGAAGCGGCACCGCATCGGCGCAAAAGCCTATAGAGCCGATTGAAAGAATCGATAAGAGGATACACAGGACTCGCAACGCTAAAATTTTTTTCTGTAGCAGCAAAATCTTCACTCCTTTCATAATACGAAAATAGAACGCATTTTGAGAAGGGTTTGTGATTTCCTGAGAATCCTGGAGAAGGAAATTGCCTATTTGTGTTGGCAAGTTGTAGTTTCGATATCAATTTAATAATACCTGCAACAAAATAGAACCTCGAAATAATATAGTGGGTTTCCCGCTCATACTTACACAAAGCTAAATTGGCGTTGGCAGGTCGCGATGCATAAATCGGTGTTCGTTAACGAGAAAGAAAGAGTTAAGCAAAGTAAGAAGGGGGATTTGTAGAAAATATTTGTATTCTAATTGGGGGGAGCCGCAAAATCCGAATTCAGTGTTGTCCTATTTTCAGCGATGTAATAAAAACACGCATCGGTGTCACCCCTGTTGAACCATTCATGTTTTGAACCAATCTGATAAGCGATTGAGTCGCCTTCATCAAGAACAATCTCTTCGGCATTAGATGCGATGCGTAGCGCGAGCTTGCCGGATGCGACCACCAGATATTCTTTTAGCGGGGGATTGTGCGGCATGATAAGACCAGTGCTTTTTCCGCAGGGGACGACACAATATTCGAATTCGATCATGCTGAACGGCAGTGAAGGTGAAAGCAAAAAGCGTTGGTATGAGTCAGCACAGATCTGAACAGGTCGTTCGTTTTTTCGAATAACTCTAATTTTGCTGTCTTCGCTTCGGCCAAGAAGCTCCGCGATGGAAATTCCCAACGCATCTGCAATTTTACAGGCAACCTCAATGGTGGGGCTTTTTGCACCGCGTTCGATTTCGGAAAGCATTGATAAACTTACGCTGCTTGTAGACGATAACTTTTTCAAGGTAAATTGTTGTATCTTGCGATAGCGCTTAACATTCAAGCCGAACTTTGCCATGTATATCCTCCATGTTTAGATAAATATTCCATTGTTATTATAAAACTGTGTGTAATGGGTTGAAAAATACGCTATAGAGGTATAAAATTACTCAATAAAGGAATTGTCATTGGCGAATAATTTTTCCGATTCTATGAAAAGTATAGTATACCAACGAAAATAATACTATCGTTGATCGATGGAATGACTTTCCTTCGGCTCTGGCAACGGAGCCGAGTTTATTTTTGCAAATAGCATGGACGGGGTGAAAAAATGTTAAGCAAGTTTAGTGTGGGAAAAAAGTTGATGGGAGCTTTTTCCTTGTTCACGCTCCTCACGTTGGGCGTCGGTTTTGTGGGTTATCATGGCATGGGTAAGATGATGCGGGATTCACAACAATTATTGGGAAATGTTATTCCGGGAATGCAAGCCGTTTTGACCATAAGCGATGGACAAAAAGGGGTGTTGGCGGCAGAACGGCTTTTGACAGATCCCAGAATATCGGATCAGAAGCTTAAGGCTCAGCAATACAAATTTATTGAGGGAGAAATGAGGAGAATCGATAAAGCCTGGGAGGTATATGAGAATGCCCCCAAGGGGGAGCAGGCAGAGTCTTTGTGGAAAAACATAAAAATGGAATGGGGAACTTGGAAACAGCACATACTAAAGACGTTGGAACTTATGAAGGAAAAAGACCGGCTACTGCTATCGGGGATGCTTGTTACCGACCTAAGGGTGGCGGAACTTGATGCAAAAGCCTTGGAATCTTCAATGCTGGCGAGACAGTCATATCTTGCGATTCAGCCATCTATCGAGCAACTCATTACGCTTAGCGACAATGTTGCGCGTGACGCAGGTAAGGTAACAGACGCTACCTATCTACTGGGGCGAAATTTGCTGGCGATCACTCTCCTGTTTGCAATAATGATCGCAATGATTTTGGGTGCATACCTTACCCGTTCCATTACGGGACCGATAAAAAAATTGTGCGGGTTGATGTCCAAGGCGGGCGAGGGAGATCTGACTGTTCACGGACAGGTAGAGTCTCATGACGAGGTTGGACAATTGGTGAATTCGTTCAACAATATGCTGGATCATTTGCGGTCATTGGTTTCCAAAGTCGGTCAGACGGCAGTGGAACTGTCAGCCGCTTCGGAAGAACTGGCCTCCTCCAGTGAAGAGGTCAGTGCAACTTCTACCGAAGTGGCCAATACCATCCAGGCGGTGACACGGGAAGCTGAAGCCGGCAATGATTCAATGCTTGAAATTTCAAAAGTTCTGCTGGAGTTGTCCTCCCTGATTCAAATCGCCAAAGAACGAGCCAATGAGGCGGACGACGATTCGAAATTGATGCAGAATGCGGCCATTGAAGGGCGTAAAACTGTTGATGAAACCATGCAGTGTATGGACAATATCAAAAGCCAAACGCTGGAAAGCGAAGAACTGACCCATACACTGAACGTGTATTCGGCTGAAATTCACACGATTACTGAAACAATAACCTCAATTGCCCAACAAACCAATCTGTTGGCGCTCAACGCCGCGATAGAAGCGGCTCGCGCCGGGGAAGCGGGAAGAGGGTTTTCTGTTGTCGCAGAAGAGGTGCGAAAACTTGCGGAGCAGTCTAGTAATGGCTCAAAAGAAGTTGCGGAAAAGCTCGCTAAAGTGACCGAGGCGACCCAGGCGAGCGTAGAGGCAACTATCAAAAGTCGTAACGAAGTTGAGCGTGGCGCTGATTCGGTTGTGCAGCTTGGCCAAGCGTTGGAAAGAATTTTGGGAGCGATTGAACGGACAGTGGAAAATACATCCCGGATTATTTCTGTGACCGATAACGAGGTTTCCTCTTCTGAAAAGATTGTTGCGCTGATTAGTACAACCGCTGGCGGAATAGAGACAACTGCGAAACATGCCGAAGAGGTTGCGGCAGCCACCCAAGAAACAACGGCGACCATGGAGACCATTGCCGCCAGCGCGGAAGAACTGAGCGCCATCGCTCACGACTTGAAGCAAGGCGTCGAAAAGTTTAAATATAACGAAATAGTGGGGTGAATATTATGGGGTTCAGAATGGAGGAAAACAACGGAAAGGTAACGGTGAAACTCACAGGCGATATGTTTGTGAAGGCAGTGGCCGGGCTGAGGGAAGAATTGTTGAAGCTCGTTGCGACCGGCAAAATTTGCTTTATTTTTGACATGGGTGAGCTTCGGTATATTGACAGTGCCGGGCTGGGGTTGATGGTTACTTTGTTGAAAAGAGTAGCTCCGCTAGGCGGTGAAATCCGTGTGCGACACATGAATGGAGTCGTCAAAGAATTGTTTGAACAGACCCGGTTGGATAGAGTATTCATTATTGAGTAAAAATGCAATTCTCCAGAAAGGAACGGAAAGAATGAAAAAAAAGGAAAATCGGCAAATTGTTGCTGAAGTGCTAAATTTTCAGGTCACAACTTCTATTTTGGATCATGTTTCAGATCTCGTTTGGATCAAGGATAACAATGGTCGGTATATGGCGGTTAGCGAGTCGTTTGGCAACTTGTTCGGGTTGGAAAAAGACGCATTTATCGGCAAGACGGCCGATGAATTTGATTTTGGCAGTCTTGAGGATGTAGCCGATGACCAAACCGTAATTCGCGATCGAAAAATTTCAGTCATGCAAAAGACGAAAGTTCTATCGGAAGGAGGGCGACGATTCTTCGAAGTACACAAAGCGCCGATTTGCGATATTGCGGGAAACGTGGTCGGCATCATCGCAACAGGTCGGGATATTACTGAACTGGTTCAGAAGCAGGAGCATCTACGGTATATCGGTTATCATGATATGCTGACGAAGCTTCACAACCGGAATTATTTCGAGCAGCTTCCAGAGAAACTGTTAAAAGATAATGTGGAAAAATTAGGAATGGTGATCTGTGATATTGATGGCCTGAAGTTAGTTAATGATACCTTGGGGCATACAGCAGGTGACGAAAGATTGAAAGTTTCCGCAGGCATTCTGGCGCAGTCCGTAGGAAGTTGCGGTGAAGTGTCGCGGATAGGTGGCGATGAATTTGTGGTTGTTGTGCCGGATGCTTCACAGAAAATAGTTGATATTATTGTTCATCGTATGAAAGTTCTGTTAGAGGAGCATAACTGCAGCTGTGAACATTTCCCGTTGAATATTTCCTTTGGCGTAGCCATCGGCAATCTAAGCACGACAGACTTTTTCACAATTTTTCGCGATGCTGATAATTCAATGTACCGGGATAAGATGCTTCATGCCGAAAGCTCTCAGAATGTCATGGTCAAAACCGTTATTAAGATGCTTTCCATGAAAGATTTTATTATGGAAGGGCATGCTGAGCGGTTGCAAGGGTATGTGACTGCCCTGGGGCAAGCCGCAGGGTTGCATGCAAGTAAGCTGAACGACCTGCGATTGTTAGCGGAATTTCATGATATTGGCAAGATTGGCATATCGGAGGCTATTCTCAAAAAACCGGGACCCCTTTCAGCCGATGAACTTGTTCAGATGCGGCGACATCCGGAAATAGGGTACCATTTCTCCAAAGCAATTCCGAACCTTAGTCCCATTTCGGATTGGATTCTTAAACACCATGAGTGGTGGGATGGTTCCGGCTATCCCCTGGGGATAAGAGGGGAAAACATCCCTATCGAGGCAAGGATTATACATATTGCCGATGCGTTTGATGCAATGACGCATAATCGCCCGTATCGCAAGTCTCTTGGTCAAAAGTCGGCCATTCTTGAATTGAAAAGAGGCTCCGGCACTCAATTTGATCCCGATCTGGTCAAGAAATTTCTTCGCTTGGACGAGATCAATACTGTGCAAGTAACAGAACAGGCTAATTTCACAAAGCCGATTATCCACAAGATGGAGAAGGAAGTATGGATGCAGCAGGCAAACAAGGCTTGCGCAACTGCGGGAATATGATTTCAGCGACAAGAGCGCGAAATCTTTTCAAACATATGATGCACGGCTGCGTGTTCTGCGAAGTTGTGATTGATTCGACCGAGAAAGCGGTGGGCTATTCTATAATTGCCCATAATGATGCCATGATTGCCCTTGTTGGCAATGATGCTGCAGGGAATGACGATCGTGCCGTTAAAGATTTTTTTGATGAAATTAATTTGTTATCTGTGTTTGAAGAAGTTCGCGGCGACAGCGAATATGTGGCCTGGGAACAGTACTTATCGATGCGGCAAAAATGGTATTCCATTTCCGCGTTTAGTACGGAACCGCAGGCCATTGTTTTAATGGTTGAAGACATTTCAGAACGAAAACAACTGGCATCAAAGCTGGAAGAAGATCGAAAACGCTATGAGGCATTATTGAAGCAGTCCTCGGATGCGATTGCCCTTGTAGATGCAGTGTCAACCAAGATTATCGATGTGAATTCTCGTTTGTGCGAGATATCGGGTTACAGTGAACAAGAACTATTTAACATGAATATCTATCAGTTGCTCGCAGATCCTACCCATAACATCACTGAATGCCAGAGCGAATTGGCAAGTAATCGCTGTTTGCCAGCCGCAACGAGGTGGATTAAGTGCAAGGATGGCTCAACCATAGAGGTTGAACGAGTGGGGTCACTGATAGATAATAACGCAAAAATGTTGGAACTGCTGACATTCTACGATGTCAGTGAGGAACGAAGACTACAACAAATTATCAATGAAGAAGCGGTTCTGGCGAGTCAGGTACAGCGCCGGATGCTACCCCGGAATTTTCAAAACGACGTTCTTGAAATCGCAGGGATCTATAAACCCTTGCATATGGTAAGCGGAGATTTTTTTGATTATCGATTTTCTGCGGACCACAAAACATTGACCGGCTTTCTAGTGGATGTAGCTGGTCATGGCTTAGCGACCGCGCTGCAAACAGCGGCAATCAATGTGTTGCTTCAGGACGTTATTATTCACGAAAAAATGCCGACAACGAATGAACTGCAAGTACTGAACAACAAAACGAGGGCCTATTTTAACGAAAGTGATTTCGCGGCACTGATCATCTTTCATTTTGATTTTGAGAAAAACATTCTTTCATGCGCTTGTTGCGGAATCAATCAAATTTTGACTTTTTGCAGAGAAAAACGGGGCTGGGTGAAAGCCAAAGGAAGTTTCATAGGTGCATTTGATGATCCGGTATTTGATGTCGTTAGCATTCCTCTACAGTCTGGCGATTGCTTTTATTTTCTTACTGATGGGCTGAGCGATAAATTGAATGAGACGGTGTGCAACGATCTTTGTAACTTTCACTTCGTATTAGGATACTTAACTGATTTGGCCGGATCTTCGGTCGTGCAGGACGATTGTTCGGCTGTTTGCATCAATATTAAAAAGGTGACTCGCCATTGTCGCTATGATTTTGCGGGGATGGACGATGTGGAGAAGTTGCAAAAGATTATACGGCATCAATTGGAAAATATAGCAGGAAATCATGCGTTGCACTTGGAAATCGCATTAAATGAGGCTATCAATAACGTTTTGTTGCACGGCTCAGGGGAAGGCTGTTTTACAATCAAACGCATTAGACGACGAATCATATTGAGGATAAAAGATGCTTGGCAAGGATTTGACGTGCGATCCGCTTTGCATCCGTTTGAAAGCGAATCGACGGGGAAAATTGCTGAGCGGGTATTGTCAAGTGAAACTGGCCGGGGATATCTCATTATGAAACTCTTTACGGATATGGTTTATTATAATCGCAACGGCAGTGAAGTAATGCTTGTCTATCGCTCGGATATATAAGGCAGAAGTGCTTTTGTATGTATACTGTTGATCCAATACGAGTTCTCCATGAAGGGCGGCGTGAAATTGAACAAACTAACTAGTCCCTCTGATTTGCTGCGGCATTTCGGAGGGATTTGTTATGGAAATGTTAAGGTTGGGTTGAGGGATGTCTGTGTTTTCAAGTATTTTCCTGTACCGTCGAAGCCTTTATTTTATTGGCTCGACGGTCTTTTTTTGTCTCTGCTGTATTCTTGCGTTTTGTCCTGTGTTTTGGCGGTTTTGGTATTTGTTTTGGTACTTGGAATTTTGATGAATCTGGTTTTGTCCAGATTCATCATGTTGCTGTTGTAAATTTTATAAAGGATCAGTGAGACCCCTGCATGCGTCCATTCAAATTGCGCTTGTCGGGCATGATGGAGTAGGCTGTCATACGTTTACGGAAGCGGTCGATACGAGAACTCATAGGAAGAACTGTAGAATAATGAAATTCCGATTGAATAATCGGATAAGTGCTTTTGTTGAAAATAATTTTCTCTAAAAGCAGGATTTTATTTTTTTGCACAGAAGTGCGATAATATGATATAGAAAGATTTGCAGTTTAATGATTGTTGTGGTAATATAAACAATTCGTCAAGAGTTTAATTTTCCGAAGGGATGGATTAAAATGAATAAAGCAATTGATTTTGCAAGATGGTTTATTAAAAACGGGTGTGATTGGCCCAGGAACAGTCGTGATGGGAATATGCGTTTGCAAAAAATACTGTATTTTTCACAACTAATTCATTTAGCAAGAACCGGAGAAGTGCTTTTTGAAGACCCGATATTTGCCTTTCAGAATGGATCAGTTATTGAAGACGTGCGATTAGCTTACAAAGAAAATTTTGTATTATTAATTGAGGAATCTCTTTCGTTTAATCCACAATTTACTTCAGAGCAAGAGAAAACGATACAAACTACTGAAACGCTTTTTTGTGATTTAAGAGCAAAAGAATTGTCTGACCTAAACCATTTGCATCATTCATGGAAAAATGCTTTCGAAAAATCATGTATGTATGGAAGCCCTCAAAAAAGCTTAAGTACGATATCAGTAGATGATATTAAACTTTACGATTTGGAAAAAATTAAAGAGATGCTGGTTGCTTATGACATGGCAAAAGGGCAAAGTGAAACTTTTGAGGTGATTAACGGAAGTAAGTTTTACTATAATCCTTCAGAGTTAACTTTGACGGAAGAAATTTTGGAAACTTTAGAATCATATAGCGGAAATGGAGAGTCCTATTCAATATATATAGACGAGACGCTCGGGATGGTAGTATCTTAAAATGATTATAATTCCTGGGAATGGAGTGGGAATTATTGTCCCCTCTTTTGCTACTGGAAAAGGGACGGCTTATCCAAGGACTCTTTTGGTAATCGACACTAATCCTGGTTTAAGACAGTTCACTTTATTAAATGTGTCTTCAGTAAAAGGGAAAGAACATAAAATATTGTGGCCATCAAATGAACCTCTAACTTGCTTTAATCCTCCATTTCGCGTTCCGTCTTTCGTTAAACTAGATGAAATGTATACTTTTGATTATTTTCCAAAGTTTGATAAGGCTGTTTTTTCATCCGGGGTCTTAATTGCGAGCGAGTTGGAAAGAATACAAAAAAAGTTTGCGGAATTTAGCTTAGCGAGCCGCGTCATGAGGGTCAATTTTTCGGAAACGGATATAAAAAATTCGAACCCGCAGCTCGTTTGATGTTTCCTTTACCCATCAGCTCCCTTCTGCATATGATGTCGGAGGGGGCTTTTTTTCTCCTAAAAAGTCTCCAAAGGGTGTATTAACCATATCTAACAACATAAATAGTTTCAAGCCCTCCGGCATCAGCCGGAGGGCTTATTGTGTTATGGCAGGAAACCGGCGGTGTTCCCCACTGGCCAATTGCGTTGATCCTGTTGCATGAGGCGGCAGCGTTGACATTTTTTTTGCGGCAGGAAAAGAATGGATGGTGAAGAATATGAAATTGAAACAATGCTGTTATGCAGTCAAAAACAGATTTGGAGGTTTCGATGTTTACAATCTATGCTCCAAGAAGTGGCGCGCCAAGCTTTGAGCTGCTTGGAATGGCTATGCCTAATGATGATTGGCAAAAAGCAAAATGTAATTTAATCGATCTTTTACGGGCAGAAAAGAAAGGGGATTCTGCTGATTTTCTGGAAAAATATCCATTTGAAATTATGCAGGGAACAAATACTTTTATGGATGAGTTTTTTGTCTTGCATTTTTACGCACCAATACCGCAATACATTCAGCTTAAAAAGGAAGCACATGCCCCGTCAAGCTTGAAATACGAGAATATTGTCAAGGCATTTGAAGAATTAGAAGTTGGATATCTAAGATTTATTGCAGCAAGTTTAGAAACTAATGAAAAACCTGCTACTATTATTTCTCGCGAGTATACAGGATGGGAAAGACTTGATCGAACAATAACTGAAGCGGAACGACTGCTTGGCGTTGCAACAACGGAAGAACAGTTCCAATCTATTGGGTTTATGTGCAGGGAGGCCCTGATTTCATTGGCACAAGAAGTATTTGATAAAGATAAGTACCCATCGATAGATGGAACGGTCATTAGTGATTCTGATGCCAAACGAATGCTGGAAGCGTATTTTGCAGTTGAATTATCAGGGGATAGTAATGAGTTTGCACGAAAACTCTCCAGAGCAGCACTAGATCAAGCTAATAAAGTGCAACATCGGCGAACAGCTGGTTTTAAAGATGCAGCCTTTTGTTTGAATGCGACAATATTTTTGACAAAGGCGATCTTGATAGTCAATCAGGATGAGTAAGGGAATTTCGTTACCGATCTGCTCCGAATGCGTCCCAGGGGACTTTTATCTTTGCCTAATACCTGCCGAAGCATTTGCTCGTAATGTCTGAATTGCCAAATTGTTCTCGTCGTAGAGTTGAGTGGTTGTCTTATGCTTTGGGCCCATCAACCCAAAATAACAACAAAGCCCTCCGACTGACGGAGGGCTTTGTTGTTGTGCGAGACAGATATTGGTGAACATGCAGCAATTTTTTATAAATCAAACGTTTTCTGCTTTTTTCCTCTTCCGACTTGCCGCGACATTGTCTCTGTTTTTACATCCCGTGCATTTTTTCCAACGAGTGCGTCCTTTATTATCAGTCAAGTCAAAGAACTTTCCGCAGGAAGGACACCATTTGTAAATTCTTTCTTTGGTTACCCCTTGGAAAATTTGTCCCCACATAAATCCTAACAAATTTGAAGGATAATAACACTGAACTAGTTGTTTTGTTTGAAGGTGGTACATCAATCTGGGGGTGGCAGGGAATTTGTCCACCATACTGTTTACTTTTTCCTGGATGGCTATTGTTATTCGGATTATTGGAGTATTGCCTTCGCGCATAATCCTGTGATAGGGCCTTTTGTCATACAAGGCGCTTCCTACGCGATAACGTACAGATTCAAAATCTATCCATATGCCGGGAATTCCTCTAACCATGCAAACAGTGGCGTCATTGATCGCTTTTTCCACGCTACGCAAGTCATTTTCCAATTTCGGTTCTAATTTTTGAAGGTCTTTTTCAGTTGCGAATTCTAGACCTAATTCTTTAATAGTGCTTTTGGCATTATTGTACTGCTCCAGCCATGCCGTCAGTTGGCAAACATATCTCATGTCAGCAATGCTATTCCACCAAAACTCTTTGCTTTCGCCCATAAACTTAGGGTGAGTTGGGTCCTCGTCAGTGAAAAACGTATTTTTTGTCAATAGGCCCCATCTATTGGCAAAGGCAATAAGTTGAGACTCGCTTCTGATCTCTGTAAAATTTTCGAACAACATCGGATTTTTTTTATTCTCAGGATCAAAACAATCGTAATAAGAAAGTTCTTCTACGGGATCGACTGGCACAATAAACGGGGGACGTATTGGCTCGACTGGCTTATCGGTTGGCTTAACAAGGGATACTTTATCTGTAATTTGGTAACCGGACGTTTTGCGTGCCCACATAAATACTGTTGTATCTTTTCCAACGAGCATGTCCTCATCTCCATTTGTAAGCAAAATGTAATCGGATAAAATATAGATTACTGTTACTATCTTGATTATTATTATAGGCAGGGGTGGCCTGGTGTGCAAGAAAAATCTATAATGCGTGAGGCATCAGACAAATAAAAGAGAGGAGATGACAAGATGAATAATGTAGAACTCAGGTCCATACTGGATCGTGCCCGGAAGGAGAATGGCATTTTTGCATACGAAGTGGCTTATTCTCTGGGCGTAAATGATGTGACTTTTTCCCGCTGGCTCCGCAAAGAACTTACGTCGGAACGGCGAACGCAAATTTTGGCCGCGATTGATAAATTGCAAAAAAAAGTGGGGTGACGATGATGGATAAAAAAACATTTACCGTTAAAGAATTCATGGCAGCGGTCGGAATATCAAAGAGTTTCGCGTACAGGTTGATCAATATGAACCAATTCCCAGTAATAAGACTAGGACATCGCAAAGTGCTGATCTCTGCCGCAGTCGTGGATAAAATCATCGCAGGCTATGATTTCACAAAGGATTAGCAGGATAACACCATGAAAAATCTTTGCACACTTCAACAATTTCGAAGGGCGCTGCAAGAAAACATCGATACGAATATTGATAAGCATCACCGTCGAGTTGATATGGTGCTGGTTTTCATTGAAGACGAGGAACTTTTGATAGCCGCATGGATCCGCAGAATTGATCGATATGCAAAGTCTCTCAATTTCAGAGGAAAATAAAGCGCGCCAATGTCCCTGCAAAGGTTGACGGCGCGCGAGGAAGGGATAATTA
Source organism: Negativicutes bacterium (assembly GCA_963665275.2). Classification (GTDB taxonomy): domain Bacteria; phylum Bacillota; class Negativicutes; order UBA1444; family UBA1444; genus UBA1444. The sequence goes on from CAXXIN010000001.1 coordinate 66,423, forward strand.
TGCCACGCGATCGAAGCGAGTATTTCAAAAAGCTTCACATTCGAAAGCAGATGGAAAAATCACTCGACCGGACAGATATCTGCGGAAAGGACGACTCGACTCCCGCATTGGCTGTGGCGAGGATGCGGGAAAAGGGAGAACATTTAGGTTCAATTTTGCAACAGAATGAACGTGAAGGCGTTGGTTGTTATGGGTGATTTGTTGTGAGCGCGGCGATTCCGGGCGGCTATATTTTGCTTGCAAGAAAAATCATCGACAGCGAGATATGGAAAAAACCACCACTGTATATGAAGATATGGATATACCTTCTAACCCAAGCTCAACACGATCAATACAGAGGATTGCAAAAAGGTCAACTTTATACAAGCATCCCCAAAATCCAAAAAGCCTGTGCATGGAAAATTGGCTTCAGCACCGTCACGCCAACCAAAGATCAGGTTTTTCAAGTTATCGATTGGATGCGAAAAACATCTACTACACTAGCAACGATGGAAGCACCAATGATAGCAACGATGAAGGCAACACATGGAATGCTTGTAACCATAGATAAATACTGTGTTTATCAGAACTCGAAACTGTATGAAAGCAACGATGAACCCGCGATGAAAGCAACGATGAACTACGACAATACAAACAAGAACCACAAAAATAACCAATACTCTCTTGTCGAAGCTAACCACATTCGACTTGCCGAACTACTGCGGGATTCAATAACCGCTTGGAAACCAAATGCAAAGGTTGATAAAGATCTTGGCAAATGGGCCAACGTCATCAGGCTATGCATGAAGGACGGCAGAACGGAAGCTGAGATTGAAGCCGTCATAATATGGGCAACCTGTGATTCGTTTTGGCAGGTTAATATTCTTTCTGCCGATGCTCTTCGTCGAAACTTCGATAAGCTTCAGGCTAAGATGATGCAATCAAAACCAACACAATCACCAAGTCGAGATTATTCAACTATACGGATGTGATGCTGCTATGAACCCTTACGAATTCGCCAGAGCTCACCTTGGAGAATTCAAACAACACGGTAATGAGATTGTTCCAAAGTATTGCCCGTTTTGCCAAGGTGGACCCAATAAAGATAAAAATTCCTTCGCTTTGAATGTTGCTAAAATGACGTACAACTGTAAGCGCGGATCATGCGCCGAACAAGGTCACTTCACACAACTTTGTAAGCGATTCGGAGTTGAAGCTGACAGAGAGCCTGGATATGAAAACTATCGGCCGGTACCAAAGGTTTATAAAAAGCCGGAAACCGTTATCGAAACGCCCCGACAGAAAGTCGAATCCTATTTAAAGCTTCGAGGATTTAGCCCGTCGACATGGGAACGGCGCCGAGTTGGAGAAGCGGCCGGCAATATTTGTTTTCCATACTATGAAGATTCCAAAGTCGTTTTGGTGAAGTTCCGGAAGCCTGAAAAATATACCGGCCATGGGCAAAAGGCTTGGCGTGAAACTGGTGGCAAAGACATTCTATGGGGAATGGACTTGTGTGATCCTCAAAAACCGCTGGTGATAACTGAAGGAGAATTTGACACGCTGGCTTTAGACGAAGCCGGCATTTTTAATGCCGTATCAGTTCCATCGGGCGCAGCAAGCATGGAATGGATTGAGAACTGTTGGGACTGGCTGGAACAGTTCAGCAAAATCATCATCTGGGGGGATGCCGACGACCCAGGGCGGGAGATGGTCCGGAAGGTTGTTTTAAAACTTGGAGAATGGCGCTGCTTCCTCGTTGATTCCGGGCGCCATAAAGATGCAAACGAAGCATTGGCAAGAGAAGGCAAGGAAAAGACGGCTGCCTATGTGGCACAGGCAAAGCCGATTCCGATTCAAGGGCTCATTGATCTTGCCGATGTGACGCCGGTCGATATCTCCAACATTGCACGAGTACGATCTGGTATTCCGGGTCTTGATCAAGAGATCGGCGGATTTCTTATGGGGGAACTTTCTGTATGGACTGGCAAGAGTGGACAGGGAAAATCAACGCTATTGGGGCAATTGCTTTTGGAGTCCATTCACCAGGATTATGGCGTTTGTGCATATAGTGGAGAACTCCGGGCGGATCGGTTTCAATATTGGACAAACCTTCAGGCTGCCGGCCCAAATTACATCGAGCAGTATTTCGATACGGTAAAAAAACGGCCGGTTGGCTATGTTCCCAAGCCAATCAGCAGCCAGATTCGCGAATGGTATCGGGGAAAGTTCTGGCTCTACGATAACAATATCTTGTCATCAAGCCCTGAAGAAAGCGGGATCATCAAACTATTTACCTATGCAGCGCGGCGTTATGATTGCAAGGTTTTCCTTGTGGACAATCTGATGACTTCCCGTTTTGAAGGTGGAAAATCAGACAGCGATTATTACCGGGCGCAGTCAACTTTCGTGGGGGACCTGGTTCATTTCGCAAAAGCCTACAATGCGCATGTTCATTTGGTGGCTCATCCCCGAAAGACTCAGGGAAAAGTCGATAAGGAAAGCGTTTCGGGGAGCGGCGATATTTCAAACAGAGCAGACAATGTCTTTTCCGTCGAGAGGGCAGAAATAGGTGCCCCGATCAATACGACGGTTTCAATTCTCAAGAACCGATCTGAGGGGATTCAAAATGTCGAAATCGGATTACTGTTTGACGTCGATTGCAAGAGACTCTGGCAGCCTTCAGATGCAGCTGGAATGACAAAACTGTATGGATGGGAGACGCAACGAAAAATAACGTGCGCAGATGATTTCGGGCAGGAAGTTAAGTTTTAACAATACAGAAATCAAACAGAAGGAGGGAACTTTATGGCTAATGCAGATCAAATTATTTTGCGACTTGCTAACGGAACATTAGTGCTCTATCCCCAAGAGGTCTTTGAACTGGTAAGAGAATCACCGTCGCTTTTGGCTGCCGCACTGCGGCGAGGAATACGGGAGAGGGATGAAATACTGAAGAAAATCCGAAGCTCGAATGGTGGGGCAATGGAGGCCACGGTCATAAATGATTGGGGCACATTGATTTGGGTTGATTTTATCGACGGTAAATGGTTGGTTAGCCGGCGAAATGACGATGGAACGCACGCAATATTGAAACGCTTTGATAAACCCCTTCTTGCGTTCCAGAGCGCCTGTAACATGCGAGATGGTGTCCAGATCGTTTGCCCCAATGGCGACTTTAAGCCGTCGGCGGTGAATGATATTTGCCGGACAAAGAGCGCTGCAGATGAAATTGATCGAATGATGGGTGGCCCTGGCTGGTGGCCCTGGCTGGATTGAAAATGCCAACGAGTTTTCACGAAGTGAAGATACGAAAATTAATGGAGGTTGTAGTTATGAGTGAGCAAATGACAGAAGAACAATCTGTAGCATATCTAAAAAAGAGTTTTCGCATTAGGACAGACAACAAGGGGTTGGTGCTACTGCGTTCAATCAAGGAAATGCTTCCGAAGGCAGATGAACAGACCCAAAAGAAAATAGGCGGGATTATTATTGGGTTTGCATCGTTTCATAATCTATCGGATTCGCAGCTGTTAAAGTTCTTTGGGGTAACGCTGGAGGCAGCTAAAGGAGCAGTTGGGGAAGAGTTCTTGCGGGAACATGGATTTTATAGGGCATTGGTAGCAAGCCCGTATTTGTCACCGACGTGTAAACTGTTCTTTAATGCGTGGTTTGCCGAGGCAAATGATAAATACCCTATGGGGTGTTGCCTACGTCGTGTTGGGATGGATACGTTCCGTCTTGTATCGATATTGCCAAGCGGTGCGGAGATTGAATATCCGGAGGATATGACGACTGCCCAAGTACTCGAGGCGACGAACTGCCCACGAGATGAACTGCAGGCCATGCCGGTGCTGCAATGAATAGCCAGGAAAGAACGGCGGCGACAACGTTGAAGGGTGAAGATATCCGCATTGGATGGATAGATGGCCTATTTTTGGTAGTGACCAAGACAGGAAAAGAAATTAATGGACTGGATGAAGTATTCGTGCTTCGACAGTTTGATGATCCGGAAAAAGCGTTAGCGTACGGGGCAGCTGTGATGGATGGATTGAAGCTGATGAACGGAGGTGTTTTTACTCCTACCGATGACGGCGAAGTGCTGGCTTCGCCCGAAGCTATGCTAGCCATGACCGGGATGTTTTTCGAACGAAATAATAAAAGGAGGGAAAACGATGTCAGCAAGTGATGTTCAAATACAAATAATCGGCAAGGATTTAGCCTCTGCCGCGTTCAAGTCCGTCGATGCGTCGGCAAAACGGACTGAAGCTCAGATGGCTTCTCTTGGTTCGTCTGCCGGAAGAATGGGCGGGATGTTTAGAAGCGCCGCTTCTGTCACCGCCGGGATTGCTGGGTACGAAGGAATATCCTCAATAATGCAAAAAAGCGTTGGCGCGGCGTTCGAATTTGCAACAGGGCTCGAAGCCTCTGCCAACGGCATGGCCGGTATTCTCATGAGCATGGGCCAGGTTGACGGCAGGACGCTTGAATGGGGCGAGTCGCTATCTGTAGCGCAGGGAATCATTACCCGCATGAATGACGAGGCGCTGCGTACGGCGGCAACCTCTCAAGAACTCGTTCGCGGCGTCCAGGCGCTTCTGGCTCCCGGCCTTGCATCGGGAATGAATATCACCCAAATTGAAACACTGACCGTAACCGGTGTGAATGCGGTTAAGTTATTACAGTTGCAATCCTATCAAGTTGTCCAGGAATTGCGTGACCTTGTTGCCGGCGGAATTCAGCCGGCTTCTTCTACTTTAGCGACAGCGTTGGGGTTGAAAGATTCCGACATACAGGCAGCAAAAGCATCATCGCAAGGCCTGTTCAACTTCCTGATGGAAAGACTGAAAGGATTTGAAGTCGCGTCTGGCGAGTACGCCAAAACCTTCAAGGGCCTTAACGAACAAATCAAAGAAGGACTGACACGCGGAGCGGCAACAGGGATGGGAGCTGGCCTTGAATTCGCCAAAGAACAGATGAAAGGCCTTGCCGAAAAAATAGTCACGATTGACGAAACGACCAAAACGGTGCAGATAAACCCTGTACTGGTCAGCACGATCGGGGCCATGACTCAAAACACAATCGCATTTGTCGGAGAAATGAAAAAGATTGGCGAAATTGTTTCGCCGGTTGTTGTCCCGGCGGTTGAGATGCTAGGGTCTGCAATCGGATATGCTGCACGCAATGCAAGTGACCTGACGTTCGCTGTTGGTGGGTGGATGATAGCCAAACAGGCGCAGGTTATATATATGGACGTTGCGGCGGCTACTGCAGGGGCTGCAACGGCGCAGACCCTGCTGGGAAGAGCGGTTATTGAAACCAATGCGCAACAGACACGACAAAGAGCAATGGCGCTTGAAGCGGCGGCAGTGCAAAAGGCAGCCGTGACAGAGCAGGTTATCGCAATAAAATCTCTTCTCGCGGCAGAAGCGCAAAGAACCTCAGGGTTAATGAAAATGACTGCTGGATATGTTGATCAAGCCTCGGTGGTAGATAAGGCAAGACTTGCACTAATTGGGGCAACACAGGCAGCCAAAAACGGAGAATACAGCCTGGCACAGAGCATTATTTCCACAAACGAAGTTTTGGCAGCACAAGGGGCCATCGCAACCGCCGTGGCGGAAAAACAAGTCGCTGGAGCCGTGGCCGCTGCGGGAGCGCAAAAATCACTGGCGGCAACTACGGCAACGGCAAGCGCATTTAACGCAGGAGCTTCTGTAGGGATGACGGCTGCAAGCTTTGTTGGTAAAGCTGCTTGGAAGGCTGTTAACGGATGGTTCGGCGCCGCAGTGCTGGTAAGCTATTACGCCTACGATGAAATATGGAAAAACCGCGAAGAAATTAAGCGGATTATGGCCGAAAACTACAACAATAATTTGAACACCCCTCAATCTCCCGGAGAGGATTATTTGTTTGGGCCCAAGGACAAAACCCCGGTCGCTAATTATGGAGAAAATCGAAAGCCGGACAAGAAAGTTTCTCCCGGCAGCGGCGATCCGCTCCGCGATCAGCAAGGCCCATTGCAGAAAAACGATAAGCAACTTTCCGAAATCACCGGTAAATATAACAAGCAAAAAGAAGAAATCATGAAGATTGAAGCTGATCTTCAGACATCAATACTCCAATTACAAGGGTTCACACTGCAAGCAACGCTCAATGGAATTGAAAAAGAGAAAAAGGCGTGGATTGAAAAAGGCGTCAATAAAGTCGCGGCAGAGCAATGGGCCGCCGCGGCCATCACTAAAGCCAACAAAGACGCCGCCGACAAAATTAAAACAGCCTACGAGCAGGTGAAATCATCCCGCGAAAGCGTTGCCAGCACGTTCCAGGGATCGTTTGGATCAGCCATTGACGAAGTGATGCAGAACATCAAGAACAATCGCAGCGAGAACGCCTACGAAGCGGTTGAAAAGATGCGTAAGGAATTTGAGATCAGGCAGCAAGCCTCAAGGGCCGTGGCTTCGGCGGCAGGGTTTTCTGATGCAGAAAAGTTCGATCCGGTATCTCCATGGCAGTCGGTCAATAAGTCCATTGAAGCCGCAGCAAAAGCGCAAATAGAGTATTTGAAGATCATCGCGCAGAATACGGCAAGGCCACCACAATCCCCGGCTGGGAGTATTCAGAACCCCAAAGATCCTGGTAAGGCAAACAGTTTCCCGCCAATACAGGGAGGCGGGTCAAACCCGAATTATGATGGGGCATTTGGCGGTGGACAGCAACGTAACGGCGAGGCGATTACTCCAGGAACACTAACCTTTGAACAATATAATAAGGCGACCGGCATGGATAAGTTAATGAACATTACGTGGCCGGCAGGGTGGACAGATGAGCGTAAAGAAAAGTGGGGGCGAAATTTAGAGGGGTTCCCAATTCCTGGTCCGTACAACGACTCATCCAAGAAACCGTTTTGGAAAGCAGATACCCAAGGTGGCATGCTGCAGTCTAACTCCGATCAAGTTGAGCGCGCAAGAATAATCATGGGAAATATGTCTGGCGATAAAGAGTCAACCAATAGAGTAAGGGCGCTGATGCAGGGGATGAAGGAATCAAGTGGCGATAAATTCGCGCCGCAAACATCCGCTATCGCACCAGTGCAACAAGTATCAAATAGCCTTAAATTTGATATCCAGGTCAATGCCAATGGCATGGATCAGGAGTCTGCAAGGCAACTAGGCAACGAAGCGGCAAAGCAAATGCTTCCTCGCATCGAACAGGCAATTAATCAGTCGCGGACTAGCTTTGCAGGACCAGGACTGAAATGAGGCGATAGGGTAATGCAGGAACATGACAAAATAATTCAGTTGACTCACATGGAATCAACCTTGCGTGAAGTTGCAAAACGCGTAATATTGACGGCTGATGTGCTAGAACGGTGCAGGACCATAAGCGATCCTGCACCGGTACTTCTGGCCTGGACTGTTGTGATTGAACGTCAGTCCAAGGAGCTGGAATGCATTGCAAGGGTAATTCGCCAAGAAGCCGACGCGGTGGAGGTGGCGCATGGACGAAAAGACGGCAGCAGTTCTGTTGCTTGACTATCCTAAGCGATGGGATGCCCTGCAGGAGCGCCGAGCTCAGATTATTGACGCCTATGGTAACGGTAACGCCTATCATGGTGGCGGAGGAGACAGTGGCGGTCATAGTGATAATACTTTCAAAAAAGCCTCGCTGCTGGTTAATATGGGCACAGAAGAAGCCAACCTTAAGGTGGTGCGCGAATGGCTTTCTATCGGATTGAACCCTCGGGATTCGAGTGGTATTGATAAATTTATGGAGAGGTTATCCATCAGTTCAGCTCGATCGGCACAATATCGATCAGAGCGAGAGCGTAAGCCAGAGAGTGAAAGGCATGGTGAATGGGTTGACTCGCTTTGCTGGACGTGCCTGAGACGAACGTGGTCGTGCCTATGTCAGTATCCGGAAGAAACGCCGCCAGGACTTGAGACAACTGAACCCAATCCGCAATGTGCTGACCGGATTGTGGTTCGGTGTGGTTGGTATTGGCACGATAAGGAAGCGGCACAGGTGCGGAAGTAGGAAGAATAATAAGAGTGTAAGGAGGAATGACATATGAGAACAATTGATGAAATCCAAAAGGAGATTGATTCCTTAGTTTTTGAACCTGGGGACCCAAAACGAATTCTACCCGCGCAAGATCAGCCTGCAACTCGAACTACTCATAGCACTGCTGCGAAGTAAATAAGAAGATCGTGAAAAATTCCATGCGAACACAGGTGAAAATGGAATCTGAAGACATCGCAGCCGAGCTGAAAGAAGAAAACCTACTGATAAGGTGAATGAGGCAGCCCTTTTATGCTAAGGGGCTGCCTCAAGTTTCGTGCCGGTAATTCTCGGCATCCATACCCAATCGATCTTCAAATCCGCAAACGCTTGCGTTTTTGAAACTTCCAAGCGCTTGGAAGTTTGGCATACATAAGGCATGGTGACCAACGTTTCTGCCGAGACCGACAATCCTTCATAACACAGTAGCGGGTTGATATGGTAGGCAATGCTTCAAACAGTCATGAGAAAGAACGGGAGGAAGCAAATGGATCCTGGCGATGTTGCCACGGAATTGAAAGAGGACTATCTACTCATTTCAAGTTGGCTGATTTACTACAGTGAACGGAAGCGCAACATAGACATAATGCGGATTTCAACGCAAGACAAGAGGTGGATGGAGGTGTTCGAGCTATTGCACCATATGCTTGGACCGAAGAAACGTCTATTACTCGAACTCAGGAGACTAGAGGCAGAGCAACCAGCCGCTCGCAGAACACGAGGAAGGCCCGGCTGGATGGTATGGGTGCAACGCCATTGGGTCGAAGCCTACGCGAAGCGATACGGTGATTCTGATGGTGAATGCTGGATATCGGACGGGATGGTCAAGAACATGTGGAGCGAGATTGTGGCTCGATGCGCAATATTGGCAGGAAAGAGAGGGCTGCTGGCGGGGAGAGCCTCCTAGAGGGCGCGGGTCCTGTGACGCCCTAAAATGCGGCAAGGGTCGCGAAGCCCCCGACAATTCGCTAGTGATAGAAAATTTTTGTGCGCTTCGGATTTCGCTTTTTTGGTGTGCGCTTCTGGTGGGCAAAGCCGCCGAAAATTCAGTATTTAAAGCACTTGAAGGGGGGTAGCGAAAAACAAAACCAACGGCAAAAGTCGGAAGTAAAGCGAAACTGCGAAAAAAGGGGGGGGGATGTGTTTGGGGGTATCTTTTGCGAACTCGATAAAATACGGCGCGGTATCGGGGAAAAAAGCAATGTCAAAAATTAATCAGAAAGGGGCTAAAGATAATGAACATGCAAAGCGGCGAGGCAATGACAAAAAAAGAAAACGCTAATAATACGGAGGGTAAACCAATGACCGAAAACAGTATGGAAAAGGCCCGGAAAAAGCTAAATAATGCCTATGCGATGGAATTAGAACAGGCGGCAATCGTCGCAAGTCTAAAGGGTAAAATTAAGGCCGCAGAGGGCGCGACCGTCGAAATCGGCGATGACATTGATCTTGTGGCCATTCGGCAGAGAATATCGGAAACGCAGAAAAAACACCAAAACTTGACCGGCGAATTGGCAGCGGCTGAAATGGTGCTGGTGTCGATTCAAAAACAACGAATCAATGCTTTGATGGCGGTTTATGCGGCGGAACACGAAATCAGACAGGAAGAACGGTCACTATTGATAAAAGAGCGAGCGGGATTGCAGTCTGAGATAACCAGCCTTCGCGCAAAACTAGAAGTCATTGAAGGAAAGGGTAGACTTCTTGACCGTACATTAGACAGCATGAACCGAGCCGAGGAAACAGTTGCCGGGAAATGCGCAGCGGCAAGGCTGGCGGGGTATGAAGAATCATTACTGAGGTGTCGTGATCGACAAAAATTTCACGACATAATGGAAAGCGGCCAGGGCGGCACATACGTAACGATTGACGAGCGCGGCGAATTTATCGAACCGCAACAAACAAGCCGCGACGTTGACCAATGGGGCTATCAAAAGCCGGTGGCTACGGTTCAGTATAGCGAGCCTAGGCCTATAGAAAATAGGGTTGAAACCCCAAAACGAGAAGTATTTACGGTCGTCCCCATGCAGGCATAACGCCGGAAAAGAGGAGAACCCCGCGCCGCAAGCTTTTCTTGCGGCGCGGGGTTTGGATAAAAAGAACCTATCAGTATTATATCATGTTAAATTGCTATGGGCTATTTAAAAAAACGGCCAATAAGGAGCGGTGGAGACAGCTCGATTTATACTCTCAGTCGTTTTTTCAAGGCGGTTTGCAATATGTTGGAAAAGTTGACCCCCTCACGTTCGGCCATGGTGTTCAACCATTGAGGGATCGTCAGAGTTTTCTTCACAGCCCGGTTATCGTGCTTCTGTTTATAGGCCAGCATATCCATATCGACCAGGGCGATGAAGCTGCTGCCCTCCGAGCGTAGTCCGGAAGGATCAGAGGCAGCAGGAAATTCCTTCCCGTCTGCTTCCAGTTCGGTCAAATAAATACCTATGGCGTCCCGTGTCATTTCAAAAGCCTCTTCCAGGGTATCACCTTCCGTAATGCAGCCGGGAAGATCAGGAACGGTTACAGAGTAGCCACCGACTGCTTCCGCTTCGAATATGGCCGGATATACAAACTTTGTTTTCATAACTATTCCTCCTTCGGCAGCTGGACCGGCTTCAATCCGGCTTGCTTCATAATCTGGTTAAAGGTTCCCGGCTTCAGGTCTTTGTTATGGAGAGGAACAACCAGCATACCTGGCTTATCCGTGTGCTTCATGATATGGTGCGATCCATCGATTCGCGCCACCCGCCATCCATCTTTTTCAAGGATCCTGATCAGGTCTTTGGGCTTCACGTTATCCCCTCCAAGTGATTACATTATAACACGTGTTAATACGTGCGTAAATAATAAAACACATTAGCTTTGCATCTCCTCTATTGATGCAGGAGAGCAAAAAGAAGCCGCCATCTTTGGCGGCGGTACTACTTATCTATCGCCTATTAAACAGGGAGAGCAATATATCCAAGATGGCTTGAGCGCCGAACCAAACAATGATAGCGGAAAAGACATAGCTGGCTGTTACAGAATACTTGGCAAGGCTTGCGGGAACAATCACAGGCGCGAGATAGCCCCAAATGACGATAGAGGCCAAATATAATCCGTAACCAATGACGGCAAGGAGTATCCACCTAAATAATGTGCCGAACATCTTATTCCCTCCTGTGTTTTCTGGGTTGAAATAATAAATACGATCGAGAAGCCTGTTAAACTTTCTCTTCTGGAATATACTCCATGAGGTCACTGGGTTGACAGTTAAAATACTGGCACAAACGATGAACAACTTCCAGGGAAACATATTCACCTTTACCCATTTTAGCTATCGTTGATGGCGACAGGCTGAGCTCGATTCTTAATTTCTCTTTCGTTATCCCTTTATCAATGAGCATTTTCCATAAAGGATTGAATGAAAACGGCATAGGATACACCTCCCTTCTTCTACATATAATAGTATAAAATATTCAATATGTCAAAGAAAAACTATGCAAACACATTGACGAAACCTTTGACAAGTTGTAGAATAAATCTAGAAATGCGGAGATAGTTGGCGAAGATGCTTTGACCCATGTTAAATAATACCCCCCCCACAACCGCAAACATTTTGGTAAGCGAAGGATACGAATCGACACCACGCCTGCATTCTTACAAGGGCCGCCGTCAGATCAGAACAATTTGTCAAAGTTGTAGTTGGTTTTCCAGGAACTCTCTCGGCGGTGTTATTGTAAGATTAAGGATAATTACGTATTGAAAAGGGGTGGCTTATTGGTGACAACACAGAACAGAGCAGGGCCATAGACCGGCTTCATACGATCAAAAAGGAAATGAATGAAAGGAGAGGCCCATCATGAAAAAACCAATCGTCATACCCCATTACGAAGACCAGGACATTCTCTCAGCCGTTGAGGCGGCGCAGTACATGAAGGTTTCAAAAGACACCGTTTACACCCTCGTTGCCGAAAATAAAATTCCGCACCGCTATGTTGGTCGGCAGGTCAGGTTCCCGTTCTGGTTGCTCAAGGCCTGGATGGAAGGGGATTAGGTGTTCACCGATGGCGTACAAAGAAACTGTTGAATCTTCAGTGGCGCAGAGACAATAGGCCTCATTGTGAAAATCGGCGCCACCACTTTCGGTCAGAGATCCGAGCGATCAACGAGATTTGACTTGGGAAGGAGCAATAACCATGGCAGTTTATAGAGGAGAAATCATCTGGGTCGAAGAGTTTGGCACGAAACCGCGAAGCGAGGTTTTCGCCAAGCTCATGAAGATACTGGAAGACGGCTATGCAAAGCAGTTGTTGGAGAAAGACGCGAAAAGGGCAGCAGAAGAAGCGGCGCGAGAATCGATTACCTAAAACTAGAAAAGCCCGGCCCCTGTTTTAACAGGGGCCGGGTCAATCGATCAAAGCAGAATTGAATGAAACTGATATGTATATTTTGATTGTAATAGAGATATCGGGTGAAAAGAAAGGGGATATATTTTTATGATCGACTGGCAGGAAATTGAAGCACTGGGCACGGAAGCGGAGCAGCTCGCCACGATGGCGCAAACGGTAGAGGATGCCATAGCGTATGGGCCTTTTACCGAAAAGACTTATCACGGGGCATTGTCCCTGCTCACAGCGCTTATACACCAACATGCGCAAAAAATTAATGTGGTATTGCATGCAGAATTGAATGAACTGAAATCGAAAAAGAAAGAAAGGCCGTCAATGGTACGGGATACCGCGGCAGCCTCGCAATAATAAATATAGTATGGGCGGCTGCTGTCATGCGCCCCCACCATTTTGAAAGGGAGATTATTGTGAAACTGATTTGTACGACGGTAGAACCTATCCAATTCAAGGTTGAGTTTGACTTTGCTACGCATTACCTTCAGGGATTTATTAGGAATCTGCAGCAATTCATTGGTTCCGGCAATATAGACCGCGACGCATTGAAGCGATCGGTGTTCTATGGCGTGAAGTATGTCGCAGGCAATATAAAAGCCAACAACTCGCAACGAATGCTGGGCCTTGTCACTGGCGTGAAAGTGGCAATTGCGGAGCTTACACCTGCCGAATTGATTACCATATTCCCCATAACAAAGACATACGATGGGGATCGGACGAAAAGCAAGGATTACTTCTATTCGATAGACCGGCTGAAGAAACACGGCCTGCAGACCATCATCGGCGATGCGGTGGATGATTTGCTATGGGATATTAGGAATTTGGATCTTGAGCTTTTCACGGTTCGTTGCATGACATTGGTCGACGAGTTGCGCCGGATGGAAGGGAAGCCGGGAATAATTGAGGAATTCTACGGCATTCAACCAAAGTATCTGTGCAAGGATGAGCGCGGCAAAGAGTTTATGTTTGATCCTGCGACGGGCAAAACCGCAAAGGTGAAAGCGAAGATACGTTTGCACATTGTTGCAAAAAAAGGAAATCATTAAACGAATACTCTCCATCAGTGGTGAGTATTCGTACTACACGCCGAGTAATCGCTTTGCAACTTCCTGCAAAATGCTTCGCAGGATGAATTCCAAGTTGAGAAAAACACAGTGCTGGGGGAAACGAAGAGGAGAAATGGCATAGGATCAAAACAGGAGGTGAATTTGATGGCAAAGCAAAAACCGAAACCCGAAGGACCAGAAACACGAAGAGGGCATGGTGAAGGAAGTTGGTTGTATCTTGATGATCTGGACAAATGGCAGTTCAGGGTATCAGCCAAAACACCGGATGGTATCACAAAACGGTTTGCAGTGACAGCATCTACTAAAGGCGAATGCAGGGAGCTTGCTAAGACCCGGACGGAGCAGATCGAAAAAGGGATCGGGTTGAACATTGATACGAAGAATATCACAGTTACAGAGTACTTGGAACGTTGGATTGTCGACTACTCAGACCCAGATACTTCTGCATCAACCAAGAGAATATACCGGTCGGTGATTAAGAATCAACTAGCAGGGGCGATTGGCGCAATTCCCTTGAAAAAGCTGCAGCGAGCTGCATGCCAAAGACACTTCAACAATTTGGCCAAGAGTGGATTGGCTTCAGCGACAGTTTCATTGGCGCATACGGTACTGCGTGCAGCGTTGAAGCAGGCTGTAAGGGACAGGATCATTGCGGAAAACCCAGCAAGTGAACTGAAGCTGGCACAGATTAAAAACGCGCCCAGGATGGCCTACGCATCGGAAGAGGTTTCCAAGATTCTGAAGCTGGCAGAGAATCATGAATTGCGTATCGGCTTTCATCTTCTCTTTGGGCTTGCTCTACGCGAAGGCGAGATGTTAGGCCTGAAATGGAAAAGGGTTGAACTTCCGGAAGCACAGCGCGATCAGAATGGCCAGATGGAAGGAAAAGTTCATATCGTAGAGCAGTTGAACAGAAATAAGGGCGAAACCTACGCTTCCCTAAAAACGGAGGAATCTGAACGGACCTTGCCAATATCGCCAGCGCTGGTCATTGAGCTACGAGCACAGATGCTTCGTCAAAAAGCAACGCTGTTAAAAGCCGGCATAGCCTGGAACGAAGATTTCCCTGTATTATCTGATGCGATTGGCGGACCGGTCAGGCATACGATTTTTTTGGCAGCATACAAGGAAGTTATGCAAGCTGCTGGTCTGAAAACTACCGGGACGCATGACGCCAGACACACACGATTAACTATGTTGGCCAATAGCGGGATGGACCCCAAAACCCTGTCGAGATTCGCAGGGCATGCCGATGTCGCTTTCACACTGAATGTATATGTAACACCATCGGACGAGAAGGCTGCTGCGGCGGTCAATCAATTGGATCAAGTCATTTATAAGGCAAAATAAAATCGTTTTGGTAATCGTTTTGGTAGTTTGAAAACACAGGCACGCGCAAAGCCTATAATATAAAGCCTCAATTGTTATGGAAATGTTAAGGTTGGGTTAACATCATTCCGGAAGCATTGCGACCGCGCTGGTGATTCGTTATTATGAAAACAGGGAAAATAAATTTGCGAACATATGATGGGAGGAAGAATTCAAATGAACATGAAAAAAGGCTTAACGCTGGGGCTGTCCATAGTTGTGGCGGCAACATTACTGGTAGGGTGCGGCGGGGCTCCCGAAAAAAAAGCGGAAGCGCCGAAACCAGCAGCTGAAATTACCGGTACTGTTAAAGCTTCGGGCTCTACTGCCCTGCTGCCGTTGTTAAAAGCTGGCCAGGAAGAGTTTCAGAAGAAAAACGCTAAAGTTACGATCAATATCGCCGGCGGCGGATCTTTCACCGGTCAGAACCAAGTTGCCAGCGGCGCCGTTGATATTGGCAACTCCGACGTGGCACTCGACACGAAGTTGAACGACAAAGGTCTGGTTGAACATAAACTTGTGGGAATCCCGTTTGTATTTGTAGTCAACAAAGATGTCGCAGTAGATAACCTCACAACAGCGCAATACATGGGAATCATGACAGGGAAAATCACTAACTGGAAGGATGTTGGCGGACAAGATCTCAAGATCACCTTGATCCATCGTGCGCCATCATCAGGTTCACGCGCTACCATTCAAGCCTTGGTTCTCAAGGAAAACAAATTTACTGATAATGCAGTAATCCAGGATTCCAACGGCGCCGTCCGGGCCGCAATTGCCAGCACTGCCGGCGGATTCGGTTATGTCGATGCCGCTTATGCTGACGCAACAGTGAAGATGCTGGCCGTCGATGGGGTCAAATACTCTCTGGCTGACGTTGCCAGCGGCAAATACAAAATCCTCACCTTTGGCCGCATGTACACGAAAGGACAACCGACCGGCGCTGTCAAAGCCTTCATCGATTTCGTGACAGGCAAGGACTTCCAGGAATCCTATGCTGAGAAGAATGGTTTTGTTCCTCTCACCAAAATGCCCAAGTAAAAGTTTCCCAACGGAGTGTTGAAGGTGTATGCCGGTAGTGCCTTAAGGCCTCCGGCGTACACTTGTTTTTAAAAGAATGCGGGATAAAAATCCCTGGAAAAGGTGTGAAGAGAGTGAGTTCCATATCAGGAACGCAAACAACAGATCTTCGGTTGGCCTATGATCGATATATTCGCTATCTGTTTCTCGCCAGTGCAATCCTTATGTCGGTCATTGTACTCTCGATCCTGTTTTTCATGGGTCAACAGGGATTGCAGACCTTTCGGGAAGTGAGTTTCAGCGAATTTTTCTTCTCGACGAAATGGGATCCGATGGATGAAAAATTCGGGGCGGCCAGTTTTATCGTAGGATCGATATATGCCGCTATTCTTGCGGTGCTGTTCGGTGCGCCGCTGGGCCTCGCCGGTGCTGTCTTCATGGCCAAGGTGGCGCCCAAGAGGGTGCGTGATATCATGCGTCCGGCCAATGACCTGTATGTGGCGATTCCGTCGGTCGTTTACGGTTATCTGGGATTGACGGTGCTGGTCCCGTTTCTGCGGGATGATTTGAAACTCGGCATGGGGTTCGGGCTGTTTGCGGCGGGTCTGATTCTGGGAATCATGATTTTGCCGACCGTGATCAGTATTTCCGAAGATGCCCTGCGCTCGGTTCCGGCTTCTCTGGAAGAGGCTTCAGTGGCTCTGGGCGCCACCCGTTGGCAGACCATATGGCATGTTCTCATTCCCGCGGCTTTGCCCGGAATTCTGACGGCGATTATTTTGGCGTTGGCGCGCGCTATTGGCGAAACCATGGCAGTTCAAATGGTTATTGGCAACACGCCGCTTCTGGCTAAATCACTATTCAATCCGACATCTACTCTGACGAGCGAAATCGTCGTGGAGATGGGGAATGCCCCCTTTAATTCGGCTTATGGAAACTCGCTGTTTTTGATGGCTTTGGTTTTATTGGTTATTTCTCTGCTGTTGATCGTAGCGATCCGCGGGTTGATCCGGAAGGGAGAGGCAGCATGAATGCAAAGCAGATCGACCGATTGGTGACAGTCGTCCTCTGGGGGGCTGGAGTGATCATCATTGGAGTGCTGACTGTTTTTCTTGGATATATCTTGTTCAAGGGAGTGCCGGTTCTTAGCGGCCACTTTATTTTCGGTCAGTCCAGCGATACCTCCGCCGGGAGCGGGGTCGGCGCCCAACTCTTCAATACATTCTATATTTTATTTTTGTCGCTGATTGTATCAACTCCGATTGCGATCGGCGCAGGAATCTACTTGGCGGAATACAGCGCACGCGGCCGGTTGGCGGACATGATCCGGCTCAGCGTCGAATGTCTGGCATCAGTGCCCTCTATTGTACTCGGTTTGTTCGGGATGATTATTTTCATCAATCTGATGGGCTTTGGCATCAGTCTCGGAGTTGGTGCGATGACACTGGCATTGATGAATCTGCCGATTATCGTGCGCGTGACGGAAGAGTCGCTGAAAACGGTGCCCCGAGAATACCGCGAAGCGAGTCTAGCGCTTGGCGCCACCAAATGGCAGACCATCGCCCGGGTTGTGCTGCCTGCGGCCATGCCAGGGATTGTCACGGGAATTACCCTGACCGCCGGCAGGGCTGTTGGGGAAACGGCTATTTTGATTTTCACGGCGGGAACTACCGCCTCCCGCATGATACCAGACTTTTCTCTGTCAGCAGGCGGCGAGACGCTGGCTGTTCACATGTGGTACGTCATGGCCATCGGACTTGTGCCTGATCGCATTGACATCGCCAACGGAACTGGTGCATTATTGATTATCGTGATCCTGATGTTCAATCTGGTTCTGGCATCCAGCAGCAAATACTTCCGCAAATGGATGACTGGCGTGCAGTAGAAATGTAGTCCGCATCAGTGATTCAAAAATAAAAATCCCTCTCAGCCGGTTTTGGTTGGTGGGGATTTTTTTAACATGTTCCAAAATAAAAACGGAAAAATGACGAAACGATAATAATGAGTTATTTGTAATGCTTTCCCAAAGGTTTTTAATGGACTGTCGCGAAACTCTTATATAGAAGAAAGGATGGATGTTGCAGTTTCGACGAATTCGAAACAGTAAGGTGGATTACCGACGACACGAAAAACAATAAGGGCAATGTAGCGGCTTGCGCTTGGAGTGAAGAAGCGGGGCCGATTTTTTATCTCCAAATAATAATTGTAAAATTCTTAATATTAACCCGCGCAGTCCAGGCTACAGTGCCCAGAAAAAGACAAACAGGAAGATATATGAAGGATGGTTAGGAAAATGAAACTAAAAGTGGGAGCAAAAATCGCTCTGGGGTTCGGGATCGTGCTGATAATCATGTTTGTTATGGGGGGATATTCCTATTATTCGTCGGAAGATACCCGAGTACAACTGGCGGAGCTTGATCGGGCCAGTCAGCGCAGCGATGCGGCGGGGATCGCGAGGGATCATTATATCAATGGTGTATTGGCTGCCCGCGGGTATATGCTGTATGGGGACGAGTCGTTTGCCAAGACAACTATGGACCGGTTTGACGCCGCGCTGAAAGCGGCTGAAACGGTAAAAGCCAAAACAGTTCAGGCAGGAGTAAAGGCAGAAACAGACAAGATCATCGAGGCAATCAAAAAATATCGCGAGGGATTGGAAACCCGCCTATTTCCAGCAGTAAAGGCGTATCATCTGGAGAAGAAATCTCCGAATGTTGATATGGCAACACTGCGAAGGTTGGATGCCGGCTTCGTCAGTCTGGGAAATGATCTGCGGCCATTCACGGAAACAATTTCAAAGGGCATAGAGACGATCCAGGCCGAAGCGAATCAAGCGAATGATGAACGGTTGGCCAAGTTGCAGTCCAATGCGTTGGCTGTGGAAAGATTGATGCTGATTCTTACGTTGGTTGCACTTGGCATCGGCATTGGCATCAGCATTGTGTTGACACGCGGTATTACCCGCCCATTGTTGGCTATGCGGGGGAGGGTGGATGAGCTGGCCGAAGGCCATTTCAATAGGGATATCGAGAAAGCATTTCTGGAGCGGAGCGACGAGTTTGGTGAAATATCGCATTCGTTCGACAAGATGATTCGAAGTCTTCGCGGTTTGATTAAGCAAGTATCGCAGTCAGCCGAGCATTTGGCGGCTTCCAGCCAGGAGTTGACAGCCAGCGCGCAACAGTCGGCAGAGGCATCCAACCAAGTTGCCGGTTCGATTACACAGATGGCGGAGGGATCGGAACGTCAGGTTACTGCAGTGAACGAAACATCAGCAGTGGTTGAAGAAATTTCGGCAACGATCGAAGAAGTGGCGGCTACGGCGCAGGATATGGCCGGAGTGGCCGGCAAAACTTCCGCTGCGACAGCATCCGGCCAGATAGCGGTCGATTCGGCGGTGGCCCAGATGGCCAGTGTCGGTGAAGGATCGAAAAAAGCCAAGTCAGCGGCAGGAAACCTGGAAACGGGGTCCCGGCAAATTGCCGAGATCGTTGGGTTGATTTCCAGTATCGCCGGGCAGACAAACCTGCTGGCTTTGAATGCGGCGATTGAAGCGGCTCGGGCTGGGGAAGCCGGTCGAGGGTTTGCCGTGGTGGCCGAGGAAGTGCGGAAATTAGCGGAACAGTCCGAACATGCGGCAACTCAGATCACTCAATTGATCGGCAAGAATGATGCCAACATCCGGAATGTGGTTGGCGTGGTGGATTCCACGATCAATGATATTGATCAGGGAATTAAGCTTGTTAACACTGCCGGCGCCGGTTTCGGCGAAATAGGCAAGTTGGTCAAAGATCTGTCACAGCAGGTGAATCAGATATCTACCGCGCTTAGTGAGGTTGCAACCGGCAGCGAACGCATTGTGCATTCGATCCGGGATGTGGAAAAAATCAGCCGTGCAGCATCGGCAGAGGCCCAGAGTGTGTCGGCAGCCACAGAAGAGCAGTCCGCATCGACGGAGGAAATTGCTTCGTCCAGTCAGGCTTTGGCCAAGCTGGCTACTGACCTGCAACATGCGATGACCAAGTTCCGCGTGTAAGTATGCGGTTAGTAATAATGGCTGCGATGTTACAAAAACATAACAAAGGCTTAACAACCCCACAATATATAAACGGTAAGATAGGAGTGAGCGATCTGACATATAAAGTGTAGGAAATTGAAGGAGAGAAGTCGTTGCGACATTCAATCGGCGCAAAAATACTCGGGATCTGCATGCTCGTTGTGACGGTTTTTACACTGCTTAATGTTTATTCCTATGTCAAGTCTCAACAAGTCACCGCAGGCTACCGTAATGTGATCGACCGAAATGCTTCATTGATTTTCAGGGTGTATGCCGCCGACGTCGAACTGGCCAAGCAGTCGGTATTGCTGCAGAAGTATTTGATGTCGAAAAACGAGAAAGACCGCCAGGATTTTGAGGAATCAAAAGTTAACATGGAAGCGGTTTTCAGCAGTCTGGATAAAGAACTGATTACCCCGGAAGGCAAAGAGGGCTTGGCGCAGGTCCGTACGGCTGTGGATGCGTGGCATCTGTCGGCAATGCAAGGTTTGAAAAATTCTCTGGAAAAAGGCGCGTCCGCAACTACGACAGTTACAGATCCCCGCCTGGAAGCGGAAGCGTTGGCAGCGGAACAGGAAATTAATGCTTATGTACGTTTCCTGCGTGGGAGGATGCACGAGCGAACGGAAGAAAACCTCATGATCGGCGAGGAGACTCAAAAGTACATTGTTGGCGGCAATGCGGCGGTCGTGATTTTGGCGACGGGGCTGTCGATTTGGCTGTGGCGGCGCATATCCAAGCCGCTAAGTGAGCTAAATCGCAGGGCCCATGCAATCGCTTCCGGTGATCTTCGGCTGAAAGAGCTGAACTATCGAAATAAAGATGAAATTGGCCAGATCGTCGACGCGCTTGGGTCCATGAACCAAAGCTTGCACCACTTGGTCAGTCAAGTGATGGCGGATGCGGGGAAGGTTACCCAGGCCTGCGCTGCATTTACGGTCGCTACCGAGGGGTCGGCCGAAGCGGCGGCTCATATCACTGAAAACATGACGGAAGTTGCGGAACGGGCAGAGGCGATATTCAGGGAGGCGGAGGAAGTGAGGAGGAAGATGGAAGCGATTTCGGCGCGGATCGAACAAGTTACGGCGCATGCCGCCGGGGCAGCGGCGGTGGCACGGTCTACGGAGGAATCCAGCATCGCCGGACAGGCCGCAATTGACCGGGCTATCGGACAGATGCGGGTCATCAGCGACTCAACCGAAAATACTGGTAAGGCTGTGGTGAAACTCTCGGCAGGGTCTGACCGAATTGCCGAATTTGTCACGGTTATCAACGGGATTGCTGAGCAGACCCACCTACTGGCGTTGAACGCTGCAATCGAAGCGGCACGGGCCGGAGAGTCCGGCAGGGGATTTGCCGTGGTAGCGCAGGAAGTTAACAAGCTGGCTGCCGAGTCGGCGAAATCCGCCAAGGATGTTCAGTCGATGATTCAGTCCAATCGTCAGGACCTTGCTGCCGTGGTTTCTTACGTTCGTGCGGGCCGGGACGGCGTGCTGGCCGGAACAGAGATGGTGGGAGCCGCCGGTGCGGAATTTGGGAGAATCGCTCAAGGCGTCGAGCAGGTATCGGAGCGGATGCGGGGTATTTCACAGGCAGTATCGGAGCTTTCGGATGGCGGCAGAGATATAGTCGCCGCAGTGCAGCGGGTCGAAGAAAAATGCAGCGAAACTGCCGGCAGAACGCAGGCGATTTCCGCTGCAGTTCAGCAGCAGGCCGCATCTCTTCAGCAGATGGCCGGATCGGGCCGCTCGCTGGATGGGTTGGCGCAACAAATGCAGGGAGTAGTAAAAAAATTCACCCTGTAATAACGCTACCAGCCATATTTGGCGAAGAACCAGCGTTTCACGAAATCGACGAGGATTAGATAGCAGACAACCAGGCCGCAGATTGCCACGATAAAGGCAAGCGGCAACGGCGTGAATCCGAAAAACAGACCGAACGGTGTATAGGGGATGATAAAGCCTGCCAAAGCAACGCCGACAGTACTCAGGGTCAGCCAACGGCTGGCTCTGCTTTTCATGATGTTGTAACGGGATCGGATGATATGAACCACCAGAACCTGGGTAGCCAGTGATTCGATGAACCAGCCGGTCTGGAAGGAGGCTTCGTCGGCCCGGAAGAAATATAGCAGCAGCGCGAAGGTCAGAATGTCGAACAGTGAGCTCACCGGTCCAAAGACCAGCATAAAGTGCTTGATGAATTTGATATTCCAGCGGCGGGGTTTCATCACGGCTTCATCATCCACGTTGTCTGATGGAATCGTAATCTGCGAAAAATCGTATAGGAGATTGTTCAACAGGATTTGCACCGGCGCCATCGGCAAGAAAGGAACCAGCACTGAAGCGATCGCCATGCTGAACATATTGCCGAAATTTGAGCTGGTTCCCATCATAATATATTTCAATGTATTGGCATAAGTCCGGCGGCCTTCCACCACTCCGTCCTTGAGCGCATCCAGATCTTTTTCCAGCAGAATGATCGAGGCGGATTCTTTGGCCACATCCACCGCATTGTTTACGGAAATTCCGACATCGGCCACATGGAGCGAGGGGGCGTCATTGATCCCGTCACCGATATATCCGACCACATGTCCTTTGCGTTTCAGCAGGTCCATGATCCGGTTTTTCTGTGCCGGGGACAACCGGGCAAAAATGGGGGTTTCGTCAATATTGCGGGAAAGTGCATCATCGGACATGGTATCGATATCATTGCCGGTCAGGATTGGTTCTGCTGCAATTCCGATGTCAGTGCAAACTTTTTTGGTGACCAGCTCATTGTCACCCGTCAGAATTTTTAACGTAACCCCCAGTTCCTTTAGGCCCATGATGGTTTCGCGCACCGAAGCCTTGGGCGGATCAAAGAAGGCCAGATATCCAAGTAAAGTGACATCTGTTTCGTCAGCCGGCTCAAAAGTGGATTTGGTTGTGGGGTACTCCTTGAAGGCAACTGCAATCACCCGGTAGCCTTTGGCGCTGTAGTCCTGAAATTTTCGGGTAACATCCGCCAATTCTTGACCGGATAGTTCCACCGGTCCATTCTTCGTCATATGGCGGGTTGAAATCTTCAGAATGCTTTCCGGCGCGCCCTTAGTTATCATCAGGACTGAACTAGCGTCGGCCTTTTCCACAATGACCGACATCATCCGCCGGACAAAATCGAAAGGAATTTCCTCTTTTTTTCGGTACAAGTCAGCAGTTTCCGGCGCTTGCAGGGCAGCGATGGTCATATCCAGAGGATTTTTCATGCCGCCTTGCAGAGTACTGTTCAGCCAGGCGTAAAGGAACACCTGCGGGTCTTCGGTGCCGTCAACATTGGTCGATTCGACCAGCTTGAATTCGCCTTCCGTCAATGTGCCGGTTTTGTCTGAACAAAGAATATCCATGCTGCCGAAATTCTGGATAGATTCCAGTCGTTTGACGATTACGCCTTTTTTCGACATGGAGAGGGCGCCTTTGGCCAGGGTTACGGTCATGATGACAGGCAGAAGCTCCGGCGTGAGACCGACCGAAACGGCTAACGCAAACAGAAATGATTCGAAAAAGTTATGCTTGAGTAACGCATTGACCAGAAAAATCAGTAACACCAAAGATGAGATTACTTTGGTCAGCATCAGGCTGAAGTCATGGATTCCATGCTCAAATTCGGTTTCCGGCGGTTTCCTCGTCAAGACATGGGCAATATTGCCGATTTCTGTATTTCGCCCGGTGGAAACCACTACTGCTGTGCCCATGCCGCTGGTAACACTGCAACCCATAAACACGGCGTATTTCATGTCGGTCAACTGGGTGGATCCTTCTTCCTCCAGTGATAGGGTTTTGGATACGGGAAAGGATTCTCCGGTTACCGAAGCCTGATTGACATAAAGATTATTGGTGTGAATCAGTCGGGCATCGCCGGGGATGATGTCGCCGGCGGAAAGTTGGACAATATCGCCGGGAACAACTTCCGGCAGGATGATATCCTGATATTTGCCGTCACGCAACACGGTCGCGTGCACAGCCACTTGCTTGCGGAGAGCGGCGGCCGCTTGGTTGGAACGATGTTCGTGGAAAAATTGTAATGATGCGCTGAGGGTGACCAGCACGATAATAATGATGGCGCCGTGCACCTCGCCGAGAAAATAGGACAAAATCGCCGACGCCAACAAAATCAAAACCAGAGGATTGGAAAACATTTTAAGGAAAGTGGCGAACGCATTCTGTTCGCCTTTCGTTTCGAGTTCATTGCGGCCATAAACAGCGAGGCGCTTTTTGGCCTCCACAGAGCTCAGACCGGCCTCGGACGATTGAGTGTGAGCATATATGTCGGTTAGTTTTTCATTTAAAGGATGCATTGTTTCAACCCCTCCTTGCCTTAAGGGCGGATTTGCCGAACGTTAAGCTTATTGAACAGTATTCCGTTTTATTCGTATAGTTTCCTGCAAGGGAAAAGCGCCCAAAGCTGGAATTCAAGTGAATCCAGGCTTTGGGCGCTTAGTATAAAATCTGGAGATTGTTGAAATTTATCCATCGCACAGCCTGTTTATCCCCGCCCTCCTAGGTCGGGGATAAACAGGCTGTAACTCGAAGTAAATTCGACTAAGATTCAGGTGGCGTTAAAACACCATCTGAATCAAGTCTGCATTTATTTCAGTAAGGGTTTTACGAAACGACCAATGCGGTCAAGCGCCTCTGCCAGGTTTTTCGAGGAAGCGGCGTAGGAGCAGCGGACGTAGCCTTCGCCGCAGGCGCCGAAGGCGTCACCGGGGACCAGCGCTACTTTTTCGGCCTGAAGTAGTTTCTCGGCAAACTCCAGTGAAGTGAGTTCGGTATTTTGGATGGAAGGGAAGACGTAGAATGCGCCTTTCGGTTCGAAACAGTCCAGCCCCATGTTGCGGAACCCTTCGACCATCAGGCGACGTCGCTTGTCATATTCTGCGACCATGCGCTCCCGGCTGGATTTTCCCTGCTGAAGGGCTTCCACAGCAGCGATTTGAGCTGTGATTGGAGCGCAGAGCATGGTGAACTGGTGGATTTTGGTCATGGCGGCGATGAAATCCTCATTGCCAAGGGCATAGCCGATACGCCAACCGGTCATTGCATAGGCTTTGGAGAAGCCGTTGAGCAGAATCGTGCGGTCGCGCATTCCCGGCAGCGAGGAAAAGCAGGTGTGTTCTCCGTCGTACGTCAGATTGGCGTAGATTTCATCAGAAATTACGATAAGATCATGCTCCTCGGCAAATCGCGCGATGGTAGCTATCTGTTCCCGTGGCATCACGGCCCCGGTCGGATTGTTCGGATACCCGATCAGCAACGCTTTGGTCCGTGGTGTCAGCGCCGCAGCCAACTGATCGACAGTGACGCGGAACTCATGCTCGCGGGTGCAGCAAACACTCACCGGCACGCCGCCGGCCAGAGTGACACACGCTTTATAGGAAACATAGCAAGGTTCAG
Source organism: Negativicutes bacterium (assembly GCA_963665275.2). Classification (GTDB taxonomy): domain Bacteria; phylum Bacillota; class Negativicutes; order UBA1444; family UBA1444; genus UBA1444. The sequence goes on from CAXXIN010000001.1 coordinate 91,789, forward strand.
GCACCAGCACTTCATCGCCGGGGGAAAGGATAGCGCGCATGGCGAGGTCCAGGGCTTCGCTCACCCCAACAGTTACCAGAGCTTCGCATTTCGGATTGTACGAAACGCCGTAATCGGTTTCGATCATATGGGTGATTTCCTGGCGCAGTTCCAGCAGGCCATAGTTCGACGTATAGGAGGTATAGCCGCGCTGAAGCCCGTGCACACAGCTTTCCCGTATGTGCCAGGGGGTCACAAAATCCGGTTCGCCGACGCCTAGTGAAATGACGCCTTTCATTTCAGCGACGATGTCAAAGAATCGCCGGATACCTGAGGGCGGGATCGAACGGACGAGCGGGGAGACGCGTTCAGCCCAGTTCATGGCGTCACCAATAGACGGCGGTCTGCTTCCTCATCATCGATGATGACGCCTTCTTCTTTATATTTTTTTAGCACAAAATGCGTGGTGGTGCTGACGACGCCGTCGATGGTGGCCAGTTTGGTGGAAACGAACTGGGCGACTTCCTTGAGGTTGGTTCCTTCGACTGTCACCGCCAGGTCATAGGCGCCGGACATGAGATACAGGCTGCGGACTTCCGGAAAACGGTAAATGCGGGCTGCAATCGCATCGAATCCCACTTCCCGCTGCGGCGTGATCTTGACTTCGATGAGCGCCGAAACGTCATCCAGACCGGCTTTTTCCCAGTTGATGATCGGTTGGCATTTGACCAGTATTCTATCTTCTTCAAGTTCCTTCATCCACTGGGCGATCTGTTCCGGGCCGACTGCCAGTTGGCGTGCCAGTTGGTCATGGGTCTGATGATAATCCTGATCCAATAATTTGAGTAATTCCTGTTTGGCGGTTACTGCTTGGTCATTCATGAGAAATCCCCCTCTTTTATTATCAAGTCTGTTGTTCGTCTTGCCCGGGAAAATAATTTCTGGAGTGCGACAGGATGAAAAAAGAATAAAAAAAGTTCCCGCCCGATTGCTCGGACGGGAACTTAACTGTCCCGTGGTACCACCCAGATTTAGCCTAAAAGGCCCTCTCATCCCGCTAACGTTGGGAACACGTCGGACTTCAGGATGGTTCGCATCCTTCCTCCGCAGCTCCGGGCTGGCTACGCCTCTGCAACCACTCCGCCGGATTTCACCCTGCCGGCTCTCTGTAGGAAGTGCAGAAACTTTGTCCCTTCATCGCATGGTCTATATTGAGTTTTTGTCAGCTATCGTAATTTATTATAAAGGCCCGTGACGAATGTGGCAAGAAGTTTTTGCCGCAAAATGATCATGGGACCAAAATCCCGGTCAAAACAGGACTCGGTGCTCATAGCAATTGAGACGTTGGCCAGATGTTGGAAATCACCGGAAAGTGCTACACTGAATCTGGAAATCTATACTTTTGCAGATAGAGTTGCACGGGTGGAATAGGACGCCGGGAGGATAAGAGAATGGCACTGCTGGAGAGAATGGAAGGTCGCAAACATATTGAGCAGGCTGCGGGAACCAAGATTGGAGATCGGCCCAAAGCGGCGACTTCATTGCGGAGTGACCCTTTTCAGTCGCTGAAGAGTAAAATCCATAAACGCGTTGTCGATGAACTGGGTGCGGCTGAGATCGGGCAACGCCAGCTGGAAGAAGCGGTCACGCGAATCGCTGATTATACGATGGACGAGGAACCTATTCCGGTTCCCCGCTTTGAACGCGGACGTATCATTTCGGAAGTCGTGGATGAAGTGCTCGGATATGGGCCGATTCAACCGCTGTTAAAGGATGAGAGCGTCACCGAAGTCATGGTCAACGGACCGAATCAGGTCTACGTGGAACGAAAAGGCAAATTGGTTTTGACCGATGTCCGGTTTCGCGATGATGCACACGTGATGCATGTGATTGAAAAAATCGTTTCACCGCTCGGCAGGCGGATCGACGAGAGTTCTCCCATGGTGGATGCGCGTCTCCCCGACGGTTCGCGTGTTAACGCGGTAATCCCCCCTCTGGCGCTGAAAGGTCCCACGATCACCATTCGTAAGTTTGCCAAAGACCCGTTTACGGTACATGATTTAGTGGGATTCGGGACCTTCACGCAGGAAATGGCGGATTTTCTCCTTGCCTGTGTGGAAGGGAAACTCAACGTCGTGGTTTCCGGTGGAACCGGTTCAGGCAAGACAACGACATTGAACGTGCTGTCCTCGTTTATCCCGTCGGACGACCGGATCGTAACGATCGAGGATGCGGCTGAGCTGCAGTTGCGTCAGGAACACGTCGTGACTCTCGAGACCCGTCCGGCCAATATCGAGGGAAAAGGCGCCATAACGATGCGGGATCTCGTGCGAAATTCACTTCGGATGCGGCCTGACCGTATAGTCGTAGGCGAGGTTCGCGGCGGGGAAGCGCTGGATATGTTGCAGGCCATGAATACCGGACATGATGGATCTTTGACGACCGGTCACGCCAATACACCGCGGGATATGCTCTCCCGTCTTGAAACGATGGTGCTGATGGCCGGGATGGACCTGCCGGTCCGGGCGATTCGGGAACAGATTTCTTCGGCGGTTGATCTGATTGTACAACAGTCGCGTCTGCGGGACGGCAGCCGCAAAATCACGCATCTGACGGAAGTGCAGGGGATGGAGGGCGAAATCATTACCTTGCAGGATATTTTTGTGTTCGAACAGAATGGTTGTGATGAAACCGGTAAGGTGATCGGGCGGTTCAAACCGACCGGTATTCGGCCCAAATTCCTGGAGAAATTGTCTGCTTCCGGGACCAACATTCCCAATGAACTTTTTTGGCCCAGGTGAGGAGTGTGAGATAATGCTGGGGTTGATTGTCGCCTTGAGTTTTCTCACTGTGTTCATTTTGGTATACATAGCGCTCAAGACGTATGCACCGATGGAAGGCGCGGCTGATTTTCGCCTCAGGGCCTTGGATTCTCTTATGGAAAACCGCACAGATTTGGACGAGGAACTTTCGAAGCCTTTCGCCCAGAGGATACTTTCGCCGCTAACAGGGTCTGTGGCGGCCCGCCTCACTCGGTTCACCCCTCACGCCATCCGCGCCATGGTCGAGGATAAACTGGCAGCGGCTGGGGGGCTGGGCGGTATGGGGGTCAATGAGTTTTTGTTGATGATCTTGTTTCTGGGAATCGCGATGCCTTTGATCACAGCTCTATTGCTTACGCTGATGCAGGCGCCGCTTTATCGGGCGATCGGCTTCTCATTCTATGCACTGGCTGCCGGAGTTTACTTACCCTTCATGATCCTGAAACGCAAGATAAAAAGCCGGCGACGCAGTATGGTTCGTGACTTGCCTGACGTGCTGGATCTTTTGACCGTCAGTGTGGAAGCAGGACTGGGGTTCGACGGGGCGCTGCACAAGTTGTCGGAAAAGATGAAAGGCGCCTTGGTCGAAGAGTTTTCAAGGCTGCTTAATGAGATGCGCGTTGGCGTTCCCCGCCGGACTGCGTTGCTGGCTATGGCATCCCGCTGCAATCTTGAGGATGTATCGGTTTTCACGACCTCGTTGGTGCAGGCGGATCAACTGGGCGTAAGTATTGGAAACGTGTTGCGGGTTCAGTCAGCCGCCATGAGGGAGAAACGTCGTCAACGAGCGCAAGAGGCGGCGATGAAGGCCCCGGTCAAAATGTTGCTGCCCTTGGTGTTGTTCATTTTCCCTACGATTTTCGTGATTTTGCTGGGCCCGGCAATGATTAACCTGATCGGAACTTTTGGCACAAAATAATGAAGCAAGGTGAAGCGGTATGCAACTATGGAATCAGACCCGGGGGCGGGTCATGGCGGAAAAACTGAAGATTGCGGACTCGTTCTGGAGCCGGCTCAAAGGGCTGCTGGGCACGAAAGAACTGCCGAGTGGCGAGGCCTTGTTGATCAGGCCTTGTAATAACATTCACATGTTCGGCATGAAGTACTCCATTGACGTCGTTTTCGCTGATGCAGCGAACCAAGTTCTAAAAACAGTTGCCCATTTGACGCCGGGAAAGATTGCAAGCTGCAGGGGAGCTGCCTATGTTGTGGAGATGCCTTGTGGAACGCTGCAGAATACGGGGACGGAGCCAGGGGACCTGATCGAAATGAAGGATGCGTAAAACTGGATGATACAAAGGGGCTGTTTCGCAATAGGTTTTTTCAACCTATTTGAAACAGCCCCTTATTTTGTTTTCTACCCATATGAATGAAAGTGAGCGTTAGACTGGTATTTTAAAACATTCCGACCCATTGCCAGTAGGTCATTGCGCATGCCGCGTAAACGACGCAACCGATGGCGCAGACAACGACTCCAACTTTGGGGAAGTCCTCCACCCGCATTCTCCCTGTGCCGTAAATGAGGATGTTGGGCAGTGTATTATAAAACATCAACAACGGATATCCACCGATAATCATCCCTGCCGGTAGTGCGAGAACCATGGGCGGGATGTTCGCCGTCTGAGCCATCGCGAGCACGATGGGGAGAAAGGCGGTGGCCATGGCCGTAGTACCGACGAACAAAAGATGCATGTATTGGATGATAAACATCAGGACGATCAAGATCACCAGCATCGAAGCGCCAGCCAATCCCAACGCTTTGAAGATGCTTACAGCCAACCATTTGGCGGCGCCGGTTTTCATCAGAATGTCGCCGAGGGAAATTCCGCCGCCGGCAATCAGGATGATTTGCCACGAAATCCCTTTGTTCGCGTCATTCCAGTCGAGCACGCCGAATTTGGGCAGGAAGAAGAGCCCGGATGCGGCGAGGCAGGAAGTTGTCGGGTCGATTTTGGTCCATTTTCCGGTAGCCCACAGAATCACAACCAGAACGAACACGGAGAGTGCGCGCCATTCTTGTGAACTCATTGATCCCATTGAACTCAGCTTATTCTGAATGAACTCAGTGCCGCCGGGAATTTCTTTGTGTTCAGGTTTATAAACCCATTGGATGAAGCCCCAGGTGATGAAAGTCATGAGGAGGGCTGGCGGAAAACCGTATAGCAACCAATCCGTATAAGAAATCAAAGGGCCGCCGGCTTTTACAATAAAATCGATTGTAACCGGATTGGGCACCGTGGCAGTCAGGATGCCGGCGCCAATGGTGGCGTTCGTAAAGGCTAGCGTCAATAATAAATTAATGGCGAACTTTGAACGTCCTTCAGTTTTGAACAGTTCAATGATACTGATACATACCGGCAGGAGGATCGCTGTCCGGGCTGTTGATGAAGGAACCAGAAAGGCCAGACAGATGTTGGCCATCATGACTCCGAGAGTGATATTGCGGGCGGATCCACCGATCGTCGAAAGGATTTTATACGTAATCCGTTCGGCAAGCTTTGTCTTCACCATAGCCGTAGCTAGGAGGAACGCTCCCACGATCAGATATACGGAGGACGATGAAAATCCCTCCAATGCACTCTTCAAATTCACGACACCCATCAGCACCGCAGCCGGCACAATGAGCAGACTCGTAATGGGCAGCGGCATCGCTTCGGTAAGGTAAAGAACAAATACACCGACAAAAAGGGACAAGGCTTTTTGCCCCACGATGGAAAGTCCTGTTTGCTGCGGCATGAACCAGACCGCCAGCATGAGTAGTAGGGCCAGGGGGAGACCGATCTTGTGACGGATTTCATCGACGCGGCTGTTACCGGGAGCGCTCATTTTTTCTCCTCCTATAATTTAAAAATTTAGGACTTCACGATGTCGCTGCATTTTCCTGCGCGTAGGATCGAACTGTCTGTCTGTCGTCCTAGGATCTCCTGAATGGTCCGCCCGATGGCCAGTACCGCGTCGAGATCGTATCCGGTCGTCACTTCCATTTCATGGCACATGTGAACGACGTCTTCCGTGGCGATATTGCCTGATGCGCCCGGCGCGAACGGGCAACCACCCAGCCCGGCGAAACTGGCATCGAAGCGGGTGATTCCGGCCAGCATCCCTGCAACCACATTGGACAGGCCCATGCCGCGGGTATTGTGAAAATGCAGGTTCCAGATGACACCCGGGTATTTTGCCAGCACCTGTTTGCCATAGGCATAAACTTGTCTGGGATTGGCCATGCCGGTAGTGTCGGACAGGGAAAGTTCGCTGACCCCGATTTCCAGGAAGCAGTCGGCAACGGACAACACCTGTTCCAGAGGAACTTTGCCTTCAAGGGAACAACCGAACGAGGTGGGAATGGCGCCGGACAGCTCCATGCCGTGTGCGGCCGCATAGTCGGCGCATTCCTTGAAGCTGCGGACAACCTCTTCCGGTGTCCGGTTGCTGTTAGCCTGTGAGTGGGCCCTGCTGGCAGAGGCTGTGAGCTTTGCTTTCGTGACGCCTGAGGCTTCAGCCCGTTCCAACCCTTTGAGGTTCATGACCAGCGCCCGGTATTCGACGCCCGGCAGTCGCTGGATGCGCCTGGCCACTTCATCGGTGTCCGCCATCTGGGGTACGGCCTTTGGGTGGACGAAGGAGCCGATTTCGATGATCTTCGCGCCAGCCTGTGCGGCTCGTTCGATCAGTTCGACTTTTTGTTCGGTGGAAAACATCGTCTTTTCATTCTGCAGACCGTCCCGCGGGCCCACCTCGCTGATGGTAACTTCCGAAGGCCAGGATCCAGTAACCGTTTCAAATGTGTTCATCATATAACACCCTCCGTCTTCAGCGCCTCGATTTCCGACACCGCCAGGCCGAGGAGACCCTGGTACACTTCCAGATTATGAGCGCCGAGATCAGGACCCGCCCATTTGATTTCTCCGGGGGTTTCGCTGAATTTCGGCACGATTCCCGGCATTTTGATCGTTCCCATCCGGTTGTACGGAACTTCCACGATGTTTTCCCGCGACGCATAATGGGGGTCTTCATAAATGTCGGCGATGCTGTAGACCAGATTTACCGGCACGCCTGCGTCGTCCACGATTTTTTTCAATTCAACATAGTTTAGGGAAGCAACCCAGTCGCTGACGATGGTGTTCATCGCCGCATCATTGCAAACCCGGTTTTTCATCGAGCAGAATAGGGGATCTGTGAGGAGGTCGGGCCGATTCATTGCCCGGGTCAGATATTCGTAAGTTCTGTCCGTGCTGCAGACCAGCACGACCCATTTTCCGTCTTTCGTCTGATAGGTGCCGCCAGGGCTGGACGTTCCACTGAGTTTGGGCGTTCGTTCTTTGATGACTCCGTTTTTGTGATAGTCGGCGACCGGGATTTCCATCATGCGGAAGATGCTCTCATACAAACTGACATCGATTTCCTGAGGTACTCCGGCGAGACAGTCCCTGTGGTACAGAGCCATCATGGTTGACATGGCGGCGTACAGTCCGCTGATATAGTCGGCGAGGGAGAATGACGGACTCACGGGCGGACGGTCCTTGTATCCGGTGATATAGGTCATGCCGGAAAAAGCGGTGGCAGGAGTGCCGAAGCCGGCGGTAAGCGCGTTGGGGCCAGTCTGGCCGTACCCCGTGACTCGCGTCATGATGATTCGTGGGTTGGCTTTTTTCATCGTTTCGTAATCCAGTCCCCATTTGTCCAGCGTACCGGTCCGGAAGTTTTCGATCACAACATCGCACTGTTTAATAAGTTCCAGGCACAATTCCTTACCCTTTTCCTTGCGCAGATCCAATGTTATGCATCTTTTGTTTCGGCCCATGGCAGCCCATCTTACAGATTCTCCGTTGTGATAGGGGCCCAATGCACGGAATGGGTCACCACCCACGGGTTGTTCGACTTTGATGACATCCGCGCCAAAATCGGCCATGAGGCCAGCTGCGAATGGGGCTGCAATAACAGTGGACAGATCGAGTACCCTGACACCTGCCAATAGAGACAAATCCTTCACTCCTTTTTCATTGGGTAAAAATCAATTTCGTTTAATAAAAAAATATCATATTGAGGTTGCAAATGCAAGATGTTTTTTGAATTATTCCAACTACTTTCTTTTCTGCCGTAGAAAGGAGTATGAATCGCCAAGCCCGAATATTATAACCTGGCAATTGCTGTTCAAAACTGGAGGACGATTTTCCATGAAAATGATCGACGACACCGCCACGAATTCGGCCGGACTACGCACACTCGAACGGGGGCTGGATATTCTGGATATATTCAGTCACGGCGCCACCAAACTAACCCTGACCGAAATCGCGGCCAAAATAAATTTATCACCCAGCACAGCTTCACGGCTTTTGCATACTCTTTTGAACCGAGGCTATCTCTCCCGTGATGCGGAGACCAAAAAATATGTCATCGGCTCTCAGGCCTTGCGACTGAACGCATCTTCCTTCCGAACCTTTGATCTGCGCCCGCTGGCGGAGCCGATTATGCGTAGGCTGGCTGAACGATATAACGAAAGCATCACTCTGTATGTCGCGTTGGATGGGCAGCGCGTATGCATTGACCGAGTCGAAACCACTCACGCCCTGCGTCATGTCGTCAATATCGGAGATCGACTCCCACTGGTCCGTGGCGCCGGCGGCAAGGTTCTGTTGGCTTGGGTGTCGGCAGAAGAGAGAAAAATGGTGGATTCTTTTGCCGAAAAAGTTTCTGCCGCTGAATTGGCCCAGATCAGAAAACAAGGCTTCGCCATCAGCCTGGGGGAACGGGATCAGGGCGTCGGCGCCATTGCCGCGCCTGTTTTTGATGCCGAAGGCCGCATCCAGTGTTCCCTGTCGTTGTCAGCACCTTTGGTGCGCCTGGATCGGGAAGGGTTTGAAAAGATCGCGCCAGATATTGTAGAAGCAGCCTTTCAAATTTCGGCCGGCTTGGGATATGTGAAATGATTGCTGCGGCTCATTTTTTCCATCGCACAGCCTGTAAGACCCTGCCTCCTAGGTCGGGGATAAACAGGCTGTAGCTCGAATCCCTAAAGGAAAACTTCGGCTTCGCGAAATCAGAGATTTCGAGCCTCAGTCTTAAATTCGACTAAGATTCAGGTGGCGTTATAACACCATCTGAATCAAGTCTACATTTATTGTAGAAAAGTTTGCGGCTGTGATAAAATATAAAGATAATCACAAGGAGGCTGCCAATTTGCGCACGTATCGCGCTACTCAAATGCCACTGCTGGCAGCCATGCAGGGATATCTGGCGGAGCAGGTGCTGCCGTTTCATACTCCGGGGCACAAAGCCGGTAAAGGTGCGCACGAAAGCCTCCAGCAATATTTGGGGCCTGACGCTTTAGCGATGGATCTCGCCGTTGTGCCAGGCTTGAATGATCTATTTGACAAACAGGGACCAATCCGCGAATCGCAACAACTCACCGCTTCCCTTTATGGCGCGGATGAAAGCTATTTTTTGATCAATGGAACTACCGGCGGCATTTACGCCATGATTCTGGCGACTGTCGGACCGGGGGAGAAAATCATTGTTCCCCGCAATATCCATCGATCCGTGATGGGAGCCTTGATTCTTGCGGGGGCTGTTCCTGTCTTTGTCCGACCTGAAGTGGATGACGCCTTGCAAATTGCGATGAACGTTCCACTTGAATCTTACGAATTGGCGATCCGCCAAAACCCCGACGCGAAAGCGTTACTGGTGATCAACCCCACGTATTATGGAGTAACGGCTGATATCGCCGCTATCACGGCTTTATCGCATCAATACGGGCTGAGCGTGCTGGTGGATGAAGCCCACGGCCCGCACTTCCACTTTTCACAGCAACTGCCGGTCCAGGGTATCACCGCAGGCGCCGACCTCGTTGTGCAGAGCACTCATAAAATTTTGGGCGCGTTGTCGCAGGCATCTCTCTTGCACTGCCGACAGGGTAGGATCAATGTCCCCCGGCTGGAAACAATGCTGCAGCTGGTGCAGTCGAGCAGCCCCAACTATATTCTTCTGGCGTCACTCGAAGCGGCGGTCACTCAGATGCGTGAATCCGGCGAGTTGCTGGTGGGTCGATCGCTGGCGCTCTCACATACGGCGCGCAGTTGCATCAACGAGATCCCCGGCCTGTATTGTTTTGGGGCCGAGAAGCTCGGCGGGCCTGGCGTCTTCGGTCTCGATGCGACAAAGCTGGTTGTGAATGTGAGGGGTCTCGGGATTCATGGCAATGATGCCGAAATCTGGCTCAGGCGTTTCGGCAAAGTTCAGGCTGAACTTTCGGATATGAATAATCTATTGTTTCTGGTCACGCTGGCCGATGACGAAGCGTCTATGAAACAACTTCTGCAGGCGCTCACGGCTCTGTCGGCAGAATATGCAGACGGGATGGAAAAAACCGCGGAGCCATTGGCAACGTTGCCTGACGCCGCGACTGCGCTTTTCCTGTCGCCCCGCGAAGCGGTATTCAGCAAACAGGAACGGGTGAGTTTTTCCGATTCTGCTGGCCGCATCTGCGCCGAAACCATTACCAGTTATCCGCCGGGAATCCCGATCCTGTTTCCTGGCGAACAGATTACTCCGGCAGCGATCACCTATTGTCAGGCGCTGCAACGACAAGGGTTTACTATTCTCGGGCCCGAAGACCCGGCGTTGAATACCGTGGAAGTGGTGGCATAATTGAGAGGAATCTTTATCACGCTGGAAGGTCCCGATGGGTCAGGAAAAACAACTCAGATCAATCTGCTGCGGGCGCTATTTGAACGGGAGGGTTTTGCGGTGGTGCAGACCCGCGAACCGGGCGGGACTCCGATTGCCGACCGGATTCGGGCACTGATTCTCGATCCGTCGCACGGCGAGATGACGGCGCGGACGGAAGCGCTCTTATATATGGCGGCGCGGGCGCAGCACACGGCAGAACTCATCAGGCCAGAGCTGGAACGGGGCGCAGTGGTGATTTCTGATCGTTATGCCGACTCAACACTGGTCTATCAAGGGGTTGCCCGAGGGCTGCCGGTAGATGACCTCCTTTGGCTGAACCGTTTTGCCACTGAGGAATTGGGCCCGGATCTCACACTGTTACTCACTGGGAATACCGACCGGCTGGTGCAGCGATTAGCCAACCGTGGACAACAAGACCGGCTGGATAGTGAGGGACTGCAGTTCCACAGGAAAGTGCGCGAAGGCTTTCTGGCGCTGGCGGCGCAAAATTCGCAGAGATTTCGCGTGATTGACGCTGACCGGTCGATTGAAGCGGTTCAGGCTGATATTGAAGTCCACGTGATGGAGTATCTGCAGAAAAGAGGGCGGCAGCATGGCAATGCGAATCGATAAGAGTCAGAGCCGGACTCCGGCGACGGCGCCTGAAACAGAGAATCGCCAACGGGTTGAATCGTCGCAGCATGGATTTTCCGTTGACTTGTCGAAAGAGTCGGATCAACAGGTGCGCCAGCATCTGGAAGAATTGCTGGGCAAAATTCAGCAGCAGGGGAAACGACTGGGAGAAACGCCGACGTTCAGTGAATTGAAGTCTTATCGCGAACTGGTGAAAAAATTCATGTCCGAAGCGGTTGGAAAAATGTATGATGTTGAATCCGGGGCTGGCTGGGATCGGCGGGGACGCCAGAAAGCCTATACGCTGGTCAAAACCGTTGACGCGACGCTGGAATCGCTGACGGAAGATGTCCGTCATGGGCAGGAGCGACAGCTCACCATCCTCGCAAAGATGGATTCCATCCGGGGAATGTTGGTGGATATGTATACATGAGTAATGCAAAGCGCCCTGCCGTGTGGGAAGAAATACTCGGCCATCCGGCGGCTGTTAAGCGGCTTCGCCGAATGCTCCAAACTGACCGACTGCCCCATGCCCTGCTTTTTGCCGGACCGTCCGGAATTGGAAAACGTATCGTGGCTGATATCTTTGCTGCCGAGATATTGAAAACAGAACCCTCGTTGCTGGAAGCCCATCCGGATTTTTTTTCGGTAACACCTGACGGTGCGCAGATCAAGATCGGGCAAATCCGTGAAATCCAGCGACTGGTGGGATTGGCTCCGGTCAGGGGCGCGAATCGCATCTGCATTATTGAACCGGCAGACTGTATGGAGCCGCCGGCAGCCAACAGCTTGCTGAAAATTCTGGAGGAACCGCCGGAGGGTCTGGTTTTTATCCTGATTACGGCCTTTCCCCACGCTCTGCTTTCCACGCTGCGTTCGCGTTCAGCCATGGTCCGGTTCATCCAGCCTGCCCAAGGGATATTGGTGAGGGAGGAACTGGAGACGGAAGCGGCTGATCAGGATCTGGCCATCGAATTCCTGCGAAATGTCGAACGCCCTGACCTGGAGTGGCTTTGGCCCACCTTGGCCGGCATGGATGAGATGGAAAATAGCCGGATTCTTGGTATAATCAAACAATGGATTCGGGTGTTGCGGGATGTAGGGGTGCTATTGACTGGTTGTACCGCCGTGGAAGCCTTTAACGAGGAACGACGGGAGGAGCTGCGGTCATTGACCGGGAACTGGAACATGCCCGGTATCATAGCTGCCATCCGGCTCGCGGAAGATACCCGGAGATACTTGCAAAGAAACGCCAATGCACGGCTGATGTTGGAGGCCCTGCTGATTCGGTCAGCAGATTTATATAGAGGAGGAAATATTGATGCAAACCATCGTGGGAGTTCGGTTTAAGAAAGCCGGCAAGATATACTATTTTGATCCGGGTACCCTGGGCCTTCAAAAAGAGGACCCGGTGATTGTTGAAACGGCCAGAGGGCTCGAGTATGGCAATGTAGTCATTGCACAGCGCCAGATGGAGGATGCGGACGTTGTGACGCCGCTGAAACCCGTACTGCGCAAGGCAACCGAGAAGGACACCGCCAAAGTGGCTGAAAACGAAGCCAAAGAGGCGGAAGCGCTGCGCATCTGCGCCCAAAAAATCACGGCGCATAAACTGGACATGAACCTGGTCAGCGTTGAATACACGTTCGATGTGTCCAAAATCATTTTTTATTTTACGGCTGAAGGACGCGTCGATTTTCGCGATCTGGTGAAGGATTTGGCCGGTATTTTCCGGACCCGCATCGAATTGCGACAGATCGGAGTTCGCGATGAAGCCAAAATGCTCGGTGGTATCGGTTGCTGCGGGCGCAGTCTCTGCTGCTCGACTTTTCTCGGTGATTTCGAGCCGGTTTCGATCCGCATGGCCAAGGAACAAAACCTGTCGCTGAACCCTGCGAAAATATCAGGAATCTGCGGACGCCTGATGTGTTGTCTGAAATATGAAAGCAACCTTTATGCGGGGGGGTCTGGCTGCCGCAAACAAGCTGCGCCCAAACCGGGCGCCCGCGTCATTGCCCCCGATGGGGAAGGCAATGTCGTAGCCGTTGATGCCAGCCACAAAACCGTTTCTGTGAAACATAACGACGGCAGAGTTTCCAAGCTCCCGCTGAGTGAAGTGGCGGAAAAAGACGATGCCGGCACTCCCTGAGCTTCAGCCAGGAGAACGTCTTGACGAAGTCGGGATCCGGGGGTGGCGTATCCTCCAACGAACCGATGAATTTCGGTTTTCGATCGATGCCGTGTTGCTCGCGCACTTTGCTACGGTGCGCAAGGCTGCGAAAGCAGCGGATTTGGGAGCAGGCACCGGCGCCGTGGGAATGTTTCTGTTGTCGCGCGGGGCGGCTTCCGTATCCGGTCTGGAGCTGAATCCCCGTCTGGCGAACTTGGCGGGAAGGACGGCGGTACTGAATGGAATAGCCGACAGGATGGAAATCCGCTGCGGCGATGTCACCCAAGTAGGCGCTTATTATGCTGCCGGCGCCTTTGACCTGGTGGCCGCTAATCCTCCATACCGCGTGCCTTCTGCAGGCAGGATCAGCCCGTTGACAGGCGTGGCGATGGCGCGTCACGAAACCGCGGCCGGGCTGCGCGATTTCGTGCAAGCCGCCGCATTCCTGCTGCGGAACCGCGGTCGTTTGGCCATGATCCATCTGCCGGAACGACTGACCGATCTATGCATTGAAATGCGGAACGCTGGGTTGGAGCCCAAACGGCTGCGTTTCGTTCACCCCTTTAGTAACAGTATTCCCCGGATGGTGTTGATCGAGTCTGTGAAGGGAGCTGCTCCCGCCGGGCTGACGGTACTGCCGCCGTTGGTGATATATCAGGCGCGCCAGGTATACCACCCGGAAGTCCTGGCCTATTATCAGTAATTAGCGCAAAGAAGAGGGGAACTCTATTGTCTAACGGAACCGGAACTTTATATTTATGCGCCACGCCGATAGGAAATTTGGGCGACATGACCTTCCGGGCCGTGGAGATTCTGAAAAAAGTCTCGCTGATTGCTGCGGAAGATACTAGGCACACGCGTAAGTTAATGAGTCATTTTGACTTGCACGTTCCCTTGACCAGCTATCATGAGCACAACAAAAAAACCAAAGGGCCCGAGCTGGTGGCCAAATTGCTGGCAGGGCAGGATATTGCTCTCGTTAGTGACGCCGGCTTGCCCGGGATTTCCGATCCAGGGGAGGATTTGACCCGACTGGCTATCGAGGCAGGCATTACGGTGACGCCGATTCCCGGCGCCTGTGCGGCGCTCACAGCCTTGATGGCCTCGGGACTGCCGACAGGCGGATTCCTGTTCGCAGGCTTTCTGCCCAAGGCTTCCGCCGAGCGGCGCAGCCGTCTCCATGCCTTGCGTAATTATACGGAAACATTGCTGTTTTATGAGTCGCCTTATCAATTGCTCAAGACCTTGGCTGATTTGCAGACCGTCCTGGGTGACCGGTCCGCAGTCATCGGACGCGAGCTGACCAAAATCCATGAAGAATTCCTCCGGGCGCCGCTTTCGGAGTTGGCCGCAGCCTTTCGGCAGCAGACCCCGCGCGGTGAGTTCGTGGTTCTTGTTTCGGGTCGACAAGAGAATGAAGAATTGCCGGAAAACTTGAAAGTCGAGATAACAGATGCCACGATCCGACAAGAAGTGGAACGGCGAATTGCAGCGGGTGAAAACAAAAAAGACGCCATCCGCATGACAGCGTCCCAATGGGGTTTATCTCGCCGCCGGGTGTACCAGCTGGCGTTGGATTCGGGCTAATCTTACTTTTTGCTCATTTCTTTCAGACAGTCAGCACAGATGTTTTTGCCGCGAAACTGAGTCACATTGTCTGCGTTGCCGCAGAACACGCAGGCGCATGTTGGTTCATACTTTTTGAGGATAATCCGGTCGTTATCCACGTAAATTTCCAATGCGTCTTTTTCATTGATACTCAAAGTGCGGCGGAGTTCGATAGGAATCACAACACGCCCCAACTCATCAACCTTGCGAACAATTCCCGTTGATTTCATTATATCGTTTCCCCCCCTTTTTATGATATGAACACTTGGTGCTCATATCCAAAATAACACAAAAGAAGGGTAAAAGTCAACCTGTTATTTCCAATTGAAGCGTAGAACCCCAATAAAAAGCGTTTGAATGTCCATTTGAAAAGGACAAAAACAGGAGGTACAAAGTGAACAAAAAACCTTTTTTCATCAGCACTCCCATCTATTATCCGAGTGATCGCCTGCACATCGGTCATGCTTATTGTACGACCATTGCGGACGCCGTAGCCCGATTTCAGCGATTGGCCGGGCGGGACGTTTTTTTTCTGACAGGTTCGGATGAACATGGCCAAAAAATTCAGCGCAAAGCAGCAGAAAACGGTCAGAGTCCCATCCAATACGTGGATCATATCGTGGCTTCCTTCCAGATGCTATGGAAAAAACTCGGCATCAGCAATGACGATTTCATTCGGACTACCGAGAAACGTCATCATGAAGTCGTACAAAATATATTTCAAAAAATATATGATCAGGGCGACATTTACAAAGCTGCTTACGAAGGCTGGTACTGCACTCCCTGCGAAACTTTCTGGCTGGAGCGCCAGCTGACGGATGGCAATTGCCCAGATTGCGGCCGGCCGGTGGAGAGGGTACAGGAAGAAAGCTACTTCTTCCGCATGGGCAAATATCAGGACCGTCTGCTGCAGCACATCGAAGCGCATCCTGAGTTCATCCAACCGGTGTCCCGCCGCAACGAAATGATCAACTTCATCAAGCAGGGACTGGAAGACCTGTGCGTATCCAGGACCACCTTCGACTGGGGAATCCAGGTTCCCTTCGACAGCAAGCATGTGGTTTACGTCTGGTTCGACGCACTTACCAACTACATTACCGCGGCTGGATATCTGCATGACAAAGAAAAATTCGCCAAGTACTGGCCGGCTGACATCCATCTGGTCGGCAAAGAAATCGTGCGTTTTCATAGTATCATCTGGCCGATCATTCTCATGGCACTGGGCATCGAGCTGCCGAAAAAAGTCTACGGTCATGGCTGGCTGGTCGTCGAAGGCGACAAGATGTCAAAGTCCAAAGGGAACGTCGTCGACCCGGTACAGCTCATCGAAGAATTCGGCGCCGACGCGATTCGCTATTTTCTGTTGCGGGAAATCAATCTGGGACAAGACGGCAATTTTTCACGCGAGGCCCTGATCAAACGGATCAATTCGGACCTGGCGAATGACCTCGGCAATTTGCTGCATAGAACCTTGAACATGATGCAGCGCTACAACGGAGGCGTTCTCGGCGCCACGGAAGCTCCACTTCCTGTCGACTCCGGCCTTTTGGATCTCGCCCGGCTGGCGACGCCTCGTTACAGAGACATGATGGAAGCGATGGACATCAACGGCGCAATCAAGGAAATTTGGCTGCTTATCGGGCGGGCCAACAAATATATTGACGAAACAGAACCTTGGATTCTGGCCAAGGATCCAGCCAAAGCAGCCCGATTGAATACGGTGCTTTATCATTTGCTGGAAG
Source organism: Negativicutes bacterium (assembly GCA_963665275.2). Lineage (GTDB taxonomy): Bacteria > Bacillota > Negativicutes > UBA1444 > UBA1444 > UBA1444. The sequence continues at coordinate 108,408 of CAXXIN010000001.1, forward strand.
TCCTCGCCATCGTGTCCGTGCTTGTCGAACCTTTCATTCCAGTGACTTCCGGCCGCATCCGCAGCCAGCTGGGTCTGCCGGTGGAAGTCTTGCCGGGGGCTTTGGAAAATCTCGGTGTGTTTGGAACGCACGGCTTGATCAAACCCGGACACCAGACCGGCAAGCCGGAGCCGATTTTCCCGCGCATCGAAGAAAAGACGGAAGAGGAAGCTGTGGTGGAAAAAGTGGAAGTTGTAAAAGCAAAAACTGAATTGGTGAAAGCCGCGCCGGTCGAGACTCCCAGCGAAATTTCCATCGACGACTTTGCGAAACTTGACTTGCGGACTGCGATCGTCACAGCAGCAGAAAAAGTCGAAAAAACGGAAAAACTACTCAAGCTGACCATCGACATGGGCGCCGAACAGCGGACGATCATCTCCGGCATCGCCCAGCACTATACTCCTGAAGAAATGGTCGGCCGGACCGTCATCGTGATTGCCAACCTGAAGCCCGCCAAAATCCGCGGGATTGAATCTCACGGCATGTTGCTGGCGGCTTCCGACACTGATCGCACGATGCTTTCCCTGGTCACTGCACCTAGCCTTCCGGCCGGTTGCAAGGTGAAGTAACATGCTCGTTGATTCGCATGCCCATATTGATGACGCGCGCTTCGACACGGACAGATCGGAAGTGGTTGCCCGGGCGGCGTCAGCTGGTGTGGCACTGATCATCAATGTTGGCGCCGACATGGCATCTTCCGCCCGATCGGTGGCGTTGGCCGGACAATATCCAGGGATCTACGCGGCGGTGGGCATGCATCCTCATGACGCAAAAGACATGCAGGAAAGCGACTACGTGCAGTTGGAAAAGTGGACAACCCATCCCAAAGTTGTGGCAATCGGCGAGATCGGATTAGACTACCATTATGATTTGTCGCCCCGGCCGATCCAAAAAGAAGTGTTTTTGCGCCAACTTGATTTAGCACGGAAAACAGATAAGCCTTTTATCATCCACGAACGGGAGGCGCATGCCGATACGTTGGATATCGTCCGCACGGCGGCCCGCGGCTTGCGCGGCGTTTTTCACTGCTTTTCCGGAAGCGTGGAGACGGCCAGGGAGTTCTTGAAGATGGGATTTTACATTTCGTTGGCAGGGCCTGTGACTTTTTCCAATTCAGGTAAAACAAAGGAGGTAGCTAAGTTCGTACCGATTGACAGGCTGCTGGTAGAGACGGATTCGCCGTATCTTACGCCGCATCCGCATCGGGGGCATCGGAATGAACCGGCTTATGTGCGGATCGTGGCCGCAGAGATCGCCACTCTGCGCAATCTCTCGCTTGAAGAACTGGCGGCTGCGACAACGGCTAACGTACGGCGCTTGTTCAATATTCCATAAAATGGATATTTCCCATTTGACAGGGAGAAAATTACTGTGCTATAATCCACTTTGTCCGAAAAAAGGAGGGGAGTCCTGTGAATCAAAGTCAAAACAACAGGCAGAACTACTTAAACGGCAGAGTTAAGACAGTCGCGGCAGTATTGCTTCTCACAGCGGCAGTATTAGTCAGTGGCTTCGTATGGGCGAACTCCAAAGTCGTCATCCTGGTGGATGGAAAAACCATGAATGTCAATGCATTAGCATTGGATCCAAAGGCGGTACTGTCAGAAGCCGGGGTATATCTGGGACCACAGGATGAATTTCGGGTAACGGCCAATGATCCGGGAAAATCCAGTATTATCGAAGTTCTTCGTGCCATTCCGGTAACTTTGTCCAGCGGGGTGAAAGTCAGTGCCGTGTGGACAGGAAAATTCACGGTGGGAGAGGTGGCAGAGAGTCAAGGCTATAGTGCCAAGTCTTTCAAGACGGTTCCTGATGCAGCCACCCGTCCAACGCCGAACATGAATATCCGATTGTTGGTTCTGTCAGATAAAGTTGTGGAAAAAGAATTGCCCGTTCCTTTTCCAGTCGTTCAGCAACCTGATGCCAGGATGGAAAAAGGCATGGAGGTCGTGGAGGAATACGGCGCGCCAGGTAAAAAACTGGCAATGGTGCGGCAAATGTATGAAGGTGGCCAGGAAGCTGGATTCGACATTTTGAGCGAAAAAATCATTGAAGAACCCAAGCCGGAAGTGCTCCGTGTGGGAACCCGTGAGGCGAATGATCCAAGCCGGGGAACTATCCGCTTCAAGAAGATGCTGGTGATGGAAGCGTCGGCTTATACGCCGTTTGATGGTGGACAATCCGGCATTACCGCTTCCGGAATTCCAGCGCGGCGCGGCTTGATAGCCGTTGATCCGCGGGTGATCCCTCTGGGAACAAGGGTGTATGTAATGGGGTACGGCCCTGCGCTCGCGGCTGACACTGGGGGCGCTATCAGGGGGGCCAAGATCGATCTCTGCATGGAAGACTACAATGAAGCAATGCGCTTCGGACGCCGCAATGTGGAAGTCTATATTCTGGCTGAATAAAAAGACGATAATTGGCGATCATTAAAGAAGAACCCCTGTTTGCTGAACTTGCTCAGCAAACAGGGGTTCTTCTTGTTTGTGTTACCTTAATGCGGATCTGCTACCACTTTATATGAGACATCAGGGCCATCATATACTGGCTCGTAATAGTTGGTCCCGTCGTAAATATAGGTGGTCTCATGGATGATTACCGTTTCACTATTGTCCGGTTCATCGGCGATGATTGCTCCGATAACCATACCGCCGATGAAGGCTCCGGCGCCACCATAATAACCTCCGTAATAACCGCCACCATAATAACCGCCGCCGGGAACTCCATAATTATGATCCACGTTACGGTTCACGTTTCGGTTTACATCACGGTTTCGGTTTACGTCACGGTCTCGGTTCGCATCGCGATCCCGGTTCATATCGCGATCCCGGTTTGCAGTTTGGTCCCGATTCGCACCGCGGTCACGATTCGCAGCCTGATCCCGGTTTCCACCTCTGTCAGCTTGCTGCCGTTGCGCCTGTTGGTTCGAAGGTTTTACCTGACGGTCTGCTGGACGTTGCGCTGGTCGGTCTGCAGGGCGGCTCTGAACCTGCCTGCTGCCGCCACCGCCGCCTCGCGAACCACCGCCGCCACCACCTCGGGATCCACCACCGCCTCCTCCTCGGGCGGCTTCTACGATCGGCAAACTCGTTGCCAACAGCATAGCTGCAATGACCAGCCCTGCCATGATATTGCGAGATTTCAATTGAAGCATATTCGCTCTCTCCTTCCTGTTACTTTGCTGCTGAAACCGGCTGAGTGGAAGGTTTCAGGAACTCAATCTTTTTCATGCCCGCTTTGGGAACAAATTCGGTCCAGCCCTCAGGCAACACCGGCGCCAGGTTCCAGTCTGTGATTTCGGCAGTCCAGCTGGGCATCGCCGGATTGCTCTTAAGAGTCACAGTGAATTTGCGCAGGAAGGGTTTGTCCCCTTCTTCGATCCAAAGCTGGTAGGAAAGATCTTTCTTCGCGAATGCCACATGGTGGCAGGAAATGTCTCCAACGCTTGACAGACCTACGTACGCGGATTTGACCACATCCTTGAGCAGGTTGTCGCCGAAGTTGCTGCGGCCCACATCCAGAAGCGCCAACATCAGTTTGTGTTCTTTCGCCTTGTCCAGCATCTCATCGATGCTCAGGGTGGACGGGGATTCGATCACTGCATACATCGCTTTATCCGCATCATAGATGGTGAGGGTTTTCCCATTGAACAGAATTTGTTTGTTCTGTTCGTCGCCGTCGAGGTTGAGTTGGAAAGAACCCGGCCGTTTCACGTAATAGTCGAAATCAAAGGAGTACAGGATCTTGTTATTATCCGGAAAAATCTTGTCGTAATCGACTTGGCCGGCGACATAAAACTGCGGCAGGGCTTTCATGAAGGTGGTCATGGAATGAACGAGCGCTTCCGGACTGGTTGCCGATTCACCTTGTATGGAAAACTTGAAGGGCTTAGGGGTGGCTTCCTGATCCGGCGCCGCCGATACTGTCTGAGCCATCAGACAGAAGAGGGCGAAGAAGAGCAGGCTGACGATGATTTTGTGTCTCATGGGAAACCTCCTTGCAATTCTATTTTTCTCTATTGAGTTGACTATTTCAAATCACCATCTTTGTAATAGCGGGTCCCCTTGGCTGTGATTTCTGCCGCCAGGCCTTTTTTGGTCAACTGGTACATCCACACGCCCGGAGATACCGAGGCGGCGCCTGCCATGGATCCGCCGTTAACGTTATCCGTGGCCGCGAGAGTGGCCTGACCGCCAAACTCCCAACCTTGGTTCACGAAGGTATTCAGGGCCTCTTCGGTTTCAAAAACAAAGATAACGCTGAACTCCTTTACGCCAAACCCCAGTCCAACTTGAAATTCAACCATTTTCATAAAGGTTTCGGCCTTGTCATTGTTGTTTACCGCGAGACCTTTTCCTTTGCCGCCGCCAGTAATGAAAATTTTTGTGCCGATGTTGTTGAACACGGCATACCCCGCATTCCCTTCGACCGCATCTTGGGCGGCAGGCTGAAGCTTATAGAGACTTTGCAGAGTCTCTGCCACCGCTTTGCGTACGGCATCTTTCTTTTCGTCCACGGTAGCAGCGCTGGCGGCCGAACTCATCAACGTGAGCATTGCGGCAAGCATCAAGCAGGCAAGCAGTCTTTTCATCATGATTTCCCTCCTTCTTAATATGTTCGAAATGCAATAATTTAGTATAGCAATAAGCGTGCCAAGCTTCTGCCTTTTAAACGTGTCGGTTTTATCAAATTGGAAAATTGATTAATAAGCTTGGCATTTCGCCATCTAGAGGACACCGGTATTTTTTAAAATATTGCTGGAGGTGACGCAAAGAGAAATAAAAAAACGAATCATCTCACAAAAACTTCCCATCAGAGAAGTTTTTGTGAGAAGTTTTTGAAACATCTCCGTGAAAATTGTTCGGCTTTTTCGTGTTTCACTAGTGCATAATCGTACTGGGGTTAGGATAATTCTGGCAAAGGAATCTGTTCAATAAACGCGAATAATAAAGCTATTAAATATACTATAGTCTAACTATCGCAAAATTTCCAGGGCGCTTATAAATTTTGAAAGGTGTCATCAACTTGCATCATTCGAATGGGAAGACATTATTGCTATTTGGGTTATTGATTTTGATTCTTTTTAGCTCTTTTCAGTCTGCTTTTGCGCAAGAATCGGCGGATCAAAAAAGAGTTTTGATTCTTTGCGCTGATGAACTGAAGTTCCCGGCTTACAAATTGTTTATCAATGGATTCGAAGAAAGGATGAATCAGCTTGGAGTCAATTCGTTGAACTACTCCTATGAGTACCTGGAATGGACGCGGCATTCATCCGACAGGAGTTATCCGGCAAAAGTCGTTGCCTACTTACAGGGAAAATACGTCCATCCGAAGCCTGACCTTGTCATAGTTCTTGGCGGACAGATCGCGCAGTTTTTTTCGGACCGCAGTCAAGACCTGTTTCCTCAAGTTCCCGTGATTTTCGCCGGCAACACCTTGTCAGCTCCCAATCCGCCGCAGATTCCAGCCACCTCTACAACGCTCCTTGCGTCGTATGACATCAAGAAAGCGATCGAAGTGATTCTGAAAATCCAACCGAAAACGAACAAAATCCATTTGATCTATGGTGACTCTGAACCGGAACGTAGCTTGCAAGCCCAAGATTTTCGCGTATTGCAGTCGGTTGGCAATCAGGTGGAATTTATATACCTTACGAAATTAACCGTAGCGCAGTTGCTGGAAAATGTTCGGTCGATCGAGGGTGATTCAGTCATTTTACTGCGTTCTTTGTTTCAGGACGTTTCGGGAAATTCGTTTGTGCCTGCCGATGTTGCCCGCAGGGTAAGTCAGGATTCACGAGTGCCTGTTTATGGCTCCAGTGACTCCTTCGTAGGAACAGGAGTTCTGGGAGGATATGTCGGCAGTAATCGGCTGATGGGGGCACGGGCAGCAGAAATGGGAATAAAAATACTTGAAGGAAAAATAGATGCTACGACGCATCGCGACGCAATCGAAAATGCAGAGTATCTATTTGACTGGCGCGCTATGCAGAGATGGGACATTAGAGAAGAACTGCTGCCGCCGGAGCGCAGGATCGCGCATAGAGAAGCTGATATGTGGCAAATGTATAAATGGTATATTCTCAGTGGCAGTGGATTGCTGCTGTTACAGAGTATCCTTATTTTCGCTTGGCTCATAAATAGAGCCAAGCGAAAATGGGCGGAAAGAAAACTGCAGGAAAATCAGGCAGATCTGGACAAAGAGCGTTTGCGCATCAAGCTGCTCACAGCTGGATTGGAAACGAGTTCCAACATAGTCGTTGTATTGGATGCACAGCGAAACATCTGGTGGGCCAATGAAGCGTTTGAGTCTTTGTCCGGCTTTTCGCCGGAGGAGATTGTGGGTAAAGACGCCAAGATCCTCTTGTCTTCCAACAATCATCAGGAGATGCTTGAACAATTAAAGGACAGTTTTATAAGTCAGAGTGAATGGCGGGGTGAACTCATTGCACGTCACAAGGACGGGAGCACCTATGTTGATGAAGTGATCGTCACACCGATTCTTGGCGAAGATAAAACAGCCTCATATTTTCTTATCGTCGGACGGGATATTACCGAGAAGGTGAAAGCACGAGAAGCGATTCGCGCTGCGCAGGAAGCACAAATAAAGGCGGAAAAGATCTTTTCCATCGGTACCATGGCTGCAGGAATCTCCCATGAGATCAACCAGCCGCTGAATTCAATAAAAGTGATTTCCGGCGGAATTCTATATTTGCTTGCACAAGGTGAAAAACTGCAGGCAGAGGAATTTAACGAGAGCATTAAAGAAATTTCCAACCAAACCGACCGAATTTCGAATATCATTAAGCATCTGCGTTCTTTTTTCCGACGGGATGAAACCCATCTTGTGCCTTGTGATATCAATGCTTCGGTCGAAATGGCTTTTGAATTGGTGGGAAAACAGATTGCAGATCATGGAGTGATAGGGCATAAGGACTTGCAGAAGAATCTGCCACAAGTAATGGCCAGCCCGACCGGACTGGAGGAAATCATAGTCAATTTGCTGGTTAATGCTCTGCAAGCCTTGGATACGGTGGATGGGATCGATAAAACAATTACAGTGCGAACGTATTTCGCCGAAAATGTTATTTTAGAAGTCAGTGACAATGGTCCCGGAATTGATCCTAGCTTAAAGAAGAAAATCTTTGAAACTTTTGTGTCAACCAAACCTCAGAGTGAAAACCTGGGGTTGGGCTTGGCTATTGTTAACAACATCGTTCATTCTTATTTTGGGACTATACAGGTGTCTTCCAACGAGCGGGCAGGCGCCACCTTTACCGTATCATTACCGGTTGTGCAGAATGTGGAAGAGGAGGCGGGTAATGAAAATGTTGCCGATTGATGGTGAACACCATAGCCGGCAGGAGCGTTATGGTTTCTAAAGCACAGAACAAGGAAGTGAAAAAATGGGAGAGCGAACTGGGTACAAAAACTTCCCACAAAAACTTCCCATGTGGGAAGTTTTTGTGGGATTTTCCGCTTGTGTTTTTTTCTGACGCCACTAAAAAACGAAATTTATATAATATCTACTTTGGCTATATTGGTGAAATTACAAGGATGCCGTGGTTTTTCAAAGCAATAAGGAAAGTGGTAAGCAAAAAAGCATGTTTGTTGGCATGCTTTTTGCTTATTAACATACATTGGCATGAATAATTGGGTATTCGAGTATAAGATTGGCTGCATTTCAAGCAGTCGATTTTAAATAGAAAGAAAGGGGAATGTAGAATGCTGAAACGACACTTGGCTACCGCCACCGCCTTTTCACTGGGCCTCAATGCCCTAATGGCGCCGATCGCGTTTGCGGAAAACATCCTGCCACATCCGCCGCCCGTTTTCAAGGGTAAGATTGAATTGCGAGCCAAAGATTCGACCCCGGATTTCCCCAAACCACTGACGGCAAAACCTGGGTCCCCTAATGTTCTGATGATCCTGATCGATGACGAGGGTTTTGGAGCTTCCAGCGCCTTCGGCGGACCGGTATCGACCCCCAATCTGGATAAGTTAAAGGCGGAGGGAGTGGCATACAACCAGTTTCACACGACGGCCCTGTCCTCTCCAACCCGCGCGGCGTTGATCACCGGCCGCAACCATCATTCGGTCCATACCGGCGTTATTACAGAAGCCGCCACAGGCTTCCCCGGTTATGACACGTTGATGAACTTCGAGACGGCGACCATCGGTGAAATCCTCAAGGACAACGGCTATTCCACCGCCTGGTTCGGCAAGAACCACAACGTCCCGGACTGGCAGACCAGCCAGGCCGGCCCGTTCGACCTGTGGCCGACCTCTCTCGGTTTCGAACATTTCTACGGCTTCCTCGGCGGAGAAACCAACCAGTGGACGCCGATCCTGTTCAACGGCACCGTTCCCATCGAGCCTTACATGGGTAATCCGGACTATCACCTGACGACCGATCTGGCCGACCAGGCGATCGCCCATATCCAGCTGCAACAAGCCCTGGATCCCAGCAAACCGTTCCTAGTCTATTTTGCACCCGGTGCAACTCATGCGCCGCACCATGCCCCGCCTGAATGGATTGCCAAGTTCAAGGGGCAGTTCGATCATGGCTGGGACAAGCAGCGCGAGATCACCTTCGTCAAACAGAAAGAAATGGGCATTATCCCGGCCGACGCTGTGCTGACCCCGCGGCCGAGCCAGATTCAGGCCTGGGATAGCGCCACCCCGGAACAGCAAAAAATGTACGCCCACATGATGGAAGTATATGCTGGATTCCTCGCCCATACCGATTACAATGTCGGCCGCGTCCTTGACCAGCTGGAAAAATCAGGCGTCAAGGACAATACCTTGGTCATCCACATCAGCGGCGACAATGGCGCCAGTGGAGAGGGCACGTTGCAGGGCTCCTTCAACGAAGCCAACTTCTTCAACGGCATTCCGGAACCTCAAGCGCTTTTAGAGAAATATATCGATCGTTGGGGCAGCAATTACACGTATCCGCACTACCCGGTAGGCTGGGCCTGGGCGATGGATACCCCGTTCCAGTGGGTGAAGCAGGTCGCCTCCCACTACGGTGGCACCCGCAACGGCCTCGTTATCTCCTGGCCAGCCAAAATCAAGGATGTCGGAACTATTCGCTCACAGTGGCACCATGTCATCGATATCGTGCCGACGATCCTCGAAGCCGCCGGCATCCCGCAGCCGGACATCGTGAATGGCGTTAAGCAGAAACCCATCGAGGGCGTCAGCATGGTTTATACGTTCAATGACGCCAAAGCGCTGAGCCGCCACACTACCCAATATTTTGAGATGCTAGGCAATCGCGGCATTTATCACGAAGGCTGGGTCGCCTGTACCACGCCGGCTTCGCTTCCGTGGGAAATCGGTTCATCCAAGACCGATCCAGAAGTAATCTCCGGGTACAAGTGGGAGCTATACCATGTGGACATGGATTTCTCCGAAGCGGTGAACATGGCGGACAAGTATCCTGAGAAACTGAAAGAGTTGCAGAACCTTTTCTACGCCGAAGCTAAGAAATACAACGTCCTGCCGATGGATAACAGCAAGTTCGCGCGCCTTAACCCGATGATAAGACCGAGCCTGACCCGGGGGCGTGACACGTTCACGTACTATGCCGGCATGAACAGGATCCCGAACGGAGCATCGCCTGATGTGTTAAATCGTTCCTTCTCTATCACTGCTGACGTGGTGATTCCGCAGAACGGCGGCAATGGAATGCTCATCACTCAAGGCGGCCGGTTCGGTGGCTATGGACTCTACATGCTGAACGGAAAACTCGTGTACACGTTCAACATGGACGGAATCTACAGCGCTGACATCGTTTCCACTGACAACGTGCCAGCCGGACGGCACACAGTCACCATGGACTTCAAATACAACGGCGGAGGCATCGCCAAGGGCGGCACAGCCACACTGTTGGTCGACGGTGCGCAGGTCGGGCAGGGAATCGTTGCCCTCACCACCCCGGTGACCATCGCGCTCGACTCCACCCTGGATATCGGTATGGACACCGGCACGGGAATCAGCGAGACGTACACAGTTCCGTTCCGTTTTAACGGGACGCTTGAACAGGTTACGATCAAACTTCAACCCATTGATCCGGTCGCCGAAGAAGAACTCGGAATCGTCAAACCAGCAGCAGAAATGAAAAAAAAGATCAGTGACTGATCGAAACTGCAGCCTGAAGAAGCTCCTTATGTAGTTAGTGCCCGCCCCGCTGGCTTCGGGGCGGGCACTAACTCTTCATCCGTGCAGTCGAGCGCATTGCGTCCGGAAGGAAAAGCGTTCCTGATTAGCGAAGATAGGCAATGGGAAACAAATCGCAAAGCGGAAAGAACGGTGAAATAATGAGAAGTTTCTCACGTATAAAATTCGGACTATGCATGGGATTGTTGTTGATGCTGGCGCTCTGTGTGATGCAGGTGGCCTATGCTGAGGCGCCAAACGTCTGGATGGTTGTGGAGAAAGACGCCGGGCAGACAGTTCTGGTCGACCGAGCTAACGTCAAAGACCTCGGGGAGGGAATCCGGCAGGCATGGGTCCAGTTCGTTTACGCGAAAAGGACTTCGGAAGGGGCCACATCGAGCATAGGACTGTTTCATTTTGTCAGAAACCCGGACCGGTTGCGCAACGTTCAAGATGCGTTATTCGATGCGGCCGGCAATACTATCTATGTCCGCCGGCCGGAAAAAATTGAGGATTGGAGCCCGATCCCGCCTGATTCCACAGGCCTGGCAGTGATCAACTACGTTTATTCCGTTCAACCCGCCGACGCCGCCGATGGGAAGTAATCGAACGATGTTCGCGCAGAAACCTCAGGTGCTGAACCTGCTGGTCAAACCGGTCGGTTCCGATTGCAATTTAAACTGCACCTACTGCTACTATCTTGAAAAAGAAAAACTCTATCCGGCGAAGGGCGGTCGGGTTATGAGCGACGCATTGCTGGAAAAATACATCCGGGAGTTCTTCGCATCCCAGGATTCCTCCGTCGTCCGTTTCGACTGGCACGGTGGCGAGCCAACGTTACTCGACACCGACACATTCCGCAAGATCGTGCGTTGGCAAAAGCAGTACGCTGGAGGGCGGCAGGTGGTTAACTCTTTGCAGACCAACGGTACGTTGCTGACACATGAATGGGCCAATTTTTTTCACGAGCATGGGTTTCTGATCGGCATTTCAATCGACGGGCCGAGGCACATTCATGACCGGTATCGACGGGACAAGGCTGGTGAACCAACCTTTGACCGGGTGATGCAGGGCATTGAGCTTTTAAAGCAGCATGGAGTCGAATTCAATACCCTGTCTGTAGTCAATGACTACGGAGCGGAATATGGGGTAGAAGTATATCAGTTTCTGAAAAGCATTGGCAGCCGCTATATGCAGTTTTCGCCGGTTGTCGAGCGGATTGACCGCGAAGCAGGACCAGGAGAATTGCGGTTGGTCGCGCCTGAGGTGGATGGCGCCATGCTGGCTCCATGGTCAGTCGCCGCCGAAGCGTACGGGCGTTTTCTGTGCGCAATTTTCGATGAATGGGTCCAAAATGATGTTGGTTATTGCTATGTCATCACATTCGATGCAGTGCTGGCCAAATGGTGTGGGGTTGAGCCGCCCAATTGCGCGTTCGCCGACGTCTGCGGCGGTGGACCGGCTATGGAAGCCAACGGCGACATCTACATGTGCGATCATTTCGTTTATCCGGATCACCTGCTGGGGAATTTGAACGATGCCAGTATTCTCGATATGCTGGTATCGGAACGACAACTCCGTTTCGGGCAAAACAAACAGGACTCGCTACCCAAGTATTGCCGCCGCTGTGAATATGTTTCGATCTGTGCCGGCGAGTGCCCCAAACATCGGATATCCACAACTCCCGACGGAGAAACCGGACTGAACTATCTGTGCCCAGGCTTGAAGCTGTTCTATGAACATGCCGCTCCGTATATGGATTTCATGAAACAACAATACGATGCCGGTGGTGCACCCGCCAGTGTAATGGCGTGGGCACGCCGCCTTCTCAAACCCATTGTGCCTAACTCGGTTGCCGCAATTGACTTTTCTGCCATTGGCCCATACGATCCCTGCCCCTGCGGCAGCGGGAAAAAGTATAAATTCTGCTGTCTGCCCGAAAATCGGCACACTTGCCGTACGACCAAACACTGAGATCCTGCTTTTATCTCTAAACAGATCAACAAAAACTTCCCACAAAAACTTCCCGTATGGGAAGTTTTTGTGGGAAGTTTTTGTTTGTTTCATTGCCGGACGAAGACGAACCCAAAGTTCACCAACGCCTACTTAATAGATTATTGTAGCGGAATATATAGATTTTCAGCGCTATATCAAAGCAGAAAACAAATACATAGTGAACAGCGTGTTCGGTTGGCATGCTTTTTGCAATGTTAACTTAATATTGGCGTGAAAGGTTGGGCACGGCGTGAAAATATTGTTGGTTGATGATGATGCCGGTTCCCTGCGGGGAATGCAATTGGCGCTTACAATGTTGAAACATGATTGCGACGCCTACAGTGATCCTGTTGAAGCCGTTGCAAATTATCCCTGCTATGAATATGACCTGGTCATTACTGATATTTGTATGCCGGTAATGAATGGCTTTGCCCTGGCAGAACAGATAAGGGGCGTTGCTTCTACATCTAAAATCATCTTCATATCGGGATATGCAGCAGAAATGATGGAAAAACAAGAGGCAGGTGAAGGCGGGATATTTCTACAAAAACCGGTTGAATTTTGCCAATTAAAAGAAGTTCTCGACAATGTTTTTGCCGAGAGCGAATTGAAAAAGGGAACAAACCTGATATCTGACAGCGATAGTAGATAAATAGAGAAAGGAGAAGCGATCATGAAATTGAAAAAGGACCCATTGAAAAACACCGCAGGACTCATCGCACTACTTATTTGCACGCTAGTTTTCGTTCCTGCACAGGCAAGCGGCATCCTCATGTACGAGATGGGAACACCAGGCGTGGGACTCGGGAGCGCTGGTTATGCAGCGGGTGCATCGGATGCATCAACAGTTTATTACAATCCTGCCGGAATGATGCGCCTGGGGAAATCGGAATACCTGATCGGAGCCCAGGCCTTGTCGGCCTCCATGAAATTCCAGCCGGCCGCCGGCAGTGCAGCTGCGGGGAGTGGCGGAGAATATCCCCTTGGCTGGCTTCCAGGCGGCAGCTATTTTTATGTAGGTTCAACCAGCTCCAATACGAAAGTCGGCTTTGGCGTCTTCAACAATTTCGGGGCGGTCGCGAACTATCAGAAGGATTCGGCGGAGCGTTACGCTCTGATGGAGGGCGCGTTGGTTGGCATCACCTTTATGCCGGCCATCGCCCATCGCTTCAGTGACCAGTGGTCCGTGGGCGCCGCACTGAACGCGACCAATGGAATACTGCGCAAAAAGTCGGCCCTCAGCAATGGAGAACGGGACACCGACGGCACTATGGAAATGAATGACAATAAATGGGGTTTCGGCGGGAATCTTGGCTTCCTGTACGAACCGAACAAACAAACTCGGATCGGTTTGACCTATAATTCAGCAGTCAATTTTAATTTCTCGACCACGCCTTCCTATTCAAACCTCGGGACAGGGCTGGAAGACCTTCTCCGTCGTTCTGGATTACTGGACCGGTCTATCGACCAGTCGGTGAAGATTCCCCAGCAGGTGATGCTCGGATTTTCCCGGGATCTGGATTCCCGCTGGACCTTGCTGGGTGATGTGGGCTGGCAGAATTGGGCTAATTTTGGCTACAAGGAAGTCACGGTCAATCCCAACCGTTTGCTTATTTCCGATCCGACTACGCTGACCCGGGAGCTGAAGGGACAGGATACCTGGCACGCGGCGCTCGGTGCGAAGTACAAAGCTTCCCCGAAGTGGACCCTGACCTTCGGCGTCGGTTATGATACCAGCGCATTCGACGATGCCAACCGCCCGGCGCTGATGCCGATCGGTGCTTCCTGGCGGGTCGGCGTGGGCGCGAGCACCGCGATCAATCCCACGAGCACGCTCAACTTCGGCTATGAGGCTCTCTTCACTGGAGATCTGCAACTGCAACAGCAGGGCGTCACCTCCGGCAGCTACGCGCAAGGTGTAATGCACTTCTTTACAGTCAACTATCAGCGCAAGTTCTAACAACTATATCCACCGAGAAATAAAAAAATAAAGGGGTAGAAAAAATGAACAAACACGTTAAGTCTGGTATTGTCCTGATGGTAGCGGCGCTGCTGCTATGTACCCTGGTTCCCGCAATGGCTGCGGCGCCGGAAAGTCTCCCATCCGCGGATGGGATCGTAGCGAGTGAAGCCGCTGAAATGCAGTTCACCGTAGTATCCGTGGGCGTGGTTGAACGACCAGCCGACCCGGCGATGATGGACGGATCGGCGGGAATGACCAGAAGTACGCGCGAAGTGGTTTTGGAAGATAAAGACGGTAATAAGAAAACGATTACACTCGGTAAAGAAGTGAAAAATTTTGATCAGATCAAAAAAGGCGATATTGTTACCATCGCCCTGAAGTCCCAAGTTGCTGTTTTCATCGGGAAAATGGGTCTGGTTCCAGGCGCTGGTCAGTCCAAAATGGTTTTTTCAGCACCGAAGGGGATGAAACCAGGTGCATTGGAAGTAGAGAAACAGTTTATTACCCTGACGATCACCAACCTTGACGCAGACAAGAAAGAAGTGACTGTGCGCATGCCTGATAACTCCATCAAGAAGATCAACACACCGAATTTGAATTTTGCGGCAGTCAAAGTCGGCGATGAAGTGATCGTAGGTGTAATGAATGAAACGAGCATTCAAGTAACTGCTCCACAATGAAATAGCTGGTCAAAAATTCCAGAAAGCAGGAATATGGTCGCAGCGATGTAGAAAATATATGTGCGGACTTAATGATTCGTAAAAATAGTGTGGAGGGATTCAATTGAAACTAGTTGTCATGAGAAGTGTCGCGTTCCTTTTTGCCTTCGTATTGTTGCTGTCCTCAACCGGATTTTGCGCGCCCCAATCCTTGATGAGTGAGCAGGACAAGCAGACGATCCTGCAACAATCCGCCGTTCAACCGCCAGAAAACGCCAAAGTGAGCGACGTATGGCTGGAACCGTCCGACATGGCATTGGAAACGAGAACTGTTCAGGCCTCTATCGGTGAATACCTCCGCATCGTGTTGGTAAGCCCGCCAAATAAAAATAGAGAATGGCAATATGTTGACGATAAGCCGCGCTTTCTTGAAAAATTGCACTCGCAACAGCTTGAATTTTCTCCCAATAGGTCAGCTGCTGAGCAGCAAACCGTAAGTTTGTTCCTATTCAAGGTTCGAAACAATGCAGCTGGCGATGACCGTTTGACATTTGTGCAGTATCAGATGTCAGAGGGGGAAAAAACGGCTGTAAGCATGCTGGACATCGGAGTAAGGTATTTTAACCCGGAGCTTCAGAAAAAACTTTAATTACGTGACAACTCAGTAATTTGGGAACCAAGGAGATAGTGAAGAAACCTGACCCCGAAACCATTACAGGCTGTTTCAAGCTGCGGCAAGAAATAAAACAAATGGATTCCGAAAACGCGAAAAGAGGCGAAGGCGTATGGAGGAATTATTTAACTGGCTGGTTGAGCGGGTGATAGGGCGTGTCGACGGACCGTTCAATTTCAGGTTTTATTTGCAACCCTTCATGGCGATCATTCTTGCGGTTCGGGATGGAGGAGCCGATGCGAAAGCAGGGCGAGTGCCTTTTTTTTGGGCGCTGTTCACAGAGCCTGAAAATCGCGGGAAACGAATCAGGGAAGGCTGGAAATCGGTACACAGAGTTTTTTGGTTCGCCATTGCAATCGATTTGGCCTATCAATTCATGGAAATGCCGCAGATCCGGCCGCTAGGGGCAATCCTCGTTGCCATCTTCCTGTCTATCATCCCGTATCTGCTGATTCGGGGACCAGTCAATAGGATCCTGACGGCTGTCAATAGGAGGTAGAAGAGTGAATAAACATTTCTTTGACTGGCGTACCCGTTACCGGATCAGGAATTTTTTACGCAGTTCGTTTTGCCTTATTCCTGTTTTAGCCATTGTTGCTGCGATTGTAGCGGCCCCGATGATTCGACATATCGATGAAATCACACGGTGGAGCTTAATTGAGATAAGCCCGGATGCGGCCCGTTCGATGATTGGTACGCTGCCATCGGCATTGCTCGCGCTTATTGTTTTTTCTCTGAGTATTCTTCTGCTTGCGGTCCAGATGATGAGCAGCCAGTTCTCTCCAAGGGTCATCGGCCGCTTCTTTGAAAATCGCATGTTGAAATGGATATTGGGAATCTTCGTTTTTTCGCATACGTATTCCATTTTCGCATTAGGGAGGATTGAAGAACGGGTGCCGGTGCTTCCCATTTTGGTGGCGTTAACTTTGAATCTGATCTGCCTGGCGGTGTTTCTTTACATGATCCAGTTTGTCGGCAGGGGATTTCGCGCCATCAAAATCCTGACCGGTATTGCCGCTGACACGAAACAGGTGATCCTGACGCTGTTTCCCCATCCATTTTCGATAGACAAGGCAACGGTGGTAGAAGGAAAAGTGGATTGGGGTCATCCCTGCCGAGTCATCCGGAATCAGGAGCCATCCGGCGTTTTTGTCGCCTTCGACCAAGTGGGACTGGTCGCGTTGGCGACCCAGCACGACTGCGTGCTGGAATTGGCGGCGGCGGTGGGGGAATTCGTCGCTGAGGAGCAGCCGTTGTTCCGTGTATACGGCGCCGGAGGCGCCAATATCGATGCAAAGAAACTGCAAAGCTCTGTAGCGCTCAACTTGGAACGGACTTTGGAGCAGGACCCTGACTTTGGCTTCCGCATGATTGTCGACATAGCCGCCAAAGCGCTATCGCCTGCTATCAATGATCCGACGACTGGAGTTTTGGCCATCGACCAGCTGCAGCATCTGCTGGGACAACTCGGAAACAGACAGCTGAACGAAGGGTTCGCCAAAGATGCGGCGGGGACGATTCGATTGGTTTTTCCGTTTTGCAGCTGGGAGGACTTTGTCGTGCTGGCCGTCACCGAAATTCGCCATTATGGGGGTCTGAATCCGCAGGTGACCCGGCGTCTGCAGGCTATGTACGGTTATCTGTTGAATGTTTTGCCTGAGCCGCGCAAGGCTGCGATCCGGCGGGAAGTATTGTTGTTGCGGCAAACAGTCGAACAGTGCTACCCCAACCAGCAAGACCGTGAAATTGCCGCAACTGCCGATTTGCAGGGGTTTGGTCCAAGCCGGCGCGAAATCGGCGAATAGTTTGGACCCTTTGGACTTGTTGAACTTACACCCTCTGTTGCGTCGATTTCTTATACAATGATGATAATGCAGTACTGAATTATTGGGGATAAAATATAATAAGTTGACATGTCTGGTCAAAGCAAACTGCGTATCTCGCATTGAAAGGAAGTGCGCGAATATGACCAACGAACATAAACGGCTTGAAGAGGCCCGCAAGGGCTCGGCTAACTGGAAGAAATGGGGACCGTATCTGAGTGAACGACAATGGGGAACCGTGCGCGAGGACTATAGCGCAGAAGGTGATGCCTGGAACTACTTCACGCATGATCATGCCCGTTCCCGGGCATATCGCTGGGGTGAAGATGGCCTCGCCGGAATTTCTGATGATAAGCAATTGACTTGCTTTGCGCTTGCCCTTTGGAACGGGAAGGATGCCATCCTGAAAGAGCGGCTTTTCGGTCTCACCAACAGCGAAGCCAACCACGGTGAGGACGTGAAAGAGTACTATTTCTATCTTGACAGCACGCCGACCCACTCCTATATGAAATATCTCTACAAGTATCCCCAGGCAGCTTTTCCCTATGAAGACCTCGTGAAAACAAACAAGAGCCGCACGCGAAAAGAAATGGAGTTCGAGCTCCTGGACACCGGCGTATTCAACGAGGACCGCTATTTTGACGTCTTCGTGGAGTATGCCAAGGCAAGTCCGCAGGATGTTCTGGTGAAGATCACTGCCTTCAACCGGGGACCGGAAGAGGCTGAACTGCATCTCTTGCCGACCCTGTGGTTCCGAAACAACTGGGCCTTGTGGACGGCAGCGCCAGCGGAGAAACCGATGCTCAGCCAGATTGCTCATCCGGCGGGTGCAAGCGTAGTGAAGATAGTGCATCCCAAAATGGGGGAAGCTGTTTTCTATGCGGAAGGGGATGCGAATCTTCTCTTTACCGATAACGAGACGAACTACGAACGTCTGTTTCCCGATTCGCCCAACGCCAGAACTAGGTATGTGAAAGACGGCATCAACGATTGTGTGATTCATGGTCAAACGGAAAAGGTCAACCATGAAAAGACCGGCACGAAGGTATCGGCCCACTATCGACGCATGATTGCGTCCGGACAGTCGGTGACGGTGCAATTGCGCATCAGAAATGCAGCGCTGAGCGGATCGGCGGTCTTCGGACCCGAATTTGACGCAATCTTTGCCACACGGCTCCAGGAAGCGGATGAGTTTTACAAGTCAGTGACGCCTCCTTCGGTATCTGCGGATCAAGCCGCCGTGATGCGTCAGGCCTTGGCGGGAATGCTATGGAGCAAACAATTCTACTATTTTGACGGAGATCTATGGCTGAAAGAGCATCTCGCCCATCCCTTCCAGCATGGCAGCCGCAGATCGCGGAACTTCGAATGGTTTCACATGCTGAACGAACACATCATTTCCATGCCCGACAAATGGGAGTATCCTTGGTATGCGGCCTGGGATCTGGCTTTCCACACGTTGCCACTCTCCATCGTGGATCCTGACTTTGCCAAGGAACAGCTGGAAATTATGCTTCGCGGAGCCTATCTGCATCCCAGCGGACAAATTCCTGCTTACGAGTGGAATTTCAGCGACGTGAATCCGCCGGTCCACGCATTTGCAACCATGTTTTTGAATCGGACAGAGCTGGCTCTGCACGGTGAATCGGATATTGAATTCCTCAAGGAGTCATTCAACAAACTGATGCTGAACTTCACCTGGTGGGTGAACCGCAAGGATCGTTTCGGCAAGAATGTGTTCGAGGGAGGGTTCCTCGGTCTCGACAATATCGGTGTTTTCGACCGCAGCGCTCCGCTTCCTACAGGCGGCCATCTCGAACAGGCGGACGGCACGGCCTGGATGGCTCTCTTCAGCCAGAATATGATGGAACTCGCTATCGAAATTGCCACCCATGATAAACACTATGAAGACATGGTCGTCAAGTTCGCGGAACACTTCGCCTATATTGCCGCTGGCATGAATCGCCCCGGCGAGGACAGCATGTGGGACGAGGAAGACGGCTTCTACTACGACCTTTTGCGGCGTCCCGACGGCAGCTTCCAACGACTGAAGGTGCGTTCCATGGTCGGCCTTCTGCCGCTGTGCGCGACAACTGTGATTGAAGCGAGTCAGCGGGAAAAGATTCCGAATGCCATGAACGAACTTTTTGGCCGTTTGCGCCGGATTCCCGAACTGCTGGATTCGATCCATCCCACGGGCCCGGGACACTTGGGCGTAGCGGAAAGGGGAATCCTGGCCCTTGTTAACCCGATGAGACTCCGCAGGATCCTGTCAAAAATGCTTGATGAAAATGAGTTCCTGAGTCCCTATGGCCTTCGCTCGCTCTCCAAGTTCCACGAGCAGCATCCATACATATTCCATGTGGACGGGCAGGAACACCGCGTTGATTATCTGCCTGCGGAATCGGACACCGGCATGTTCGGCGGCAACTCCAACTGGCGGGGACCGGTCTGGATGCCTGTGAACATTCTCGTCATCCGGGCGCTCCAACAGTTCTATATGTATTATGGCGACAACTTCAAAATTGAATGTCCCACCGGGTCAGGCAAGCTAATGAACCTTTTCGAGGTGAGCAAGGAAATTGCAGATCGTCTGGGCCGGATCTTCCTGCGGGAGTCTGCGACAGATGCGTGGCCGGCAGGCAAGAGACCGGTCTACGGCGGTACGGCAAAGTTCCAGAATGATCCGCTCTGGCGGGACTATATCCTCTTTTATGAGTACTTCCACGGAGACAATGGCGCTGGACTTGGCGCAAGTCATCAGACCGGCTGGACCGGATTGGTAGCCAAGACCATTCAACTTTACGGTATGCTGGATCCCCGGCAACTTTTGGAGGTTGGCAAACAAGCTGGATTCGTTCATGGAGCTCCTGGGGAGGGAGGTAAAAAGGGATGAAGGCCTGGCCGAAGTATCCAGTTATCTTCGAAATTAATACCTGGGTCTGGCTGAATGAACTTAGTCAGAAATACCAGCGAACGGTGAATCTCGCCACGGTTCCGTCAGAGGAGTGGGACGCCATTGCTGCTCATGGTTTTGACGCTGTGTGGTTTATGGGGGTCTGGGAACGGAGTCCTGCGGGAATCACGATTTCCATGCAAAATCAGGGACTGCTGGAAGATTTTCGAAGAGCTCTGCCCGATTTTACGGCAAAAGACAATGCCGGCTCCCCTTATTGTGTTCGCCGCTATGTCGTGGATGAAAGTCTCGGCGGGACGCAGGGGCTCGCGGCCGCACGGAGCAAGCTCAGAGATCGCGGGGTGCTGCTGATCCTTGATTTTGTTCCCAACCATGTGGCGCCGGACCATCCGTGGGTGTTCACTCATCCTGAATATTTCATTCAGGGAAATGCCGACGATTTGATAAACGATCCAACATCATTTGTGGCGGTTGGGAAAACGGTGTTCGCCTGCGGGCGGGATCCCTTTTTCCCAGCCTGGCCTGACGTGCTTCAACTAAATGCTTTTGCGCCGGGGCTGCGACAGGCTGTTTTTGATACAATCACGGAGATCGCCGGAGCGTGTGATGGCATTCGTTGTGACATGGCCATGCTTATGTTGAACGATATATTTGAGCGTACCTGGGGAGTTCGCGCGGGTATCAGACCGGAGGGCGACTACTGGTCAAGTCTCATCCCTGCAATCAAGCAAAAACATCGTGAGTTCAAGTTCATCGCCGAGGCCTACTGGGACCTCGAGTGGGAACTGCAGCAGCAGGGGTTTGACTTCTGCTACGATAAGAAACTTTATGACCGAATGGAACATGGAGATCCCGAGAGCGTTCGCCAGCATCTCCTGGCGGATCTTCCCTACCAAGAGGGGATGGTCAGGTTTATTGAGAACCATGACGAGCCCAGGGCGGCTGCCGCGTTTCCGAACGAAAAGGGCAAGGCCGCCGCAGTGGCGGTGCTCACTCTCCCAGGTGCCCGGTTGCTGCACGAGGGGCAATTCGAAGGATTGAAAGTACGATTGCCTGTCTTTCTGGGCCGACGCCCAGCAGAGCCGGTGGATTACGAGCTCGCGAGCTTCTACCACAATCTTCTGCAGGAAATCCAGCCGGATGTTTTTCACAATGGTGAATGGAGACTCTGCGAGCGGAGCGGCTGGCCCGACAATCAGAGCTGCCAGAAGTTGCTCTCTTGGTGCTGGGTCAAAGAGGATGACCGCTTCCTCGTCGTCATTAATTTCAGCCCGGCGGCTTCCCAGGCGCGCGTTCATATGCCATGGGACGACCTGCGTGGAAAACAGTGGCGCTTGAGCGAGGTGCTCTCAGGAGAAGCTTACGACCGCAGCGGCGACGAGATGCGGGATGCAGGTCTGTATGTAGAACTGGGGGCGTGGCAGTACCACCTGCTCCGGGTCGACGTGGCGCCGGAGAACCGCTAAACAAAACCAATTCACGAGTATCCTGCTCATCAGCAAAGACGGACTTGGCGCAAGCCAAGTCTTTTCTTATTGCTTGTCCTCGTGATAAGATGATAGATAGAAATTCGTTAGGTTGAGGGTTTTATGCTTTACGACTTTGAGGGGTCCGCTTTGATTTATGATGCGGTTGTGAAACGCATGATCCCTGAAGCGTGGAGAATAAAATGCGCCGGGCTGGCCCAGGGCAAGGTTCTCGAGGTGGGGATCGGCACGGGGCTGATGCTGCCGTTTTATGACTCTGGCGTATCCGAAGTTGTGGGGATTGATTTTAGCGCTGAGATGCTGGCTCGGGCCGCCAAACTATCCAAAAGCATCAATTTTCCTGTCCGGTTGGAACAGATGGATGTGGAAAATCTGAGCCTGGAATCAGCCGCCTTCGATACAGTGGTTTCTTCCTTTATGTTCTGCAGCGTGAAACATCCATTGCAGGGATTATCGGAATGTCGGCGAGTCCTTCGCCGGGGTGGCCGGATTATTCTGATGGAACATGTTGAAAGTCGAAAGTTTTGGGTTTCCACCTTGCTGAAACTGGCCAATCCGCTTTCAGTACTTCTATTGGGAGACCATTTGACCCGGGATACTTTGGGTTTGGCTCGGGATGCCGGTTTCCACATTGACCGGGTGGGAAATTTGCATGGAGACTTGGTACTATTAATCGTTGGGACGGTGGCAGAGTGATTCAGGAAGTGATCGTGGTGGAAGGAAGAAGTGATGTGGCGGCGATTCGACGAAGCGTAGAAGCGGATTGCCTGATCACGGGAGGGTTCTCGCTGACGCCAGAATTGGTAGGACAGATCGAAGCGGCTTATAATCGACGGGGGATCATCATCCTGACCGATCCGGATAGTGCGGGGGAAAGGATTCGGACATTCTTGCGCAAACTCTTCCCCAAGGCGGGACACGCTTTCATTCCCCGGGCGGAAGCAGTCGGGGAGGATGGACGCATCGGCGTGGAAAAAGCCGACCCAGCCCAAATCAGGGCAGCGCTCGCCAAAGTGCGAACGGCTGAGATTGCTGTGGCAAATGAATTTACGGTGGCAGACCTACTGGAAGCAGGACTTGCCGGAGGAACGACGGCGACAATGAAGCGGTCGTTTCTGGGGGCGGAGCTGGGACTCGGCTGGGCCAATGCCAAGACGTTTCTGCACAGATTGAACACCTATGGCGTCGGACGTCAGGAATTTCAAGCAGCACTGGAAAAATGGGAGGCAACGCATGACTGAACCGATAATTGCCCAACGGGAAGTGACCCGCCATATATTGAACCGCTTCGGTATTCGCACCCAAAAAAGACTGGGACAGCATTTTCTGGTGGATGAACAGGTAGTCCGGGGGATTGCCTCGGCTCTAGAGCTAAAACCAGGCATGCCGGTGCTGGAAATCGGACCCGGGATCGGCACACTGACGCAATTTCTGGCCATGACCGGAGCACAGGTCACGGCGGTGGAACTGGATCGACGTTGTATCGAGATCATGGGGACAACGCTCAAAGCGTATGAAAATGTGCGTGTCGTGCAGGGAGATATATTATCGCTGG
Organism: Negativicutes bacterium; assembly: GCA_963665275.2. GTDB lineage: Bacteria > Bacillota > Negativicutes > UBA1444 > UBA1444 > UBA1444. Next base: position 131,682 of record CAXXIN010000001.1, read on the forward strand.
ATTTCATGGAGCTGATGGGCCCCGACCCTTTTTACATCGCCGGCAATCTGCCTTATTACATCACGACGCCCATTGTGATGAAAATATTGGAAGACCGCATGCCTGTGGATCAGATGGTTTTTATGGTGCAAAAAGAAGTGGCCGACCGCATGGTGTCGGGCCCAGGTACCAAAGATTATGGGGCGCTGTCAGTAGCCGTGCAATTTCACACCGAGGCAACCAAGATGTTTGAAGTTCCGTCCGCAGCATTTATGCCGCCGCCGGCCGTTGATTCAGCTGTAGTTCACTTTCGGCGTCGCCAGCAGCCGCCGGTGGAGGTGGCGTCAGAAAAATTATTTTTCCGGTTGTTCGCGCCGCTTTTGGGCAACGCAGAAAAACCCTAGCCAATTCGCTGCAGGGAAATGGCTTTGCCAAGGAGGATGTCCTGGCGATGCTCAGGGATACCGGTATCGATGGAGGACGCCGGGGCGAAACGATGTCGATGGAGGAATTCGCCGCATTGAGCCGGGCTTATGGCCCGATACAGGAGGATGAGGGGAATGATAAGAAATAAAGGATCTCATAAACGATGGAATGAAATCAGCGGTTTCCTGCTCGGACTCAGTTTGCTTCTTGCGCTGTCAGTGGGGATGCCGGCCGCCGTGCAGGCATCTCCACCTAGAACGGTTACGCCGCCGCCGATGACGGCCGGTTACACGCTGAACTCGCTCGAGCAGAAAGCAGTGCTCCTGTTGAATGAGGATCGCAAGAATGCGGGGCTGGAACCGTTGCAAGTTAACCTGAAATTATCGAAACTGGCGGCGGATTATGCCGCCGATATGAATACCCGCAAGTTTTTTGCCCACATCGATCCGGACGGCAAGGACCCATTTGAGCGGATGGCGGCGATCGACATCGATGTCCCGAATGAGGGCGAAAATATAGCACTGAGTCCGGATGTGGAAACGGCCCAAAAGATGTTGTTGGAAAGTCCACTGCACCGGGAAAATATTTTGAACCCGAAATTTACGGAGATCGGTATCGGCGTCAGGCCGGCTTCTCGCGGCGGAGTGTATCTGGTTCAGGAATTCATTGGACCGTAAATTGTTCAATTAGCGCGTTGACATTCGAAAAATGGCATAATATAATCCGTGTATACACACGTAAATTTCGATGCTCAATGAAGGGAGGCAATAATGAAACATATTACGACAACCTATCTCAAAAAGCCTAACGTATGCAACTGCATGAATGTCAGGAGAGCTTCTCGATCCATTACTCAATTTTATGACGAAGTTTTGAAACCCAGTGGCCTTACAGTTGCCCAATTGTCTTTGCTGGGGCATCTGGTCGCGATGGATGAAATTACAATTACTGATTTGGCCAAGCAGATGCGTATAGATCGAACAACGCTTAATCGCAACATGAAACCTTTGATTGAGGGAGAGTTGATAACGGTTAAGACAGGGACGGATTCTCGTACAAGGCAAATTCAAATAACGGAATTGGGAAAAATTGCGGTGAATCAAGCTCGAGGCCTATGGAAAGAAGCACAGGCGTCGATAAAAGAATATCTGGGCGAAGAGGATTTGCAAAAACTAACGCAACTCCTGGTGAAATTGGAGGCGCTAGTGCCGTAGATTCTAACATAAATTCGCAAGGTGTCATAAGATAATGAGTGTATATACACAAAAGAAGGGCAAGCGTGTGACCCGAATCAATGGCTGATATTCAGGGGAAAACGTAACGCGCAATAGTTTAGATCATTTATGAAAGCAAGGTGACAGAGTGAAGACATTATTCGACAATACCACGATTGTCGGGATGAATTTGAATAATCGATTTTTTCGGTCGGCTACCTATGACGGTCAAGCGGATAAACAAGGCCATCTGACGCCGGAATTGCTTCAGACATACGAAAAATTGGCCCAAGGCGGCGTCGGAACAATCATTACCGGTATGGTATGCGTCACAGAATTGGATCAACCTGTTCCTCGTCCAATGGCGCTTTATAGTGATATCTTCATTAACGAATACAAAAAAATGACTGAAGCCGTACACAATTATGGCGCCAATATTGTTGCCCAACTATCCTGCGGGGGAGCGCAAACTAACTTTGTGATCGAGGGCAAGGTTGTATGGGGGCCAAGCGCGATTGAAGACATGGGCTACAAGACCACTCCCCAAGAAATGAGTAAGGATGATATTAGCTTTGTTCAGAAATGCTTTGCTGACGCCGCGTTCCGCGCGAAAAAGGCTGGATTCGACGGCGTACAGATTCACGCGGCGCATGGATATTTACTGAGTAAATTTCTTACTCCCTACTATAACCGTCGGTCTGATGAGTACGGCGGAAGTACCGCGAACAGGGCGAGAATGATTTTTGAAACATACCAGTCGATTCGGGATAAAGTTGGCCTGGATTATCCGGTCTTGATAAAAATCAATAGCGGCGACTATTTGGACCAGGGGATGGTATTCGAGGAATGCAAATACATCTGCAAACAGCTGGAGCAAATGGGAATTGATGCTATCGAAATTAGTGGAGGAACCGTCTCATCCCGGCCTAACGAAGGTCCTTCCCGCAAGATAAGCACAGAGCAGGAATCTTATTACAAAACGTATGCGGCTGAAATTGCAGCCGACATCGGTGTTCCAGTTATCTTGGTGGGTGGCAATCGTGATTTTGAGTCTCTGACCGAAATTCTCAACCAGACAAAAATTTCGTATTTCGCCTTTTCGCGGCCATTGATCCGCGAATACGATCTTGTTAATCGTTGGCAAAGTGGCGACACATCCCGCGCCACCTGCATTTCCTGTCGAAAATGTTTTGGCGCAAATGGGATATGTGTATTCAATAAATGAACGAGGTGATGACGTGTTATTGAAAGAGATACAGGAAAAAATCAATAATTTTGTTTTGACCAGTCCGAAAAATATCGTTGAAGAGCTTGAGGCGCTATCGACAGTGCCTACTTCTTCTGAGCGAATGCAGATATGGGATTTGCCATTAGTGGGAGTAGCCAGCGCCAAAGATTCGTTATGGGACACTTATAAACAGCCCGATGTCATCGGACCCCGCCATATGTCACCCGAGGAATGGTTGGCGGGAGCACAGTCGGTCATTTCATATTTTTTGCCCTACACCAAAAGGATTCGCGAAGCGAATCGGATCAAGAACGAGACCGCTACAGAATGGCTTTATGGTCGTTGGGAAGGAGAATTGTTCAGCGAAGCCTTGCGCAAATATATTGTGGAATTCGTTGAAGCCTCTGGCGGTCATGCGCTGGCGCCCGTTCTGGACAAACGCTTTGGAGTTATCGACTTGCGAGCGAATTGGTCGGAGCGGCATGCTGCGTTTGCAGCAGGCCTGGGTACTTTTAGCTTGAGCCGATCAATGATTACCAGTCTGGGATCGGCCGGCCGATTTGGCAGCGTGATCGTTGATGTCTTATTGGAACCTACACAGCGCGCCTATTCGCGAGTCGATGAATACTGTATAAAATGCATGGCCTGTGCCAGACGTTGCCCACCTCAAGCCATTGATGAAACAGGCAAGGATAATGAAATTTGCAAGGTACATGTAGGAAAAGAGAAAGTAAAGTATAATCCGCGCTACGGATGCGCCAAATGCCAGGCGGGAGTACCTTGTGAAGATAAGATCCCCCGTAGAGCGATGAAGTGATAAGCATAAAGAATAGGCTGCATGATTCTCCTTTCTTCGTGAAAAAAAACACTCCCGGCTATCTTTCACTATAGCTGGGAGTGTTTTTGTCTAAAGTCTAAGCCCGCTTTTCAAAATGGATATGTTATGGGTGATTAAAAAACGTTGACTACCCTTTGGGAAATTTCTTGGGCATCTTTAATCATATTGTCGATGATCTCTTTTACTGTCGGAATGTCGTTGAATAATCCAACGCATTGTCCCATCGGGAGGGCGGCGCCTTCCATGATGCCTTCAGTAAAGGCCTTGCGACCGCGACCGCCGCCGATATACGGCAGGAGTTCTTTTAAAGTAGCCCCGGACTGCTCCAGACCCAAGATTAAATGAGCATGGTCGTTGCTGACGCAACGGAAAGCGTTGCGGATGGAGCGCTGGATAATCATGGTGTCGGTTTCTTTGGCTTGCGACATCCAGTCTTTGATATTTTGATGAATTATGCATTCTTGAGTCGCCATGAAGCGAGTTGCCATGAGAACTCCGTCGGCGCCCAGAGCCAATGCTGCCGCCAAACCGCGGCCGTCACAGATGCCGCCGGCGGCGATTACCGGGATCTTCAGCTCCTGAATAGTCTTGGGGAGGTTGACAAAGGTGCCCACCTGATCGAGTCCGGGGTGTCCTGCGGCTTCGTATCCGACCAAAATGACGGCGTCCACTCCGAGCCCTTCGACTTTTTTGGCGAAGCGGGCGGCGGTTACTTTGTGGAGAACCTTGACGCCGGCTGCCTTAAATTTTGGCAGAAATTCATCCGGGCTGCGTCCGGCCGTTTCGACAACCGGTATTTTTTCCTCGATGACAGCATCGATGAAATCCAGCGTCAGTTCGCCTTTGACAACTTCCGGCAGCATGGAAATATTTACGCCGATCGGTTTATCAGTCAGGGCTCTGGCTTTGCGGATTTCGCTGACCAATTCTTCTTTGCTGCAGAAGGATGCGGCCGTGATAAAACCCAGACCGCCAGCGTTGGATACTGCCGCGGCAAGTTCGGCGCGAGAAAGCCATTGCATGCCCCCGCATAAAATTGGATACTGGATTCCTAGCAGTTCTGTAATACGTGTTTTCATTGAAGTCACTCCTTTGAATTTTTTGAAAAAATTTTCTTTTATTTGAGGCCTAAACTCGCTAAGAATAGGCCGGCAAATACTGCAATCCCCGGAATGAGGAGTCCAATCACGAAATAGTGAAGATATACGTCCGAGATTTTTACGCGGATAATCGTTACCAAGTTGAATATTCCGCCGTTGTGGGGAAGTAAAGCCATGAATCCTGAAGAAGCCGCCAGTCTGTGGGCGATGGAAGCATCGACGAGCGGAGCGACTTCTACGGCGATGGCGTTGAGGCCAATGGTTGTTCCGGCTGAAGACGAGCCTGTGATACCGGAAGCAATGGCGATTAACACGATCATGTGGAAGAGCGGCGACCCGGGCATGGCAGCAAGGGCTGACAAAATTACTTTAAACCCGGGAGCAACAGCGATTGCTCCGCCGAAACCCACAGCGGAACAAATCGAGAGAATCGGATTGAATCCATTGACTGTTCCTTCGTTGATCGACTTGGTAAGGCTCGTAAATTCGCCGCGGAACAAGAGATAGGTGACCAACGTTCCCGCCAACAAAGCGTAGACAGGATCCAGGTGAAAAACGTTCATGATAATAATCGGGACGGCCAACGGGAGCAGACATTTCCACATCGGGTGGATTGTTCTTTCCTGCGCTTGCGGCTGTCCGCCGCCGGAAGAGGCGATATACGCTTCAATCCCTTTGGCTGTGTCGATATAATGTTCGTTCTTTCCTTTCGATCGATTTACTGCAAACATAATATAGAGGATGGCAAGCCCGACTGTGATAATCGCCATTGCGAAGCCAAGTAACGGCGCAGACATCGGATTGCTACCGAAATATTTTATGGGCAGCAGGTTCTGGATTTGCGGTGATCCCGGCAGCATTCCCATCGTGAAGGTTGCACTGCCCAAAATTGAAAAGCCGTAAAAGTGCCAGGGAATATCCAATTCCTTGAACAGATCCCGAGCGATATACATCAGCGTGAATGCTGTCACAAACAAGGCTACTCCGGCATAGGTCAACATGGCATTCAGCAGCGGGATGGTGAATGAGGCCAGAAGAATCTGGTGCTTCTTGCTGCGCTTTGCGGCAGTGGCCAGGAGTTTTCCTACTGAGTATGCGATTCCGGCGTCGGAAATGAATCGGCCAAAGAGGGCGCTGGAGACAAAAATGAGAAAGTAGCTTTTGAGAAAGCCGACAAAAGCGGTCATGTAAGGTCCCAAGAGCAACTTGAGCACATCCATGCCCGAGAAGATCCCAACCAAGGCGGTAGCTGCTGCGGAAAGCAAGTAGACATTGACCCCGCGAAGTATAAAGAAAATGTATAACGCGACTGTAATTACAATGCCAATCAGACTAATTTGCGAAGCATCCACGTAGAAGATCACCCTCCTATATAGGTTTTTTGTGTACTTATGAAAGCAAATCAAATATAGCAACTTGCAATTAAACAATCATCTCCTTATACCGTTATTGATGAGCGTTGTTTTTTATTGCAAGAAGCATGCCAAAGATTATTGCCGTAAAAAAGCAAATGGCGGCTACTGACGGAAATAAAAAGCCTGCCCGATACAAAGGGGCAGGCTTTTTATAACATATAATAGCTCTTCAGCAGATGTTCTAACCTAGTGGCTTGGCCGCTTCTCGATGTCAGCGGCCGTATCGCCGGGCAGGCTGATACGCTTGAGTTTGCGCCAAAGAGTTGTTTTGCTGATCTTGAGCAGCTGTTCGATTTTATCTTTGTCCCCACTCACGTAGCTGTTAACTTGTCCGATGATTTCAGCTTCCATTTCTTCCATGGTTCCGAGATTAACGAGAATTTTTCCGCTATTCAAGTATGCTTCGGGCAGCGTAGGCGTGGTATAAAAGGTTTGCCGGGTGACTCCCCGAATGTTGTTGAAACATTTTAATACGTCGCTATATTCGACCGTCGAGGCTTCCGTCAATGATAGCAGACGTTCGACAAAAGCTTCGATTTCACGGGTATTTCCTGGCCATTCATATTCCTTTAATACTTCAAGCGAGACGGTGCTTAGGTCTAGCTCTCTTTTGTTTTCCCGGCATTTTTTTTGACAGATTGCATGGGTTAAAGCGGGGATATCTTCGGGATGCTCGCGGAGGGGCGGGATGTATAGTTGGAGGATGTTGATCCGATAATACAAATCCTTGCGGAATGACCCTTTCTCTATTTCTTGGGCCAGATTTCGATTGGTTGCGCAGATGATCCGGTTGTTGATAGGAATGACCCGTGATCCCCCCAAACGAATGACTTCCTTTTCCTGAAGAACTCTTAGCAGCCTGGATTGAAGGGAGAGCGGCATATCCCCAATTTCGTCAAGAAAGATACTGCCGCCGTGCGCTAGCTCGAATAATCCGGGTTTGCCGCCTTTTTTCGCTCCGGTAAAGGCTCCTTCCTCATATCCGAACAACTCGCTTTCCAAAAGGGACTCGGACAGCGCGGCGCAATTAACGGCTACGAAGGGGCCGTTGCGCCAAGGGCTGCTGTTGTGGATGCTCTGGGCAAAGAGTTCTTTGCCGGTGCCACTTTCACCGTGGATGATGATGTTGGAGGCGGAGGCGGCGTACTTTTTGGCGCTGATCTTCAAGTCTTGCATTAATTTACTGTTGCCGACAATATCCGAAAAAGTTGCTTTGGCAACGAAACCTTTCTTTGTGAGTCCCTTTCTGATTTCTTGTTCAAGCTCTTGTATCTTGGTGATTCGCTGTAATTTTATGACCAGGCCCCGTTGCTTGTTGTCCGGAAATATTGGGATGCGATCCACGATGATTTTGCCGGAACCCAGAGAAACCAGTTCGTTGGCGGTGGAACTGCCATCGCCGTATAAGCTGCGTATGGTGCGATTCTTCAGCAGATGCTTTATGTTCTGACCCACTAGATCGTTTCCGGAGAATCCGGTGATTTCCTCTGCCGACTCGTTGAAGGTTTCGACGTTCTCTGCGGTATCACACACAATTACACCTTCGTGAATCGTATCTACAACGGCCTGCATCCATCGAAGCTTGTCTTTGTCTTTTTTTGCTGCATCTATAGCTTGAACGGCAAGGTTTACGGCTTCGATAAGCTCAGCTTTTCCGAGCTGGATTTCAATGCCTTGCAGTTGTCGGGGGATTCCTCCGAGGATGCAATTGGCTTGAGTTGCTACAGCTCCGTATCCGTTCTTGATAAGGAGATCCAGAGTTGGTTCGACCTCGTCGATTTTTTCCATGGTTATTGTATCGAAGTCATAACCAAACGTATCTCTGATCATTTCCAAATCATAAGTTTTCGTTGATCGTCGAAAGCCGACAAAAGCAACCTTGTCACTCACGGAAAAGGCTTTGTGCAACGCTTTAACCAGTTCGAAGTTCGATAGGTCGGTTCGAATGATGGGTATTTCGCCGGGGAAATTTATTCGTTCATAGAGACTGGCACTAGCGATGATGGCGTCGACGCGATACTGATCTTGCAGCATTTTGACTTTGTCATTGATTTTTTGATTGGGGATTCCCAACCTTACCAGCAAATCATGCCCTGTTTCGAAGGATACTTCCCGGGCGACGTCAATCATGGCGCGATTAGTTGATAGTATACCGATTCGAGCCATTCTTTCACCTCTTTAATTTGTTTGTTTGAGAAGGAATGTTTCATTTCATTATTACTATAGTTGAGAATGAGAAAAATTTCAATATGAAATTTCAAAACTGAATGAATTTCATATTGAAATGAAATAATGGAATATTTATTGGCGAAATGCCTTATGCTAGCATGAAACCGATTTGGCACATAAATTGCATAGTTGAAAAATGAAGTTGAAAAAGAATAGGAATGAAGCGGAAAAACTTTGAAAGGGGCAGAATGATGGATAACGAAAAACCTTTGAGTGGTTACCGGGTGGTGGAACTGTCTACATTTATGGCGGCGCCGTCCTGCGGTAGGTTGCTTGCAGACTGGGGAGCCGAGGTCATTAAGGTGGAAACTCCGGGCGGAGACGCATTCCGTTATTTCGGGCCATCGATGGCCATGAAGGCCACAGAAGAAGAGAATCCAGCGTTTGAATTGCTGAACACCCGCAAAAGCAGTGTGGTCATTGATTTGAAAAACGCCGAAGGCCAGAAAGTGTTCCACGATTTACTGGCAACTGCCGATGTATTCTTGACCAACAACCGGACGGAAGCACTGGTTAAATTGCACCTCGATTATGACAGCTTGAAAGCAAAGTACCCCAAATTGATTTTTGCCTGGGTAACCGGTTTTGGCGAAAAAGGGCCGGATGTCAATCAACCTGGGTATGATGTGGTGGCATTCTGGGGCCGGACCGGATATTTGGCGGATTTGGTCGAACCAGGATCTTATCCGATGACTTCGCCAGCCGGTGCGGGAGACAACACGGTCGGGATGTCTTTATTCGCCGGCATTTGTGCGGCGCTCCTGCGGCGGGGTCGGACCGGCAAAGGGGAAAAAATCAGTGTTTCGCTGTACGGTGCGGCCATATGGTTTGCCGGCGCGATCATCACCAGCGTCCAGGACCGTTACGGCAATGTTTATCCCAAGGAAAAAGGGATGGTCAATCCCCTGGCTCGTGCCTATCTCTGTAAAGATGGAGAGTGGATCATGCTGTCGGTTTTGGAATATGACCGGTATTGGACTACCTTCTGCAAGGCGGTTGGGCGCGATGACATCATCAACGACGAACGGTTCAACAAACGAGATAACATGGTGCAGCATAAAGCCGCTCTGGGGAAGATCATGGACGAAACATTCATAACCAAAACCCTTGACGAATGGATTACCATCTTACGTGCCAATGATATTGTCCATGACAAGTTGCGGCACTTTAAGGATGTGCTGAAAGACGAGCAGGCGTGGGCGAATGATTACCTTGAAAAAGTCACTTTTGCCAATGGAGCTCAGGCGGTTTTGCCTTGCACGCCCATCAAGGCGGCTGAAGAAGGTCCCTATCCGTATGGCAGATCGCCGCTGCTTGGCGAGCATACGAAAGAAGTTCTGCGGAAGCTGGGGTATGAGGAAAGCAAGATAGAGGAACTTTGCAACCAGCAGGTAGTAAAGGGCAGATAAAAACCCTTGCCGATTTTCCGTGCAATAAAGAGAGGAGGAGGAGGATTCGCATGTTTAAAACCCGATTTACCGAACTCCTGAAAATAAAATATCCTATCATGCAGGGCGGGCTGCATAATTTGGGCAGGCCGGAGCTGGCCGCAGCCGTATCCAATGCAGGCTGTCTCGGAACAATCAATTTTTCCAACTATGACACTATTGAGGAGTTTCGCCAGGCGATTATAAAGACAAAAGAGCTGACTGACAAACCGTTTTGCGTCAATGTGTCTACTGCGACCCAGTCGCTTTCGCCCGGCGACAAAATGTACGAGTGTTTTGAAACGATTATTAAAGAAAAAGTGGCGGCGGTGGAAATCTCCGGTCTCATGCCGGAAACCTTTGTTCCATTGCTTAAAAATGCCGGCGTTATCATCATTCACAAAGTTCCTGCGGCGAGGTTCGCCGAAAAAGCGCAACGAGTTGGCGCCGATGCCGCCATCGTCGTTGGCATCGAGGCGGGCGGTCGTCCTTCACTGGAAGCGGTTACTACCATGGTGGTCGCCAATAAGGCGGCGCGGCTGGTAAACATTCCGATTCTTGCGGCCGGCGGCATCGCCGACGGTAAGGGACTGGTAGCCGCCCTGGCGCTGGGAGCCGACGGCGTTGTCATGGGTACGCGGTTTATTGCCACGAAAGAATGCGCTGTTCACCAAAACTTTAAAGAGATGTATGTCAAGGCGTCGGAGAAAGATACCGTTCTTGTTCAGCGCAGCATTCAGAATCAAATGCGGATGATGGCGAACGATGTCACCCGGCAAAGCGATGAGATGGAAAAACAGGGCGCCAGCCGGGAAGAACTGATGTCGCTCCTCACCACGGAAAAGACTCGAAGGTGCCATGCCAACGGAGATATAAACGGCGTAATGTTCGCCACGGGGCAATCGGTTGGCTTGGTTAATGATATCAAGCCGGCGAAAGAAGTAATTGATGATATTATTCAGGAGGCGCAATCGGTGATGGAGCGTCTCAATGAACTGAACCGATAGCCTTTGAATGGTTTATAAATGAAAATAATGAATTTGGAGAGTGGAAAAAATGAAAAAAGCAGTAATCGTCTCAGCGGTTCGTACGGCCATAGGAAAGCATGCAGGACAATGGGCGAAGGTGCCATCGGAAAAGTTGGCGGCTTGCGCCATCAAAGAAGCCGTTCGTCGTTCCGGCATTGACCCGATGGAAATCGAAGATGTCATCATGGGTAATATTTACGGGCCCCACGGGAATCATGCCCGGCTTGCGGCGCTCATGGCAGGCCTGCCGATCGAATGCGGCGCAACCACGGTCGACCGTCAGTGCGGCTCAGGAACACAGGCGATCGTGAATGCGGCGATGAACATCATGACCGGAAACGGTGACGTATTCGTCGCTTGCGGTGTGGAACACATGACCCTGACTCCTTACCAGATGGAAAAACCAGCCGCTGCCTATTCCTGGGCGCCACCAAAATTCTTGGCGACCCGGCTTTCTACAGATGAGATCGGGAATCCTCCGATGCCGGTAACTGCAGATACATTAGCTGCAAGGCACGGGGTTACCCGTCAGGACTGTGATGAATGGGCGTTGATTTCCCACCAGCGGGCAGCCAAAGCTATTAAAGCAGGGGTATATAAAGATCAGATTGTGCCCATCGAAGTAAAAACAAAGGGCGGAATGGCAATGGTCGATACCGATGAATGCATTCGCTATGATATTTCCATTGAAGCGATGCAAAAACTGGCGCCGCTTTTTCCCGGCGGAGTCACAACAGCCGGAAATGCCTGCCCACGTTCTGACGGTGCCGGCGCGTTGGTGATGATGTCGGAAGAAAAAGCCAAGGCATTGGGACTGAAACCTTTGGCCAGCGTCAAGAGTTTCGGCGTATCAGGTGTGGACCCCAACATCATGGGATATGGTCCGGTTCCCTCGACGCAAAAAGCTCTCAAACGGGCTGGCCTGACGGTGAAGGACCTCGGCGTCATTGAAATGAACGAAGCTTTTGCGGGACAGTTCATTCCCTGCATGCGCGAATTGCAGTTTGATCCGGAAAGAGTCAATCCAAATGGCGGCGCCATCGCTATGGGACATCCCTTGGGCGGGACTGGAGCAGTGCTGACAACGAAGCTCGTTTACGAAATGATCGCCAAAGACTACCAGTTCGGATTGGTGACCATGTGTATCGGTGGCGGCCAGGGTATGGCGACGATTTTTGAACGCTATTAATTCATCAGGTAGTGTGCAACGCTAAAAATGAGGGGGCTTTTATAATGGAAAATTCGACAATTGATTATGAAAAAATCAAGGCGAAGTTTCAAAATCCCAAAATCAAGTGGGTCGCGATGAGCGGGATTTACCCGGAAATTATGGAGGAACGCCACTCGCGCCTGGTTATGCCGCTGGGGGATTTGCATGTCAACCATGTCGGAACGGCCTATGCCGGCTCGATTTTTGTATTGGCCGAGATGAGCATTGCGGCGATCATCTATTGCACCTACGGGACGGATAAGTATGTGCCCATCGTGAGTCGCTTCGAAATCGACTATATCAAACCCGCGACCAAGGACATCGTTGTCGACATGCGGTTGACGGCGGAAGAGGCGGCGGAAAAAATCAAGCCGATCGAAGAAAGAGGCAAAGGGCGGATGACGCTGATTCTGCCGGTGACGGATATTGATGGCAATGAAATCGCACGGGGTGTAGCCACGGCCTATCTGTTGCCCGCGGGCGGAAAATAATCGCAAAGCTGCGAAAACCCAATAAATTGGAGGTATGAGCGAAATGGAATACAAGAATTTTCTTTTGACCATTGAAAACAAGGTCGCGATCTTCACAATCAATCGCCCGGAATTGCGTAACGCCATGAGCATGGAATGCTGGCAGGAACTGGGTCAATTTATCGATGAGGCAAGTGTGAATGACGATATTCAAGTGATCGTGCTTACCGGCGCCGGAGATAAAGCGTTTATTGCCGGGGCTGACCTTAAAATGCTGCAGACGCGCAAAGGAATCGACGCTTTAGGGGGGCTCGGGCAGGCCGTCGTAAAAAAAATCGAAGACTGCAGCAAACCCGTGATTGCAGCCGTGAATGGCATGGCTTTCGGCGGTGGCTGCGAGATCACTCTGGCCTGTGATATCCGGATGGTGTCCGATAATGCCTCTTTCGGACTGCCGGAAGTGGGTCTGGGCATTCTGCCGGGTTGCGGCGGGACCCAGCGTTTGAGCAAGTTGATTGGGTTGGGCCGGGCCAAGGAAGTTATTTTAGCGGGACGTATCATTTCGGCGCAGGAAGCGGCGCAGTTTGGGATGGCCTATAAATGCGTTCCCCAGGCGGATTTGATGAAAGAAACTCTGGCGGTTGCCAAAGCCATGCTGCAGAAAGGCCCCCTGGCCCTGCGCCTGTGCAAACGCCTCATCAGCGCCTCCATGTCAACCGATCAGGAAGCCGGGATGCTGCTGGAATTATTCGGTCTCAGTATTCTGCTTGATAGCGCCGATAAAACGGAAGGCATTAATGCTTTCTTTGAGAAAAGAAAGCCGGAATACAAAGGCCGTTAATTGAGATTCTACCAATAAAGAAAAATGAAGGAGGACAAGTATTATGGCAATTGACATTAAAAAGGTGACAGTAATCGGTGGCGGGACTATGGGCAAACAAATCGCTCTCAACGCTGCTATTAATGGCATGGACACTTATCTTAGCGACAGTTTCCCGGGAGTATTGGATAAGGTTGCTGCATGGAGCAAAGAATATCTGGACGGCCGGGTAGCCAAAGGGAAAATGACCAGTGACGAGGCGGCGGCGACCTTAAACAGATTTCATCTTACCGCATCTCTGGAAGAAGCCGTTGCTCAGGCAGATCTGGTGATTGAAGCCATTGTTGAAAAATTGGAAGCAAAAAAGGAGCTGTTCGCCAAGGTTGCCAAAATGGCTCCGGCAGCGGCTATTCTGGTCAGTAATTCAAGCACTTTCGTTCCTTCTTCCATGGCTTCGGCTACAGGAAAACCAGATAAGTTTGCGAACCTGCATTACTTCAACCCGGCACTTCAGATGGCGCTGGTGGAAGTAGTGATCGGGCCACAGTCCAGCCCGGAAACGATCGAAGCCTTGATGAATTTTGCTCCCAAAATCGGGAAACAAGCCATAAAAGTCCAGAAAGAGATTGAAGGGTTTATCGTGAACCGGCTGCTCGGCGCGTTGAACAAGGAAGCGTGGTTCCTGCTGGAGAACGGCTATGCGACAGCTCAAGATATCGATAGCGGCGCCGAAAAAGGACTGGGACATCCCATGGGATCTTTTCGCCTGATGGATCTGATCGGATTGGACATTGTCCATGATATCCGATCTGCCAAATACAACGCAGGCAATGAAGCGGAACGCCCGCCCCAGATCTTGGTAGACAAAGTGCAGAAGGGCGAACTGGGCAGAAAAACCGGCAAGGGCTTCTATTCATATAAATAACAAAAAATGCATTGAAAAAATGGGGAGCACGAATCTCCCTGTTTTTTCAATACAAAGATTGAAAAGTAGAAAAGAGGGGAGTTTATGTCCAATATTTTTGATGGAATACGTGTAATTGATTTTACAAGTAATGCAGCCGGCCCAATTTCCACAATGCATTTGGCGGATTTTGGCGCTGAAGTAATAAAAATCGAAAAGCCAAAAGTTGGTGATGATACTAGATCTTTTCCGCCATCATTGGATGGGATAGGCGTGCCTTTTTTCTGGTTTAATCGCGGTAAGAAGTCAGTAGTTCTAGATGTGGCTGATCCGGAGGGACGGGACGTTTTATTAAAGCTTATTGCAGACGCTGATATAGTGGTAGAAAGTTTTAAACCCGGAACGATGGAAAAATATGGCCTTGGATATGAGGCGCTAAAAAAACATAACCCCGCATTGATTATGTGTTCTGTTTCCGCTTATGGACAAACCGGGCCATACAGCAGAAAGCCGGGATATGACATCGTTGCGCAGGCGCTTAGCGGAGTCATGGATTTAACCGGCGACCCGTCAGGCCCTCCAACCCGCTCGGGGATCGTATTGGCTGATTATACGGCAGGCATACACGCATACGCGGCAATTGTTTCTGCACTATATTACCGAAAATGCACAGGCAAAGGGCAATATATTGATATTTCACTTTTCGATTGCATGGTGTCGTTCAATGGCTATGTTGAATCGGCAGGCTTGGGAAGAAAGGTGACTCGAACGGGCAATCATCATGGGCTATTAGCTCCTTTCGGGCTATTTCGCGGAACTGGTGGAAGTGTAATCATTGGAGCACCAAACACTACTTTGTGGGGAAATTTGTGCAGTGTTATGGGCAAACCTGAATTGGCAACGGATCCGTTATTTGCCAGTGCTACGGACCGGCTCAAAAATTTGGACAAATTGGTCATGGAGATCGAACACTGGCTGAAGACGTTTCCCTCGATTGATGAGCCGTTGGCACAGGTGGATAAGGGCGGCATTCCGTGTGCGAAAGTCAATACAACTGCTGATTTGCTAAATGATGAACAATTGAAAGCGCGTGGAATGATTACGGAACTGGAGATGCCTGACGGATTGCCAACAAGAAAAATAAAAGCGCGCGGTAATCCTTTAAAATTCTCCGAAGTAAAAGCCGCTATGAAAAATCCGCCTAATCTCGGACAACATCAGGAAGAAATATTGAAATCTGTTGGATATGATGAAATTGTGATTGGCCGTCTGAAGGAGAAATGGAGCGTATCGTGAGATGCCGTGATCTTCCATCGGGTGACGTTCTGCGGCAAGGACTAGTCGTATTACCCGAAATTATGATGAGTGGGGGATAAAATGAATCAGTCGATCAAAACGTGGAAACTTGTCGGCGGCATAGTGGGGATTGCGGTGGCGTTGCTTATTGCCAACGCTCCGGTTCCACAAGGATTAACCGTAAAATCTATGTGGGGAATGGGCATTTTTGTCTGCGCTGTTGTATGGTGGATGATCGACTTGATTTCTGATTTTGGAACAGCGCTATTAATGTGTTGCGCTTGGGCTGGGTTTAAAGTAGTTCCGATAACTTCCGCTTTTTCGGCTTTTTCCGGGGGTACCTTATGGATTATTGTCGGTGCACTTGGGCTGGGTCTGGCGGCCACGAAATGCGGGCTGCTGA
Source organism: Negativicutes bacterium (assembly GCA_963665275.2). Taxonomy (GTDB): domain Bacteria; phylum Bacillota; class Negativicutes; order UBA1444; family UBA1444; genus UBA1444. Next base: position 147,669 of record CAXXIN010000001.1, read on the forward strand.
ACCGTGTCGCCTTAATAACGATGCTGAGATTCCCCCCGACGTTCAAAGGACAATCTTTATCCTTGCTTATTTCCGGGATAATATTGACTCCGTTCATTCCCAGCGCTACGGCTAAATTTGCGGTTCTGGCGCCTTTTGCCAAGTCGATTTGTGAAAATATGGGGTACGAAAACAAAAGCGAAGAAGCTGCCGGTCTTTTTGGCGCCATGTTTGTGGCTATTGGACTTGCATATCCCATTTTTCTGAGTGGCAACTTTATGTGTTATGCAGTCTTGGGGTTATTGCCCAAAGAGATTCAAGCACAAATGACTTGGACTAATTGGTTCATTAATGCCCTGCCTTGGGGATTGACCATGTTGATCCTGATGTATTATGCCATTGTGCGCTTGTATGGTCCGAATAAACAAGCGCTTACAAAAGTAGATACAAGTTTTCTAAAAAAACAGTTGGAAGCGCTTGGGGCGATCACGAAAAATGAAAAAATCGTTGCTGTCGTAATTGTAAGCGCGTTGGTCCTGTGGATGACGGAGACTACACATGGGATCAGCTCGGCAATCGTTTCACTGGTCGGTGTGGTAATTTTACTTGCAACCAATGTGATAGATCGGATCTCGTTTAGAGCGGGGATTGCCTGGGATGCAGTTATTTTTTTGGGAGCTTTGATCGGTGTCTCTAAAGTGTTTGCGGATTTGAAGATTGATCGGTGGCTTAGCACCGTGTTTGGACCCTATCTTTCGCCGCTCGTGTCAGGTAATATCTTTGTTTTCTTTATTGTTTTAAGTGTTTTCATTTACCTTGTCCGGGTGGTTCTTGTATCTCAACTGGCGGCCATTGCCATGTTTGTCATAGTATTGACGCCTTTTTCCGTCCAGGCAGGAATCAGTCCATGGGTAATGGCTTTTGCCGTTTTTGTTGCGGTCAATGTTTGGTACGTATCTTATCATAATGCCAGCTTTTTGGTTGGTTTTTACGCAACAGGCGGGGACTTGGTCACCCATAAACAAACGATAAAGCTCTCCATAGCATATATGGTGGTTTCTATCATTGGATTATTAGTTAGTGTTCCCGTGTGGAAATTGACCGGCTTGATCAAGTAGCTTTTATCACAAAGCAATATGGCAAAATACAGGAGAATATTACGGAATGAAAAGCATAAAAATGAAACTTGTGGTTACTATTTTAGCAATCTTTTTTAGTGCACTGAGCACATTGGGTGGACTCAATTACTGGAAAGCGCGCAGCATTATCACGGAGAATATCGCTGCGGATATGACGCATACTGCAGAAGCGACTGCTGGGGATGTCGGGGATTGGTTGGAAGCTCGCAAAATGGAAATTAGTCTCATGGCGGTTGCCCCGGTGATGAAACAGGGGGATAAGGCGACTATTATTCCCTATTTGACTGATGCGAAGAAACTTAATAATGCTTTTGACGGATTGGGCTATATTTCTCCAGATGGAAATTTTTCGGGCACTTCAGGGGCAACGATGAATGTCTCTACAAGTGAATATTTTATCAAAAGCATGCGCGGCGAAATTTGTATAACAAATCCCATGATATCAAAAGTCAAAGGCAATACGGTGGTAGTTGTTTCAGTGCCAGTGAAAGTTGGCGATAAAGTCAGCGGCGTTTTATTTGCGACAATTGATACGGCAAGTCTGACGGAAAAAGTTGGTACTGTCAAAGTGGGTCAAACCGGCTATGCGTATCTTATCCAAAAAGATGGGTTAACCATTGTACATCCAAGCAAAGATTTTCCCATGAAGTTCAACGCGTTAACAAGCAAAGAAGCCTCCGATGAACTGAAAGCGGCAACTGCACGGATGGCCAAAGGCGAAAAGGGCGTCCTTACCCATAAATATTCACAAGGTACGAAAATGTTGGCTTTTGCGCCGGTTCCCGGGATGGACTGGTCGTTGGCGGTAACAGTGCCAACGACGGAAGTGACCGGAAGTGTTTCGGCATTGACCTTAATTACTCTCGTTACGATCGTGGTGGTGTTGATCATCACCGCTATCTTGATTGCTTGGTTTGCCAACCGTATTGCCAAGCCTATTCAGATGTTGGAAACAGCCGCCAACCGAATTGCGTCCGGTGACCTTTCGCAAATCAATATCGGCGTTACTTCGAAAGATGAAATAGGTCGCTTGGGGAAAAGCTTTGAACAGATGGCCCAAAACATTCGTGGACTTATCAAGAAAATTAATGCGAATGCTGAACAATTGGCAGCATCCAGTGAAGAACTCAATGCCAGTGCGGAGCAGTCGGCGCAAGCGTCCAATCAGGTGGCAATTGCCATTACGGAGGTAGCGGATGGCGCGAACGAACAACTCGCGGCTGCCGACGACGCATCTTCCATAGTGACGGGTATGTCGGATGGGATCAAACAGATTGCAACCAATGCCGGGTTGGTCTCCGAGCAGTCAGAACAAGCTTCTGATAAAGCAAAGGAAGGCGGAGCCGCCATAGATAAAGCAATCAGGCAAATGCAACAAATTGAAAACACCGTCAACACTTCCGCTAGAGTCGTTACAAAATTGGGCGAGCGATCCAAGGAAATTGGTCAGATCGTCGATACTATTTCCGGCATTGCAGGTCAAACAAACCTGTTGGCTTTAAATGCGGCGATTGAAGCGGCTCGTGCGGGGGAACAGGGTCGCGGTTTTGCTGTAGTGGCGGAAGAGGTACGGAAGCTGGCAGAGCAATCGGAAGGCGCTGCAAAGAAAATTGCTGATCTGATTGGCGAAATTCAGCTCGAAACCAATACAGCTGTTGAAGCAATGAACAATGGAACCCAGGAAGTTAAAACCGGCGCTGATGTAGTCAATGCCGCAGGAGTATCGTTCAGGGAAATCACCACGCTGGTGACGGATGTTTCTGAGCAGGTTAAACAGATTTCTGCAGCCATTCAACAAATGGCTACAGGGAGTCAGCAAATCGTGCTTGCGGTTCAAAAGATTGATGGGTTGAGTAAAAAAGCTGCAGGAGAGGCTCAAGGCGTGTCGGCTGCTACGGAAGAACAACTGGCATCCATGGAGGAAATTTCTGCGTCCAGCCGGGCGCTGGCGGTGCTGGCGCAAGATTTGCAGACCGCAGTGGCAACATTCCGCATGTAAGAGTAGACGGGTTCCACCTTAGTCTGCTTGGTTGGTGAAGTTGATCTCTAAAAAGTTTAATAATGCATGACCTTATTACATTTTGTAATAAGGTCATGCATTATTGTAGTGAAAATTCTATATATTTTAAACCTATAATGAATTTGGCAATAGAACGACAACATAAACCATAAATATCAACAAGTAAGTTAAAAAAAGCACAAACTTTAAAGCGCTAAAAAATAAGAGGGGGAAAAACAACATGGATTTCAAATTGTCCAAAGAACAGGAACTGATTCAGAAAACGGCACGGGAGTTTGCCGAAAAGCGGATCGCGCCGCTGATGTTCAAAATTGATGAGGAAAATGACGTTCCGGTTGAAATCGCTCAAGCCATTATCGATCTCGAACTGTCCGGTATTCCGCATCCTGAAGAATACGGCGGAGCGGGCTCGGATTACGTCAGCTATGTCTTGGCGTTGGAACAGATCTGCCGTTTCTCCACCGGCGTCGCTTCCCTGATCACAGGCAACAATTTGTCGATCAACGCGATCAAAATGTTCGGAACAGAGGAACAAAAACAAAAATGGCTGCCGGACCTTTGTCAGGGCAAAAAGGTATCCACTTTTGTGTTTACCGAACCAGGTACAGGCACAGATCTGAAGGGACTGACTACGAAGGCCAGAAAAGAAGGCAACGAGTGGGTACTGAACGGGACGAAGCGGTTCGCCACCAATGCCGATAAGCCGGGCCCGATTACGGTCTTTGCCATTGATGATCAAAGCGGCTATCCTACTGCATTCTTGTTTGAGAAGTTCTGTCCGGGCTTTTCTATTTCTGAGCCATGGGACAAAATCGGCTATCGGGGAACCCACACATACGATATTTATCTGAAAGATCTGCGAGTGCCGCAGGAAAACGTGCTGGGAGAAGTCGGCAAAGGCTTCCAGATCCTGCAACAGAACATCGGTTTCGGCAAAATCTCCATCTGCGCCACCGCTCTCGGTCGGGCTCAGGGCGCCCTGGAAGAATCCATCAAATATGCGAAAGAACGGACCCAACATGGTAAACCCATCGCTAACTACCCGACTCTCCAAGCTCGTATCGCCGACATGGCTGCAAAAACCGAAGCCATCCGGGCGCTCGTCTACAGGCTGGGATATCTGGCCAGCCAGGCTAAGACCACGGAAGAACGTATGCAACTGGCGAAACAGTCGGCAATGACCAAGTTGTTTGTAACGGAAGCTTCAATGGATGTAGTACGCGATGCAATGCAAGTGCACGGTTCCTATGGCATTATGAAAGGCTACCGGGTGGAAGTGCTATACCGTGACGCCATCATCTCGGAACTCATTGAAGGGGTCAAGGACGTGCAACGGGTCATCGTGGGCAGCGCTCTTTTAAGCTAAGCAGGGGAAAAGGAAATGGAAAAATTCGATGTAATTATCGTCGGCGCAGGGCTGGCCGGTCTTTCGGCCGGCTACACCCTGGCTAAAGCTGGCGTGGAAGTCTTGATACTGGAGCGTGGGGATTATCCCGGCGCAAAAAACGTGACTGGTGGCAGAATTTATCTCAATCCCGTACGCCAGTTCTTTCCTGAGAACTTCTGGGACAAGGCGCCGCTGGAGAGGCCTGTAACCACCGAAATTATTACGATGGTTTCGGAAAACAGCTCGACATCCATGCGGTTCCGGGCTCAGGATTTCGCCCAGCCGCCTTATCAGAGCTACACCATACAGCGCAGCAAGTTCGACCGCTGGTTCGGTCAACAGGCGACCAGCGCCGGCGCAATGCTTGTCAACAAGAGCCGGGTGGATGATCTGATCTGGGACAACGGACGTGTTGCCGGCGTGATTGCCGGCGGCGAGGAACTGGGGGCCAATGTGGTTTTGGCCTGCGACGGGGCCTTGTCCCTGGTCGCTGAAAAGGCTGGATTGCGCCAACCTGGCCGGGCGAAGGATTTCGCCGTGGGCTTCAAGGAAGTCATTGAACTGTCTGAAAAAACGATCGAAGATCGATTCGGTCTGGGAAGCGGCGAAGGCGCAGCACAACTGTTCATGGGCGCGTTTACCAAAGGGCGCTTTGGCGGCGGTTTCGCCTACACGAACAAGACCAGTCTGTCGCTGGGCATGGTGGTCGGAATCCGTGATCTGATGGAAACCGAGCCGGCGATCAATGCCGCCGCCATGCTCGAAGAATTTAAGAAACAGCCGGACGTGGCGGCGCTCATCGCTGGCGGCGAACTGATAGAGTATTCCGCCCATATTTTGCCGGAAGCCGGTTATAACGGCATGTCGCCCTGCTTTGGCAATGGAATCCTGGTCGCCGGCGACGCAGCCGGATTGGCTCTGAACATGGGCCTGCTTGTCCGGGGGATGGAGTTTGCCATCGGCTCGGGCGTTCTGGCCGCGCAAACCATCCAGGCTGCGCTGGAACAGAAAGACTTCTCGGCGAATGCACTGTCTGCCTATAAGCAGCGCATGGAACAAAGCTTTGTCCTCCAGGACTTGAAAACGTTCCAGGCGGCGCCGCATGTACTGGATAACCCCCGACTGTTCGGATATTATCCCGAGCTTGTCGGCAAGCTGATGCAGGACCTTTTCGCTGTTGGCAGCAGCCCGAAGCCCAGCTTCGTCAGAACCGTCCGCAACCACCTGGGGGTTTCGGATCTCCCAGGAATACTCAAAGATGCTTGGGGAGGGCGCAAACTATGATGATACCGGGAAACCTGAAAGCCAAACTGGGCATCAACGTGTTCAAGCCCGGCCATCAGCCTCATATTCGGATCAAACCGGGCGCGGAAACGGATGAGCGGCTGCGAAAAGTGGTGGCTGTCTGCCCGGCCGGCCTGTATTCGATCGATGAGGAAGGCAAAGTCGTGCTGGACATTGATGGCTGTCTGGAGTGCGGAACCTGCCGTATCGCCTGCGGACCGGAGCTTTTGGAGTGGTATTACCCCGAAGCGGCTACCGGCGTCCAGTTCCGGTGCGGATAGAAGACAAGGAGTGTTGAAAGTGAACAGTATTGTCTGTGTCAAACAAACGCCGGATCTGCAGCAGGTCCGGATTCGTAAAGAAACCCGGGAACCGATTCTGGAGAATGTGCCCCTAACCATCGGCAACATCGACAAAAACGCTCTTGAGGAAGCAGTGCGGCTCAAAGAAAAACAGGAAGGCAAAGTGACCCTGGTTTCAGTTGGCGGCGAAGATCTGGAGGAAACCATCAAGGAAGGCTTGGCAATGGGCGCCGACGACGCGGTTCTCGTGGTGGATCCGCAGCTGGATGGCGCGGAAAGCGCAATCGTAGCGGAAATGTTGGCCAAAGCAATCCGAAAAATCGGTGATTACGATATGATCCTGCTCGGCGAAGGCTCCTCCGACAACTATTCGGGCCAAATTGGACCGAGATTGGCTGAATTGCTGGATCTGCCGCAGGTCACGTTTGTTCGGAGCCTGTCAGTGGACGGCAAACTGCTCCGGGCTACCCGGAATATGGATGACTGTCTGGAAGTTGTGGAAGTGGAGCTGCCGGCGGTAGTCACCGTGCTCAGCGAGATCAACGAAGCGCGTATTCCGGCGGTTACCCAGATTCTCAAAGCGGGCCGTAAACCCAAAGAAGTGCTGTCGCTCGCCGATTTGGGCGTGAGTGCCGCCTCGCTGGGGAACCAAGTCCGGACCCTTTCCAACAAAGCGCCTTTGCAGGAACGCAAACAGATTATTTTCAAAGAAGACGCGGACGCTGCGGTTGCCAAGTTGGTGCTGGCATTGAAGGCCGATGGCGCGGTTGGGGGGTACTGATATGTCGAAAGTGCTGATTATTAGTGAAAATGACAATATTGCCTTTGAACTTCTGACCGCTGGGCTAATGCTCGCCGACGGCGATGCGGCTGGTGTCGCCGCAATAGTGCTGGGGGCCGGGGCGGAAATCCGGGCGAACGCCTATCTGAGCCGCGGCGTGAAGAAGGTTATCACGGCCGGCGCGGGAAAAGAAAAGCTGGAAACCTTTGACGCCGAAACTTATGCAACTGCGGTTGCGCAAATTGCAGGCAAGGAACAGGCAACGATGCTTCTGACCGGCTGCACCCGGCGCGGCAAGGAACTGGCGGGACGCTTGGCCCAGAAGCTGGGAGCCGCCTGCATTAACGACGTGAAGGCCATTGAATGCGAAAGCGGGGAGGCCGTGTATTCCCGCAACGCCCTGGGCGGGGCGACGGTGTGCCGTCAGGCGGTGTCTTCACCGGTAGCGGTGATTTCGATTATGCCGTCGACATTTCCACAGGCGTCGGAAGTACCGCCAGCGGGAGAAACGGTGGTGGTGGATCTGGAACTGAAACCAGCGCGGGTTCGGCTTGTGGAATGCCAATCCAAGAATACAGACTCGGTGGATATAGCTGAGGCCAAAACGCTGGTTTGCGTGGGCATGGGGCTGGGCGGCCCGGAGAAATTATCGATGGTTGAGGAACTGGCGAGGGTTCTGGGTGGCGAGGTGGCTTGTACCAAACCTGTGGCAACCGATCAAAAATGGCTATCCGAAGCCCGGATGGTCGGGTTATCCGGCAAACAATGCAAGCCGCAATTATCGCTGTGTCTGGGGCTTTCCGGCCAAGTTCAGTTTGCCGTGGGAATACGGGATTCCAAAACCATTGTGGCAATCAATACGGATGAGAATGCAACGATCTTCCAATATGCCGACTACGGCATCGTCGGTGATCTCAATGTTATCACCGAAAAATTAATAGCTCAGCTCAAATAATTCCCACAGAAATGAATCCGCTTCAAGGGTTCATTTCTGTATGTGGTTTGTGAAAAACATCACTTGCTTTCGCTGCTGGTCTGAAACTACAAGAAGAAGGAGTATTTGCCGATGCAAAGGATATTTGAGGGGCTACGGATTGTCGATTTTACCACAAATGTCGCAGGGCCTTTTACAACTGCCTTTCTGGCTGATTTTGGCGCCGAAGTGATCAAGATCGAAAAACCAAAAGTCGGAGATGACACGAGATTTTTTGCGCCACAGCTTGATGGCGTTGGCACGGCGTTTTGCTGGAATAACCGGGGAAAAAAATCCCTTGTGCTTGATATGGCTGATCCCGAGGCGATCGAGATCGTAGGGAAGCTGATTCCTACGGCGGATATCGTGATTGAAAGTTTTAAACCAGGCACAATGAAGAAATTTGGGCTGGATTATGAAGCCCTAAAAAAAATCAATCCGAAGGTCATTTTTTGCTCGGTATCCGGGTTCGGGCAGAATGGCCCCTACAGCAACAAACCGGGCTATGACATGATCGCGCAGGCACTGAGCGGCGCCATGGATATGACGGGAGAATTGTCAGGACCACCGATGCGCATGGGTCTGGCTGTTGCCGATTATAATGCGGGAATTCATGCTCTGGCAGGAATCAGCGCGGCATTGTATCATCGTGAACGAACAGGGCAGGGCCAACTGATTGATATTTCCCTGCTGGACTGCCTGGTGGGCATCAACGGTATGATCGAAATCGCGGGTGTAGGCAAAAATCCGACCCGTTCAGGCAATCATCATGGTTCGCTGGCGCCATTCGGCGTATACGAAGGATCGGGAGGAGCACTCATCATTTGCGCACCGGCCCAAGGACCTTGGAAATCGTTATGTGTATTGATGGGGCGGCCAGAGTTTTTGGAAGACCCCTTGTTTGCCAACACCGGTGCAAGGGCGAAAAACATCATTCCTCTGATTACTGCGATCGAGGGTTGGCTGAAAACATTCCCGAACGTTGATGAACCTTGGAAATTGATGGATGAAGCCGGTATACCCAGTGCCAAGGTGAATAACACCAATCAGGCGCTGGAAAATCCCCAGTTGATTGCCAGGGAAATGATTATCGACTTAGCGACGCCTGATGGAGTGTCTCAAGAAACTATCAAGGCAAGAGGGAATCCTTTGAAGTTTTCAGCCGATAAGGCAACACCGAGTAAAGCGCCTGCGCTGGGCCAGCACGAAGCGGAAATTCTGTCGTCGATCGGCTATGATGACGCAGATGTCCGGCGAGTGAAAGCAAAGTGGAGCATCGGTTAAGGGGGTGAAAGAGAAACAATAGTTAGGAGGTTATGATGTGGCTGATAGCAAGACAAACTGGGTGAAAATAATCGGTGCGGTCATCGGGATTATCGCGGGTGTAGCCATTGCCAATGCCCCGGTGCCGGAGGGACTGACCGTAAAGGCCATGTGGGGAATGGGTATTTTCGCATGGGCCGTGATCTGGTGGATGGTGGATGTAGTGTCGGACTATGCCACAACGTTGATGATGCTTGCTACCTATGCCGGTTTGAATGTGGTTCCGTTCACAACGGCGTTCGCTTCATTTAACGGCCCTACCGTTTGGCTGATTGTCGCTGCGCTCGCTTATGGGGCAGCTGCCGCCAAAAGCGGGCTGCTTAAGCGGGTCGCCCTTATGGCGATGAGTAAGTTTCCGATTACTTTCAAAGGGCAATCATTAGCTTTATTCGCAGCTGGGTTGGTCATCACGCCCCTGATTCCGACCGCTACCGCCAAAGTGGCTGTTATCGCTCCGTTTGCCCAAGCGATTTGCGATAACATGGGATATGAAAAAAAGAGTCCGGGAGCAGTGGGCCTCTTTTTGGCAATGTTTGTGTCGTTGGTTCCTTCATACTCGCTGTTTCTCAGTGCTAATTTCATGTGTTATGCCGTACTCGGCTTCCTGCCGAAAGACGTACAGGCGCAAATGACTTGGACGAATTGGCTGATCAACGCTCTCCCATGGGGGTTGACGATGTTGATTTTGAGCTATCTAGCGATCATTTATCTCTATCGTCCGCCCCAAACGAACAAGGTCAATCCTGCTTTCATCAGCGAACAGCTTGCCGCCCTCGGATCTATGACACGCAATGAAAAATTGGTGGCAGTTGTGTTGGGCATATCGCTTATTCTTTGGATGACGGAAAAAGTGCACGGGGTCAGTTCAACCATGGTCGCACTTGTCGGCACGTTTATCATGCTGATGTTTAATGTGCTGGACCGGGCGTCATTCCGATCGGCAATTCCCTGGGATGCCGTCATTTTTCTGGGTGGCTTGTTCAATGTCCCTGTTATTTTCGGCGCATTAAAGATAAATGCGTGGATTAGCAAGGTTTTTGGACCTTATATCGCACCGCTGGCCTCCGGCAACATTTTTGTGTTTATTATTGCCTTGTGCCTCCTGGTATTTGTCGTACGGATTTTTCTGGTATCGCAAACTGCAGTTATCGCCATTCTGGTCATTCTGTTGACACCTTTTGTCACTCAGGCGGGCATCAGTCCATGGATACCGGCATTTATCATATTTGTTGCCGGGAACACATGGTGCGTGCCCTATCAAAACGCAGGATTCCTGGTTTCCTATTATGCAACCGGCGGTGATATGGTCACGCACGGGCAGACATTAAAACTTGCTTTTGTCTATATGGTTACCACGGTTATTGGATTGTTGTTGAGTGTACCGGTATGGAAAATGACTGGCTTGATTCAGTAAGTTTCGATCAGGAAACAAGAAGCAGAGGAAGAAGGGTATGAATATGGCCGCTTCGATGATGGGTATCTATTTGGTTGGGACCACATTGTTGGGAATGTATGCCGTCACCCGGAGTAAACATGTGCAGGATTTTCTGGTTGCAAGACGCAATCTGAGCACAACGATGGTTATGGCGCTGCTGTTCGGAGAAATGATTTCCGGCGCCGCCACCGTGGGAAAAGCCACCGAAGCTTTTCATGTGGGACTGTCTGCCGTATGGATCAACTGGGGCATGGTTCTCGGTTGCTGGCTGTTCGTTCTGTTGGGAATCGGCAAGTTTTTCCGGGCTTTCGGTGTCCAGCGCGGCATCATGTCGGTTCCCGAAGCCTACAAGTTCTTGTTTGACCGCCGGACATCGCTCGCGATGATGGTAGTACTGGTCGTAGTGTATTCCATCATCTTTGCCCTGCAGCCGCTGGCCATGGCTGGAATTTTGGGGCCGATGTTTGGCGTGGAAAAAACCACCATGGCGGTGATTTCCGGCGGAATGCTGATAGCAGTCGCCATAACCGGCGGATTGACCGGGATGGCCTGGATGAATTGCGTCCATGCCACAGTAATGATCGGTAGCCTGCTGGTGGTCACAGGCACCGCCATCAGCCATGCCGGCGGCTGGAATGTAATGGTGGACACGCTGCCATCCAGCTTTTTTAGCCTGGTGCAACCAGACTTCCCGACAGTGTTGGCGTGGGCGTTCGGCACCGGAATCTCGTTTTTGTGTGCAGCCAGTACAGCCGGCGTGGCTTTCGCTGCCAAAGATGACAGGACGTCTAATAGGGGAATTTTTCTGGCGGGCCTACTGATTTTCGGCTATGCGGTGTTACCGGCGATTATTGGAATGGCGGCAAAAGTTGCTTTTCCGACAATGTCGCCAGGTATCGCCCTGTTTGGCATGGCAAGTTCAATGTCGCCCCTGATGGGGGGGCTGGCAAGCATGGCGGTGATCGCGGCGATTTTTTCTACGGGACCGGCGGTGCTGCTAATCGTGGCGACAACTCTGGCCCGGGACTTTTACAAGGGAATTTGGCGTCCGGCGGCGACGGATCGTGAACAACTGGTCTTTTCCCGCGTCATGGTGGGGATAGTCGGAGTAATGGGGATCTATTTCGGCCTACAGGCGACATCCATTCTGCATACGGCGCTGGGGGCATTTCAGATCCGTGCCTTTGCCGGAATCGTGCTGCTAACGGCGTTATACTGGCCCAGAGTAACCAAAGATGCGGCATTCTGGTCGCTGTGCATTGGCGGATTGCTGGCGGCGATCTGGCATTTTGCGAACAACCCGTTCGGGGTGCAGCCATTGTGGCCGTCCATGGGAGTGGGGATGGCGATTCTGGTTGGCATGACATTGCTCAGCAAAGAACCGATTTCGCCGGGCTATAGGCGCTACCAGGAAGTTTTGGTCGAGTATGAAGAGCACGTTCAGAGCCAAAAATAAGAGGAGGGCGTCAAAAGAGTGAATTATCGTTCAAGTGAAGGGGAGCCTGCTGGACAATTAACCGAAGCAGAAAACAAACAAATATTGAACCAGTATCTCCGGGTGTTGCCGATGCTGGGGGAACTGCTGGATATTTGCTTCTTGTTGATGGATCGGGGAAAATACTTGTTTACACAGTCTAGTTCAACCTATACTGTGACTTCTGCCAAAGCCGGCGATCCATTTCTTGCGACCGGTTCAGCAGCCAAAGCGATGACAGAGAATCGTCGTATTTTTGTTCGCTTAGACAAGGCAGTGGCGAAAACGAAGCATTCCATGTTTTCTACCAGCATGCCTATTCATAATGATGTCGGCGAAGTGATCGGCGCAGTAACTGCCGTGGAAACGGTTGACAAACAAGAATCGGTTCGCAACATGGCTGATGAACTGACCAAAGCCATCAGTGCACTGGCCAGCAACACCGAGGAGATATCAGCTCAAACCGAAGAGATTTCCGGTGTTAGCCAGGAACTGACGGGCAAGGCGGTTGCTTCGCTGGCCCGTGTCAATGAAACCAACCAAGTGCTGGATCTGGTAAAAGGCGTGGCCGCTCAAACCAACCTGCTGGGACTCAACGCCGCCATTGAAGCGGCCAGGGTAGGTGAACAGGGCCGAGGCTTCGGTGTAGTGGCGCAGGAAATCCGAAAACTTGCAGACAGCACCAGCGAGTCAGTCAAACAGATCGCACAGATTATTAATGCGGTGCAAGGCGATAGTGAGTATAACCGAACACAGCTGGAGCATATTGGACAGGCGTTGAGTCAGATTGCCACAGCGGTCAACGATACTGCCAACACCGTACAGCAGACGAATGTGCTGGCGCTTCAGCTCAATAAAATGGCAGAAGAAATGTTCAGCAAAAAGTAAAAACCACCACGCGGAATAGCGCCGATGCTGAGTGAACGAATCAATTTGATAAAAATTAAGAAGGGGGACAAAGTCATGGAAAGGTTGTTACAATTCACGGAAGCACATCAGGCATTCAGAAAAGCGTATGGGGAGTTCTTGGACAAAGAAGCGGTACCTTACTATGAAGAATGGGAGAAACAAGGGTCGGTTCCGCGGGAATTCTTCGAAAAATGCGGCAAACTAGGATATTTGTGCGTATGGATGGAGGAAAAATACGGCGGCGCGGCCGGCGATTTGCTGCATACCATCATCCAGGCTGAAGAACTTTGCAATCGTGGCCTCAACGGAATCTATACCCGCCTGCACAGCGACGTCGTCGCTCCCTATATTCATCGCAAAGGGTCCGAAGCTCAAAAGACAAAATGGCTGCCAGAGTTTGCCAGCGGGAACAAGATTTTAGCGCTGGCGTTATCGGAACCGGAAGCCGGATCGGATTTCGCCAGCTTGCAGACCAAAGCGGTAAAAGACGGCGATTCGTATGTGATCAACGGTAACAAGGCGTTTATCTCCAACGGGATGCTGGCCGACGTGGTGGTGGTAGCAGCCAGGACGGACTTCCAGTCCAAGCCTTACAAAGGGATCAGCCTATTTATGGTGGAAACCAATACGCCAGGATTCAGCCGCAAGCGGATTCCCAAAATCGGTCTGAATGCTCAGGACACCTCTACTCTGGCTTTCATGGATTGCCGGATTCCGGCTGAGAATCTTATCGGTGAAGAAAACAAGGGCTTCTTTTATGTCATGGAAAAATTGCAACAGGAGCGATTGGTTGCGGCTATCAATGCTCTTGCTCAGGCGAAGTACACCTTGGATCTGACGATTCCCTACGTCAAGCAACGCAAGATGTTTGGAACAACCTTGAGCACGTTCCAGAATACACAGTTTGCGTTGGCGAAAATGGCTACTGAAATCGAAATGGCGCAAAGTTTTCTGGATCAGTTGACCTTGCAGCATATGCAGGAAAAAGTGCTGAGCAAAGAAGTCAGTATGGCAAAATATTATTGCTGCGAAATGGCCTTTGAAGTGGCGGACAAATGCGTCCAAATGTTCGGCGGGTATGGAGTCTGTCAGGAATATCCGATTTCCCGGCAATTCGTGGACGCACGTTTCCTTCGGCTGTTGGCAGGAGCGTCCGAAATTCAGTTGCTGATCGTGGCCAGAGAATTGGGACTATAAAGAATAAATTTTCCCTGAAGCAGCAGGGAATTAGTGCGAATGACAAGTCCAGGCCTTTTACGCACTAGCTCCCATGCTGCTTTTAGCATACGAATAAATACGCAGCAAACAGGCTGTTCACGGGGAATAGTTCTGCAAACAAATGCAGAGTCAATGGCATGCCGACTCTGCCGGGTGTTCAAATTGCCGATGTTGGTGGAGGAACGCTGACGGCAACTATCGGCATTTTTCTCGCATTGATGGCGCGGCAGCATTGCTGCGCATCTTTTTGCAGGCGGGGAAAGTCCCGTTGCTGGCGCAGGCAGAACTGCCTCCTCCGGATCAGGGAGAGAATACTGATGAAATTCTGAGGGCACAGGGATTCTCCGTTGACGAAATCAGACGCCTGAGAGAACACGGGATTGTGTAAGTAAAATAGAGGAGGCAGACGAATGAAATTAAAGCTGATTGGAGCACTCATCGGCATTGCCCTGGGAGTTTTTATTGCTCAAATTTCTCCGCCACCCGGGTTAAACATTAAAGCAATGTGGGGAATGGGCGTTTTTGTATGTGCTGTAGCGTGGTGGATTGCGAATTGTCTGCCGGACTTTGTTACTGCGCTTCTCATGTGCGCCGCCTGGGCCGGATTAAACGTAGTACCCTTTGGTACTGCCTTTTCCGGTTTTTCCAACGCCACGCTCTGGCTTCTGATCGGGGCGTTCGGCATTGCTGCAGCGGTATCGAAGAGCGGATTCCTGACGCGGATTTCCCTGTATCTGATGAGTCTGTTTCCTCTAACATTCAAAGGACAAGTATTGGCGCAAGTGGTCACAGGAACGCTGATTATGCCCCTGATTCCAAGCGGATCGGCTAAAATCGCCGTTGTGGCGCCATTTTACCGCAGCCGTAAGCGAAAATATGGGTTATGCACGGAAAAGCCAGGGCGCTGGCGGGATTTTTTCCGGTATGTTCCTTTCACTTGGCTGCATTCATCCGATGTTTTTGAGCGGATCATTCCTTTGCTACGCAGTTGTGGGTTTATTGCCCAAAGAAATGCAATCAGATATTACATGGATGACCTGGTTTATCAATGCGTTTCCATGGGGCATCACGGTTCTCGTTTTGGGATATTTTTCTATATTGGTTTTGTATAAACCAGAGGAGGAAAAAACACTTTCGCCTGAGTTGATCAATGATCAAAGAGCAAAGCTGGGACCTATGACCAAGAATGAAAAGATCGTCATGGCAGTGCTAGGCCATTACATTGCTTCTCTGGATGACGGAAAGATTGCATGGCATCAATTCCGGTATTGTCTCTATTGCATCGATGTGTTCTTTGATCGGCTTCAATGTCATGGATCGCAACTATTTCAAGTCAGGTATTGCATGGGATGCGATTATGTTTATCGGTTGCATCTTCACCATTTCAAACGTGTTCAGTGTTCTGAAGATTACCGAGTGGGTCGGTAAAATTATGGGGCCGCATATCGCACCGTTTTTGTCAGGAAATTTATACTTCTTTCTCGCGGGGCTCTGCATATTGATCTATTTGATCCGGTTTGTGCTGGCATCGCAACTGGCTGTAATGACGATTTTCACACTATTCCTGACGCCTTTTGCCATTAAAGTAGGCATTCATCCATGGGTTATGGGCTTTACCACTTTTGTCGCCATCAATGTATGGGTAATGATGTACCAGAATGCCCAGTATCTGGTCGCTTTTTACGGCGCAAACGGCGGAGAAATGGTCAGCCACAAGCAAATGGTCAAATTGTCCGTAGCCTATATGGTTGTATCCATCATTGGGCTGTGTGTTAGTGTCCCGGTTTGGATGATGACAGGAATGATCAAATAGTAATATAATAGCTGTCTTCGAAGAGTAAGTGCAGCTATGAAAGGCGGTTTTTTCATGACATACGAAAAAATTTTATATGAAAAACAGGCCGGAATCGCATTTATCACACTAAATGATCCAACTAATCGCAATACGATATCTGGCAGTGGTGTGGAAGAGCTGGGATGCTGCCTCGACGACTGCAGCGACGATCCGGCGGTCCGGGGTGGTGGTGATTCGTGGCGCTGGAGGAAATTTCAGCGCAGGCGGCAATATTAACGTGATGAAGGAACGCATTGAGCAGGGCCGGCATGATGACTTCAAATCGGGAATGAGAAAACTGGGAGTTGTCGCCAGTAAAATTCGGCGCTATCCGCAAGCCCCGTTATTGCTTCGATGCAAGGCGCTGCTGCCGGCGGCGGTCTCAGCCTGGCGCTGCTATGCGATTTTCGAATCGCCGCCGAAGATGCGAAATTTATATTTGCGTTTGTCAACATTGGGCTGATTCCTGACTGTGGTGGACTGCTTCCCTTGGTGAAGATCGTCGGTACGGCTAAAGCAACCGAGTTGTTGATGACGG
Organism: Negativicutes bacterium; assembly: GCA_963665275.2. Taxonomy (GTDB): domain Bacteria; phylum Bacillota; class Negativicutes; order UBA1444; family UBA1444; genus UBA1444. The sequence continues at coordinate 164,265 of CAXXIN010000001.1, forward strand.
CAAAATTGTTTTCAGGCAAAGAGGCTTTCGATATGGGGCTTGTCAATGAATCTGTACCTGCAAGCCAATTAGAGGAAGCTACCCTGAAACTCGCCCTCAAGCTGGCAGGTGGACCCACGCTCGCTTTTGGCAGAATCAAGGCATTGATTAACCGCACCTCATTTGGCGATTTGGAACTGGAATTGGATAACGAAACGGACTATCAAGTGCAGAGTGCCCAAACTGAAGATCATAAGGAAGGTATCAATGCTTTCCTGGAGAAGCGAAAGCCGGTTTTTCAGGGACGTTAGAACCCTGCCAATGAAAAAGTGTTCAGGCCTCGATGATTACGAGCCTGAACACTTTTTTAGTTCAATTAAGAAAATATTATCGGCAAGATCAATCGAGGCGTATGAGCTGATCAAAAGGAAAATATCTGCCGAGGGCGAATATACTCCTTATTGGCCAGGTCATAAGGAGGAAAAATTCGTGGAGATTCGGCATATTATTACTTTTCAAAAAGTGGCGTCCCTGAAAAGTTTTTCCAAAGCATCCAAAGCGCTTTTTTTATCACAGCCGACCATTACGAAACATATTAGCGAGTTGGAGCAAAGTTTGGAAGCAAAGCTGCTTATCCGTGGCAAGTCCGCGATAGAGTTAACCGCGATTGGGACTGTTTTTTTGGGCTATGCGAATCAATTGTGCGCTATTCATAATGCGGCGCAAGATGCGGTCTCGAAAATCAAGAAAGGGAAAACAAACTCGATCAAAATCGCGCTTTCCGGTCCTGACTGTCACTGGCTATTGCCAATGTTGGATAAATTTAAAAAATACTCGCCGGATGTAGAAATTCATTTGTCGATCCTGTGGGGCAGAGAAACGCTGGAGAAAATCCTCAACAGGGAAATTAACTTTGGGCTCATCCGTAGCGACTCGGCGTTTTTTGCCCATCCATTACTGGAGGCAGTGCTGGTCGAAGAAGATGAGGCGATATTGGTTTTTTCCCCCACGCACCGATTGGCTTCCCTGGAACAAATAACGATTGCCGAAATCAGTCAGGAACCCTATCTGGCTTATGGGAAGGGATCGACATTCTGGAATAATCAATTGTTGAAAATGTATCATAAGTTTGGGTTAGAACCCCGCGTATACGTGGAAGCTACCGATTATCATGTAGTTAAGCAGCTCGTCCGGGCATCCTGGGGTATTTCTTTTTTGTCGCGTCCCTGTGTAGAGGAAGAGATTCTTAACGGTGTAATCAAAACTGCACCGGTGCAAGATTGTCCACCGATAAAAAGATATTCGATTCTAGTGTACCGCAAAGATATGCCAATCAATAATTTCTCCCAGAACATGCTCGATATGTTTGCATGTAATTTTAAGAAACAACCGGGAGCTGGCGCTTGATAGGCTGTTGCGCAACGTGATTGGCGTAAATGCAGAGGTTGGTTGTAAAAGATTAGTTTTACCGAGCTTTCTTCTTCGCTAACAAAAGGGGCTGTGCTGAAATTCGACACTTCAACACGGTCCTTTTTCATTGTGAATCTGTCGATAATATTCAAAGTTAAATGCCTGCGCTCGTCTGATCGGCGGTCTGCGCACCCCGGAACTGATGGAAGAAATTGTGTTTGGTGGCGACGCGGACCTGATCTCTTTAAGCCGGCCGCTGATCAGAGAACTAAACTGGTTTCAGGGTATGTTCCGGATCGAAACTGGAGGAATGAGCCAAAATTTTCATTGACACAAGAATATGAAATCGTATTTCCGCATTATTGAAATCGGCATTGTCCATAATCTCTCCAATGCGATCCAAACGATAAATCACACTATTGCGGTGAAGGTGCAAAATTTTTGCAGTTAAGGTAATATTCCGGTCATTATTCAAATAAATATCCAGCAATTGCAGGTTATTGTTCCCGGTTTTCATATCGGATTCTATCAGCTTATATAGCGGTAGAAAACAAAAGGAGGTGGCGCTGCTTTTTTCCGAAACCAAGGCAAGGATATGGTGAAAATAATAATCTCTGTAGAAAAAAAAGTTTCTTCCCATGATGGGCATCTGTTGTCCCAGTTCTACAGCGGCGGTAGCCTGCAAAAAGGCAATGCGGATGTTTTTAAGCAGACTAAAACATTCGCTGATGCCGCAATAGGCGTTGTGAACCTTTAAGAATTCATCCACTTGCGTGGCTCTTTCGGCGGAATTGAGTTTGGAACTTTCTCTACTGAACATGCAGAGGCTCTCCATATACAGAAAAACTTCGACACCTGGTAGGTGCCGTTGTAACCGGCTCATGATCAAATGATAATGGGAGGAAGAAAACGGGTTGGTGATAAAGCGATAGAAATAAAAATTGCCGCTCAGCGGGAGCTTGAGATATTTTACTCGTTCCTCAAGCTCTTCGGAATTGGGCATGCGTCCTTCGAGCAAATCAACCAGGAAGTATTCGCAAGAACGCCGTTCATGATTCGATTGATTTTCCAAATACTCATAATGCTTCTGCAGGGCGTTGCATAAGTGATCGATGATTTCGAATAATCCGGAATGGGGCTCAATTCCCCCAAAAAACATGCAGAATATCGCGGCGGTGTTGCCGTTGATGGTCAATGAACGCATAATTTCGATGCTGTCGGCCACGTTGGGGGGGCGATGGATAGATGTTTCACAAAAACGCTTTGGCGTGTTCAACATATATTTGTTTACGAAACGGTTCACGGTCTTGGCCGAAAGATATCCTCTGTTGACGAATTCCTGATAAAGAAAATTGTCGCTCGCAATCTCTTTACTATGCGCCAGCAATGAAAAACTCGGATCCCAGATGCATACTCCATATTGGATCCAGTCTGTGGAAATATCGAGGAAATGCTGAATCGCTTGGTGGGTAATATAAGCGATTTGCAGTTGGACATCCCACTGGCGTAACTTGCTGAAGTAATCTTGAACACTGTTTGACAGCTCAGGCAGGCTGGAATATTTGATTTGAATGACCGTGTTATTGTTTTCGTTCAACTGGATTACCGTTTCCTTGGGCAGGATGTTGACCAGAAAACATTTTCCCTTGTTTTGCGCATTGGCACGGTGAAGTTGTTTGGCACTCATAACATAGACATGTTGGTCAGATAAAAGTTGCATTGCATGAGTGTAGAGGTACGTTTCCTGGAAGCTCCGTTTTGTATGGTTGCAGACCTGTACATCGCTTGAAAGTCGCTCTAGATGATATAGCAACATATCAATTGATATATTCATGAGATCTCCTCTTCCGAAAAAGTTTGTTTATATATTCAGAATACCTTATCTGTCAGGGGTATGCAACCTTATTGAAGGTCTACGAGAACAGCAAATTCGGGGAATACTCCCAATAAATTACTGTGCAAAAAGACTAGTAATTGGTTGAATATTTATTGAAAATTCATCATTTCTTACGAAGAAAATTGGAAAGGTTCGGAGTATTCTATGAGATGAGAACAATCTGACCCATGCGATTATTAAAGGAGGAATTATTTTGATTTTTGACCGCTTATTTCAACCCATTGACATCAATGGACTAACTTTAAAAAACAGACTGGTGATGCCGGCTATTCATCACCTTTATACTCCCGATGGTTATGCAACTGCAAAATTCAATGAATACTACTGGAAAAGGGCCGAGGGAGGCGTCGGCCTGGTCATTGCCGGCGGCTGCCGATTTGACGATTACGGCGCGCCTTGGGCCATGATGAGCCTTCAGCATGATGATATGATACCGGGATGGAAAGAATTCACCGATGGCATGCATAAAAGAGGTGCGGCAGTCGCTGTTCAATTGTATCATGCGGGCCGATACTCGCGGAAGAAGAACGTGCCGGAAGGAAAAGCGGCCCTGGCTCCATCGGCGGTTCTAGCCAGCTATACCAACGAGACTGCCAAAGCCATGACCAAAGATGAGATTCAAGAGGTTGTGCAGAAATGGGCGAATGCCGCCGTAAGGGCTAAAAAAGCGGGGTTTGACGCTGTGGAGATCATTGGATGCGGCGGATATCTGATTTGCCAGTTTCTGTCTCCCATCACCAATTTGCGAACCGATGAATACGGCGGAACCTGGGAAAACCGCTGCCGATTTCCGCTTGAAGTCATTGCCGCGGTCAGAGCCGCCGTTGGTCCCAACTATCCGCTTTTCATGAGAATCGCGGGAAATGATTTTATGAAGGGTTCAAACACTAACACGGAAGCTGTTGAGTTTGCCAAGGTAATTGAAAAAGCCGGTATCGATATGATCAACGTCACTGGTGGGTGGCATGAAACAAATATTCCGCAGCTCCCGGGCGATGTTCCCGGAGCGGGATACAGTTATCTCGCAGCTGCGGTCAAAAATGCGGTTTCGGTCCCGGTGATGGTGAGCAACCGGATCAATAATCCCCGTACAGCAGAAGAAATGCTGGCTCTCGGCCGGGGCGACCTGATCAGTCTGGGTCGGGCGTTGATTGCTGATCCCGAATGGGTGAACAAGGTTCAGACAGGACGCAGTAATGAAATCAGGCCTTGCGTTGCGTGTAACCAGGGCTGCCTGGCCAAAACTTTTTTTGCCCAACCTGTTGAGTGTCTTGTCAATGGTGACTGCGGCCTCGAATATCAACGCAAAGATACACTTAAACCGGCTGCTGCGAAAAAACTTCTGGTTATCGGCGGCGGGCCGTGCGGCTGCGAATTCGCGGTTAAGGCTTCCGAGCTTGGGCATGACGTTACACTCTGGGAAAAGGAGGCTGCGATTGGCGGTCAGTTGCACGTGGTTTTCGCTCCTCCGGGCAAGCACGAATTTGCCAATTTAATCAAATATTATGAAACAATGCTGAAAAAGCATCACGTCAAAACCGCAGTCAACAAAACCGTTGTCGAAGCGGATATCGTAGCCGGCGGGTTTGATGCAGTTTGTGTTTTGGCAACCGGTGTAACACCGAAAGAAATTATCCTGCCTGGCGCCCAAGCTGCAACGGTGGTTAACGCAGTGGATGTATTAGCTGGTCGGGTCATTCCCGGTAAGAATGTCGTTATTGTCGGCGGCGGTTCCGTAGGCTGTGAAACCGCACAATATATGGCACATAGGGGTTCGCTTTCCCCGGAACAGCTTTTCTTCCTATCCGTTCAGAAAGCGGAAACACCGGAAAAAATCCAAAGTATGTTAAACTCCAGCGACAGAAACGTGACCATTGTGGAAATTCAAAAATCCATCGGTGCGGGTTTTGAACCGGGAACCGGTTGGCCGGTATTAAAGGACTTAAAGCGACTGGGCATTACACAGCATACCTTGTCAAAGATTACGGAAATTACTTCGGAGAGTGTTATCATCGAAAAAACGAAAGATAACACCATCGAAACCATCAAAATACTTTGTGACACGATTGTTCTGGCTGTCGGTTCCAATTCGAACACCGAGCTTTATGAGACGCTTAAAGGCAAGATTGACAATGTTTTCGTCATCGGTGACTCCAAAAAAGTTGGGAAAATATTTGATGCGATCAGGGATGCCAATGCCATGGCTTTAAGTATTTGATTTATTGCCCCAATAGCAATAAAAATGAAGGGTAGGGGGGGATATTGAATGAAAAACTATGACGCAATAATTATCGGTTCCGGTATGGGCGGGATTGCGGCCGCAATGATGCTCGCCCATAAAGGTAAAAAGGTGGTGGTGTTTGAAAAAAACACCTTGCTGGGTGGAAGATTAAGCTCGTATAAGAAAGACGGATTTACCCTTGATATTGGTGTACACGTGATTTCGCGGGGCGAAAAAGGCCCAGTGGTTGAATGCCTGTCGAGGGTTGGAATTGAGAACCCCATTAAATTTATTAAGATCCGTCCGCTTGTCAGCTTCAATGGCAAACCCTTTGTTTTTCCGCATGACTTAAAGGATATGGTGGCGGAAAAAGATTTCAATTCATTGATGAAGTTTATGTCCGACGTCATGACTTATACTGAGGAGCAAATTAGCGAACTGGATCAGATTACCCTCAAGGAATTGCTGCTGCGATATACGGACAATGAAGTGATTCATACGGTGGTAAGCAGAATTGGTTCAATATATTGCGGCATACCTGCCTGGGTTGAAGCCGCAGGCGAATTTGTCCGCTGTATGAGCTGGGAAGCAAAGGCAAGAGCTTCCGGGTACCCGGAAGGCGGCTGCGTGGCGATCACCAACGCATTCGTTGAGGGAATCAAAACGTTCGGTGGCGAGGTCGTCAATAATTCGCCGGTGGAAAAAATCATCGTTGAAAATGGCAGGGCCGTTGGAGTAATAGTTGGCGGCAAGACTTATAAGGCCGAGATGATAATATCCAATGCTGACATTAGAAATACTGTATTGAATTTGATTGATCCGGGAACCTTTGCGGCGGAGTATGTTGAATACGTTAAGAATTTGAAATATGCCTGGGCGGGTCCGGTGATAAGGATTGCGCTTGATCAGAAAATAACCGACCTAAAAATGCTGGCTCAATTTGGCGAAGTTGGTCAAGAGCAGTACTTCGACAAAATCAGAAGAGGCGTTATGCCGGAACAATTAAACTTGTTCCTGGTTGTTCCGTCGAATTTCTCGCCGGTTGTGGCGCCTGAAGGCAAGCAGCTTATTAATGTGGCAACGCCGATACCGACAGATACATCGCAGGAAGTAATCGATCGATTGCAGGAAGCGATGCTTGATACCGCCGAAAAGTATATCCCGGATTTAAGAAAACATATTATGTGGACTGATTTTATGAGCATCAATGCCTGCGCTGGTTTAGCCGGAGAAGACGGCTGTACGATTGGTATCGCTCAAAGTCCCGGTCAGGTTGGGGCGAAACGGCCGAAGATTAAGACGCCGCTTGAGGGCCTCTATATTGTAGGTTGTGATTGCGGCGGCGCCGGAGTTGGAATTGAATTGGCGGCGAATAGTGCTTTGGAGTTTATTGATAATTATTGCTAAACTACTATAATTTTGCGGTTAGATTTCGACCTCCTTCGCAACAGAAAAGCAGGGGCTGTCTCAAATAGGTTTAAAACCTGTTTTTTGAACACAGCCCCTGCTATCGTTATCGCCTTCCGGGAATTTATCTGTTTTCTGAGGGTCGTCGCATCAGTAAATTGTCATAAAATTTAGTTGTCCTTTTCAAGTTTATAGCAGAGGATTCTGCGGGACATGTTCAGATAGTTCGCCGTTTCCGTTTTATTGCCTTTATGCATCTCCAATGCCTTGCGGAGCAAAAGGTCATTAAATTTGTTCAGATCAAAACTTTTAGGGGGCAGAACAAAATTGTCCAGATCGATCAACGCAGCAGCAGATTCTTGAACCGGCTGCGTTACCTCCGTACTGTAGTCTTCACTGTTTCTATACATGATCCCCAAATGTTCGGGACGTACTTCAGAATCGTCATGCATGAAGGTGACCCACTCGATTACATTCCGCAGTTCGCGGATGTTGCCCGGCCAGGCATAAGCCTGAAGCAGTGTGGCTGCTTCTCTGCCGATTTCCGTAAAATGTTTCTTTCGAGAATGGGAGAATTCCTGTAGAAAAGAACAGGCCAACGGGAGAATTTCTGCTGATCTTTCCCGCAATGGCGGTAAGAGAATATGTCCAACATTTAATCGGTAATACAAATCTTTGCGGAATTTTCCCTGCGCGATCATTTCGGATAAATCGACATTGGTTGCGCAGATGATACGCACGTCGGTTTCAAGCTTTTTGACTCCGCCCACCCGATAATAGGTTTTTTCCTGAATGACACGCAGCAGTTTGCTTTGTTGCTCAAGCGGCATCTCGCCAATTTCGTCCAAAAACAAGGTTCCGCCGGCTGCCATATCCAATTTTCCTTTTTGGCCTTTGGCTAAGCCGCCGGTAAAAGCGCCGGCCTCATAACCGAACAGTTCGCTTTCAAATAAACTGCTGGTGAATGCGGCGCAGTTGATGTCAACGAAAGGCAGAGGGTGGGCCGTTTGGCCGAAATGAATCATTTTGGCGATGATTTCTTTTCCGGTTCCAGTTTCACCCTGTATCAACACCGGAATAGATCGGTCCGTATGGTACTTGTTCGCTTGCTCCACGATTCGGCGCATCGAGTCGGAAAAAATTCCGATATTGCCGAGGCCGACAGATCTGGCCATAATCGTTTTTAATTCAGACAGCTCTTTGCGGGTTTCCGCAGTTGCAGTATTAACCTCACTTTCAAAATTGGAGGTGAGGCGTTTGTTTTCCCGCAGCAATGTCTGATGCTCTGCAATTCTCTCGGTCAATACGGCCAGCTCTTCCATATTGATCGGTTTCAGCAGGTAATCGTAGGCGCCCGATCTCAGTGCTGTAATGGCGGTTTCCATGTCTCCGTGTCCAGTAAACAGCACGATGTCCGTTTCAGGCTTGACAGGCCTGTTGAAAAGAGTTTGCAAAAGTTCGATTCCGGAGATTCCAGGCATCCGGATATCGGAGAGGACCATGCCGAAGTCTTTGTTGGGAAAAACCGTCAATGCGTCTTCGCCAGTTTCGCATTCGACGACTTGATGGCCCATCTGGCGCAGAAATCGTGCGATCCATTGTCGGCTGTTCTCGTCGTCATCTACAAGAAGAATGTACATTACAAAGCGTCCTCCTTTTGATCAGGCTGCCAGGGGGGGAATTGCACCCGGAAGGTAGCCCCGCCTTGCTCGTTGCTCAGTGCAGTGATGCTGCCGTTGTAGGAAGTGATAATAGACTTCACAATGGCTAGGCCGAGGCCCATGCCTTCCGACTCGCGGGTGCTGAAAAAGGGTTCGAATATCTGGTCTTTGATGTCATCAGCGATTCCTGGTCCATTATCAGACACAGTCATCAGAATGAATCCTTCTTCCAGGGTTGTCGAAATAGTAATGGATTTTTCTCTACTTTTCGCAGACTTCAAAGCATTCAGGGCGTTGATGACCAGATTGATGATGATTTCTTCCAGGCCAGTCGGAGTACCCAATACAGGTGGTAGATCAGCGGCGAGTTTTTTTCGGAGTTGTACGCCGTTGCCGAGAAGCTGCGATTCGAGAAAATTCGCGGCGGAATCAATAATACTGTTAATATGGAACGGGGCCAGCAGGGCCGCGTTTTTCCCGTGCAGGAAGGCGCGTACGTGTTTGATGACTTTGTCGATCTTATCGGCCTGCGTAGAGATGTTTTCAATGGCATTCATCAATTCCGGCGCTTCGGTGGTGATCCCCTTGCGTTCCCAGTATTGGATGCTGTCGGTGATGATTTTGATCGAGTTTAAGGGTTGGTTGATTTCATGAGAAATACTTGCGGCCATTCTCCCCAGTGAAGAAAGCTTTTCGGCCTGAGCCAATGTTTCCTTTACGTGTAGTTTATGCAGTTCAGCCTGTTTGCGGTCGCTTATGTCCCGGATCATGCTGAAAATAACTTGTTCGCCTCCGATAACGGCGCTTACGGAACTGACTTCTACCGGAAAGGCTGAACCGTCAATGCAATGGTGCTGGGTTTCCCAAAGGATGCCGGTGCTGGCGGACACGATATCGGATAATGGAAATTGTTCCCTGGCGGCGTTCGAATCCGGTTCGAAATTTGCGTTGACATTCATAGTTAGTATTTGTTTTTTGGAGTATCCGTAAGCTCGGATGGCGGACGGATTAGCTTCCATGATTTTTCCGTCAGGACGGATGATCAAAATGATGTCATTTGCCTGCTGGTAGAGCAATTGGTAGCGTTGCAGAGCTGTCTCGGCTTGCTTGCGTGTGGTCAGATCGTGGAGAACAATAATGAAATGGGAAAAGTTTTTTTGTTCGTCTTTGACCGGTCTTATGGCTATCTCAACTGGAATCCTGCCCTTGTCCTTTTGCGACAACAAAATCTCTTCCTGCCATGGGCATCCAGCCAAGATAGATTCGCGGACCCTGGAATAAATGAGCGGGTCTTGCGGCGGAGGGGGTATGATTTCATGAAAAAATTTATTGAGAACCGTTTCGGCGGTCTGGTGCGTTAGTTTGAAAAATGCGAGATTGTTCCATTGGATTTTAAAATATCGGTCGGTGATAACCACTGCGTTGGCCGATGAATTCAGCCCTGTTGTCACCAGCATCAGATTTTGCTTGGTGAGTGCATCGTTGATCGCTAGTGCGATCTGTTCGGCGAAATCTTCGATCTCGTGGATGATGCGGGGGGTGAAAAAGTCTTCGTATTTGGAATAAATGCCTAGGACACCTAGCGTGTTTCCTTTGGTTTTTAATGGGAAGGCTGCTACGGACCGGATATTGCGGACAAGCAACTTTTCATACCATGGGCTGAATACTTCCCGTTCCATATCGACGATGACCGTTTTGCCGCTGCGGATGACTTTCCCGCCGACTCCCCGGCCTTCTATACTGTCATCCCAACGGACAGTCAATTCTCTGATGCTCGGCCAAGGGGAGGGGAACCCAAAAGCGGCATCGATGCTTACCGAGCCATCCGGCTCTTTCATTCCGATCCAGGAAAAATTTAATCCATAGATGTCGATGATTTCTTTGCATACATGCATCAGGATTTCACTTAACGGTTGATCCTCGAGCACCATGAGTGCGACTTCCTTGATCAGATAGTCGCGGAATTCCAGTTGTTTGCTTGCAGTGATATCACGCACGATTCCCTGGATTTTCACCAGGTTTCCCTGTTCGTCCAGTATCGGCAGACTGCTATGCTCCAGCCAAACTAGGGCGGAGTCTTGACGCCATAGGCGTACGACCAGGGTTTGTCCAGGGTGTTCGAGCACAGAGGCGGGAACCGAATACAATTGCTCCCGATCTTCGACGTGCAGAATTTGTGACAGCAAGTTGCTGTTCTCATAAAATGCCTTAGGCGCATATCTGGTCATCTTTTCCACGCCCGGACTGACGTATTCCAGTTTGGCGTTCGGCGGGAGTTGGTAGGAATAGATGACACTGTCTGCTTTTTCGAGAAGTGTCTGTAGAAAAATCTGGGGGGATGGCATCAAAGGTGCTTTTGATGGCGTTGAGGGCATTTCGAAATACCTCCCGTGATTTCTGGCTTCATGGACGATAAATTGCTGTGTCGGACACTGATTCTTACTATTATAATATATGAATTATTGTATTTGATAGGTGGACTGAAAAATCTTGCAGAGTTGATCGCTCGTGTAATACGAAAATTGTAATACGAATTTTGTGTGAATTACAATCTTGGACGTGGGTCTTTGAGATAAAGAAGGTTTGTTATTGAAGATTTTAGTGCGCTTTTAAAAAGAAGGCGAGTGTTTAATCAGGTATATTCAGGCTTTTCGCAATTTACACTATGCTTATAGTGCAAGAAGCATGCCAGCTGGCATGCTTCTTGCACTATAAGGGGACGCACAAGGGCAGGGACACTATTGGTTTCACTTGCTCGTATTTTAGGAAGGAGTCGATTTGGATGAACCAAGACAAGCCCTTGAGTGGGTATCGTGTGGTGGAGCTTTCCACTTTCGTTGCAGCTCCGTCGTGCGGACGGCTGTTGGCCGACTGGGGAGCCGATGTGATCAAGGTGGAGGCAGGTATCGGGGATCCTTTCCGTTATTTCGGCGCCACGATGATGATGCCGACCCAAGAAAGCGAAGCTCCAGCATGGGAACTCTTCAACGCCAATAAAAGAGCAACTGTAATGAATCTCAAGACGGCTGAAGGACAGGAGGCGTTTCACAAACTATTGTCCACGGCCGATGTGTTTTTAACGAATAACCGCCCGGAAGCCCTGAAAAAACTGGGATTGGATTATGAAACTCTCAAAGACAAATATCCGAAGCTGATCAACGCCATCGTAACCGGGTTTGGTGAAAAAGGACCGGATGTGGATATGCCCGGATTCGATGTCGTTGCTTTTTGGGCACGCAGCGGATTCCTGGCGGATCTCGTAAAGCCGGATGAGTATCCGGTATATACCCCGGCGGGATTCGGCGACCTGACGGTAGGCAGCACTCTGTTTGCCGGAATCTGTGCGGCGCTGCTGAACCGGGGAAAAACCGGCAAAGGCGACAAAGTGTCGGTTTCGCTCTTTGGAGCATCGGTTTGGTATTCCGGTCTCATGATCACTTCGGCGCAGCCTCGCTATGGCAATGTTTTCCCGAAAGCACGTTTCAACGGGAATCCGCTTGCCATACCCTACAAGGCAAAAGACGGAGAATGGATCATGCTGAGCATCATCGAGCACGAACGGTATTGGGGCGCATTTTGTGAGGCGCTTGGACGAAAAGATCTGGTCAGCGATGCGCGATTTGCAACTCGTGAACAAATGATGCTGAACAAAGCGGCGCTGATCGAGACGTTGGAAACGATTTTCCTCGAAAAAGACAGCACGGAATGGATGCCGATTCTGCAGAAGGCGGATATCGTGCACGACAAACTGCGGCACATTAAAGATGTGGTCAAAGATGAGCAGGCGTGGGCCAATGACTATCTATATAATTTCACTTTTCCCAATGGGGAACAGGCCATTTTGCCGGCAACGCCGATTCAGTCCGTCGAAATTGGCAATCTGCCACGCGAGCGGGGTCCTTTCCTGGGCGAACATACCAAGGAAATTATGGAAGAGTTGGGCTATTCGGCGGAGCAAATCGAGCAGCTGAAAATCAATAAAAGCATTAAAATCCATCCTTCCAAAGCGTAAAAAAGAAAAGAAAGAGGGAGTTTAACAATGGAAATCAAACGCGTAACAGTCATCGGCGGAGGCACTATGGGACACCAAATCGCTCTGAATGCGGCAGTCAAAGGGTTCGACACAACCCTCACCGACAGCTTTCCCGGAGTATTGGATAAAGTAGCCGCCTGGAGCAAGGGATACCTGGATGGCCGGGTTACCAAGGGGAAAATGACCAGCGAAGAAGCGGTTTGAGATCAAAAACAGATTCCATCTGGTCGAGTCTCTTGACGCAGCTATCGCCAAGGCCGACTTGGTCATTGAAGCCATTGTGGAAATTCTGGATGCCAAAAAAGAACTTTTTGCTAAAGTTGCCAAGCTGGCGCCTGCAGATGCCATCATCGTCAGCAACTCCAGTACGTTCGTGCCCTCGTCCATGGCGGCAGCGACCGGAAAACCGGCGAAATTCGCCAATCTTCACTACTTCAATCCGGCGCTCCATATGGATTTGGTGGAAATCGTGGTCGGACCCGAGTCCAGCCCGGACACCATCGAATCTCTGAAGAATTTTGCGGATAAAATCGGCAAAAAATCCATCACGGTTCAGAAGGAAATCGAAGGATTCATTGTCAACCGGTTGTTCGGCGCTCTGACCACTGAAGCCTGGTTCCTGGTGGAAAACGGTTATGCGACAGTTGAAGATATTGATACTGCGGCAGAAAAGGGCTTGGGACATCCAATGGGCGCCTTCCGCACGATGGACTTGGCCGGCCTCGACACGATCTATTCCATTCGTCTGGCCAAATTCAAAGCCGGCACGGGCGCAACACCACCCAAAAATTTTGGAAGAAAAGGTCAAAAAAGGCGAACTGGGACGCAAGACAGGCAAGGGCTTCTATACCTACGATAATAAGTAATCACCGCTGAGGTTGGGACACAGTCGACTCCCGAAAAGGGGAAACTCGTTTCCTCTTTTCGGCAGGCGGCACCGGTGAAAGGCCTCGGATGTAAAAGCGAAATTCAATAAGAATTGTTGGAGGTGGCCCCGGGCTTATGGATATGGCACTGGTTAGTTTAATCGGAATTGTTGCTTCGGTTGCTGTTTATATCTGGTTTTATATTTGCCGGCATGAATGTGTGGCTTCTCTCAACTGTCGCATCGGTGATTGTGTGCGTGCTTTCCGGCGCTGATGTCGTAAAGGCTATGATGGGGGCCGTACATGACAGGCCTTTTCCGGTTTTATCAAAAGTTATTTTCTGCTGTTTATCACCAGTGCAGTTTTGGGCAGACTGGTCAGTGACGCTGGAATTGCTTATTCCTTGGGCAATAAGTTGGCGAATGTGGCGCGGAAAAGCGGTAAGAACCAGATATTTCTGGCGACGTTTGGTCGGACCGATCCTCAATTGCCTGTTGACGTTGTCGGGGGTCAGCTTGTTTGTGGTTGTGTTTACGATGGTATTCATTTTGCGGGATTTGTACAAGGAATTGGATATTCCGTGGCAGTTTTATGCGTTCGGGGTTTTCGGTACATCGACTATTACGTTTGGGAATGATGCCGGGGTCACCTCAGTTCCAAAATTTGATTCCGATGAAATATTTTGGAACGACTCCCATGGCTGCTCCGAATCTGGGCTTTGCCATGGCTATCCTGATGACGATTCTTGGTCTGGCTTATATGAAATACGCCGTGTCTCGGGCGCTTCGAAGAGGGCGACGGCTACATGACTTTGGGCAAAGACTTCGAAGCTTATGTTCAAGCCAGCGGACAGGGGCAAAACACGGACCGCAAGACACACCCGGTCTGGAAGTGTATTCTGCCGCTCTGCGTTCCATTCATTTTGATGAACGGGTTTAAGCAGGATCCGGTCGTTTTCGTTGACGGCTGCGTGTATCGTCGTCTTCCTCAATGTTCAGGAAGGACCTGCCTAATGTCAAAAAAGCCCTGAACGAAGGCTTGGCCGGAGGTTTTGTGCCGGCGTTGAGCGTGGCGGCGGCCACCGGGTTTGGCGCGGTGGGTGGGCGACGATGCCGGGATTCAAACTCCTGGTGGCTTCGATTGCCCTGATACCAGGGCCGCCGGTCCTCCAGCTGGTGATCGCTGTGGCAGTTGCAGGCGGGATCACCGGTTCGGCGTCGGCCGGACAGACCATCGCGTTAAATGCGTTGGCGAAGCAATATATTCCCCTGGTGGATGCGGAGATTGCCCACCGTCTGACAGCGTGCGCGAGCTTCGGCTCCTTTGTGCCGCATAACGGCGGAATCTTTGGCACGTTGTCGATTATCCGGATCAGTCATAAAGACATATATTATCATTATTTGATCCTGGGCGGGATTATACCGGCATTGTGACGATGTTCGGAGTGTTTCTGGCCGGACTCGGCGTCAAATAACTAAAGAGTGTCCTGTACGCTCGTCGTACAAATTTTAAATATTAGGGAGAGATAAACATGAAAAAAGCAGTAATTGTATCCGCGGTGCGTTCGGCGATAGGTAAACACGTCGACAGTGGACGACAACCCCTTCGGCGTCACTGGCAGCGAGCACGATCAAAGAAGCCGTCAAACGGGCGGGTGTCGATCCGAAAGAAATCGAAGACGTCATCATGGGCAATATCATGGGACCTCATGGCAATCACGCCCGACTTGCCGCCTTGATGGCCGAATCCCGATCGAAGCCGGCGCAACAACTATCGACCGTCAATGCGGTTCAGGCAGTCAGGCGATCGTGAATGCGGCGCTGAATATCATGACAGGCAAC
>CAXXIN010000002.1:0-7427 GCA_963665275.2 Negativicutes bacterium
GTTCACTATCTTTATTCAGGGGAAAGGCGGCCACGGATCGATGCCACAGGGAACCGTCTGCGCGCTTTCCACTGCAGCCGAGTTGGTCAGCATGCTCAATTCAATCATTGGTCGTAATGTCAATCCGCTGGAATCAGCCGTTCTGTCCCTGGGCAGCTTTCAATCCGGAGAAGTGTTCAATATCATTCCCGATACTGCAGAAATCAAAGGCACCGTGCGTACATTCGACGATGCAGTGCGCAAACTGGTCTGGGATCGGTTCGATGCCGTCTGCGAAGGGGTTTGCAAGGCAATGGGCGCAACTTACAAAATCGAGAAAGTGTTCGGGTATCCTGCCGTCCTCAACAATCCAGATATAGCCGCCATTGTGGCAGAAGCGGGCTGCGAAAGCGTTGGCGCGGCAAATGTGGTCGAAGTCGGTCCGTCCATGGGCGGGGAAGACTTCTCCTACTTCATGCAGAAAGCGCCAGGGATGTTCCTGATGCTGGGCGGCGGCAATCCGGCAACAGATGCCATTTATCCCCACCACCACCCCAAATTCGACATTGATGATTCAGTACTGCCGATCGGTGTTGAAACGTTTGTCCGGGCCACGTTTAAACTTCTGGCTCGCTAAACGCCATCATCGGTTGTATTATAAAATAATACTGCATAAACCAAGTGGGGCTGTGCGAGAACTTGAAAAAGTTTCCACAACCCCACTTTTCATATATCCAGACAAATCAACATGGTTCATATATTGTTTGCGTCAACAAAGCTACACATCGGTTTCCGCCAAGTCCATCACCGTATGCAGATATACTTCGGCGCCTTTCTGCAGTTGCTCATAGTCGGTCCATTCTTCCGGACAGTGGCTGCGACCGGCTAAACTCGGCACAAACAGCAACCCTACGTCGGCGATCCCCGCCATCACCATCGCGTCATGTCCGGCGCCACTGAGCATGAGCCGGCTCTTCAGGCCCAATTTTTCGCAGATCGCCAATTCTTTGTTTACGATATCGGTCGCCATCTGAACTGGAGCTACCTTCATCAAACTGACAATCTCATAGGTCGCGCCCGTCCTCTGGGCCAGCTCGTTCAGCACCTCGCCGACACGGCGCGTGACTGTGTCCACATGCTCCAGTTTGCCTGACCGTATATCCACGCTAAATTCCGCTTCGCCCGGGATGATGTTGAACCCGCCGGGCTTCACGGCGATCCAGCCCACGGTCGCCACTGTCCCTTCGCCAGCTTCGATAGCTAACTCCGCAATTTTCGCGATCGCTTTGGCTGCCATATTCAGAGCATCAGATCGCAAGTTCATCGGGATTGTGCCAGCATGGCCCTGTCTCCCGGTGATTTTTATTTTCAGGTCGTGAATGCCCACAATTTCCCTGACAATGCCGACATCCAGCCCCTCCGCCTCCAGGATTGGACCCTGCTCGATATGGAGCTCCAGAAAAGCCTTCACGCTGCCCTGTGGGCGACGGGCCAACGCAATCTCTTCCGGGTTGAATCCAAAATCCTTCAGTGCATCGAACATCGAAATGCCCTTTTCATCTTTGCGCTCCTGCAGCTGCGCCACGTCAATTTTCCCCGCCATCGCCCGGCTACCGTACAGGCTGGCGTTAAAGCGAGCGCCTTCCTCCTCGATCATCGCCACAACCTCGATGGGGTAGCGAGTCTTGATTCCTCGTTCAAACAGAACCCGGGCTGTTTCCAGCGCTACCGAAACCCCAGCCGGACCGTCAAAATTACCGCCGCCTTTGACAGAATCAAAGTGGGAGCCGATCATCACGACTGGAGCGCCAGGCAGTTGTCCTTCCCGCCTGCCGACCAGATTGCCGGCGGCGTCTTCGAAGACAACCAATCCACAGGCTTTCAGCTCTTGTTTCAGATAGGCTCGCGCTGCCCGGTCCTCGGCTGTCAGCGAAAAACGGGTCAAACCTTGCCCCGGTGTAGCGTTACATTTCGCAAGCTCCTCGATATCTCGCTGAATCCGATCTCGTTTAGTCCACATCATTGCATCTCCTTCGCTGCCAAATACAACTAATCAAAAAATGACAAAGGAGGCGGCGAAAAACTTTTCAAGTCCTCACGCAGCCCCGCTTCAGCCTTGGTCCAAATGTCCTACAGCAGGAGAGGAGAGCCCGGTCCGAGCGGCAGTTTGAGCGCGAACCAAATTAACAGCTGTGCAGTCCAAACAACAAAGAAAACCAAAGTATAGGGTAACATGTTCGCCATCAATGTTCCCATGCCAATGTCCTTGTCATATTTTTTGACGAAGGCCAACAAGATGACAAAGTAAGGCAATAGCGGCGTAATGACGTTGGTAACCGAATCGCCGATCCGGTACGCCATCTGGGTCAATGCCGGATGGAATCCAAGCAACATGAACATCGGTACGAAAATCGGCGCCAGAATGGCCCATTTAGCCGAGCAGCTGCCGATAAACAAGTTGATGATCGCTGAAAGGGTGATGAACAGAACGAGCAGGACCGGCGCCGGCGCTCCGGAGGCCTTGATGATTTCCGCGCCTTTGATCGCCAGAATCAATCCCAAATTGGACCAGTTGAAATAACTGATAAACTGGGCAATCACGAAGGACAGAACGATATACGGCCCCATTTCAGACATCGATTGTCCGAGCATCGCCGCCGTGTCCTTATCACTCTTGATTTTGCCGGAAACTTTGCCGTAGATATAGGCCGGCACAAAGAAAGCCAAGGTCAATAGAGCAATCAGGCCTCTCATGAACGGCGAACTGTAACTAATCAAAGAATGAGTCTTGGGTTCACGCAACAAGCCGGATTCAGGTATCGACAGAGCAGCAATGATGATCAGCAAGATAGCCAGACCAATCCCAGCCGCCTTGAGCGCTTTGGTTTCCTGTTCGGTGACTTCTTCCACCGCTTCAACCTGACCCTTGAACACGCCCATGCGGGGCTCGACAATTTTCACCGTGACCCAAGTGGCCACAACGGTCAGGATTATACAGGAAACCATAAGAAAATACCAGTTGGAAGCAGGATTCACAATAACAGTTTTGTCGAGGAGGTCAACGGCCGCCTGAGTAAAACCGACCACCAGCACGTCAAGCGAATTAACAACCATGTTGGCGGCAAACCCACCGGCCACGGCAGCGTAGGCGGCCAACATTCCCGCCAGTGGATTCTTACCGATCGCACCGAACACCATCGCGGCGATCGGCGGCATGACGATGAAACCCGTATCACCGGCCGCATTAGCATTGATAGCAACGAAAATTATGATTGCGACTACGAGGGTGCTATTGCCTTTTTTGCCGACCAATGTCTTGCGCAGCAAAGCGGAAAAAAGCCCAGTCTTCTCCGCCAGGCCGACGCCAAGGATCGCAACCAGCACGATGCCGAGCGGAGGGAATCCGGTGAAGTTGCTGACTGCATTGGAGATCATTTGCTGTAAGCCAGGCACTGACAATAAATTTACTGTTTCAATTGTTTTCTTGGTCAGCGGATGAATCGCGGAGAAACCGGCCACTGAGCCAATGAGAGATATTACGAGAACGACTGCAGCCAACGTTGCAAAAATGGTCAATGGATCAGGCAGTTTGTTGCCGGTTCGTTCCAGCCAGAGCAGGAATTTTTCGAACAGGCCTACGGATTTATTGTCGGGTTTTTGCTCAACAGGGGACACGAAAACACCTCCAAAAATTTATTAACTCAACGTCGACTCCGCCGTGTCTCAAACATAGCGCGTATCAACATAAAGTCCAGGGAGATAGGCCTGTTTACTGCTTGCCATTAAGAAAAGCAATCGCGCAGCTTGCCAATACTGCCGCTGTCTTGTGCAGGATGGTTTCGTCAATATTGAACTGAGGATTATGAAGCGGTTTCACGACACCTTTTTCGGCATTGAGAGTACCGACAATAAAGTAAGCGCCTGGCACATGTTGCTGGAAATAAGAGAAGTCCTCCGCGCCCATCGTAGGCCTGTCCTGTTTAACGACATTATCTTCGCCAAGCAATGCCTTGCCAGTCGCTTCCACCAGTGCGGTCATAGCTTCGTCATTGATGACCGGCGGATAATGCGGCAGATATTCGAACTTGTAAGTTGCCCCATTGGCTTCGGTGACGGAACGTAAAACGCCCTCCATCATCGCATGCATCTTTTCTTTCATCTCTAAGGAAAAAGTCCTGACAGTACCGACCATTTCCACTTTGTCGGGAATAATATTGTGTGCGGTTCCCCCGTTGATCTGGCTGATAGTGAGCACCGCCGGCTCCACCGGGCTGATGCGGCGGCTAATGATGGTCTGAAACCCAAAATACACCTGACAGGAAACCGAGATCGGATCGACGCAATTATGCGGCTCCGCCCCATGTCCGCCCTTGCCAAATATCGTAATCTTAACAAGATCCGGTGACGCCATCATCGGACCATATTTCACGCCAATCTTACCCGCTTCGACTGTCGGCCAAACATGGGCGCCAATCGCGGCATCCACCTTGGGATCTTCCAGAGCGCCTTCCTTGATCATGCGGTCAGCGCCGCCATCTGTTTCTTCAGCTGGCTGAAATAAAAATTTAACATTTCCGTGCAACTCATCCCTAAGACCGGCAAGAATTTTTGCCGCCCCCAAAACCCAAGTCATATGAGCGTCATGTCCACAGGCATGCATCCGTCCGGCATACTCGGATTTGTAGTCAACTTCATTTTGCTCCTGCATTTCTAAACAATCCATATCGGCACGCAAGAGAATTGTTTTGCCAGGATATTTTCCGCGTAAAGTCCCCACAACTCCAGTTATTCCTACCCGTTCCCGTACTTCAATGCCCAATTGCTTCAAATGCTCTCCGATTAGCGCCGCGGTCCTTATTTCCTGAAAGCCGGTCTCTGGATGGGCATGAAGGTCTCGCCTGATCCTAATCAGCTCTTCCTGGATTTCTTCCGCCTTTGCCAAAATTACATTCTTAATCATAATCATCTCCATAACTCTTTGTGTAATATGCAAAATAGAGTTATAAACCTCTTCAAGCATCGTACTAACGATGCTTGAAAAAAGTTTTTTCATTCAGCAACTATCCCAATCGAACGGCGGTGTGTCCCCTGCAAGTGGACGTCGTTTACAACATATCACCCCAAAGCGCTTCTGTCAATGGTTTCTCGCATCTGTGCAAAGATTTTTCGATTGCTTATATATTAACAACTCAATCCACCGTTTCTATCCAGAAAGATGTCAAAGTAATTTTCGTTTTTTTCCAATCCAACCTCGATATAAATCAAAAGCTCCGCAGACAAAAACGCACGGAACCTTAGCTGGTCAAAATGAAAATAACTGTGAAACTATCGCGAGCTGTCGCTATTACAAAGTGATTGTCACGCCTTCAAGTTCCTATAATTATAGGGGTTCACCTCATTTCGAATGTTGGGCTCCAGCTTTCTTTAGATCACGCCTCACGGAAAACCCTCTGGTGTTTGGCTAATAGATGACACCTATATTGGGCGACTGCCATAGAATAAGGGGCTGCCTCAATTGTTATTGAGGCAGCCCCTTATTCTATGGCTTTAATTTCAATGGCCACCGTTCTCAGCACTTCTCTGATTAACAATTCTCACGCCAAATTTCGGATCGCCACCGCCAAGCGCCCAATCCCCACGCGAATACGATCTTCCGACATATTGGAATAATTTAACCGCAAGGCATTTTCCACTCCGCCATTCGGGAAAAAGGCATCGCCCGGCACAAAAGCCACATCCTGTTTCAGGCATTCTTTTAGCAGTTCCACCGCCTTAATCTGTTCCGGCAAACTGACCCACAAAAACAGTCCTCCCTGCGGTCGGGTAAAGCTGACCCCTTCCGGCATCATTTCCGCCAGTGCTTCGACCATGGCATTGCGACGTTTTCGGTATAAAGCAGTCAACTGGATCAGATTTTCTTCGAAATCAAACCGTTCCATAAACAAATTCACTTCCATTTGGTTTCGCAGCGAAGTGCACAAATCAGCTCCTTGCTTGATGAGCACATACTTTTCAATCACCGCCGACTTGGCAACCAACCAGCCAATTCGCATCCCTGGACAGAAAGTTTTTGAAAAAGTGCCAGTACCGATCACCAACCCGTCATGATCCATGGATTTGATCGAAGGTAAAATCTCGCCTTCAAACCGCAGTTCGCCATACGGATTATCTTCCAGCACCGCTACTCCATAACGACTGACGGTCTCGATGAAGCGGCGGCGACGTTCGAGTGACCAGGTTCGGCCGGTAGGATTCTGGAAATCAGGAATCACATAAACCAGCTTCACTTTTGCAGTGGTAGCCAGAATCTTGTCCAACTCTTCTATGATCATCCCATCATCATCGGTCGGCACAGCGACAAAGTCGGGTTGATAAGCCCTGAACGCGCTGATTGCCGCCAGATAGGTCGGACTTTCACACAGAACCACATCGCCGACATCCAAAAATAACTTGCCAGTAAAATCAAGAGCTTGTTGCGAACCGGAGGTGATCATCACTTCAGCAGCAGTAGCTTTCGTTTGAAATTTCCGGCCAATCCGGGCGGCAATTTTCTGCCGCAACGGTTCATGGCCTTCGGTCGTCGAATACTGCAGCGCCAAGCGTCCGGATTCTTCCAATACCTGTTGCGAGATTTCCTTCATCTGTTCCACCGGAAACAGTTCGGGCGCCGGCAGTCCGCCGGCAAAAGAAATCACTTCCGCCCTTTGAGTTATTTTCAATATCTCACGGATATCTGATGCCCGCAAAGAATCAATCCGACTGGCAAATTTCAAACTCATAATCCAATCCCTCCCATTCTTAAAACCAGCATTACAGCCATTCCCGACCCCATTGTCACAGCCGGGTGCTGCCCCCGCCAAGCCATAAAAGCGGCTACGGCCCCGGCCAGCAGATAATGATTCCCCGGACCGATATGCAGATATCCCTGCGGCGACAACAAAGCCGGCGCGATCAATGCTGTGAGCATTGCAGTCGGCACATGTTTAAGTAGTTTCGCCATCCACCGGGGCACTCCCGTCCGGTCCAGCAGCAGTAGGCTGGCAAACCGGGTGAAATAGGTTGCCACAGCCATGCACAAGATTGTCAAAACCACTTCAGTTCGCATTGACTTCGCACCCTTCCATCCATGCCCCGGCCGCGACAGCCGCCAGACAGGCTACAATGATATACCATTTTCCAGGAATCAGCAGCGCAGTCGCCACACTTACAACCGTCGCCACCAAACAAACCCACAAACTGACCCGATCCGTCAACCGGGGAATAAGCAGAGCCAAAAAAGTTGCCGGCATCGCAAAGTCAAGACCCCAGGCCAATGGATCACTGATACGACTGCCAAGCACGACTCCAAGCACGGTGGAAGCAACCCAGGTGACATATCCGGTAGCATTACAGCCAAAATGATAATCCCTGCTATAGCCGACGGCCTGCGCCCGGCTGATGGCCACGGC
>CAXXIN010000003.1:0-240507 GCA_963665275.2 Negativicutes bacterium
CAAACACAGTCCGGATCAAAACTGAGGTATGCCCTCCGCTCGCGGACTTCCATTAATCCCCGACTACCTTTCATGCAGAGCGCCTCCAATATTTTTTGATTATTCGCACCGCGCGCCCTGGCATCCTTTTTTCTCATCGCTGCCATTGTGCAGGTTTGGGACCGACCAAGACACAAAGTGATTATATATCCTGGGCGAATTGTCTTTGCGCAAAATACAGATTTTGATGCTGTGAGGCGCTGTGCCATGGAGGCAAGAATGGGCCAAGCTGCCGGAAACAATAGCATCACCACCAAACGTATCCGTATATCAGCGCTTCCGGCGCCGACGCCTTGACGCCGCCGCTCTCCAGGTCCCATAGTGGATTGGCGACCTCTCCCTACATTCACCTGAGCAACTTCCCAACTGTTCCATTGGCGTCGCACCGAAACCAGATCCATATCCGAAATGGGTTTTGGAGATTTGGGTGTTGGACTCATGGCAATCCCCCCATTTTATGTATTGTTTATCCCCCATTACGCCATGCGTCGGCAAAGTTATTTTCCACTTTACTTCATGAGTTATCCTGCTATAAAATTACATCAAGACCAACGACTTTGTCAAACAAGCACTGGTCAAAATCAAATTGCAGCGATTTTCAATTTTGCCCACTATACCAGCCAGAAAAGAGGAGGCCGAAGCGATAATGATGCAACTACATGGAGTGTTCCCGGCCATAGCCACACCCCTGACGCCGGAGGAAAAGATCGACCAACCGGCGCTGCGAAAACTCGTTCGTTACCTTATTGGCGGTGGTTATTCACGGAATCGTGGTCCTCGGCAGCACCGGTGAATTCCCTGCAATGACTGAATCGATGCGCCAGGAGGTTCTTCGAAACCGCTCTTGATGAAGTTGCCGACAAAGTCCCCGTCCTTATCGGTTGCGGCGAACCAGGCACCCAGCGCACGATCGAACAGGTCAAGCTTGCGGCCCAACACCAAAGCCGACGGAGTTCTGGTCGCCGTCCCCTTCTATTTTAATATGGACCAGGCCGCTGTGATCCGGCATTATCAGCTAGTTGCCGAGGCCTCTACCCTACCTGTCATCCTGTACAATTTTCCCCAGATGACCAAAACCGCTTTCTCCGCTGACACCGTAGCAAAAGCTCGCACGTCATCCGAATATCATTGGCGTCAAGGACAGTTCCGGAGATTTCTTTGGCATGCAGCGTTTTCATCGATGTGACTGCGGATGCTGACTTCGCCGTCATGTCAGGCAACCCCTGCATTGGGGTTTATCTGCCTATGAACTGGGGGCAAAGAGGCGGTATCTAATGCAGGCTGCAGCCTTTTCCCGAAGCTGTGTGCAACGGTCTACAATGCTTTCGTCCGAGGCGATAGGATCACCGCCATCGAACTGCAGAAAAAAGCCTCGCTGATTCCGATGATGGGAAGCTTCGGTCCAAACTCCGCCGTTGTGAAATTTGGCCTCAACCGGTTGGGAATCTGCGGTCCTACCGTCGCAGAACCCTTCTGTTTGCCTGCCGGGCAGGACGAAAAAATCATCGCCTGGATGAAACGGATCGGGATCGACGCATAAAAGAAAAGCATCAAACCGGCTTGATTTGACTGTAGTACAAGGCCCTCCGGTTACCCGGAGGGCCTTGTACTACTTTTCCACCGCCTACAACTTGATTCTTTTCCCATCTTCCGCCGCCCAATAGGCAGCATAGGTCGCCTTAATCGTTTCGTAAGCCAAGTCCAGATCTGCCAGCGGATCGCGTCCGTAGGCCACGCATTCCATGAAATCTTGCATCTCCTGAATGTATCCGCGTGTCCACTCTTCTTCAAGACACACATACTGCCAACCAGTCTTTCTGTCGACCTTCTCAGTAATATACACATCCTGTAATTTGCTCTCATCTGTCAGATAGGTAACCATGCCCGTATTGGGACACATGTTCGCGTTGAGAATGCCGCCGGTTGTATAGGTTTCAATCAGATTGCGGACACCGCCCAAAATCATATCCCCTGCAAAAACTGTGCTCTTTGTCCCATCGGTGAAGGTCAGGTTCATCATCGGCCCAGTCTTCCACATCAACGGGATGGGACAAGATGTACTTGTGGTCTTCTGCCGAAAGCCCATCACCGATATTGCCGACATCTGCAGTCACATCGGCAATATCGATTTTTTTCACCGCGCGCCTTTGCCTCCACCTGTTTGAGGTATAACACGGCGGACAAAGGATGACATCCCTGCCGGATCAGCGCTCCGCCGCCTGTCAGATCCCAGCGGGCGGCATGGTCGGCATGAGAGCCGCTATGACTCTCCTCCGCTTTCATGAACAGGATTTTATCCTTCGTCTTACGCAGGA
The DNA here is from genome assembly GCA_963665275.2 of Negativicutes bacterium. Classification (GTDB taxonomy): domain Bacteria; phylum Bacillota; class Negativicutes; order UBA1444; family UBA1444; genus UBA1444. The sequence continues at coordinate 2,355 of CAXXIN010000003.1, forward strand.
TTTCAGCGCTCTTGGCAACTGCCGGCGCATATACCCAGTTTTCAGCATACATGAACATCGAACTGCTGGCATTCATTCGGCGCCGAGTCTGTTCCATCTCCTCCATAACCCGTTCAAACATCAACGCTTTTGACATATTGCGCCCTATGGGAAGGGAGTCGCCGGGTTGTCCGAAGTATCCGGTAAACGGTTTTTCACAGATGACATGCTTGCCGGACTCCATTGCTTCGACAATCATTGGCGCATGCACTACCGCCGGGGTACAAATATCAATAACGTCGATATCCTTATCCTTTCAGTAGGTCCCGGAAATCCCGGTACACCTTGGGAATGTTATGCCTCCGGGCAAAATCGGTCACATGGTCGCCCCTGGAAACCACGGCTTCAACAACGGCATTCACTCCGTAAACCCCGTCGGTAAGAGTGCATATGCAGTTCGGCCACAAAGCCGCTGCCCACCAGCCCTACACGAATTGGTTTCATTTTTGTCACTCCCGTATCATTTATTCTTTGAACTCGTCATGGGCCAACAGTTTCTTTAACCGCCCGAACGCGTTCAGTTGTGAAAGTGCGAGCAGCACGATGGCGGCAACGAAGATCATGCTGATCGGGCGCATAAAGAAAGGGGTAGGGTCGCCGTTCGACAGGATCAGCGCGCGGCGAAGGTTGTTATCGGCCATCGGCCCAAGAATGATTCCGAGCAGAAATGGTGCGGCTGGATAGGACATCTCGCGCAATAATAGTCCGACCAAGCCAAAAGCGAACATCAGATATATATCAAAGATATTATTGTCGATCACAAAAGCACCGACCGTACAGAGCACATAGACGATCGGCATCAGAATTGTACTCTTGACAGCCAGGATTCGGACGGTGATCTTCGACAGGATCAGGCCAAGAATAACCATTGCAAAGGCGCTAATTGTCATATAGATACTGATGGTATAGACAAAACCGGGTGTTTCACTCATCAGCAAGGGACCGGGGCGAAGTCCGTGCAGCCAGAGTGCCGCCAACAGAACAGCCGCCGGGGCGCTGCCCGGAACAGCCAGCGACAAAACGGGTATGATGGCGCCACCAACGCATGAATTATTGCCGGTCTCGGCTGCAATCACCCCTTCATACGCCCCTTTACCGAACTTTTCCGGTGTTTTGCTGGCATTCTTTTCTGCCCAGTAGGACAGCCACCCGGCAACGTCTTCGCCGACACCGGGAATAATCCCCACAACAACTCCGATCACCGAAGACCGGACCATGTTCAGTTTATTTTTCAACAGGATGCCGAACCCCTTTTTAAACTCTAAAGAGGAGGTTTTGATCTGGGCCCTTGCGGTGCTGGAAATAAGTCCGTAAACAATTTCAGGAAACCCAAACAAGCCGATCATTACCGGAATTAAGGGTACTCCGGCCATCAAATCCACCAATCCAAAAGAAAAGCGCGGATAGGCATTCATCCCATCCAATCCGACCTGTGCGACAATGAGGCCCAAAATCCCGGAGATCCACCCTTTGAGAGGATCGCCGCCTGCTGTTAACTGGCCACAGATCATGACTCCAAACAACGCCAGCAGAAAAAATTCATAGGCGCCGAACTTCAGCGCCAGCAGAGACAGCGGCGGCGTCAGCAGAAGCACACACAACGTGCCGGTCAACGTGCCGAAGAACGAGGATGTCGTAGCCAGGAATATACCCAACCCGCCTTCCCCCCGCTGCCCGATCGGAAACCCGTCCACCGCAGTCGCCGCCGAAGCGGGTGTGCCGGGAATATTCATCAGAATTGCGGACTGGCAACCCCCTGAAATCGCTCCGATATAAACCGCAACCAGCGAAAGAATCGCCATTTCCGGCGCCAATCGGTAAGTAAGCCCCGTCAACAGCGCAACTGCCATCGTAGCGGTTAACCCTGGAAGCATTCCCACCACCATTCCGAAAAACACCGAGAGCGCCATCACAAAGAGGCTCATCGGCTGAAGGACAAACTCAAACACACTGGAAACGTATTGCCACTCCAAAATATATGGCTCCTTTCTACGGCAGTGGAACGTGGAAGACCATCTGGAACACCACATAGATGCTACCGACCACGACCGCTGTTATCGCTGCGTTTTTCCAAAGTGCTGTTGCATTGAGTATTCCCATGAGAAATACCATAAAGATCGAGGTTGAAATCCAAAAAGGCAGCCTGGGCGCCAGTATGAAGGTATAAAGTGCTAACACCAATCCGCCTGTCAGCATTTCCTGGGCTGATTTGGACTTGGCAAAAATATGAGCCCATGCCATGAAGTCTTTGATATTTTGTCCGACTCCATTATGCCGGACGGTACGTTGAAACAGTAAAAAACCAGTAAACAGCAGCAAAATCGCCAATACCATCGGCATCATGCCTGGCGAGGCATATAAGGCCCCCCCGACATCTGCTGCCATGCGATAGCTATCGAAAATCATGATGACTGCTAATACCATTAAAAAAACACTTGTGAAAAAATCAAAATGGGTGTTTTTATCCAAGACCCACGGCCTCCTACCTTACTTTTCAGGATGCTGGCGCTATCAAGAAGATAAAGCGCCAGCATCCTGACGATTTCGATCCGTTTTGCGCTTTATTTCAGGCGGGGAATATTAAACTTTTCAGGCGAAATTTTGGCAGTTCCGCCATCAAACAGGGTCCAGGATACTATCGACGAGAGTTTCGCAACATGAGCCTGGGCTTCTTCACCGCTCAAGGCTAGTACGACAGAGCCCTTCTGATCAGCGAATTTTTTCACGACTTCGCTCTTGACGGCGATTTTAAAGGCATCATCAATCGCTTTGACGATATGAGGCGGCGTATCTTTGGGAACCATGATGCCAAAGGATTCACCCATCGGCAGATACGGTTTGATCGCAGGAACTGCCGCAGAAATCCCCGGGATATCAGCTGCGCCGGATAACTTGAACGGTTGATCCATCAGTACTGCCAATGCATTCATCTTGCCGGCGCGGATATGATCGACCATTTCCATCAACAACTGCGGCACGACATCGACCTCACCCGAAAGGCCGGCCACGATTGCCGGTGCGCCTCCCTGATAGGGAACATGTTTGTAGTCAAGTTTAGTCCCGGCCTTGAGCACTTCTGAACCCATATATCCACCGGTTCCAACTCCTGCGGTGCCGAAGGTGACCTGTCCCGGTCTTGCCTTCAAATCGGCCAGTAAGTCGTTGATGTTCTTGTACTTGCCGCCCTCTCCTTTGACAACGATAGCGTTGGGCGAGAACGTAGCAATCCAGATATTCCAGTCTTTATAAGTCTTATCGGTATAACCCATCACCGGATAGGATGCAAATGCGAGCAGTCCATTAGCAGCAATGGTGTAGCCGTCATGCGGTTTGTTCCAGACAGCGATCGTACCGACTGACCCACTGGCGCCCGGCATGTTTACGACAGAAACGTTCGCTTTCAGCGCTTTTGCCATCTCATCGGCGATCGCCCGGGTGGTCAGGTCAGTTCCGCCGCCAGGGGGATAGGGAACCACGATCGAAATGTCCTGCATCGGCCATTTTTTCACTTCTTCCTTCTTTTGATTCAACTGCGGCCAAATAAAGGCTAGTCCGATAATAACAACTGCAGCGATAACCCAAAGCATTTTTTTGTTCATCTGCGATCCCTCCTATTATAATGTGGCCTATGAACCGGGTTGTTGTATCATCCCCCCATCATGAACTGAATCTCGTTCGAGAATGGCGCAGGGAAATATCTGTTGAACCGCTGGGCGGTCCGCATCGCGCATGACGTCAAGCAACAGGGATGCCACGGCTCGTCCCATCTGTTGTTCCGGCCTTTGGATACAAGTAATGTGGGGACGGAGGAAATCGGCCCACTCTGGAGTACCGATCATTACCAACGAAATATCACGGGGCCATTGCACGCCATAATCCTGAAAGTACAACAGGGTCCCTTTCGCTGTATCTTGTTGTCCCAGAACAACCGCCGACACTTTTTCCATCAGCAATTTGGCTCCCATGCTGCGCCCGGCGCTCTCCGTCAGCTCGTCCAGGAGGACCAGTTCCTGCTCTTCCGGCACCCCCCGCTCCCGCAAAGCCGCCCTGTAACCATCTACGCGCTCGCGAACATTCGGGATGGGAGAATCCCAGCCGGAGAAGGCGATCTTTCGATGTCCGGCATCCAGTAGCCGCCGGGTTGCCAAATATCCTGACTGGAAATTGTCATGCCCGACAAAATTATGGGCGGAAAATGAAGCCGGAAACGAACGTTCCAGAATAACATAAGGAACATGGTGCTGCGACAACAGAGCGGTATTCTCTTCCCTAGCCAGTGCCGGACAGAGAATGCACCCGTCAATTCTTTGCGCGATCAGCCTTTCAAGTGTCAGACGTTCCTGCGCAGGATCCTCATCACTGTTGCACAAGGTAACAACATATCCCTCTTGGCGGGCAATCGCCTCAATATCCACGCACATACGGGTAAAAAAAGTATTGGCGAATTGGGCGACCAGCACGGCCAGGATGCCGCGTCGCTTCCCCTTGAGACTGCTGGCGGCCGCATTTTTCACATATCTCAGTTCTGCAGCCGCTTGCAGGACCCTCTCCCGGAGTTCTGGTCGCAGATAGCGTTCCTGCTCACTGAATACATAAGAAACCGTAGCGATCGAGGTATCAGCTCTTTTCGCCACATCTTTGATTGTCACTGACGCCTGTTGTCCTCTGGCGTGGTTTCTCACATAAGTCCTCACTTTATCTCAGCACGAATTAAGCCACTTACACTCAATATGGAAACGTTTACATTTATTCGAAAAATAAAAACGATTCCCTGTGTAAACGTTTTACTACCCTTATTATCGGCAATCCGGATTTTTTTGTCAATACAGAAATATCTGACTACGCATGATTTTTGCCTTGGTCATCGTGTCCACGTAAAACCCTCTTGCAGTTCTTCCCCCTTCCTCGCAGCGCCCTTTTCGGAGTATACTTAGTATCAGACAATCGAAATGATTAGGGAGGTTATATTTTGTATCAGTGGAGCGATGAGTACACCCTGGGGGTTGAGGAGATCGACAAGCAGCATCGACGATTGATAGAGCTTGCCGATCAAGTTTATCAGGTCCTTAACGACCCCTGGCGCCTGGATAAGTACAACCAGATTCTTGAAGTCCTGGGCGAATTAAAAGATTACACCATCTATCATTTTAAAACCGAAGAAGAATATATGGCTAAGATAGGCTACAAAAAGCGTTTTTCCCATGCGATTGAGCACAACGCTTTTGTAGAAAAATTAAATGCAGTGGATTTGAAAGAAGTTGACGAAGCACAGGAAAAACATCTGATGGATCTGCTGGACTTTATTACCACTTGGATTGTAACCCATATCATGAAAACAGACAGGCTGTACACCCAACAACAACCTGCGTTATAACCAAAACAACAGAAAACAACCCAGCGCCCGACCGGCAAGGGTCGTCGCTGGGTTGAACCATCTGATCATTTACCAGTTCTTACTCCGCCTCTTGCCACTGATATACTTTTAACAGCGTTTCGATCGACTGAGTCGTCAGCCCCCCGCTGAAACCGGTCACCCCCTTGACCGTCCGGCTGATCTTGCCGGCCTTGAGGGTCAGGACTTCATCCTGAATTTCCAGCACCAATGGTTCCGTATTACTGATTGTGGACGGCGGGAAAGAAATTATACCGGACGACTGTCCAACGATCCGCACACTCATGCTGCCGCTGTCAATTTTGAACGAAAGCCATTTGCCCCGTTGTTCGGACGTATCGATGTACACGATGAACCCGGCGCCATTGCCGTAGAGGTTTTTCAGAGTCCCGAACTCCAGGCGGCCGGTCATGGATTTTTGACCAAAAGAATAGTCCATAGGGGAGACGTTCTTGTCCGCTTCTATTTTTAGTTCGTCAATTTTCACCAGGTTCGCCGCATCGGCTACAGCACAGGAAATGAGCATAACAGCCAGAACCATCACCGAAAAAAGCATCAACCGTCTCATAGATTTTCCTCCTCGTATATCTTGTTAAACTATATCTATATCATCCGCATCCTGCCCCTGCCCAAGTATAGCAGTCCTGTTATATATCATTTTAGGGGCATGACGCGCTGCCGCCAATTGTCGCGGCCGTAGGATTTAAACATATTTCTGTTTCTCCAGCACAAACTCCTCTATTTTTACAGAAAGAGCCTCACCCATCATAACCGCTGGACAGACGCTTCTAAAAGTCATCGAGAGGATTTTGCTTCGCGGTGTGGAAGAATATCTAAAACAAGAATGTTGCAGCACCGCTTTTCACAGATAATATAATCAGTTTCGTCTATCAACGAGGAGGCTGTTTATGGACTCTAACGCCGAAGTCCCCAAAATAGCTAGGCTTGAAGCTGAAGCCGTTCTCTCCTTGTTGGAAACAAGCCGTCATGGTCTTGACACTCAAGAGGCGGAAAAACGGCTGCGCACCTTCGGGAAGAACCAACTGCCCAAAGCCGCGACCCTTTCACTGTGGCGTCTACTATTTCAGCAATTTACCCATCTCATGGCGCTGCTTCTGTGGGTCGCCGGACTTTTGGCTTTTTCGGTGGACATGCCGGAACTGGGCTGGGCCACCTGGTTTGTTATTCTTGTAAATGCGTTTTTCAGCTTCTGGCAGGAATATCGCGCTGACAGGGCTTTGATGGCCTTATCATCCATGTTGCCGCAACAGGCAAAAGTATATCGCGATGGACGGCTCTTAAAGGTGCGCTCAGAAGAAATCGTTGCCGGTGACATTCTGGTTGTGGAGGCTGGCGATCATATCTCTGCCGATGCCAGACTAGTCGAGTCTGAAGATCTCATGGTGGATTTGTCGCTGCTCACCGGCGAATCGATGCCCGTAGAATGTGACGCCTCCCCCTCACCGGTTGCGGGTGATTCCGGAAGCCGCCCGCGGAACCTGCTGTTCGCCGGAACCTCGGCAACCGCCGGGCGCGGAATTGCAGTTGTGCACGCCACCGGCAAAGAAACGCAGTTGGGGGAAATCACTAAATTCACCGCCGGAGTGCTGCGCCAAAAGAGCTCTTTGGAACTGCAAGTGCAGAAAATCGTTCGTCTTATCACACTGCTTGCCTTATCCATGGGCGGGCTTGTTTTTTTATTGGCGGTTTGGTGGTTGGACATCGACCTGCGCACAAGTTTCATCTTTTGTATTGGAATTATCGTCGCCAACGTTCCCGAAGGGTTACTGCCCACAGTCAGCCTGTCTCTGGCGGTAGGCGTACGACGAATGGCTCAGGAAAAAGCACTGGTCCGAAAACTGTCTGCGATTGAGGCATTATGTGCCACCAGTGTGATCTGCACTGATAAAACAGGAACAATCACGAAGAACGAGGTAACCGTCAGTCGGATCTGGGTACCTGACTGCGAAGTGGAGATTTCCGGAACCGGCTATGAAAAGGCCGGAATGCTGACATTCCCCTGCCGCGACATAGAAAAACAAGTCGAGCTGCTGCTGGTGATAGGGACGGTCTGTTCTGAAGCCGATCTCGAAACGGATGAAAAAAACGATAAAAACTGGAGGATTATTGGGGATCCTACAGAAGGCGCCCTATTAGTTGCTGCAGCCAAAAACGGCCAAAATATCGACAACGTCCGGAACGCCTTTTCCAGTCAGAAGACCCGTCAATTCGACTCTGTACGCAGAATGATGAGCACCTATGCCGTCAACGACCATAGCCTGTTATTCCGGCAAGATGCGGAGGTGGTGCTTGTTAAAGGAGCACCCATCGAAACCTTGCATTGTTGCCGTTTTATCAGGCGGGCAAACGAAATCACGGAAATAACGGAAACAGAACGTCAACACGTGATTGCAGTTAATGACCGATTATCCAGCCAAGGGCATCGAGTCCTCGCCCTAGCCTATGGCGAAGGTCATTTGGCTTCTCAGTCAGGCGAGCACGACCTGGTATTCACAGGCTTGGCGGCCATGATGGACCCGCCTCGCCCGGAGGTTGCTGCGGCAATTAAAAGCTGCCAGCAGGCCGGCATCCGGGTGACCATGATCACAGGCGACTACGGAATAACAGCTGAGGCAATCGGACGACAGATTGGACTAATCACCGACAAAGTTACCATTGTAACTGGAACTGAGCTTGAGAGTATGGAACTTGAAGCGATAAAAATTTTATTGCAACAAGATCAACCCATTATTTTTTCCCGGTCCACACCGGAGCACAAACTAAAAATAGTAGAGGCTTACCAAGCCGGCGGACATATTGTGGCTGTCACCGGCGACGGAGTAAACGATGCCCCGGCTTTAAGAACGGCTGACATAGGAATCGCCATGGGCCGGAGCGGCACCGATGTGGCCCGTGAAGTCGCCGATATCGTCTTGTTGGATGACAACTTTGCCACGATCGTGAAAGCCATTGAACAGGGCAGGGCCATTTATGATAATATCCGCAAGTTCATGACCTATATTCTGGCATCGAACATTCCTGAAATCGTCCCGTTTATTGCAATGATTTTGTTCAAAATTCCACCGGCGTTAACCATATTGCAGATACTGGCAATTGATATTGGCACAGATATGGTTCCGGCTCTGGCCTTGGGCGCAGAGCCGCCGGAGAAGGATATTTTGCGCCACAGACCCGTCCACTATTCCCGCAACTTGCTTGACCATACGCTTTTGCTGCGCTCTTACGGGTTTCTCGGCATAATCGAGGCAACCTTGTCCATGGGCGCCTTCCTGATCGTTTGGGCCAATTATGGTTATTCCCTAGCGGATATCCAGCAACTTACGCCACAACTTTTCACCGGCACTGCGTCGAGTTCCGTGCAAGAAGCATATCGGCATGCGACAACGCAGGCGATGACCGCCATCATTGCCTGTCAGATTGGAAATATCTTTGTATGCCGCTCGGAGCATCTGCCGTTCTGGCAATTGTCCCTGAAAAGCAATTATTTAATCTGGGTGGGAATAGGCACAGAACTGCTGATAACAGGGGCGTTGATCTATCTCCCGCTTGGCACCGCAATTTTTTTTACCCGGCCATTGAGTCTGTCAGATTTTTTGGTACTAGCCGCATGCCCAATAATTCTGATTAGCCTGGAGGAAACACGCAGGCAATTTATCCAACGGTTTTGGAAAACACCAATGGCGCACCGGACAACCCCTATCTAATCATTAACGCTTGTCGTCCTCATCGTCCTTTGAATTTTTAGTGTTATTTTCTTTATTTCCAGATCCGTTCTTATCATTCGTGTAGGCTGCATGGTAGGCCCGAAGCTTGGCGATAACTAGTCCATGTACTGATTTCGGCGTATAGTCTCCTTTTGAATTCATTTTTCCTGCAACGACTCCCGTCAGGATCTCAATCCCCTCATCCACGCAGGATACGGGATAAATATGAAAACGACCCTCTCCCACGGCGGCAATAACTTCATCATTCAAGGCCAGATCACTCACATTCTGCTGCGGAATCATGACTCCCTGCCGCCCTGTGAGTCCTTTTATTTTGCATACCTCGAAAAACCCTTCGATCTTCTCGGTGACGCCGCCGATGGGCTGAATCTCTCCTTTCTGATTTATGGAGCCGGTAACCGCGATATCCTGCCTGAGCGGCAAAAGAGTCAGACTCGACAAAATAGCATACAATTCGGTACTGGAGGCGCTGTCCCCATCCACTTCCTCATACATCTGCTCGAATGTCAGACTGGCGCTTAGAGACAGGGGTGTCTTTTGTGCATATTTGCTCCCCAGGTAGGCGCTGAGGATCATCACGCCTTTATTATGGATAGCGCCGCTCAGTTTTGCTTCTCGTTCCACATTGATGATACCGGCGCGGCCCAGATAAGTGTTTGCTGTGATGCGGGACGGTTTTCCGAACGCGTATTCGCCGATCCCCATCACCGCAAGTCCGTTGACCTGTCCCACTGCGACTCCGTCCGTATCGATCAGATATTTTCCTTCCCGGAACATTTCCTGAATGATCTCTTCATACTTGTTCGCGCGGTATCGTTTGCCTTCGATCGCTTGCTGCACATGCTTTGCATCAACCATTGAAGCGCCGTCGATCGATGCCCACGAGTCCGCCTCACACAAGATCTCCACCATTTCATTGAAACGGGCGGTCAACTTGGCCTGAGTTCCACTGAGCCGGGTAGCGTGCTCCAGTATCCGTGCGACAGCCGCACGGCTGAATTCTCTGAGGGTTTCCTTCTTGATGATCGCACTGGCAAAGGCGGCCATTTTATTTCTGTTCTCCGGCGTGTTATCCATCTGAACGTCAAAATCAGCATGGATCTTGAAAAGTTTTCGAAAATCGCTGTCATATTGATACAACAAGTGGTAGATGTAGGTACTGCCCAACAGAAGCACTTTCACATCGACCGGGATAAATTCCGGCTTTACGGAAGCCATGGCAATCAACCCGTATTGTTCGCCCAAGCTCTCGATATAGAGCTTTTTGGTTTTCAAAACCCGTTTCATGGCTTCCCATACTCCAGGGTTGGTCAATACATCGAGTGCGTTGAGGATGAGATACCCGCCGTTGGCCAAATGAAAGGCCCCGGCCTTAATCATCGTGAAATCCGTGCTTACCACCCCCATGCGGCTGGCATATTCCACCCTGCCGTTGAGGTTGTAATAGTTGGGATTGATCTCGATGATGACCGGAGCCCCTTCGCAATTACGGTTATCCACCAGCAGATTGACGCCGTATCGCTCCTTCATCGCTTCTTGCGCCGTTTTTTTAAACAGCGCCAGCGGCCCGTCCTCTTCACTGGAGGCAGGCTGTTTGAAGTCATTGATGCTTTTTACTACGCTCTCTCTGACTGCTTCCAGATACTTGCGCACATCCTGATTATCCTGGTATTTTTCCTGCAATTCTTCCATAAGGTGTCCGACCACAAACAGCCCCACCTTGCCGTCGAGTTCACGCACCTTGTCTCGGGTTTCCCGTTCCAGATGTTGAATTTTCCGTACTACATCCATTGCCAGATCATGTACCTTCTGCATATTGGCTTCAATTTTATCTTTTTGCTCTTGCTCCAGTTTTTCGAATTCATCCGGAGAAATCGGGTTGCCGTCCAATAGAGGCAGCGCCATAAACCCGGTGGGAGACCACTGGGGAAGCACCGAAAGCTCTGCCGCCTGTTCATTGAGGAACTGGAGAACTTCGCCCCGTTTCCCCTGAAATTCTTTCATAATGGTGGCTTTTTCCCGTTCATAATCTTCGCTGCTGAACGCTTTTGGCACATCATTCTGCAGGTTTTCCAGCAGCTCTTCCATTTCCTGACGGAAAACAGCACCTGTGCCTGTCGGCAGTCGAATCGCCACAGGGTGGCTAGCATCTTCAAAATTGTTCGCATAACACCAGTCCGAGGGTGCTTGCTGTCCCTTGGCCAGCTTACGAACCGCCTGTTCGGCGTAAGTGAATTTCCCTGTCCCCGATGTCCCGGAGATAAAAATATTATATCCCGGGCTCTTGGTGTGCAACCCAAATTCAACGGCCTTGACCGCACGGTCCTGCCCAATCATGCCTTCAAGCGGCGCTACCGTGGAGGTCGTTTCAAAATCAAGACAGTCGTTATCACAATAAAATCGAAGCTGTTTCACATTCAGTTCCGTTACCGGCAAAAGCTTTTGGTGTGTCCCATCAGGCTTTTCCATGGTACTTCACCCCCTGCATTTATCACAAACAAGCTGCCGACAAACGCTGTGACGCGAACGGGTCCCGCTCCATTACCGCCGGGATTGGATTTCTTGCACTGTCAGGACATCGACGAACAAGCCCAACAGCTCATCTTCCGCCTTGCAACTCTGCTTATAATACCAGTCGCGGACTGCTTTATCGATTTCCGCATCGCTTCCCGTCGCCTTGAACGGATATACTTCAATCAGTTTTCGTGTCTCCTTGTCTCTCAGGCCAATCATTTCTGCACTGTCAAGTTTACCCATTTCAGAACCCCTCCATTCATTAATTACACATTGACAAAGTTGATCGATTCTCCATGACGATTTTACTTGTTGTTACGATAAGCTTATACCAATCAGGCGGCCAATGGAATAAGTTGTCGCTGCTGCCAATAAGCCAAATAGCACCTGCCGCATCCCTGAATATAGAACGGGCCGCCCGGTAAACAAAGTGGTTACCCCGCCGACCAAAAATAGTCCTATCGCGCTGATGCCGGCACTTGTAAGGACTGCGGCTTGACCTGTCAGTACAAAGAATGGTATGACGGGAATGACTGCTCCTACGGCAAACAGCAAGAATGACGTGATGGCAGCTTCCCACGCCGAGCCTCCCAACTCCTCCGGGTCGATTCCCAGCTCATCCCGCGCCAGAGTATCCAGGGCAGTCTCCGGATTGCCGAGAAGCTTAGTTGCCAGCGGGCGGGCCAGTTCTTCGCTCAGTCCACGCGACTGATAAATCAGAATGAGCTCCTCGATTTCTTCCTCCGGATCATTTTCGATCTCTTCTCTTTCCGTCTGGATTTGCCGTTCATACAATTCCCGAGAGCTCTGCACCGAAATCCATTCGCCTAATGCCATACTGATGGCGCCTGCAAGCAGACCGGCGAGTCCGGTGAGCAAAATATTGCTTGATGCAACTTCGGCTCCTGCCACCCCCATAACGAGGTTGAAGTTCGACACCAAACCGTCGCTGGCCCCTAAGACTGCCGCCCGGAGCGCATTGCCGCCTGCCGAACGATGGCGGCCTTCCAGTTTCGCCAAGACTGATCCCTCAATCCCAGCACCATCCTGAGATCTATTGAGCTGTTGCAGGAGGATCGCATGGGATTGCTCAGCTCTCAGCATTCCAGCGGCTTCTGGTTGTGTGGCATAATCGTGGGAAGTTTCTTTTTCGAATGATACCAAACTTGGTAAAACAAAATCGACACCAAAGCGTTTCGTCAACCAAATCAAAGCTTTGGTACGGAAAGATATCCGATTCGTCGGTATGTTGCCGCCGCTTTCAAGAATCTTCTTCTCCCATGATCGTGCATGCTTTGCTTCTGTTGCTGATAGTCGGCTATATACTTCGGAAATTATCGGATTTGCTTCCTGTTTGGACAGTTCTTTGTATAGTGCGGCACTATCCCGCTCATCAAGCAAATTCTCCGTATATCTTTTGATGGAACTCATTTGAATCGCATCCCCGTTTCTTACTTCAATGTTTATGTTTCTGCAATTTGGCGAATCAAAGCAATTCACCCAGTGAATTTTGTGCTGTCTGCAATCATTGCCACGACGAAGTTTTGAGTGTGGCCAGCTAGTTTATGTCTTATGCAAGACTTCCACCTTCGCTTTATTTTTCCTGCTCCTCTTCATTTTGGGGTTGGAAACCATCCAGCCGGCAACCGGATTTTGCTTCACAAAAAAACAAGCCATCCCAAAAGGGATGGCTTGTTGTGTTCAGCGGATGGATTAACGGAGCCTGCGTCCGCGACGTGCCTCGCTGGGTTAAGACTGATCGGCTTTTTAGCCGCGAGTCTTCTGGAAGCAGTCCCGGCAATAAACCGGACGGTCGCTACGCGGGGCAAAAGGAACTTGGGTTTCTACGCCGCACTCAGCGCAAACTGCCGGGTACATCTGGCGCTCGCCGCCTTGGCCTTGGTTTCTGCCTCCGCCGAAGTTACCGCTCTGTTTACGGGCAGCGCGGCAGCTGGGGCAACGGCCTGGTTCGTTTTGGAATCCTTTTTCAGCATAGAATTCCTGTTCACGCGCGGTGAAATCGAAATCAGCGCCGCAATCTCTACATTTCATAACTTTGTCTTCAAACATGGATTTTCCTCCTCTGTCTTCCTGCTCAGCGGACTCGGGACAGCGTGGCTTTTCGACCTCTCCGGCAGGCATACTAGAAGAGGAGAATGGGCACGGGTCGCGGGAACTGATAATTGCAGGTGGCGTATCAAACTATTCTTATACGCACTGTTAACTCTAACAGAATATATTCGATCCGTCAAATGATTCGTAAATAATTTTTTCTATGGCATTATCCGCTGGGATGAAAGAGACTAACAAATAAACGGGGTTTCTATGCTAAAATAGTCGTATGTTTCGTAGAGATCGTATTGGCCTCGAATTGATGTTGTTGATGGTAGTTCTGATTTGGGCCGCCAATCAGACCATCGGCAAACTGGCAATGCGGGAAATATCGCCACAAGTTTACACCACGCTACGTTTTTTGCTGGCAGCGCCGTTGATGCTGCTGGTGCTGAAGTGGCGTGAGGGCGCAGTGGCGTTTGACCGTGTGCTTTTGCCGCGTCTGATTCTGATTGGCTTTATTGGTGTGTCTTTTTATCAGACTGTTTTTATCTCGGCATTGAAATACACTTCCGTTACCAATCTGGCGCTGATGATGGGAATTTCTCCGCTTTTCACCGTGCTGCTTGGCGCTGCGACAGGGCAGGAAAAACTTCGCTCCGGGATCATCGGCGGTTGCCTCGTCGCATTTGGCGGCTTGGTGATGGTACTTCGCTTTGGTCCGGTACAATCCGGCGCCGCAACAGCGACCCTAATCGGTGATGGTCTGGCGCTTGCTGCGAGTTTTCTCTGGGGATTGTATCCGGTCATTGTCATGCCGCTGCTCAAAAGACATTCGGGCTTGTGGATAACAGCCTGGTCGTCAGTGCCGGGAACAATAATATTGCTGTTTTTCAGCGGCTCAGAACTCCTGTCACTCCCGTGGCAATCCATCAGCAGCATGGCCTGGTTTGCTGTAGTGTTCGCAGCCATTCCGGTTACGGTGTTTTCACTGCTGGTCTGGTATTGGGGCGTCGAACGCATCGGCGCGAACCAGGTCATGGTCTATATGTACCTTGTTCCTCCTGCCAGCATCGCCATCGCCTATTTCGCCATCGGCGAACAAGTTGGTTTCTGGCAGTTGGTCGGCGGTGCAGTCGCTATGATCGGACTGTTCTGGGTTAAGCGAACTGCAAGTCATTAACTCGAATGCAAAGCGCGGCGCAATCATCCCATTGGCCCGGCTCCTCGCAGATTTTCCAGAGGGTTTTCACGGTTTGTTCAAAATCGTTGAGCGGAATCGGCGGATGTTGCGGCAGTCTCTCCAGAATTCCATCGGTGGCAAAAACGACACAATCGCCGGCAGCAAAAGACTGTTTCACGGTATTGAATTCGGGATCCGGCACCAGACCAGCATAGCTGCCGGGAATCGAAACCGCACCGTCCGGCGCGCGAGAGAATAAAACCGTGGGTATCCCGCCGGATACCATGGTCAGTATCCCTGTGGCAAAATTCATTTCAAAAATCAGCACGGCAACGAAGGCATCTTCATCCAAATATTGCAGAATTTTATCGTTCAGGCGTTGCAAGATGGCGACGCTACAAGGTTCATCATATTGGTCACACAAAATAAGGTTGACTGCGGTTGTGTGAAGCGCCGCCGTCAAGCCATGCCCCTGTATATCCGCCACATATCCACGCAACATTGAATCACCGATCCAGCGGTAGTGCAGGAAATCGCCGCCGGGAGCTTGCAACGGCTGATAGATTACAGCGATATCCGCTTTCGGATAGCTTCCTCCGTCTGGAAGCATCGATCGCTGAAGCACTCCAGCCTTGGCCATTTCTTTTTGCAGTCGGTTCCGTTCTATTTCTTGCGCCCTCATCAACGTTTCCAATTCATCGGTGCGTTCACGCAGCGCTTTTTCAGCTTTTTTCATCTCGGTGATATCCACTGTGAATCCAGCCATCAATGACGGTTTTCCAGGTCGAATAATTGGGAATTTAGTTGTTGTATAAGTTCGTCCGGCGAACTCTTCCACGACCTCGATCGGGACTCCATCGCGCAGAATTTTCTTGTCGTCCGCGATCATCTGCTGCGCCAGATCGGCAGGAAATAGCTCGTCCATCGTTTTCCCAATTATATCTTCCAGCGGCCGCCCCAGCAGGCTTTCGTAATTCTTGCTCAACTTGATAGCACGAATGTTCTCATCCTTAAAAAACACATAAATCGGGCTATATTCCATAAACAGTCCGAAAATTTCTTCCTGGTGTTGCAGGGATTCTTCCGTCCGCAGGCGGTCGGAAATATCTCTGACGACAGCAATCACCCAGCTATTCTTGTCAAAAGACATTATTCGGGAGCTGACCTCAACAGGAAAAGCATCGCCGTCTTTACGGCGATGCACCGTTTGAAACAGGCCGCCCCGAGATAATTGCGCTTTTATTGCCTCCGACTCTTGATGGCTTGAGACCACCCATAAGCTCATCACTGGCAATGTCACAAATTCTGCCTGGGAATACCCATAGGCGGCCGTTGCCGCCACGTTCGCATACAAAACGTTGTTATCCCGATCCAAAACCAGGATAATCTCACGGGCGTGGCCGATAATTTCCTCATAGTATTCGATGGGTTTCGACAATTCGCCCAAAAACCAGCCCTCCTTCGTTGCAAGATGAAATCAAACGAACGAAAATGACGGCGCTGGGAATTATTTAATGATTATTTTCGCTTTCGAAGCCAATTTTCCCTTTATTTATTCACTATTTTCATGTTTTTTTACTACTTCCTCGAAGTCACGCTTCCAACATCACAACCATCACATTCCGGCTTTAAAATCGCCAACCAGCCTTTGAACGGCTTCTTCCGGCGTTGCCCAGGAGGTGACCAAGCGAATCGACGAGTGCTCCCCATCAATTTTTGACCAAATATAAAACGCATATTTTTCCTGCAGCCTGGCAATCAGCGTGTTGGGCAGAATGGGAAAAATCTGATTGGAAGGTGAATCAACCAAAAACTCGAATCCAGCTTGCTTGATCGCCTCTCGCAGCAACTCCGCCATCTCATTGGCGTGTCTGGCCAGATCAAAATAAAGGTCGTCACGGAACAGTTCCAGAAACTGAAGCCCCAGAACTTGGCCCTTGGCCAGCAACGCTCCTTTTTGCTTCATATGATAGCGAAAATCAGCCTTGAGTTCCTCACGGTTGATGACCAAGGCTTCGCCGAGCAGTGCGCCATTCTTGGTGCCGCCTATGTAAAAAACATCAACCAGGCGAGGCAAATCTGAGAGCGCCAAATCATTTCCGTCCGCACACAACGCGCTGCCCAATCGGGCGCCATCCAGGTACAGGTATAGATTGTTTTCCTGACATATCTGGCTGATGGCCGCTAATTCAGATTTGGTATAAATCGTGCCCACCTCTGTAGGGTTTGAAATGTACACCAGACGCGGTTTTACCATATGCTCGTCCTCATGAGCATCGACAACGGTTTTGATGAATTCCGGCTTCAGTTTGCCATCACCAACCTCGATGGAAATGATTTTATGCCCTGTGGCCTCGATCGCACCTGTCTCATGCACCAGAATATGTCCGGTATTCGCCGCAATCGCCGCTTCATGGGGACGCAAAAAGGCAGACAGCGCAGTGAGGTTCGTCTGCGTTCCGCCAGAGAGAAAATGGATATCAACCGACTGACAATCGAGCTTCGACTTCAACAATTCAACTGCCTGCTTCGAATAACAATCTTCGCCATACCCGTCAACCTGCTCGAAATTTACCTCTGTCAGCGCCTTTAGAATCTGGGGATGCGCCCCTTCGCTATAGTCATTCTTAAAGCTATACATATCCGATCTTCTCCTATCGCTTTCGCCAAAATGAATAAATTTGCCATCATGTCAACATCTGTTCAATCATCGACTGAAATTTGGATAGCATCGTATTATTTTACCACATTAAAAAATCCACCCGCGTAATGGGTGGAGTCAGACTGTAGACTATTGATGCATATGCGGGTGGAATATCAAGCAGACGACAAGCCCTCTCCGCGAATTATAAGTTAGGCGTTACCGCTTCTCTACCAGCTGTTGGAGATGCAGCGCTCCGTTTACCATCATGACAACGCCCATTTCAAAGGCATCTTCATCCAGCAGATACTTCGTGTTATGCCCTGGGAAAATGCAGCCTTTCTCCGGATTTTTTATTCCCAAGTACATAAAGCACCCCGGAACCTTTTCCAAGTAATAGGAAAAATCTTCCCCGCCCATACTGGGATCAATCGACACGGCAGTTCCCGAGCCGTAGATCGCATCGGCCATCTCACGCATCGCCTCCACATGAACAGGCGTATTAACAGTAGAGGGGTATCCCCACGTGTAATCCACAGTTGCGGTGCATTCTTCCGATTCACTCAGTTTCGCTGAAATCGCGCAGATTCGCTCATAAATTTTTTGCCTGTTTTCTGTCGTATACGTGCGCACTGTTCCGCCAATCGTCACCGTATCGGGAATAATATTATCGGCAGTCCCGCCATTAATTCTGGTCACAGAGACAACCGCCTGTTCCAGCGGATTAATAGCCCGAGAAACAATTTGCTGCATTGCCGTCACAATCTGAACGGCAACAGGAACGGGATCAATGCACAGATTCGGACTGGAGGCATGTCCGCCTCTGCCGCTTACGACAATCTCAAAGCAGTCCGAATTGGCTGACGAAGGTCCTGCCAAAAGTCCTACATGCCCCACATCAACAATGGAAGAGACGTGTTGGCCGAGGATCGCATCCACCCCGTCCAACACATTGGCTTTGACCATCTCAATGGCGCCTCCGGGCGGCTGTTCCTCTGCAGGCTGGAAAACAAACACAAACGACCCTTTCAGCGATTTTTGGTTTTTGCTCAAAACGTTCAGCACACCGAGCAACATGGCCGTATGCGCATCATGGCCACACGCGTGCATGACCCCCTCATTGCGGGAAGCATATTCCAAACCTGTCAATTCAGGCATCTTTAACGCATCAATATCTGCTCTGAGAGCAATGGTCGGACCCGGATCGGCCCCTATTAACCGGGCAACGAGCCCAGTCGGAGTTGGCCGGGTTATTTCCAAGTTCCCCAACTTTTCAATTTCACGAATCAACAATTGCGTAGTTTCAAATTCAGTGAACGAACTTTCCGGATACTGATGGAGGTGACGCCGCCAGGCAACAACCTGCGGCAAAACGTTCTTGATGTCTTGCTCAAACATTCGTTTCACAACGAGCCTCCTCCCCTTTTTTTTCTACCAACTGCTGAAAGCGAATAGCCGCGTTCAGCATGATTGAAATCCCTATGGGAAAAGAGTCTTCATCAATACGGAACTTTGTGTTGTGCGCAGGATAAACACAATCCAGGTCTTCATTTTTTATCCCCAAAAAGAAAAAGCACCCCGGAACCTTTTGCAAATAATAGCCGAAATCCTCCCCGCCCATAAGAGGCTCCATCAGTTCAGTCGTATTGGGGCCATACAACTCATCGGCCACCTCCATAAGGGCATGGGCATATTCGTCAGTATTATACACATTGTCATAGCCATACTGATAGTCATACTCGATCTTCATTTCAAAGGCTTCCGCATATTTTTCAGCAATCTGCTCGATCAGTTTTTTCACCAATTCGCGTTTTTCTGGTGAATAGGTCCGCACAGACCCTTTGATGACCGCTGAATCCGGAATAATATTATAAGCAGTTCCGCTATGAAACTGAGTAACACTCAAAACCACATGATCCTTCGCCGGAAAGTGTCTGGCGACAATATCCTGCAACGCTGTAACAATCTGCGCGCCAATTGGAATGGGGTCCCGACATACTTGCGGAGATGACGCGTGGCCGCCGCAGCCAATGACGGTTAAGTCAAATGCATCGCTGTTGGCCATGATATAGCCAGGGCGAGTTCCGATATGTCCGACATTGATATGCGCTCCCACATGCTGTCCGATAATCGCATCTACATCGTCAAGAACTCCTTTGGCAATAAGTTCCTTGGCTCCGCCAGGGAAAAATTCCTCGGCGGCTTGGAAAATGAACACAAAAGAACCCGCCAAATTTTTCCGGTGCTCGCATAATACATAAAGCGCCCCCAACAGCATCGCGGTATGCGCATCGTGGCCGCAAGCATGCATTATTCCTTCATGTTGGGACGCAAACGGCGCGCCGTTGCTCTCGGACATGCGCAAAGCATCGATGTCGGCCCGCAAGGCAATCACCGGTCCAGGCTTGCCGCCGTTTAGTCGGGCCACAACCCCTGTAGAGGATACTCTTTCATAGCTAAGGTCACTCAAGTCTTTCAACTGTTCAATAATATACTCAGTGGTTTTAAATTCTTCAAAAGATGGCTCCGGATACTGGTGAAAATGGCGCCGCCACTCTGTTACTTTCGGTATTATTGCTTCTACGCTTCGCTTGAATAGTTCCATCCTATTGCACCTCAAGATTCGTAAATCGACGGACCCTTACCGCCGCACCCTGTTTAATTGGCCACTTGCAGTCTGGAAAAAGCTCGTTGTTCATACTGTGGCGCTTCCGCTTTTGAACAATATATCCAATGCTGCGGAGCAACTTCAAACATTCCGACTTCCGTCCCTGCAGGATATTTATGCGTTGAAGTATCGTAATCCATGCGTCTTCGTTGTTTTTCCTTATGCAAATCCGTCAACGGCGATGCTGAAAGCAATGAAACCGTATAGGGATGCAAGGGGCGAGCATAGAGTTCGTCCGACGGAGCCATTTCCAGAATCTTGCCGTCTTTCATTACAGCGATACGGTCGCTGATATATTTTACCATAGCCAGATCATGAGCGATGAACAGATAAGTCATTTTTCTTTCTTGGCGAAGCTTAATCAGCAAATTGACAATCTGCGCCTGAATGGAAACATCCAGAGCCGATAGGCATTCATCTGCAATAATAAAATCAGGCCTGACGCACAAGGCTCTGGCAATACCGATACGTTGGCACTGACCGCCGGAAAATTCCGTCGGATAGCGGTTGGCATAACAGCGGTGAATTCCCACGATATCCAAGAGTTCGTTCACCTTCATGCTGACCTCTTCATCCGTTTTGCAAATGCCATGCAAGCGTAATGCATCGCCAATAATGTTCTTAACCGGGATACGCGGATTCAACGAGGCGAACGGATCCTGAAAGATCATCTGCATCGATTTGCGAAAATCCATTACCTCATTTTTTCCGTTCAATTTGCTGACATCCTGTCCTTTATAGGTTACTGTTCCAGAGGTAATCGATTCCAGCTTGATAATCGAGCGGCCGGTCGTGGATTTACCGCTTCCCGATTCCCCGACCAGGCCCAAGGTTTCTCCCTTATAAATATCGAACGAGATGTCGTCTATGGCGCGTACTTCGTTCTTTTTTCCAGGATTAAATATTTTTTTCAAATTGCGTACTTGTAGGATTACTTCCCTATCCTCCTGCACAGGCGCAGACTTCGTCATAAACGTTCACCCCCCCGACTTTTTTATACAAAGACTTAAACGCAGCATAGCGCCGCAAAATTTCCGCCGGCGGATTAACTTTGGGAGCCGCCGGATGCAACAACCAGGTGGCGGCATAATGCGAATCACTCACTTTAAAAAACGGCGGCTTTTCTTCAAAATCAATCGCCAGAGCATAAGCATTTCTTGGCGCGAAAGCGTCCCCCGAGGGCATGTTCAGCAAGTTGGGCGGAGCTCCAGGGATACTATACAACACAGCATCCTGGGTATCGACAGAGGGCATGGAGCAAATCAGGCCCCAGGTATACGGATGTTGCGGATAGTAGAAAACTTCTTCGGCTGTACCTATTTCCACAATTCTACCCGCATACATAACGGCAACCCGGTCGGCGACATGCGCCACAACCCCTAAGTCATGCGTAATAAAAATTACGGACATATTCAATTTTTGTTTCAATTCGTCAATTAGATCCAAAATCTGAGCTTGAATGGTTACGTCTAAAGCCGTGGTCGGTTCGTCAGCGATCAGAATGTCAGGCTTGCAAGCCAGCGCGAGCGCAATCATGACCCGTTGCCGCATCCCGCCGGAAAATTGATGCGGATAACATTTGCTGCTTTCCTCCGGGTTTCGTATGCCAACAAGATTGATGAGATTGACCGCTTCCTGCATGGCATCCGCCTTGGACATTTTCTGATGGGTTACGATCGATTCTGCAATTTGCTTACCAACAGTCATTGTCGGATTCAGAGAAGTCATCGGGTCCTGAAAAATCATGGCAATTTTCTTGCCCCGGATTTTTTCCATCTCCTTTTCCGATAGTTTGAGCAAGTTTTGTCCCTGATAGATAACCTCGCCTTGTTCATACCGCGTATTGCCTTTTGGCAATACGCGGTTAATCGCTTTAACGGTTACAGATTTACCTGATCCTGACTCTCCGACAATAGCAAGTGTCTCGCCTTTTATTAAATCGAAAGTGACCCCCTGCACGGCGGAAACTTTGCCGTCCAAAGTCTGAAACGAAATTGTTAAATCTTTGACGCTCAAAATCGTTTCTTTCATAATACGATTACCTCCTGAATCTTCTTTGGCGCCAACATTACTTGCCATCCAGGCTCCATTCGTGAAGATTGGTTAAGGAGCCATCCCAGAAATCCTTGGTACCACCTTTGAGTTTCTTGCTTTGGCCGATAATATAGTCCGGTGAATACAAGCAGGTAATGAACTGCTGTTCTTTCATGTATTTTTGAATTTCACTATAAGCAGTTTTACGTTGTGCTGCCGAAGTCAGGGCTGCCGCGTCAAGCATCATTTGGGTCAGCTTGGGATCGTCCGTATGGGCATAGTTGTTGCTGCCGCCGGGAACAAAGTAAGAGCTGTAATCCGGGTCGACCGTTAGCCCGTAGCCGATTAAAATCATTTGATAATCGCCTTTTCTGGCTTTCCCGAGCAAGGTTGGAAAATCCATTTTTTGTTGTTTAACATTCAAGCCGATTGCTTTCAAGTCTTGTTGGATTAAATCTGCGGACTGCTCACGAAGCACGTTGCCGATGGGAACGGACAAAATGATTTCTTTGGATGTATCAAAACCCGATTCCGCCAGTAATTGTTTCGCTTTCGCCGGATCATAAGGCAGCGGGGTTACGCTTGCATCATAAAAATCGCTGGCGGGAGTAAATAGCGTCGGCACAACCTGAGCGGTTCCTTTAAAGAGCTGGTCAACGATTTGTTTGCGATTGATAGCCGTGGTAACAGCCTGGCGAAATTTCACATTAAATTCCGGGAGACTATTATTGATATCCAGATTTTGATTCTGCAAAGCAGGCGCTGTTCGTACGACAAGATTGCTATCTTTTTTCAGCATATCCAGGTCTTTGATCGGGAGAATCCCGATGCCGCCGCCGGCAACCATCTGAATACCACCGGATTTCAATTCCGTAACCAGATTGGTCCCATTCATAATACGGATGAAAATTTTCTTCAACTTAGGCACGCCTTGATAGTAGTCGGCATTTGCCGCATATTCGACATGATCGTTAGTTTTGTAGGTCACAAATTTAAACGGTCCACTTGTCACGCTAGGCTTGATCGACGCTTCAAAGCTGGAAATAGCAGTCGGGTCCGCTTTTTCAAACACATGCTTAGGTGCAATGAAAACTTCAAATCCCAGGAAGCTCTTCAAATAGTTCGGATCGACCGGTGTTTTGGTTTTCAGAGTCAAGGTACGGTCATCAACCACCTTTACCCCGGCAATCTCTTTTACGCCTTCCGGCAGTATCCCATCATCATTAACGCCTACCAGCATTTTAATATAGGATCTTTTCGAGGTTTCCACTTTGGGATTGGCAATCGTATTCAGGGTAAACGCCACATCGTTGGCTGTAACGGGTTTTCCGTCAGTCCATTTTGCTTTTGGGTTAATTTTAATCGTAAAGTTTTGGTTGTCCTTGCTATCAAAGCTTTCGGCCAGCGCCGGAGTGAACTTGTTCGGTTCAGGCATACCAACCAGCGTGTCGTACATGAAACGAATGGCGTATTTCCCGGCGATGCCAGGATTCAAAAAGGGGTTAAAAAATTCCGGGGCATTCGCCATGCCGATATACAAAGTATCGGAGACGGCCTTTGCCGTTTCTTCCTTCTTGCCCTTGCTGCCGCAACCGCTTACCAAGGCCAGCGCCAATACCAGGGCAACTGTTAGAACCATCAGTCTTTTCGTTCGCATCCAATGCAGTAATTTCATTTTCACAAGCCCTCTTTCTTTTTTTATATCTTTTTATTCAGCATGTCCTGGCTTGCCATTGTATTTCATGGCTCGCCATTATTTTGCGTCTCCGCCAATAGCTTCATTGAGCCCGTCGCCCAAGAAATTGATTGTCAACACCGCAATTAAAATAGCTATACCGGGCGGAATCCATCGCCACGGCTCTTCTGACAGCGTCGTAAGCGATTGCGCGCTCGTCAGCATATTACCCCAGCTGGAAGTAGGCGGTTGAACGCCCAAGCCGAGAAAACTTAGCGAAGCTTCCATCAAAATGGCAGAAGCGATTCCGAATGTCGCGTTGACAAAAATGGGCGATAAAACATTGGGCAAAATATGCCCAAATACAATTCGATACGGAGAATATCCAGTGACGATCGCCGACGCAACATAATCCATTGACTTCACCTTTAATACTTCGCCACGAACCAAACGACAAATCGGCGGCCATCCCATAAACCCCATCACCAGCATCACCGTCATCATATTGGGGCCAATCAGACTTACAATAACCATGATAATCATGAAATGCGGATACGCCATAAACACTTCTGTTATCCGCATAATCACACTATCCACCACACCGCCAAAATAGCCGGACAAAAGCCCCAGTGCGATTCCGATCGAGGCATATATCAATACGGAACCAACACCAACAATCAACGATACTTGTGAACCGTAAATCAGCCGGCTTAACACGTCGCGCCCTACATCGTCAGTACCCAAAAGATGAGTCGCTGATGGCGCCGCCGCAAAGGCGCCCACAGTCTTATTCGGATCAAACGGGGAAAGAAC
This sequence comes from Negativicutes bacterium, assembly GCA_963665275.2. Lineage (GTDB taxonomy): Bacteria > Bacillota > Negativicutes > UBA1444 > UBA1444 > UBA1444. The sequence goes on from CAXXIN010000003.1 coordinate 27,112, forward strand.
AGGAGCCAGTATAGCCACCAATATGATGCCCAAAAATATAATCATGCCACCTAAAGCGACTTTGTTTCTGCAAAAGCGTCGCCATGTTATTTTTCCCCAGGACTCCACCACTTCCTCTGCAACTTCTTGCTTTGGGGAACCCATTTCGTCACAAAGCGCTCCTGTCATCAACTCGCCCAATGCGCCGTTACTACTTGCCAGCACAAATTTATCTGTATTCATACCAACGCACCTCACTTTTCATAACGAATACGGGGATCAATAACCGCATATAATATGTCTACCAACAAGTTCGTCAACAATACGGCAATTGCAGATAAAATAACGATGGACATCAAGATCGGATAGTCGCGGGAAAAAATGGACGCCACGGTCAAGGAACCGATCCCAGGCCACTGAAAAATTTGTTCCGTAATTACAGCCCCGCCGATGATTTTGGGCAAATCCGTTCCGATTACCGTAACAATGGGAATCAACGAATTGCGTAGTACATGGGATCGCAATATCTGCCCACCGGACAATCCTTTGGAAACAGCCGTACGAATATAGTTTTGCTCCAAAACATCCAAAACGCTGGCTCTGACATAACGAATCATATTCGCGGAAAACTGGGAAGCCATTACGATTACGGGTAATACCAAGTGCATAATTTGACTTCCGATATCATCCTCTTGACCCAGCACTGCCATTCCGCCTGTCGGAAAAATATCGAGCTGCACAGCCAAAACATAGATTAGCGCCAGCCCTAAAAAGAACGGTGGAAACGATACATTGAAAAAAGTCCAGCCCACAATAAACCGATCCAGAAACGAATTTTTGTTCAGCGCCGACACGATTCCCAGCGGAATTGCCGAAAGATAAGCCACAATTAAGCTTACACTCATCAAAATCAACGTTGGGTTTAGGCGCTGCAAAATAATTTCGCCTACTGGGTGGCGATTGGTAAATGAAAATCCAAAATTCCCGCCCACAAAATTCTTAATCCATTCATAGTATTGAATCACCCATGACTTATCCAGCCCCAATGCTATTCTGGTTGCCTCGATCTGTTCCTTGGTCATATCCGGGGAAACATACATATCAGCAGGATCGCCAGGCGTTAGGTGTACAAGCACAAATGCACCTACCGAAATAAGAAGAAGAACCGGAATAGAAATTAGCAAACGATTTAAAACATAGCGTCCCACTTACTGTCCCCCCTCTTGCAAAACTAATAATGTCGTCAGGATAAAATTCAAAAGAATCTCTCCTTAGCTATATAAAAGGCCGTTGTCCCTCCTTTCAGGTATAAAAAAAAGCAATGGTGACTTCCGCACCATTGCTTGGAATATATTATCGCACCCATTGTTGCACTTGTCAATGCATAAATGTTACAGGTGAATCAGGCCCAACATCAGACAGGTCAATAGCCAGATCATCGACACTCCGATTGCCGGCAATAAACAACGCTTCTGCAAATCACCGAACTCGATCTTATTCAGACCAACCAGCAGATAAGTAGAAGGAACCAGCGGACTCAGAAGGTGGGCGCCTTGGCCAATCAACGCGGCACGTCCCATCTCTTCAGGAGAAATTCCATACGTTGCGGCCGCTTTGGCTAACACAGGCAATACGCCGAAATAGTAAGCATCATTGGTCAGGAAGAACGTCCCCGGCAAACTCATGAAAGCCGAAATGAAGGACATATGTGGACCCATGGAAGCAGGGATGGCCGCAATCAAAGCCTTTGCCATCGCATCCACCATTTTGCTGCCGCCCATAATTCCCATGAAAATGCCTGCAGCAAAAACCATGGCAACCACCGGCATGGCATTGGCGCCATTAGCAACAATTCGAGCCTGCTGGTCTTTCAATTTCGGATAGTTAAGCATCAGCGCAAAGGCCGTACCCACCATAAATAGAATGTTCAAGGGCAGTAGGTTGGCCATCAGGGCAACCATCAGCAGCGCGGTAAGGCCGAGATTCGCCCAGAATCGGTCAGGGCGTTTCAGTTTGTCAGCTTCAGGATCTTCCGAAACCTGGACCTGCGCTGCAATCGCAGAATTGTCGAGTGTCATGACGCCCAGTCGCGCCCGTTCTTTCAGGCCCCACCGATAAGCAACAAAGCAGACCCACAAACTGCCGAGGAACATTGCCGGAATCATGGGAGTGAAAACATCCCCCGAATCAACTTTCAACGACGCCAGAACGCGGCCTGTCGGGCCTCCCCAAGGGATAATATTCATGACGCTGTTCTGCAGGACCGCGACTGAAGGCAAAATCAGAGGGTCCATCCCAAGACGCCGGTGCACCGCCAACATGGCCGAACAAGTCACCATATAGGTAGTAGATCCATCGCCGTCCAGCGAGATGATTGCTGCCAACACAGCCGTCCCTACAGCAACTTTTAGCGGATCGCCATGCACAACCTTGAGTATTTTTTTGATCAGCGGGTCAAACAGACCGGCATCAATCATTACGCCGAAATAAAGAATCGCAAAGCAAATCATAATACCGGTCGGAGCTACCTGTTTAACGCCATCCAAAGCCCATTTGCCAATCATTGCGAATTTGGCGCCGCCAGTGAAGGCCATCCCCACTGCAAATAGTAGCGGAATCAGGATCAGGGCTGTCATGGCAGACATTCTCTTGGACATGATCAGATACATGAAAACAACGACCATCAAAAACCCAAGGATTGCAAGTGTTGGCATAAAATTTTCATCCCCCCGCACGTTTTGTCTCAAGCCTTCGCAGCTTATTCGAAGACTTCTTATCGAATAAAGTATATGTCACTTTACGGGAAGATGTAAAATTCGAACTATTTATCACCAGACATCACTTTTCGCTATGGAGATGGATTTGCATCACTTTACCTGGGTCAGGTCCATCGCTTCAACGAACTCGACAAACGCCCGAACAACATTCATTTCCAGGGAGTCCGCGTAGTAAATCATCCAGGATCTGCGCACCAGAGGATTTCCCGTCTTGTCGCACAACATAATTTTATGCAAATTATCGGCTTCATTTATAATCCGGCCTGGCATGATCGCATAGCCCAGTCCATAGCGAACCATTTCCTTGCAAGTTGCCAGTTTGTCGACTTCCATACTGATCAGCGGCGCTTGAGCGAACCGTTCCCGCCACCAACGGTCAATCAGTCCCTTGATCAGGGAATCCGACTGATAATCGATGCGCGGCAACTCCGGCAGCTTTTCCAGGCTGATCGGCTCGGCTGAGGCAACGTAAATCGATTCCTCCATCAGCAGATGCTTCCGATTTTCCCAGCCGTAGTCGGAACTAATAAAGCCCAAGTGAATCTGCCGTGTATGCACCTGATTAAAAATGTCCTTGCTCCAACCCGTTGTCACCTTGAACTCGACGGCTGGATATGCCTGATGAAAGCTGCGCAGCAGCGCCGGCAGCGTATACATCGTGAAATAGCTGGACGCACCCAATCTGAGAGTCCCGGCCACATCTTTGTCCAGATTCGACACCTGCTCGCGGATACTGCGGATCTTCTGCAGCACTTCTGCAGCAGACCTGGCCAAATAATCGCCTTGGGGCGTGAATTGAACCCCCTTGCTTGTCCGCACTACTATTTTAATACCAAAATCTTTTTCAATATGCTGCAACCGCGAAGTGAGCGCCGGTTGTGACATGAACAGCGCCTGGGCCGTTTTCGTGATATTTTTTTGTTCGTGCAGAACCTGCAGAATCCGCCAGTCCCACTCTTCCAAACGCTTCGCCTCCACTGTCGATCTATTCTTATTTGGCTACTTTCGCCTTAACGGAATAAAATTCCTATCGGGAATCGTTTATCCGCCTAGAAATCTAAAATTTCTATCGGAATGCATCACAGAAATCAATTTTCATCTTATCAGAATATTGGTTATAATTACAGGGAAAACTAGGAGGGGATTTAATTATGAATATAATTACCCAAGTCGCACAGGCCGGCACGGTGGAGTCAAGCGATATACTCATCATCCTTGCTCCGGCGACCCCACAAAGTGGTATCCAGATTGAACTCTCCACTCCGACCCCGAAACAATATGGGCAGCAGATTCGCAGTCTCATTCAGAATACACTGACTGAATACGGCATTGAAGCCGTATTGGTGCAGGCGACTGACAAGGGAGCCCTCGACTATACGATCAAAGCCCGGCTCATCACTGCCATCAACAGAGCCTGCGGCCAGAAGGGGGAAAACTGAACATGCAATCAGTTAAATTGCGACGCGCCATGATGTTCATGCCGGGAAATAACCCGGCCATGCTTCAAAATGCCGGGATTTACGGCGCGGATTCCGTCATCTTCGATCTGGAAGATGCGGTATCCATCCATGAAAAAGATTCGGCCCGCAACCTCGTGTTCCAGGCCCTCACTCATTTTCATTATCCCTGCGAGGTTGCCATCCGGATCAATCATATTCAGACGCCTTATGGGTTTGGTGATTTGGAATCCGTTCTGCCCGGCAAACCTGATCTGATTCGTCTGCCCAAAGCCGAGTCAGCCGAAGAAATCCAGACTGTGGATGAAATAATTACACGCATCGAGCGCCAATGCGGCTTCCCGGACGGCAGCATCCGAATGGGCGCCGCGATCGAAACCGCCAAAGGACTGCGCCAAGCTTACGCCATCGCCAGCGCCAGTCCCCGCATGGAGTTTCTGGCCATCGGCGGCGAGGATTTCATTGCCGATCTGAAAACAACGCGCAGCAAGGACGGACGTGAACTGTTCGTCGCCCGCTCGCAGCTGGTCCTGGCCGCGAGGGAAGCCGGAATCCAGGCTATCGATACGGTTTTCGCTGATGCTAACGATGAAGAAACATTCCTGAGTGAAACCCGGCTCATCAAACAACTTGGCTTCGACGGCAAATCCGTGATCAACCCCCGCCAGGTCCGTCTGGTTCAGGAAGTTTTTGCACCGACAGAAAAAGAAATTGTCCATGCCCGTCGGGTGCTGGTCGCCTATCAAGACGCTCTCGACCGCAAATCCGGCGTTATCGCTCTGGACGGGAAAATGATCGACACCCCCATCGTAACAAGAGCTGAGAGAGTTCTTGCCTACGCTGCGGCGGTCAGAAATTAGGGAGGGCGGCACGATGATAAACAAAGCAGGCAGACTGATTCCGGAGACTATCTCCGGCTATCCCGTGGTGCGCCCCTACGGCGGACCCTTCGCAGCACAGCCGGTAGGGAGAATGACTGGTCCCCGTATCCGCGCTCAACACCCCGCCACCGATAAGCTGCTGCCGTCTCTCGAACAGGCGATTGATGCCTCGGGCCTGAAAGACGGCATGACAATATCCTTCCATCACCATTTCCGCAACGGTGATTTCGTTCTCAATCAGGTAGTAGAAGCCATCGCCCGCAAGAACATCCGGGGCCTGACTCTCGCTCCGAGTTCCCTGAACGACATCAACGATACGATCTTACCGCATATCGAAAGCGGCGTCATCACCGCAATCGAAACCAGCGGCGCCCGGGGAAAGCTGGGAAAACTGATTTCCGCCGGCAAACTGTCCCGCCCGGCGATCATTCGCTCCCATGGCGGACGAGCAAGAGCCATCGAAAGCGGGGACCTGAAAATCGATGTTGCGTTCATCGGAGCACCCTGCTGTGACAGGTACGGCAATATCAACGGCGTGGACGGTCCTTCAGCCTGCGGTTCCATGGGATATGCCATGGTCGATGCCGCCTACGCGGACAAAGTCATCGCCATCACCGACCACTTGGTTCCCCACCCGGCTTTTCCGATCAGCATTCCGCAAACCCAGGTCGATTTCATCGTCGCGCTCGGCAGCATTGGCGACCCGGCAGGCATCGCCTCCGGCGCGCTGCGAATTTCGCGCAACCCGCGTGAGCTCCTGATCGCGGAGTACGCAGCTGGGGTCATCGAGCATTCGGGATATTTTCAGGAAGGGTATTCGCTGCAGCTTGGCAGCGGCGGCGCTTCACTGGCGGCCGCACAATTCATCCGCGAAAAAATGAAAGCCCGCGGCATCACAGGCAGCTTCGGGGTCGGCGGTGTCACAGCGCCTTTTGTGGATATGCTGAATGAAGGTCTGTTTTCGGTTCTCTTTGATACCCAGGATTTCGACTTACCCTCCATCGAATCGTTAAGAAATAATCCGCGGCATCTGGAAATGTCCGCTTCGTATTACGCCAACCCCAACAGCGGCGGCCCCATTGTCAATAACCTCGACGTAGTCATTCTGAGCGCCACCGAAGTGGATGTCGATTTCAACGTCAACGTCATCACTGATTCCAACGGCATCATCATGGGGGCTTCTGGCGGACATTCCGACACAGCCGCCGGCGCGAAGCTGGCAATCGTGGTTGCGCCTCTGCTGCGAGGTCGCCTGCCGATGGTTCTGGACCGAGTCAATACAATCGTCACCCCTGGCGAGACCGTAGACGTAATCATCACGGAACGCGGCATCGCCATCAATCCGAATCGAACTGACCTGCGCGACCGACTCAAGGATACCCGCCTGCCGATCCTGGATATTCACGAGCTGCAGGACATCGCGTACAAAATGTCCGGCAAGCCCGAAACTGTCGAGGTCAGCGATGAAGTAGTCGCCGTGATTGAATATCGCGACGGCAGCATCATCGACGTAGTGAGAAAACCTTTATAAGGAGTTGATTTTTTTGGCTCCTGTGACTCTGGAGGATATACTGGCGGCGAGGGAAACCCGCGCCGCGCTAAGGGAAGAATTAAGGCAGACCTCTGGTCTGCCTATTCTCACCTTTAGCATCAATTGTCCCGGCCCGACGAAAGACAGCGCTTCCATTCGTCGCTTACTCCGACATGCGGTAGATTGTTTCCGCGAGTTGGCCGCTGCCCGCGATCTTTTTTCTCACGAAGAGCGCTTTTTCTATCCGCCCACCGGCCCCTTCGTTCTTTTGGCAATTCCGGGAGACGCCACCCTATTCAAACGCCTGGCGGCCCAAATCGAAGATCTTCCCGAATACGGACGCCTGCTGGATATCGACGTCTATGGTTCAGACGGGCAGCAACTGTCACGCACTCAGTTCGGCCTCCCTCTGCGCTCCTGTTTTTTATGCGAAGATGATGCGATTACCTGTATGCGACAAGGGCGTCATACCGCCGCTGACCTGCAGCAAGAATTCCAGCGGCGGCTTGCCACTCTCGCCAATCGGGGCGATGAGCCCTGGCCGCCCCAGGTCTGGGAAACCGGCCACTGGGCGATCGAAGCCATGCTGATGGAAGCAGCCTGCACTCCGGCGCCCGGCCTCGTCGATCGCGCAAATTCCGGCGCCCACAACGATATGAATTTTTTCACATTCATGACCAGCACGAGCGCCCTAGCCTCTACCATGACCCGCTGCGCGGCCGCAGGTTGGCACCATATCGGCCCCGCCACCGAGCTATTGCCGCAACTCCGTCATATCGGTTGCGAAGGGGAGCGTCGAATGTTCCAGGCCACTCGGGGAGTGAATACGCAAAAAGGCCTGGTCTTCCTGATGGGCCTATTATGTGCTTCCGCAGCCCTGGCACGAAAAAATTCCGCCGTATTGACGGCGGAAGCGATCTGCAGGGGAGTCGCCGGCATTTGCGACGGCATCGTGCAACGGGAACTCGCCCCGCTGCTTGAGAAGCTTCCCTCCGGTCGACCTCTCACCGCCGGAGAACGCCTTTACCTCAAATACCAGACCACAGGCATCCGGGGCGAAGCGGAACGAGGCTTACCTGCAGTACTACAGCACGGGCTCCCCTGTCTGCGTCAGTCGCTGGCGGACGGGCTTTCACTCAACGACGCACTCGTTCATACCCTGGTTCAGCTGATGGCCGTTGTGGAAGATACCACTATATTGCACCGGCACAATCCGGCTACTTTGCACGAAGTACAAGAACAAGCCAAGCTCATCCTGGGGCTCGGCGGGATGTTCACCCCCAAAGGAATCGCCGCCATTGGACAACTGGATGTTGACTTTATCAGGCGCTGGATCAGTCCTGGCGGTTGCGCCGACCTGCTGGCCGCCGTTTATTTTCTGCATCTGGCTGAGACTGCGAACAGCAATATTCTTATTTCAATGCCGTGAGGCGGAAGTCCTGATCCTTTCCAACACAGAGGCAGCCGCCGGCGAACGCAGATATTCATAGGTGCTTGCTGGCACCATCTGAGATAAAGCCTCCCATTCGCCTGTCCGGATCATTTCCCGCACTTTGGAGGCGCTAATCACTTCCCCGCCGACTGACAGGCGGGGAATTATTTTTACGGCCACGCCCAGCGGCGGCAATATCTCTGCCAAGGCCGAATTATACTGCGCCGTTACTGGGCAGTACGGCTCTTCCCCGACATAACGGGCAACGATTCCCAGCGCTGGCGCTATATAACGGCCAAAGACGGTGGCATCGAGACGCGTCTGTGCGAATACGGTATCTTCGCCCCGGGTGAAATATCCGGGAAAAGTGGCGCTGGAAATAATATAGTCGCCTCCTGGAACCACCGCAACATTTTTCAAGTCGACAGTCCCCTCGCGCACCAGCTGCAGCCTAACATCAAAAGGAAATAGCGAAAGGTCGGACGCCACCACGAACACAACGACTGCTTCATTCTCGGAGGCGGCACGGGCGATCACTTCACGGTGCCCGTAGGTGAAGGGATTGCAGTTCACCACCAGCGCCGCCCGCCTTTGCCCCGGCAGTTGCGCGGTCTGTTGCTGCAAATCGCGGCAGTACTTCTGCACAGAATAGATCCCCATTTCCAGAAGCGCGGCATAAGGCTCCACCCGGGCTATTTCAGTAAAACCGATGCCGGTGAACAGGTTGGCTTTATCCGGTTTGGTAAAAACAAAATAATGATTTCTTCCGCGTGCCGTCATCACCTGCATCAAGTGGCTGGCCACCTTGGCCAGCAGTCCTTCTCCCTGCAGTTTCGCCGACACCGCAACATTGCGAATCACTTTGCCGGCGAACGATCCGGTCGCCACCAGCTCATCATGGCTGTAGAAAGCGACCGTATACTCCACATCCGTGTCAAACCCCAGATCAAAGCCAGCTAAGAAATCAGCTATTGCTTTGACTTCAGATGAGTTCCCCAGATCAACGATCCTCTCTTCGAATTCAAGCCAACCGTTCATAGTGTTCCTCCTGCATCCACTTTCCACTGTGCTCCGCAGCAATGCCCATCACCAATCTTCACTGATTGTTTTCATAATATCATTTTCCTCTGAAATATGTATAGCCCCTTGCATAAGCTCCTCAAGCGTTAATCGTTAAACAAGCTATCGAATCGTCAACCTTCGTATTCCTCCAAAAACACAAGCTCCTCAGATTTTGATCTGAGGAGCTTGTGTTTTTATTGAAAACCATCGACCTGGTTTCTTCCCTTACTCTTTGCATCATGCAACCGATCGTCCGCGGTTTGGATCAGATCGCCTGCCTTGTGTTTTTCACAAGTCGCGATACCCGCGCTGATGGTAATTTCTATGTTTGATTCCGTAAAGGGTGTCGATTCGATGAGCGAGCGAATTCGCTCCGCAAGGGTACAGGCGCCATCACAATCCGTGTTCGGCAAAATCAGCATAAGCGCTCCGCTGCCGAACCGTCCGGCGGTGTCCGACGGGCGCAGGATCTGACACATGAGTTGCGCCGCTTCTTCCAGCACAGCATCTCCGATCCGGTATCCATGAATTTCGTTGATTTTTTTGAAATGGTCGATGTCCAGCATTACAATGGATAAAGGCGTAACGTAGCGACGCGAACGCTCTATTTCATTTTCCAGCGTATTCATTAAAAAGGTATGATTGTACAGGCCCGTCAAGCTGTCTTTATCGACACGGAGTTGAAGCATTTGATTAGCTTCCTCCAATTGTTTCTTCGCAACAAGTAACTGCTCCGTCACGGGGTTGATGGAAGAAACAATTTTGCTTATGACTTCGAGCTTTGGAACCATATCGCTCTGTGAGCTTTCCTTGTTTTGCAGAGTAAGTTGTCGCAGATTGGCCTGCAGATATTTCAAAGCGTTTGCCATGGCCCCCGAATAACCCATATTCACTGTCAGATCCCCTTTTGCCAGGGCGAAGGTAAAGTTGCGGAACTCAAGCAGCATCTCATGCAACTCGGCCACGGCGGCATCCGAAGAATCAGCAGGCAATGGCGACGGCTGTTGATCAACCAGGGCACTTTTGAGCGCTTTCAGATCACCAGGCGCCATCTCGCTGCTGTGGCTTTGAAAAGTCATCTGTGATTCCTCCATCATACTGTTTGTCGGTACCCTCTCTGATCAATCCCGCAATGCTCTACAACAGAGGGATGATATCCATAGGATACACTCAAATAAAGCCAATGGCATTATCACTATTGTTTAACAAACGCTCCTGAATCTTGTAAATTTATGTACAAACCGCTAGGTTCGCCAGCGGTCAATAAGGAGCCAATTTCGCGCCATAAGCGCCAAAATCGGTTCCCACGCCAACTTCGCCGGACAGAACTTCCCGCATGAATTTTCCTGTAACATAATTATCTATGCCACTGCCGCCCACTCCTTCCAGGAAGAAGGCCGCAAATCCGACAATGAGAACATCATCTCTGCCTTGTGGATCGCCCTGCACAATAGGAATCACAATAATACGCGGCGAACCCGATCGAACTGTTTCAAAAGTCGCGGTGGGGTCCTGGTTGATTCGATAGGTAACTCCCTGTGAGGTTGGTCCTGAATTATTGCCGGGTTTCGTAGCAACCAGATCCCCAACCTTCAAAGGAGATTGATATCCCTCTTCGATATCCGTCCGATAAGCGCTAGCGCCGCTGCCGGACAAGGATAATGCACCGAAGTTTCCAGTGTTGCCGTCGCCTCCGCCGGCCTTTAAAATATAATCTACTCCATACGCCAGCGTTTTCTGTTGCAATCCAAACGGAACGATACCTGTATACCCAATAATAACACCGACGTTGGCTCGCGCTTGTGCGCCAACGGTTGACATACCCGGTCCAAATATTTTGGCGAACAATAAATTGACATTGCGTGTGCCTTGAGCACGGATGCTATTATTGCTGTTGAGCACTTCAACGGCAACACCATCGCCGGCATTGCCGTTGATGGCTGCGTATTGTTTCGCCACTGCAATAGCGCCTGATGCGTCTGTCGGCAATTCCTGCGCGCCGGCCATGACTGCGACATCCACTGATTTTTGCAACTGCAATCGATTGACATACAAGATCCCCACATCGGTAACCAACGCGGTTATCCCGGTCATCACTGCCACCATGAGGGCAAAAAGAACCATCACCTGTCCCTTGTTATTCATCACTCTGACCTCGCAGTCGTAGACGCTGAAATTGTGTATGGATTTGATGGCATCAACGAGGAAATAATTGGCGAACTAAAAGTGTGCTGCGTAGACACGGCTACCGCGACAGGCAACCCGGTCGTTCGAGGAGCCGGGGGCGTTATCGTCACCGCCAGATTTTTCATTGCGGGCATGGTTGCCTGAATTGAGGCTTCGATCGACGCCGTGGTTGCATTGGCATCCAATGACGCCAGCCTGGCGCCTTCTTTCGAAGCAAAGGTAATATTGATATATGAATTGAAAAAAAGTCCAAATTCGATAATCCCCATCACTAACAGTGCCAAGATGGGTAATATCAAAGCAAATTCAACAATTGCCTGTCCGCGATTATTCGTTTTCATCATTTTATCCTTCCACAAGCTGGAGGTCGAGAATGACATTCTTTTCGCTTGATATTGGGGGCATTATCAGATTTTAGACAATTTTATTGTAGCACTTTCGCGAAAGTGTTCCATCGCCCGCAAGTCTTATTTCAAGTAGGATTTTTGTCCTAATAAAGCTTGATTTGACTATGCGCAAAAAAAAGATGGCTTATTGCCAACCATCTTTGCCCTGGAGCGGCACAAACCGACACATGCCCTGCTCCTCGACCCGAAACCCCTTGTCCGTCCGATGGACCACCAACAATTTTTGCAGAGCTAGACTGCCTACTGGAATCACCAATCTGCCGCCTACGCGCAATTGTTGTTGCAGCGCCTCTGGTATCACTGGCGCACCCGCTGTCACGACAATGGCGTCATATGGCGCCACAGCGATCCACCCCAGCGATCCATCACCAACATGAACTTCCACATTTTCGAACCCGCTGCTGTGCAAACGCTCCCGCGCCGTTTCCGCCAACTCCCGCACCACTTCCATCGATATGACCCGGCGCGCCAAGCGGCTCAGAAGCGCTGCATTGTAGCCGCTTCCCGTCCCAACATCCAGAACCGTTTCCTCTCCAGACAACCGCATCTGCTGCAACATGTCCGCCACCATAAGGGGTTGGGAAATAGTCTGTCCATAGCCGATGGGTAGCGGATAATTGCCATAAGCGTCTTCGTCCTTCGTGCCCGGAAGGCAAAACCAGTGCCGCGGTACTGCCGCCATTACGGTTAGCACCCGTTGATCCACAATGTCTCTCTGTGCCAACTGCTCCTCGACCATACGTTCACGCAGCAACTTGGTCCTGGGCGTGTCAAGCAATTCTTTCACTTTCAGCCCCTCCCTCAGATCAGCGAGAAAATGATCCGCTATGAGCTATGAGACCGTCCATTTCCTTATCTCGCCTTCACGCGTCCCCGCATCAGGTCCGCGGAGAATTCGACGCCCCTTACTCCGTGCGATTACCTCCTCCAGGTTTTTGGGGGGGCTCGCGTCCTCCTCCTCAATCAAGATAAAGACGTCAACTTCTCTACAAACCCTATAAAGCAAAATCCAAACCACAGCAGCCAATCCTAACAAAAAAAATTGCACTATATTCAAAGCCTTCCTACTCCCTTCCTCGTTGAATTTTTGCAGGATAACCATAATCGGCGCTCCACTTTATAATAGTAAGCTCCGGAAAAATCAAATGCATTCTCACGATTGTCTAATCTTGCGGAGTTTTCGTGCGTGATTTTTATAATTTTTGATGCGATTGCAGTTTTTCTTCACAGAAAAAAAGCTCCCGAGGCTGAAACCCCAGAAGCATCTATTTCATTGCAGGATATTGTCCATAATACGTGGAATGAATTCATGCTGCATCCGTAATGAATCCAAAAGGAGGAACTGCATGTATCGCCGGGTCATTCGCACTTGTGCCAAAACAGGCGCACACACTTATAGATTTTACCGAAGTCTGCTCCAAAAGACAGGGCATTTAGTTTTTAGCCGGGTCTCCCTGATTGTGATCAGCATAATCATTCTGTCCATCTCTGTGGATGTTTTGCGTCACCTTTATGACTGGGCGCTTTCTCAGTCCGACGATCTGGAAGAAATGTTGCGGGAAACCGAGGGGATTTCCACGCTTTTTCTCGGCATAGGCTTGATTTTGAAGGAGCGCCGCTTACTGGAAAAAATATTTGGCACAGGCCCGAGTCAGGCAGACTGGATCAATAACCTCTGTCTCCATACCGGTCTTGGACTGATTCTGACCGGGACGGCAATGCGGATCGCCGCGCAACTGATACGCATCCCCAATCGTCTCATTTCCACACATGGGAAAGAGCATTACATCTTCGCTGTCGGTTTGCTTTTTTGCGCGCTGGCATGCCTGCAATTGCTTTACCTTGTTATAAGACTCGGACTAAGAACTCGTTATTCCAAGCCGCCTGCGGCGCAATAACGAGTTGGCGCATCCGATTTCCCCGGATCGTAAAATTTGCACCAGATACGATTCAGCAGTATTTCCAGCTAGGGTTCCATAGACACGATCGCAACCAGTCGCGCCCTGACCATTATCTGTCTTTCACCAATCGAATAATTATCTACAATGATTTTGACATGCGCTTTTTCCTTCGGCAGAGAAGGCGAATTGGGCTCCAGCATCAAAACCAAAGAGCGCTTTGTTTCAAAGCCTTTCAACCTCGGGAGACTGTCGGCATAAAAATCATCGACCAGGAAAACGTAGCCTGCCCCATCCCCCATATTGTCAACCCATTCGCTGACACCGACCAGCTCTTTTTCGCCCGTAAAATGGGCATCTATCAGCGACCCGTTCCTCAGATCAACGGCATCCACCGTCAACCCAGCATAGACATCTCCAACCTTCACAGCCGTTTTATCGATCACATTGTCAGCTGACACGACTATCGGCAACATTGGTCGGGCTTGAAGGGCTCGCCACAAACTGCCTTTTTGATCGATAATGTCGATCAGGTCGGCATAGGGTAACCCATATCCACTGATTGTCCCTGTTGCATAGCTGGGAATCGCATAAACCCGGACCGCTTTGTCCGATAATAAAAACGCTGCTTTAGCTCCTTGCCAGGAATGGAGGAAATCTTCATGCTTCCAGCCATCCCAGAGTCCTTCTACCTGCAAACGGTAACGCTCACGATTTTTATCACACTGCTCCTTGATCCGACCCGCAAAATCAGTTCCGGCGGTAAACAACTCCGCCAATTGATAGATCTGCCCCGTAGTCAGGTCAATATGAACTCCCAGGTCAATCTTGTTGGGATGGGCGGTGCCTTTCGTAAAACTGTATCCGGTGAAATGAATCCCCAATAAATTGGAATTATAAAAACTAACAATAAAATCTCCATTCAAGGAACTACCTGGTGTAGGGTTGTTCAGTGCGAGGATAGTATCTTTGATTTTGGCATTGAGCATCGCCTGCGTTTTTGCATCCGCCATTCCCTGAATTTGTGGGATGAAGACCTTGCCATTGCTATTGACATGCCGAACTTTTAAAATACTCACCGTTTCCGCAGCAGATGCGCTCCCGACACACAAACCTGTTGACAGCAAAATCAGAACCATAGGAAAGAGCAGGATCCTTAGCCATTTTTTCATTTGCTTTATCCCTCCGCCGTTAAGCATTTTATTCAAGCATATTTAACCATTTACTGGATTTCAAACTGTTGATTCAAATGAGCCAGCTCAAACAAATCTTTTACGAGCCCCTGCAGACCCGTGATCTTTATGGTTCCACCCGCCTGGACAATTTGCTTGCGAACGAAAATCAGCATTCCCAGCCCCGTACTATCCATATAATCAACTTGCGACAAATCAACCATAAACAGCTTATGACCTCGATTAATCAAATAAGTAAATGTCTCGCGCAACTCAGTCGCTTCCGCTATATAAATGCTACCTGAAATATAAATGCACATTTGCCCGTTCATAAGTTTTGTCTCTCGGATCATTATAATCCTCCTTTTAATGAAGCTTGGGCTGTGAAAATATAATAGGATCTTCGATGTAAAGGTATAGGGCTATCCTTCTCCATAATAATAGTTCAAATATTCAAGACTGTATACAGATTTTGGGATAAAAGGCACCAAACAGCTCTTCGGACGAAAATCCGAAGAGCTGTAATTGATCAATGCGAGATATTTTATTGCGTGAGTAAAACGCCTTGCTGAAGTTGAAACTGTTTATCCAAATGGGTCATTTCAAACAACTCTTTGACGAGTCCATGGAGTCCCTCCAGTTTGAGGCTTCCACCTTTTTGCACAACTTGCCTGCGAACAAAAACCAACATTCCCAAACCCGTACTATCGATATAATCGACTTGCGATAAGTCAACAACAAACATTTTATGACCCTTATTAATCAAGTACATAAAGGTTTCACGGATATCAGTCGCATCCTCGACATAGATGCTCCCGACTACAACAATGTGCATTTCCCCATCAATCAGCGTTGTCTTCTCAATCATCATTTCATCCTTTTGCCAATTTCAAATTTGTGGACATCAATACTGCGTTTTCACACTATTGTCTGTGGAAGCGGGATGAAAATTCAGCTATCGTGAAACAATGAATACAATCAATAGCGCCCAAAAGGCATTGCGAAAATCCGCTCAATGTAAAATAATAGTAGTAACGATATGCGTTACACAGAGATAGAGAAAAAGTGCTTAGTCCTTCGCTGAGATCCGTAGAAAAGTTTGCGTATTGCGGCAGTTCATATGTCGGCAATTGAAGATAAAAATAGCCAAAAATTAATTTCGGCCATAAATTACTCTGCTTAACCCAATGTTAAGAAAGGCAACCTGGCAATCATAGACCGTAATCCGTAGACCCATAGCTTTGCGTCCTTATCTTTCGATAAGTTTGCCGCGATTAAATTATCAACGGTCCAATCTCGTCCAGTATTGGGTCCGGAAGCTTACAGTAATAATATATCGCAAAGTTTTGGGACTGTCTATGGGCGTATGGGATAACAAAATTGAATAATCGGGATAATTGCAAAAACAATCTATTTCGAGGGGGAATAACGGTGTCACAGACAACGCTTAAAGTCACCGCGGCGCTGCTCAAGCATAATAACAAGATTTTAATTGCCCAACGGACCAATTCTGGACGCTTCGCCAACAAATGGGAGTTTCCCGGAGGAAAAATCGATCCCGGCGAAACGCCGCAAGAAGCTTTGATGCGTGAGTTGCAAGAAGAACTCGGAATGGAAACAAAAATCGGTCCTCTTTACAGCGACACAATTTATCCCTACGAATATGGGGAGATTCGACAATTTACCTACTGGGTTGAATGGTCGAACCTCCCTGACGACATCCATTTGTTCGAACATCAGGCTATTGCCTGGGTTACTCCTGCAGAAATGGCGCAATACGATTTTGCCGGGGCAGATTATGCCGTAGTCGAGAAATTGCAAAAAGAGGCAACTAGCTCCTCATTGTGAGGCGCCTAGCACTTTCGCGTTCATTACTGTTTCGAATTCAGCAAAGGTAAACGCCCCTTCAATAATTTTTTCTTCACCAAAGAAGACAGTCGGCACCCACTCAATTTTCTTGTCTATGCATTCGTGTTCGTGCTCCAGGAGCACTTTCTCATAACAACCACTTCCCAACGCTTGCCGCAAGGCATTCTCATTCAGCCCGACTTGTCTGGCAATCGTCACAAGCACTTCCATGTCGCCAATATTCTTTTTATCAACAAAACTGGCATGATACACAGCATCAATCCACGCATGCAGTTTTCGGTTTTTCCTGGCGACTTCCACGGCGGCAAGCGCCCAACGCGTATTGGGAACGAAAACTTTTTCGCCTGGGGCCAGCCCTACAGGTGCGCCAAGCGCATTGAGCTTTTGTCGCCTTTCCGCCAAATCCACCCCCTGCAAAACATCCTGAATATTGCGCCCTTCACGGGGGATTTCAGGATGGATTTCCCAGCTCACCCAGTCATCATTTAATTCGCCGCTTTCTCTGATCTTTTTGAAATACCCCCAGGCAAGATAGCAATACGGACATGAAAAGTCAAAAAATATTCTCAATGGTTTCAACGTTAAGTTCCCCCCTTATTTTCTATCGCTTTCGTACAACTTTAACTTTTTTTCGTAGAGCTGATACTTGCAATTGACTTTTTATAACACCATCAACAATATCAACAATATCAGCCTGAAAAAAGAAATACGGTGCAAACGAATGAATAACACCTATTTTATAATTACCCACAATTTGGATCAATAGAAAATAGTCAGCAGGAGAAATATTAAACCAGTAGCTTTTGCCTTGCTTTTCGCGGCAAAAGATACAAGACATATCGTAGCCTAACCCCGATTCACTTTTCTTGATTGTCAATTGCATATAACAATCATCGAGTTCAGGCAGACACTCCTCAACAGCAAACGTATACCCGCTAACAATCTGCTTGAACAATTCTTTTTCGTCATCATCGCAGCTAAAATAGTCTTGTTTTTCTTTTAGTTCTGCCATTATAGGCATCTGTTCCTTTCTCTGCACATTAATCAAAGCGCGTGCATACGTGGCGATCCCTTCCGGGGTCATCAGTTCATCTGCCGAAAACTGTTTCTCAACGTCGTCAATCTCAGACATCTTTTGCGCACCTCACGTTCCCATCATTTTTTTGTTTTGGGGGTAATTCAGTTATAGAAATTATAACACGGAAAAGCACCAGCCAGATCGCAACCCTCGTAGTCTTCACGCATGACAAGAGGCTCACCGTATCAAATGATCCGGTGAGCCTCTTGTCATGCACACGAAGAGAACACTAATACTTATTGGTGGGGTTACTCATGGCGATTTTTCAAATCAAGTGCAACAGGCAACCGCAAAAACTTCAGCCGGGGTTTTCCATTGGAGTCGTTTACGTGGGCGATTATTCAGTAGCTCACCGGCTATATTCACAGCGCCGAACTGGCGCACCACCTCCATGGTTATTTTACCAACCATTCGCTGTGTCCGCAAAACTCAATACGGTTCAATAACAGCACGCTCGTCTTAATAATTTCCCATTTCTTTTTTTTGTTTGTCCTCGTACATTCGCCGATCACTGTGTTGAATCATTTCATCAACAGTATTATAAGTATTATCAAAAACCGTCAACCCATAACTGAAACTAATTCGATAGGGCAGGACATTGTTCGCGTTAAAAACACTGATTCTGTCAATCAGTGTTCCGATATACTGCTCAACCTTTTCTTTTCGATCCTCTCTCATCAAGACCATGAATTCATCGCCGCCCACACGAACCGGCACACCCTTGCCGTCGAATACTGTCTTCAATTCTGCTGCAAACACCCGCAATACTTTATCGCCTTCGTGATGCCCATAAAGATCATTAATACTTTTAAAGTTATCCAGATCAATATTCACTACCGCTAAAACGATGTTGCTCTTCCGGCGATAACTTGCGAGACATTCATCATATGCCAACCGATTGCCCAGCCCCGTTAATGGATCGATTTTGGTCTGGCTGTGCAAAATAAATATGTAGTTAACAACAATGGAAATCGCCATACTGTTCCAGATCGTCAAATACACAAAATATTTCAATTGGAAGATTGACATCACTATCGTAATGAGCGACAGCAAGCTCAATATGAACAATTCTTCCTTATTGAGCTTCCGGCGGCTTTCATATAAAAACAACAAATTCAGTAAGTAATAAAAGGATAGCGTCAGGGGAGAGACGAAAAATAACGGCCCCCGTTCGTACACATTTTCGCTGGTAATATGAAAGATCCAATTGAAATGAAAGCTGCCCAAAGACATAATGCCACATAGCACAACAGGGAAACTCAGCCAAAAGAACTTATTCCGCGAAAGCTTGATATATTCATTCGTTCTTTTATATACGTACAACGCGGCCAGAATGGGCACTGCGGGCGCCAAAGCAAACCCTAATGTGTCGACCAACTTATGGGCATTGATGAAGTTCGTATTGTGACTGGAGTTTAGCGCAACGCTTAAGATTTCCAGCACCAATATCAAGATCGTTGCCACAATCAATTCAAAAAACAATCTAAGAGCATGTTCTTTGCGATCGAATTTAAAGCAAGCATAAGCAAAAATTATTGATAATAACAGCACCATGAAAATATTCAGCTGAATCGCCAGCAATGCATTAATCGACCATCCCCTCCTATGCTGTTTTTTTTGCTTAGTAGTTTACAGTGGCATTATATCATTTTTTCTGTCTTGGCATTGTTTTCGGCTTCCTAAATTACCAGAAAGACTCTTCGGATAATCACCCGAAGAGTCTTTCTTTTTAAGCCTGATCAATTGCAATACGATTATAAGAAAATACGAACGACTATCGCGCCTATCTCGGCATCAATTACCCCGAGTCTGTGCTGATATCTCTCATTTTCAAACCTTTGGCGTTCATGCCATTCACGCTCATTTTCCCAGGCGCGTCGACGCATTTCCCATTCGTGTTGCGCTAATTCGCGGCGCTGCCATTCTTCACGCTCGTGGCGTTCCCATTCGGCTCGCTCGCTCCAATGCCAATTCTGTCTCGGTTGTTCATTCCGGTATCGATCCATCCGCTGCTGCTCCTGATGTTGCCATTCATTACGCCGACGTTCGTCCCGTTGCCGATGTTCTTGGTACCGATCGTGATTTTGACGTTGTTCCTGCTGTTGCCTGTTATCGTGATTGTTCGGCGCGGCCTGTACCACCGATGCGCCTAGGCCGCTCATCATAATTCCCGCTAGAGTATATACGATTAGTTTTTGTGCTTGTTTTGCCACGAATTCCAACTCCTTTACTCGATGTATTCCGTTGCGTTTAGGGCGCAAATCCTTACCTCACAGTTTCCCTTTGCTTTCTTTTATTATGCACCTCAAATGTGTCCGAAATGTGTCATAGATGTGTCTATTCTATGTTTTTAGCATAATGGGCGGTCGCTATACCCATTTCTTAAACTTAACCCGAAAATATCAAGGCTCCTCGGAAGCAAATCCGAGGAGCCTTGATATTTTTCTGCACACTCTCGATAGTTTACACCTGTCATTTCGCGAAAAGATGATATAGTAGTAGGGGAGCTGATTTTAAATGTCTAGCCAAGTTGAACTGTTCAAAACTTTGTGTCAGCGTTATCTCGATGGGCAACTGGGTGCGAGTGATTATCTTTTCGCGTATGAAGAACTCTATATCTCATCTGAGGTAACTTTGTCTGAAAGAGAGTTCGTGGTTTTCGATGGTATCTACATCATTAATGCCCGTTTCGAACCAAATGGCAAAATTCGCAAAGGGGATAAGTACCTTATTGACGAAAGCGAATTGCAGCGACTAATACAAAAGAGTGTTAGCGGTTTAGTCTCATGAAGTGTTTGCGATCTACGTCAGCACAGAAGGAATCGTTTCTTATACGTCGAAAAAAAACAATAATAAATTGTGATTGGAGATATTGTTATGAAGAAAAACCTGTTTTCTGGGCTGAAGATTGGAATAGGCTTATTAGCAATGATTCTTGTGGCTTTTTCACCTGCTACACTTTCTGGAATAGCGTTAGCCCAGCAACTTAGTAGCCAAGATTCCAAAACAAATTATACGAAAATTGGGTATGCTCTTATGAAGGAAAACATGGGATTTTTGTCCATCGGTATTCCCGATAGTGTCGTTGTGAAAAATCTCGGCGAACCAGAGAAAAAATCCACAGCGCGAATTTGGGGCGCCGATGGAATGGAACACCAGAGTTGGCATTATCAAAGCCAGGGCATTGAGTTGGATATGATCCTAAAGGGAAGTACACAGATCGTTGACAGAATCTCTATCCAAAGTCCTTGTGATTATAAAACCCAAAGGGGTATTCAAATCGGCAGCAAAGAGATAGAAGTCCAAACTGCTTATAAAGCTGAGATTAATCCTCATGACAGCAAGCCCGACTCAACGCTCGTCGCTGGCACCATTTATGGAGGTATCATATTTGGCTTAAGAGAGGGTATTGTAACCTCGATCTTCATCGGTGCTGCTGCGGAATAGATTTGTATTCACTTTCACCGCTTGCCTAACACACTTCCCAGGCAATGATCCAACGGAATGCTGCCCAGTCGTCGACTATCCAGACTATTGTTTCGGTTATCGCCCATCACGAAAATATGTCCCGGTGGAACAATCACTGTTTTGTCTTCGTAAGAACTTGCTTGCTCCTTCAAGTATGTTTCTGCAAGTCGATTCTGGTTCCGATACACCACCCCATTTCTGAATTCAAGTGTATCGCCCGGTTTGCCAATCACTCTTTTGACATAAACATACTCTGGCTGGCTCAGCCATTTTTCAATCGGATCAACCAAGTCATCTTTGACGCTGCGTTCACGATGGATTCGACTGTCAATCACGACAACATCGCCATAATCCGGTAGTTGAGCAAAAGTGTGCACCACTTTTTGGACAAAAAGGTTTTCGCCATCATGCAAGGTTGGTTCCATTGAGGGGCCAGCGACCACCATCCGTTGAAAAACAAAAGCATTAATAAACAGTGCGAGCGCCAAAGCAATGACTATACTCGATATCCAATCCCAAATCGTTTTAACCACAGATATCCATCCTCCCGAACATTGATCATTCTTAATTATGCCATTTCACGTATAGTTTTATAGTACCATTTTTCTCCGAATTTGAAAGCCCCTCAATTAGACCTTGCGACCAATTCGTGAAGTCTATTTTTTAGCAAATCAAAAACATAGGGGCCGGTAATGATACCGCCCCCCCCTTATCATATGCGACAGGTTGCTGCAGATTTCTTCCGCAACGCACTGTCTATGCATTCTGCAAATGGTTAGCAGCCTGAGTTCAATTCACGGGTACTCTTCAAAGAAGAGTACCCGTTCTGTTGCCGCCAACCAAAAATGGATCTATTTTTTCTGTTCGGTAAATGTGTGCCAGTGCCCGCAACTCTCATAGCCATGCTCTCCATTATTTGGCATGCCTAGTCCGGTTGCCATATCGCCGGTGTAGTCAACTTTTTGAAAAAACTGATCACTTACCGCTGGATCGGTTGTCGAATAGTCAATTCCGGAAGATGAAACTGCAACAAGTTCGGCGAACTGCTGCCCTTTCGGTGCATCATTATATTTTCGATGATAAGTTCCCATTTCATCGCGGCCCTGGGATATCTCCTGTAGCAGCTTCGTTAATGGTTCAGACATGATTGTTTCCTCCCTTATTCTGCTTATGCTTTCTATATTGAACGAAGTGGAGAAGTTTTTCCGTAATCATTCCCGTTCCTTGGCTTAACTTCATCTTCGATGAATCAGCTAAATTGTTATGCTTTCTATATTCACCGCTTATTACCCCCACCCACTTTATTACTTGGGTTAGCTTCATCCTCAATGACCTTCCACTCATCCTTGAGTGAGATCTGGCAGCTTCTCGCAAAGGCTGTAATAACGCTCATAAGTTCTTTATAGTGAGCTTCGTCGACTTTTTTCATCAATATTAAATCGCCGAGATTATGATTCAACGCATCCATCTCTATCAGCAATTTCTCATGTTTCGGTTCATTCAAAAGCAAGGTAATCAGGTAGCTCGCTTTTAGAAAATCGCTATAGAGACTATCCTTGCCGTCTTCATTCGAGCCGGCTTTTTTTGCCACAAAGAAGGCTTTTGCCAAATACTCGGCCATAGACTCCCTTGATAAATTGAGCAGCTTGATTTTTTCAGACGTAATCAACTCTTTGTAGGTCATCGAAAACCGTGAAATTTGGTCATTACGGTTTTTCTTGACTAACGCCTGGTTGGTAAAATACCAGACTGCGATAGCGACCAGACCAGAGATCATCACCGGTACCACTACAACAAACAAGCCAATATAGTCGTTTACGAATGCCGCCATCAAAAACCACCCCGTTTGAATACGCTCCGCGAAGTCTCAGAAATATTGCACCGAATAGCTTCAAGTGCATGTCTTTAGACTACGCTCAATTCACTCAGAGTACATTAGAACGACGATATAGCTTTGCATATGAAAGTCCGAATTGTTTTATAACGCTAGCACAATTTATCATTGACCCCTGTGCTCGAGTTGAACAAACGTACAGGTCTGGAGACCCTACCTCATTGGCGCTCAAAAAGGCAACCTCAGGAATATTTTGGCATATCCCATCACTCGCTTAACTGTAATTAGTTTCTTTTCATTATAGGGTGGAAATAATATATTGATCGTAATTTTACTACTTCGCTTCAATACGCTTTTTCGATGCGAAAATGTCAAAAAGCTATCATAACCATGATAGGAGCCCATACCGGAATTTCCTACACCACCAAACGGAAGCCGAGGGTTGGCTAAATGGGTAATCGTGTCATTAATGCAAACGCCACCGGACGACACTTCATTTAGCACTTTTACTTCTACATCCTTATTGGTAGTAAATAAATACAGTGCAAGAGGCTTGGGTAACTTTTTAATATCTTCCATTGCTCTATCGAGGTTGTTATACGTCATGAAGGGAAGAACGGGCCCAAAGATTTCGTCCTCCATACTCGCCGTGTTCCATGACTCAACTTCAATAAGCGTCGGTTCAATATACTTCGTTTCCTCATCATAGCGTCCACCATAAACGATACCGGCACTGTCGCGCTCAATTATATTTTTTATACGATTGAAGTGTTTATTGTTAATAATACGTCCAAAGCAATCGCTTTTTTGGGGATCTGCTCCAAAAAACTCTTGAATGACTTTTTTCATCTCACCAACTAATTCTTCCTTGATGGCTTCATGAACCAAAAGATAGTCGGGCGCTACACAAGTCTGCCCTGCATTGAGCGTTTTTCCCCAAATAATTCTTTGAGCAGCGATTTTAATATTTGCACTTTCATCAACGATTACCGGGCTTTTCCCACCAAGTTCCAATGTAACCGGAACCAGGTTTTTGGCGGCAGCTGCCATGACAATTTTGCCAACCCCAACACTTCCGGTGAAAAACATATAATCAAATGTTGCATTGATTAAGGCAGTAGTGGTTTCAACATTCCCCTCTACAGAACGTACGTAGTTCGAATCAAACCCCGTTGAAATCATCTCTGTAACGATTGCCGAAACAGTGGGTGACACTTCGGAGGGTTTCAACACCGCACAGTTCCCGGCAGAAATTACGCCAACCAACGGTTCCATTAATAGCTGAAATGGATAATTGTAAGGCCCAATTACCAAAACGGTTCCATAGGGTTCGTTCATAACAACGCTTTTAGCAGGAAATAAATAAATTGGAGTTCTTACTTTCGTAGGATTGGCCCATTTTTTCAGATTTCTAATTGCATCTTCAATGCTATAATATACAAATCCAATTTCCGTAGTATAGGATTCGAATTCAGGTTTACCCAAGTCCATCTTTAAAGCTGCGAGAATCTTACTTTCATATTTTTCTATCCCTGCCCGTAATTTCTTCAATTGTTCAATACGAAAATCCAAACTTTTTGTTTTTTGTGTTTTAAAAAAGCCATTATGTGACTTCAAAATATTCTCTGCATCTTGCGACGTTAATTCTATAGACTTCATCAAACAACACCTCATCTTACATTTTCGCCACAGCTGCAAGAAGTCTTTCTGAGTATGTCATTCGAAGGAGAAAAACTCCTTCCAGGTTGGATGCGCTAAATGATATTCTTTCCTGGCTTCCCGATTTATTGCTTCAATGCGAGGATCGGAATCCGGAGAAGGCGCCTCATCGTTCTTTTTAATATCCCTGTCAAATAATTGATTGCTCACAAACGGAATCGGAATTACTATTTCTCCCTCAATCGCCTTTCCCTCAGCATCAAAAGGAAATAGCGATAACAGCACGCCTGCGATAATCACTATTTTCCATAGCATGGCATTAGTCTCTATCTTTCATTGCAATATGCCCATTATAAAGCGTGGTTTCAGTTTTGTGCAGAATTCAATCATAACCATGGTCACCTAATCCTTAGAAGTATTTGAATTTTTTAATGCTACCTTAAGTCTACGGATAGCGTACAATAAAGTTCGCAAAAGAGAATAGGAAAAACCATCGGCAACTCCGAAAAGGTAAGTGTCCAGCAAACCAAGAAGGAGTGTAGCGCCGATGGTTTACCAAAATTCTACCGTACCTTTTGAAAAAATGCTAATGAAATTTGTGGCAGACGACGATCCCATGCAGGAAATGCTCAAGTGGCTCTGCGAACGACTCATGGCAGCCGAAGTGGACGGCAAGCTGGAAGCCCAAAAATCAGAGCGAACCCAAACTCGCCAGGGATATCGCTCAGGTTATCGAGTCAGGCGATTTGACACGCGAATGGGGACAATGTATCTGATGGTGCCCAAGATCCGAAATGGCGGGTATATCCCATTCTTCCTGGAAGCCAGAAAACGATCCGAAGCCGCTTTGATGAACGTCATTCAGGAAGCCTATGTAAACGGCGTATCGACACGGAAAATCGACAAACTCACCAAAAGTTTGGGGATCGACTCCATCTCCCGCAGTCAGGTTTCGGCCATCACCAAAGAATTAAATGAACAAGTTGAAGCCTTCCGCAATCGCCAGTTGGAAGAGATCTATCCGGTTCTATGGGTGGATGCCTTGTATGAACGTATCCGCGATCACCATAGTGTTAAAAACATGGCGGTCCTGGTAGTTACAGGCATTAATTGCGACGGCAAACGCGATATCCTGGCGATTGAACCGATGGTTGAGGAATCCGCCGCCACGTATACCCAACTGTTCGACAATCTCAAAGCCCGGGGAGTAAAAAAGGTCTGGTTGGTTGTATCGGATGCGCATAAGGGGCTGGTCAAAGCCGTGAGGGAATCCTTCGTTGGTTGCGCCTGGCAACGCTGCAAAGTCCATTTCATGCGAAATATCTTGGCCCATATATCCAGCCGGGAAAAGAAAACCTTTGCGGAAAAACTCAAGCAAATCTGGCTCCAGCCTGACTATGACAGCGCCAAAAAATATGCGGCGTCTCTGATGGACGATTATGAAACAAGATATCCGGAAGCGATTGCCACACTGGAAGACGGTCTGGAAGAATCGCTGCAGTTTTTCAGTTTCAATGAAATCGACTCGCGAAAAATCTCATCCACTAATCTGTTGGAACGGCTAAACAAGGAAATCCGGCGTCGAACAAAGGTGGTCGGTATCTTCCCGAGTATGGATTCCTATGTTCGCCTAGTAACCAGTTACTTGATTGAATACAGCGAGGATTGGTCTAGCGGGCGATCTTATATTCATCCCATGATCATTACAGAGATCCAGCAAAAACTCGATGCGGCTGCTTAACCAAGCTGGAGTGCCGATGGTTTTTGCGAACATTATTTGACACTATCAGTCTACGCCTCATTCAAGCATTTTACATTAGAACAATAGAATACGATTTGCATGAAAACTCCTGGATCGTTTATAACGATGGAGTTAAATCTTACGGACTTATCCTGACGGCCACACACAACAAAGGGCAGCCAACCACGAATGATTGACTGCCCTTTGTTGTATTACAACAGATTTAATTCGTTGCTATCGCGCTCAACCCTTCGGCTTAAATCGAGGTTGCTTGTTTCATTTTCAGGGCTTCTTTCAGTCAAAAGCGATTCAATCTATGTGCAAAAATTATCGATCAAGTCCGATGGTCCTCACATACATCGTGTCTCCCGACCAATACTTTAGTCCATTTTTCCCATCGCCCCTTGCTTCTTTAGCATCTTTCGAGGAAAACTCATAACCTTCGCTTTCTTCGAACGCGCGTCTTGCATAGGGATCCCTACATTCCAAAAATCTTTTAGCAAATTTTTCATCAGCCTTCATTCTGTCAATAAATCGCTTTGCGACTTCAACACTCATTTGTATCCCTCCTGTTTTTCCTCTCCAGTTCCACTTGAGAATCGCTCAGTGTTAAACTAGCGATTTCAAGACAAATCAGATTATTCATATTACTAGTATACCACCTTTTCAGCCACAGTGTATTCGGCGCGTTCTCCTGCCCACAAGCAAAAAAGCTCTGCGAATAAAATTTCGCAAAGCTTTTTTTTGCTTGTGGGCAGCCTTTTTCTATCGCACAGCCCGATCTCCCATTGCCATTATTGGATTTCAAACGCTTTCATCATGTAGGTTAATTCAAACTGTTTTTTCAAAAGCCGTTGAATTCCTTTTATCTTAATGCCGCCACCACTCTGCAAGGCTTTCTTTTGGGCGGAAACGATCATTCCCATGCCCACACATTCGATGTAATCGACTTGCGACAAATCAAGCAAAATGGATGTTTGACCTTGGATAATCAATTCAGTAAGAGCGTCTCTAATTCTTTTTGCTTCTTCCACAAAAATGTTTCCTGTCAAAATAACTTGCATCTGATTATTTATCATTTCCATTTTCTGATTCAATGTGATTCTCCTCTTACGCCTTTCAGGTGTTACTACTTATTGTAGCACAGGTTGGCGCATTCCAGTATTGTCCAGAACCGATACGCCCTGCAGTCTGCAAATCAATTGGCTCATTGTCCAAATAGAGCGAGTCCCACAAAGGCGCCAAGCAAGATCCCAAGACCTTCCTGTTCCTGTTCATGTCGTTGATTTTCCAACCACTGACGGTCATGCCATGCACGATCATTTTCCATGGCACGCCTGCGCATTTCTCTTTCATGCCGCTCGTTTTCCCAGCGTTGACGATCCATCTGCCCCTGCCGTTCTCTATCCATACGCTCCCGTTCCATCCGTTGGTGTTCGGCACGTTGGTGTTCCATCCGTTGCTGCTCAGCTCGCTGTTGTTCCATACGCTGTTGGTTGGGAGGTTGCTGGCGGGACCGATGTTCCTGTTGCTGCCTGTCATCACGATTTTGCGGTGCCGCCTGTACTACAGTCGCACCAATCCCACTCATCAAAACCCCAACCAAAGAATATACGATTACTTTTCGTGCTTGCTTTAACATTCTTGTTCATCTCCTTCATTCTTCGCCTTTAATTGATGACTGGAATCGCAAATCCCGACTAGCTTTTCTCTTACCTTCATTATGAGCCGCAAATATGTCAAGATTGTGTCAAAAGCTTGTCAAATATAAGTAGTTTTCCATCTGGTTGTAAAATATAAAAAGCCAAGGCACCCGCTTAAGAGGCTCCTTGGCTTTTTTTCGAGAACAATCCGAGCAATTATCTGCTTGATTGACTCTTTGCTATTGATATCAGATAATCTGTTTTTTGCGTCTCCTGGCATGCACACCAGCCAGACGACGTTTGCTTTTATGAAAATCCACAACTAAAGAAGTTACAACAACCAAAGCTACACCTAGGAGAATCTTAAAATAATATTCCCGCTCTATGGCTTCGGTCGCAATCAAGTCAATTTTCCCAATTTCGTTCCCCTTATATAGAACTCGCGCTACGCCCAGTTTTTGCCCTACTTCGATGGGCGCCTCCACACTGTTGGGCACTTCGGCAACTACTTGAAATTGATCCAGGTCTCCATCAGAAACTGGTACAAGCATATTGGAAACAGCGGCAAGTTTCACGTTGCCGATTTTTCCATCGGCGACCGAGGCTGTTTTCAAAATGGTTCCCTGTTTGAATAATTCTACCGTTTGAAGTTTGCTAAAGCCAAAATCCAGAAGTGCTCTGGAATCAACCCACATCTGATCTGCATCCAAAACCACCGCAATCAAATGAACATTATTGCGGGTAGCACTAGACACCAAACATGGCCCAGCCGCTT
Source organism: Negativicutes bacterium (assembly GCA_963665275.2). Taxonomy (GTDB): domain Bacteria; phylum Bacillota; class Negativicutes; order UBA1444; family UBA1444; genus UBA1444. Next base: position 55,962 of record CAXXIN010000003.1, read on the forward strand.
CAGTGTAACCCGTTTTTACGCCGTTGGCGCCATTATACGTCCAAAGTAATTTGTTTTCGTTATACAAATCCCGGTCATAGCCTTTGTTGTTCCATGGAATATTTTTGTGTCGTGTGCTAACGATATTGCGAAACAAGGAGTTTTTGTAGCCATAAGCGGTGATAATCGCCAAATCATGGGCTGTTGTATAGTGCTTCGGATCAGGCAACCCATTGGGATTTGTAAAATTGGTGTGAACAGCGCCGATGGCATGGGCTTTCTGCGTCATGAGCTGAGAGAATTTTTCCATGGAGCCTGAAATATGCTCGGCGACTGCCACCGTTGCGTCGTTGCCGGAATGTAGCATGACACCATAAAGTATATCCAGAAGCTTCAGTCGCTCGCCAACCTCCAGATATATTGAAGAGCCATCAGTCATGGCAGCATTGGGACTGGCCGTTACAACATCTTCCAGGTTCCCATGTTCCAAAGCAGTTATCAAGGTCATTATTTTGGTCGTACTGGCTGGATACCGTATCGCTTCCGCATTTTTTTCATATAGAATCTTGCCTGTGGTCGCTTCAATCACGATCGCCGACTTGGCCGTGATTTTCGGTAGGTTCGGCGCGGCAATCGCTATTTGCGATATTAAAATCAAATAGACAAAGCATATTAAAAATATACGTTTTACCAACGAGGTTCTTCCTTTCAATCCAACATTTTTATCTTCGCCAAAACACAATATATCATCAGTACGAAAAAATCTCCAGTCTGGTCGTACATCCTTTGCCCTCTTTATACTTCGCAACTCCATGATTGGCGCGTATTTCATGGCATTATCACAAACTTAAGCCGGTCGCAACAAAAATACTCCCCGGACAAACAGTCCGAGGAGCGTTAATAGGATTACGTTAAGTTAAAAAACTATTTTTTGCAATTCCACTTCTGCCTTGGGAGCAAAAAGTTTTATATCGCTATATATATCGGAAAGATGCTGAAAAACAAAGTCGTGCGGAATACCTGACGGTGCATAGACCACAAACATAACTTTGGTTGTTTCTGATGTAATGCGAGTTCGACTATCGGGTCCGTGAATGATACTGGATATAATCCCTGCTTCATCGCTAATGCTCATATCCCCTGGTTTTGCTATTTGCGTCTTTCCATTCATCAATATATATTGCTCTCCGTCGTTGACCACATTAAGTTTCAAGGGCAACTGCAATGCATAATAATCGTGCCCGGCGGTTAGTAAGCCGTTTTTCAATTCAGCCATAAACATGGTTTCGACTAACCCTGCAACACTCGGAATACTCTTGCTTTTGAAAATCACCGACTCCATTTGCTGTTGCACATGGTAGGTCTTTACAAATTTTTTATAATAGGCAATGTACGCACTTATGATAGGATTTTCGACCAATTCGTTCCGATTGGAAAATTTGAGTCTAAGTTCGTTTTCAATCATTCGCTTTTGTTCATCCAGCACTCCACTGTGCTCAGGGTTAGTCACTTGGTCAACTACCAAGATGCCTACACTAGCTCCCGGGAATGAGTTTTTCCATTGTTCGGCAATTTTCAACATGTGAATCAGCTCCTCAACAATAACGATTAACCTTCCACCTTCATATTACATCGTTTGGGTGAAACCGCTCTTGTATGAAATTGCTGTATTGGCTTGGAGTAATCCCAGTAATTTGTTTGAACTGTTTTGAAAAATGGCTTTGATCCACAAACCCCATTTCGTGGGCAACAAATGCAGGCAAAAACCCTTTAGCGAGAAACTCTTTGGCTCTTTTGATCCGAACTTGTTTCTGGTAAATGTGTGGTGGAACTCCGATGTGATTTTTAAATACGCGGATTAGGTGAAACGAACTCAAATGGCATGTTGTGGAAAGGTCTTGCAGCGAAATGTTTTCCGAATAATGCTCTTCAATATAGTCCTTAACTAATTTTACGCCTTGGTCCTCTTTTCCCCAATAGCACAAATCTGTTCGTTGGTCAGAATGGCGGGCAACAAATGCTGTCAGCATTGAAAAAACAAGTGACTCTTGTTCAAGTGTAGGTGAATTTCGTTCCTCCAAAAATCGGTGTGTTATACTGATTTGATTCGCTAAGTTACGATCTTGAATGACTCCTGTTGCAAAATAAGGGCTTCGAGCCTTCCCATATAGATTATATGCAACTTGTTCAATCAAATCCCGCGAAAGATAAAACATTCGATAAGTCCAGCCCTCTGGAGTTGCTGCATAACCATCATGCGCCTCTCCTGGAATCACCAAATTGACAGAGCCGGAAGGCGCTATCACGCGCTCTCCTCTATACGAAAAAGCAAGCGCGCCTTGCTCGATTACTCCAATCGCATATCCTTCGTGAATGTGACGGGGAAAAACTTGCGTAGTATATGTTGCACAAAGCAATTCAAGATTCTGCAGCTGAGGAATAATCCAGTAATTTACTGATTCAGGTAAGCCTAATTTATGTGTCATAATGAAATCCAAACACCTTTTCTATGTCACGCACTAAATGTGCCAATTTCTTCTGCGATAAAATTCGCAGAAAAGCAGATGGCAGTTTTTGTTTTCTCTTCGCAGAGATGCGGTGGATTATCCTGTTTAAATCCTTGCGGTCGTAAGTCTTTGCACTGCAAACTAGCGAATCGTTGTTGAAATGCGCTGGCGAAGCTATGACAAACAGTGACAATTTGTTCATGTTCAAATCCTTTTGCTTTTCCATAGATTCCAATGAACATCAAGCTACCCTCTACAAGGCCACACTGAGCACCGAACCTACCTGCTCCCGGCATCCCAATCGCGGCTTCCAGCACTTGAGGTTGAAGCTCGATGCAGAAGATTTCCCCTAATATTTTCAATGTAGTCACTGCACAATTTAGATCCTGGTCCCAGTAATAGGTATGAACCCGTAAGTCAATTAGGTCTTTCAACTTCTAATCTCTCCTCAATACATCAATCTGCAAAAGTTAATATGAACTAATTATATACCTGAATATATTTGCCTTTGAAGACAACATTCATTCCGCTATAAAAGGTGCATCCGTCCGTCTGTTGCACGAGGATGGCTCCATCAACAGCCTGGAATGTTAATTGGCAATTATTTTTTCCATTAAATATGGCTACGTGTTCCGAAGAAATTTCAGCCGCACCTTCAATTCCACCTGTGTGATTTTTCCACCTGGCATCGATCTTGAAATTAAATAATTTCTCATTCGCGCCACTAATGATCAGCTGAGAGCCACGCTCCGAGGAGTTGGAGTCTCTTGACCAGTTCCCATCCCATGCGGATACCACGCCAGAAAAAAACACTGATAGGGTCGCAAAAACCGTTAATATTGCACCGATTCTCTTCATTGTTTATTGCTCCTTTCGAAATCCTCAGCATCAACCATTGCCCAATCATCATCGACATCGTTTCCTTTGGATGATATCAGTTTAACACAACAGGATTTGCATCATATAGCAGTTAAACGTTGCCGGGATTTAATCCATATCTATTGGCACGCAGCAAAAGGCTCCTCGGAGAAAATCCGAAGAGCCTTGATTTTTCTACGTTAATAGTCAAATAGTCCAATTATGCTTGCTGTCCGCTTCGTTGTTGAAAGACAGTAGCGATGAGGTTTTGACTGCTGTCGTAGACGGCATGAATATTGAAGTTATTTAATAGATTGCCAAAAGAAAACTCTTTAGGCGCTACATAGTAGCTCCTTGAATTGGGGCGACGCGACAATTCCAATATTTTCGGAGCTAATCTGCCCACTACCATTATTTCACGGGCACTTTCTCTGACTGCTTCCATCAGTTGTGAACTCGTCTTGACCACATACATTTGCCAAACCCTCTTTCGTAAATCTTTGAACCATTATCTTGAACCGAAATCTCAGACTCAATTACCAATCCTGATTCAGGGGTAAAAACAGACAGGGCCTCCCTCAGCAAATGCCCGGAAGCCCCGTTTTAATGTTGGAGGTTTCTAGCCCCTGCAAAAAACAATCACCCTATTGATATATTACGCTCCATGGTTATTCGATGTTTATTGCATTTCCCTTTTCAGGTTTCGCCGCTTTGGGAACAGTAACAGTCAGCACTCCCTCATCGAATTTAGCTTTTGCCTTGCTGGAGTCCACCATCGCAGGCAAGGGTAAAGTCCGACAAAAACTTCCGTAGAAGCGCTCCGAAAAGAAATAGTCTTCTTTCTTGGTTTCCGTGCTGGACTTTGCTTCGCCTCGCACTGTAATTGTGTCTTCCGTAACCGTTACCTGAAGGTCTTCCTTCTTGACACCAGGAACATCCGCTTTCATTACAACTTCTTTGTCTGTTTGAATGATGTCAACCTTAGGTTCGCCGCCCTTAAACAGTACGGGTATATTGGGGAAATCAAGCAATCTGGGGAATTTCTCAAAATCTCGAACAATCTCATTCATTGGTTCCCACAGGCGAATGTTTGACATACATGTCCCTCCTTGCATTCTACTTAATATTTTTTAGCGTTATCATGTATCAATGTGCAAATTCTACCCCAAACTATTGATAACTGCATTATCACGTCCAAATAACAAAATTCTCATAAACAGAGTAAAAATTATACACTCTGTGCTTGAATTCATTGATGGATTCCTTCAGGGCAACCGCAATCTTACTCATTCACCGATTCCAGCCCCAATCAGAAAATCTGCCGAATATTTGTTATTCCTCTGTCGAAAAAGATATATCGCCATAAACTTGTCATAAACTCGACATACTATCTACACAATTAAATGTTATCGTTTAGATAGAGTCAAACTCATTATTAAAGGAGATGAACAACTTATGTATCCTGGACGATCTGGCATCGGAATCGTTTTTGTGGTTTTCCACCTGCTAACTGCTGGAGCTTTTCTGTACTTCATGTACTGCATCTCAAAATCATTAAAAAAGATCGCGAAAAGTTTAGAAAAAAAAGTCCCTCCGACAATCGAAGGGAATCCGCCAAAGCAGATTATAGAGTAGTATGATACCAACTTGAGCCGCAAGGCTCATTTTTTTATATTATATTGTTATTCAATCATCCATATCCTTCCTTTGCATTCTCTATGAACGCTTCTATTCGACGAAAGAAAGGATTCAGCTGAAAAATTACAGGATATTGCTTGACTATAACATAAGTGTCATACTTTAAAATAAAATCATGATCGGCTGGAGGAACACCCATTATGCTAATTAAAGAGTTGTCATGTAAAACAGGTGCCAGTATTCGCTCCATAAGACACTATGAATCAAGAGGGTTGATCAACTCAGAACGATCGCCGAATGGTTACCGAAATTATGAAAACGATGCAATTACCAGAGTGAAAACAATTCAACTGTACCTAAGCTTAGGACTCAACACAGCAGCTATAGGGAAAATCATTGACTGCCCCATTCTTCCACACAATAATCACCCAATATGCCAGGAAGCCTATATACTCTATAAAACAAAATATGCACAAGTGAAAGCGCAGATACAAATATTGCAACAGATTCAATCGCATCTTGAAAGCAAAATGAAAGAGTTTGAACAGTCCACTGCGGAAACTTCAAATAATGAAATGAGGCGATAATATGATTATTGACAGCCACGCGCACGTTATGCTGCCCCCCGAAAAACAAATCCAGGGGATGGATAAAGCTAACGTCGATTTGACCGTTCTTTTCACATCCACTATTCATCCTGAGATTGCAAATAATCTTTCCGAATTGGAAAAAGAGATGAATACTCTATATGACATATTGAATGGAACCAAAAACCCTCTAACGGAACGAATTCATGCCATCGAACAGCTCGTTGCAGTTATAAAAGCTGCCCCTGAAAGATATATCGGCTTTGGTTCCATTCCCTTTGGCTTATCCTATAATGAAAATCTAACTTGGATTGAGAAATACATCCTGGCGAATGACTTTCGGGGAATTGGCGAACTAGCACCTCAATCTGGGCAAATACCGCAGATGGAAGACCTCTTTCGCGCATCGCAAGAAGCAGGCGGATTGCCCCTATGGGTACATGCGTTTTTTCCGTTGAATTTTGGTGACATAAAGGACTTGCTGAATTTAGCTAAACGCTATCCCTCTGTGCCAACAATCATTGGACATTTAGGGGGTATGCATTGGTTAGCAACGTTACAAGAAATTTATGCGATTCCCAATATCTATCTGGACTTATCCGCTACTTTTACAACAATGGCGCCGACTTATGCCATCAAAGAATTCCCCACGAGAAGTTTATTCAGCTCGGATGCTCCCTATTCATCACCATTAGTCGCAAGGTTAGTTCTCGAACAGCTTATTGACGATCCAGGTGTTTTGAGCCAAGTGCTTGGCGGAAATATAGCTGAACTATTAAAGTTATAACAGTCCAGTTACACCAAACACCAGCAGCTTATCCTTCTCACGCGTCGGCACTCAGACTGCTGTAATTTTTTAAATCGATTATCAAATCATCGAAATTCAATCACCCAATACAAGAGGCTTCCAACTATGAATGGCTGGAAGCCTCTGACTTTGATTATATGTTTTTATGACGTCACTTTATTTTTTGCGTGTCACAATCGCTGCCGCAACAACGGAGTCTTTGTCACCCACATGTCGGTAAATACAGGTCATTTTATTGTTGTTGACAATAGTTCCGTCTGTGAATCCATCTTGATCGACAAGATAGAAAGATTTGTTGTCCCACCCAATAACTCCCGCCAAGTTTTCAGTTGCGTTCTTGGACGTGAAGGTTCCATAGAAGACTCTGCCTTCTTGCTTGGTCACAATGAGTTCTGCAGTTATGGAGTTGGCGCCTTCTCGGAAGTGAGTCCAAGTTCCAGGCGCTTCCCCTTTGCTTACAAATGCTCCTTCAGATTGCACTGCCCATGTTCCGACGAGGTTAGGAATGTCCGATTCAGCAAAACAGACGCCTGTACTAAGTAGAATCACCAATAGAAGCACACCGAAAATCCTTTTCACAGTCAATTCCCTCCTACATTATTGATTTATGCCTCAGCCCTGTTGCTAACAAATTACTCTTTCATCTCAATCTTATGAAAAAGCACATTGTTTACAGTCAATCCAAAGCCAATCCCCTAGGTTTCGTAACCATTCTGTTATTGTCCTTTAGCATATTTCTCTGCGCGTTTAATGACGTCACCAATAACCCCTTCTCCAGCATAGATGATAATTGATCTTGGTTCATTTCCAGCATCTTCGTGTGAATTGATAGTATCAGTTGTTCCTTCGTTTCCTGCGTCGTCTGGGTTTTTAGAAAACTTTGAGCCGTTGTCTTCATTTGGTCCGGAGTCATCACCATCAGCAGTTGATCTATTGATCTAATATACATCATTAGAATCATCTGGTCTTTGAAAGCTGTTGTTATTTCAGCTTCATTGGTAAGCATCTGTTCTCCCTTGATCAAATCGTTCATTGTTTTATCACCGCGTGAAACGACAATAGAAGAAGCAAATACCGTGCTCAAACTTGTCACCACCATCAGACAAACAAGAATAACTGTGAGTCGCTTTAACATTAATAACACTCCTCCGTTATAAATTCCCTCCGTTAGCATTCCAATCACTCATAAATGTTTTATATATCGAAGCCATAATGGGTTGCTCTTTAATGACGATCCCAGTTTCCCGATTTTTATCGAGCGATGTGGTTGAAAAATTTATTGACCCAATATATGCTGCCGCTGTTGCAGGAACACGAATTGGATTATTATAATCGACCAGAATCATTTTTGCGTGTACATAAAGTTTGTTCGCAGCCTGAGAAGGCACTTCGATATAGCGTCCGCCTGCTTGTTTTATTTGATTCAACCCTGCCAAGTTTCCATCGGTACCATTTGATCCGGACAGTTGGGGCGCAATAATGCGCACATCCAGCTTAGGATTTGCCTTTATGGCATTACAAATCACATTGATCATGGCTTGGTCTTCCACGAGTTCCTGATAAATGAATATGCTACTTTTAGCGCTTTGAATCAGAGCGCTAAGTTTCGTGCGGGAATTTCCCTGGTTATAATTACTCCAGGCTAATTCCGGGGTGGTTAATTGATTGCCAGGGAATGCAGTGCCATTTTGATTATAGTTGTTGTCAATGAAATCAGCCGCTGCAACCTTTGCCACTTCATTCACTTCGGCTGGAATGGTTGTAAAAATTCCAAAGTCACGAGTGCCGCTGAAATAGTTGGCAAGAAAATTAAAGCTGCAAATGAAAGCTGCTTTCCCATCAATGACAATTCCTTTTTGGTGCGTGACCTCATATACATTACTGGCGGGATGAGTTTGAATATTGCTTGATTGCTGAGTTAACGATTGCATGAAACTTGTAACAGTTTGTTGTTTTCCACTGGTGCTTGCAAAGGAACTATAATTGTAAGTAATATCAACCTTTACGCCTCTTTGCGCTGCAGCTAGAATAGCTCCGTATAACGGGGTTGAATTATCGAATTCATAAATGGTAATAGCAATAGTGCTTTGTGCTGAATTGATTTGATTAACCAAAAATGTTGTGCCATCATCTGGCTCAGTAATTAAAGTGTGCCCGTTGATAGGACCGATAGTGGCGCTGGCAATGGGAGTCGCGATTACCGAAATGGCAAAAATAAAGGTAATCAGAATAACCGCTTGCATTGCTTTCCTCATATTCATCTCTCCTTCTTTTGCTTTACTTCAGTATGTCGACTAATCCACAGTTCATCAGGATAAGCCCTTCTTTGTCCATATTATACGGTTTCCGGTTTGTTTAAAATACAAAAAGGAAAACTAGCAAGTTTTCGAGTAAAATTGGCGGGTTCCTATTGCCGATGGGACATCCCCCCTCTCGGCTCAATGGAATATGAAGCATATTGCTTCACGCGGAGCCCAAACGATGATTTCTCTTAATTTCGTGCATTAGCGACGAAATGCACCTATGTCAGGCGATGCTTTTTGCTCGACATTCTCTTACAAGGAAATCCAATTGGGGGAACTGCATTGCCCTTTCTAAACATCGCTAATTTTTCGTAAGTGGAAGCAATTTTGTAAGAGGCGTTAATAGATCTATTAATTCATTATTTCCTGATTTTATTGCTAAATCCAGCGGTTTTTCCGCTATTAAATTGGCTTGATTTGGGTTTGCGCCATTTGCTAATAAAATTTTAACGCTTTCTAATTTGCCTCGTTCACAGGCTTCTAGCAACGGAGTATTTCCCATACTATCTGCTTTATTTACGTTCGCACCTTTTTCGATTAATAATTTTAATATATCTAAATCAATAAGTTTATCTGATCGTACTGCCCAAAAAGCAATAGTGACTCCATGAATATCATAAATTTTATGGTCTTTTAGAATTTCTCCATCGAAGCTTAAATTGGGATCTGCTCCAGCATTAAGTAACATTTTAATTATATCCAAGCGTCTTTCACTAAATGCCCATGCAAGAGCGGACGGATAAGTACCGTTACCCTCTGCTTTGAAATTAACATCAACACCATTATCAATAAAACATTGAACAATAGCAGTGGATTTAGAGTTCCGTATGGCTCTGGTGAATGGTGCATCAGAGCGACTTTGTAAATAATTAGGATCGGCTCCCATAACAAAGGCTTGTTTTACTTGCTCCAAGTCATCATTTTTTACAGCGTTTAGAAGAAGTTGGCTGGCGGTTTCGTTGTAGTCTTTAGCTGAAACTGATGCTTGTCCTACTCCAATTCCAGCCAAACAAAGCATTATCATCACTAATAGCAGTTTTTTCACAAATACGACTCCTCTTTTTTACAGACTCCATTTTTACTACTTCTCTGTTAAAATTATTAAACCTTCATTAGTTGGTTACGTACTCCATTCCCAAATTATTCACACCAGCTGAGCCAAGCGAGCAAATATTACGGAATTATCTCACAGACCAAGGCTTCCTGGATGACAAAACAGCCTCTCATTCTCCTGAAAATTTTCTTATTCAGTTTTCTTGTTGTGCCCAACTGCCCCAATTTAATCTGGAAACACATAGGGCTTCCGCTGCAATTGCCGCCTCTGCAATGTCTTTCTCAGAAAAGGGGCAGTCCCGAATATTATCTCAGCTTGGCATTTGCGCCCGCTCGGTTTAATTTGATAAAAAATCAGCGTTGGTTATGTTATCGGTGATCCGGTTAAGGCAGTGATAGAGAAATTACTAACACCTGTGACGAGTTGCTGGATGAACTTGCGCTTAATTGACAGGCTCAAGTCAATTCGCTAGTATTGATGCATGGCTAAAGAATCATTTCACGATCGCCATTTGGATCGCCAAACTTAAATGCGTTATCATTAATCACCCACAGAAAGGGTTGAAATCTTTAGTATGATTAGTAATGAATCATATGGACCCTGTCCGAATACTCCCCACCCGATGCCAGGGCATCCTCGAGTATGTTACATAAAAAATGTCGTCAAAAACCCTAACATCATAATTGGTGACTATACCTATTATGATGATCCGCAAAATCCCGAAGGATTTGAAAAAAACGTCTTGTATCACTACGATTTCATTGGAGACAAACTAATCATCGGGAAATTTTGTGCCATAGCCGCTGGCGTCAACTTTATCATGAACGGCGCCAATCATAAAATGGAGGCTTTGACAACATATCCATTTGGTATATTTGGCTCAGGATGGGAAGCAGGGCGACCTGCGTTGACCAACCTACCAATCAAAGGAGATACAGTAATCGGCAACGATTTTTGGCTTGGTTATGAATCAGTTGTGATACCAGGTGTCAGAATTGGCGATGGAGCAATTATCGCTGCAAAATCGATTGTAACAAAAGATGTGCCCCCATACACAATTGTTGGTGGCAATCCTGCCAAGATCATCAAACAAAGATTTGACGATCAAGTTGTAGCAAAGTGATTAGCTGTAAAATGGTGGGATTGGTCTGTCGAAAAAATTACTCACAATATACCTTTCTTGGCTAGCAATGACATTGAACAACTTATAAAAATGAAAGAATAGGTTGACCAAACAATCAAAATAATCCCCCAATAGCAAAGGGCTCCTCGGACGAAAATCTGAAAAGCCTTTTACCTTCTATGCATATGGGCATTATTTCAACAAAGATTCAGCCAAATTCATTTTATAAATCGATAAAGCTCAAACTTGGATTATCGGCATCATTGGAATTAACGCGAATAAGCATTTCATATTACCCTTCCCTCGTAATATTTTCTCAATGCATTGACTCCGTCTCATATTCCAATAGCACATTGTTTCAACGGTATGGTTGTTCCTCTTTGGTTCAGTATTTTGGGTTTTATCTTGCCCGGTTGATCGCGTTCATGCTTTGGCGAGAAATGAAACAAACATAATAAATTCTTATGCATTTATATCGTACTTTAATTCTATCGCAGGAGGCTTCAAACAATGATCGGAATTCTTGCTGGCATGGGACCGAAATCAACAGCCCCGTTTGTAGATAAAGTAGTTCAACTCTGTCAAGAAAAGTATGCCGCAAAATATGATATTGATTTTCCTCCAATGATGATCTATTCATGCCCTACTCCTTTTTATATAGACCGTCCATTGGATCATGAGGCTTTGGAATTTGCTATTATCAGCGGTGCCCAAAAAATCGCCTCCACAGGAGTTGATTTTATTGCTATTCCATGCAATACTGCTCATCGCTATTTTGAAAACATTAAAAAATCCGTAGATACCCCCCTCTTGAACATGGTTGAGGAAGCGATAAAACACATCCCTCGCAACAAAGGGCGGGTTGCCCTCCTGTCCACTCCCTCAACCCTTGAGTCAGGAATCTATCAAGACGGACTAGCAACACTAGGGTGTCAGTTCGTATGGCAAGAATCTTGGCAACATCTGGTCAATCAAGTGATCTCGGGAGTGAAAGAACCTAACGGATTGGATCAAGCCCATTCAAATTGGCAGGAATTGCTTAACGAACTTGGAGAGCAAGCCGATTCACTGATATTAGCTTGCACCGATTTAAATATTGTTGCAGCTCATCACCCCACTGATATTCCAATAATTGATGCCGGCCTTTGCCTTGCAAGTGCAGTCGTGAATCGCTATTATGAAGGTCTTAAAAAAGAACAATAATGTTCGCGTTTTTAGAATGACTTTCTCAAATCGCTCTCACTGCCAACCATCATCAAGAATAATCTTATTCATTGCCACCCAGACTGGCACTCGCTCACCAAACTGATCACCAACACCCCAAAAACTCTATCATCCAACACAAAAAGCTTCCGACCACGAGTGGCTGGAAGCTTTTAAAATTTGAAATGAATCCAAGATGAGAATTCTTTTCTCTTCCGGAGAGTTTGCAGCTTCTGCATAACTATAATGACCACTTATCAAGAAAACAGTTAGCGCAAGAATAATAAAGTTTGAAAATATATCATTTGTCTTTTTGCCAGGTTGCCGCAACATTTTCTTCAACCTCTTCTTATAAACGCACATTCCATAACAACAACGAGTAAAAAGCTCAAAGGAATTATTCAGCTATAAATATTTTGCGGATTCGCAATTTGCCTATTTATTGATTAAGTCCGTGCCATATGAATTATCAATCGCGCAGAGCCATTTACCTTGTGCATCTTTCCTAAATACATAGGTTGCCCTTCTATCCATTGAATACTCCGAATCCTTTTTGTTGTTTGCTTCAAGAAGCGTTTGAGAAAGAACCAATGCGATATCTCCAGCTTCCAAAATTATCATTTCCCCTTGTGTTGGCACAATGCTATTATTGAAATATTTGGAAATTGCAATAAATGCTTTTTTGATTTCCTCTTTTCCACGCGCTATCATTTCAGGCTTTACAACCAAGATCGCATCATCAGTATAGTAATTCATCAATGTATCGAAGTCTTCTTGTTTGATTGCGCGGTCACATTTTTTGATAAACTCTTTTAGCTCGTGTTCCATTCTATTTCCCTCCGATAATCAATTTTAGGCTATAGCCTGTGTTTCGGATAGGCACTGGACTTGAAAAAGTCGAGTCATGTTATTTTTTTGTCGTTGTCTATAACAAAAAAGCTAATGTGCCACGGCTACCATTTACTCAATAAATCTTTTTTCACGCATACTCGATTCATTATTAAATTTTGCCATTCCAGTAATCATTTTACTATAGCCGAGTTTACAATAGAATTCTTCTTTTCCAGGGCTTGCATACAAAATGACATTGAATCCCTGCAAATTCCTGTGAAGCTCATCGACAATCAATTTGCCAAGTTTTTTACCTTGATATGCTGGCAATACAGCAATATCATAAATTGCCGCTTGATAAGCACCGTCAGAAATCGCTCTACCAGCTCCCACAAGCAAAGCATTATCAAAGACAAATGCTACACAATAACTGTTTGTAAAAGCCTTTTTGATTAACGCGACAGTCCGGGTTGCTAATCCGGCTTCCTTCAATAAACAGCAAACTGTATCCCAATTAACATTCTCACAATTATTTTGAACACGGTATTGCATCAAATTCTCTCCTTTACATATAGCGCCAGTAAATAGTTATTAACTCTTTACTGCAAAGGCACCTGCAATTTCTAATAATTGTATGTTGCCCCTCTGCCCCCTACTGATTCATCAACAATAAAAGCCAAGGCACCTTGTGATGAAGGCGCCTTGATTGGTTAATAATAATTTAAAAACTGTGAAGCTAAAAAAACGTCATTAATTCTTGTTTAGAAGAATCAGCCCTATGGCGCAAAATACAACTCCCAGTGTTCTATTAAGAGCAAATCCCTCTTGGTAAAATAGAATACCTACTGGAATAAGCATAATGGCAAGCAGAATATTTGCAACTAAAGACCCTACACTTATATCCCATCCTGCCCTATACGCCATCAGCGTCCCAAACTCAAGTCCAACAATTGCGATACTTCTCGCGCACAAAACATAAGGCTTCCAACCGCAAATGGCTGGAAGACTGTCCTCAATCTTAAACTGATGCAGTTCTCATATTAAAATCAAACAAATCAATTACCAACCTCACAACTTTATTTATAGTCAATTGCGCCGCCTGCATTATTATAATAGTATGTAAGTTCAGCGATTACTTTTAAGTTGTACTTTTTCTTTGTCCAGTTCCACACTTTCCCGCTGCTGTCCTTGATTCGAAAGTTCCACCACGTGACATTATTTGAATTATCAAAAGTGATGTCTATGCTTTCGCCTTTTCCTAAGGATGTTCCTGCCAAAACGTTTTCTTCCCAATTATCACTATCAGCCGGTGCTACCCAAAAACCTACAATCGCGTAGGGCGAATTATTCACCAAAGTAAAATCTTGGCTCCCAGCCAATCCCACGCCTGGCAATGCCACAATCATCATCATTAATAGCAATCCGGCTAACAACCTTATTTTCAATAAGCTCAAAATACAATCCTCCCTTAATGTTTTGATCATTGACTTCGTTAGGTTTGATTGGATTCTTCTATGACAACTGTGCCTCAAAAGCAATAAGGGTATATCACCTCCACAAGCTGTGCAATTTAATGAACAATTAGCTATTTTCAATTATGTACTTCTCCATTTATATGCAAATTTTCCTGCAATGAGAAGAATTTTTTGTTCAAATCGCATAATTTTCACCAATCCTATTCAGGCTCAATATAATTGCCTTTGAACACAACGTTCATTCCGCCATCATATGTACATCTTTCCGTCTGTTGCACGAGGATTTGATGCTCAAGTTTTCCTTCGTGCCAGTTCGTTTTTATACAAACCTCTGTACCAATATATTGGCAATGCAAAAACGAAGATCAAAGATGCCGTATCGATTACTGCAACTAGAACGGACCTTGTGCGACCAGTTCTTATAAGAAGTTCAAGGGTAAAGGAAATCAGTGTAATAGAAATCCCCGTGACAGTTATCCATTTCCAAAAGTATTTAACTCTCACGAAGCAAGTAACCGTTATAATGGATAGAATCCCAAAGCCACCCACTCCATCAGCTGAAAGCAGCAGTGCATAAAATAGACAAACGGGTTTGGAAAATATCCATTGCAGATTCCTTAACCACATAGCCCCTCCAAGTCTAGTATGGGGGTACGTCGCCAAAAACCATTCCTTCACAAATCCATATGTTATCAACAAGGTCAGGATGACAAGTCCTTCTTTAACCCATGGTTTCATTTTCCTTAGAAGTTCGGTTGTCCCCAATGCTATTTTCCACTTGGTTATCGTCATGCCTTTCCTCCGAGTTTATGTAGTCATTCACGAACAGTCGGTACAGACCTTATATTACTAATATTGAGTCCATTTACATTCCATTAAAACTCTTCGGATGCTCCGTAGCGCATTGAATTGTTCGGTACGGGTATTGTTAATGGTCTGGTTGTGATGAAATTAGTTTAACAAACCGACTCCATCACTAAGCTTTTGCCTTGAGTCTTTTTTCATATATCTATTACCCTTCCTCATTTTCCTTTTTCTTCCTTGAGTCTATAGTCCTATTTCAATGGACTAAATGGCTCAACCTGTCACTGTCCAAGGAATATTGCCCTCGGACATAAGAAAGACTCTTCGGAATTACATCCAAAGAGCCTTTTTTTGAGCAGCGCGTACCACAGTTCGACCTATTCTTTCAGAGCCGCCCATTTTGATAAATCTTTTACACCATATCGTTTTTCAGCTGAGCTCATTTTGGCGAAGACCTCATTGAAATACTTCACATCTCCTTCTCGACCCTTTTCTCCCGTTATCTGAACCCAAGACTTAATAACCCAAACATCTCCTTCTTTAATCAATTCGACATTTGACATATAAGGGGCAAGATTCTTGCCAATGGTATTGGGTATGTTCATGTCGGCGGTGTATAGAATTAAACCCATAAGCGTGTTGCCCTTTTGGGAGACATGCTCCATCCCTTGGAGAGTATAGCTATTGATAGAAGACAATCTGGTCGAAAGCTCGGATTCTGAAATACTTCTCATCCCCAAATGCAATTTTTTCATGCTTTGGAAGTCTTTTGTATTGATTGCAGAAAAGAATGGAAGGAGTCCACGAACCATCTCTTTTTCCGCTGGTTGGATTAAAGTAGTGTTTCGGGGTGATGATGTTTGCTCGGAAACTTGATTTTGGGATGTTATTTTTGATGGTATACTGCTGTTTTCTGAGGACGATAACAACATTTTGGGTTGACCGAGACCATTTGTAGTTCCGATTGAAGGTTTTAATATTAGAAACGAGAGTGTGCCTATAGTTATGGCAAGTATAGCTATAATACCAATTATCACTTTTCTTCCTGTAATCGATATCATAGTTGAACTTCCTCCGATATTATATTTATTAACAATCTAGTATTTTTTAGCATTTGCTATTTGATTTCCTTATTGTATCTATCTGTTCCTTGAGTCTATAGTCCTATTTCAATGAACCGAAGGACTCAACATTTCCAAACTGTACCCTTTACTTCTGCACCGCACGCCCCAAACATCATCATTAACAATAAAAAGCCAAGGCACCTTGTGATGAAGGTGCCTTGGTTGGTTAATAATAATTTAAGAAACTGTGAAACTAAAAAAATATCATTAATTCTTGTTTAGAAGAATCAGCCCTATGGCGCAAAATACAACTCCCAGTGTTCTGTTAAGAGCAAATCCCTCTTGGTAAAAGAGAATACCTACGGGAATAAGCATAATGGCAAGCAGAATATTTGCAACTAAAGACCCTACACTTATATCCCATCCTGCCCTATACGCCATTAGCGTCCCAAACTCAAGTCCAACAATTGCGATCCCTAGCGCAGCGCTTGTCCAATTTAGTTCTTTTAATGAATGAACAAAATTTTTGTCAGAGTGAAAAAGCAGGAAGGCAGAAAGAGTTATCATTGATGCAGACAAATATGTTACGAGTAGAGATACCATTGAATTGGCACTTTCTGGAGTCGATTTCTGACAAACATGATACATAATATTCGATGCAACAATCAACGCAATGGAAAACACGTACATAAGATTGATCTTCACCTCATTGACTTTATTCTAGTGTCGAAACCTCAAAGGTCGTATGAAATTACTGCATCGAGCAGAACTCCTACAGATAATTATTTTACCACACTAAATGTATCCTGTAGATACGAACACCTTGCCTTTATGCCCCAAACCCACTTGCCCCTCTGTCCCAAACAATAAATCCATCCACCAATCGAGTAGGAGGGGGCGGCGAGCCCCCGACCTCTCACACCACCGGACATGCGGGTCCGCATCCGGCGGTTCCCAAGGATTGACGAAGTTTTCCATAGTGTGCAAGCAAACTCAACAGCCCTTGACGTTCCCAATAGGTAACGTCGAGGGCATTATTTGTGTTGCGGGCCATGGCCCAGGGTCCCTTGCTGGATTTGGCCATCATCCACGCCGCCCACTCCGGTACGCCCAGCGCCCGGAGGTTTCGGAAACGTGTCCACGCCCTCTTCCATTGTTTCCAGAGGCACATGCGCAGTCGCCGCCGTAACCATTGGTCCAGTTCCCCGCAATGCTTCTTGGCCGATGCCACATGGAAATATCCAATCCAGCCCCGCAGATACTGGTTAACCTGCCGGATTCTTTCTTCCATCGCCACGGACCATGTTCGGTTCGTGAGTTGTCGGATTCTCTCCTTGCAACGCTCCAGCGTCTTTGGCGCTAACCGGATGGTTCCCGCTTTGTCGTTCAAGAAACTAAAGCCAAGAAACTTTCGCTTCCACGGTCGGTCTACTGCACTCTTCTCCCGGTTTACCTTGAGTTTGAGCTTGCCTTCCACAAACCGGACCACCGATTCCATCACCCGAACTCCTGCCCGCCTGCTTCGCACGAACAAGTTGCAGTCGTCCGCGTAGCGGACGAACCGATGCCCGCGCCGCGCCAGTTCCCGGTCCAAGTCATCGAGCAGAATGTTCGACAATAGCGGACTCAACGGACCGCCCTGCGGCGTTCCCTCTGTTGTCCTACTTACTACGCCACATTCCATGACTCCGGCGCTTAAGTAACTGCGGATGAGTTTCAGAACTCGTTTGTCTCCCACTCTTCGCGCCACCCGCGCCATCAACATGTCGTGGTTGACCCGGTCGAAGAATTTCTCTAGGTCCATGTCCACGACAAACCGATAGCCTTCCCGGATGTGTTCCTGCGCCCGCCGGATTGCGTCATGCGACCGTTTCCCCGGCCGGAAGCCGTAGCTTTCCGGGCTGAAGTAAGGATCGAATATCTGGGTCAGTGTCTGCAGAAGGGCCTGCTGGATCAGGCGATCCAATACGGTTGGGATACCCAGCGCCCGCGTCCCGCCTCCGGGTTTTGGAATGTCCACCCGTTTCACGGGTTGCGGCCGGTAAGTTCCCGTTCGGAGCTGTTCTTTAGTTGTTTCCCAGTTGGTCTGGAGATATCCCGCCAGTGTGGCGGTATCCATCCCGTCGACGCCGGGAGCTCCTCCGTTTTGTTTCACCCGCTGGTAGGCGCGTTTCATGTTTTCCCGCTCCAGCGTTTTCTCCAGCAGTTCACCAGGGTCTTCGCGAGAGGGCAGGTCCACTTGTGCCGGTGATGGGCTCAGCGCTCCGGCATACTTTTGCGGCTTCACCGCTACTTTTTGCCGTAAGCCTTCTTCTGAAGTTGGCTGCTGTAATTGCTCATCACGCGAACGCATAGTTTCCCTCTCTTTCTTTGGGTTCGGCCCTTCCGGCGCGGCGTCCCGCTCTCCGTACTATGGCCTCGGCTGACTCCTGCGATTTCAGCGCCGCCTCACGGCGGCGGTTGCCGACTCAGTCGGCGTGACCGCAGGCCTCCCCGGATAAGAACGTCATCTTTCCACTCATGCACCTGCCCAAGTTTACTGCTTCAGCCCTTGGCGGCTTCGGACTTCGTCTTCTCGTGCAGACTCGTCCGGCTGAAACAGCCTCAAATTGGGTTCGTATACCTCAGGTCGAGCATTTGCCTCCAGCTTCCTTCAGATTCCGTCTCGCGACGGACACCCTTGCTCTTGGCTAACGGTAGGCGCTCGCCAGCCCCCGCTCGGGACTTTCACCCTATAGACGACGCCCATGCCGGGCGTACACACAAAAAGCTTCCAACCACGAATGGCTGGAAGCTTTTATATTTTGATCAATTCTGGTGATTTCATGTAATCACCATATATACAGGAATAGCAAACACTGCGAAAAGTGTTGTAATTGCCACCATTAAAGCTGCATATTCCGCGTCTGCTCCATATACCTTGGCAAGCACTGTATTATGACTCATGGCAGGCAAAGCGGCTTGAATAACAAAGACTTTTTTCATAAGTTCCGGAATTGGAAAAAAGAATACAACGATTAGAATGACTATAGGGGAGATCACAAATCTTCCGAGCAATATGGCCAGCAACTCATTGCTAAATTTTATTTTGTTTATTTGAATTCCAAATATTGTAATTCCAATAAACAGCATTGATAAAGGTGTGGTCATGCTTCCCAAATACTTGGTTGTGTTAATTGCAAAATCCGGCAAATGAATTCCGCAAAGTATCATGAATACTGCAACTGCAAAACCAACAAGTGGCGGAGAGCATACTCTCTTTACTGTTTTAAGACTCAGGATTTTCGCCGGAACCGCAGTTCCGTCCAAACTGATTGAATAATTGCCAATTGTCCAAAACAGAATAGCATTTGCGAGAAAGTATACCAAGACATAAGGAATGCTCTTTTCACCGAATAATGCCAAATTAACCGGCACACCAACAAATACCGAGCTGGAGCAAAAGAAAATTGATCTGAAAGTTCCTGCTCTATTGGCAGGCAATTGTAGAGCCTTTGAAAGCAGAAAAGCTATGGCGAAACTGATAAGCATTGATATTATTGGAACGGCGATTCCATTAAGCATAAGTAAAAAGGCTGATTTATCAAAGGTGGTCAATAAATTCCAAATCATATATGTCGGCAATGCAACGTAATTTATCAATTGGGGTAGCAATTTTGAATTTTCTTGATTAAACCATCCTTTTGCAGCCAGGATATACCCTATTGAAACCATTATGATAATGCTGACCAGCCCTTCCATCGCATGAAAAAATACCAATTTTCCCCCTCCTGCATTGTCAATGAAACATCTTCATTCCGCCTAATAATTTATTACTGGCAAAAAGAAACTCAATCCTTATAGTTTGGATAATAACACCCATTGATCATTTTCAATTCATCTGTATAGTTTTTGGCTTCCGTTGAACTTACTGTTAGCTTGTCCTGAATCAGGTCTAAAATGCACTTTTTGCCTTCATTGTCGTACCCATCTACAAAAGCTAATGAAAGCAAATTGGAAAATACAATCTGCCGGGTTCGACGGTCAGAGAAATTATTACAAAGCTGATCCAGGGATATTGGTTGTAACGAAACCTGAATTGGATTTATTGCCATTTCTTCAAGATACAAATTTATCAATTCTCGCTCAGTATATCCCAAGCAGCCATCAGATTTCGCGACTAAAAATGCCAGGTTTACAAAAGCATCTTTCTCGTGTTGTGTTTTTAAATCTGTCAAAAGCATTCTAATCCCTCCCTGATATTTTTGTTGACGTTAATTACTTCTGTGTGTATCATAATATCAAAGTTATAGTCATACATATAATACTAAATTACTTTATGATTCATAGGAAAAACTTATGTTAAGAAATATGGTGGGTAACGTTTATGGATATAAAGCAGCTTAAATATTTTAGAGCCATTGTTGCAGAAGGCAATATTACCGGAGCAGCCACACGTTTATTTATGACGCAACCATCGCTAAGTCAACAACTGCATCTTCTTGAAAACGAGCTGGGTGTGAAGCTGGTTCAGAGAGGCAGCAGAAGGATTACCGTTACTGAAGCAGGTCGTTTATTAAATGACAGAGCTGGACAAATTTTAGACTTACTAAACGCCACCGCTTTGGAAGTAAAAGAGTTTCACGAAGGATATAAAGGCACATTGTCTATAGGAACAATTGCATCTTCCGGCGTGACACTATTGCCAAGCCTGATTCGGGACTATCATCAACAATATCCTAATATCAATTTTCAATTATTGGAAGGTGATACCCCACGAATTTTGGATTTGTTGAAAAACGGTATAATTGAAATAGGCATTGTCCGAGCCGCTTTTGATGCAGAGCTTTATGATTGGGTGGACTTACCAACTGAACCAATGATTGCAGCCACTTCCCAAAAATGGAGTGGCGGAGATCACTCCCAATATATTTCCATCAAGGATCTTGCAAACAAGCCATTACTGCTACATCGCAGCAATGAAACAATGATAATAGAATGCTGTCAGCGCGCTGGATTCCAACCCAACATTATCTGCAAGGGTGATGATGTCCGGTCTTTATTAGTTCTTGCCAATGAAGCGATTGGGCTTGCGATTGTGCCAAAATCCGCATTAGGTTTAGTCCCAGGCAATAATATAAAATATAGAGAGATTATTGATTCACCTTTAGAAATAAAGAAAGCAGCAGTCTGGTTGCGACAAAGATTCCTTTCCATTGCTGCAAAACATTTTATTGATATGCTGCTATTACTCAAATCGAATTCTTAAACAAAGAAAATGTCTACTCGTCCTTCCCCTGCCCCTTCCTCCCCAAATATCATCAGTAAATACCGTCATTTACCGGCACCCAGACTGGCACTTGATCACCAACCCAAGTCAAAACCTTCAATGCATTATTCACCAATCGTTCGCAGAAAGGATTGAGAAGTTTAGTATGAGTAGTAATCAATCATATGGACCCTGTCCAAAGACTCCCCACCCGATGCCAGGGCATCCCCGAGTATGCTACATAAAGAATGTCGTCAAAAACCCTAATATCATAATTGGTGACTATACCTATTATGATGATCCGGAAAATCCCGAAGAATTCGAAAACAATGTCTTATACCACTACGACTTCATAGGCGACAAATTAATCATCGGAAAGTTTTGTGCCATAGCCACTGGTGTCAACTTCATTATGAACGGCGCCAATCACCAAATGGATGCTTTGACAACGTATCCATTTGGTATATTTGGCTCAGGATGGGAAGTAGGACAACCTGCGTTGGCCGACCTACCAATCAAAGGGGATACAGTAATCGGCAACGATGTTTGGATTGGCTACCAATCAGTTGTGATGCCCGGTGTCAAGATTGGCGACGGAGCAATTATCGCTGCAAAATCGATCGTAACAAAAGATGTTCCCCCATACACAATTGTTGGCGGCAATCCTGCCAAGTTCATCAAACAAAGGTTTGACGATCAAGTTGTTGCAAAGTTATTAGCTATCAAATGGTGGGATTGGTCTGTCGAAAAAATTACTCACAATATACCTTTCTTGGTTAGCAATGACATTGAACAACTTATGAAAATAGAAGAATAGGTTAAGCAAACAATCAAAATAATCCCCCAACACAAAAGGCTCCTCGGACGAAAATCCGAAGAGCCTTTTATCAACTATGCATATTGATTACTATTTCAACAAATATTCAGCAGGACTATGAAATTCTCCTCCAGCCAGTTTCATCCGCACCACAGGAGCAGATTCAGCCAAATTCAATTTCTTTAAATCGATAGAGCGCAAACTCGGATTGTCTGCATCATAAAAATATATGACTTTGTTTTTGTGATCTCTTATGATCGTCCACAACGTGTAGTTATACGAACCCAAACCAGCGTATGCACTGGCTTCGACTCTTGCCTCCCCACGAACCACAGCCACCTTATTCATAATGGCGGTTGCGGTGGCAATCGCGGAGGGTAAACTCTGCGGTTCGTTCACGTATTTGTTAATCAAATACGCTTGCACGAAACGACGATCTTCATATATCACCACATCGTCATTAGACATCGCATTGGTATAATTGTTATATTTTTTCAAATTATTAATGTGCCAGTCATACGGGGGATCGTTTGTAACTACTTTAATCGCGGAAATATCGTGGATTTTCATTTGACCATCGACAAATTCGATAACAATGCTCTCGCCGGTCTCGTCGCCGATGATTAAATGCTGCGGTGGAATCATTTTGAGTT
This sequence comes from Negativicutes bacterium, assembly GCA_963665275.2. GTDB lineage: Bacteria > Bacillota > Negativicutes > UBA1444 > UBA1444 > UBA1444. Next base: position 78,914 of record CAXXIN010000003.1, read on the forward strand.
CTCCCGCATAATTGCCAGTAATGATTGTTTTTTGCAGCGCCTGTCGCAATTCAGCGATGTTAGAAAAATTCCCCAATACCCACTCACTTGCGTATGTCAAAGGAATCACTTCACGGCTAGGATAACGTGCGGGCTCTGGATATTCTGCCCCTTCCATCCACTGCATCGCCACTGAGAGGCCCTTTTCATTCAAACCATCACTAAAAACATCTCGTCCAAGCAGGTTAACGCCAACAAAACCATATTTTGTTTTCTTGTCGATTAAAATCCCTTCGGGATATTTCATCATGGTCACGACGTGACCGGCAGGAACAACAACAATATCGGAATTCATCTCAATATCAAAATCCATATTGCGACCACTTACTACGTAGTTCCGCGAGTTTAGAAATACGCTTGTACAAGCTTCAGCCGGGAGCGCGGCGCCCCAGAAACTCAGAGTTAACGCAACCAGGCTATAAATGAAAAAATCCCGACGCTTGCTGAATAAACAATTCATATTACCCTTCCCCCGCAACATTGCCTCAATGCAGATTATTCTACTGGAGTACATTCCATTTTGTCTCAACAGCCTTTGTCACTTCGTTATTATTGTCCTTTAGCATATTCCGCTGCGCGTTTAGTGACGTCACTAATAGCCCCTTATCCAGCATAGACGATAATTGATCTTGGTTCATTTGCAGCATCTGCTGTCGGGTGTATGTCATCAGTTGCTCTTTCGTTTCCTGCTTCGTCTGGGTTTTAAGAAAGCTTTGACCCATCGTCTTCACCTGCTCAGGAGTCATCACCACCATCATTTTATCGATTGCCCTAATGTACATCATTAAAACCATCTGATCTTTAAGCGCCGTTATCGCATCTTTCTCATTCGTAATCATCTGTTCGCCTTTAATCAAATCATTCATTGTTTTCTCACCGCTTGTCATGACCGGAGCCGCCAATACTGTTCCCATACTTGTAACCACCATCAGGATAACAAGAACAACTGTGAATCGCTTTAACATAAGTAACACCCCTTATTTATTATTGTATTATTGATTTACGCTCTTTACCAAACGTTTTGGCAAAGCCTTTCTTTGTCCATGTTATACGGTATCCGCTTAATTGAAAAGACATAAAGGAAAATCCGCAGGCTTTCGAGTAAAATTGGCAGGCTCGTCTGGACGATGGGAAAGCCTAAAACCATTCTTCTCCCAACAGAAAAAGGCTTCCACCCACGAATGGCTGGAAGTCTTTTATATTTTAATCTTATTCAACTGCGTTAGTATTTCATATTCTGCCTGACGATTTATTTTATCCTTCTAACCACTTCGTTATACAAGATTTTTGCAAGATCGCCATCGAGTGCAGCCCAATGTGCATCGGCAGGAAGGGTCTCTTTTAGGATAACCTTATCGTTTTTATCGAAAAAGCTGAATTCTGTGGCTCTGAATGTCCGATCATTGATTTTCATTTCCTGGACAATCAAAAGGTACTCCACGTCAACAAAAGGATTCACGCCGCCTTTGCTCCACGCTGCGGCTCGAGTCTTTTTCGAATTTTCATCAAATGTTGTTTTTATCTTGTAATTGGCGATGTCTTTATCCTTATTATATACAACTGTCGCCACGTCAAGGTTGAGTGTCGTCCCGCCTAGTTCGCCGATTTTAACATATTGGGGCTGACTACAGCCCGTCATAACTAACGCAACAATAATTAGAACAAACAACGAAACCAAAGAACACGCCTTTTTCATTTGTGACACCCCTTACCCTTCGATTGTTGAAACAGATACTCCTCCAGCCGCAAATGGTTGAAGGTCCTTGTTATTTTCACGACCCAAGATGTTCATTGCCGTATTAAGGCATAAATAAAAGAATCTGATACTATCCCATTTTTGTATATGCTATTTTTCAACTTACCCTCCAATTGGAAGCCCGCCTTCTCAAGCACTCTAATAGACCCTGCATTATAGGAAAATATTTCTGCAAAAATCCTGACCACATCATAAGATTGAAAGATTTCTCGGCACATTCGATTTACGGCTTCTGTCATAATTCCTTTGCCCCAGAAGTCTTCACCCAGCCAATACCCTATCTCGCAACATTTGCAGTGCACATCATCTTTGATAAAACACCCTATAACTCCAGCCGCTTCTTGATTTACAACAATGGCTCGAATGTATTGATTCTTTTCTTCGTTGTTCATAGACTCATTTATAAAGCTTCTGGCATCCTCAACCGTATATGGATGCGGAAATATATTACGCAAGTTATTCGCTATATTATTGTTATTGGCATATTTCGCTATGCTTATCGCATCAGAACTTTGCAGTTCTCTTAATTCAAAATCCATGCATTCGCCCTTCGCTTCTTTCGGAAAGTTTATGAAAGCATTTTATCATATCTGCGTTATCCGTCTCTACAATAGTCCTTTACAATCGCTCACCAAATCGATCGCCAAAAACCTTAAACTGCATCAACAAATACAAAAGGCTTTCAGCCACGAATGGCTGGAAGCCCTTATATTTATTATGGCGGGAGCGTGTAGGAATCGAACCCACCCAGGACGGGGTCACCGCCCCACACACGGTTTTGAAGTGTGAATCCGGTCATTTGGATAAAATTGGTATAGTGTAGAAGTGGCGAAACAAAGCCATTTTATCGATTTTTCTTTTTTGTGTATCCTAGCACGTTTTGGTACATTTTGCAAGATAGTGGCACACGAAATGGCACACGATTTTTGCCGGGATCGAACCGGCGACCTCTTGAATGCCATGAATGCAGCATTCTTATATATTGAATGGAGGCAAAACTGTGTGAAGGTTCATCTCATCTTCTAATAATTTCAATTCATAATCGACATAGTCACTTACTAACTTATGCGCTACAAACTGTTCAAACTTCTTTGGACCCACATACTTGCGTAGTCCTGGAGCTATTACATAGATTAGCCCTTCACCGCTGATTCCTTCCCAATATCTTGGCTCATTCGAAATCTCTATAACCGCATTTTGAACTTCATAAAAAGATGCATATAAAACTAACTTGTTACTTGTTCTGCGGATATGCAACAGATGTCCTCCTGGCCAAGTAAGAATACCTTTTAAATGCGAATCGGATATTTGAAAGAAGTTCGATCCATGAATCGGGATAGTTGCTCTGATTGCAGCATCTCTTGTCCACATTGCCTTTCTTAACATATTTGCAGAATTACTTGTTTCATATCCGCTCTTCAGAAGGATACTTCCAAGGCCCAAAGCAATTTTTGCCAAAAACCTATCACCGTAAGAAATACCTATTGCTGCCTCGACTTCATGGTGCTCCCCGAGCAAACTTATTAGATCCTGGTGAAGAGCGTTCAAACTATGAGGAATATCAGAAAAATCACCGCCCGGAGGAGTTGGTCCATTTCCTAAGAATAACTCGGATTTCCTAAATTGCTCCCGAAAAGATAATAATATTGTCGGGTGCCATTCAGGGTTATTTGAACGAACAAATATAAATGCAAACCCTCTGTCAATATTAATATTTCTCGCATATGTTGGTACTCCTACCATAGGAGTAGTATTAGGCTCCGCCGGATAAGGTTCATGGAAGTGATAAATCGTATCACCCGTTGGTCCGATCCACAATTCACAGATTTTCCCTTCGTAATCCATTTTTTTGATAATTCCCATATACGACAAAGGAAGGATGAGATTACTATCGATATTCGCATATTTCATTATAGCGCTCGAACGATAATTCTGGTTCATCCAACTTTTTATAAAAGGACCATCAATATACGTACCGGCTAAATTATTGCAACGTGTGCACACGTTCCTGATTGCAAATGGATTCTGTGGCGTAAGATTTCCACCTAGAGCCTGAGGAATTACATGTTCTTTAGAAAACAGTTCATTTTCCAATCCGCAATACAAACAAATTGACATATCAAACTCCTACGCAAGCTTCTTGCCTTACGGTCGCACTCAAGATCGTGATAAGCTTGCTTTTCAACCAGATAGATATTCGTATACTGCCGCCATTGCAGAATTATGCATCATTCGGGCGCGTTTTTCGCCGATTAAAGCTACCGTCTGCAGTTGATTCTCGGAAGCGTTAATTACATCACCAATGGAGTTAAGGTGCAATTCTCGCAGCTTTCCCTTCAAAAACGGAGTCAAATCTAAAACATCAGCGGATGTTTCGAGCCTAGACCGAAGCACTGCGTTCATGTCTGGATCATTAATTTCAGAAGCACTCAGTGGTAAATCAGAATAAGCACTATTGTTCATTCCATATTCAGACATACGTCGAGGATCGAGTCCTTTTGCAATGTCAAAGCCAGATGATGCGGCCGCTTTTTCGAGTGATATCAAGCATCCCAAATTGACAATATACCTAGTCCCTATCTCTGATCTTGTGGCTTTAATGCCTGTTCCATTTTCATTAACTATGCCAGTATAAGCAAGCAAACGAATCGCTTCATGCACTGATTGCGGAGCCTTTCTATGAATCCAGAAGAAGCAGGTGGTCTTTTTATCACTTGCTAAATATTCATTGTTTTTCTTCTGTAACTCAGGCAATATGTCTTCTTCAATGAATTTGCGCCCCCAATTTATTAATTCTTCATGTCCGGTGTATTTCCCACCTAACGTAGAATGTTCACTCCAAATATCCGTTCGGAAATACTCACGGATAACCTCATTAACTTGTTGACTATTTATTTTTTGAGCTTTAGAAACAATTTTGATCAATATTCTCGGGTTTCCTGTTGACGCATAGGCTAATACCGCAAAATTCTTCCCGTTTTTCGCAATATTTGTAGCGAGGTTGCTATCAGCGCGTTTCATGATGATTTCTTTCATGTTCTCAATATAATTTGGTAATAGAACATTTCTATCAACAGATATCATTGTTGCATCATGCGCCGGCTGGAAAACATCACCGTAGTAAGTAACTCCAGGGTAAACAGCTGCATTACATGTTATTCTCGGACCCCGCATGTCTCTAAATAGAGTAAAAAATTGTCGTTGTTGTTCAGGTATAAATATATGGGCTGCCTCGTCGATAAATAAAGCAAATCGTTTTATTTTTATCAAACCGCACATATCATCAATAGCGCATTTAAATTCTTCAATGGATGGAATGCTTGAAGTATCGATGTTGCTTGAAAAATTTTTCCACGAGTCTTCAAGCTTCTTTGTGATTTTCTCCATAGGCGTATCCCCTGAAATATCTCTTAGCCCTCCAGTTAAGACTGACGTAGTCGCACATGTGGGCAATATGATTCCTTGAATACTCAGACTCCTAACTATTTGAGAACATATGCGAGCCAACATCCAATATTGAAAGCGTTTAGGATCTGAAGTCTGGATAAGCGAAGACTTAGTAAAGGTCAAATATACCGGAAATATCCTGTCTTGAGCAAAAGACGCTAATAATTCTGCTTCCGCGACGCGAAGCAAAAACGTTTTCCCTGCCCCTCGGCTCGCGATCAAAATGGTTGGATTAATCGACTTGAGTTGATTTACCAACAGTCTATCTTGTTCTGTTTCAACAAAATACTCCATTATTTCATCAAGGGTCAAATCTTCGGTCCTATATGACATATTGCTCATTTTGTCTATCCTCCTATAGTCCCGCCGAATAATGCCCTTACCGGTGGTAGATGGTTTAACTCTCTACAGATAACATCTTGTATTTTCCCGAGTTTATCTTTTTCCATAAGAGACAAATAACGAACTGAATAAGCATAGAAAACAACAAGTGTTATACTTCTGACCTTATCATGCCATTCGTCAAAAATTTCTTGGGAAAAATTGGTCTCGCGCGGCAATTTATTTGAGGCAATATAATTTCCATGAATGTATTCCGAGCATTCTCGATAGATTTTTTCCGCTATTGGGCAAATACCTTTGGATTCCGATTCTAATGATTCAAAAAATGCTCTGGCAAATTTTTTAGAAAATACACCATTATCCAAATCAATAATCTCTTTCCAGAAAATATCCCGTTGCTCCACCATCCATGTGCGCAATTCGATTTCTCTTGCGGAAAACAATATGCCGGCAAGCGTTAGTTCTAAGAAAAATCGCAACCCAGTAAATGCATAACGATATTGACCACAGCCTAGAGACAAAAGCGCATTGTAATATTCGTCTTGCGCTTGTTGAAATATCACTATTTCCGGTTTGTCCGACAAACAATCAATCAACCGTCCGTAATCAAGCAATACAAGAAATGATTTGTTCATTTTTAATAGATTTTCATCTGTAACAGATACTTGAATATTTTCTTTTGCTTTATCCATAAATATTTCATAAATATCTTTACATTCTATTGTCATAATTTCTCCAGATTTTCTATCATAGAATCTCATATTTCAGCCTCTCAACCCAACTCATTATGTAAGCTTGGCTTTCTTTCATGGAATGAAAATTCAACGTCACCGCTCTATTTCCTTTACCTGCCTATCAAAAGTTCTACCTTATGGCATGCTGATTTATTCTTTAACAAGAACAGTCTCTCTCCTCCACAAACCATTTTCCTCGTCATCGAACAAACATACTTCTTTCCCCAGAAGCTGGAACCAATACCGCATCCCCTCCGGTGCCCTACAGTGACGGTGTCATCCTCGCGTCCATCACCCGGTTGAGCTCCTACTGTTTGCCGCTGACCCACCACCAGGGCCAGCGGCTTTGTTTTTCCATCTGGATATTGGAGGGCAATGAATTGCTCTTTATACCATAGGGGCACCTTCAACATGCAAGTTGACCCATCCGTTACAACTCTTTTCCCAAACGCAACTTTAGGATACGTTATCTATTCTCCAGCGTGCTTCAAAGGGATTATCCCCAATTTTACGCGATACTCTTTATCTTTATAGTCCTTCGCAACGAGCCAGACATCCTGCTCTATAATGGGGAAATCATTTACATCCAAACAGCTCTCTAAGTCAAAATGATACATCGTTCTTGGCATAAAATTCAATACCTTGAGACTATCATAAAACATCACGGGCCCAACCTTCCGCCCCGTATCCAAGTCCTTTACATCGGCACGTTTTCTTCGATTATCTGTATTGTATTCAATTACAATATCGCGAAGGCTATTAGGTACCTCGGTACAGTTGAATACATCCAATGAAATTTTTATAGATCCGTGTGAAATATCATCGTCTAAATCAGCCGGTACCAACCCACCCATCTCATCTGACTTAAAACACGGCATTTCAAAATTGGATACGTAAAAAACCAGGTCGCCGCGTTTCAAAAAACATTGGATAATTATGGCACCAAACGCTGCCGCTAAAGTGAAAAATCCCGTTATAATATTGGGCCAGACATCTTTAGGTATCACAAGTTCTCCTTTATCGTCTCTTGACTGCAGCATTTCCTATACATTATTGCTAACTAATCATTTTTGTACCTCCCTTGACCACTGTTGCAATTTCCACTTAACCATGTGCGCATATAAATAAGCCAGTTTTCAATTGATTAATTGATCTAAAACAGGATATATTTGTTTGAGGGGTTCATAAGAGATACTCTGCTTTCTATCTTCTACATCAAAGTTTATATTCTTAATAGTGGCGTTGTTTTTTTTGCCAATACATCTTGAGTCGCTCCTGATTCAATACTATCGTAAACACATTAATAGGAGGCTGATTACGATAATCCATCTCGAACACATTAATCCAAGAAGCAATATCAACAGGCCGTTTACCATCAATTGGACACATTTGAGGGACCTTGGGAACAATATCTATTGCATACTTTTTATTATGATGCTGAATGTAAATCACTACGCGACCAAAGTTCTCAGAATACCACTGTCTTAAATCATCAGTTGAATATCTTTCAAAATCATTTAGGCTTTGCCCTAATGAATAAATTATCCAGTTAATTATTGTAGATTTTCCAGTGCCTCTTGCACCAATTAAGCAATTCAAAGATCCGTTAAAACGCAAGTAGTACCAGATATTATCAGCCATCCCCATTGGCGAATCCCAAAACGCCATCCCCACTATATATGGATACTCTATTCCCTCTGGTTTGCCTTTTAATACTCGCAAATCAGGATCTCTCAGCGCATATTTCACTCCAAAGAAATCGGGCTTTGTCATCTTAAGCCATATGGTGTTCTTCCCAATTTTTTCAGGGCAATGCGCATCTGAATCATGAACAAAAGCCATCATATTCGTACGCTTATATGTTCCATTTTGAATTTCTTTGAATAACTCTTTTTCTTTCTCTGGATCCATCACTGCCAATGCCGAAACCTTATCATCTGTAATTATCCGTCGTATATCAGGTTTACTAAAAGCAGAGTTCCGCTTCTCTTTCAAGCTGTTCAGCTACCTGCCGAACCTGGCCAATGTCCCCGCTCATGACCGCTGCCTGAAGCCTCGTGTAGAGTTCCGCGGCAAACGTTCGCCACACTTATGGACCGCTCAGAGATTTCCGACGTCGATCTATCCCGACTGCTCGGTCACACCAAGGTATGCACAACCAAAAACCTTTATACCCACGCGTTGCCCGGAGCCGATGACTTAGCGGCATCTACGATGCAGAACCTCATCAAACCCAACGGAACAGACGCTTTACCGCCTACTGGCACACAGCCCTCCTAAAAATGAAAAATGGCACATAAAAAAGACCGCTGGCGATCATGCCAGCGGTCTTGATTTATAAGTGGCGGGAGCGTGTAGGAATCGAACCCACCCAGGACGGGGTCACCGCCCCACACACGGTTTTGAAGACCGGGGAGACCACCAGGCCCCATGCGCCCCCACATACTATTACATTTTACATGAATTACGAGCGTTCGACAAGATTTCTCCGTTATTCGCCGACAAATTCAAATCGAGCGAATACCCTGCCGTCCCGCTCAACGGTTTCCAGAAACATTGCTGCCGAGCGAACCCATAATCCGCCTTCGCCATACAGTGCCCGGTATACGACCATCGGTTCACAAGTTTCGCTATGCTTCGCGATTCCGACCACTTCGTATTCACCGCCCTTGAAGTGCCGATAGCGGCCGAGCTTTATCTCGTTCATCATCTGCACCCCCGTACGACGCCATGACCTGTGGGCCGCGCGAATCCCAGCTCCGCATGATCCTCTCGGAGCAGCACTTCCGCCGGTGTTCCGCAGGCGGCCACCCTCCCGTCACATATTGCCACCACCAGATCGGCCCATTCCAGCACCCAGTCCATGTCGTGTGTCGAAATAACCAGCGTTTTACCGGACTTGTGCAGTCGGTCGAGAATGCCACAAAGGTTGAGAGTGCCCGCATAATCGAGACCCGCTGTTGGCTCATCCATGACCAGAACTTCGGGTTCCATCGCCAGCACACCAGCGAGCGCCACCCGTTTCTTTTGCCCTGGACTGAGAAAGTGCACTGGATCTTCCAGATATTCCATCATCTCGACCGTTTCCACCGCTTTCCGGGCAGCCCGCTCCGCTTCCTCCAGCGTCAGTCCCATGTTCATCGGGCCGAACAGCACATCATCGAGCACTGTGGGTGCGAACAATTGCATGTCCTGGTCCTGAAAAACCAGGCCAATTTTTTGCCGCAGCCGGTTCACCGACTTTCGTGAATAATCATAGGGTGTACCCTGAAAATAGAGAGCACCAGATGTCGGTTGTAAAATTGCGTTGAAATGCAGGAACAGCGTCGATTTCCCGGCGCCATTCGGGCCGACGAGCGCGACTCGGGCTCCGGACGGAATAGCGATATTCAGATCTTTCAGTACCGGCTTGCCGGACTGGTAGTTAAAACAGACGGATTTGGCTTCCAGAATGGGAACTGACGACATGAGATTTTTTCCTCCGATCAATGTGAAAGCCAGATGGACACAACAAAAAAAGCCACGATGAAGGTGAAGCGCACCGGCGCCAGACGTTGCGGCGGATAGCGAAAAACCAGCCGCTCCGTATAGTTGCGCGAGGATAACCCGATGAACAGGTCCCGGGCCGTGATGAACGATTTTCGACCCAGATTGGCGGCTAAAATGCCGATCGACCGCAAGGACCGTGACAGGTTCGAGTACCCCAGCCGGGATTGTTGGGCTGTGTAAATCTGCGCCGCCGTGTTCAGGATCACGAAGATAAAGCGGTAGGCCAGTAATGCAACCTCCAGGACCGGACGCAAAAACGGGATGCGTGAGGCCCAGGCCGTCAGGTAGCTAACCGGAGTCGTACCAGCCAGCAACAACAGACAGGCCGACGCAGCAACCGAGCGCAACAGGGTTGCCTCCATCGCCGATCGCCCCGCCTCCGTCACTCCGACGTAAACAGCCCCCATGTGCAGGCTCCATATCGCAGGAAACGGTTCCAGCGAAAAACTGAACAAAACTGTGGCAACCGCCATCAACAAAAACGGCAGCAATGTGCCCCACAACCTCAGCCAATAAACGATAGGCATGCCTGCCCGCCAGAGAAGGGCGGACATAAACAGGAACACCGCCAGATTCACCGCCTGCAGGCCGGAACTGACGGCCAGCAGTAACCCACCCAAGCCCACAGCCAGTTTTTCCAGAATGCTGATGTGGGAAAACCGATTATGGTACGACAAAAAATCCAAATACAGCATGAAAACTCAAGCGGACCGGGAGGACCGGCGACCACGCTGAAAACCAATCCAGTAGCCGATGAACCCAGCGCCGATTCCAGCCTGCACAGCGAACAGGAAGGACTCGACCTCAGCCGAAGGCGGCTTCCAGATGGAACTAAACCACGGTTGATAGCCCGGATTGATTTCGGCGACGACTCCCTGCACTTGATCATCCGCTCCACCGAAATCCGCACCGGCTTTCCAGATGAGGGGAAAGGCCACCAGGGCCACGACCAACAAAATCAGAATCAGGTTCTCGTGTTTTTTCATGTCTCGTGTTCGCTCCCCTTCCACCAAAGATGGATCAAGCCCTGTTCATTGTATCGCAGCAGCGTGTTGTAAACCACCACGCTGAGCAGCCCTTCGCTGATCGCTAGTGGAACCTGCGTCAGCGCAAAGACGCCGGCAAACTTCAGGAACGAGGCAGCCATGCCGCCGACCGGGTCCGGAAATGCCGCGCTCAGTTGCCCTGCTGTCACCATGTAAGTCGCCAGATCGCCGAGTGCCGCCGCCGAAAAAACCGCCACCTTGTCAGGCAGTCCTGCCGCTCGCACGCCGTGGAAAACGAGATAGGCTGTCACACCGCCGGCGACTCCCATCGAAAAAGTGTTCGCTCCCCAGGTTGTCAATCCGCCATGCGCCAGCAGCAGTGCCTGAAAGGCCAGCACGATACCGGCCGTGATCCCCGCCACCCAAGGCCCGAACAATATCGCCGCCAGGCCGATGCCTGTCGCATGGGAACTCGAACCGGTAACCGAAGGCATCTTCAGTGCCGACAAGACAAACACAAACGCCGTGACCAACCCGAGCAGGAGTTTGCGATCCGGATGGTCTTTCATCAGGCGGTTAATCTTAATAATCCCCACCAACACAAACGGTGCAACCGCCGCAAACCAAAACAGTGCGTGCTGCTGCGGCAAAAAGCCTTCCATGATATGCATGGCCTGCGCTAGATTCGGCAATGCCAACCCAGCTGCCAAGATCGACAAACATGTGATGATTTTCAAATCCAACCCGACCTCCTTACGACCCCAGATTATCTGTCAAACGAACGACGCAGGCCCGGGAACTCCGTTGCCTCCATCACGTGTTGACGATAAATTTTGCGGAAAGCCTGATTCTCGCCCAAGCCCCGCAGATACGACTCCACCTGATACCCGGCTTCCTTCAGCCTGTTCTGCCAGGAATCCTCTTCCTCGCCGGCCATGTCATTGATCGCATGATCACCTGCCACCAACATGAAGGGCATCAATACTACCTGACGGGCTTCTTCGCGCGCGAGCCATTGGAGCGCATCTTCCAACGTCCGGCTGCCTTCCACCGTGGCAGTGAATACCGGCAGCCCCTCATTTTCCAGACGTTCCTGCAGCAGATCGTAACACCTGTCGGAAGTGTGCCCCGAACCGTGTCCCATCAGAACTACCCGACCCCAGTGCGCCGGCGTGAAATCCGGCAGCTGCTGCCGGAGCGCTTGGACTGCGATCCGATAATCATCCGGGTATCCCGCCTCCGTTCCTTCATGGTACAGCAATGGCCGACCGATTTTCAGAGACGCAAAAACGCCAGCTCGCCGGAATGGTTCCATCGCTGCAACGAGTCGGTCATATTCATCGCCGGGAATAATATGCGTCGGCTGCACGATGACTTCGCGGAATCCGTCCCGACCCAGACGTCCGAGTGCCGCAGCCGGCGGGTCGATCCAGAGACCCTCTTCCTCGGCGATTTTGGTGCGGACTATGCCTGAAGTAAAGGCGCGACGTACTTCCCAGCCGGGAAAGTGCTCCCGCAGGTCGTTTTCCAATCCATCGATATTAGCAGTCCGGGTTTCCGGCACAGCCGTCCCGAAACTGACAACCAGAATCGCTCTTTTCTCTTGCATCATTAACGCTCCTTATGCGGACGGCGCATCAGCAGGCTTGCGGCGCCGGGCCAAAATCGTCGATAGATAAGTCACATCCGCTGGATCGATAGTCATGAGATCCTCATGTACGACTTCCTCCGCATGACCGCATTTGGAAACCATGAGCGCACTCTCGGCGAACCCGTGGTGTTGTAGGCGATCCCTCAGATCATTGAAATTTCGCGATATTTTCATGAGCACCAACCGATCCGAGACCGCTAAAACTTGATCCAGTTTCTCCGGACTGATGGTGGCAGGCACTACACTGAGAACATCGTCCCCTTCCACGATCGGCGTCCCGTGATGACTGGCGATGGCGCAGAACGCTGTCACGCCGGGAATGGTTTCGATGGGATGACCGCAGTTCGCCAGCAGCTCGAAAACATAAATGTAGGTGCTGTAGAACATCGGATCGCCGAGCGTCAGGAATACCACATTCTGACCAGCATCCAGCCGCCCCTGGATGACATTGCGGTTCTCCAGCCATGCGTCACTGAGTTCGCCGGCATGGTACACCATCGGGAACACCAGTTCCAGCACTTCGCTATCACCACGCATATGTGGACGCGCAATTGACAATGCAATGCTGTCCGCGCGTTTTTCCGTCCGGGGTGCGATGACCACGTCCGCTTCGGACAAAGCCCGAACTGCTTTTAAAGTCAATAGTTCCGGGTCTCCGGGACCGATCCCGATCCCGGTGAATTTTCCAGTCGCCACGTCTGTCTCCTCCTCCATGCTGCAAAAAAAAGAAACCTCTACCCCGAAGAGTAGAGATCATGTCAGTAAAATGACATTTTAATCCCCTTCCCATCGCTCGTGGGTACAACGGTGATCGTCAAACAGGCAGTTCTTCTGACTCAGACTCATCGCAGGCCTGCGCCTTCCCAAAACCCATGGTTTCAGTGGCGTATCGCAGGCAGCTCCTCTTTACAGCGGCGGGACCGCGCCGGCTTTGCACCGGACTTCCCTATTAAGCCCAAACCGGGCACCTGTTTCATATATAATTGCGAATAGATTATACCCGAACGGAGCAAAAAAAACAAGGCAACTCTTTACCTTTTCCCTCCTGCCATCCGTTCACTTTCAGGCAGGTTTCGCAGCAGCTGCATGGCAATGCTGCCTACAAACGGGCCTACTGCGAGTAGCGAAAATGCCCAGCCCCAACCGGAGTAATCCAGAACAATCCCAAATAGTTTGGGAGAAATGATTGTGATGCCAAAACCTATAACAGATTGCAAACTTAGCAAACTGCCCAAATTCTCCGGCGGGACCAGCTCGGTCAAACCCGCTTTGAAAATCGCCGAATCGGCAACTATAAAAAAACTGTACATCAAACCCGACGGAATAAACAGCCATAGGGGCGCAACTGCCAACCAGCCAAACAGCAGCGAACCTATGCCACTGAGCAGCAAGGCCAGTGTGGCGGTAAAACAACGCCCATGGCCGTCAGAAAACCATCCGGCCAGCGCCGGTGAAACGACGCCCATGAGCAAACAAGCTGCGGCTATTGTGCCGCCATAAGCCAACGACAGTTCTGTATTGAAGCCTTGACCCCGCAGTGTATGCGTGGCAAAAGCACCAATCCAGCCATTAAATGCGTACAATTCCCACATGTGTCCGACGTAGCCGAGTATGATCAGCCACAGGGCCCGTTTTCCCCACTTTGCTCCGCGCCTTATTGCCGCAGGCGCAGGCGCCGTCGTCATATCAGCTCGCGGAGAGCACTCATCATGCGGGTCCGAAATGCACAAATAAACCAGAACTGCCGCCGGAAGCGCCCATACACTGGTCCACAAAACAGCCGACTGCCAAGAAAATATGGCGGCCAGCGGGGCTGCCACCAGATACGCTGCCGCATAGGAAGCCATCAGCGACCCGGTATACACGCCGATAGCCATGCCGCGTTGCTTGGCGGGATACCAACGGCTTAGAATCTGGATTCCTGGTATATACAGTCCGCCTTGCCCGATCCCGGCCAAAATACGCCAAATCAACGCAGAAGAATAGTCCGTCGCGAATATAGCAAAACCAATTCCAGCCAACCCGGTTTCCACTGCACACAGTGCAAAAGTCAGACGACCACCGATCTTGTCACTAAGCCACCCCGTCAACATTACCGAAGCGACATATCCCAGCTGAAAGGCGCTCAAGATGGTTCCGGCCTGATCGTTGCTCATTTCCCATTGTTGACGCAATACAGGCAGTACGGCGGAAAAATTGTACCAGACCAACATCGCGCCAAACTGGGCCAGGCAAAGAATCGCCAACACACGAGTCTTTGCCTCCGTGTGTATTCGCATCACTCATTGCCCCATTTCAATTGCCAGAGCCATATTCCCCAGTAGCGCCTCTTGCATTTTGGAAATACTGACACTATCTTCATTGGTGTGGCAGTGTCTCTCCTCAGATGGCGCATAAACCATCACTTTGCTTCCCCGAGATCGAAAATGACCTCCATCCGTGGCAAATCCGCAAACTCCGATCTCCACCGGATGACCCACCGCAGCCTCCAAGACCCGGTGCGCCTGTTGAACTGTTTCATCGCTTGCGGGGGTAACGAAACTCGGCTCTCCCGCGGGAGCTTTGCCCATAAATCCGTTATAGCACAGCACATCACGCAGTTCTACAATGATTTTTGCACTCACGCCAGGCACCAGATTCTGACGAACCAGGCCTGTCAATTTGTCCAAAATGAAAGCTTCCGACTCGTCGGGAATATTGCGGCAATCAATGGCCAAGTTGACTTTCCCTGGCGTGACGTTGCTGCTGGTTTGATCCGTCGAGTACAAGGTCGGTGCAAAAGAAGTGCTGCCAAAGAAAGGATCAGCGCCAAGTTTCAGTGATTCTACCGCCAATACCATCCGCGCCGCAGCATAATGGGGGTTGCTGCCGCGTTCCGGCACACTGGCATGCGTAGATTTCCCCGTGTAGTAAACATTATACAGAATGCGTCCCCGGTGACCGATATTCAGCTGATTGTTGGATGCTTCACCCAGAATAACACAGTCCGTTTTCAGGTGTTTGGATAGATGGGTGCTGCCAAATCCGGCGGTCTCTTCGCACACCACACCGGCCACCCATATATCTCCCGGCGGCAGCAAATCAGCTTTTTTCAAAGCCGCTACAGCAACGATCTGGCAGGCAAACGCGCCTTTGGTGTCACTGGCGCCCAAGCCCCATATTCGTTCATCTGCAATAATGCCGGCATAGGGCGGATATTTCCAGACGGACTCATCACCGGCCGCCACCGTGTCCAGATGGCAGTTGAACATTACCGAACGACCCTTCCCTTTCCCGCGCATCAGTCCCAGCACATTGCCGGCCTCATCTATCGTGACCTCATCATAGCCGAGTTCCCTCATATATTTCTGAGTCAACTCGGCCATTGCAGCTTCATCACCGGACAGACTGGGAACACGGATCATTTCCTGCGTCATCTTTACTGCCAGGTTGAGCTCCTGTTCCGCCAACGTCCTCAACTCTGCCATATCCATGTTATCTGACCACAACTTCTTTCAATACCTGCTCGAAGTCAGCCAGGATATCCGCGCAGTTCTCGATACCCACCGAAACACGGATCAGATCATCCCCCACGCCGTATGCCTGTCTTTCAGCCAGAGGTATCGCCCGATGCGATGTTTTTCCGGGATGGGACACTGTAGTAGAAGGGCCTGCCAGACTGGGGACAAGTTCAGTCAGCTGAAGCCCGTTGATTACGGTTCGAGCTGACTCCATGCCGCCTGCCACAGCGAAGCTTAGCATACCGCCACAGCCGCCCTGCAGCAGCCGTTTCGCCACAGAATAAGTTTTGGAACCGCAGAGGCCTGGATAATGAACCTTCGTCACTTTGGGATGTTTTTCAAGGAACTCGGCCAACTTCAGAGCGTTCGCCGAATGTCTCTCCATGCGCACAGCCATCGTCTTAATCCCGCGCAGCACCAACCAGGCATCAAAAGGACTCAGCGTAGGACCATAGGTTGTTCCGACCTTTTTCACCCTGTCGATAAACTCCTTGCTGGAAGCAACCACGCCTCCGGTAATGTCACTGTGCCCATTCAGATATTTGGTGGCGCTGTGTATGACCACATCGGCCCCAGCAGCGCACGGCTGAAAATGGACCGGTGAAGCAAAAGTATTATCCACATATACTTTGGCGCCAATTTTCCGCGCCAGTTCGACTACAGCAGGAATATCGATTACTTCCATCAGCGGATTACAGATGGTTTCCACATACAGCACCTTGGTATTGGGACGTATCGCCCCGCGGACAGCCTCCATATCCGTAAAGTCGACAAAAGTCGCCTCCACCCCAAACCGGCTCATTTCGTTCGTAAACAAAGCGTAAGTGCCGCCATACAAAACCTGATGCGCCAAAACATGATCACCGGCCTGTAATTCCGCCAACAAGGACATAGCTATCGCCGCCATACCGGATGAGTATGCCGCCGCCGCCTCTGTTCCCTCGAGCAGCGTTATTGCCTGTTCAAGTTGTTCCACGCCAGGGTTGCTGATACGGGAATAAACGTAGCCGGGAACTCGATGTTCATATACGTCGTCGATTTGTTCGAGCGAATCAAAGGCCCATACCGAGGATGCAAAAATGGGAGATATTTTCGAACGTGTATCTGAAGGACATGCTTTCGCCCCGGCGTGCACCGCAAGCGTATCGATTTTTTTTGACATTATTTCAGCCTCCTACCTCTTTTTACAATTGTGCAGGCAATGATAATATTTTCGAACTGATATTTCTTTCGCGCCTTGTGGCAAAGTTCCTGCTAAGTTGGGATAATGGTCGGGTAAAAGAAAAAAGAGCGGTGACCGGGAATCAACCCAGCCACCGCAATAGTTATTGTAGTCTTTCGGCTTAAATTTAAACGTGGAACTTGCCGACAGCGTCCCTGAGTTCCATGGCCAATTGAGCCAGACTTTGGCTGGATGAAGCAATTTCCTCCATGGAGGCGGACTGTTCTTCTGTAGCAGCTGATACGGTCTGCGCCTGCGCGGCGGCCTCTTTGGCAAGTAAATCAATCTGGTTAACCGACCCGACGATCTGTTGACTGCCGATCGCCATCTGCTCGATAGTGGCCGACACTTCTTTGACTTGATCCGATACTTGGTCCACCAAAGCCACGATTTCCTGGAAAGCCTGCCCTGCAGCATTCACGACTTCCGCGCCCAGTTTCACTTCACGCGTACCATTGTCCATGGCAGTAACTGCTTGTTCTGTATCACTCTGAATTCCGCCAATCAACGCAGAAATTTGTTTGGTTGCCGCCTGCGACTGTTCCGCCAGTTTGCGGACTTCCTCAGCGACAACGGCGAAGCCTCGTCCTTGTTCACCCGCCCTGGCTGCTTCAATCGCCGCATTGAGAGCCAACAGGTTCGTCTGATCGGCTATGCCGGCAATGGTAGCGACGATCTGGCCGATTGCCTTGGATCGCTCACCCAATTCCGCCACCACTTTGGCGGAGCTGTTGACGGTATGTTCAATTCGTCCCATCTGCTCGACGGCTTTCTTCACCGCTTTGTTTCCTTCATTGGCCTGCACCGCGGCCCGTGAAGACTGATCCGCGACTTCATTGGTCGTAGCGGAGACTTGCTGAATGCTTGCTGACATCTCCTGAACCACGGCAGCAGTTGCATTGGCAGCAGCCAACTGTTTCTCCGCGCCCGTTGCCACCTCCGTGATGGCCCCGGCTACCTGATTGGCAGCTTGCGCGGATTGGTCGGCGCTGGCTGTCAGTTCTTCACTGGAAGCGGCCAGTTGTTCAGACTGCGCGTGCATCTTCGATACAAGATCACGCAAGGTTCCCCGCATTTCACGAAACCCTTTGGCCAGCTGCCCGATTTCATCCTCGGAATTTACCCTGGCCACCTGTTCCCGCAAGTCGCCCTGGGCCAACAGCAGACATTCATCGCGAATGAATGAAATGGGTCTGGCAAATTTTTTGGCGATGAACAGAATAATTACGGCCACCACCAGCAGCCCCATCAACGAAATGATCATCATCATTCTTGCCAGCGCTTCGGTATCCCGGGTCGCCTCCGCTTCGGGAGCCGCTACTGAGAAAATCCAGCGCTGCCCTCCAGGCAGATCGACAGGTGTGAACACCGCCACGCGGGCAATATTGTCAACAAAAGTATAGCTCCCTACAGACTGTTTCCCTGTCTGGACTGCCGCTTTGAACAAACTGATCAATTTGTCATCTATTTCGGTCTGTTGCAGCTTCAGTTCGGGATTGATTTTTTTCTCCTGCAGATTAAGTTTGCCGACTACCTCAACCTTATGAGGATGCGCGATGATCATGCCGGAGTCATCAGCCAGTTGACCATATCCAGTCTCCAAAAATTTTACATCCTTGATTATTCCATTCAGCCGTTCCGTTGAAAAAGTCCCCACCATCACGCCGACTAGCTGACCCTGGTTGAGCACAGGAACTGCCAGAACGACCGCCAGCTTTCCGGTCGCCTTGGAAATCAGTGGATCGGAAACAACCGGTTTTTGGGTCGCGACAACTTTTTTGAAGTAATCCCGTTCTGCATAGGAAGCAGTCGTTCCCGCGCTGGTCAACCCAGCGCCATCGGGTGCAACGAACACAATGACATCAAATTTCCCCAACCTTTTGAATGTCTCAGCCATTACATATACCATCTGTCCGCTATCCGCCCTGGTTCGAATCTGCTGCAAATTCGCCAGATCCTCCAATTGGGCCAGCATGGTTTCTATATCCGACTTCACGCGCTGAGAATACCCCACCCCTACGGCCATTGCGGTTTGGTCGATATTTTTCGTCAGAGCCTGATTTGCCAGATAGTAGCTTGCTCCTGAAAGCACGCACAGAGCCAGCAGAACAACCGGCAATAAGGCCAGCAGCAGTCGGGGATAGCGTACAATAAAGTTCGCAAAAGAGAATAGGAAAAACCATCGGCAACTCCGAAAAGGTAAGTGTCCAGCAAACCAAGAAGGAGTGTAGCGCCGATGGTTTACCAAAATTCTACCGTACCTTTTGAAAAAATGCTAATGAAATTTGTGGCAGACGACGATCCCATGCAGGAAATGCTCAAGTGGCTCTGCGAACGACTCATGGCAGCCGAAGTGGACGGCAAGCTGGAAGCCCAAAAATCAGAGCGAACCCAAACTCGCCAGGGATATCGCTCAGGTTATCGAGTCAGGCGATTTGACACGCGAATGGGGACAATGTATCTGATGGTGCCCAAGATCCGAAATGGCGGGTATATCCCATTCTTCCTGGAAGCCAGAAAACGATCCGAAGCCGCTTTGATGAACGTCATTCAGGAAGCCTATGTAAACGGCGTATCGACACGGAAAATCGACAAACTCACCAAAAGTTTGGGGATCGACTCCATCTCCCGCAGTCAGGTTTCGGCCATCACCAAAGAATTAAATGAACAAGTTGAAGCCTTCCGCAATCGCCAGTTGGAAGAGATCTATCCGGTTCTATGGGTGGATGCCTTGTATGAACGTATCCGCGATCACCATAGTGTTAAAAACATGGCGGTCCTGGTAGTTACAGGCATTAATTGCGACGGCAAACGCGATATCCTGGCGATTGAACCGATGGTTGAGGAATCCGCCGCCACGTATACCCAACTGTTCGACAATCTCAAAGCCCGGGGAGTAAAAAAGGTCTGGTTGGTTGTATCGGATGCGCATAAGGGGCTGGTCAAAGCCGTGAGGGAATCCTTCGTTGGTTGCGCCTGGCAACGCTGCAAAGTCCATTTCATGCGAAATATCTTGGCCCATATATCCAGCCGGGAAAAGAAAACCTTTGCGGAAAAACTCAAGCAAATCTGGCTCCAGCCTGACTATGACAGCGCCAAAAAATATGCGGCGTCTCTGATGGACGATTATGAAACAAGATATCCGGAAGCGATTGCCACACTGGAAGACGGTCTGGAAGAATCGCTGCAGTTTTTCAGTTTCAATGAAATCGACTCGCGAAAAATCTCATCCACTAATCTGTTGGAACGGCTAAACAAGGAAATCCGGCGTCGAACAAAGGTGGTCGGTATCTTCCCGAGTATGGATTCCTATGTTCGCCTAGTAACCAGTTACTTGATTGAATACAGCGAGGATTGGTCTAGCGGGCGATCTTATATTCATCCCATGATCATTACAGAGATCCAGCAAAAACTCGATGCGGCTGCTTAACCAAGCTGGAGTGCCGATGGTTTTTGCGAACATTATTTGACACTATCCAGTCGGGTCTGAATGTTTTTCACTTTCATTATTTCAAATATCCCTCCAAAAAATATTAGGATTGAGGATAAAAAACCGCCAATTTGCCATTGCAAATTGGCGGTTTTTCATACCAACCATACAGCAACCTGGCAATCATAAGACGGTTCATCTCTAAGACCCATGGCTTTGCGTCCCTGCTTTTCAACAGGTTTGCCCATATTTTTTTATTTTCGGGTAACTATCCAAGCAATAATCCCATAAATGTCCCTCAAAGTCAAGTTTGGACAATACCGGGATTAGCTTCACCCACCAGGAATGCTTTGTTATCGAAGCATTCTATATTTGGGGAAGAGATTAAATTAATGTTCGCCCGGTAAAAATTGAAACTGCCGTAGCATAAAATATATATCGGCCGATGAATTCTCCTGCCGCAATAAGCATTAGGGCTCCAAGCGCCTGATTTACAGGCAAAACCGATCGGGGATTCTTTAACACCGAATACAAGAGAGCTACTCCCGCCAAGGAAAGCAGCGCGCGAATTACAAGGGGCATGAGATAACTGCCTGAAATCATGGCTGCAGAGTCATGCGCTGCCGCGGATCCTGCGTTGAGCGTTGAAACAAAAACCGGTGTGTACACAAGCGGAACTGCCACTGCAATAACAGCAATGCCGGCTACGATTTTCAGCAGCTTGCCAACCGGGGCAGGAATAGCACCCCCTTTTAATTCAAAGGCCACGAGGCTGGTTGCTCCTACACATCCCAACGCGAAGGTCGTGCCAAAGAAAGCCAGATAAGTATTCGCATCCATCCAGGCAGGACGAACCGACAGGGAATGGACGCTGGCGTTGCTGAAAATAGCCGCGAGCCCGAACAGTGCCGTCACTATGCCCAAAGCGACGCCCGGTTTTCCTTGTTTGAAAGTCGAGTAGGAAAGGAACCAGCAAACAAAAAATCCGCCTGCCGTTATAATTTCACGGCTTAACCAGGAAGATGCCAGATTAAGGACAGCACGATAGGCGCCCAGTGGCGTTCCCAAATGAAACACGGAAAGGACTAATGCCAAGGCCATAATCGGACCGACCATTTTGAGACCTGGATTGGTCAGCCGAATTGATAAATGCACATCATTTTTCATTAATGAAAAACGGATGAAAAGCAGAATAATATAAGTGCCAACAGCCAGTTGGCTGAGTAATGTAAACATCATAAGCGGCCATTCTTCTGAAAACATTTCGTACCCCCCTTATTTTTTCTTGGTGGTAATACACAAAGACGGACGAGTCATTTCCGAACCCGGCAGCCCTTTAACATCGGCGATATTACCGTACTGCTTGCGAAGCGTTTCGATCTCCCCCACATGCAGGGATCTGGTGATGCAGGCAGTCACACACGCCGGCTCTTCCCCTTTTGCCAACAGATCGGCGCAAAGATCGCATTTGCCAATTATCCCTTCATCTTCTTTATATTGCGGCACGCCGTAAGGGCAGGACCACAGGCACAGTTTGCATCCAATACACTTATTTTTGTCATGCAGAACGATCCCATCTTGTTCTCTTTTATATAATGCGCCGGTTGGACAGTTCTTGACGCATTTGGGATCAGCGCAATGATTACATCCCATGGATAGGTGATCAATCCGCGGATTGGGGTAAACGCCGCTTTCCATGTCATAAACCTGTCGGTAAAGCACACCGACTTTTAGATTGTTTTTATCTTTACAGGCAATTTGACAGACCCTGCAGCCAACGCATGTTGTCATGTCATAATGAAATCCAAGTTGCGTCATTCCTGTTATACTCCTTCCTTGTTATATGATCCGTTGGGGCCACTTTACATCAGGTATCAGCGCTGCACCCGTCCACTTTTCAACCTGAATGTTGCAGGTATTCCAGCCGCCGATGCCTTGCCCTGTCGCGATGGGTCCCGTCAGGATATTATCCGCGCCAGCCTTATCAACCCCATTTTTCTCATCCATGTCGACCCACGCGCCATGAGGGAGTCCAACGACGCCCGGCATGAGACGCTGCGTGACTTGCGCGGTTCGTAGCGTTTTCCCATGGCGGCTTTTCAGCAGGACCGTGTCACCCGTCTTGATACCCCGCTCACCGGCATCCTTCGCGCTGACAAAGACAGGATTCGGGAAGGCTTCGCGAAGCTGGGGAATATTATCAAAAATTCCATGGGATCGCCTGAAGTAATGCGGATTCACCACTTGCAGCGGATACTCGCCTTTGACTTTGGCCTTCCAATCTTTGAAAGTGTCTTCATATCCTTCTGTCGCTTTATTATAGCTTGGGAACGGTTTAATTTCGGTGAATCCATAATTTTTGATCAACGTGGCCAAGGCCCTGGAGTGAATCTCCAGTTTTCCGGACTCAGTTTTCAATGGGTTGGCAGCCGGATCCTGACGAAATTTCTCATACCCAATATAGCCAAACTTATCACCCGGTTTGCGTTCCACCTGGTACATTCCTTTTTCTCTAAATTCCTTCAACGTGATCCGACCTTGTTGCGGCTTCCCTTGAACGCCCATTTCGGCAATGTCAGCCGCAGTAATCGTCAAAAGGGTTTCCATGCCGGAGCCGTCCGCTTTGATAACCGTTGCCCCGGCTAATTGATTAAAGATCTGCTGCTTTTCGGGAATCGGATAAATGTTTTCCGCTTTAAGGCCCAATCGCTTACCGATTTCAATCGCCATCCACTGATCGTGCTTCGCTTCGAAGAGAGGCTGAGTCACCCGTGTGTAATGGATTAAGATTTCGCGGTTCCCTGTGCCGAAGCCGCCTTCACGTTCCCACTCCGTTGTGGCAGGCAGAATAATATCGGCGTATTTGGCATTCGTCGTTAAAAAGTGGGAATGACAAACAACGAACTCTACCTTACGGTGTGCTTCAATCCCCTTGTTCATGGCGGAGCGGGTTTGCAGAACCGAGCTATATCCATGATAAATCAGCTGAATATTGATATCCTTCTTCTTGTTATAGCCTGCCGTATACCTTCCTGAAAGAATGGCTTCCCACATTTCGTTATCATTAATACTGTCAGTCACTGGGTTTTTAATTGCCGGCAATCCGTTTCCGCCTGGTTTGACAAGACCGGGACCTCCATTGCCCGAGCCAAAGTGACAGCTAACCCCTGTCATTCGTCCGGGCTGACCCATGTGTCCGGTCATCGCCCCAAAAGACATAAACATTTGCGGCCACGAGTCGGAATTGTTGATCCGTGACGCAGCCCATGCGGTAAATAAAGCGACCCGTTTGGTTTTGGCAATTTGCAAAGCAATGTCACGGATTGTGTTGGGTTCTATCCCGCAAATTTCAGCGGCCCACGCCGGCGTCTTCGGCAACCCGTCAAACGTTCCAAGAATATAGTCTTTCAGATTATCCTTCGGATCAGCGCCCTGAGGCATATGATCCGCATCGAAGCCTACCGTGCAGCGATATAGGAAATCCCAATCAATCAGCGGGTTCGTTGCCGGCGCATCTTCTTTCAATAGAGTGTACGCCATTCCCAGTAGCATTGCATGATCTGTCCCTGGATGTATGGGAACCCACTGCGCCTCGAGAGTTTCCGCCGTATCGGTATAGATAGGATCAATGATAATGAACTTTGCGCCTGCCTTTTTGGCCTGCAAATAGTTATACGTCGGATTTCCTCCTGCACTCCAGGCAGGATTGCCGCCCCAGAGAACAACAAGCTGGGAATTCCGCAAGTCTAACCGATCATTGATGCTATGCTCAAAGTACCCTTCTTGCATGCCGAATTTCGCCGGACCCCAACGCCAAGAACCCCAGGAAGTTGTCCCCCAATGTGTGGAATGCCCCCCATAGAGTCCCAACGCGCGCGGCATTTCGCTGCCACCTGTTACAAAGATCGAACTATTGCCGTATTTTTCACGGATTCGTTTGATTTCACCCGACACACTATCCAGCGCTTCATCCCAAGAAATCCGAACCCATTCATCTTTACCGCGCAGTTCTTTTTTCCCACCGCCCGGCGCCCAATTTTTCCGTTTCATCGGATATTTGATCCGATCAACACCAAAAACCTGATGGCGCTGGGATCGACCGCGGGCGCAGCCTCTTTGCTGAGGATAATCAGGCGAGTCGGCGTGGGTATCATCCGTTTTTTGACGGAGGACTACGCCATCCACAACATACGCTTTATTCATACAACGTCCGCCACAATTATGCCAGCAGGCAGCAGTAATCCACTTGCCTTCCTTCTTGGCCAGCTCTTCCGCCTGTTGGTTGGGCACTTTTGTGAGACCGCAGCCCGACAGGGAAACGGCCGCAAGCGTGCCTGCTGTGAGCCCCATGAAGGACCGTCGGCTCATCGCGTAGTTTTTGGCTTTGTCGATAAGATTTCCCATAAACATTCTCCTCCTAAACCCTTATATCTAAAACTCAATTTCCAACAGTTCATGGAGCGCACTTTGGTCAACTTGCAAAAAGCCTCTGAGGATCTGTGCCGTCCCTTGATAAAGTTCCGTACCGGAATGCGCAATGACTTGTCCTGCGAAAGCCGGAACCCAACGAAGAAGGTGCTGTTCCAGAAAGTCAACTTGGTCACGCAAAACTTCCCGCATTCCCGAGCAATCCTGGTTTTCAACCTTTTCACAGGTCACAATCGACAGTTGATACATAAAATCACATTCCAGCCCCACATGATCATCCGCTTCCTGCTGATAGAGTTTGGGCAAGAAAGCATATTTCAGATAAGCCAGCCGGACACGTCGCGTCTCTTCCTGAAACAGCAGTTTGTCTTTATTAAGATAGGCTGATTCCCAGGGAGGCGCCGGTAACTCGCCGGGGCCAATAAAGAGTCGCGTGTAATCCCAGTGAAGTTTGTCATATTCTATTTCCGTCATCACATCGTGTTGCCCGAGGTAGTCTTGAACCTTTCGAATCCCTTGCTCAATCTCTTCGTTTTCATCTTTAAAAGGGAACTCCTGAAGGGTTTGCTGTTGACTCAGGTTCTGCAGGAATTCCGGCGAAGGTTCCTGTAGAAAAGCACGACGCAGAAAATCATACGCAAACACTCTCGTTTCCAGAAGCGGCTGCAAAAATCGGGTACCAGATTCCGCTTTAATATTCTGTGACATTGAAACACCTCATCTAACTTTCACACCATACTGATATGGAACTCTTGCGAAAAAACGCGTTCAATTTTTAATTCCCGGCGATATAGTTCGCCTTCGCGGACTTCCATAATATTGGTTGATATCCCAATCTCAACAGAGAGCGCTGACAGCAAATGAATTTCATCGACCGGAAACTCCAAGTATTGATAGTCTTTATTGACCTCGTATTCCCTCATGTTTTTTGCGTCAAAAATGCACATGACTGTGGGGATGTCGTCGCCAAAAACCTTAGCAGTTTTTATAAAATAGTCTTTGGGTGACAGGTAGATTAACTTCGCCTTATCTGCCAACTGGTTTTGTTGAAAAACCTGTCCGGTAAATTTATTTTCCAAAGAACAATAATGCACCCCCAGGGACAGCACCTCTTCAACCGCAAAGTTCAATAATTCCAAGCCCTCATCTTCACTGCCGGCAACAGGCAATCCCCCCGCATACCAGTAATCATAGAGCACTTCAAAAGGCGGATTTTTTACCCGAAACTGCCGTTTTTTAAACTCCTGGGCATTATGGTAGGGAAAACAAAACTCCAACAAATTAATTCCTGCGATCCCTATAGAATTTAGTTCTTGCAACAAGTCTTTCATCTCAGGCAAAGTTCCTGGAATCACAGGCATCTCGACCATTACGCAGGGAATATTACTCTTCGCCATACGGATCATTTCCATGACCTTACGCCTTCTCTGGAGAGAGTCTTCCAATTTAATGCTAAAGCGGATTTCATTCAACCGGACTCGTTCAAGCTGGTCTAAAATCGCTTTGTCCAGCAAGTCGCCCGATGTATAAAGCCGGGTGTGCGCCCGAGGAAATTTCAGCTTCGCCGCTTGAAAAAACCGAACTGTCTCTTCTGGATGCAGTAATGGCTCGCCACCCGTTAATGCAATATAGTCTAGGGTCCCACCCGTCTGCTTGAGCTGATCCAATTCCTTGATACTGTCCCGTTGCCGTGCGGTATGTTCGTCATAATCCTGCTGATTCGGGTTAAAACAGTAATAGCAATGCCGATGACACTGCAAGGACAAATAGAAAGTAGCACTGTTTTGCCCTTTATTGCACGCCTTGCAGGCTGGTGATATCCAATTAACATAGATACTGTGATTATTATTGCGATGGTTCACCTGATTCTCCGGCAAATGTACTCTCTGCTCAGTTTTGTGTGTCGAAATGCAGCGATCCAATTCCAAGCCTTCGGTATTTACGTGTTCAAGAAACCGTCCGTATATCCTGGAATAAATTTGCGCATATTCCCTAAATTTCGGATTTGCAATTTCAGTCAAGTTACCCTCATTGATCTCCAATAACATTGAATAACTCCTGTCCACATCGTAATAAAATGAGCATTTAAAAGACTCAGCCTCTTAAACTTCCATATTATTTATTAAAACCCTTCAAATTCAAGAATATTTTTGATATTTGCCCCAAGATTCACCCCAAGATCCAAAAAGAAGAGGATCCGTCCATAGATGAACCGATCCTCTTCTTCATTGATGTATTAGCGTAAGGTTATTTCGCAGATGATTTTTTCACTTCTGCGAGGATGGAATCAACTGTGGCTTTGCCAATCTTGTCGGTATACTCGGCATATACGGGCTGCACAGCATCCTGGAACGCTTTGAGTTGTTCCGGGGTCAATGCGGTCACGGTCATGCCGGCTTCCTTCAGTTTGGAAATTTGCGAATCGTTCATTTCCTTGCTGATGGTTCGGACATAGTCGCGGGCGACATACGCTGCATCCTGGAATACTTTCTGGTCTTCCTTAGGCATTCCATCCCAGGTCTTTTTGCTGATGATCAGCAGATGCGGGGTGTAGACGTGACCGGTCAGGGTCACAAATTTCTGTACTTCATTATATTTTGACAGATAAATGGTCGGAATCGGATTTTCCTGTCCGTCAACAGTCTTTTGCTGCATAGCGGTGAACAGTTCGCTGAAAGGCATCGGGGTAGGGTTGGCGCCGAGGGCTTTCCATGTCGCCAAGTGAATCGGGTTCTGCATGACGCGGATTTTCAGGCCTTTCACGTCAGCAGGTACTTTGACTTCGTGTGCGCTATTTGTCAGATGACGGAATCCATTTTCCCAGTACGCAA
Source organism: Negativicutes bacterium (assembly GCA_963665275.2). Taxonomy (GTDB): domain Bacteria; phylum Bacillota; class Negativicutes; order UBA1444; family UBA1444; genus UBA1444. The sequence goes on from CAXXIN010000003.1 coordinate 106,829, forward strand.
GGCCTTTTAGGCCCTTGGCTTCCATTTTGTCGAGCAGGGCCTGGCCGGCCGGGCCATCCATGACTTTGTATGCGACTGTCGTATTCGGGAACAGGAACGGCAGATCAAACACGCCGAGTTCTGGCACGATACCGGTCAGTGGCGAAGACGATGGTCCTGTCATTTCCAGATTACCCATACGGGCGGCTTCGGTCGTCTTAACGTCGTCGCCGAGCTGGGCATTGGCATACAGCTGGATATCATATTTGCCAGGGAGTTTCTTGTCGATTTCTTCCTTGAATTTTTTCAGGCCGAGGAACTCGGGGTGCACTTCGTTCAGACCGATACTGATGCGGATTACTTTGGCGCCGGTTGTCGCTGCTTTCGCCGGATCAGCTTTTGCTTCCGGTTTCTTGTCTGAGGACAGACAGCCTGTCAGTAGGGTTGTTGCCATCACCATGACCATTGCGAGAACGAACCATTTTTTGCTCACTCTTTTTCCCCCTCTTTTCTTGTCGTGTTGGTTTTTATCGATGCGGCTTTCCGCCGCAAAAACCCGTGTTCAAATCCATGACTTTGGGTTAAGTTAGTTGGTGAACAGGTTGGGAATGAACGTAACCAAACTGGGAATATAGGTAATCAGCAGCAAAACCGTGATCATCACGCCGATAAACGGCAACAGGGGTTTCGTGATCTGACCCATCGAGATTTTCGACAGGCCGCAGCCAACGTACAGAACTGTGCCGACAGGCGGCGTAATCAGCCCAATACAGAGGTTAACGCACATGACCACGCCGAAATATACAGGGTCAAGGCCATAACTTTCGGCAACCGGCAACAGCATCGGTGCGAGAATGAGCAACGCCGGTGTAAGGTCCATGACGCAGCCGACGATCAACAGCAACACATTAATCCAGAACATGGCAAGCAACACATTGCCGCCTGCAAGTTCGTTAAGTGTACGCAACAGCATCAGGGGAACCTGAGCGGTGGTAATCATATAGCCAGCCGCAGTAGCTGCCCCGCAGACGAGCAGGACGATGGCCGTTCCTTTGCCGGACATGACCAGAATTTCAGGCATCTGAGATATTTTCAGTTCCTTGTAAACAAACATCCCAATGAAAAACGCATAGACTACCGCGACCACAGCGGCTTCAGTCGGTGTATAGACGCCGGAAACGATACCGCCCAGGATAATGATCGGCAGCATCAACGCCCAGCCTGCCTCTTTAACTGCAGTCATCATCTCAGCACGGGTTTGGCGGTGACCGACGGCCTTGTACCCCATTTTCTTCGCATGAAAGTACCAGACGATCATCAAGCCGACGCCGATCAGGATGCCGGGAACGATTCCACCCAGGAACAGTTTGACGATCGACACGCCGGCAACAACCCCGAACAGAATCATCGGAATGCTTGGCGGGATGATCGGTCCGATCGTTCCGGCCGAGGCAATAAGCGCCGTACTCTTGGGTACATCATAGCCTTCTTTTTTCATGATCGGTAACAGAATTGATCCGATGGCCGACGTATCAGCAACGGCCGACCCGGAAACGCCGGCGAAGATCATGCTGGCAACAACCGAAACATAACCCAGGCCGCCGGTCACATGGCCGACCAAGGCGTTGGCAAAATTAACAATTCGTCTTGACATCCCGCCTACATTCATGATTTCCCCCGCCAGCATGAAGAACGGGATCGCCATTAATGGAAAGTTATCGATGCCGCGATAAACGCTGGACGCAATGTTCGCTGAGGACAATTCGCCTGCAAACACCATGAGAACGATCGTTGTCAGGATCAAACTAAACGCAATCGGGATGTTGAGAAATATGAACCCAAACAGACTCGATAAGAAGGTGCTTAACATGAGGTACCCTCCCGAAAGTGAGTTTTTCCTGTCAGCAAATAAAAAGTTTTGAGCATTACCTGGAGCATCATCAAGCCACAGGTGAACGGTACGATGAAGTATACATATCCCTGAGGTATTTCCGCTGCAGAGGAAAGCCAGTCGAAATTATCCCGCATCAGCAGGTATCCGCCTTCCATAACTGCATACAATGCGAACAGAATCAGCAGGTTGGTGCAGACAGCGACCCCTACCCGCAAGGTATGCGGAAACTTCGCCACGAGGATGTCCAGTCCCAGATGTTCGTCATTGATATAAGCCAGGAAGGACCCGATGAACACCAGCCAGACCAGCATAAACCGGGCCACTTCCTCCGACCACGCCAAGGAGGCGTGCAAATAGTAACGGCTGACTACATTCGAGAACACAATGACGACCATCATTACCAACAGAACGATAACCGTCCATCGCATCATTTTTTGAATTGCCCCGTAAATGAAATCTATGGCTTTTATCACATTGCACCCCTCACTTGGCGATTATTTCTTGCGTGCTTCCACTTTCGCCAGCTTCTCGTAGAACTCAACGATGCCGGAGTGGTCGTTCTGCCCTTTGCCATCCACTTTCAAGGCCTGCAGGATTTCCATGACGGATGCGGTCAGAGGCAGGGGAACGCCCACGTCGTGACCCGTTTCAATGGCATTGGCCAGATCCTTGATATGCAGGTCGATCTTGAAGCCTGGCTTGAAATTGCCTGCGAGCATCATCGGACCTTTCGCTTCCATCACCGTGCTGCCTGCGAGGCCGCCGCGGATGGCGTTGAATACGAGTTCCGGGTCGACACCGGCCTTGGTTGCCAGCACAAAAGCTTCGGATACTGCCGCGATATTGAGCGCGACGACGATCTGGTTCGCCAGTTTGGTGGTGTTGCCTGCGCCGATTTCGCCGCACAGTACGACCGATTTGCCCATCTTCGACAATAGTTCGGCGCAACGCTCGAACAGTTCTTTTTTGCCGCCGACCATGATGGACAACGTGCCGTCGATTGCTTTGGGTTCTCCGCCGCTGACCGGCGCGTCCAGCATTTCAACGCCTTTTTTCGCCACAGCCGCCGCCACTTCCTGCGAAGCAAGCGGCGCAATGGAACTCATGTCAATGAGAACCAGACCTGCCTTAGCGCCTTCGAGGACGCCGTTTTCACCGAGGATGGCGGTTTTCACATGCGGGGAGTTCGGCAGCATGGTGATGACGACTTCCGACTGCATGGCGACATCTTTGGAGGTCGGCGCCGACTTGGCGCCTGCGGCCACGACTTCTTTCACTGCGTCCTGGTTGATGTCGAATACGACGAGTTCATAGCCAGCCTTAAGCAAATTCTTGGCCATCGGTTTTCCCATGATACCAAGACCGATAAATCCGATTTTTTTCATAATATTAGCCTCCCAATCAGTTGATATTTTTATTTTTCGTCGAAGCCTATTTCAGCAGTCCTTTGACTTTCGCTGTAATGGCCTGTGCCGTCAATCCGTAGTGAACCAGCAATTCCTCATAGTTCAGCGCCGAGGTGCCGAATACATCTTCGATACCGACGAAGTCAAGCGGAGCTCCTTTTTCAAGCCGGAGAGCTTCTGCAATGGCGCTGCCCAGCCCGCCGATGACGCTGTGTTCTTCCGCCGTGACCACTGCTTTCATTCCTTTGGCGCACTCGATGACCGCTTTTCTGTCGAGCGGTTTGACCGAGCTCACATTGACGACTTTCACCGAAACGCCTTCGGCCGCCAATTCTTCCGCTGCTGTCAGCGCCCGGGAAACCATGACGCCGTTAGCGAATACGACAACATCTTTTCCTTCGCGTATCGTATAGAGCTTACCGATTTCAAACGGAGTATCCGTCGGGGTCAGAATTGGCAGGTCGTTGCGGTTGATGCGGATGTATACGGGGCCGGGTTGGTTGACCATGGCCGCTACCATTTTGGTGGTTTCCACCGCGTCAACAGGAACGAGCACTGTCATGCCGGGAATCCCGCGCATCAAACCCATATCTTCAACCGATTGATGGGTCGAGCCGTCGCCGTAATCGGACAGACCGGCGCTCGAACCACAGATCTTCACATTCAGTCCGGCGATGGAAATTGTCTGGCGCAGCTGGTCATAGCAACGTCCGGTGGAAAATACCGCGAACGAATTGATGAAAGGGATTTTGCCTGTCAGAGAAAGCCCCGCCGCAGTCGACGCCATGTTCGCTTCGGCGATGCTCATTTCAAAATAGCGTTCCGGATAGGCAATTTGGAATAGATTGGACATTGTGGACTTGCCGAGGTCGGCTTCCAGCACCACAATGTTCTTGTTGTCTTTGCCCAGTGCTACCAGGGCCTCGCCGTAAGCGGTCCGCAAACTGTTCGTAGCCATCTTATGCCCTCCCTTTCCGGATGTTGTCCAGATCACACAGGGCCGTCTTGCACTGCTCCGCGCTCAACATTCCGTTGTGGAACGCCGCATTGTTTTCGGCGAAAGAAATGCATTTCCCTTTGACGGTCTGCGCCAGGATGACCGAAGGGCGCCCCTTGACTTGCTCGGCGGCATCGAACGCCTTGAGCAGCGCAGACACATCATGTCCGTCCACCTCGATGGCATTCCAGCCGAAAGCTTCCCATTTTGGACGAATGGGGTTAAGATCGAACCGGTCCTTGATCGCGCCGGTAGCCTGCAATCGGTTGCAGTCGACGATGGCGGTGATATTGTCGATCTTGAAGTTGGAAGCCGCCATGGCCGCTTCCCAGATCTGCCCTTCAGCCTGTTCGCCGTCGCCCACGATCACATATACGCGACGAGGGCTGCCATCGAGCCGGAGTCCGAGCGCCATGCCGTTGGCGACCGACAGACCTTGCCCGAGCGAACCGGTATTGGCCTCGATTCCCGGCGTCTTGGTCATGTCGGGATGTCCCTGCAGCATCGCTCCAAGCGATTTCACTTTCTTCAGCTCACTCTGCGGGAAATAGCCGGCCAAGGCCAGCGCCGCATACTGGACGAGAGCCGCATGCCCCTTGCTCAGGAGGAAGCGGTCACGATCAGGATTCTTCGGATTCTTGGAATCATGTTTCATTTTGTGAAAATAAAGCGCCGCCACGATGTCCGCCGAAGAGCAGGACCCGCCAAGGTGCCCCACTTTCCCTTCGCCGATGAGATCGGTCACAATCAGTTCTCGCATTTCCAGCGCTTTGTCCTCAATCGAACGGATAACTTCTGCTGCTATCATCGGAACCTCCCCTTCTATATTTAGTGATTCTGCGCCCTAGTCAATCGGCGTCAGAACGATCTTCAGTCCTTCTTTGGATTCCATCAGATCAAAGCCTTTTTGCCACTGATCGAGAGGCAATTCGTGCGTCACGATTTCGCTCAGATCGACAGTTCTTTCTCCCATCAGCACCAGGCATTTTTCCCATACGTCCCAGTTGTGGCTGAAAGTCCCCTGCAACGCCACGGCTTTGGAAATAAGCTGATCGAGCGAGAAACCTACCGGTCCGGGTCCCCAGCCAATCTTGTTGATCTGGCCGCAGGGGCGGACTACGTCAAGCGACAGTTTCAGGGTCGGCGAGAATCCGGCCGCATCCACCACCAAATCAGCGCCATAACCGTCACGCATTCCCATGATAATAGAGACGGGGTCTTGTTTCGAACTGTTGATGGTCATCGTTGCTCCGAGTTTTTTCGCGATTTCCATGCGGGCATCATCACCGTCGGTCCCGATAACGACGATATCCGAGGCGCCGAGGATGGAAGCCATCTTGGTGCAGAGCAGGCCGATGGGCCCCGGTCCGATGATGACAACCAAGTCGCCCGGTTTCAGCGGCGAGTGTTTGACAAGCGAGCTGTATGCCACGCAGAAGGGTTCCGTCAAGGAAGCTTCTTTCAGGCTGACGTTGTCAGGCACTTTGTGCAGGATGCGGCTTGGAACTTTGACATATTTGGCGAACGCGCCATCGATCTGGAACCCGTATCCCTTACGCTCGCGGCACACATGGTAGTTGTTGGTCCGGCACATGACACACTTGCCGCAGAAATCGGCGTGCGTCTCGGATGTCACGCGGTCGCCGACTTTCCAGCCTTTGACGTTGGCGCCGACCTGGGCGATGGTACCGGCGAATTCATGCCCCAGAATCAAAGGCACATTGACCTTGTAAGACACTTTGTTGTGGTGCATGTGGGGATCGCTGCCGCAAATCCCGATATAGGCTGTTTCGACCAGCACGTCGTCCTGTCCGATCGTCGGAACAGGAACTTCGCGGACTTCCGTGGCGCCTGCCACATTGTCATACTTCACGACTGCTTTCATCATTTTCATATTCTCATTCCTTTCGCCTTTATCTGTCCATCTGATTCATCAGGAAATTTTCGGGAAACATCTTCGATCGTGGTCGCGATATGTTCCTGCATCCAGCGCCTGGCCTGATCGGAATCTTTGTCGCGAATCGCCTCGAAAATAAGGAGATGATACTTCAGTGCCCGATCGATACCCATGAGTTCATTGATCTTGCGATAATAGCTGACCAGAACATCCCGGATAACGTTGGACACATTGAACAGCAGGGAGTTCTTCGTTGCCCGGGCAATATCCAGATGGAATTTCATATCGGCAATGGCAAATTCCAGCTCCGGGCGACCGATCTTGTTCATCTCACCTAAAGTTTGCAGCAAATGCGCAATATCGGTTTCATCGGCATTGCGGGCAGCCAGCGCCGCATTCTCCGGTTCCACGATTCGCCGGTATTCGAGAATATCCATCATGCTCTTGCGGTTCCAGACCAACATCGGCAAGAGTGAGTTCATGAACATTCCTGGTGTTACCATCAGTACGAAGCTTCCTTCTCCCTGCCGCGTCTGAGTGATACCCATGGTGTTGAGTTTTCGCAGTGCTTCCCGGATCGGCACGCGGCTGACGCCGAACATCTGCCCCAGTTCGTTTTCCGAGGGCAGCTTGGTTCCCGGTGGCCAAATCCCGTTCAAGATGTTATCAAGCATCTGGTCATAGACCTGACACCCCACACCTCTTTTATCGATAGGAACGATAACCAATCCATAACCTCCATCTGTGTCGAAAAATTCAAGTCGGGAAAAACCAGGTAGGTTGTAATACAGGTTACAGGTTATAATTTTCTGTATTAATTTCTATATTCCTGCTAATTGAAATAATATTTATTTTTTTATTTTTATGTAGCAAAAAAGACGAAAGCTCAAGCCTTCGTCTTTTTGTTTTCGTTGATTCAGTCTATACAGCGTATACTATTTATTTTTTATCATCAATATGCTAGCCGAATATCCGGTTTACTAGCGGATCACGTCAACGCCCATGTAGGAGCGCAGGGCATCCGGCACCACAACAGAACCGTCTTCCTGCTGGTAGTTTTCCAGAATAGCGGCCACCGTCCGGCCAACAGCCACACCCGAACCGTTCAGGGTATGGACGTATTCCGGCTTGGCCTTGGGCTCGCGGCGGAATTTGATTTCCGCGCGCCGTGCCTGATAATCTTCGAAGTTGGAACAGGACGAAATCTCACGGTAGCAGTCGGCGCTCGGCAGCCAAACTTCGAGATCATAGGTCTTGGCGGAAGAGAAGCCCATGTCGCCTGTACACAGCAAAATTTTTCGATACGGCAGTTCCAGTCGTTGCAATACCTTCTCCGCGTTGAGGGTCAGTTTTTCCAGTTCGGCATACGAATTTTCCGGTTTCGTGAATTTGACCATCTCAACTTTGTTGAACTGGTGCTGGCGAATCAGGCCGCGGGTGTCGCGTCCGGCCGCCCCGGCTTCGGCCCGGAAACAGGCGCTATAGGCAGTGTAGTAAAGAGGCAGGTCTTTGCCGTCGAGGATTTCGCCGCGATGATAGTTGGTAATCGGCACTTCCGCCGTCGGAATCAGGTAATATTCGTAGCCTTCCAGCTTGAACATGTCTTCGGCGAACTTCGGCAGCTGTCCGGTGCCGATCATGCTTTCCCTGTTGACGATGAACGGAGGGAAAAACTCGGTATAGCCGTGTTCCAGCGTATGCAGATCGATCATGAAGCTGATCAAAGAACGCTCCAGCCGCGATCCCAGACCTTTGTAAAAGGTGAAACGTGCGCCGGACACCTTGCCGCCCCGTTCGAAATCTAGAATGCCCAGTTTTTCGCCGATATCCCAGTGCGCCAATGGGGCTTTGTCGAACTTGCGCGGCTGGCCCCAGCGCAGAATTTCCGGATTGGACTCTTCATCGGCGCCCACCGGCACAGATTCGTGCGGGATGTTCGGGATATACAGCAATATGGATGTCAGTTTGGTTTCGATTTCCTTGAGTTCCGTATCCAATGCGGCAATCCGGTCCCCGACGCCGCGCATCTCCAGGATCAGCCCCTCGGCATCGAGCCCTGATTTCTTCAGTCGACTGACTTCCTGCGACACTGTGTTGCGCTTGCTTTTCAGCGCTTCCACTTCGACCAGCAGTTCCCGGCGTTTTCGTTCCATCCCGATGAACTCGGTTAGATCCACCGACGCGTTCCGGTTCTGCAACGCCTGCTCCACCACAGGCAGATTGTCGCGGACAAATTTCAAATCCAGCATGAAAGTCCCTCCGTTCCGTCACGGCAGGACTTGCACCTGCCACATCCCATATATTGTAGCACTTTGGTCAAAACAGCGTCAATGCGACAATTGATGCAAACGAAGGCTTAAGAAAGCTCCTGCATCAGCGCGCGGATGTCCGCCCCCGCCGCCGGTCGCTCTACCAGCGTTTTTTCCTGTAGCTGAGGAATGGATTCTTCCAGCGTCATCCTCTTCTCCTGGTAAAAAACCCCCGTAGGAATTCGATCTCCCCACTCCGCGCCAACCTGTTGGGCCTGTTGGAGATTGGATGGATCGTAGCCTCCTCCGGCATCAATGCGGTAGATGCGCTTCTGATACCATTCGTAGGAATTGAGTTTATTGAACGAAACACACGGCTGCAAAATATCCACCACCGAAAACCCCTTGTGACGGACAGCTGCCACCATCGTATCCGACAGATGCGCAAGATCTCCGGCATAAGACCGCGCCACGAACGTCGCTCCCACCGACAACGCCAGTTTCACGATATTGATCGGCCGTTCCACGTTGCCCAGCGGCGCCGGGCTGAACTTCGTCACCGCACCCAGTTCGCTGGTCGGTGAAGTCTGCCCCTTGGTCAGTCCGTAGATCTGGTTGTTATGAATGAAATAACTGATGTCGAGGTTGCGCCGGGCCGTGTGCACAAAGTGACCCATCCCCAGACCCATACCGTCGCCGTCGCCGCCGTCCACGATCACCGTCAGTCGGTGGTTGGCCAGTTTCACTCCGGTTGCTACAGGCATCGTCCGCCCGTGCAGCGTCTCGATGCGGTACATGTTGGTATACTGGGCGATTTTCGAGGAACAGCCGATACCCGTCACCTGCACCGTTTGTTCCAGATCGAGATCCAGCACCGAACAAGCTTTCTTCAATGCGTTCAGGATTCCAAAGTTACCGCAGCCGGGGCACCAAGTCGACGTGTAAGTAGAAGCAAAATCCTTGGCGGTCATTTCGCCATCACCTCCTGGATTTTCTGCAGAATACCGGATGGTGCAAAGGTTCGCGAATCATACTTCAGATACTGGGCATCCGCGGCAAACCCTGTTTGGCAGCGCAGCAGCGCTCCCATCTGGGCGGTGCGGTTCCCCTCAAGCAGCAGCGTTCGCCGCGCTTTCTTCAGCACTTCCGTCACGGCTGCCTCCGGAAACGGCGCAGCGTAAAGAATCTGCAGCAGATTGACGCTGATGCCCTGTTCTTTCGCCAGTTCGATCGCCGCGAGAGCCGCCCCCTTCGTGGAACCCCAGGCGATGATTGTCAGGTCGGCCTGTTCGGGTCCGTGTAGCTTGACCCCGGGAATTTCCGCGAGGATGCCCGGCAACTTGGCAAACAATTTATCGATCCCCGCCCTGGTGATTTCCGGTTCGTTGCCGGCATATTCCTTATGGCCCGAGCTGTAGAAACCGTCCTCGCCGTGCGTGTAACTGGTGGCGATATGGCGTCCGCCGGCCTGCCCGGGAATCGCCCGTTCGGAAACTCCGTCCTCTGTCAGACGGTAACGGAGATAAGGCTGATGTTCCGCTAACCAAGCCTCATCCACCCGTTTGCCGCGGTTCACTTCCATCCCCTTGGTATCAAAGAACGGCTGGGTCACGGAAGAATCCGCCAGGAACTTATCCGTCAGGATGAAGCAGGGAACCTGGTATTTTTCCGCCAGATTGAACGCCCGGAACGTCTCCGAGAAGCATTCCTCCACGTCTCCAGGCGCCACGACCACTCGAGCGAACTCGCCCTGCGAAGCATACAGCACCTGGTTCAGGTCAGCCTGCATCGTCCGCGTCGGCAACCCCGTCGACGGACCACCCCGCTGCGCCACGACCATCACCAGCGGCGCCTCGGCCATCGCCGCGAATCCCACCGCCTCGGTCATCAGGGCGAACCCGCCGCCGCTCGTCGCGCCGAGAGCCCGTACGCCGGCGAACCCCGCGCCGATCAGCATGTTCACTGCGGCAATCTCATCCTCGGCCTGTTTGAAAACCAATCCGTAATCCACAGCATGATCAGCCAGATAGGTCAGCACGCTGGTTCCCGGCGTCATCGGATACCCTGCCGCGAAGCGGCATCCGGCCTGCAAAGCACCTAGGGCGATGGCATCGTTGCCTGTTAAGAGCATGCGGGGCGATGGAGAAGGCTGCAATGCGAACGGGAACTTCATTCCCGCCAATAGCTGGCCTTCTTTCACCGCCCGCCACGTTTGATTAAAAATTGCCAGGTTTTTTCCCAACACTTCCGGTTTGGCAAACTCACTCGCGATTACGGCCTTCACTGCATCGGCAGGAAAATCGGTCAAGGCGCAAAATGCCCCAACCACTGCGCTGTTCGCCATCACTTTCGCCATTTCCCCCGACCCGGACTGGATCAGCGGCACGGAGATGAGCTTCACTCCCACGGGCGGCGAAACCGCATCCACTTTCACCCCGGTGTCATGGAATACCAGTCCGCCCGGTTTCACTTTCCCCACATTTAATTCATAGGCCTGCTGCGACACCGCCCCCAAAACATCGACAGTTTCCTCAAAGGAAGTTAACGGCGAGTCGCTAACGCGAACCAGACAATTATTGAGACCGCCCTTGATCAGAGAAGGATATTCGTTGACTACCACCGCGTGCAAGCTGTTCCGCACGGCGGCCCGAGCCAGCATCATACCGGCGCTCATTACGCCATAACCGGCTTCACCGCCAAACAAGACAATATAATCCCGATCCGACATGTGCCATCCCTCCCTACAGATATTTAGTCTTGATGTTCGGATTTCGCCAGCTTGCGCCAAAATCCTTTCTTGTTGGGAACTGCTGCGTACAGGATTTAATCTGCCTCGCCGGCAGGATTTCCGGCCATCAGGTCGAAACGGAATCTAATAGGAATTATCGAAAGTTACTCACAAGGAGGTTTTTTGATTGCATTGCCCTGCAGGTCCCCAGTCTTACTCAACTTTGAGCGAGCTGGAAAAATGTCTGTTTTCCTGTCGAGCCTGCCCTCTGCGCGATGCAGCGATCGGGCCGACTTCTTATAATGGAGACCCCGCTAGTCCTTTGATGCTCGTCGGTGAAGGCCCCGGCGGCGTGGAGGACGATTATGGAGTCCCTCTCGTCGGCCCTTCCGGGCAGTTGCTCGACAAAGCCCTCTCCCGCGTCGGCATCACCCGCGACCGCGTTTATACCACCAATGTGGTCAAATGCCGGCCGCCGGGAAACCGCACACCGACGCCCGAAGAAGGCGAATTTTGCGCCAGCCGCTGGCTCGATGCCGAAATCGCCCTGGTGCAGCCCAAAGTCATCGTGGCGCTCGGCAGTGTCGCCCTGAAATATCTCTATCATTCGAAAGCCCGTATCACCGCCGACCGGGGCAAATGGTTCCGTACCCGGCACGAAATCTCCGCCATCGCCACCTACCATCCGGCTTACCTCCTCCGACTGACAGGCGACGCCGAACGCAAAGCCAAGTGGGAAGTAGTGCACGATCTGGAGGCCGCCATCGCCGAAGTCCAAAAATCCGCACCGGACTGGGACCTTACTAATAGTAACCCACCGAACCTGTTGGCGCTCTACGCCAGCCGCCGCGCCGAACGCAAGGCGCAGACCGCCAGCAAATGAAGTAAGGAAGCTATGATCATGGAAATGTGGAAAAAGAACCTCTGGGTCTGCTGGTTTGGCGTGTTCGCCACTTCGGCCGGGCTGAGTCAGTTAATCCCTATCCTGCCTTTGTTCATCGAACAGCTGGGTGTGCACAATGTAGCCGAAATCGAAGAATGGTCCGGCATCGCTTACGGAGTGACTTTCATCTGCATGGCCATCTTTTCTCCCATTTGGGGAAAAGCTGCCGATCGCTATGGTCGAAAACCGATGCTGCTACGCGCAAGTATGGGCATGGCCCTCGTACTCACCTGCATGGGCTTCGTACAGAATGTCTATCAACTCGTCGGCTTGCGCCTGCTGCAAGGCACCATCTCCGGCTACTATTCGGCGGCCATCACACTGGTGGCTACCCAAACCCCGAAGGAACGGTCCGGCTGGGCGCTGGGAACCCTATCCTCCGGAGCTGTCGCCGGCATGCTGCTCGGCCCTTTAATCGGAGGCGCAGTTTCCGAGTTGCTCGGAATTCGCAGTGTTTTCTTTGTAATCGGCGCCCTGCTGCTGGTCGCTTTCCTAGCGGCTTTGCTGTATATTTCGGAAGATTTTACCCCGTCAGAAACTCCATCGCCGAACTTGCGGGAAATTTGGAGCACGCTGCCCTTTCCGGAAGTCACGATCGCCATGTTCGTGACTACTCTGATCCTGCAGCTCGCTCTGATGTCCATCCAGCCGATTCTTACCGTCTATATCGCTGAGTTGTCCACGGACACCGCGCACATCGCTTTCATCTCCGGCATGGTTTTCGCCGCGTCAGGCCTGGCCAGCATCATCGCCGCACCGAGGCTCGGCGCCCTGGCAGACCGGATCGGTCCGCAAAAAGTAATGGTCGTCGCCCTGCTGGCTGCCGGGCTCCTATTTATTCCCCAGGCGTTGGTCCGCAACCCCTGGGAATTGATGGTCCTGCGGTTTTTGCTCGGAATCGCCACCGCCAGCCTGTTGCCATCCATCAATACGATGCTCCGGCATATCACACCGGATGAAATAACGGGACGAGTGTACGGCTACAACCAGTCCGCTCAGTTCATCGGATCCTTCGGCGGAGCTGTGATGGGAGGGCAAATCGCCGCGTCGGTCGGCATTCATTATGTGTTTTTTGTTACCAGTATCCTGCTTCTCGCCAATGCGGCCTGGGTCTATTTCCGGGTTTACAGGAAAGTGGCAGCCTGATAGAGCCAGCTAAAATAACGGGAGTAAAAAGATGAGACAAATTACCCGACGCGAATTCTGCAAATTTTCCGCCCTGGCTGGACTCTCCGTCTTGCCTGGCAGTCAGCTTCTGCGACCAAGCTCCTGCTTCGCTGCGGCCCCAACCTCAGGCAACAACTACTATTTGGCGCGCCGCCAGGAACTGCTGCACGACTTTGCCTGCACCTTGGAAGGCGTCAATGAGTTTTTAGCCCCAGAATTCGGCCTGATACGAACCCGAATGATCACGGACCAAGCGATGAAAAACTTCGAAGCCCGGCTCCCCAAACTTCCCGATGTAGGCGGAGATCAAAACTGGGACACGGAGTTCATCCCCATTGCCGCCTGGTATGTATCTCTTTATGAGCCCATGAGACAGAACGGAAAAACCGCCGAAGAGGTCGGCAAGCTAATTTATGATCTCAACGAATACTGCCGCTCACAAGGAACTCCGGAAATAGCCCCTTACATCTGCCCCACTGACTTCGATCGCAGCCGGACCTATGGCACAGGTCTGCAACGAACCAAAACCATCGCCCGGGGAGACGGGATCTGCAATTTCCGGTTCAAAAAAGACCGTCCTGTCGTGCAGAACTGGTCAACAGAGCTGGCATTGATCCGCGCCAGTCGCGCCTGATAAGACCTGCGTCCAATGAACCCAAAAGCGGTAGAGAGCTTTATCAAAGTCCTCTACCGCCTTTTTTTGTCCTCAGAACTGCGCCGTGTAGTTGCTCTCGATGATTTTCACGAATCGAGTGACATAAAAAAAATACCGCTCTGGCAAAATTTCACCTTTCACCAACTAGTACTTTCACAGATATAGATTATCATGATAAAGTAAAGACAACAATCGCAACCATCATTAACAAGCAGGAGGAATGCAGCATGAAAACAGCCCGCAAGGTAATCGTTACAGAATTCGGCGCCCCGGAAAAAATGCAGATCGTATCCGCAGAATTGCCAGAGCCTGCTGCTGGGGAGGTTCAATTGCGCCAAACGGCGATTGGACTCAACTTCATCGATATCTACCAGCGCAAGGGAGTCTACCCGCTGCCCCTGCCGACCGGCCTCGGTCACGAAGCCGCCGGTGTCGTCGAAGCGGTCGGACCCGGCGTCGAGACCTTCAAAGTCGGAGACCGGGTGGCGTACATGAACGCCGGACTCGGCGCATATGCCGATTTCCGCAATGTCTCTGCCGACCGTCTGGTCAGCATTCCGGCGGGCGTGTCCGACGAGCAGGCGGCCGCGCTGCTGTTCAAGGGCATCACCGCACAGTATCTGCTACGAAAGACGCACGTCGTCAAAGCTGGAGAGATCGTGCTGATCCATGCCGCCGCCGGCGGTGTCGGCCAGATTCTCTGCCAGTGGGCCAAAGGGCTGGGAGCCTTTGTCATCGGCACGGCCGGTTCGCAGGCCAAGTGTGCGGTTGCCAAAGCCGCAGGCGCCGATATCGCCATCGACTACTCGCAGGAAGACTGGGTGAAAACCTTGCTGGAAGCAACCGGCGGCAAAAAAGCCAATGTGGTCTATGATTCGGTAGGCAAGGATACTTTCCTGAAATCGCTGGAGTGTGCGGCGCAGTTCGGCCTCGTGGTATTATTCGGAGCGGCTTCCGGCCCGGCCCCCGCCATCGACCCGGAATTGCTGAACAAGAAAGGCTGTCTGTTCCTCACCCGCCCCTCCGTATTCCCGCACAATGCCGACCCGGAAGTATTCCGCGCCAATGCCGCCGAACTGTTCGCGGTAATCGCATCGGGCGTCGTGAAGCCCGCTATCAGCGCGAAGTTCTCCCTTGAAGATATCGCTGCGGCTCACCGATCAGCCGAAGCACGGGCAACGCAGGGAGCCACGCTGATCATCCCCTAAACATTACAACATCAAGGAGGACCTTCGTTGGAACCGATTTTTTCACTTGAAAAAGCAAACGACCATAGCCAGGGACATCTGTCAGACATCCTCGGACTCGAATTTCTCGAAATCTCGCGCCAGAAAATTCGCAGCCGCATGACGATCACGCAAAAACACCGATCTCCCACCGGCTACCTGCATGCAGCCGCCATCATAGCCCTCGCCGACACCACCTGCGGCTGCGGTACGGCTATCAATCTTCCGAAAGGCAACAATGGTTTCACAACCCTGGAACTGAAAAGCAATTTTCTGGGTACCCTGCGCGAAGGGGAACTGTTTTGCGAAGCCGTGCCCGAACATATCGGCCGAACCTCTCAAGTCTGGTCCGCTACCGTTACGGACGAGAACGGAAAGCGAATTGCCCTGTTTCGCTGCAGCCAGATCATCCTGTACCCCGAGTGCGGCAATTTGAATCTCAAAATAGAGAGCACTCCCAAGTAAAAAGGAATCAAATGTCTGCATCGATCAATGTTCAATATTATTGAAGGTGGGTTACTATGAGTATCCATTATGAAGTGATTCCCGCAGAAAATATTATTCTCATTAGGGATTTGTGCAATGATTTAATGGCTTATCAAAAATCAAAAGCATATATTCGCCCAGAGCTGTTTGATGGCATGTGTTTTGAGTCCAGGCTGGCTCCCTCTGTCCAGAGTGCAACAGAAAACTACATCGTAGTCGCCAAAGAGGGTGCTGAAATTGTGGGGTATGTGTATAGCAATATTGCCCCCAAGAAAAACTATGCAAATGACTTCGCAACTTTTTTTGACCTTGATTCTGTAAATGGCGATACAGTCGGCTGTCTATCTCAGTTTTATCTAAAAGAAAGGTATCGCAACACCGGCATTGGTACTGTTTTGTTCGACAAGTCGATGGATTGGCTGCGTTCCTTCAAGGCAGTAGACGATCTGTTTATTTTTGTATCCAACGGGAACGATAGTGCTTTGCAATTCTATCTGGGTAAAGGGTTCAAAATAAGTCACCCGATCCTTGATGGTTTTATTACAGTGCTCAGAAATAGTTAGCCCTTTTCTCTTCCTGCATATTCGTCCGATCCAAGGAGGAAGAATAGCAACAATTGCAGAATTAAAAAGGGTGAGAATCGGGAAATAACTTCAACGGGCGGTGAAAAATGGACATCAAGGACAGTGGAAACAGGACAGAGTTCGAATCCGGAGCTGTGAGAGATTTACACGCAGGGAAAGGACGCTATGATTTGATTCCATGGGACGCAATTCACGAACTGGCGATTCATTGTGAGCAAGGCGCCAAAAAATACGGCGAGAGAAACTGTGAAAAAGGCATTCCAATTCACTCTTTGATCGACAGTGCTATCAGGCATTTATCCTGTTATCTGAGAGGGATGAAAGACGAACCGCACCTACGGGCAGCGCTGTGGAACATTGCCTTTGCGATTTGGATGGAGAAAAACCGACCTGATATGCAAGACATCCCCGCCAGAATGTCGCCGAAAGAGAATGCCGATTGAATAAGAAGCCACCAACTTGCTATTAGCACAATAAAAGGCCATGCTTTTCAATGCAAGCATGGCCTTTTATTGTGCTTCTGGTAATCAGGTGGTTTCATGCATAGGTGACTGGGCCGTCAGCTTTTTTTATCGTATTGGAAGGAAAAAACGCAAGCCCAAATTGTCCGTGAGCAGCATTTTAACCACGGCCAAGTATTCCCGCACGGCATAATTCAACATGATTGTACTGGGCGTTTCTGCTGCCAGACCATATACTTTGGCATAATATTTCCCGGCAATATACTTGGATCGAAACATATGATAGTCACTGGTAACGATCAGTATATCCCGCATTTGCTTGCCGTCCATCCTGTCGAGCAGTTCTCTCGTATTTTTTAAATTCTCATCACTCGATTTCGATTGGTCTTCTTTCAAGATCCGGATTGCAGCGATCCCATGAGAGACCAGATAACGCTGCATGACTTCCGCTTCAGTCATATTTGCCTCGGACCCCATCCCGCCCGAGACTACTACTTTCGCATCGGGATGCAGAACCAGATATTCGATTCCCTTGTCTAGTCTTCTTTTGAGCGTTAAAGAAGGCTGGTCCCGTTGGACCCCCGCCCCAAGTATGACTGTATATTCCACCGCAACTTTGTCATTGGTGTGCAAAGACTGATAAACAAGCGCCTCAACCCAAATAAAAGATACTATCCCCAGCAATATCAACAGCGACATCAACTTGTTGGCCAGCGACAATACAAAGTGGGGGCTTCGATGAAGGGCATCCAGGGTAATGCCGTAAACCAGTAAAAACAGCCCGGTCACCATCGTCCCAACCGTGACAAACGTCAGTCCAAACCGAAAATATACCATACCCATACCAAGCAGTACTATGCCAACACCCATCGCTACCATAGATAATCCGAGTTTTGAATTATTAATTCGCAGTTTCATAATAAGCTAATTTCAACGACAAACTCTTTTCCCCTTCCAAGAAAGGGGCTTTCTCAAAATTGGTTTTTCCCTGATTGAGACAGCCCGCGTTTATTACTTGAAAAACAATCACGGCATACTCTACAAAGTGTCCTTTAAATAATCAATCAGCAACCGCGTTCGTCTTTTCGCACCCAAGTCATTCAAATGATACGCTGTATCATAGATATACTCAGGTCCATATGCAACTTCATCAAATTTACCTAATACTTTAATGCCCCTTGTTTGCCAAAATCGATCAATTTGCGCAATAGTTTTTGAGGTGGTACTGGAAAAATAAGCTTTGTTATATAAAATTGGAGGGTATGTAACCAAAATAGTAATATTTCGATGACTGCACCAAACCACGAAACTATCCAGCAAATTCCATGATTTTGACTCTTTGCTTATGCCATGCGTTAGATGTTTGAGTGGGATAAAACGCAATATTGCTTCACGAGTTGGAGCATTTTCATGCTTATTGTTGCTTTCATCGCCATTTTCATTGAGCGTCCATGATTGGTAACCGTCAGTGGAATATGCATCAGGCACAATAAACTTGCTTTTTATCCCTTTAGCTAAGCGTATTATATCTGTGCCAAACACAAACTGCGTTATTTCCAAAGCAGGTCTTTTTTGCAAATACGCCAGATCTCTTGAAAAAACATAGTCGATCAAAACATTGTCGGGCGTTCCCTGATCATCATATAGACTATACTCCAATGGCAATATAATGATATCTCTCGGGTGAGCAACCGACTTGGTTTGTTCCAAAATATAATTCAGCTGCAAACCAGCACTTACCGCCATGTTTATGGTCGGTATTTGCAGTTCATTCTCGATGGTTTTTGCATTCACCCCAAACAAAGCACTTGACCCAGCAACGATCAGAATCTTGGGTTCAGTGATCTTACTTGCATTAGTAGTCTTTTGGATAATGCTCTCATGTATCCATCGTGAACTCTCGGTGGGTGCTCCCAACTGCGCATATGCAAGAATACACCAAAGTACGCTTGACAACAGTATAGACCCCACAAAGAAACCATAAAACTGTACAGACTTATTCATGGCACATCACACCCGCCTTAAAAATTAAAATAAAGAAACTCACTTGGCGCCGCCTCTGCAATAATTTTCAACGCAAGAAAAAAACCTATACCCAAAAGTACAGGGACATATGTGGAATAGTCTTGACTATCGCTTTTGCGCTCACCCATTCCTATTGGGGAAGAATAATTGCATAATTTTTGAATATTGGGCATACTCACAACTGCAAGAAGCAACACAAATAACGCGAAAAAAGAAGCGCTTGCTTTCCAGTTCGGCGGCAGTAACTCAAGCCTCGCAAAAGGAAAACCCCATTGATAAACAAAAGGCATTTTCTCTAAAAAACTAGGCAAAACAATCCCATTTGCACCAGACATACCAATTAAAATAGCGATAGCCTCCTGCAAATTATTGGCCCTGAAAATAACCCACGCAATTACAATGCACACAAATGTAAGTCCCCAAGACAACCCGTTGGGAAGAGATATATTTAATCTGCGCCAACTATGGTTGATCACCAAGTAACAGCCGTGCAAAGCTCCCCATACAACAAACGTCCATCCTGCACCATGCCAAAGTCCTCCAATAAGCATTGTAACAAACAAGTTTATCATACGCTTTTGGCTCCCGTTTCGGTTTCCCCCCAGAGGGATATACAAATAATTTTTCAAAAACTCAGAAAGAGTAATATGCCACCTCTGCCAAAACTCGCGAATAGACAACGATTGATAAGGAGAATTAAAGTTTATTGGCAGTTTCAAATTGAACATTAATCCAAGTCCGATTGCCATCTCCGAATACGCGGAAAAATCAAAGTATAATTGCAAAGTATAACTAAGAGCACCAAACCATCCTTCAACAAAAGATACATTCATTGGATTGTCAAAAACAGGTTTAACCCATACTGCCAAAGTGTCTGCAATAAGAGTCTTTTTAATTAACCCAACGCTAAAAAATATGATTCCTTTTATCATATTTTCATGCGAGAAAATAAAATTTTTGGGATCAGAAAATTGAGGGATCATATGTTTGTGATATAGGATCGGTCCTGCTATTAAATGGGGAAACACGGTTACAAATAGACTATACGTTAACAAATTGTTTCGTTGAGTTTCTCCCCGATACGCATCAACCAAATAAGCAATCTGTGTAAATGTAAAAAATGAAATTCCTAAAGGCAAAATTACCTCAGGGACAAAAAGAGAAAGCCCGGCAACATCATTAAAGGATCGTATGAAGAAACCAATGTATTTAAACCAACACAGTAAGGATAAATTAACTATGACCGCAATTGCTAAAACCCTTTTCGCTCGTTTTTTTTCTATAAACTGACCTATAACATAATTAAAGATTATCGACCCCACTAACAGGGGCAAATAGCGAATATCCCAATAGGAATAAAACGCCAATGAGGCTACTACCAAAAACATTGTCGCATAGTAGGTCTGTTTTAATTTGGCGAGCAAAAAAAACGTCATCAATACAATAGGCAGAAACACAAAAATAAATTCAAATGAATTAAACAACATAAATTGCCTGCATCTTCCTTTTCTCCAGCGTAGCCGGAACTGGCACACCCAGTCCCCGCTATCAGTTTTATCCATAGCAAACACTTTTTTAGAGGCAGATGTACAATCCAAGTGCAACACCGATGAAAAAATAGAGACTCATCGTAAGGGATCCGCTAAAATGGTAGCTACCACACAACCAACGAAGCGGAGGAACCCAAACGATGAGCTACCACCATCTTACCATAGCTGAGCGGGAAGACGTAAGAGTCTTACTTGAGCAAGGAATGAGTCAGCGATTTATTGCGCGACATCTCGGACGCAGTCCGGCAACTATTTGCCGCGAAATTAACCGCAACCAGTCGTCAGCGAATACTTATCGCGCTCACGAAGCACAAGATCGGTATCTGAGGGTACGCCAGGTCTGTAAATCAGCAAGGAAAGTGCTTCGACCGGAACTTTACCATGATATTGTCAACGGCTTGGAATTGTATTGGGCACCGGAACAGATTATCGGGCGTTTGCAATTGCCTATTTCCACGAGCACGATTTATCGCGCATTGTGGAACGGTTTGCTACCTCAAATACTGGTGCCAAAACTAAGACGGGGCGGGCACCGGTCCAAAGGATCTGCGGAACGGCGAGGAAAAATATCCGGGTGCACCTCCATCGAAGAGCGCCCTGCTATCGCTGCGCAGAGGCAGCGAGTTGGCGATTGGGAGGACGACACTGTTTGTGGATCCCATGGAACTGGGCATATTTTAACCCTGGTGGACCGGGCTACTTCATTTCTGGTAGCCAGCAAGATGAAAAACAGAATGGCTGAAACGGTGTCACGCTCGATGAGTTCTAAGCTGGCTGGACTTTGCTGTCATACCCTAACCTTGGATAATGGCAATGGATTCGCTAAGTTCAATGATATCCAGACCAACTTGAACACAAAGATTTACTTTGCCCATCCACATAGTCCGTGGGAACGCCCCCTCAATGAACATACGAATGGATTGTTACGTCAGTTCTTTCCAAAGAACACCAGTTTTGCGGATGTTAAAGCAGAACAGGTAGACATAGCCGTTGAGTTACTGAATAATCGCCCGCGTAAACGACTCCAATGGAAAACTCCGGCTGAAGTTTTTGCGGTTGCCTGTTGCACTTGATTTGACAAATCGCCAACCAAATTATTAATTAACCGGCCACCCGCATGCGCCCATCCTCAATAATCCTTGCTGCCGCTGCCGCCAGGTTTAGCGGTCTGGTTAAACAAATCAGCAACCGACTGGTTATAGTATGTGATAAACACCCGGAACGGATGGGTCTGCGTGGATGGGTCCGCAGCAGCAATTTTGATAACGTTTTGTTTAATCATTAAAGTCACGGTGTATCCGCGCCCCTCACCGCCTAGGTCCCAAAGTCCATAAGAATCCAAATATTTTCCTTTTTCAACCATGGGCGCACCGTAGCGCGCCGTCAAACCTTGTTTTACGATATTGAACCGGTCCAGCACCTCATTTTCCTTTAAGGGCCACGAGATCTGCACCATCCACATTTTGTCCTGGTAGAAGTGGACATAGATCCACGCATCAGGAAAGTCGGCGTAGGGACCGTAATAGTAGTGCCACCGGTCAAATGTATCCTTGCCATTGAGGTAAGAAAAATAGTCGGTCTTGGGTCTCTGCTTCATGATGCGCTTGGCCTGTTCATCTGTCGCGCCCCACGGGATGCCGAGCACCTTGTCCGCCTTGAGCGCCCCTCCTGCGGAGCTGCCAACTGCCTGGCCATCCTTCACCGGTTCACCGTTTTTCCATTGTCCGTCGTGGGCCACCTTGCCGTTCGCGTCTTTGCCGATCCCGTATCCGTCAGGCTTGCCATTCTTGAATTCGCCCTCATAGACCCTGCCGTCAGCAAATTTAAAGACGCCTCTGCCCTCGCGTTGTCCTTCCCTGTAGTTGCCGTCAAACGAATCTCCGTCAGACCACTTGATGTTGGCGTGTCCGTCGAGTTTGCCTGCTTTCATTTCGGCTTCGGCCTGTACCTTGGTCTCCGTACCAGGTTTATCCTTATAAACAAACTGCAGGGTTCCCTTCCCTTCAGCCATGCCGCCCACCGTCGGCCCCGACCAGTTCGCCGACACCAGCGTCAATCCGTCAGCTAAAAACACTACGCCAATTTTGCAGCCGGTCGCCGGATCGGTCGTCCACGCTTCCACCGCCGCCAGGGCAGTCGTGCTGGTGGCAATCAGAAACAATCCAATCAAGAGGAAAGTCAACAAAGATTTCGATGACTTCATGCGAACGCCTCCAATAATCAATAATGCACAAACGATTACTTCCTTGATACTTCCGTTAAAACAATCATAATCCTTCCAATGATCGCCGAAATGATTAAATTATTCCTTCTGTGTAACATAAGCAACATATAAACCATCATCTTAGAAACGTCTCGGATTCATTTTTTGATGGAAAGCATGGGCCAGTTTGCGAGAGTCATTTATACAATAAAACCCACGAAATTCGTAGGTTTTCGATTTTTTCACATCCTGTTTTCCATTCCATTTTCGCCTCAAATTACCCTTATTACATTACGCGCCTAAACTATCAGCGACCAGAATAGCCGCATAAACATCTTCCGCCGTAACAGGGAAAGGCATGTTGTGTATTGTTTCCCCGTCTGCGCAAGCAGCTGCGGCAACTTTCATCAGTTTCTCCCTGGTTGGAGCGATAATCCCCAGCGCCTTTAGACAGGTAGGCAGGCCGACCGTTTTGAGATAATCAATGACGGTTTCCAATTCATCTTGCGGTGCATTTTCCAATACCAAATGAACCACAACACCGAAGGCTACCTTCTCGCCATGATAATAACAGTGAGTTTCCGCCAATTGCGTCAGTCCATTATGCACCGAATGACAGGCAGCCAGCCCGCCACTTTCAAAACCCAGCCCGCTGAGCAAAATATTCGCTTCCACGATGTTTTCCAGCGCCTGCGTCACAACTCGCGCCTGGCAGGCGGCTTTGGCCTTGACCGAATCTGACAGCAGGGTTTCATAACAGGCTTTTGCAATGGCAAAGGCTGCTTTGGTGCTTTTGCCGCCGGACATGTTGTCAGCATTGGAACAGACGCAGGATCTTGCTTCAAAATAAGTGGACAGTGCATCACCCATCCCTGCAACCAAAAATCGCACCGGAGCTTGGGCGATGATGCCGGTATCCACCAGTACAATGTCGGGGTTTTTATGAAGATTCCAATACGCTTCAAAAGCGTGATGCTCCGTGTAGATTATGGCAAGTCTGCTGGTTGGGGCGTCGGTTGATGCAATCGTGGGTACGATGATCACCGGCTTTTTCGCCAGGTCCGCGACAGCCTTCGCAGTATCCAGTGCTTTGCCGCCGCCCAATCCAACGATAACCCCGCAACCGGTCTCCTCGGACAATATTTTCAGGCGCTCTATCTCGGTCTTCGTGCATTCTTCCCGGAATTCACCATAGACTATAGTACACGGATCTTTTTTCATCGCTTGATCCAGTTGCGGCTGAACACGCCGCTGACCCTCTTTCGATGCAACCAGCAGCGCCTTGCTGGAGAACTCTAGAATTATCGCCCCTAAATTTACGAGTTCATTCTGCCCTTGAATGTATTTTGATGGAGAAATCAGCGTTTTTTTCATAATGCATTCACAATCTCGGCTGGGTCCGATTCAACAAAACTCTTGGTCACGTTACCGTAGTAGTCCGGATAGTTGCGCAAATCCAGTCTTAGTGCCGGTGAGCCTTCAGCCAGGTTGAACTCATCCAGCCGTGCCCAAATGAGATACGGACTGGTGGTCGACTCAAAGAAATAAACCCCGTGCGTCAAATCGCCGGTTGAGCGCCAAATGGTTGTAGATGAGAACGGATTCGAGGCATCCAGCGAAACCCTGAACGGCTGCGAAATATTCCGGGTAACGCTGAAGATTCCGGCCAGCGCTTCGCGCAGATTGGCAGGTTTTGGGCAGAAGCTTCATATAGTAGGCTGCGCGCACAAACCGATCTGCCGCCGCAGTCGAGCCGGGAATGGGCTTTGTACCGCCGAACCCCTCGTATTGCTTCAGATTCGCCTGTTGTTGTTCAAACGGCGGATCATTGGTCATGATGGTATAGCTTCTGTCATGATGAATAACCGGCTTAACCGCCAATATACTCAACTATCGCGGAATCACCTGTCTTATCCGCCAAAGACAGATGAAGACTGGCGGTCTTGATCTTCCCCCCAACACTGGGAAATTGCAGGGTCACGACCTGAGAAGGAGTCCTGCCGGATTGCCTGAACCGCTTCTGCCACTGTAGCAAAGTTATCCAGCATGTACTGCGCCCAGAAAGAGATCGACAATCCCTGCCGTTTCTCATCCCTGGTTCCGTAATCGCTTTGATTGAGCCAGAGCAGGTTCGCCATCAGACCCTGTTCGTTCATTCCGTCCGCCACACTGCCCTGACCGTCAGACAGGGACGCGGCCACAATACTGCCGTATTTCGACGTCCAGGACAGCGAATTCTTTCCTGGCAATCCCTCGCGCTTGATGCCGCGGGGCAATACCCACAGGGCCGTCCCCATATCTTCGGGCCAGTCCATATTTCGTCCAACCAGAACCGCCTGCCCATTATCGGCGGAAAGCACACGGCTGCAGGCGTAAACAATATTGCCGGAATAAAGCAAAAAACCTCCGGATATGAAACTGATTAAGCATATAACTGCCACTATTTTTCTGGAAAAAACTCATCATTCAAACTCCCTCTCCCTCACGCTTGAATTCCTTCCAACGGTTTACGGAATTAATAATCGGCAAGCGACGTCCCCAATTATGACACTACCTAACTCCAATCCAAAAAGCCCTTCTCTTTTCCTTTTTTCCTCCGGCGCATAGACCTGCACAAACGACGGCAGCACCTCGATTTCCAGCGGGAGTTCCGGTCCCCGGTCGCCATCCACATTGGTCGATAAAGGTTCGTTCCCTTCGACGGTAATTCTGGCCCGCTTGATCGTCATAACATTCACATACGCGGATTCATCGAGATGACCGCTCAATAGTTTTGAGATGATGTCCACTATGCCAAAGATCTCAAACTTCGTATAAATCAAGAGGCGCATATTGCCGTCGGCCACTCCCGCGCTAGGCATGAATTTTTCGAAACCGGCCAAGGAACTGGTCAGTGCAGCCACGATCAAAGAAGATTCCACGCAAAAAGGACGCCGCATCCGTTTCAATATGGAAACGATAGACTTTCTGTTCCCGTAACGCCCGAATCCCTTTCATAAAATATGCTAAAGAGCCGAGCCGCGTTTTCTCCTCGATTGACACATCGGCTATTGCTTCCGGCATGGTGCCGATCGCCAGCCCATTAACAAAATATCGGTCATTTACCCGTCCGATATCGATAGGCGCCAACTGGGCCGTATCAAGCATACGAATCGCAGCCTCCGGCTTTAGGGGGGATCTCCAGCGCCCGGGCCAGATCGTTCACGGTCCCTAACGGAATAAAGCCAAAAGCGGGTCGATTCGACGCCGTGGCGAGTCCGTTGACAGTTTCATTGACTGTTCCATCCCCGCCCATGCAGAACACGGCGGTTGCCCCCGCATCGGCCGCCTCCTTGGCAAACAGGGTGGCATCAAGCGGTTTCCCTGTCTCACGAACTTCAACTTCATCAAACATCCCCAGCAATTTCAGGTACATCGGCCTTGTATAACGTCTAGCCTTTCCGCCGCCGGATGAGGGGTTTACGATCAGCAAACAGCTTTTAATGGTACTCTCCCCTTATTTCACGTCGGTTTATATTTCAGCAACTTTCCAAGGACCCCTATGAGCGCCACCGGTTACTATATCCCGTTGCTTCAATACTAATGCCTACCTATTATGTTCCGTTCAAACACGCATAATCCTTCAGGGGACGACTGCCGCAATGGGTCATTTCGTTCATGCTCTTTCCAGGCAGATAGTATAAACCTAAAAACAAGTCTTTCGTTAAACCGTCTGAAAGGTATATGATAATGGCAAAGCCTCATATGAAGATAACATATGGGGCCGCGACAGAAAAGGCGGGAGCAAGGATGACTGTTAGAGATTCAGCCGAGCAACTAAAGGAGCAACTGGTATCCTGGAGAAGGGAAATACACACCTACCCTGAAATTGCCTGGAAAGAAATCAAAACAGGCAACCTGATCGCCGAGGAACTGGAAAAGTTAGGCATAGAGGTGACACGAGTCGCCAATACAGGCGTGGTCGGTCTCCTGAAAGGAGAAGCTCCAGGTAAGACAGTGGCGCTGCGGGCTGACATGGATGCTCTGGCCATCGAGGAAGCGACTGACCTTCCCTATAAATCGAAAAATCCGGGAGCAATGCATGCCTGCGGTCATGATGGCCATGTCGCCATGCTTTTAGGCGCTGCAAGAATATTAAGTCAAATGAGAAGCGAGCTCAATGGCACCGTAAAGTTTATTTTTCAACCTGCCGAAGAAATCGGGCTAGGAGCGTTAAAGCTGATTGAGGCCGGTGTTATGGAAGGGGTGGATGGGATTATGGGAATTCACCTTTGGCCGGATTTGCCCAGTGGCAAGGTTTCATTGGTTGCCGGCCCCAGAATGGCATCTGCTGACAAAATAAAGATAACCGTCAGAGGAAAATCCGGGCACGGTTCTATGCCTCACCAAGGAATTGACGCCATACTCGCCGCCTCCGCGATCATCATGAATCTTCAGTCCATCAGCAGTCGGGAAGTTGCCCCGCTCGATCCCGCGGTGGTAACTATAGGGAAAATTACCGGCGGAACCAGCTGGAACATTACTTGTGATGAAGTGATCCTGGAAGGCACAACCCGATGTTTCAGCCATGCGGTCAGAAACAATTTCCCCTCGGCAATCGAAAGAATTGCACAGAATACCGCAGCCTCATTCAGAGCGCAGGCCGAGGTGGAGTATATCCCCATTGTTTCTCCCCCTGATCAACGACGCGCTGATCTCTCAAATAGCGGCCGCTTCGCTGCAAAAACTGTATGGCGGCAATGTAGTGGGGGATATTGAAAAGGTTATGGGGGGAGAAGATTTTTCCTATCTTTTCGAAACTGCTCCCGGAGCCCTGGCTTTTGTCGGGATAGGCAACAAAGAACAGAAAACCGACTACCCGCTTCATAACGACAAATTCAATATCGATGAAGAGGTGCTGCCAATCGGCGCCGCCCTGCATGCCCAGTTTGCCCTGGACTTTTTAAACCGCTAGAAATCGGTTTTGGGAAACGAAATGATCGTAAGCAAAAAGCCCGCGAAATTCGCGGGCTTTTATCAGTTGGAACCCGTTTTTATTTTTTCCAGTTACCGTCCGCAAAATAGGTCATTAACGCAGCTCCCTTGGTTAAGCCCTCTTTTCGAATCGAACTGTACTCAATATTTTTTTTTGCGATCTTCTGTTGAACATTTGCTATCTGGACACTTGACGAGAATTTTTGCATAAGAGCTCATAGCTTCGGTGGCCTCGACATAATGTTTTTTCATTTCGTCAAACTTAGCCTTATTTTCCGAAGAAAGCCACTGAGGCGTTCCTATCTTTTTCAAATTGGCAGCAACTTCAAGATATGCGGCGGATATTGACTCATACTGCTCTTTTGCTTGACCTGCGTTGATTTTCTTCTCCCCTACATTTTCGAAGGTACTTCCCACTTTAGTGGAGAGTTCTTGAAAACGAGTGATTTGAGCGGCAAATGCCAGAAACGCTTTGTCCATCTCTTCTTTCTTCTGCTCAGCGGTCGGCTCATCACTGCCGCAACCTGCGAGTAAGATTGTGCATAGAAGCATGGACAACAGGGTGAATATAACCGTTTTTTTCACGAAGACCCCTCCACAAGACATATTTTCCCATCTATATCGTTCCCATTGTTGATCGGGTAGGATTTTTGAAACTGATAGATTTTGAATGCTTTTTTAAATTATCATAAGCAACATGAAATTGATACTATACGAAAGTATACTATCGCCAAAAAAAGAAGAAACCTTACCAATTATGATAGGGTTTTTTCAAAACTACTTATGCTTCCTCGATGGCCATCATCAGGAACCCGCAAAAGGCTGCGTTATCAACTTGCAACTCTTCGGCCACTTCCTGCTTCATCAGCAGGATCTGCTCCCGATACGCCCGATAGAATTCAAAGGTGGGGCGGGGACTGTATGTGAGAGCGGTCAGTTCAAAGTATGCGATGATCCCTTTTGCTGTTGTCGGCTTGATGAAGACCTCGACACTGGGTCGGTAATAGATCGGGTAAATAAACCGTCAGCAGCGGCCATTTCGCAACTTTATACTCCTGCAGCAGGAACCGTCATCAGCCCAAACCCCTTCGCCTGGTCGCCATGCAGAAACTCCCGCAGTCCATGGGCCAAGTGTTCTTTTTCATCGTCGTTCATAGAACGAACCGCATCTCTGAACTTGGGTTTTTCAAAAACCGACACCAAGGATGATTGGCTGGCGACCTTAATCATAGATTCGACAATGGTGGCAGCACTGTGAAATTGTTCCGCAGCACAGTCCAATGAAAAATGGTTGACCGACGTGACAGAGTTTAAATATGGAGACGGCCACAAAGCCTATCTTAGCGCGCAAAACTTTCCTGCGCTATTTTTATCATCTTCGGCACCTTGTGCTTTTTCACAATTTCGAGCATGTCCGGGTGGGAAAACCCGCCCGAATAAAGCGCCAGGAAACGACCTTCGGCTTCTTTGAGTTTCGCTTTATTCATCAGTATAGCCTCCTTACTCGGCTTTCTCAGTACAAACGGTGTAAGTATCTTTGGCATAGATAAATAATAGCGCGCTAACGCAAATAAAGAGGATGGAAGTGATCCAAAAAATTGATGAAATGCCAAAGAACAAGGAAAATATCCCTGCACAGAGCGGCCCCAGGACATTGCCCATCAAACCCGCTCCGCTCGTGATCCCATAGGCAGCCCCACGTTTTGACTCCGGTATGAGATAGGTGATAATCGTATTGGAACTGGGGATCATCGCTCCAATACACAGACCGTTGATGGCCCGCAGCAACGCGAATGAGATCACATTCTCAGCAGCCAGCTGGCCCAAAAAAGAGACAGCGCCCAGCAGCGAAGCTGTGCTCAGGATTTGTTTATGGGAAAACCGCTGACTCACCATGCCCATGCTTGCCGAGGCAAACGCACTCATCACGCCGCCAATCGCAATAATAGTTCCGGAAATGCTCGCAAGATTACTTGAGTCGGAAATGATGGACCGAATATATAAAGGCAAAATCGAGCCCCATGCTCTGTATGGCAAACTGGGTTAAAAATTGCACCAGCAGCATGAGCCGCAGGTCCCTGAGGGAACAAATAAAACGAAAAGTGCTTTTCAGTGACGTTTGGGAGCTTTTCACCACTGGTAGTGAATTTTTCCGTCACGGAAAAATGTACAAGCACCAGTGCGCACAAGGCAAAGTGACCCGAACACGATAAAAGGTTGCCGATAGCCGAAGAAGTCGGCGATGAACCCGCCAAGCATTGGACCAACAGCTCCGCCGATGATGATGGAGGTTTGGAACATTCCCACGGTAAAAGAGATCTCCGACGGAGGCGTGCTGCTGAGCACCAACGCCGTGCCGGCAGCGACGAATCCGCCGCAAGCAGTCCCTTGCAGTATCCGCAGCGTCAGCAATTGATACACATTCGAAACAAACGCCATCGATATGATGATAAGACCATACATGAACAATACTTTTTCGACACATCGGCCTTACGCCCTTTGCGGTCAGCCATCGCTCCCCAATAAGGATTGGACAGCGCGGCGCAAAACGAGGCCGAGCCCATTAAAATACCGGACCACATGGCGACCTCACTCGCGTCGCTGATCCCCAAAACCGTCACATATAAAGGCAGGAACGAAATCATCCCGGTGATGGCGCCTCATGCCGGTGAATTGCGTCGCCCACATGATCGCCAGATTCTTTTTCCATTCAGCTACTAACATTTATGTTTTTTTCTTAAACCCTTTCGCGTAGTCAAAGAGTGGCTTGTTTGCTCCCCCTTTCGGAGCAAGGCCGTAAACCCTTGTCTGCTGCGCCCCAGCTCAACAACCTCGAACCCTGCTGCTTGGGCTTGTTGCAGTTCTTCGTTAAAGCTTGCTCCACCGAAACATGATGACCCGGTTCAGCAATGAACAGCCTGGCATTCTGTTTCAAAACGCCAAATGCTGCTGTAAAAAAATCCCGGGCATCCGGCAATTCATGAACCACAGCATAGGCAAAAACCAAATCCACGGCTTCTGCCAAGTCTGCCATCCCCAGGGATTCACTCGTCGCAAGACGCGTTTCGATCCGTTGGCGCAGCTTTGCTTTTTCAGCCCCTTTGTTCCAACTGTTCCAGCATTTTCGGCTGGATGTCGATCGCAATAACCCGGCCGGATTCGGCGACCTTTTTGGCAATCTCCAGCGAAAAGAAACCCATCCCGGTGTCCGATTTCTACCACAGTCATTCCTTCTTGAACCAAGGGCGCAATGATTTTCTTCGGATTTTGCAGCAGTTTTCGCAATGCGGACTAATTAAAAGGTACCCCATCCACCACGGACTTACCTTGCAGGCCATCATTCAATCACTCCTCTTTAAGTAACCAGGAAAATCAGCCACTTAAGAAATTATAACACTATCTCTCTTTCAAAAGCGTTTAAAGATACACAAAAACAGAGGCCCGCTTCATCCCGCGAGCCTCTGGCAGATCTCTGCTGTGTGTTGCTTTTTTTACCTTTTCGCTTTTGCTTTGGTCAAGGTTGCGTCCTGCGTGGGCACTGCCATGAAGATCAGGGAGTAATCCGCATAGTCGCCGGATTGCAAATAGGCCACTAAATCGTAGTTGATGCCGGAAATCACGGTTACACCTGAAGTGGTGGAAAAATTGGGATAAGCCAGTGCCGCCGTATTAAGAAAGTTCGGTTGGCTAATGGCGCCGCTGGCTGTCAGTACAGGAACCCAGGCATTCGGATTGCTTCCTCCAGAACCGCCTGCCCCCTGAATCGTAAGAAACTGTGTGACATTCCAGGAATTATTATACGGGAACTTGGATTCGAGACAGCTGGTCTCATTGGTCGTTGAAGTAGCCCAGCCGTAATTATTGGTCCCGTCGCCGTAACCGAGCGCGGGAGCCTGGTAAAAGTTCCAGCAATTCGGCATCTCCATATAGTTTGACGGCTGCGCAAAATCCATGGAAGAAGTGACCATGAAATTCAGGGTTGCGGTCTTGCTACTCTGGGTTCCGGTTAACGTGTTGATAGTGATCGGCATGGAAACATATCCGGTATTGGCGACATAGATACCGTTACTCCCTCCACTTTTCGGTTTATTGAATTGCGTTAAATTGGTGGCTGGCGCTACCCAGGCATTGCTGCTGTTGGTGGTAACCCACACATTGTTTGGATCGTTGAGCGCAATTTGCACGGAGTGAAAGGCAAAGCCGGTTTTGCTGATATTCGCGTTGGTAGGGGGCGTGGCGGAACTGTTGTTAACGCCGTTTATCCCTTTCAAAGGAAAGGGAGTTACCGACAGGGGATTGGTATTCTGGCCTACCAGGGGCTTGCCGGCAAAACCGGGCAGCATATTGTTATCGGGCTGGGTAGGATCACCGACGTAAATTTCCCAGGGAGTCAAATTAATGATGTTCAGCACGTTCAGTGCCGACATATTGGGGCCTTTCACCCCATTTGCGTTGTATGTGTTTTCCGTAAAAGCCATAATGTTCGCGTAAGGTGCATTGGCAAAAGCAATATTGCTGAATCCCGTTATTAAGATGAGCAGAAAACACAATAAAAATCTTCTTTTTATCATTTCATTTTCCTCGCTTTCTCTGTTATTTCTGTTCCAGTTTTGTCAGGTAGGGTTTGATCGTGGGGATTTCTTGCTGATGTTTGGCGAATATTGTTTTTAAACTGGCTTTCATCTTGGCTATCGCAGCCGGATTGTTTTTTTCCTTTTGATATTGGCCATTGAACCCAAATGTATCGATAATGCTTTTTGCATCTTGGGGATCTTTCTGGGCAATGGCTTTGAGGATTTCTAAAATTTTGAAGGTGTCTGCGGCTTGCTCTTTGGTCGATTTGGGCAGTAATCCCGTCGATGAAATTTGCGAAGGAGAACCGGAGTTCAAATATTTATTAATTACATTTTGCACGGAATTCGATGAATATAGGCCGTTGTTGATGACGACAACAATCAGCGTATCCGCAGAATTTCGCTCATTTACCGACGTGCCTTGCGGAGCTTGCCGCCAAGTCATCGCAAACACGCCGTTTTGCTGTTCGATCGGCAAGGATGTTGTCGCTGTCGTAACATTCATCTGATAATTGACGGATCCATCCACTAACGTCATCGTCCCCAGTTGCGTCCCTGTAGTTGACGCTGTGGAAACCGTAACTCCGTTGTATTTTGCCGGATACGCCTGATTGGTGGTCAGAGGATCGCTTTCGGTTTGAAACATCCCCGCGAAACTGTTGTACAGGCCATATAGAACACCGGCCATGTCAACAACGTCCGGATTGCAGAAGCTATCAATATCCCCCATGATGCCCATGCCGATCCCCAGCCAATCCACTGGGTTCTGACTGCTGCTATTCGGCTGGTAAGCAGAAACGGCTCCGCCCAGACTCTGAATGCCGATCGTATATTCAGCGATCGGAGTGGTCGTTCCCCCGTACAATTTCATCCAGATGGAAGCGTTGGACTCGTTATTCATACTTTGTGCAGAGGCGGTCACGTTCGGTGCACCAGTAAACTGAACGCCCACGGGTCCAGGCGTCGCGCCCAAAGAATTGATGGAGCCAAAAGCCCCATATTGAGTTTTCCCATAGTTGACGGATCCGCTCCAAGAGGGAAAGAAGTTGAACACATTCATGAAGCTCCATTTTGAATTGGCGGCATATGTGGTCGTTCCAGCAGTCGTTGTGCCAATGACTGCCGGCATAAGAGAAGCTGAAACCACGCCATCGGCAGGAACAAATGGTGTCGTGACATTGGGAAAGGCTATCGTATCACCGGTTGATTGGGGGTTGAACATGCCGGACAAGCCAATCGCTATGGGATATCCGCCTGAGATGTAATTGGCCGAGTGATCCGAAGAGACTCCGAAATTTATCGGAGACTGGGTTAAATTAAAAATCATCACCGGTAACGTACCATAGGTTTGCAGCTGAATTGCCTGGGCGCTGATTGCGTTTGGTTGGGCAGCGACAGCGAGCGCTGCAGCACCGGAAAAACTGTTTATCGCCAATAGTAGTGCAAGTGCTAGCGTTGCTTTGTACGGCAAGTTATTTCTTCCCATCGTTTTTGTTCTCTTGAAAAAATACATGGATCGTTCCTCCTCTATCTTTTGATTGCGCCGGCGGTTGGCAGGAAAGCATCGTTAAAAGTGGGAACGGCCAAAAAACAGGGGCAGGACTAATTTGAAAATCGTTCCTTTTGAAAAACACATACACGCTTCCTCCTTCACCCTTCTTGCAGCTATGACTTATTTATTAAGCATTTTTGCAGCTTCATTGTATAACAATTGCGGCTATTGCAACCTTCAAAAGGAAAATCCGCACCTTTTCGAGTAAAATCAGCAGATAAGAAAAGACAGAACCCGCTAGAGTGGTTCTGTCTTTTTAAAAGTTAAATTAGCTAACGTTTTTAAACTTTAATAAAATTAGTAGACCGTGTTGAAGTTGCAGGCGGCGCCGGAGCGATTTTCCTATCACTTATTTGCAGTGCATCTTCCGGCCGCATCCACGGCAACCCTTGAATCGCGCTAGTTTCTTCGTGCGTCAACACACCGTCATAGGTCGTCAGGCTTCGCCTGATAAAGCCATCCGTGACACAAGCCTCCGCTACGCCATTATTCATGATGTTTAAGAACATTGGCAGCGCTTCAGCCGCAATCACTACCGAAGTCGAGTGCGCAACCGCGCTCGGGATATTGCTTACGCAAAAATGCACAACGCCGTTCACGACATATCTGGGAGCATCATGGGAAGTCTCGTGACTTGACTCAATAGCACCTGGATCATCATTGCTGATGTCAACAAGTACGGAACCCGGTTCCATTAGCTTTAGCATTTCCTTCGTGATTAAAAAGTCTTTTCTTTCTTTGGGCCACCGAACACAGTTAATCACCATATCCATCATTGGCAATACTTGTTGTATGGCTTCTTTTGTACAGTACATTGTATTGATGTCGTTGCCGTAGGTTCTTCTGATATCTTGCATAATGCCCAAGTTAACGTCCATCAGGGTAATAGCTGCGCCCAGATCGTGAAGTATTTCCAGGGAACCTCGGCCGACAACACCGCCGCCCAAAATCAAAACGTTCATGCCCGGCGCCCCGGCAAACCCGCTGACAAATTTTCCTTTGCCGCCGTTAATAGACAACATCGACTCAAGACCGAACAATGCGCCCTGCTTTCCTGCCGCTTCGCAGTTGGGAGAACCGTTGCGATGGCTGTCTTCAGCGGTAATCGCAGTAACTTTATGGGAAAGCAAAGCCTGCACTTCTTCCGGATGCGCCGCAGGATGTATGCAACAGTAAATAAGCTGCCCTTCTCTGAGCAGTTCATATTCGGATGGCTCGATTTCTTTTACTTTGACTACAAAATCACACTTACCATAAATTTCTTTCGCCGTATTACAAATTTCAGCTCCAGCTTTTTCATAGGCTTCATCGTGAAAACCCGCCGCAAGGCCACTATTGCTTTGTACATAAACTTTGTGACCGTTTTGAATTACCGATACCACTTCAAGTGGCGTAAGCATAACCCTGTTTTCTCCATGCTTGATATCTTTCAAAAGCCCTAAAATCATTTTAACTCCTCCTACCTGTATAATGTGCACGCAACAAAATGTTCAGTTGATAGTTCTTTTAATTCAACGTCGCTGCCTGTGCAAATTTCTGAAACATAGTCGCATCTGGCCGCAAACCTGCAACCCGGTTTAACATTAATCGGACTCGAAATTTCGCCTTTAATGAGTACAAATTCCTCATCACGCTTCGAAATGTCAGGTTCAGGGATGGCCGATAGCAGCGCCTTAGTATATGGGTGCTGCGGATTCAGGAACAATTCGTCCGACGGCGCCATTTCAACGCATTTCCCCAGATACATTACCATTATTTTATTCGAAATATGCTTTACTACGCTCAGATCATGCGTAACAAACATATACGTAAGACCCAGTTCATCGGCCAAATCCATTAAAAGATTTAAGATCTGCGCCTGAATGGACACGTCCAGGGCTGAAACCGGTTCGTCGCAAACAATAAACTGCGGATTCAGTGACAAAGCACGCGCAATACCGATACGTTGACGGCGTCCTCCGTCAAGTTCATGCGGATACGAGTTGGCATATCTTCTTGCCAGGCCTACCAGGTCCATTAACTCAGCCGCACGGTTATAAATGGCCGCTGTGGTCGGATATGTTTTGTGAATAAACATATATTCGGCAATAACCTCAACTACCGACTTGCGCGGGTCAATGCTTGAATGCGGGTCCTGAAAAATGATTTGCATCTCTTTTCTAAGCTCTCGCATTTTACTCGAATTTAACTTTGTAATATCATTGCCTTTAAACAATATTTGTCCCGAGGTAGGCTCAAGCAATCGCAAAATCGTCCGGCCAAGAGTACTCTTACCACAGCCTGATTCACCGACAACACCGACCGTTTCGCCGGAATAGACTTTCAAATTAATGCCATCAACCGCATGGAGGTGCGCCCCACCATTCAATTTAAACAACTTTCTTAAATTAACCGTTTCGAGCAACGGTGTTCTGGTGGAGTCCATTTAAGCTTCCCCCCCTCTGTAAAGATGACAAAGCAGCGTATGAGTACCCTCGGTTACCTTCACAGGGTGTTCCTTGGTACAAATTTCCATGCAGTGCTTGCACCTGGGAGCAAAATAACAGCCCTTAGGCAAATTTGACGGGTCCGGCATTAGCCCTTGAATAGGCTGCAACCTGGCAGACCTTGAACTCAGACTCGGTATGGAATCAAAGAGGCCCTGCGTGTAGGGATGGCGTCTATCGTTCGTGAAGATATCAAATACTGTACCGGATTCAATAATTTCGCCTGCGTACATCACGGCTACTTCATCGCAAATTTTCGCTACAATCCCCAAGTCATGAGTAATCATGAGCATCGAAGTCCCGAGTCGATCCCGGAGTTCTCTGATCATCATCAGAACTTGCGCTTGTATGGTTACATCAAGGGCAGTGGTTGGCTCATCTGCAATCAGTAAGCCAGGCTCACAAACAATGGCCATGGCAATGACAACCCTTTGTTTCATACCGCCGGAAAATTGATGCGGATATTCGTTTTTTCTGCTTGGCAGGATTCCAACCATCAACAGGGCATTTTCCACTTTTTGCTCAGTTTCGGCTTTGCTTAAATCAGGATTATGCAAATTGATTGCTTCGGCAATTTGTTCGCCAACCGTCATTACTGGATTCAAGCTGGTCATGGGATCCTGAAAGATCATCGCAATTTGGTCGCCTCTTACCTTGCGCATTTCCAGCGGCGACAGATTCAAGAGCTCTTGCCCTGCGAAATGAATTTCGCCGCTTAATATCTTGCCTGTCTTCTCTGGTAAAAGTCGCATAATCGAAAGCGCGGTCGTCGTTTTACCTGCGCCTGTCTCGCCAACTAATCCGAGCGTTTTCCCTTTACGGATTTTTAAATCGATACCGTTTATAGCCTCAACGGTTTCCAAATCGGTTTGATAGATTACCCTCAGGTTTTTAATATCTAAAATCGCATCACTATTCATAAACTCTTTCATTCCCCCATAGCTCTATGATTTCAGCTGAGGATCAAGTGCGTCGCGCAGACCGTCACCGATTAGGTTAATTGATGAAGCAGCCACTACAATAGCCATGGTCGGGAAGAATAAAAGGTGCGGCGCCGCGCGCATGAATTCTCTTGCTTCCGCCAGCATCAGTCCCCATTCCGGCGCGGGCGGCGGCATACCCAACCCCAAAAAGCTCAAGGTCGACTCATAGAGAATGATTTTGGCGACGTTCAAGGTCGTATTTACAATAATTACTCCCATGGCATTCGGCAAAATGTGGGAAAGGATGATGCGGGTACTGCCTGACCCTCCCGCCTTTGCGGCCTCGACGTAATCCTGTTCCGAAAGAGTCAAGACCTGTGAACGAACAAGCCGCACATAGTTGGTGAAATACGCCAGGGTAAGGGCGATCAATAAGTTTTGAAAATTTGCCCCTAACGCAAAAACCACTGCCATGGTAAATAAAATATCCGGAATGGACATGAAAATATCCAGGGACCGCATGATAATGCCGTCAACTTTGCCGCCAAAATAGCCTGATATCGCGCCAAGTGTACTGCCAATCACACAGGACGACATGGTTGCAAGAATAGCGACAAGCAAGGAAGTTCTGCCGCCGTACAGAACCCTGGCGAACACATCGCGACCGTAAGAATCCGTACCAAATATGTGCGCCGCCGACGGCGCCTGGTTAATCTGAGAAAAGACACCTTTGGTTGCCGCTGAATAAGGAACAATTAACTCCGCTGCTGCAAGCATAATCAGAATAAACGAAAACAACACCAGCCCAATCATAGCGCCTTTATTCTTTTTATACATGCGCCATACTTCTTTTGCTTGGCTTTGTTTTTTGAAAACTATTTTTTCTACCGGTTGTGATGCAGTTTGCGACATGGCGTTTTCCACTAAATCACCCCTTAACTCTCGCATACTTAGCCCGAATACGCGGGTCAATATAAGCGTAAATCAAATCAACAAGCAGCATGACAACTGTAAAGCAGACGGAAATCAAAATTGTTCCGGCAATAATAACCGGCTCGTCTTTATAGGTGATACGGTCTACAATCAAGCTGCCAATTCCCGGAATGGAAAACAGTTTTTCCGCCACAACCGCTCCGCAGATCAAATTGCCCAGGCTCATACCAACGTTGGTAACAACAGGCAACAATGCATTCTTCAGGGCGTGTTTCCAAATAACCGTACTTTCTGAAGCCCCTTTGGCCCTTGCCGTGCGAACGTAATCCTGACGAATAGACTCCAGCATTGAAGATTTTGTAAATCTGAGGTTAATCGCGGCTGGCGGGATTGACACAGCGAGCGCCGGCATAATATAGCTTTTGAAGGATTCAATACCGTACGACGGGAACCAATTCAGTTTGAGGGAAAATAAATACAACAGCAACATACCCAAGACGAAAGACGGAATCGCCGCAATAAAAAAAGCAATGAGGGACGGGATTGTATCCCATAGGGAATATTGCCGGACCGCGGTATAAATGCCAAACGGGATGCCGATTAAAGATGACAGCACAACCCCGATAAAGGCCAATTTGACCGTTACTATATATCTTGGCCAAATTTCTTCGAATACCGATTGTTTAGTAAAATACGACACGCCGAAATCTTGATGCACAACCACTTGGTACACATAGCGCCCATATTTTTCTAAAAACGGCAAGTCATAGCCAAGCTGATGATTTAACTCAGCTATTTGCTCTTGCGACGCGGCGTCACCCAGAAGGATTCTGGCCGGATCACCCGGAGTCATGCTCATAACCAGAAAAAGAATAAAAATTACGCCTAATACGGAAGGTATCAGAAACAGCAGCCTGTTTATGACATATCTATACATTCTTCTGCCTCCTTAATTGGCACGGGGCACTGGGGCAACCATTTAAAACTTAGGCTGTCTTTCATTAAGACAGCCTAAGTTTTAAATTAAATTGAATGACCCTTTACTTCTTCCAAGAGAAAGCTTTAACTTTATAGATCGTTGGCACCGGTTTTCCGATATTGAGCCCTTGAGCCCACACAATAGCAACCGGCCGATGGAGGAGCGGGTCAATTGTAGCTGTATCCATAACGATTTTCCACAACTCAGTGTAGTGTTTTAGACGTTCATTGTTATCAGATGCGGCCGCACCCAGCTCAACCAGCTTTTCGATTCGCTGCCAGTCAAACTTGCCGTCTTTGTATTTAACCAAGTACATACCCTTTGACTCACTGTGAACTTGTTGACGAATATTGTTAAAGTCAAAGTTGTTTGAATCTGAGAAAACAGCCAGGTCATAATTCTGGGAATACATTTTGGGGGTGATAATCGCGTTTTCAGCAATTTGAACACCGGCTTTTATGCCGACATCAGCCAAATTGGATTGGATGACTTGGGCAATGATTCCGTTGAAAGAGGTAGGCGACGGATAAGAAATAATGGTACCCACGTCTACGCCATTCGGATAACCGGCTTCTTTCAGCAATTCCTTGGCTTTGGCCGGATTAAATTTATAGGTTTCGAATCCGGTTTCCGGGGATGTCGGTACATACTCATGGGGCATATAGCTGACAGCCGGTGAACCGTAGCCAGCTGCCATCGCTTTATTAATATCGTCCTTATTGATGGCGTAGAAAATGGCCTGACGTACTTTATCATTGGCAAGAATGCCTTTGTTTGACGGCGATTGATAGTTAACAGCCATGAAGTGGATATTGTTACCCTTGATCATGGCATTATTCTCAGGTCCTGCCTGCTCTTTAAGGGTATTCCAGTTTGACAGTGCAACATCTTCCAAATAGTCAAGTTCTTTGTTATGGAACGCCACTTGCACAGCCGCATCATCGGAAATCACACGAAACTCGACTTTTTTAATGCTCGGCGCTCCGCCCCAGTAACCTTCGAAGGCTTGAAGCTTAACACCAGTGGCCACATTGTATTCTGTTGGATAGTACGGACCTGTTCCGGCCTTACTGGGAACCGTGCCAAATTTATCGCCTAGCGATGCAACTTCTTTTTCGTTCATGATTTTAAGGGAATAGAACGTGTGCAGAATAGGCGCATAGGCCTCGGATAAGGTGATTTTTACAGTCGAATCATTCACAGCGCTCACGTCTTTGATCTTGGCTGTCAAATAACCGAATCTCGGATCTTTCATTGCGCGCTTATAGGTAAACACTACGTCGGATGCTTTTAGCGGCTCGCCGTTTTGGAATTTGACGCCGTCGCGAAGCGTTATGATGTATTCTTTTTTGTCGCCACTTAACTTAACCTCTTTGGCAAGCTCTTGGTAATAACCGTTCTTTGACTCGTCAAGTCCATAAAGGCCTTCATAAATTTGCGTCCAAACTTTCATATCTCTGAGGGCTGTAGTGTGTTGAGGATTCAAAGATGCAAGGGAAGACGGGAGTCTGAGTTTCAGCACCTTGTCATTGCCTGAAGCAGCCGGCGTCGAACTGCTTGGGGCTGATGAACAACCTGCTAGCGCAAGACAAGCAATAAGGATCATAAGGACTATTACTAGATCTCTTTTTTTCACATTATTGTCCCCTTTTAAATTAATTTTGTTCCAGCTGTTCCATGTGCTCAACAAGCCTTGATGCGATCACTTTGCAAACTATGTCGATATCACCATCTCTTTCCCTTCCGGTATGGATTCGCTTTGAAAATTTGCAATCTATAGCCACACGGCCACCCTTACAAATAGCCACAAAATAGAATTATATTAAGTATATTTTGTTGTATTAATAACGTCAACACATTATTTGTTGGAGAAATATCTCTGGCGTTATCCCTCAAACTAAACGAACATTTCGCCCCGCCAAATTGTTACGGCCTGGCCTGACAGGACCACCCGCTCACCAATCGGGCTGACATGCAAAGATCCGCCCCTGGGCGACAGCTGGCGGGCCGTCATCGTCTCCTTCATCAAAATCTTTTTCCAATAGGGTCCCAGGCAGCAGTGCGCCGAACCGGTGACCGGATCTTCGTCAATCCCCTCGCCTGGGTCAAAATAGCGGCAAACATAGTCGTATTCCGATTGATCGGATGGACCGGTCACGATCACGCCACTGGCCGGAAGCACCTTGGCAAGCCGGGCAAAATCCGGCTGAAGATCCCGGACCTGCTCGACGGAATCGACAGCAATCAAATAATCCAGGCGGTTTCTGCCAACATAAACAAGTCTGGCAATTCCCAGCGATTCGGCCAATTGTTCGGGCAACTCGCACGGATAAGGCGCCTCAGACGGCAAGTCGATGTGAAGCCAGTCCGAAGCGCGTATGGCCCTCAGCAATCCGCTCAAGGTATGAAACCGGATTGGCTCGCTCCTGTCCATTAGTCCCGTTTCATACAACACATGTGCGCTGGCGAGGGTCGCATGCCCGCAGAGTCTGGCTTCCGTCACCGGCGTAAACCATCGCAGCGAAAAGCCATCCTCTTGTCGGCAGACAAATGCCGTCTCAGAGGAATTCATTTCGCTGGCCATGTCCTGCATTTTCCGGCTGGTCCACGGGCTTGACAACAGACAAACAGCTGCTGGATTGCCTTTAAAGGGACCAGCCGTGAATGCATCTACCTGAAAAATGTCGAATCCCAAGTCGTGCTACCCCTTTACAGAGAACATTTTTCGCCGCTTAACAATGCTGTCAGGCCGATGTGCGTCTCCCTGTGATAGCTACCGCAAACACTGCAAGGCGCGTCCGGATCGACGTAGTGTCCCGGTTCGGTATAAGTCGTGAATACTCCTTCGTAATTTCGCAAAACCACTTTACCAGCGTTCTGCGAAATCATATACTGCGGCATCACGGGGATCTTGCCGCCACCACCCGGCGCATCGACGACAAAAGTGGGGACCGCCATACCTGAGGTATGACCGCGGAGATATTCGATGATCTGAATGCCGGAACTGATGGGGGTCCGAAAATGTCCAATGCCCCGCGACATATCACATTGATAGATATAGTACGGCTTCACCCTGATTTTGAGGAGCATCTGCATCAAGTGCTTCATCACCTGCGGGCAGTCATTGATCCCACGCAACAGGACAGACTGGTTCCCCAGAGGAATTCCCACATCAGCCAGTTTCGCACAAGCTTCGATAGCGGCCGGCGTGATTTCGTTCGGGTGATTGAAATGAGTGTTCACATACACCGGATGATATTTCTTGAGAATACGACAAAGGTTCTCCGTAATACGTTGGGGCATCACAACCGGTGTCCTGGTGCCGAAGCGGATAATTTCCACATGGTCGATCCGTCGCAATTCCTGCAAAATGTATTCGATTGTCGCATCATCGATGAGAAAAGCATCACCGCCGGAAAGGATGACATCACGCACGACCGGCGTCTTACGGATATAAGCGATACAGGCGTCGATCTGTTCTCGCGACCTCGAATGATCGCAAGCCCCCGACAGTCGCCGTCTGGTGCAGTGTCTGCAATACATTGCACACTGGTCCGTCACCAACATCAGTACCCGGTCCGGATAGCGATGGGTCAGCCCGGGAACAGGCGAGTCCTTGTCTTCATGCAGTGGGTCGGTCATATCGTATTTACCAAACTGCAACTCATTGATGGTTGGCACAGCCTGCTTACGAATTGGGCAGTCAGGGTTTTGTGTATCGATTAGACTAGCATAATAAGGCGTAATTGCCATCCGCAGGTTGTGCAGACAATGGCCCATTCCTTCTTCTTCTTCCGGTGTCAGATCAATAACCTGCTTCAATTGCGTCAGCGAAGTTATCCGATTTTCAACCTGCCACTGCCAGTTCTGCCAATCCTTTTCCTCAATATTTTTCCATATGGCAATATCATGATAATCGCGCATTGTCCATCTACCTTCTTTACTTTACTGTTTTGCTGCAATAGCCATTCATCCCGCGGATCACAGCTTACAGTCAATCATTGCAATATCCATGCCATAGCCGCCGCCGTTTCATCCTGTTGCCAAAATGCCCGCCGTTACTGCGATTACCACATTATCACATTATAAAGCAGTTGCTGATTATTGCCCAATATTCGGCAACGGCGCGAAATTTGGGCAGTTAAATTTGGGCAGTCGCCTGTTTAAACCCTCAACCCCAAAATGGCTCTGGCTTCATTGGGACTCGCCACCGGACGGCCCAGTTCCCCCGCGATACGCACGATACGCCTTACAAGCTGTGCATTGCTTGTCGCCAAAACATTTTTTGAATAATAGACATTATCCTCGAATCCAACCCGGACATGTCCGCCCAGGATAATCGCCATCACCGCCAACGGCAGTTCGCTGCCGCCGATTCCAGCCACGCTCCAGGTGCAGCCGGGCGGCAAGGATTCAACCATGTGCAGCAGATGTCTCGGCTCACCGGGAATCCCCCCCGGCACACCCATCACGAAGTCAAAATGCAGCGGCAGTTTCAACAGGCCTTTCTTTACCAGCGTCAGCGCATTGCGAATCATGCCCACGTCGAATACTTCAATTTCCGGTTTCACACCGTATGTC
This sequence comes from Negativicutes bacterium, assembly GCA_963665275.2. Classification (GTDB taxonomy): domain Bacteria; phylum Bacillota; class Negativicutes; order UBA1444; family UBA1444; genus UBA1444. The sequence continues at coordinate 150,281 of CAXXIN010000003.1, forward strand.
AGCATCGCTTGCGCGAACTTTTCAATAACCGGCATCGGATTCGCAAAAATTTCGCTGCCGAAATTCACGGTTCCAGTGCTCAATGTCGCCATTTCGGGACGCAGCTCCACCGGTTGAATCCGTTCCGCCGCACTCATGCTTGCCGCGCCACCCGTAGAAACCTGAACGATCAAATCGCAGCGCTGCTTGATCGCTTCAATTGCCGGTTGGAAATAACGCTTTTCCTGCGATGCGTTCCCTGCCTCATCTCGTACATGCAGGTGAAAGATGGAGGCCCCTTCCTCTTTGCATTGGAAAGCCTCTTCGGCGATTTCCGGCGACGTCAGCGGCAAGGCAGGATTATCCTGCCGCGTCACTTCCGCGCCCACAGGCGCCACCGTAATCATCAGCTTATCCATGATGGGCCCTCTTTTGTTTTTCCACCGGCACCACACAGGTCCCGCTGGCCCGGCAGACGAGCACCGGCTCCGCCAAAACACTGGCAGCCGAATCTTGTGCAGGGTCCTTGTCAAGCGCCACTACCTTGACCGCTTCGAATTCCATGCGGCGCGAACTCTTGCCTGTTTTCACGATTTTGCCGCGGGCCTCGATAAAGTCGCCGGCATAAACTGGCGCTTTGAATTCCACGTTATCATAGGCCGCGAACAACCCCTCATCCCCATCATGCCGGATCAGCAGCTCAGTCGCCACATCCCCGAACAAGTCCAGCATTCTCGAACCGTTCACCAAGCCTCCCGCATAGTGGGCATCATGTTCACTCATGCGAATACGGATCATACATTCCATTGATCTCATCTCCATTTTAATTATTTATTATTGTGCGCCAGGCGAGCGCTGGATTTCCTGAACGAGGAAAGAGGCCACATGTTCCGCGTAGGTATTGAGGCCGAATCCGGCATCGTATCCCAGCTCTTTCGCCAGTTCATGGGTGATTCGCGGCCCGCCGACCACCAGAGTCACTTTGTCGCGCAAGCCCTCTGCTTCAAGCATGTCAACCAGCTTGGTCAGGTTGGTGATATGAATGTTCTTCTGTGTGACCACTTGCGAAATCAGTACGGCATCCGCAGCCAGTTCGTGGATTTTGCGGACGACTTCTTCGCAGGTGATCTGCGCCCCCAAGTTCACGGCTTCGATCTCGTGATAACTCTCCAGCCCTTTATGTCCATTCAGGCCCTTCATGTTGATGATCGCATCAATGCCCACCGTATGGGCGTCACTCTCGATACAGGCGCCGATCACCCTGAGTTTGCGGCCTAATGTCTGTGCAATAGCACTGTCAATTTCCGGTTTGGTCAAAACCTTCAATTTCACTTCCGGCACCACAATCTTGGTTAGATCGACGGACTTGTGGCAGGCGGCATATACAACAAAGAAACTGAACGCATCACTGATCGCCTCGGCATGCACAACCGCCGGATTTTCCAGTCCCAGCCCCGCCGCCAGCTGCCGGGCTGCTTCTTTGGCGGATGCCGACATCGCCACAGGCAGGGTAAAGGAAAGTTGCATTACCCCATCACCCAAAGTATCGCCGTAGGGAACAACTGCCGTTAAATCAACCTTCATTCGGACTCACCTCCCTGCAGGATCATGTCAATGAAGGGGTTGAGGTAATCCTGCGCGCGCACAATCACGCCATCCAGTCCCTTGCCGCCATCCGGCAGGCGTTTAATGTCGGCAAACCAGCCTTTGGCCAGAGCCTCCATCAGGCCGACGTCCGCAATCTTTTCCAACAATGCCACGGCTTCGTCCAGCACGGTTCCCGCCCGACGCTGAATGAAGCCGCCCGGACGAAAATCGATTTCGCTGTTCAGGTCGCGCATGGTATTGAACACATACTTGGCCGATTCAATGCTGAGGAAACGATCCTGCATCAAGGGGGTGTGCAGCGCCTCCGTCAACATCCCCAGCAGATGAATGCTTTGTCCGGTCATGGCCGAGCATACGTTGAACAGTGTATCCTGGACATGTCCGCGGAAGATGTTGCCGGTCATAAATTTGGTCGGCGGCATGTACTTGATCGGGCAATCCGGAAAAATTTCCCGTACCAGCTCTGCATGCGCCAGCTCATATAAGAAACCGTTTTCCAGTTGCGGATCGACTTCGAATGCGTGACCCAGACCCATCTGATTGGCTTTCATGCCGCAGATCAGCGCGAACTGTTCGTTGATCAAATCGGATGCGATCACCGTATGGGCGCTGTCAACGGCATCAGCCGTGGTGAGATAATTGTCTTCACCTGTATTGATGATGACGCCGGCATAGCCATTGACCAGGCGGGAAAAGAATTGATCGACAAAAGTCCGCTTCATGTTGATGTCGCGAAAAATAATCCCATACATGGAATCGTTGAGCATCATGTCCAATCGTTCCCATGCGCCCATCACGGCAATCTCCGGCATGCACAGGCCGGAGCAGTAATTCGTCAGCTGCACATAACGACCGATTTCGCGGCTCACTTCGTCCAACGCATCGCGCAAAATCCTGAAGTTAGCCTGTGTGGCGTACGTTCCGCCGAAACCGGTGGTGGTTGGTCCATAAGGAACATAGTCCAGCAGACTCTGTCCCGTGGTGCGGATGACTGCGACGATATCAGCGCCCTGCCGGGCCGCCGCCTGTGCCTGCACAGCATCTTCATAGACATTACCCGTGGCCACGATCACGTACGACAGCGGCTCGCGCCCTTTGCCCAGTTCTTGGCCCAATTGTTCCCGTTCCTTGCGCAGGAAACGGATCTTGGACAACGCAGATTCCGCCAAAACCATCGCCAGACCTTGAACATCCTCAGTTTTCCCCTGGGGCAGTTCCGTCAGTTTGACAGCGCCTCGCGCCACCTCTTCGGCGATTTGCTGCGCAGTCAGATTCATGTTCAGCATACCGCTAACCACCCAGTACATGGCGCCTTTATCCAGAACCCCTTCACGCCCGAGTCCATCCACCACTACATTCACCAACGGCACGCCCGCCTCGTCCACCCCGTCAATGCCGAGCAGCCGCAGGACCGCGCGTTCCACGCTGACTGTAGTATGGGAATCTATATGTCGGCGGACTTGATCCACGATGCTTGCCGCCAGTTTACGACCCTGAGCTATTTTTTCCTGATCCAGGTTAAGCTTTCCCAAAATCCTGTTCCTCCTTTGCAAGGCCTGTGTCAATCAGGCCGTGAATTCGCAGTTTGTATTGAATAGTCTGTCGCGGAATTCCCAGGCAAGTTGCCGCTTTTGACACATTTCCGCCGCATTGCTCCATCGCCTGCAGCAGGGCCTGTTTTTCCACATTGCGCAGCAGTTCCGGCAAATTCGGGCAAGTTGCCACCGAATAAACCGGTTCGCTCACACGCACAGGTTTTGGCGCACGGTAATTGCGCAGGCGTTCAGGCAAATGCTCCAGCTCGATACTATGCCCGGGCGCTACATTCATGGCATGTTCGACCGCATGCTGCAGCTCCCGCACATTTCCCGGCCAGGGATATTCCCCGAATATTCGCTGCACATCCTCGCTTACGGTTGTCATATTTCGTCCCAGACGGGCATTATAATATTTGACAAAGTGCCGCACCAGCTGCGGTACATCGCTTTTGCGTTCCCGCAGGGGCGGAATTTTGAGGGATACCACATTCAGCCGATAATACAAATCCACCCGCAATTCCTTGTTGCGAACGGCCTCTTCCGGTTCGACATTGGTACAGGCGATGATGCGGGTATCGACCTGCCGCAGGGAACTCTCCCCCACCCGCCGGAGCGTGCCGTCCTGCAGCACGCGCAGCAGCTTGCTCTGAAGCTCCATCGGCATGGAATTCATTTCATCCAAAAACAACGTACCGCCGTCAGCCAGTTCGAACAATCCAGGGCGATCCTCCGCGCCGGTGAAGCTGCCTTTGACGGTACCGAATAAGATGCTTTCCAGTAGCGTAGCCGGGAATGCCGCACAGTTCTGAGCTACGAACGGCTTGTCCTTGCGCGGGGATGCGTTATGAATGGCCTGAACCAACAATTCCTTGCCGACACCGGTTTCCCCCAGCACCAACACCGGCGAGGCGGTTCCTGCCACTCGCTGTCCCAACACTTTCAGTTTGACGATCGATTCGTGGCTGCCAACGATGTCGTTGAAGGTATAACGAGCCTGGCAGCCGGTTTCGTTCTCTTTATTTTTGCCTCGCCCTACACGACGGACGCCCAGCAATTCGGCCTGAAGTTCAGTGACTCGCTCCGCCAGCGACTTGATTTTGGTAATATCACGACACATATCGAAGGCGCCGGCCAACACACCGTCATGAAAAAGCGGGTAGGTCGAATACAAAATCGTGGCCGTTTTTCCTGTGCGGCTGACAATGGTCTGTTGTTGGTTCAGGATCGGCTTCCGGGTTGTCAAAACTTGCAGCAAACTGCTTGTCTCGGGCGTCAGTGAAGGGTAAACCTGCAAAACATGTTTCCCCACTACATCCCCAGGATTCAGTCCATCCATTTCGCTTGCCGCATGATTGTAGTAAACGGTGATGCCGTCGCAATCCAAAATATGTACGGCCTCTTCCATGTTCCCCAGTATCTGGTCGAACCAATCCTTCATGTTTTCCATCTTGGTCAAGAGCCAGACACCTCCATCCCGTCCCGTTTCTTCTGCACATATTTTAGTTTTCTGGCTACATCCAGCACCGGCAGGGGATACAGCGCCCGCCCCATGGATGCAAGCAGTTGATCTGCGTCCAGTCCGACGCCGCCGGGGCAGGTTGGATTCACCGTCACGCCCAGCAAATTGATCGGCCGTTCGACTGCAAACTGAATTTTCCTTTGCCGCAGCCGTTGCCACAGTTCCGGCGAAAGAAAGATCTTGCTGCTATCCTGAAGGATCACCGTTGGCCGGCGATCCGTTTGCAATAATGCCTTCCCAAGGTCTTCCCCCACAGCGCCCTTGACCAGCAACACCTCAGAGTCTTTCAACACCCGCAGCCACTCCATACAATCAAGCAATGCCGTGGAATAGTTCAGCGTCTCCAGCTTGTCGCCTCTGCAGCGGCTAACGTTCCCCATGCATTGCCGGGCCATTTCGGCATGATCGCCGCTACACCTTGGCAGCGACAGCTGTTCCACCCGACACCGGGTTGAAAATACCAGCGCGGCTAAATCACTGGTTAACGAGGCTCCGCTGGCCAAAACGACTTGATCGCTGATCAACGGATCAGCCGAACTTTGCCTGTCAAAGGCCCCATCGATCAACACGCATTGAGCCCCATAGCCGACCATTTCTTTCATTACCCTGGCAACTTCACTGTTTTTGCTCGGGCCTGCCAACACGATCTGTTCTTCGTTGCGGGCGCGCAAGATATGAATCCTGCCGACCGGCGTGGAAATCTCCGTCTTGCGCAGGCAGTCCCATGAAAATGGGCGCTCGATCAACGTTGCCGCAGTTGCAACAAGGGTTCCCGGCTTGACCCAAACCGCCGGTTTGGGCAGTCGGGTAAGCGCATCGCGCTTTTCGCCGTCCAAGCCAATGGAAAGCAGCCCGATTGCGTATCCATCGGCCTGCACCAATGTGCGCAAATAATTCTGCGTCAATGTTTTACCGGCGTTTTTCGCCATCCCCACAACCGTTAGCCGGGAGGGGGGGGCCGGAAACAAGTTGCTCCATTTGTCCATGCTTCACCTTATGCGTACAATTTATGCGTACAATTCGTTAAATACCTGCAGCAGCACCGGACATTCACGCACAGTCTGCAACGCAACCGCCGCATGATTGCGGCAATAGCCGTTACCAATCAGCATGGTTACATCCTTGCCGATGCCCTCAGCGCCGAGCGCCGCGCCGGTAAAACTAGTCGCCATACTGAAGAAATAAACCGTGCCGCCTTCTTTGGTGGACATGATCGAGGCCATTTCCGTTCCCGGAATATTGACGCAGTTAATGACCACATCAGCCAGCTGTCCGTCTGTCACGGCGGCCACCGCCTCCATCACCCGCAGGGGGTCCGTCGCATCCGCCTGAATCACCACATCGGCAAAGCCCATCTGACGCATCCGGTCGCAACTCGCCTTGCCGGAACCCATACCAATGACTTTGCCGGCGATTCCGGCCCTTTTTTTTGCTTCATACAGGCACAGCATGCCCGATTTTCCGCCGCCGCCGACAATCATCACCGTTTGCCCCGGCCGAACCAGATGGGCCGTCTGCGCCGGTGCGCCCGCAACATCCAATATCGCCAGCGCCAAGGATGGCGCCATATCTTGCGGCAGCACGGCAAAAATCCCGCTGCTGAACAAAATGGCCTGCGCCTCAACCTCCACTTGCTCCCGTTCCACGTGAATCGCCTTGATCTTATTGATTTTCAGCGGTGTCAACGATAAGGAAACCAAGGTTGCAATGCGGTCTCCGACTTTTACCGGAGTTTTCCCCTGCCAATTCGGCCCGATCTGTGCAACTGTGCCCATCAACATGCCGCCGGAACCGGTTGCCGGATTGTGATGTTTGCCCCGCTCCGCCACGATATCCGTCATGATCGCAGCCATCGCCTCCAGATCTCCCTGGGCCTGTTTTTTTATCTGGGTAAAACTTGCCGCATCGATATTGAGCGTATCGACGTCAATCAGCAGTTCATTGTCGTAAATTTCCATCGTGTTATCAATTTTCCAGGCCGGTTGCGGCAAAACGCCCAGCGGCTCCAAAACCCTATGGGTCCCATATTGACAGGCATTTTTTTTCATTATTGTCCCTCCCGTTTCAATTGGCTGCTTCGTTTTTTCCGCATACGTCAGCTTATTTGCGTCCATCTCCCCCAATCATCCCTCGGCGGCGCCCCTTTCCTGCATATATGCAACTTTCGTTCCACTGTTGCAAAAAAGACTGCGCCACCGCTAATGATGGGCGGTGCGAAGCATTCAACACTTCACATAAACAATTGGGAGATCGGTCGTGTGCCGAAAATTCAGCGGTCAATATGCCAACATTTGGGCAGAATAGACTATTTATCGCAATTATATCAATGTTAGATTAATTTCGTCAATTTATTTTATGTTGTTATCACAACATAATTGTTGAGCCTTGATTTTAAATGTTATAATGCCTTCATAAGCGCATTGTGCAAGGCGGAGGGGAAAAAATGGCATCCACACTCGACAAAATCAAAAACAAAAACGATTTTATCCTCCACATCCAGTCCCACCAGGAAGGTTACACCGCCGTTTACCGAAAATTAGCCACTTTTCTCGTCAACAACTTCGTCGGTGTAGCCTTCATGAGAGCCCAGCAATGGGCCGCCGAGGTGGATACCTCCGAAGTCTCCGTTATCCGTTTTGTGCGTTTTCTCGGCTACAAAGGATACCCGGACTTTTGCGAAAAACTGCAACAAGTCATCCGCCATGAAATGACCATGACGGATTACGTTGAACTGGCAACCAAAAAGCCCCGCAAGGGGACCACCATCCTGATGGATACCATCAAGGCGGAGGAACGCAATTTCAACGAACTCATCAGCAAGTATTCCCCTGCCACCATGAACAGCGTTGTCAATTTACTGGGCAAGACCGAAAAAGTCGCCGTCGTAGGTCTGCGTTCATCCACCGCGCTCGCCGATTACTGCAGCTACATGTTTGGTCGCGCCTTATCCAAGGAAGTCATTACCGTCGGGCAAGGCGGAGTATACACCTTTGACGCTTTCCTGCCCTGGGCGGACAAGGAAGCCGTCGTCATCGCTTTTGCCTATCCCCGCTATCCGCTGCGCACACTGGAAATTGTCGAATATCTAAAAGCTCTCCACTGGCCGATCGTGGCCATTACCAACAACGAACTTTCCCCGCTCGTTCCCCTGGCCGACCACATCATTTACGCTCCTTCCCATTCGGTCGATTTCACCGATTCCATGGGCGCCGCTTCAGTCATTATCAACACCATCGTGATGGAATACGTCAATAAATTCCGCGACCAGTCCATCGACCGTATCAAGCGATTCGAGGCTCTGGCCAAAGAAAAGAAATACTACTGGGTATAGAAAAACACTCGCGCAGGAATCTGATTCCGGCGCGAGTGTTTTTTTTGCGAGAAATTCATAAGTAGGTGCTACTGAGCTGATCCACCTTCGAAGCAATCGAGAGTCGCAAAATAATCAGCCATCGTTTCGGCCCGGCGAATCATTTCCACTTTTCCATTCGGCTTGAGCAGCAATTCCGCCGAACGCAGTTTGCCATTGTAGTTGAAACCCATGGAAAAACCGTGAGCCCCGGTATCGTGAATGACAATCGTATCGCCAATATCGATGGCCGGGAGCTGGCGGTCGATGGCGAATTTATCGTTGTTCTCGCACAATCCGCCTGTCACATCGTAAACATGATCCAAGGGCAGCGATTCCTTACCGATTACGGTAATATGATGATAAGAACCATACAACGCCGGCCGCATCAAGTTGGTCATGCAAGCGTCAAGCCCGACATAATTTTTGTGAATCTCTTTTTTATGCAAAACAGTCGTCACCAGGTACCCATAAGGGCCGGTAATCATCCGTCCGCATTCCATGGCGATCTTTAGCGGTTGCAGCTGGTTGCCGATGATTTTTTCTTCATAGGCCTTTTTGATTCCCGCCCCGACATACGACAAGTCCACCGGCTGCTCCTCCGGTTTGTAGGGAATGCCGATGCCGCCACCGAAATTGACAAACTCCATATCAATCCCGAGCTCCTGATGAAGTTCCAGAATGAGGTCGAACATCATGTCGGCTGTTGCGATAAAACTGTCGGGGTTAAGTTCGTTGGAAATAACCATCGTGTGAATGCCGAAACGCTTAATTCCTTTTTCTCTCATAATGCGGTAAGCCTGGAAAATTTGCGTTTTTGTCAACCCATACTTCGCCTCTGACGGATAGCCGATGATGTCATTGCCGCTGCCAAGCAAAGGGCCCGGGTTGTAGCGGAAAGAAATAACTTCGGGCAATCCGGCATGCTGCTCCAGGAACGCAATATGGCTGATATCGTCGAGGTTGATGATCGCCCCCATTTCCCGAGCTTTTTCAAACTCACCTGCCGGGGTGTCGTTAGAAGTGAACATGATGTCTTCGCCGGAAATGCCGGCCATTTCAGCCAATACAAGCTCAGGCAGCGAGCTGCAATCGGCGCCGAAACCCTCTTCGCGAAGAATCTTCAAGATCGTAGGATTGGGCGTAGCTTTGACGGCGAAATATTCTTTGAAATGCGGCGCCCACGCGAAAGCCGCAACAAACCTACGCGCGTTATTTCGGATTGCGGCTTCGTCGTAGATGTGAAAAGGAGTCGGATATTGCTGGACAATTTTCTCCAGCGCCTCTCGGGTGAAGGGGATCTTTTTTTCTGCCATTGTGTGTTCCTCCGATATCAAAATGAATTTTGCGCGAAAAGAAAGCGGTTCACGAACTAACTCGCAAACCGCTACCATGAGCATTATGATGCCCCGCAGTGCAAGATAGTTCTCCATACGGTTGCCGTATGACAGTTTTGCATTTATTCAATACAAAACCAGCATGGATTTCGGCCAGAAACCCATCCTTCGGCGGTTAATCCTTTCTGTACCTGTCATCGTTGGCAACTCTGGGTACATACTCTTAGTAAGCCGCGCCCCTATCTGATCCATATAATGTTGTTGTTAAAATAGTAAGCCATCACGCCCAGACTGTCAACCCAATTTTGCTCCCGGCTTACCTGCTTTCCAGTGAAAACTGCCTCACGAACCAACGAACGTACCAGTGCATCATCCACGGAATAGGAATAATCACGATGGCGGAGAGAACAAAAGCGAAAGATCGCCATAATATTTCGAGGCCGCTGCCGGTGAACACAACTTTTGCGTGAGCGCTTTCCACTTTGCTGCACAACCAGCGCATATTGGCGGCAACGACCCAGGCCCACCCCACAATCGTGAACATCGATAATACAATCAAAACATACCAGCCGATGAACCGCCCATAACTGCCAGTAAATTTGAGCGATAATGCACGTCCATCAGCCGCTAGGCTCTCAATCACCCAACGGAAGAGGATGAGCGAAAGGTATGGATTCAGAAACAATGGCAAAATCTGAAATAACGGATTCTTAACAAGACCGATATAACCGCTTAGCGCCAGCAGAATGCACCAAACCCACTTGTCGCCGGGGTTGCCGGTAAACTCGACTCGCGACACCCGCGGCAGCTGCAGATGGGCAACAAACCATTTGTAAAAGCTCGTAATCGCCCACGGCGCCGGCACGACCAATAGGGTCCCGAACATGAGCAGCAGGACGCGACCCAAAAGCCCCCACACACTCATGTTGGTCCCAAACGCCTGAGAAGAGAAGCGCTCCCTTTGCTGGCTGGGCATGCCGAAAACATCCCCGGCTTTGACCCACTCGGTCATCCCTTCACTGCATACCATTGCATCGCCGGTCACTTGCCCCCGCGCAATCCACTCACGCACCTGTTCTTCAGGGTAAGGCCCCGACTGCTGCCCCGCGACCGCTAGATACCAAGTTCGCGATACCGGGGGGAAAGATCCTGGCAGCGGCGGCGGTCCGGCTACCGCTCCTACTGATTGATTGGCTGACAAATCCGTCCCACAGGAGCCGCAAAACCTCGCCGTATCCGGATTTTCTCTGCCGCAGTTTTTACAAAACAAAACTATCTCCTCCACAGTCCCATCAGTTTTCGCAGGTAATGTATAGTTATTTTCTACACAGAATTACCTTTCCCTCTTTTCAAGGCACCGCTGAAGAGCATTTCCTGGCTAAACTATTTTCGCGAATCGCATTAATGATTACGAGGATCGCATCTTGTTTTCTTTATGCAAATTCAACTTATTATGTTTTTTGCAAAAATGCTTGTTTTTTACATTTTTTAAGCTAAAAACTTCACTTTGCTCGCCAAATCTTTGCGAACAGGAGCCGTACTGCGAATATCAGTATACCCCAGGATATATTCGATAAGCCTAGGTCCGGAGCAGGATGTTTACACAAAATTATTGACAGACCCTTTTACCGGTCTACTGAATGGGGGACGCCGCACAAGATTTTGTCCGCATCGCCTTGTCTGCACTTTAAGTTTGCGCTATACACGACCGCCATTGATAGCTTACTTTTTAATAATTACCAATCCATCTGCAGCAACAACACCCCTACCTCTTTCGTAAACAAACAATGGATTTATATCCATCTCAACTAATATATCTTTGTTCGCAACTGCAAAATTACTAATAGCCACCAAAGTAGTAGCCAGCGCCTCAATATCCAATTCTGCTTGTCCCCTATATCCGTAAAATAGAGGAGCTGCCTTTAGTGAACCAATCATTCTTAACGCTTCTTTATTATTAAATGGTGCTGGGTATAAAGACATGTCTTTGAATACCTCTACAAATATGCCACCAATCCCTACTAATACCATAGGTCCAAATTGCAGATCGTTCTTCACTCCTATAATAACTTCCATTGCATCCCTGGAAAGCATTTCTTGAATTAAGATGCCGTTAATTTTCGCATCGGGTTTGTGTTTCTTTACACTCGACAATATTTCATTGTAATATTTTTTAACATCATTGATATTACTGATGTTTAGTTGTACTCCACCTACATCAGACTTATGAAGAATGTCTGCAGATTCAATTTTCAAAACTAAAGGGAATCCTATTTCATGGGCAATTTTTTCGGCTTCTTCTTCACTCATGGCTATTGCTTCTTTTGTGACAGGAACACCAAATTGTTTTAAAAGTTCTTTTGAATTATGTTCTGATAATGCAATTTTTTGACCTTCCATAACTTTGGGTGACGCTATTGTTAATGTCCTTGATTCACATGTTTGCACCCACTGTGAATAATTCAAGATATATTTAATAGTATTGCATGCGTAAACTGGCGGTGGCAAAACTGGAACCCCTACGTCAGCCAATCTGTCAATATATTTCTGTACTCTACCTGACTCCACAGATGGCATTACGGCAATAGGTTTCTTATTTCCACCTTTCATAATCTTTTCTATACCTTGAGTCATACATTCAACCGAAGGACTTAATAACTCTTCATCCGGTCCTATAGTCAAGCCAATGATCATCATATCCACATTATTATCAGACAAAACCAACTTCAATACCGATGCGTAAACATCCGCATCATAGCAAACCGTTGCGGTCGTATCTAATGGATTATTGGGAGTCGCATAATTTGGTAAAATATTTTTCAACTTTTCAATAGTTTTCTGTTCAAAGTCAGGAAATTTCAGTCCGGCTATTGTGCCCATATCCGCACATATAGTTGTTTCACCACCGGAAACATTAACAGCGGTAAAAGCATTCCTAGATGGAAGCGAAGGCATTAGCGCCAGCGATGTCGTTACCGCTATCAGTTCTTCAATATCATTCACGCGAATTACGCCAAATTTAGAGAATATCGCATCAAACACTTTATCCGATCCCGACATACTCCCCGTGTGGGATGCAGCAAGCTGACTTCCTTTTTCCGAACGCCCCGCTTTTAAGATAACCACTGGTTTCTTTTGATGGGCAGCTTTTTTGAGTGCACAAGCAAATTTTTCTGGTTGGGACACCCCTTCTATATAAGCTGCTACCACTTTGGTATTTTCATCCTCAACTAAAAAATTTAAGTAATCTTCTATTTGAACAATTTTGCTATTACCAGAAGAAATCAAATACGAAAATCTAGTCTTAGGGCTATCATACATTGACTGACAAATCTGGCCGCTCTGTGCAACCAAACCGATTTTCCCGTTATTCTTGCGACCTCGTAATGTAAAGCCAAATGAAAATATTTTATCTATGAAGTTAACGTATCCCGCACAATTCGGACCCATTAATGCAATATTTAATTCATTGCACAATGCTTTCAAATCCATTTCTGCTTGCTTGTCTTCTTCTCTTCCCGTTTCACCATAACCGCTCGCATAAACAACAGCTCCACCGGCTCCTTTTTTAGCCGCTTCTTTTAACAACTCTACTACCGTTGATTTCGGTGTTGCGATAATAATCAAATCAATATTTTCTGGAATGTCCGAGATAGCATGATATGTCCGAATTCCAAATACTTCATCGTGCTTAGAATTCACTAAATATAAGTCGCAAATTCTTTCTTTACATTGCTCAATGAATATTTTAACCGTTAATCCACCTAAACTTTTCTTCTCGTTGGCCCCAACTATTACAACTTTGCGCGGCCTTAGCAATTTATCCAAATCCATTTTATATCATCCTCCGGAACAATCTATTAGTATTCTTTGGCAAGTTAATCCATGGTGGAAAAGCCTTAAAAATCCACCCTTCACGTTCTGTTTTACCAATTGCCCCCATAAGGGATCACATTAATGTTCTTTTTGGGTTACGCCATTGACTATGTAACACTTCTCATATTCACCTTTTAAATAAAAAAGAATATTTTCTGCTGATTGTGTTTTGGCATCGCGCACAGATGACAAAGAATAAAACGCCACATGGGGCGTAAGAATAACATTGTGCCGTCCGCATAAAGCATTATTATTCAAATCCGGATGTTCATCCACTAGGACATCTAACGCTGCAAAACCTACTTTACCTGAATTAAGTGCATTCACCAATGCATTCTCGTCGATTATGCCCCCTCTTGATGTATTTATCAAAACAACTCCATCTTTCATTTTCGCAAAAGCTTGAGTGTTAAGCGTTTTTTCAGTATTTTTATTTAGTGGCAAATGGCAACTAATATAATCGGCTTTTTCATAAAGCTCATCTAATGTTACCAATTTCACACCACACTTATCTGCGTCTTCCGAGGAAACGAATGGATCGTAAGCAATAATTTCAGGGCCAAAACCGTTCAGTCTTTTGGCTACCAACTTGGAGATATTCCCAAAGCCCAACAAACCTATGGTACATTCACAAAATCTCGTCATGTTTGGGCAAAGATCAAACTTCCAAGCTTTGTTTTGCTGAACACTTGTATTAAATTGAACAAGCCTTCGATTTATGCAAAGCATCAAGGCAACCGTATGGTCTGCCACTTCATTTATACAATACTGAGGAATGTTGGTAACAGCGATATTTCTTTTTTTTGCATCATTCAAATCAACAGAGTTAAAACCTATCGACTTAAATGATAATATTTTTAATTTCGGCAATTTTTCCATCACTTTATCAGTAAAAGGCTCATAACAACAGATAACTGCATCCGCATCCTTACAGTTTTCTATCAGTTCTTCTTCAGTTTTACATGGTATTTTTGCTATTTGTGCAAAATCTCCAAATACTTTTTCTTCTTCATCCAAACCACCCATTGAGTTAAAAGTAAGAATAACTTTTTTCATGGTGCGCATCTCCTCGATAAGATTTATACGACTTGACTCAACTCGGAAAATCGGTCTTAGTACAGCAATAATGCGCTACAAACTGCATATAAGGATTCCGTGTTTTACTTAGCGATACAATTATATCCGGCATCAAATGCGTCCACATTTTTCGCATTATATTTGCCTTTTCCGTGATCTTCAAAATACTTACATATTGCATCCAAGCATATTTCTTTATCAAAAAGGTTAGTTGCTTTAACCAAAGCGCCTAACATGACTAGATTGCTGCCATGAATATTACCAACTTTTTCCGCCAATGAATTGGCTCCAACTTTCACCACTCTTATTTCTTTTCTATACTGTTTATTTTCTTCAACTAAGTCAGAGTTCACAAATAAGTATCCGCCAAGGTTTACCTTTTTCTCAAATTTATCTATTGCCAACTCATTCATCGTAAAAAGGATATCAAGATTCTTAATGTAAGGACTGGCTATTGCCTCGTTAGAAAATTTCACACTACAATTTGCTGTTCCCCCTCGCATTTCAGAACCATAGGAAGGATACCAGCATACATTCATTCCACTGGCTTTTGCCGCATGAATCAACATCATGCCAGCGGTAAGCACACCTTGTCCACCATATCCAGCACAGATAATTTCAGTCATACTATTTGTCTCCCTCCATCGATGAATTCACCGATGTCATAATATGAGCATAGTTCTTCCTTTATTCTTTTCATCGAATTCACTGGACTCATATTCCAGTTTGTCGGGCAAGGCGCCAACAGTTCCACCAAGGAAAACCCTGCATTATTCATTTGCTTTTCAATCGCTTTTCCTAAATATTTTTTACAGTTTCTAATTTCATTTGCGTTATGCATGGATCCCCTTGCCAAATAAGCGATATTCAATTTCCCCATTACATCGACAATATCAAAGGGTTTTCCTGTTTTTTTAGCATTTCGTCCAGATGGAGAAGATGTTGTCTTCTGCCCTTCCATAGTTGTAGGTGACATTTGTCCGCCGGTCATTCCATAAACGCCATTATTTACTACCACTACCGTTACGTTATTATTGCGAAGTGCTGCATGCATTGTCTCCGCTAACCCGATCGAATAAGCCGCGCCATCTCCTACATATACTATTGAGGGATTAAATGGCCGTACCGATTTTACGCCTACTGCAACAGCAACATCTCTACCATGCGCGCTCATAATTGTATCTACATTCCACGTCTTCCATTGCATACAACCACATGCGACATCTACCGTTATTATGGCCTTATTAATTAAGCCCATTTCTTCCAATACTTCTACTAATAACCTGTTAGCTATGCCATGTCCGCACCCAGGACAAAATCTTGTTGTTTCAGCTATTAATAATCTATTGGGAGCTTTTACTGCGGCCATTTTATAACACTTCCTTTGCTTTTCCCGCGAGAATGTCTTTAGCAAATTGAATAATATTTTCCGTCTCCGGCGCAATAAATGAATTTCCATAGTAATAAACCGGATACTTGCATTTCGTTGCAACTTTTACATCATCAACTAATTGACCCAATGCGTTCATTTCCACAGTCATCAATGCTTTACAAGCATCTGACAATGTTGCAAATGCTTTTACTGGAAACGGAAACAATGTAATAGGTCTGATTAGCCCTAATTTTATGTTTTGGGACCTTGCCAATTTGACAACTTCTTTTGATATTCTCGAGCTGATACCATACGCCACCATGACTACTTCAGCATCTTCAACGAGTATGCTTTCCCATCTTTGCTCAGTATCATTCATCGACTGATACTTTTCTCTGAGTCGATTGTCATAATCAGCTTCCACATAAGAAGTGTTCGCAATTACTTTGTGTGGTTCATCATCTTTTGCGCCTTTTACTGTCCACTCGAATTTATCAATGTCATGTTCCTGCATTGCAGGCAGCTTTACGGCCTCTACCATTTGCCCGATAGCCGCGTCTGATAAGACAATGACTGGATGCCTGTATTTTTCCGCAAGATCAAAGGCTTGATAAACAAAATCTGCGTTTTCCTGAACCGAGTTGGGTGCTAATACAATGACTCGGGTATCTCCGTGTCCATTTCCTCTTGTCACTAACCAGTAGTCACCTTGCCCTTGCTGTATTTCACCCAGGCCATTTCCGCATCTAGCAACATCAACCAATACGCAAGGAAGATCCGCGGCTACCAAATAGGAAATCCCCTCTTGCATTAGCGAAAACCCTGGCCCTGATGATGATGAAAGAGCTCTTGCGCCTGTCGCTGCAGCACCATACAACATATATATCCCGGCAATTTCC
The DNA here is from genome assembly GCA_963665275.2 of Negativicutes bacterium. Classification (GTDB taxonomy): domain Bacteria; phylum Bacillota; class Negativicutes; order UBA1444; family UBA1444; genus UBA1444. The sequence continues at coordinate 166,835 of CAXXIN010000003.1, forward strand.
GATTCGGATTGTATGAACGTTCCTCCAACCTCATCCATTCTCCATGATAGATATTCCAATATTTCTGTTTGCGGAGTTATTGGGTACCCGCTAAAAAATCTACACCCAGCCCTTAAAGCCGCTTCAGCCAAGGCCTCATTGCCTTTCATTAATACTTCAGTCATTTTTATTTCCCTCCGTTAGAATAATCTCATTACTTTACTGTAAAATCTCGAATACATAGTCAGGACACACGGTATAACATGTTCCACAACCGATACATATTTCTTCATCCACTTTAACCACTTTAAATCCCTGGTTGTTCTTATTCTCCGATACAGATATCGCATGTACTGGGCAAGCTCCAATACAGTATTGACAGGTTTTACATCTTTCTGTATACAATTTCACCTTTGCCATTGTATTTATCTCCTCCTTCAAAATCCAATCTATATAGCTGCATCTAATTTTTTCAGGGCAATTGCTTTTTCTTGGTCAGTTAATTTACGAATACCAATTCCGGTAACAGCATAAAAGACAGCAAATAAGGGTCCTAAATATGAAAGCATGGCCCATATGGCATATCCTTGATTTCCATAAATCGGCACTCCAAAAGTTGCAACATAAAACACAGCAGATAGACTCCAGGGAATCAGCGCCCCCATTTCCGTTCCAATATCCTCTAGGCATCTTGATAAAACACGCGGGGCAATCCCAAGTTCGATATATTTTCTTCTGAACATTTCTGGAACTAGTATAAATGCGATATATGCGGAGCCTGTCGCAAGCATAATGAGTAATACCATGAGTAATGTTGCCAAGATGACATGCATCTGTGTTTTAACCTTACTGGTAACGGGGTATAAAACTACATCAAGAAAACCAGCCTTACTTATTATTGCGGCGAAAGCATACCCGCAAAATACTATCAACACTACATCAGCCATAGAAAGCATTCCACCGCGATTAAGAATTCTTAATATTTCCGGGGCAACATTTCCTTTAAATGCCATTGTAGTTTTAAATCCACTCACTGTAGAGGCAAACCCATCCACTAATGAAAATCCTTGATAAAACAGCCCCAATCCTAATGCCGCAAGAATCGCAATAAAAAGGGTTGGTACGGGAGGTTTCTTTGTAACTGCTCCAATTATGATAATGACGAACGGTATCAATAATAAAATGCTCCATTGATACATGCTATCTAAAGATGCTAACATGCTTAACGTGGATTCAGGTATACCAACGCTTCCGGACGTCATATACTGCTTTCCCGCGATGAGATAAACAACGCCAGCGATTATTGTTGGTGGAATCGTAGTCCAAAGCATAGATTGAATATGATCATATATATTTGCTCCTGAACAAAGAGGCGCAAAGTTAGTAGTTTCTGAAAGAGGCGACAATTTATCCCCAAATATTGCTCCTGCTATTACCGCCCCCACTGTAATAGGCAACGACACTCCTAATCCTTGAGCGACTCCAACGAAAGCTACTCCTGCAGTCCCCGCCGAACTCCACGAACTTCCGGTACAGGTAGAAAATACCATGCAAGTTATAAACGCAGAAACTACAACATATGAGGGATTGATCAATTTTAATCCATAATAAATTATCATGGGAATTGAACCCGAAAATATGAATGTTCCAATAACCATCCCAATGCACCATATTAGAATCAATACTGAAGTTGTTTTTCCCATTCTTTGAGATATTGCTTCTTCCAATTCATCCCACGTATACCCCAGTCTCAACGCTGCTATTCCAGCAATCATAGTCGCAATACAAAGCAACATCTCGGTTTTAAGTCTAAGAACCAAAGTTCCAACTATAATAATCATCAAAGAAATACCTGTTACACATAGGGATTGATTAAATGACGGAATCTTTTTCCCCATTTTGACGCACTTCCTTCTTAAAACTCTGAAATTAATTATCTCGCATTAATCGCTCGATTCAGAAGGCATTATATATTTTCCTGTGCGATCTACCCTAAATGATGAGTTCTGCTGTGAGTTTTTTTGTTTTGCGTTAGTGTCGATTATTATTGAATTCTTTGATCAACTATCTAATCGATTGTTCAGCAGTAGGTAGTGCCAAGTGTATATACATGCATGCTTGACAGTACCTACTACATCTAAACTACCGACTACTAGAACATTTTATCGTTTTCCATAAGTGTTAAGTCTTGCCCAATTTCTTTTTCTACCGCTTTCTTGTAAATCAGAGAGGCAAGAGCAACATCATCAATGGCCATCCCAATATTAATAACCAAAAAACGTTCCTTATCATTTACTCTGCCAGCTTTTTTATGACTAACAATATCACCAATTTCTGCGTACAAATTAGGGGGTGCGGCAAACGCTCCTGCGGCAGTCTTAAGCCAGTAGGAAGTCTGTCCCCAATCGTCAGTGACAAATTTATCGATACTTTCGATAACATCTTTGTTAAATGCGCGAGCAGCTTCCAGTCCACATGCGCAAACCCCTTCTTTGAGCCATTCAAAAGGAATAAAAGGTTTTTTAAGATTTTCAGTTGCCGTCAACACAAAGTCTGATTTTCGTATTGCCTCCTCCGTTTCAACATTTGTAATTACCTCAATTCCTGTTTTCTCACTAATATATTTTGCAAATCTAACTCGTGTATCTTCATTTAGATCTTGTGCATACACTCTTTTAAGTTTTGGCATTACCGCATGTAACATTAAAGCATTTATCGTTCCTTGAACACCAGTTCCAATAACCGCAAGAGTTTGCGAATCTTTTTTAGCGCAATATTTAGCTGTGATAGCTGTCATTGCAGCAGTTCTAGCAGCAGTCAACCACCTACAATCCATTACAGAAAGTGGCATTCCTGTTTCACAATCATTTAAGATCATTAGCCCCGCTATGGAAGGCAAGTCAATCTTACCATTTTCTGGATAACCACTAACCCACTTCAATCCACAAATATCTTGGTCTTTTATCCACGCAGGCATAGCATGAATAAATGCTCCATCCCGAGTATGTATCCCGGGTTTAGGAGGCATCTCAATTTGTTTATTACTATGAGCAACTAATCCCTTTTCGACTACATCAATAATCTCATTGATAGATATATCTAACCCCATAATATCCTCTTGCGATAAATACCTAAAATCAACTTTTTTCATACAAACTTCTCCTTTCACTTTTTGCAATGCTCAAGATATCAAATACACTAAATGACCTGACTTGTCTCAACGTTCGCATCAATAACTTCTGAGCCATTATTCGCAACAATCTTCTCTGTAAAAATTCCGAGGTAAGCATAGACAACTACCAAAATTACCGCGATCCAATGGCTAAATATATACGGCATGTATTCATACCATTGAACACCCAAGGCGCCAAGCACAACCAAGCAACCTCCACTCCAAGGTACATAAGCTCCGCTGTAACAGCACATTTCTAATACAGACCGAGAAAGGTTCACTTTTTTCAACCCTGCTTTTTCATATGCGGGAGCGTACATCCTGCCATTAAGAATCATGCCCACATAAACACTGCTAGACAAATACACTGTTAATTGGCTTGTTATCAGTGATGTTAATACCAATGGGCCCGGTGAAGCAGTGATTGATTTCAGTTTGTCCACTAGCACTTCCAATACGCCAATACGCTCGACGACCCCTGCAAAAATAAACGCGCATAATAGAATTAAAACAAGGCTCATCATTGCAGATAACCCGCCACCACTTAAGAGCTTATCGATCGACTTCATGCCCGTAGACATCGCGTTACCATTGTAGAGGATAGCCAGCATTTTTCCCACTGGGACTCCTTGCATTACTACTGCCAGTACTGCACCCAAAAGCACTCCAATACTCAGGACTGGTAGAATAGGCTTTTTCTTGAAAGCAAGATAAACAACCACAACCGGTGGCAACAGTAATATAATATTCAAATTATAAGTCGTCTCTAATGCCGTCATGATCGGATTAAGACTGGATACGTCAGCATTACTACTACTTTGAAAGAAAAACCCAATCACGCCATAAAGAACCGCGGCTGCCACCGCTGCCACTCCAGAAGTTGGTATCATACTGGTTACAAGCTTTATGATGTCAGTTCCCGTAACAGCCGCAGCAAGATTAGATGAATCCGACAAAGGACTCCATTTATCACCTAAAAACGATCCAGCCACTATCGCCCCTGCTGCTATGCCGGTAGGAACTCCTAATCCTTGAGCAACACCCAATAACGCAACGCCAAATGTTCCCACAATCGCCCAAGATGAACCCGTAGCCATAGAGGCGGCTGACGTCAATAGGAATGCTGTTACTAAAAACACTGACGGAGTCAACAGTTTTAATCCCCAGTAGATAATGATTGGTGTTGTTCCCGAGGCTAACCAAGACGCGGTAATTAGGCCCACCATAAGCAAAATCAATATTGCTGGCATCCCTATTTTAATCAAATTCAGTATACTTTCTTGGATCTCATCCCACGTGAATTTCAAAATCATCATTCCGTATGTCGCCGCTACAATACCGCAAAGAAGAACTGACATTCCAGTTGGAATCTTCCATACGATTGCTCCCAAGCACATAATTCCCACGAATGAACAAAGTAGAATTACCGCTTCATTGAAATATGTAAGTCGTTTTTGCTCTCCCATTATTTCCCCTCCTTCTTTTTTGAATTCATAGTGTATACACTTAGTATACGCAAAAAAACGGATAAGTCAATATATTCTACTAACTTATTGAAATATTTATGTCAATCTCTAATCGTCTACTAATCAAGGTTTACTGAGTGACAATAGTGAAGCAGAAGACTGTATTATCTAGACCATTTTATGTTACAATTGCTACAAATTATTTAAACTCGCGCAGTTGTTTCTACTACTAATAGAAACGAATTTAATATAGAGCTTTGCTTTTATGTTTTAAAATTAATATACTTAATGTATACAAATCAATATTACGCATATTATAGGAGGAGAACCAAATGGAAAGTCATTTTCATAACGAATTATCAATTTATCATCGTCTAAAAAATTCTATTTTGAAACAAGAATACGGACCCAAAGAAAGATTAGTAGAATCAGTAATCGCTGAAAAATTCGGAGTTAGTCGGACTCCTATACGAGAAGCTTTAAGAAAGCTTTCGTATGAAGGTTTGGTCGATATTATCCCAAACCAAGGAGGTGTTTTTGTTGCACAACCAAGTTTAGAAGAAATGATCCAGATTTTTTCTTGTCGAATGCTTATTGAAAGAGAAACAACAAAAAAGGCGACTCAAGCTATTACGTCAAAAGATATTGAATGCTTAGAAAAGATATCAGAGCGGCAGCGAGAAATTTACATGGGAAATAAAGTTTTTTCCGAATTTTTCGATAACAATATCGAATTTCATATGATAATTGCAAAGAAATGCAACAACATATACTATATTAAATATTTAGAAGAACTATTAAATAGAGGCAATCTTTATTTACTATTTTTTGACAAATTTCAATCTACCAATTTGGATGAATCATTGGCAGTAAAAGAGCATTCCAGAATTATTAATGCATTAAAGGCAAAGAATATCGATGAGAGTGGAAATGCAATGTATGATCATATTAAAACAACATATCTTAGCCTGTCTCGAAGCATGTTGGAATTAATGGGTCCATCTTCTCTATGACATCCAGCCTTGAATGAATGAGTTAAAAACTACAACAAAACAGGTGCCCAGGTCGCTATAAAATTGAGCCACTAGGCTCGCATGGTTCGTCGATTTGCTGAATCTTTATCAAGGAAACTGGTACATTTCCGCGAGTAGTAGTAGCTGGTTCAACAAAGAATTTAAGGACAGACCTCAAACCAAGCCCTATCCGGGGAACGCGCCGGAACATCGTTGTTGCCCCGAAAGTGCTTAAGGCGTTGCAGCAATATGGTTAGCCAGGAAATGTGCGCGAGTTGCAAAGTATTTGTGAAAGTGCTATCAGTTTGACCGATTCAGACGCCCTCACTTTGGCCTATCTTCCCGAAGAAATTTCAAGCAACGATTAAATCCGGCCGTCATTTACCTGCAACTCCGTCTTTGCCAGCTTAAAATTCAAATATCATTCGCGAGCGGCAACGCCAGCGTTGCTGCCCGTGAGCTTGGAAATTCCCGCAAAACACTTTTCCAAAGATGCAGATATGAGACCACAAAACGTAAACGGGGCTATCTCAATGCAGGGTTTCAGCCTGATTGAAACAGCCCCGTTTTTTATTATAACGATAATCACCACTAAAATCGCATTTATACCAAAACACCGAATTTCGGATAGTGTCAAATAATGTTCGCAAAAATCATCGGCACTTCAGCTTGGTTAAGCAGCCGCATCGAGTTTTTGCTGGATCTCTGTAATGATCATGGGATGAATATAAGATCGCCCGCTAGACCAATCCTCGCTGTATTCAATCAAGTAACTGGTTACTAGGCGAACATAGGAATCCATACTCGGGAAGATACCGACCACCTTTGTTCGACGCCGGATTTCCTTGTTTAGCCGTTCCAACAGATTAGTGGATGAGATTTTTCGCGAGTCGATTTCATTGAAACTGAAAAACTGCAGCGATTCTTCCAGACCGTCTTCCAATGTGGCAATCGCTTCCGGATATCTTGTTTCATAATCGTCCATCAGAGACGCCGCATATTTTTTGGCGCTGTCATAGTCAGGCTGGAGCCAGATTTGCTTGAGTTTTTCCGCAAAGGTTTTCTTTTCCCGGCTGGATATATGGGCCAAGATATTTCGCATGAAATGGACTTTGCAGCGTTGCCAGGCGCAACCAACGAAGGATTCCCTCACGGCTTTGACCAGCCCCTTATGCGCATCCGATACAACCAACCAGACCTTTTTTACTCCCCGGGCTTTGAGATTGTCGAACAGTTGGGTATACGTGGCGGCGGATTCCTCAACCATCGGTTCAATCGCCAGGATATCGCGTTTGCCGTCGCAATTAATGCCTGTAACTACCAGGACCGCCATGTTTTTAACACTATGGTGATCGCGGATACGTTCATACAGGGCATCCACCCATAGAACCGGATAGATCTCTTCCAACTGGCGATTGCGGAAGGCTTCAACTTGTTCATTTAATTCTTTGGTGATGGCCGAAACCTGACTGCGGGAGATGGAGTCGATCCCCAAACTTTTGGTGAGTTTGTCGATTTTCCGTGTCGATACGCCGTTTACATAGGCTTCCTGAATGACGTTCATCAAAGCGGCTTCGGATCGTTTTCTGGCTTCCAGGAAGAATGGGATATACCCGCCATTTCGGATCTTGGGCACCATCAGATACATTGTCCCCATTCGCGTGTCAAATCGCCTGACTCGATAACCTGAGCGATATCCCTGGCGAGTTTGGGTTCGCTCTGATTTTTGGGCTTCCAGCTTGCCGTCCACTTCGGCTGCCATGAGTCGTTCGCAGAGCCACTTGAGCATTTCCTGCATGGGATCGTCGTCTGCCACAAATTTCATTAGCATTTTTTCAAAAGGTACGGTAGAATTTTGGTAAACCATCGGCGCTACACTCCTTTTGGGTTTGCTGGACACTTACCTTTTCGGAGTTGCCGATGGTTTTTCCTATTCTCTTTTGCGAACTTTATTGTACGCTATCGAATTTCGGCAATGATAAAATGCAAAATTAGACTGGCGTTGACAATTATTTCTCCTTAACGGTTTGTTTCGAGCCTGCAGTTGCTGAATTTTGCGATAGAATTAGTTTATTTTACCACTATGTCTATGCGCGTCCAGAAGCGCGTTATTTCTTCTCGTAGTTACCCAAGTGAGCAAAAAATTCCTTCTGCATCGCCACAGAAGGAATCAAATGGGTTTTTCCTATTGATGCAAATAAACGCTTACAGCGCGTGTCTTCTCATATGGAGAATATCCTTTTCAAGCAGATCCGCTACAGCCTCAAAATTCTTTTTCCTTAATGCATCTTCAATCTCCATATGCCTGTTCGGATCTTCCGCGACATACGCCTGATATTCTGTTATGGTATAGAGCTGAAAAAAGGCCCTTCTCATTAGTTTCAGCGTGTCTGCCAACATTTTGGTCAGCATTGTATTCCCGCTGAATGAACACAACAGGAGATGGAATGCACAATTTCTTTCCCAGTGCTGTTCCGGCGCCAAAAGACCCAGACTCTTTTGCCTGGCGTTCTCTTTGTTCAGTTCTGACAACTTGACTAAATAACTATCATTGAAATTTTGCATAGTTTTTTTAAAGGCAGCAGTTTCCAGAATAAGACGAACTTCTGTCGACTCTCTCACATGCGTAATGTTCAGTTGGACAATCTGATAACCAAGCCTCGGAATACTTCGGAGCACGTTTTCATTGCACAGCTCAATCAGCGCTTCCCTAATAGGAGCTTTACTCACACCGAACTTTGTTGCCAATTCACCCTCATTCAAAAATTGGTCAAGTGGGAATTCACCTTTTGAAATTCCATCAAAAATTTCATTATAGATTTTCTTTTTTAGAGATATCTTTTGCGTATTCATATCATCTAACCATTCCCTTTCGGTCATCCCTAATTTTAAACGCTTGTTTATGACTTTCTATCCAAGATTTTATCTGCTTCTTATCGATCATACCAACTTCCCTGAGTGAAGATCATCCGCCTGCCAATAGAGGTGGCAGGCAACAGAATGGTTACCGCCCAAATCTTTCAATTGCGGTTCTTCCTGTGCACAACGTTCCTTGGCCCTCGGGCAGCGCGTATGAAAACGACAGCCGCTTGGTGGATTGAAAGCGCTAGGCATATCCCCCAACAAATTGATATTGTCTCGATTCATGTCAACGTCAGGAATCGGGATGGCGGACAGAAGTGCTTGCGTATAGGGGTGTTTGGCGTCCGCATACAAATCTTTCTTTTCGGCGATTTCCACAACTTTCCCAAGATACATCACCATGATTCGGTCACAAATATATCGCACTACGCTCAAATCATGGGAAATAAACAGATAGGTCAAATTGAATGTTTTTTGCAGATCCAACATCAAATTGAGAACCTGTGCGCGCACGGAAACATCAAGCGCCGAAACCGGTTCGTCGCAGATGATGAATTTAGGGTCAAGAACCAAGGCTCTGGCGATCACGATACGTTGCCTCTGTCCGCCGGAAAATTCATGTGGATAGCGATTCATGTATTCCAGCGGCAGACCGACCTTGGTCATGATCTCCATGACCTTTTGCTCCCGCTCCTCTCTCGAGCCAAGTTTGAACACATCGAGAGGCGCACGGATCTGTTCTTTCACCGTCATGCGGGAGTTCAGGGACGAGTAAGGATCCTGGAAAATGATCTGAAGTTCCCGGCGCATCTGGCGCATTTTTTCCTTATCAAAAGACAGCAGATCCTGCCCGTTATAAATAACTTTCCCTGATGTGGGTTCATGCAGTCGCAGAATCGATCGGGACAGTGTCGATTTTCCGCAACCGGACTCGCCCACCACGCCCAACGTTTCACCCGCTTTAATCGAAAAACTTACGCCGTCCAGCGCCCGGACGATCTTGACCTCTTTACTCAGAAATTTTTTCCCGGAGAAGAAATATTTTTTTAAATCATGAACTTCCAAAATGATGTTCGGATCGTTCATGCCTCTTCCCCCTCTGCCTGATCCTTGTATTTCCAGCACTGCACCTTTTGCCCGTCCATCATCAGGTAGATGGGCGGCGGATTATCATAACACACGGTCATGGCCTGGGTGCAGCGGGCACAAAACCGACAACCCTTCGGCATCATGGCTGGCGTGGGCACAGTTCCCTCGATCGTCGCCAACCGGTCGCAGTCCTTATCCAGACGTGGCATAGAAGCCAACAGTCCCTGCGTATAAGGATGCAGAGGATTCTTGAAAATCTGGCGGGCAGTGCCGTATTCCATGACTTTGCCGGCATACATGACCATGATGGTATCAGCCATTTTGGCAACCACGCCCATATCATGCGTGATCAGGATAATGGCTGTATTGAGCTTGCGTTTCAGTTCCACCATCAAATCGATGATTTGCGCCTGGATGGTCACGTCCAAAGCAGTGGTTGGTTCATCTGCGATGAGCAGTGACGGGTTACAGGAAAGCGCCATCGCAATCATGACTCGTTGGCGCATACCACCTGACAATTGATGCGGATATTCCTGCAACCGCTGTTCCGGCGAAGATATGCCGACTTTTGTCAACAGTTCCAAAGCTTGCTTCTTAATTATTTCCCTGGGCAGTTTATTGTGGACCGAGATTGTCTCTTCCAACTGTTTGCCAATGGACAGGACCGGATTGAGAGAGGTCATGGAGTCCTGAAAAATCATGGCAATTTCCTCGCCGCGTATCCGGCACATTTCTTCGTTGCATTTCTTGGTGAGATCTTCGCCTTTGTAAAGAATTTCTCCTCCGGCAATGGACCCCACGGCATGGGGAAGCAGCCGCAGGATTGAAAGCGACGTTACGCTTTTACCGCAGCCGGATTCCCCGACGATTCCCAGCGTTTCACCCTCATGCACAGCAAAGCTGACATCATCCACGACTACAACCGTATTTCGCTTGGTCCTGAATTGGGTCTTAAGATGATTTACCTGCAACAATGGCTGCGACACGGTTCAGCCCCCTAACTATAGAGCTATGAAAGTCTATTTGGCGACCTTCCATTCCCATACACTGCGATTGTGAAGTGTGAAATTCGTGTAGTCTATGTTGGATATTTGCTTGTTATAGGCCACCAAATCATTCGAGAAATACAGCCAGGTAAAAGGCACCTGTTCGCGCAACAGCATTTGATACTGCTCGTAAAAGGGCTTGCGAGTCTCAAAAGTAAAGGCTTTGAGCCCCTTATCTCCCAAATTGGCCAGAGACCGATCCTGAAGCTGCGAGAAATTGTTAATGTGACCGGGGGTCACATTCAGTACACTCTCCCCTGGATCCGGGGAACCCCAGGATCCGATCAGCGCAAAATCATAGTCCCCTTTGCGCGCTGCAGTAAGCATGGTTGGATGGTCGGTGGTGACAATTTTCACTTTGATGCCGATTTTAGCCAGGTCCTGTTGAAGCATCGGCGCGGATTTCTCGCGCAGAGAATTTCCCTTGGAGACACGCAATTCATACTCTTTGCTTGTGTCAAAACCGGACCCGGCGACCATGGCTTTGGCTTTTTCCACGTCATAGGGGATCGGCAGCAAAGCCTTGTTAAAATACTTGTGATCGGGGCGTAATGGACCCGGCGCCGAAAGGCCTTCGCCTTTCATCAGGTTGTTCACCAAGGCATCCCGATTGATGGCCATGTTGATTGCCTGCCTAACAGGTTGAGGAATTCGCTTGGTATTGATCGACATATATTGATACCCTAAAGACGGTACAGATTTAGTGACCAGTTTTTCCTGTTTTTTGGCCATGTCCCAATCGTTCAGTGGAATGTTTCCTATACTGGCGCCCGCCACCACATCAATCTCTCCGTTAATCAAGCCGGATAGAATGTTGGATTCCGGTACGATTCTGACCACGAATCGGTCAAAATCCGGCGCGCCCAGATGGTAGTCCTTGTTAGCCGTGAGTTGAACCCGTTCGCCGGAAATCTCGCTTTCGAACTTGCAGGGACCGGAACCGATCGGACGCTGCCAGAATTTATCGCTTAGCAAGCTCTTCACTGGAATGTCCTTGAGCAAATGCTTTGGCAAGACGTAGAAATCGCGGAACATGATGAACAGCATGTAGTCCAGGCCCGTCGGTTCGATCATCGTGAACTGCACGGTTTGTTTATCGAGGGCTTTGACGCCGAACTCTTTGCCCGGGTCACGCACGCCGCCTTTGGTTCCTGTAAACGGCGCGATCTTGGAACGGCGCGCTACACTGATGTCGGGATTTGCCATCAATTCCGCCGTGAACACCACATCATCCGCGGTGACCGGCGCGCCATCGTGCCACTTCGCCTTTTCGTTCAGCACAAAGGTGATTTTGGTATGGGTCGCCTCGTCGATACTCCAACTTTTGGCCAGACGGGGCTTGACTGTGCCGTCTGTGTTGAGTACGGTCAGTTTATCATAAATCAGTTCCAGCACCGCATCCGTATTGCCGTTGGTGGTGTTGAAGGGAACAAATGTGTCCCAGGGCGCCGTCATCGCCATCGTAACGATTTTTTGCTTGCCGGATGCGCCTGTGGCGGGAGCGGGGCCCTGCGAGCAACCGCTCAGCAACATCGAGACCATCAGCATGCCTACCAGAATTTTGACCAAGTTCCGATTCATGTCATTTCCCCCTCATAAATTTGTTTTGTTCCCGTAACCTCAAGGTTTCTGTGTTCAAATGACCATTTTGGTGTCCAGCGCATCACGGACTCCGTCACCGATGAAATTGATACTCAACACAGTGATGACCAATGCAATACCCGGCGGAACCCATAGCCACGGACGCTGAGATAAAACACTGATCGATTGGGCATCATACAGGATATTGCCCCACGATGCCTGCGGGGCCTGCACTCCCATTCCTAGAAAACTCAAGGCGGATTCGGTGATGATCGCCTGCGCGGCACGGAACGTAAATGCGATGAGAACCGGCGCAAAAGTATTGGGCAGGATATATTTGAGCAAAATACTCCCGTTTTTTGTGCCGATCGCACGAGCTGCTTCAACATAATCCATCGAACTGGCGGAAAGCACATTCCCGTAAATCAATCGTGCGAACCTCGGCCAGCCCAATATGCCGATCACAAGGATGATCGTAATAACCGAAGGACCCAGCACTGATACCAGCACCATAATCAGAATCATGGCAGGAAACGACATGAAGGTGTCTGCACTGCGCATGATCAACGTTTCCCAGAAACCTCGGTAGTACCCGGCGATCAGCCCCAACGGCACGCCTACCAACATGCTGATGATGGCCGACAAAATCCCCACGCTCAAAGAAACGCGTCCGCCGTAGATGAACCGAGCGAAGATGTCACGCCCGATATCATCGGTTCCCAAAATGTGCTTGCCGGAAGGTGGGGAGCCGAACAGGACGTCGTAATCGGTGGTGCTTTGATCCAAATTCATCAGTATCGGCAAAAATACCACCAGAAATATTTCTGCTATGAGCACCAACAAGCCTATCATGGCAGGTTTATGCTGCGAAAAACGCTGGCAGACATCTGAAAAATAAGAATTGACAGGAATATCCACTTTTTCATTTTTTTCAAACATGTACAGCCAACCTTTCTGTTTTCATTGGTTTGGGGTGTTCAGCGAAAAGTCGTCCTCATTCATTCGTATGTTATGCGCGGGTCAAGCATGCCGTAAAGCAGGTCCACCAATAAATTACCGATTAGAACAAACACGGCGATCAGCACGGATACTCCCATGATTACCGGGTAGTCGCGGGCGTTTATCGATTGCACCATCAAACTGCCCAAGCCGGGCCACCCGAAAATTTGTTCCGTAACCACGGCGCCTCCAATCAGGAACGGAAGTTGCGTGCTAAACCATGATACTAGGGGAATCCAGGCATTTCTCAAAGCGTGCCGGATCAGCACATCCTTTTCGCGCAATCCCTTGGCCCTAGCTGTACGCACGTAATCATCCTGCAGCACCTCCAACATGGATCCCCTGCATTGCCGTATCAGGCTTCCAATCATCTGGATGGCCAATACGAAGGATGGAAGAACCAAATGGTGTAGAAACATAGGCAGGGTACGCGCGCCGGATGTGTCATACATCCCAGATGTAGGAAATATTCTCAGCTCGATGCAAAACAGATAGATCAATACGAGCCCGGCGAAAAAATTCGGCATCGCCGAGCCTACAAAGGATAACCCGGAAGAAACGTAATCCCACTTGGTATAGGGCTTATATGCCGCCATAATGCCTAACGGCAACGAAATAACGATAGTGATCAACATGGCTGAGCCGGTAAGGATCAATGTGGGTAAAACTCTTTGGCCGATCATCATCATCACCGGAAGGTTAGTTCGAATCGAGGTTCCCATATTGCCTTGCAGGAGCTGCGTCAACCAGTGGAAATATTGAATGATAACCGGCTGATCCAACCCCAACTCTTTGCTTTTGCGCGCCATTTCCTCCGCAGTGGCATAGGGGTCGTTAAAAAGGATTTCCAGGGGTGAACTGGGTGTCAACGAAGCCAATATATATACAAGAACAGTGATACCGAGGAAAGTCGGTATCGCAGTCAAAAGGCGTTTTATAACAAATGTATATTTGTTCATCTTTTCCTCCATCCTAGTGAACTAGACGAAGAGTGTTTTTAGTTCCCTTTCAAATCCTGTTTGCCGCTTTTACAACGCTGTTAATGCGGCGGTAGTCAATCTCCGTGGGTAGAGTGCAGTCCGAACCGATTATAAAACGTTTTCCATTCATCTCCGATAAAACCTTCTGCGTATGCCGGTCAATATCTTCCTCAGAGCCGTCTACCAGTACCCCCCGCCCTATCCTGAAATCCGCCGAGCACAATACTGTCAGAAAACAAGTCTGCTCCTTCAGTTAGGCTGAACTTATTTCCGTAAACACTCCAGTTTACAATAGACGGCTTGAGCGCTTGGTACCGTTCAAAAGAAATGTTGCTTTTGCAGATATGCAAAATATCAAAGCGGGTTTTTTCCTTGATATGTCGGTAAATTTCCGCTTCAAACGGAGCCACGAATTCCGCATACTCATCCTCGGTGAAGAAGTGCCGCTCCCCTCCCAAAGCCGCGTAAAAAATGCCTTCAGCGCCTGCTTCCAATGAGCAGTCCACCATTTCGATCAAGGTATCGGCAACCACGCGGAAAGCTTTTTTCATCTCAAGTGGCCGTTCCCGACAGAACAGCGCCAAACAATAACCCATACTGGTATAATTTCCGGCGAAACCCGTCTCATGGAACATGGAAGCCACCAGTCCATGAATCGTGCTGACAATGGGGTACTCATCCCTTGATTTGTCGGCAATTCGTTTGATTATATCCATTTGATCCAGGAAGAGGCGATCCGTGCGACAAAACCCGCGAAATTTCTTAATGTCATCCAGACAGCGAATCTGCGTCTCCCCATCATACAGTATATTCTCGTTCATGATCTTCAAAACATCCGTATCCGTGTTTTTCATAAAATCAATATGAGCCGTGATTGCACTTTCGCCATGGTGCATACTGTCAGGAAAATGCAACCAGAACCCTACCGGTGTGCGATCAACGGGTTTTCCCTCGATCAAACTGAAAATGCGTTCTCTTTTTGTCATGGATTGCATGGCAACCTCCTTATTTTCCTTTGGATGACGCAGCGCCATTTATTTAATCATATTAGTAATCATATTAATAATATATTACTTTCGGCACACTTTGTCCATATATTTCACAAAAACCAAATCAGGTCCTGCTTCCGCGCGAACAACTCGTCTCGTACGAAAACAGGACCTGCTTCTATATCAACTACTAATTTTTTTATGAGTTACTGTCCGGCGTCAGGTGCTGCCGTTCGGCAACTTCCTTTTTCTCGCGGTAAACGATATAGACCGCTGCCAGGCTGGCCAGGACGCAGCAGAGTATGCCCAAATACCAAATGCCGTTGTATTCCGTATAAAAGGGCCCACCTTTGATGGCGAACTTCACAGCCATGAATCCGCTTAACGATAGCGAGGCCGCGCCAATAAACTGCCCGACCATATTAATGATCCCCATGCTGAAACCCGCAGTTCGAATCGACCAGATTTCGGCGGCGGAGGCATTCACCAGACCATTAATATTAAGAATGACCCCGCTGAAGAAAGCGAGCGCTACAAGCCACTTAGCTGAAGGTACCACTGTGGAGAACAAGAAAAGTATCCCCGTTGTCAGCACAAGGCCGGTTAAAAGCGCAACACTACGCGGCATACCGAACTTTTTAAGCAAATGATCGGATAGCTTGCCAATGATGGGCGAACCCACCGTTCTACCGACCACCCAAATGGTAGACATCGCTCCGCCTGCCACCATGGCGGCTTCTTTAGTCATCCCTTCGAAATGCATGTAATAATCGGCGGCAAATACCGGGAACCAGCCTACGATGAGACGGTTGGCAATAATGTAACCGGACCACACAAGAGCTAACAGCCAGAGAGCCGGATCTCTGATGATTTCATGGGCCCGCGCCTTATAATCGGCATCCTGCTTCTTGTCTTCCGCCGCCTCAATCGAAGGCAACCCCAATTCGGAAGGGTCAGACCTGAACATAAAGTGGATAACAATAGCAATCGCCACGATCATGATTCCCATGAGAATGGTTGAGCCTCTCCAACTCGCCATTTTGCCAAACAGTTCGGTGTTCGAAATGATTAACGCGAGATAGGGGATCAGGAAGAAGGCAAAAGCTTCGCCCAGTCCGCCGCCCAACCCGTGGTTGGTTTCCACGGCCAAGCCACGCTCTTTTTTCGCAAACCACTTGGAGAGGATCGAGGTAATCGGCACATAGCCCGCGGCTGATACAAAACCCATCAAAGCTCGCCAAATCAGGGTTTCGGTAAATGTACTGCTAAATGCGAATCCGACGAGAAACAGGCCGACCAAGCCGGTGCCGAGGGGAATGACCCGCCGTCCGCCAAACTTATCCGCCGCAATTCCCATGGGAACTTGCGCCAACGAATAAGCGTAGAAGAAGGCGGAACCGAGTAGCCCCAGCTCCGGTTTTCCAATCCCGAGATCGCCTGACAAATACTTCGAAATGCTGGTGTAATTCCAACGGACCAAGGTACTCGTGCAATAGGTCAAAATGCAAGCAGCCAAGATTATCCAACGATAATTTCTTTTAATAAACGATTGGTTCATTTTCTCTCACCCTTTCCCTAATTATAATCGGTAAGCCTTCCATTGGAAAACACTGTGCATTTGTCAGCTTGGTATCATTGTCAGACAAATACCATCAAAAAAATTAACGGTCTGCTATGGCAAATGAATGGATTTGTTATTGACTGCGTGAGCAGCTTCAAACAAGCTCTCCGCAAACGTAGGATGAGCATGAATCGTTGCCGTCAATTCTTCGACGGTGGCTTCGAGGCGCATGGCCAGAGCCGCTTCGGCGATGATGTCGGTCGCTCTTTCACCGATAATATGAACGCCGAGAATTTCACCAGTCTCTTCTTCGGTCACAACTTTTGCCAACCCCTGTGTTTTTTCAAGCGCCACTGCTTTGCCGAGAGCAGCAAAAGGAAACTTGCCTACCTTTACACGATAACCTTTTTCGCCGGCTTCCTTTTCAGTTAAGCCAACTCCGGCAACTTCAGGATTACTGAAAATGCACCCCGGCACGACTTTATAATCCATTTTGCTCTTGCCGCCCAGCGCATTTTCGGCGGCAACCACACCTTCCGCAGAGGCACTATGCGCAAGCAGCATGCCGCCAGCTGCGACATCGCCAATGGCATAGACCCCTTTCACGTTGGTCTCCATTCGTTCATCGACGATGATCCCCCTACGGCTGGTCTGAATGCCTATGCCCGCCAAATTAAGGTCTTCGATATTGGGGCTTCTGCCTGCCGCCATCAAAACCTGTTCCGTCTCCAGTTTTATGGGCCCTTGAGCAGTTGTTACTTCAACAATCAAACCGTTTTTTTGTGCTTTGATCGCTTCAATCTTGGCGCTTTTATAGATTTTAATGCCTTTTTTTTGCATTGCCGTTTCCAAAACGGCAACAATTTCACTATCCATTTGCGGCAATATCTGCGGCATCATTTCGATGATCGTAACTTCCGCTCCCAAGTTGCGATAAATGAAAGCGAATTCTACGCCAACGGCGCCGCCGCCGAGAATCAGGATATTTTGGGGTACTTTTTCCATGTTGAGTGCCCGATCACTGTTGATCACAGATGGGTGATCGCTTCCCGGGATTGGCAATGCCGCCGCTCTGGAGCCTGTTGCCACAATAATATTCTTGGCCTTTTGGCGGATCAAGCCTTCTTTGGTTTGAATTTCAATCGTTTGCGCATCGACGAATCGACCTTTGCCGCTTACCAATTGAATTTTGTTTTTCTTAACTAGATAATTTACGCCACCAACCAATTGCTCAACCACACGGTTTTTGTATTTCATGAGTTGCGCCAAATCCAGTCCGTTATATTGAAGTTTAATGCCCACTTTCGCCGCCGCCTCTGCCATGTCAGCATACTCGCTGCTATGGAGCAAGGTTTTGGTCGGAATACAACCCCGGTTCAGACAGGTTCCGCCGAGTTTATCCTGTTCCACGAGAACCACCGCGGCGCCTAACTGTGCGGCGCGTATTGCGGCGACATAGCCCCCGGGTCCTCCCCCCAACACCAGCACATCGGCTGTTGCGGCGCCGGATTTCCCTTCATATGATTGGCTCATAGTTTCTCCTCCATTATAGTGGTCTACTTTCCAAACATTTCTCTGGCGGTTTGGACGATACGCTGTTCGCTCGGAATATAGAAATCTTCCAGCGTCGGACTGAAAGGAACCGGTGTGTCCTGGGCGCCCACGCGCTCGATCGGAGCATCCAGATACCCGAACGCTTCCTTGCTGACGACAGCCGCAATCTCGCCACCGATACCGCCGATCATCGGCGCCTCATGGGTTATCAGCAGTCGGCTTGTTTTGATCACCGATTTCACAATCGTTTGGGTATCCAATGGCTTGATGGAACGCAAATCCACTACTTCCGCATCAATTCCGAGTTTCGTCAATTCTTCCGCCGCCCGCAACGATTTGTTCACCATCGCCCCGCAGGATACGATTGTGAGGTCTTTGCCTTCACGCCTGATCGCCGCTTTACCAATAGGTATCACAAAATCTTCTTCCGGTACTTCATCACGCACTCCGTACAATAATTTATGCTCCAGGAAAATTACCGGATTCGGTTCACGGATCGCGGCCTTCAGCAAGCCCTTCGCATCGGCGGCTGTAGCAGGCATCAGCACTTTTATGCCGGGAACGTTGGTAAACCAAGCTTCCAAATTCTGCGAATGGTGCATGCCGGAGCGACTTCCTGCACCGAAGGGCGCTCTGATCACCAGGGGAACCGACATGTCGCCATCATACGCATAGCACATTTTGGCGGCGTTATTCACGAGTTGATCGGCAGCAATCGGCAAAAAGTCCGAGAACATCAGTTCAACCACCGGTTTCATACCCATCATTGCTGCACCGATTGCAGCCCCGGTAATCGCCGCCTCGGAAATAGGAGTGTCAATGACCCGGTCCGAGCCGAATTTATCCCAAATGCCGGCAGTCACTTGCAATGTTCCACCATAACTCCCGATATCTTCACCAATCAAAATTACGTCGGCATCGACTGCCATTTCTTCCATCAAAGCTTCCCGGATCGCTTCCCGCATGGTTATTTTTTTCATTTTACATCACATCCTTTTCGGTAGCATAAGTATGTAAAAGAGCTTCTTCGGCTGGTGGGTACGGCGAATCTTCCGCAAACTTAATGGCATCCTTCACTTCTTCCTTGACGCTCTCATCAAGTGCATCCAGTTCTTCTTCCGTGGCAATTCCTTGGGACAGCAGATATTCCCGATAGTGTTTGACCGGGCAACGGGCTTTCCATGCCTCAATTTCCTCTTTCGGTCGATCATCGCGCGGGTCGCGCTCGGAATGGCCTCTCCAGCGATAGGTCTTGCATTCCAAAAGTGTTGGTCCTTCTCCTTTTCTGGCCCGGTCGTAAGCTTTTTGCGATTCATTGTAGACAGCCAGCACATCATTGCCGTCCACCACAACCCCCGGCATGCCGTATGCCGCCGCTCGGTCGGCAATATCTTTGATTGCCACATGATACGAAGCGGGCGTCGAAATCGCATACAAGTTGTTCTCGCAAACGAACACAACCGGTAATTTCCAGATCGCGGCCAAGTTCAGCGCTTCATGAAAATCACCCCGATTGGTCGCTCCGTCACCAAAGAACACCACCGAAACATAGTCTTTTTTTCGTAGCTTGGCTGCCAGCGCCGTGCCGACGCCGAGCGGAATATGTCCGCCGACGATTCCCGAACCGGCGATCACGCCTTTTTTCCTGTCGCCCAGATGATGCGAAGTATTTTTCCCGCGCCCGGAACCGGTGACTTTAGCAAACGCACCCGCCATCATTTGCCGAGATGAAATGCCTTTGACCATGAAAGCGCCGCGTGTGCGCAGCGACGGCAGAATGAGATCATCTGCACGCAGGTTGTAGCACGCTCCAACCGAGATGGCCTCCTGACCGATGCTCACATGGGGAAGTTCCGTAAGCGGTGAGTGATGGTGATATTCGACCATTCTTTCTTCCGTGTGCCGAGTTAAGAACAATAGACGATACATTTCCAAGTGATCTGCTTTGGCAAGTTTTTTCATAACGTTCTTCACCTCTCCAATAATATGCTGGCTTATTTCGGTCGTGGCACCGGCAGTTCCAAATCGATTTCCGGGTCATATTCCCAGCTCATGCGAGCGCCCTCAATTTCGTTGAGTACGATATCCATAGTGGAATGAACCGGATTTCCCCCGGGGAAGAAGTGTCCCCCCCAAGTTCTGCCGCTTGGATCACAGAGCACTCCATGCAAATGGACGACTGGTTTCGTCGGATTTTCCAAGCACACAACCCCTTGTCCCGACAAGAATTCCACTGGACCATCAACTCGCATCGGCGGTCGGCGTTCAGAGCCCCGTTTAGTTTTCGTGCTGGGAACCGCCCATGATAGCTCGGCCCAACGCAAACTGCCGATAGCGATTTGTATGGCCGCAGTTTCAATCCCACCCTGTCGGCAAGTTTCAATGATTCCCTCGATTAAATCCGTATCACGCATCAATCGAGCCATAATCATCTTACCGGGTTTCGCCTGCACCAGAGAAATCCTTGTCTGTTCCATTTGCACACGCCTCCGTCATTTTGGTTTATTCATTACGATTTGCTCCGGGTTTTCCAGATAGGTCTTAATCTGCTTCAAGAACTTAACGGCCGGAGCCCCGTCAACAATGCGGTGATCATAGGTCAGGCACAAATACATCAAAGGCGCCGCAATGATCTCATCACCCCTGACAATCGGAGTTTTTGCGACTTTTCCCATACCCAGAATCGCGCATTGCGGATAATTGATGATGGGAGTGAACAGCAGCGACCCAAAAGTCCCGGAATTGGTGACGGTAAATGTTCCATCGGCAAAATCCGCCGGAGCCAGTTGCCCGTCCCGGCCTTTGTTCGCCAATACATCCATCTCTTCCGCAATGGTGACAACATTTTTCTTATCAGTATCCCGAATCACCGGCGTCATGAGTCCGGCATCCGTCGCTACCGCTACACAAACGTTAATTTGCTTTTTGATATGAATGTTTTCGCCCACCAGTGAAGAATTCAACATGGGATAATCCTGCAGAGCTTTTGCCGCCGCGCGAACCACAAAGGAAGTATAGGAAACCGGCAACACTTTGCGATACGCCGCGATTTTCGTCATGTCCACATCCATAACCGTGGTCACATCGGCGGCAGTTTTTTTGCTGAGTGACAGATGATCGGCGATACTTTTTCGTATGCCGCGTAGAGGGACCATTTCGACTTCAACTTCACTTTCAATCGCTGCAACAGGATCCGCCAACTTGATCGCTACTGCCTTTTCCGCTGCATTAGCAGCTTCAATATCGGCTTTAACAATCAATCCATCCGGGCCGCTGCCACTAAGGCGGCTGGCATCTACGCCATACTTCTTGGCCAAGTTTCGGGCCAAAGGCGAAATTTTTAGTTTGGTTGGTGTTTTCTCCGGTGAAGACTCACTAACTTCCGCGTCTTGCACCGTTGCGGCCTGGGTATCGGCAGGTGCGCCATCAAGATAGGCGGAAATATCCTCATTCGCATCGGCGATCAAACAGATTGGCGAACCCACTTGCGCATAATCGCCCTCTCCCACCAGGATCTTGCGCAAGACACCTGTGGCCGGCGCCGAAATTTCCACGGTGACTTTATCCGTCTCCGTCTCCAGTAAAGGTTCGTCTTCGGTTACCTGTTCCCCCTCCTGCTTAAGCCATTTTACAATTTTTCCTTCAACCATGGTCATACTGATTTGCGTCATCCTAAAAACTGTTACAGCCATTTGTCATCCTCCCTTTTATCATTTGTACCACTGCCGAAGCAATGTTAAGTACCGCTGGTTATTATGGGGCAAGCCTCATGCGGGCGTGGTAGGAACTCCTGATTAACGGCCCAGAAAAAGCATGGCGAAAGCCCATCTGCATTGCGACTTTTTCATATTCCGCAAACTTTTCCGGCGAGATATATTCCTGTACGGGATAGTGCTGCTGCGAAGGCGCCAGATATTGCCCGATGGTTACCATGTCGCATTTCACTTTTCGAAGATCAGCCAATACCCCCAGGATTTCCTGTTCCTGCTCCCCCAAGCCCAGCATGATACCTGACTTGGTTAAAATATTGCCATCCAGTTCTTTACCCCGTTGCAACAATTCAAGTGAGCGCCGGTACTGCGCCATAGGCCGCACATTCGGATACAATCGGGGCACCGTCTCCAGATTATGATTAATAATTTCGGGTCTGGCGGCAACCACTGTCGTCAACGCCTCTTTGTTTCCTTGAAAATCCGGTATCAGAACTTCAACAGTGATTCCATTGCCCAGCGCCTGCAATTCCGCAATGGTCGCCGCGAATTGCGACGCTCCGCCATCTGCCAAATCATCTCGGGTTACAGACGTTATCACAACATGCCGAAGTCTAAGTTCCTTGGCCGCAAACGCTACTTGCTGCGCTTCCTCTTCATCAACCGGCAACGGTTTTTCTTTCGTGACATTGCAAAACCTGCAGTTTCGCGTGCAGAATCTGCCCAAGATCATAAAGGTTGCCGTGCGCTGTCCGAAACACTCGATCAGGTTGGGGCAATTACCTTCCTCACAAATGGTGTGAAGAGACAACTTACGCATAATCGTACGAACCTGGTCCATGTCGTTCTGCGCTTTCATACTTACTTTGATCCAGTTTGGCCGGGGAATACCCATCCGGCTCACCTCCAATCATTTGATATAGCTCAGCGCGCCCAATTACATCAGATTGCATTTGAAAAGTGTCAGCAAAATGATAACAAACTTGGTCTGTGACCTCAGCCACATTGCAGGGCCGGCCGACGAGGTCTTGCAATGAAGTCACCCCTTTGTCATGAATCCCACATGGGATGATCCACGCGAAGTTCTCCAGTCGCGTGTTCACATTGAAAGCAAAACCATGCATCGAAACCCAGCGTTTGATCGCGCAGCCGACGGCTACGATCTTGGATCCACCGACCCACACGCCCCGATGCTCAGCATCTCTTGTCGCGGTTATGCCATAATCGCGCCGCAGCAACCGTATAAAGACCTCTTCTATTTTGCGGATAAAGTCATGAACATCGCGGGTTTGCTGCCGCAGGTCCATGACAGGATAACCGACAATTTGGCCCGGTCCATGATAGGTCACATCGCCGCCGCGATTGATTTTATAAATCGGCACATCCTGCTGCTTCAAAAACTGTGGAGAAGCTACCACATGCGCTTCGTCCCCACCCCGTCCAATCGTTATCACCGGCGGATGTTCCAACAGCAGCAGCGTGTCCTCAATAGCGCCCTGCTGCCGCAACATCAGCAATTTCTGTTGAATAACCAACGATTCTTGATATTCAACGGTTTGTAACTTAGCTACTAGGAGCCGCATTTTTTTCACCTTCCTACGGCGCATTTATCATGGGTATGTTCATCCGATTGTCAGACATTTGATTTCAAAAAAAATATTGTTGCCAATATTTTTTCTTTATATTCCACTTACTCGCCGTCTTCCACGAAGCCGCGCTTGACAATGGATTGAATTCGTTTTAAATGTTGCTTGATTGCTTTGGTCGCACCGGCCGCATCACGACTTTTAATTTTTTTCGCCAGTTCAACATGTTCCTCGCTAATTTTCTCTTTGCGTCCGGGAGTGCTCAATGTGCGGGCTCGCGTTTCTTGCAGCATTGCCATCGTCGACTCCATCAAACGGTAAAAAAATACATTGTGGCTTGCCTTAGCAATCGCCAAATGAAACAATGCATCATTTTTGGCATTGACTGCTTCGTCCAGACTGATTTCACCATTGTTCAACATCTCTACAATAGCGGTTAGTTCATCATCCGTTGCTCTGGTGATCGCAAATTCAACAATCTTGGGTTCCAACAATTCCCGCAGCTCAATCAAATCCAACAAAAGCGTATTGCTTTGCGAAAGCTCGATCATGTTCAATTTTTCAAGCAACAAATCTGCATGCAGGTAAACAATAGAAGTTCCACCGCCGGGCTTACTTTCGATCAGTCCCATGAACTCCAGCACTTTTAATGCTTCCCGCACCGATGCCCTACTGACGCCCATGATTTCCGCCAAAACCTTTTCGGGCGGCAAAAAGTCCCCCGGCGCCAATTCACCGGAAACAATCTTCGCTTTGAGTTGCGATATCACGACTTCATAGATCTTGGTTCCTTTAATTCGTTGGAAATTCGCCATTCAAAATTCCTCACAATCATTCTTCGCAAATTCCGCAACACACCGCATCGCTATTTGTCTGACAAACATACTATTCCACAGACAATTTTAAATTCCTGCTGAATTTAAAATTTATTTTTGCATCGCACTTAATCTGTCCCCAAAGCTTGGTTGTGCATGAGAAACTTAGAGAAAGAATCTGACCACGCTGGTCCGTCGCAATACCACCGGCAAGCAAGCTAGCTCCGCACATTTGACATATTTAGCAGTTGGTGTTTATAATATCACTTACCTAGTTAACTATTTTGCAAAGGAGTGTTTGAGCCATGGATAAACACGAAAAACTCCTACACCAACTTTTTCAAACGGTTCGAATGATTTCCAAGGGGTTGAATACAATCTTAGAACCCTACGGTTTATATAGTTCGGAGTGGACAATCATTACGACATTAAAGGAGTCGGGTCCATTGACCCAGGGAGCTCTCTCAAATTATCTGAGCATTGAGCCTCCTGCAGTATCTCGAAGTTTAGTCAAATTAGAAAAGAAAGGATTGATTACGAGAATTTCCGGTACTGACAAAAGAGAAAAAAGAGTTTCTTTAAGCGAAGAAGCTGTATTCCAATATCCTCAATGGTTGGAAGCATCCAGGCAACATCGGCGCGCCGTTCTAGCTGACTTGTCGGATGAAAAACAATCCGAATTGGAGCTATTGCTAAATTCAATTTACCGAAACGCTCAACAGCATGAGAAGCCCCATTAATGAACGAAATTATTTTAAAGATAGGATGGTATCAGTGGATCAAAACAACCCAACATTAACAGCGTCATCAAAGTTATGGTCAAAAGATTTTCTGTTGCTGCTAGCAGGCAACTTATTCGTCTATCAGGGAATTTTGATGTTAATTTCAACTTTTCCTGTGTACATCAAGCAAATTGGTGGAACAGATTTGCAAGCCAGTCTGCCTTTTGCCGTTGTTTCGATTTCCGCCCTCATGGTTCGAGCTATTAGCGGAAGCGCTGCCGACACTTATGGCAGAAGGCCGTTACTCATATTAGGCCTATCCATTTTGATTATTTTTAACTGCTCCTTTATGTTTATATCCACAATTGGTTTGATTTTAGTGTTGCGGTTTTGCCAGGGACTTGGTTGGGGCATAACGTCAACGGTCTTTGCAACGATCATGTCTGATATTGTACCGGCCAATCGTCGCGGCGAAGGCACGGGATATTTTGCGTTATCTATCATTATTGCAACGGCTCTTGCATCCATAGCGGGAATCGAACTCATCAAACGTTATGACTTCCAGGTGGTTCTTCTGGTCTCCACCACTTTAGTTGCTTTGGGAATGGTTTCCGGATTATCGATCTCCATTGCACCGATCAAAAAAACATCTGCAGAAACTTGCGCGCCAAAAAAACTGACCTGGAGCGACTTGGTTGAAAAACAGGCACTGCTGCCGGCTTTCCTGTGTTTCCTGCATTCGATCACCCTTGGTGGAATCATGAGTTTCATTGTGTTGTATGGAAAGGAAATCGGTGTTGAAAATACGTGGATCTATTTTATTGGACATATCGCAATGATTTTAATCAGCAGACCTTTTGCGGGAAAACTATTTGACCGAAAAGGACATGCAGTCGTTATCGGTCCAGGGATTCTACTGATGATAGTAGGCCTCACCCTTTTATCCTATGCGACCTCCGAGGTTTCTCTATTCGTTGCTTCCTTGTTCTACGGATTGGGCTATGGCGCCGCTCATCCCTCTTTGCAAGCGTGGGCAATTGACCGGTCGCCCGCAGACCGCAAAGGAGCCGCCAACGGAACCTTCTTATCCTCTCTGGATTTAGGGTATGCGGTTGGCGCCGTATTGATGGGGTTAATTGCTTCCCACACAGACTATGCCATGATGTATCGGATATCTACGTTTTTCCTGATCGTGTTCGCCTGCACATACGGACACCATCTAATGAACAGCGAAAAAGCACCGGTTCTCGTTTGTGAATATCAAAAAAACGCTTCATGACCACAAAGAATGATGCTACTCTATATTTCTGGATGAAAGCCTGGTAAACGTTCGATCTCACCTTGTCGGTAATTGATAAATATTATTATTTACTTTTAAATGTTTTCGTCGTATACTTAAATCAGAGAAATAAATCCTTAGAGAGGGATGATTATAATGACAAATACTACATGTTATAATTTTGAGGGAGTGCAGGTTTGTACCCCGGAAGATACGCAAAAATTTTCCAACTATGCGCTGATAGGACTCGCGGTTCTGGTAGGGATTGTAGTTTTAGGTGTGTTGACACTTAATAACGCATCCGTCATCGGAACAGAATTGCTGGACGGATCTTCTTATTACCTCGGATTCTAGAATAGATAATGGAACAAAAAAGAGGCCCGAAAGGGCCTCTTTTTTGTTCCATTATCTATGACCGCAGTTTCAGCACTATATATAGCACGATTCCGGCTAGCAAAAGGAAATTGATGAGCTTTTTGTATGACTTTACCTCAACTGTTGACTTCTGCACCGCTTTCGGATCGGTCAGCAGTCCACAATTGGGGCATGTGTCCCAACCTTTTGCGAGATTCATTTTGCAAGACCTGCATTTCATAATATCACTTCCTCAACGCCGAACAAATTCTTTTCAGCCCTTCTGCCAACGAGGCTCTCGGGCAGGCCACATTTAGGCGAATGTACCCGTCGGAGTTGGCAACGAACATATTCCCGCCTTCCAACAAGACGCCGGCATGATTGGCAAAATATAGCGGCAGGTTGTCTTCTTGCGGCAGATAGGCGCGAATATTTACCCAGGCCAGATAAGTAGCCTCGGGAATGCGAAACTCCGCTTCAGGCAAGTGTTGTTCCAAATACTGTTTGGCAAAGGCAAAATTGTCATCCAAATAGTTTTTTAACTGTTTCAGCCATTCCCCGCCATATTGGTAGGCAGCCTGCGTCGCCGTAATGCTCAGTGGATTTTCCATACTGTAGTGTCGAGCCTTCCAAACGTCTCTTAATGCGGCATTAGGAATAATTACGTTGGAAAACATCATCCCAGCCATATTGAAAGTTTTGCTTGGCGCCATGCAAGTGATAATCCGGTCGGTTTGCGGAAAAAGTTTGGCCAGCGGCGTATGAACCTGACCGTTTCGCAGCAAGTCGCAATGAATTTCATCCGAAATGATCCACACATTATTGGCAAGGCATATGTCGCCAAATCTCTTTAATTCTTCCGGCGTCCATACCCGGCCCGTGGGGTTATGCGGGTTGCAAAAAATACACAACGTTACTTTTTCATCTTTCGCTTTTTCGGCCAGATCATCAAAATTCAGGGTGTAATAGCCCTGTCGGTTCACTAGGTCGGAGCAGATGAGTTCAATATGATTGTAGTCGGCGGCATGTTTGAAAAATGCGTAGGACGGGGTAACAATCAAAATCTTTTCGTCGGGTTTGCAGATATAGGCAACCAGCTCATTCAATGCTGGAATGATCCCCGGCGAAGTTACCAGATGCTCTTTGTCAAAGGTCCAATCATACTGCTGCTTAGTCCAGTTGACGAAGGAAAGATAATAGTTGGGGTCAAAAACCTTGGTGTAGCCAAAGATTCTTTTGTCCAAGCGGTCTTTGACGGCTTGAATGATTTCCGGCGGAGTCGCGAATTCCATGTCCGCCACCCACATGCGAATAAATTCATCATCGGCATAAGGGAAGGTCATGCTCGCAGGCGCTTGGAAAATATATTCCCTGAACCCGTCCATATTCATCGCGTTGGTGTCTTTGCGGTCAATGATTTCATCAAAATTATACTGCAATGTTTTCGCTCCTTTTCCTAGCGGATAACCACTTCTGATTATATAACATCTCTCTATTGTCTTGCGCCCATTGCCGCAATATTTTTCAACCGATCATCAACAGCACCATCAATCGGCAGAGGCTGTCTCAAAACAGGTTTTCAAACCAGTTTGAGACAGCCTCTGCTTTTTCAACAGCTGTAAACTCCACGTTCATTCGTTATCACATCCACCGGCGATAGCCCGGCAACTCCAAATCAAAGGCGCAGAGAATTTTCCCAATGATGTGGTGGATGTGCTCCTCCACCGTAGCCGGTCGGTTGTAGAAACTGAGAACAGGCGGCAAGATCATGGCGCCCAGTTCCGCCAGCGTCAGCATATTTCGCAAATGGATCGGGGAAAGCGGCGACTCTCTGGCAACCAGCACCAGCCTCCGTCTTTCTTTGAGAGTCACATCGGCGGCCCGCAGCAGTAAACTGTCGGAATACCCGGTAGCAATTCCGGCCACGGTTTTCATACTGCAGGGAACAATCACCATTCCTGCCGTCTTAAAAGTGCCGCTGGAAATGCATGCACCAATATCGTCTATAGAATGGACGTGTGATGCCATCGCTCGTACTGTCTCGATGGAGTAGTCCGTCTCCATCCGGATGGTCTGTTCGGCTGCCCGGGACAAAATCAGATGGGTCTCCCAATCCTCAAACTGTTGCAACGCTTTCAAAAGCCCGATCCCGATTAACGCGCCACTTGCGCCGCTCATGCCTACAATTAATCTGTTCATATCACGCCGAACCTTTCGCTTCCAGATATTTTTGAATGGCCCGTATCCGGCCCGCATACCCGGAACATCGGCACAGATTCCCGTTGATATAGTGCTTGATCGCGGCTTCCGACGGCTCGATACCTTCCCGCTGCATCGCCAGCACGGTCATCACCAGACCCGGCGAACAAAATCCGCATTGCTCGGCGCCTTCGGCAACCAAAAACTCGGCGAATTCGGTCGCAGCCGCCTGAACGCCTTCAATCGTCGTTACCTGTTTTCCCTGAACCCGCACTGCGAGTGTGGCACAGGACAAAATGGGTTTCTCGTCGACCCATATTGTGCAGATCCCGCAAGAACCGGTATCGCAGCTTTGTTTCAGACTGAGCAGACCCTGCTTGCGCAATACGGTCAGCAAGGAATCGTCACAGGCTGCATCCAGTTGCACCGATTTCCCATTAAGCACGAATTCTATTTGCATGCAATCACTTCCTCAATCGCCCGCTTCACCAAAACTGGGCACACCATCTTGCGATAAACCGCCCCGGTCTTCATCGTAGCGCCAAAGCTCATTTCATCAGCGGCCATCGCCGCAGCCCGCGCTATTTCATCCGGCCCGACATCTGCGCCGGCATTCAAATAGTCGGCAGCCGCCCGCGCCGACCTCGCCACCGCCGGCCGGGCGCCGACAGCGATTCTCCAGCCCCTGCCGGAATGGCAAACCGCGACATTGATCAAGGCAAAATCACCGGTAGAATTTCGCACTGCACGAAATGCCCCAACGGCCTCTCCGGCTGGCAAAATCATTTTCTTAATGATTTCTTTACCGGCTTTTCGTTGCAGGTATTCTTCCAACGGGATTTTACCAACATTATAAAGTCCCACTTCGGCATCCATCGCCACCAGCGCGCACAACAAGTCTGAGAAGCCATAGCGTCCGGCTGCAGTCCCTCCAATCGTGGCCTGATTTCTCACCTGTACTCCGGCCACGCCGCTTGCAGCCAGCGGCAGCATCCCGGAAAAATGACGTTGCAGCAGCGGTGAGACTTCGATTTCTCTGAGAGTTGTCATTGCGCCGATTTCAATATGATCTTCCGTTTCACGGATATATTGCAAGTCCAACCCGGAAAGATCAATGGCCGTTCCAATCGACCGCGACCCCAGGCGCAAAAAAGCATAGCCGCCCAAAATCGCATTGCGCTCATCCGACAGCAATAGATGCTGGGCATGCTCCAAACTTTCAGCCTTAGCATACTGCGAAATGGCAGTCACTCTATCTCACCTCTTCCGTCTGAGATTTTTTCTGCTGCTGCAGCGCCGCCAGCACTGACTCCGGCGTAATCGGCAGCCGGGTCATCCTCACGCCTGTCGCGTTGAATACGGCATCCACAATGGCTGCCGACGGGGTATGGAAAACCACTTCGCCGATAGACTTGGCGCCGAATGGGCCTGTCGGTTCATAGCTGGGCACAAACTCCACCGTCAATTGGCCGATATCTTCCGGGCAGGGGATCTTGTATTGCATGAAATCATCCGTCAGCAATCGCCCGCGCTGGTCATAACAGACTTCTTCAAACAAAGCAAACCCAATCCCTTGTACCAGGCCGCCTTCCGCTTGAATCCTCGCCAGGTTGGGATTAATCAAGGTTCCACAGTCAATCGTCGCCGCATAATGCAGCAATTGGACCTTGCCTGTCCCCACATCCACTTCCACTTCGGCGAATCCGGCCACAAAAGGCGGCGGGCTGGTTTCTCCGCCATAAGTCGCGATTACCGCCAGTTGGTTGCGCCCTTTAAATGAAGTCAGTTGATAAGCCAGTTCGTCCAAGGTTACCCGCCAGCTGCCGCCTTTCACGGATAGAATCTCGCCGTCAAACTCCATCACTGCGTCCGGGTCGCCGCAAAGAACCTTGCCACCGTCCAAGATTTTCTCTCGTAGCAGTCGGGCCGCTTTGACGACGGCATTTCCCGTCACGTACGTAGTGGAAGATGCATAGGCGCCTGTTTCGTAAGGTGTCAGATCGGTGTCGGCAACCTGCAGGTTCACGCGATCCAACGTGGTTTGCAGCACCTCCGCCGCCATCTGCGCCAAAACCGTGTCGCTGCCTGTTCCCAGATCGGCGGCCCCCACCGCCAGCGTATAGCTGCCGTCATAATTGAACCGAATTTCGGCAACGGCGGTATCCGAATTGGCGATACCGGTTCCATGCATCGCGATGGACATGCCGACGGCGCGAAACTTGTCGGGCCCGCTCGCTTGCCGTGGATAAATGCCGTCCCAGCCGATCAGTTCTTTGCCACGTCTAATGCATTGTTCCAGCGTACTGCTTTGCACCACGGCCGGCTGTTCTTTCGTTGACCCCGCTAAAAACGGATGAGCCTGCCCTTGGCGAATAATATTTATGTCCCGAAAAACAGAGGGGTCGATCTGCAATTTATCCGCCAGTTCGTTGACGGCGGATTCAATGGAAAAATTGGTCTGCGGCGCACCGAATCCACGGAAAGCGCCTGCCGGAGTTTTGTTGGTATAGACTGCCTTTGCTTTGTAGCGCAAGGCACGGGGCGTATGATAAATCGGCAGCGTATTGTGTCCGCCCACATGCAGCACATCCGGTGCATGTTCGCCATACGCGCCGGTGTCCGCCAGCACGTCGAGGTCGATAGCCTGCAAGATGCCGTCAAGGCTTGCGCCTGCCCTCACCCGAATCTTCATTGCATGCCGTGTATTCGTGCAAGCGAAGCACTCGGAACGACTCAGAGTAATCTGGGCGGTTTTGCCTGTCCTGAGCGTCACCAACGCTGGGTATACTTCAACCAACGCAATATTTTTCCCGCCAAACCCGCCGCCAATCCGGGGTTTGATCACATGAATCCGATGCTGGGGAATATCGAGCGCCCGGGCCATGATCCGTTGAACATTAAAGGCCGACTGAGTCGCCGTAACCACTTGCAATCGCCCACGAGAATCCAGACTGGTAAACGCCCGATGGGTTTCCATCATCGCATGGGCCTGCGCTTGGGTATAGTAGGTCCGATCCACCACGGCGGCGCATTGAGCAAGTTCCGCATCAACATCGCCCAGAGTGTGGAGGTTGACGCCGGCGATATTCCGTGCAGGATTCTTGCCGATATTGAAGTGTGCAAGGACATAATCGTCAGAATGCAGCACGCTTGCGTGCCCTTCCGCCGACTCCATGTCTAGGACAGGTTCAAGAACCTCATATTCAACCTGAATGAGTTTCAACGCAGCGACTGCTGTTTCTTCATCGGCAGCCGCCACCGCCGCCACAGGATCGCCGACATATCGCACAAGCGTATCGAAAATCAGCCGGTCATAGGGAGACGTTTCCGGATAAGCTTCCGCCGCAATCGTATACCGGATGTTCGGCGCATCCCTGTATGTCAAAACGCAGGCCACCCCATCCAATCGCTCTGCCTGCTCTGTATCAATAGACTTGATCCGCGCAAAAGCATACGGGCTTCGCAGCAGTTTCACGCACAATGCCTCTCCCGGCAGCAAATCTTCTACATATGCAGGTTTGCCGGTAGCCAGATGCAACCCGTCCAATTTGGCAATTGATTGCGATACGTGTCTCATTGCCCGGCCCGCGCCTTTTTCCCCGCATCGTAGATCAACGCGACTTCGGCGAGCTTGTGCACCAATTTTTGCGCCATGTCCAGGGCGCGCACGTCTTCTCGCGCCCCTTCCTCCATTTTGTCCTGCGACCACAGCATAGCGCCCGCATAACCGCCCACTTCATTGCTCACCACATTGATTTCACGCGCCAGCATCAGATTGATAATCGTGTTTACCGCCATTTCCTGACCGCCGTTCCGCGTACCACCGGCAGCAACAGCTACGCCGAACTTATTGCGCAGTTTTCCCGGAAAAACATGGAATAACGGCCGCATCCGGCTAAAAAACGCCAATAATTGAGGCGTCACCGAATAAACATAAACCGGCGAGCCGATGAGATAGGCGTCCGCGTCTATGAACTCCTGCAGCAGCTCCTGCATGTCGTCCTTGATAATGCACCATGTCTGATTTTTTTTGCAATAATTGCAGCCGTTGCAGGGCGCAATTTTTTTCCCCTGCAGTGAAATCAGGCTTACGGAAACCTCCGGCATGTCGGCGAGACTGTCCAGCGCCTGCCGGATCAGATATTCGGTAGCCCCTTTACGTGGGCTGCCGCATAATCCCAGTATTTTTACCATGCGAGTCGCCTCCCTTCATTCTTGGGTGTCATTATGATTCAAGATATTGTTTCAAATCGACTTCCGGATATTTAACCCGCTCCAGGCCCTTGCTATCCTCACTCAACGTCGCATCAATCCCCATTTTGGTCTGCACGCCGCGATGATCGGAGCACGGATCCAACTCATGTCCCTGCGCGTTGGGAATGTAAAAAATGTCCCGCTCCGGAATGACCCGGTTGGAAACCGCCCACATGACATCCGCCGCATTGAAAATATCCACGTCTTCATCGACAACGATTACATTTTTGATATTGACGTAGGTGATCATCGCCGCCAGAGCTACATTCTTGGGTTCGCCCGGATTTTTTTTCTTCATCTGGATAATCGCCATGAACCCGCTGCCGTAGGGCGGGATATGAACATTGACGACGCCGGAGCTGACATACTTGGCGAACTTCTTCAGCAAGGGTTCGCGGGGCAAAACATTGCCCAAATTGATATGTTCGAAGGAAGCGCCATTGATGGTCTGGTAAATAGCATCCGTACGATGCGTAATTGCAGTAACTTTCAGGATCGGGCTGCTCCAGGGCCGACTGTAGTGTCCTGTGAACTCGCCGAGAGGCCCCTCGTCCTCCCGTTGATACGGCTGAATTTCTCCCTCGATCACGAACTCGGCGGTGGCCGGAACATAGATATCCGAAGTAATGCATTTCACTACATCGATAGCTTTGCCTCGGATCGCCCCGGCGATTTCCGTTTCGTCGCCATCATATCGGAGCCCGGCGGCGATATAGATGACCGGGTCTGCGCCGCAAACCACGGCGATGGGCAACGGTTTTCCCTCTTTTTCAGCCTCATCATAGAAATCTTTCAAGTGCCGCCACTCGTTGATCATGATGCCGAGGGTGTTCTTCCCCTTGACCTGCATGCGCTGGAATGACAAGTTTTGCCGTAAGTCATGCAGTCCCTTGCTGACGACTACGCCGCCGGTGATGAACGGGCCGCCGTCTTTGGGCGCATGCTGGGGGATAGGGATGCGATTCAGGTCGACCGCATCGCCCTGAATAATATGCTCCTGGCAAGGCGCCGCTGCCGTAACGTTCGGCTTAATCGGTTTTTCCAGGCACTCCGCCAGATAATCGTTGATTCGTTCCTTGGGGCAGCCCAGCGCAAGTGAAATCCGGTCCATCGACCCCAAAATTCCACCACAGGCCTGAAACTCTCTATCCTTCACCTTAGCGAACAATCCCGCGCCGCGATCCTGCTTTTCCAGCGTCGCCAATACAGAGCCGAGTTCATACTGCCAGTTCACTTCCTTTGGAATCGTTGCCAGCTGATTATTTTGCCGCAGCAGCTCCAGAAAAGATCTCAAATCGTTGATTTCATTCATATCACACACTCCTGCTCCATTTTTTGATTCGCCTGCACATCCATTTAGGCAAGCACCCTGTTCAAATATTGCCCCTGTCCCCCCAGAAAAACCCCGTCCCGAACTACGAAATTCCCCCGGCAAAGCGTGTCTCTCACCTTGCCGGTTACAGACATCCCCGCATAAGGTGAATAAACATTGTCCCGAGAACGAATTGGCTCCATCATTGCCGGATCATAGACCACGATATCCGCATCCGACCCCGGCAGAAGAGTTCCTTTACGCGGGTACAAACCGTGCGCTTGCGCAACATTTTTCGTAAATTTATCGATGATCTTCGCCCCGAAACGCTGGTACATGAGGGCAAAGGCGTGATCCATTCCGCCGATCCCCATGGGAATATCTCCGGTATATGCATGTTTTTTGTCGATGTCATGAAAGGCGCAATGATCGCTTCCTATCGTATGAATCCTGTCGATTTGCTCTGCGAGCTGGTCCGATTCCGACTGAGAGCGCAGCGGCGGCGTCATGGTGAACAGGTAACCGTTGCGCCTGATATAGCATTCTGAGGAAAGCGAGAAATAGTG
Source organism: Negativicutes bacterium (assembly GCA_963665275.2). Lineage (GTDB taxonomy): Bacteria > Bacillota > Negativicutes > UBA1444 > UBA1444 > UBA1444. The sequence goes on from CAXXIN010000003.1 coordinate 201,923, forward strand.
CGGACAACTCTCGAGAATCACATTGGTTCCCAGCAACTGGCCGTAATTTTCACGCAGGCGGGCTACTGTCGTCCCGCAACTCACATGAACAATATACAACCAACCGTCCCGATAATTCGCCATCTCAGCCAACTTGACCACTTCGCTGATTTCGGCCAGAGCGGGACGCGAGAGTTCATGGTCACGCACGAGAACTTTGCCTTTGTTCAACAATCCGTCATTTTCCGCATGCACCAACACACGAATGCGTTCCACCTTGGAAATCTCAAGCATGTTGTCGATGAACGCGTCGGAGGAAAAGCAGCCCTGCTCCACATAAGTCGTATAGAGTTTCATAGTAGGCATGCCCAGTTCTTTAGCCTTACGGACCATCGATAATGCGGTATCTTTGGGATTGGCCGCCGATGCATGCAGGGAATAATCAACCACGCTGCTCGTCGCCAATTCCCGGCGCCGCTGAAAAAGCTGTTCCAAGTGCTCCACCGAACCGGCGCAATCCAAAAAATCGATGAAGGTTGTCACTCCCCCCATAGCCGCCGCTACCGACCCGCTGTAGAAAGTGTCCGCCGTCGTATATTTTCCCGCATCCATCGAGAAATGTACATGGGGATCGATAAATCCGGGCAAAACCATTTTTCCGGCAACGTCATATTCTTGGCGGCATGCGGCAAAGCCTTCAGATATTGCAGCAATTTTACCGCTTTTCACGTATAGATTCCCGCATGTCCAGCTTCCATCCTGATAAATTTCGCCGTTGAGGATTCCCAAATCATACATGATGGGATTCAGGCCCGGCCACAGTCAAAGCCTGGGTTGGGCACACTGACGCGCATAGTCCGCAGTCACGGCATTCCCTCTCATTAACGGACATCTCTTTCCCTGCAGTTAAAGTTCGGGCCTGATAGCAGCAGACTTTCACGCATTGACCGCAGCCCGTGCATCGTCCGGCATCATACGCGAACTCGATCCGCCCGGTTTGCTCGGCCGCCGTCAGAAAAGGAATTGCTTTGCCGGAAACTGCGGCGACATCGGCATACCCGAGCTTTTTCAACAAGTCTGCCGTTTCCTGCCGCAACGCACCTAGGTATTCCGGCCCCCGTAGAATCAGGGCCGAACAAAGTCCGACGAAATTCGCGCCAGCCATCAGCATTTCCAGCACATCCGCCGCGTCAGTTACGCCACCCAATCCAATAATCGGGCACGTCAGAACCTGCCGCAGTTCAGCCACCCGTTGCAGAACCATCGGTTTGATGGCGCTGCCGGATAACCAGCCTGCCCCACCGACTCCGCCCAACAAGGGTCTGCCTGTACGAATATCAATACGCAGCACGGGTCCGACGGAGTCACAAGCCGTAACCGCATCCGCTCCTGCAGCCACGCACCGGCGGGCAATTTCCGCCAGATTGCGCCCATTCGGAGATAACTTCACCAGAATCGGGCAGCCCACCCGTCGCCGCGCATCCGCCACCATCGGCGCCAAATCCGCTTCATCATAGGACACCAATTCAACCATGGCCGCTCCGGCCTCTACCACCTTTTCCACGAGACGAGACGATTCCGGCAGTGTGTGGCCGACGCTGGCAATCACGACCACTCCGGCCTGATGCGCCTGGGGAATTTCCGACGCAATCCACGCTTCCGGCGGCAAATCGGCCCATTTCTCGCAATTCACCAAGGAATCGCGCGAGTTTCTCACCATATGGGGAATCGGATTGATGCACGCTTCCAGTCGGATCGTCTTGGTAACCACGGCTCCGGTTCCGGCCCGATGCAGCCGCAGCATTCCCGCCGCATTATAGCTCAGGGGTCCTGAAGCCGCGATAAACGGAGATTGCAACGCAACCCCGCACAAATCAAATGCGGACATTTATAATCCCTCCCAAAAGTGAAATGCGGTTTGCCGCATCTCAGCCAGCGCCCGTTCTTCGTCAAAGGTTTCCAAAACGCCCTTTAGCATCAGAGGCATCCCGTTAGCAAATACACTGTCGATGTATTCTTTGCGCCCAAAAATCACGATCTGATCCATGATATTTTCCCGCGTAACAGGAGTCGGGAACTGCTGCTTCATGACCACGAAATCCGCCCATTGGCCGGGGTGCAGAGTTCCCGCCTTATCCCAGCCCAAAGCCTTGGCCCCCAATTCCGTAGCCATCCGAAAAACCTGTCTGGCCGGCATGAGCTGCGGGTCCTGACAATTGGCTTTGTGGATCAGAAACGCGCCCCGCATGACTTCGAAAAAATCATTGATATATCCGTCGCTGCCTAGTCCGATAGTCATCCCCGCCGCCAACATCTGCGGCACTGGCGCTATGCCCCCGCCGACTTCGCAATTGCTCAGAGGCATGTGCACGCCGTGAACTCCGGCCGCAGCCAAAATCGCCTGCTCCGTCTTATTGACCTGCACGCATTGGGAAGCAATCAGGCTGGAGCTAAGCAATCCCAGATCATTATAATATTCCACCGGTGTCTTGCCAAAATGTTGCCGGCAATAGTCCGGTTCGTAACGACTCTCGGAGAGATGAAACTGCCATCGGGCCGATAGTCCATCCGCCATTGTTTTTGCCGCCGCCAAAAAATCCGCTGAACAGGTAAAAGTCGTGTGAGTGCAGAGAGCCCCTTCAACCAAACAGCTATTATGATTCGCCCAACGGATCAAGGAAGCGTTTTCCTCCAGGCAGTCCCTGCCATTCTCCGGACTGAGCCGTTCGCAGCTTTCAAGGGACAAAATCGCCCGCAGTCCGATTTTCTCGACTGCCAGAGCCTGTTCGCGTAGTACCCCCGCACCGGCAAACGGAGCTTCCAAGGTGTCACAAAAGCCGGTGGTTCCGCTGCGAATCATTTCCGCTGCCGACGCATAGGTTGTTGCTATTACTTCCGGTATACGGATGCGATTTTCCACTCGGGGCCACCAATAGTCCTTAAGGAAACTTTCAAAAGAAGCAATCTTCCCCGGCGCAGGAATTCCATGCGCCAACAGCCCGTACTGATGCATATGGGCATTGATAAAGCCAGGGAAAACGATTTGATCTGTCGCATCCACAACGGAACCTCGTCCCATTGCCGCGAGTTCTTGCTCGATAGCCGCATTCGGCAATATTTTTTTTACCCAGCCATTTTCGATGATCAGCCCGTGATTTTCATAGACCACATCAGCAGAAACAACGAGAAAGCGAGCTTTCACAGCCAACATATCCGTCATCCTTCCACGCCTCATTCGTAGATCAATTTTTGGCGCGTATATATGAATCCATTGTGATATCCCAACATGAGCAGCGCAGCATGCGGATGGTTTTCAGTCGTAAAAGGAGAATTTTTCCCTAAAGCAAAATCCCCGCCCACATGTACCCCTGAATAATTCAAAAAGAATTCATCCAACAGCTCTTTTCCCATCAGATGCCAAATATAGCCGGGGGCTTCCACGCTTAGATTCTTGATGCCTCCTTGCCGCAATATCCGCAACGCTTCCGTGGTGTCGGCAGTTTCTCCAGCGCCGGCAGCGATGATTTGAATGCAATCGTGTTCGCGCAACAGCGGTTCGCCCTCAGTCACCACCCTGCATTTTCGCCCAAGCTGTCTGCTGAGGTACTCGGCGCCGGCCTGCGAAGTCAGAATGCCGACCGAGGGGTGCATGTCCAAGATGGAATGCTCCAGTGGAACATCCTTTCCATCCGCCGATGCGATAATCGACCATGGTTGCGCAGTCTTTTTTTGCAAAACGGAATGACGAGCCTCGACCAGCTCCGGGTCGCTGACTTCAGCGAACCACTGTTTGTTCAGCCGCGTCCGTAGCGTATTACAGCCGAGAATGACCGCATCCGCATAAGTTCGGCACACATTCATCAGCCAGAAATCCGTCAGCGAACCGACGGGATCCAGTCGATTTTCCTTTGAGACCAAATGCCCTTCCTGATTATCCGGAAAAGCCATCTTGCCGTCAAACGACAACACCATGCAGCCATAGGTATACGGACGATCTGCCGCCGCTTCCGGAAATACCACTTCCCCCATGACTTGTTTGATTTTTGTCGGGGTTTGCAGCACCGCCGCTTGCTTTATGACATCCTGCATGCGTTCCGGGCAAGGCTGTATATTCACAAAAGCCATCTCTGTCGCTTTATATTTTGTTTCTTGCATCCAATTTTCTCCTCACCGACGTTCTATTTTCCTTCCTTGGCATAGGCTTTTCCCATCGCGCCAGGCCCCACCGTGCGACCGACAACGCCGGCCAGCACCAACATCGTCAGCACATACGGCAGCATCAGAAAAAATTGATAGGGGATTTCAATACCGAACGCCTGCAGCCGAAGTTGCAGGGCTTCCGCCGCACCGAATAAAAGCGAGGCGCCAAAGATTCCGAACGGATTCCACTTGCCGACAGTGACGGTGGACCAGGCAACATAGCCGCGCCCGGCCGTCATTTTTTCCATGAAAACAGACAACTGGGCAATCGACAAAAACGCCCCGCCGAGCCCGCCCAGCAATCCAGAAATAATAATCGCCGTATAGCGGGTTTTTATTACGTTGATCCCCACACTGTCAGCTGCCCGCGGATGCTCGCCCACGGCTCGCAATGCCAGCCCGAACGGCGTGCGATAAATCACATAATAGCAAATGGGAACCAATAGAAAGGCGATGTAAACCAACGGATTCTGGTTGAAGAAAATCTTCCCCACCACAGGAATGTCACTGAGAAAGGGAATCGGCACATCCTGAAAGGCCACAACCTTGGAGGGTTTCCCGCCGATTCCGAATAGAATATTCAGCAGATAGCTGCTCAACCCCAGGAACAGAATATTGATTCCAGTGCCTGCAACCACTTGGTCCACCTTGGCCGTAATGCTCATGAATCCCAGAATCAAAGACGCCATCATGCCGCCCAACATCCCCATTAGCGCGCCCACCCAAGGGCTTCCCGATATGTAGGAGCCGTAGACGCCCATGAATGCGCCCATGATCATGATTCCTTCCAGGGCAAAATTGATAATTCCTGCCCTGGCTGTGAACAACCCGCCCAGGCCCGCCAGCACAATCGGAGTACTCATCCGTATGGTGGCCTGAATAAATCCCATGATGTTATTTGCATCCATTCAAATCATCCTCCCGGGTCATCCGAGTTGATACCCGAACTATGTAATTGCGAAATAGCGCATCCATCAAAACAAACAGAATGACGAGTCCCTGGATAACGAACACCAATGAAGCCGGAACCTGAACGGTACGTTGCATCATGTTGGCGCCAACCCGCAATGCCCCGAAAAACAGGGACGCAATTACGACGCCGGCTGGGTGCAGTTTACCCAGCAAGGCAACTGCCATCGCATCAAATCCGTACTCGGAGCTAAAGCCATTCATCAGGCGATGGTGCAGAGCAGAAATTTCGACCATTCCCGCCAGCCCCGCAAAAACCCCTGACAAGCTCATCGCCAAAATCAGGTTCTTTTGCACATGAATGCCGCTGTTCTTCGCCGCCGTCTGGCTAAAGCCGACAGCCCGCATCTGGTACCCGATCGGTGAGCGCCACAACAGGAAATATACGACCAATACACTGATTATGGCAATGCCTACCCCTGCATGCAACCGCGTCCCTGTCACGAGCGGGGGAAGCCACGCTTCCGGCGCAATCATGGCGGATTGGGGGAAATATCCCGGCGGTTCACGCAGGGGAACATCCAACAGATAGGCTACAAAAAAGATGGCCACATAGTTCAGCATAATCGTATTGATGACTTCGGAAACGCCCAGTCTCGCCTTGAGATATCCGGGAATCGCACCCCACAGACCGCCTCCGAGCATTCCTGCGATCATAACGATCGGCAGGATGATAAGCCCTGGCAATCCCTGAAAATAAATACCGGCCAGTGTAGCGAATAGAGCGCCTATGATCATCTGCCCCTCTGAACCTACAGACACCAGACCTGTACGATAGGAAATGGTCAGCCCCAAAGCAGCCAACAACAGCGGCGTTGCTTTGACAAGCGTTTCTGAAAAGCTGCGGAAACTTCCAAACGCTCCATCCCACATGCTGGCATAGGCTTCGATCGGATTGGCGCCTGACGCCATGACAATCAGCGACGCCACTAGCAGCGCAAGCGTCAGGGCAACCACCGGCCCCATAATCTCGGGCAGCAGTTTAACAATTTTTTGCTTCCGCTCAATTTCGATGCGGAACTTTCCCAGATTCAGACCCATTTGCATTCACCCGCCTCTTTGCGGGCGCCGGCGCCACCCATCATCAACCCGATATCCGTCATGGAAACCTGTCCAGGAACAAACTCGCCCATAATTTTCCCCTCATAGAGTACGACAACGCGATCAGAGACCAACAGCACTTCATCCAGATCCGCCGATATCATCAACACTGCAGCACCCTTTTCTTTTTCTGCCAATAGTCGGCGATGAACGAATTCCGTTGCTCCGATATCCAGCCCACGCGTCGGTTGCACCGCGAGTATAAAATGCGGATCCCGGCTTATTTCCCGCGCCAGCACTACTTTTTGCTGATTACCGCCCGAAAAATTCCGCACCAGCGCATCATGGCACGGCGGCCTCACATCGAACTCCTGCACCAGGTTTTTGCTTATTTCATCCATAGCCCGGGGGTAAAACACCCCGCGTATTGTAATCGGCTCATGATCATAAGTGTCCAGCGCCATATTCTCTGATACGGTAAAATCCAGTACCAGTCCTTGCTTTAGGCGGTCTTCAGGAATATGGGCCATTCCGAGCTCAATGCGCTCCCTGGTTGAAACAGCGGTAATATTGCGCTCGTTAAAAACCACTTCACCCTGCTGCACCGGCCGTAGTCCCATGATGGCTTCCGCCAGTTCACGCTGCCCATTCCCGTCAACACCGGCCACTCCCACAATTTCGCCTTTGCGTACACAGAGCGAAAACTCTTTCAGCGAAGACACCGGCAAGTCTCCTGCTGCAAAAACGTTCTTCAATTCCATCCTGGATTCCTTGCATATGACTGGCGTTTTTTCATAGGACAGGACCACGCTGCGCCCTACCATCATCGCCGCCAGCTCCTCTTTCGTGACCGCTTCCGTCTCCACTACGTTTACCAGTTCACCCGCGCGCAGCACCGTCACCCGGTTGGATATCTGCATCACTTCCCATAGCTTGTGGGAAATAAAGATGACCGACTTTCCCAGCGCCACGAATTGCCGCAGAATCACAAATAGCTCCTGCACCTCCAGCGGCGCCAGCACTGCCGTCGGTTCGTCGAGGATCAGAATATCCGCCCCGCGATAGAGAGCCTTGATGAGTTCAACCCGTTGCTGCGCACCCACCGATAAATCTTTAACCAAACTATGGGGATCAATGCAAAAATTGAACTTGGCGCTCAATTGCCGCACTTCTTCCACTGCTTTTTCTTTGTCAATCGGCATCAATCCGGTTGCCAGGCCCAAAATCACGTTTTCCACCACGCTAAGAGTCGGAACCAGCATAAAATGTTGATGCACCATTCCTACCCCCGCTTCGATGGCATCACGCGGCGACTTGATTCCCGTCTTTTGCCCCTTAATATATATTTCGCCGGAATCTTGCAGATAGAGCCCATAGAGTATATTCATCAAAGTTGTTTTCCCGGCGCCATTTTCCCCAAGCAACGCGTGAACTTCGCCCGGCTTTACGGACAAATCGACCCCCCGGTTGGCTACAACATTGGGGAATCGCTTCACGATATTTTTCATTTCCAGGATATACTGATTATCCATAATTCCTCCTTATCAGGAGGGGAAAGGCCGCAAAACCATTCCCCTCCCTTTCGGTGACCAAAATTATTTCTCGAAAATCGACTTCGGTAAGGCGCCCTGCTGTTTCAGAGAACCGTCTTTAATTTTGGCGATTACTTCTTTGAGCTTATCCGCAGCGCCGGCAGGCAGTTTGCTTTCATTGCCGTGGTAGTCGGAGAGGAAGATAGCGTTTTCATTCACGCCCATCAGATAGAGAGCCGGTTTGGCTTCGTTTTTCACCGCTTTGGAAATAATCGTTTCTACCATGAAGGTTACGCTTTGGATGGCTGAGACAAACACGGTGTCCGGAGCCACGTTGTATTGGTCGCTGATATAGCCAAGAGCTTTGATTTTCTTGGTCTTGGCCGCATCAATGATCCCCAGGCTCGCCTGATTCGCATTGCCGCTGACAACGTCGGCGCCCTGTTCAATCATGGCCATGGCCATTTCCTTCCCTTTGGCAACATCAGACATCGTTTCGGTAAATCCAGTCAACACTTTTACGTTCGGATTGACATATTTGGCGCCAGCCTCAAACCCTTTCAGCCCGTCTTGAATATGGGGCAATTTGGTGCCACCGATCATTCCGACGGTATTGGTTTTCGTAATCAGTCCAGCCACTGCTCCAGCCAAAAATCCGGTCTGCGGCGTATTGAAACGCAGGGAAAGCATATTGGGCTCTTGGAATCCATTACCGTTGACGACCGCAAACGTCACCTTGGGATACTGGGGTGCAACCACTTTGACCACGTCAGAGAACTCGAAGCCGTGCAGAATCACTAGGTTGTATCCTTTATCTGCATAGTCGCGGATAACGGATTCAAAATCCGGCTGCGGAACATTTTCTGTATAGGCCGCGTCCACTTTGTATTTGTCTTTGGCCGCCATGAGACCTTTATAGGCGGACTCGTTCCAGCCAGCGTCATTGATTGGACCGGTCAAGACCATCGCCACTTTAAATGCCGCCGAAGCTGCCGGTTTAGCCTCTTTTTTAGGTTCTTCCTTTTTTGCTCCGCCACAGCCGACCAGAGCCATACCGGCAAACAGAACCAACATTGCCCACACCGTCAGTTGAATCAAATTTTTCTTTTTCATCCCAAAAACCTCCTCTTTCATTTGCTTGCCAGTCGTGCTACTCTTTTGAACCGAATACCCGTTCCATTAGCTCCTGCGCCTGATGTTGCTCCACTCGCAAAATTTCTTTCTCATCAAGCGCAGGGAAATCACCGTCAACCAGTACGGCTTTGCCATTGATCACCACCTTTTCAATCGCGTGGGCCCCGGCCGAATAGACTAAAGAAGCCACAGGATCATGAACAGGGCAGGTTCGGGCGCAGCGGCCGGAATTCAGCACAAAGAAATCCGCTTTTTTCCCGGCCTCGATCGACCCAATTTCCTGCTCCATGCCAATACCCCGGGCAGCTTCAATCGTCGCCATCTCCAGAACTTCCTGCGCCGTCATCGCCATCGGATCACAGAGAAACACTTTATGTAAAAGAGCAGTGCTCTTGAGTACTTCCAACATATCATTGCAGTTGTTGCTGGCCGCACCATCGGTGCCAAGACCAACAGTCATTCCCATTTTTCGCATTAGCGGCGCCGGAGCAACGCCGGATGCCAGATACATGTTCGAAACCGGATTGTGGGAGACATAAACATTGTGAGCTTTAAAGGCCGCAAGTTCAGTCTCACCCATCTTCACACAGTGCACTGCGAGCAAATGGCTATCCAGCAACCCGCTCTCTTCGAAACAGGCCAGCGCGGATCGGTTGAACTTCTTACGGCAAACGGTCTCGTCGGTTTCTGTTTCGTACATGTGCATCGTGACAGGAACAGAGTATTGTTTCGCAAATGCCCCGGTTTCCCGCAGGCCTTCCATCGACAGCGCCCAAACCCCCGCAGGCGCCAGCCATATGCGAGTCATCAGATCCGAGCGTTCGTACTTGTTCTTTAGGCGAAGAACATCGGCGAAAACCGCATCCGTTTCTTCGATCAGCTCCGAGGGGAATCCATTGTCACGGCCGGTGTTGCGAAAGCCCCGGCCATAAACCAACCGGACTCCCATATTCTTCATCACATCGATTTCCGCGTCAGACAAACACGCGACCGGATGAACCTGCATATAATCCACGACGGTTGTCACACCGCTCCGCACCGCCTCCAGAGCCCCTCCGGCAGCGGCGGCAGCCACATGATCATGCCGGATACGAATCCCTGCAGGCGCAATCACACGATGCCACCAATTCTCCAGTGCTGTATCCGTCCCCAGCCCTTTCAACAGGTTTTGATACAAATGCGTGTGAGTATTAATCAACCCGGGAAAAACAAATTTTCCGGTTCCGTCTTCCGACTGAATATTTTTTTGTGCAGCAAGACTCTGAATTTCTTCAGTAGATCCTATCGCCACAATGCGGTCATTTTCCCACAGCAGTCCGGCGTCTTTGAGAATGCGCCGCGCCGGATCTACCGTGACGACGGTAACGTGATACAAGGCGCCGCCGGTTATTTGTTGCTCGCTCATTACGATTTTTGCCCCCATTTCCACAGTGTAGTCATTTTGACCAAAACCGGATTGAATTTCACCCAACTTAGGCAAATCGGCATGTCTTCCAAGGTATAGAACGTTTCTTTCCACGAGGTCATCGGAGTTCCCTTAGGCAATCCGAACAATTCGACGTCTTCTTCCTGCAAAACGGTGGGAATAAACTCCTGAATCCCCTGGGCCAGATCTCTGCGACAATATTGCCAAATCAAAGTTCCCAGGTCGATTTCATCTTCTACCGTTTCGATGTCCTGGACGAAATATTGATACGGAATCCTGTTCTGCGCATAAATTGCAATCTTCCCGTCGACCCAAAAAATCTTTTCATACACAACAACCATGCTGTCGGGCTTGATATTCAAGGCCGTCGTTACGATTTCATCAGCCTTTTCCAGGCGCATCGCTGAATAAGTTGCTTTAGCTTCGTATCCGCCATCCTTCAACAAATTGATGAAATCTGAATATCGATCAATTCTCATCCTGACCGTCAAGGCGCTTTGATGAATGAAATTCCCTGAGCCATGGCGTTTACTGATAATGCCCTCGGCGTTCAAATCCTGCAGGGCTTCTCGCAAAGTAGCCAGACTCACCCCAATAAGTTTCGCCAATTCATCTTCAGGCGGCAGTTTCGCGCCGCTGATTTTTTTCTGCCGTATCATTTCCATGATCACGTCTTTGCCATATTGCGCCCGCGTGGAAACTTGATTTTTGTACAGTATAATCCCCCCAATCGCAAGTCATTGATTGACTCAATGATTGTTTGCGCAGTTTTATGCTTCCTTTTCTCATCAATAAGCTAAAGACAAAAATGCAGCTCCACAACAACAAAAGTTGTCGCGGAGCTGCATTGCTCAGCATACCTCATTCTTTTACACAATCCACATCCTATGGATTTTATTGAATTATATACCAAGCATTTTTATTATTCAATCCCCCTATTCGTTCCGCCTGTGGTCAATAATAATCTTCACTTGACTAACTTATTTGAAAAACAAAGTTTTGTCCTCTGTTTTTGTTGATTTTGTGTATTTTCTTTCGACTTATTGGCATTCTTATTGATATTCCTTGCAAATACTCCCGCCACATCGGAGAAATATATTTTCGCTTTCCAAGCAACCGATAATCAGTTCACTACATTGGTTGGCTTGCCCGCAAGAAATGCCCGCAAATTATTCTCAGCAATGTCCATCAGACGTTGGCGGCTTTCCTTTGGTGCCCAAGAAATATGGGGTGTAATGATGCAATTTTTTGCCTTAAGCAAAGGATTATCTCCACGAATCGGTTCGCTTGACACAACATCCACGCCCGCAGCATATATTTTGCCGAAATTCAATGCGTCTGCCAAATCCTTTTCGCGGATCAGCTGCCCTCTGGAGTTATTGATGATAATAACTCCATCTTTCATTTTGGCAATATTTTCCGTGTTGATAATTCCCTCAGTGGATGGAAACAGCGGGCAATGCAAACAAATAACATCAGACCGCGCGAACAGCTCATCAAGCGAGACATAGTCCGCTATGGTCCGTCCAGCATCATTGGGGTATTCATCGCTGGCAATGATCTTCATTCCCAAGGCCTTGGCAATGCGACCGGTTGTTTGTCCAATGCGGCCAAAGCCGATAACGCCCATTGTTTTCCCTGCCAATTCAATCAACGGATAATCCCAAAAACACCAATCCGGGTTGGATTCCCAGCGCCCTGCATGGACTGCCTGGTCATGGTGCGCCACGTGATGGCAAATCTCCAGCAATAACGCGATTGCAAACTGCCCCACTGACTCAGTTCCATATGTTGGAATGTTGCAGACCGAGATATTTTTTTCTGTTGCCGCTTGCACATCAATCACATTATAGCCAGTTGCGAGAACGCCAATGTACTGTATCCGGGGGCAAGCCTCGATAGTGGCTCGATCAATGGGCGTCTTGTTCACAATCACGATCTCCGCCTGGCCAATCCGTTCAATGACTTTGTCCTGGGGAGTTCGATCGTAAACAGTCAGCTCGCCCATCGCTTCAAATCCACTCCAGCTTAGGTCTCCGGGATTTTCCGTATAGCCGTCCAGAATTACTATTTTCATCGGTCGTTCCCTATCCTTTCATCGGTGGATTATTTCACTTTCTTCGCATCACTTTCAAGATCATGCAACATTTCAAGCGCCGTTTTACTATCGAGGTTTTCATGAATGACGCTCCGAAGAGTCTTAACCAGAGAAGTAATATCGCGGTATTCCCAGACAAATCGACCGAAGGTCACCCCGCCAACGCCAACGTCCAGAGCTTCCCTTGTCATTTTAATATAGTCTTCTACAGTGTTACCCACATCGCCTCCCTGAATAACGACGCGAGCCGGGCAACTTTTCACAACTTTCTCCATCGTTATGGGATCGCCAGTATAGGTAGTCTTGATAATATCTACGCCCAATTCGGCGCCTGCCCGAACACAATAGGCAATGTTTTCCCATTTTGTTCTATCTTCCGGCTTAACAGACTCGCCTTTGGGGTAAATATGCCCGATCAAGGGCATACCGGCTGCCATACATTGCTTGGATATTAAGCCGATATCGCGAATTTGTTCCGCTTGGTGATCCCCCAGCAAAATCGCGCCGACAGATACCGCATCCGCCCCCATTCGCACGCCTTCTTCCACATCACCGAAGCATACATCGTAAGTAGGCTGAACCGGTGAATAGCTGGAGCATTTCAGCAAGAGAGACACTTTTCCCGCGTGCTTGGGCAGGCAAATTTCCGCAATCCCCTTGGTCATAGTGATCGCATCCGGGCCACCCGCTATGATTTTATCAATGGTTTCCTGAATAGGAATCAGCCCATGCATAATCCCCCTTGATATCGAATGGTCAACGGTTATTGCCATCATCTTATTGCTTTGGGAATTAATCAACCTACTCATGCGCACTGCTTTGCCTAACATCGCCATAATTCTCATACTCCTTCTTATCTCTTATTATTGACAACTTGTCACTGTAAAAACGCGATTTTACGGTTCAACGATAATTTTTAAGCCATCTCCGCTTTTCGCCATCTCGTAAGCTTGCTGGAACTCTTCGATTTTAAACGTGTGGGTAACGAGCTCTTCAAGATTCACTTTGCGGTCAATCACCATCTGTGCTGCGTCCAGGTAATCTTGCCTTTTGCATGCCGTGGAGCCGTTGACATTGATCTCGCCGTAATGAATCGTATTGACTTCGATCATACACTCGCCGGTACCGGCGAAACCGGCGAACAAATTAACGGTGCCACCTTTTCTGCACAATTTAATGGTCGAATTAACAATTTGGGGAACGCCGATGGCTACAACGATTACGTCAACGCCCAGACCATCCGTTTCTCGCATGACAATTTGCTGCAAGTTTTCTGTTGTCGGATCTACCACCAGGTCAGCACCGAGCTTCGTAGCCTTGGCACGTCTGGATAAAATCGGTTCACTCACGATCACTTTGCGTGCGCCCGCAATCTTGGAAAGCTGCAGATGCATCAGTCCAATCGGTCCGGCGCCAACAATCAATACGATATCGTTGATTCCTGTCCCTGCATTGTGCAGTCCGCGGATGCAACACGCAAGCGGTTCGATCAATGCCCCTTCGGCGAAAGAAACATGCTCGGGCAATTTCACTACGTTGCCGCTTGCTAAAGCGATCTCAGGAATCCGTACATACTCGGCAAAAGCACCGTCGAATTCATATCCAATGGCTTTTCTGTTGAGACATGCGTTTTCGCGGCCTGTTAAACAACTCTTGCAAGAATGGCAGGGAATTACATTTGCGATAGCTACTTTATCGCCGACCGCAAACCCTTTCACCTTTTCGCCCACTTCCTTGATTACTCCGCACATCTCATGTCCGATAACCGAAGGATAACGAACATCTTTGGTCTTTTTCCCTTCCAAAATCCGGATATCGGTTCCGCAAATGGCAGCTTTTTTGATCTGTAATAAGAGTTCACCTTCACCAATTTTCGGTGTCTCGACTTGTCCAGCTTTAAAATCATTGGGTCCTGCCAAAATAACCGCTCTCATAGAACTCATTTCCTCCTTTTCTCACAACACATTGTTCACTGATTATATTTTCACGGTCTAACGCAACTCATGCTGCAACTTCATCAATTCTTTCAGACTCGGATACAATTGACGATAAATAGCGCTGTGATTGGCATAAAAATCTACATTGTCTGGCCGTGGTTCAACAATTCTGCAATACTTCTCAAGACACGGTACCTCTTCGGCTTTCGCATAAATTCCTGCAGCCAACGCCCCCAGCATAGCGGCTCCGTAAGCGGCGGTATAGCCGGCTTCGATGGTGCGAATCTGTTTGTGCAGCAGATCAGCCCGAAGTTGGATCGCAAAGGCGCTCTTGGAAGCCCCGCCAACACACTTGATATATTCAGGTGAAACCTCCCAGCGTTCGCTGCCAATCCTATATATTTGCTGCATACCGTAGGCAACACCCTCATAGATGGCACGTAAAACATCTGCTTTATTCGTATTGATATTCAAACCGAAAAATACGCCGCAGGCATGTGTATCGAACACCGGACTTCGCTCTCCGCATAGATAGGGAAGAAAGAACAAGCCTTTTGCACCAGGTTCGGCAGAAACGGCCAAATGTTCCAGGTCCCTTTCGCAGGGAATCTCCGGGAAGATATTTTTCAGCGCCCATTGGATAGAAGCGCCTGCCGTGCTCATCGCTCCATGAGATAGCCACATCCCCGGGATTACGTGCCCGCGATTCATAAAGGCCGGGCTAAAGTTGGGCACGTTGAGGCAAAATGTGATGACTTCCGAAGTTCCCATACTTTGGAATACATCGCCATGTTTATGGATCCCCAGAGCGAAACTGGTCGCCGCCGTATCAGCAGCGCCGATGGCCACCGGGATTCCCGACGGCAGCCCGAGTTCGCCGGCGATGCCAGCTTGCAATTCGCCCACCTTGCCAAAGGACGGGAGTATCTCCGGCAAATATCGTTCGCTGATGCCAAAAATGTCTAAAAAAGTTTGATCCCAAACATACGGATTTCGGACCTGCATTAATCCCGAGTAGGAGGATACTGTTGGATCCACAGCTAACTTACCGGTGAACTTTGCTCCTAAATAGGTATTGAGAAAGCCGATGTGAACCGTTTTGTTCCAAGTGTCCGGCTCATTGTTTCGAATCCAGTTCACCGTTGCCGCTACGCAAGTGGATGGGCTTGGCTGATTCCCGACCCGGGAAAAGAACATATTGGCGCCGCCAAACAGTTCAACGCTTTGCTCAACCTCTTTGACACTTCGATTGTCAAGATAAATAATTCCAGGACGTATTGCTTCCTTATAAGCATCAAAGAATATCAATGTTGGAGACGAAACACTGAGGCCAATGGCTTGTACCTGTCCTTCGTAACCTGCTGCAACTTCTTTAACTGCCGCCTTTACCTCGCGGAAAAGCAGCTCCACGTCAATTTCAGCTTGATCGTTGGCAGGACTTGCAACCTTTACGGGAAAAGAAGCTTCCCTGATTAGGGAGCCTTGTAAAGTAAACAAGCAGGTTTTGACACTGCTGGTCCCTGCGTCAATCCCGATTAAGACACCTTTGTTCATGTTATGTCACCGCTTTTTTTGAAGTAATCATGCTAATTTATGCAAGGATTATTTTGACCCCGGCATCTTCCAACTCTTTTTTCATGTCCGAGCCAATTCCGTCATCTGTGATAAGAACATCCACCCTTTCGATGGGACACACGCTCACCAACCCCGTTACTCCCAGTTTGCTGCTGTCAGCCACACAAATCAACTGACGGCTGATTTCAACCATCCTCTGACGGATTGGCAGGGCCTCAATGTCGTGTTTGGTAAGACCTTCTTGCGCCGTCAGTCCTATGACTCCCATCACACAAACCTGTGCGTGCATGCTTTGCAGCATCTGTTCGGCAAAACCTCCGTACAAGTTGTATGCATCAGCGTTCAGTATGCCGCCGGTCACCAGCACAGTGACGTTTTCTCGGTTGCGGAGTTCATAGGCGATCTCGACACTGTCCGTGATCACGCGCAAGGACTTGGTGGGATTTAAGTGTCTGGCAACTTCCAGTGTAGTCGTTCCGGCGTCAAGAATCAGGCAACCTGCATCCATCACCATTTCAGCGGCTTTGGCGCCAATTCGCTCTTTTTGTTCGATGCTGCGCACAGCCCTGGACCGTCCATCCGCATCCAGCACCAGCGTATGCTGACCATAGCGGGCGCCGCCTCGGGTGCGCAGAATTTCTCCCTCTTCCTCCAGTTCGATTAAATCCCGTCGAACTGTCGAGGGAGAAATTTTCAGACGCTTTGTGAGCTCGTGAACCGACAATATTCCATTTTCAGCCAGTTCACGTCGAATCTTTTCTTTTCGCAAGTCTGCGAGCATCATCTTGCCACCTTTCCTACGCGAAGAACCATTTGACCGGCACGGTAATGAGTTGCGGGAACAAAACGAAAATAATCAAGGCTACTGCTGTAATAATCATCCATGGGATGGAAGCCTTTACTATTTCCTCGAATTTTAAGCCCGTCATGTTAACTGCAGCATAGAGGCATACTCCCACAGGAGGCGTTACCAAGCCGAAAGCCAGGGTGATAACCATAAAAACGATAAAGTAAATCGGGTCAATGCCCACTTTCAGAATCGTCGGCAACAAAATTGGCGTGACGATGTAAATCGCGGCGGTGGCATCCATGAACATGCCCACAATTACGAAAAACGCGTAGATAATCAGCATGATCAGTATCGGCTCCTGCGTGACATTGCCAATGGCAGTCGCCACCTGCCCAGGCAGACCATCATATTCGAAAATCCAGCCAGCTGGCTTGGCAGTCACGGCGATAAAAAGTATGGTGCCCGTCAATCTTACCGTGCGGATGAAAATTTCGGGAAGTTGGCGCCACTTGATGCTCTTGTACACAAATAGCGAAACGGCCAACGTGTATAATACGGCTATCCCTGCGGCCTCAGTCGGGGTGAAGTGTCCTGAAAGCATGCCGCCAAGCAGGATTGCTGGAGTAAGCAGGGCTGGTATGGCGTTCAAAAATTCAGCACGGAGTTCGCGCGCGCTGAATTTCAGCACTGTACCATAGTTGTTCTTCCGGCAAACATAGTAATTGTACAGCATGAAAATGACGGCAATCAATACTCCCGGAATAATGCCGGCGAACAGCACCTGGCCGATGGAAACGTTGGCCACCGACGCGGCGATAACCATCAGGATGCTCGGAGGAATAATCGTCGCCAGCATGGATGTGGTGAGAGCCAAGGCAGTGGCGTACCCAAGCGGATAGCCGTTTTTCGTCATCGCGCTGATGCTGATCCGGCCGACACTCGCAACATCCGCCACGGAAGACCCGGACATGCCCGCGAAGATAACGCTTGAAAAAACGGTTACATTGCCCAATCCTCCACGCGACCAACCCAGCAGTGCATTGGCAAAACGAAATATTTTGTCGGCCACCCCGCCTTCATCCATGAGGATGCCGGACAAAATGAACAAGGGTACGGCAACCATGATAAAACTATTCATCGAACTGAACATTGACTGTGTCATCAAATTCAAAGGAATATCTGTATACGTGAACAGCACAACGACCGAGGAAATTCCCATCGCGATCGCCAGCGGAATGCCCAAAACCATCATCCCCAGAAAAAGCGCCAGTAGTGCCAGACTCATATTACTCTCCGCCTTCCAAAAGGTGCGGGTGCAGAATTATATTCTCTGCTACACCCAGTATTCCCAGTATTGCAGACAGCGGCATAAATAAACCAACCAGCCACATCGGAATCATCCAGGCAGCGCCCATCTCGTTCATGGTGTACTGTTGGACGACAAGTTCGAACCCGGTATAAAACATGAAGCAAAAAAATCCGACCGAGGGAATCACATAGAACCATCGTCCCAAGTTACGAACAGAGCGAGGAAACCAGTTCAGAAAGACGGTCACCCTGGCAGATTCCCCTTTACGAAATCCCATGCCAACTCCCAGATAGACCATCCCAATGAAGAAGATGCGTGTGGCTTCTTCCGTCCATGGTGCGGGACTGTCGGCCAGGCGTCCAACAATCTGGATGGTGACTGCAGCCAAAATGGCGACAATTAACAAGAACGCCATATAATCTGAAATCTTGTTGATCGCGCCGAAAAATTTTTCCGCCTTACTATTTTCGTTCTTCATAAGAATCTTCGCTGCCCCCTAAACTAAATATGGGCACAATGTGAGCGGAATGGAACCGTCTTAGGTCCCACTCCGCTCGCTTTTATTTATTTGTCTTTGCCGACAAATTTCAGGGACGAATTGAAGAAAGCATCGTCTTTTACCAGTGTGATAAATTTGGGATAGAGTTTTTTCGAGACCGCTACGAACGCTTTTTGTTGGTCGGCGGTCAATTCATTCACTTCGACCTTCTTGTCTTTCAGGAATACAACAGCTTTTTGGTCTTCTGCCTTATCATAGGCAAGCTTCCAACCCTGCACTTCTTTCGCGGTGTCAGTCAGGAGTTTTTGTTGGTCAGGGGTCAGTTTGGCAAACTTGGCCGTATTCATTCCCACAACCCACGCATCCGCCATATGGTTGGAGATACTCAGGTACTTTTGCACCTCATAGAATTTGGCGCTCATCGGAATATCAACAGGATTTTCCTGCCCGTCGATCGTCTTCAGCTGCAATGCGTTGTAAACTTCGCCGAAGGCCATGGGAGTCGGTACCGCCCCTGCTTCCTTGAAGAATTCCACCCACAGCGGGTTATTGGGAACGCGCAACTTGACCCCTTTCAGATCTTCCGGCGTCTGGATTGGCCGTTTTGAATTGGTAATCTGACGGAAACTGCGTGTCCACAGTCCCAGTCCCTTGATGTTGAGTTTGTCGAGTCCGCCCAGAAGCTGTTGCCCAGGCTGATCATTCAAATATTTTAAAAATTGGTCGGTATTGTCAAACAGGTAAGGAATACTGATCATGTTGAAACTCGGTTGAAAATTGGCATAGAGAGAAGTGGAAAGCACCAACATGTCCAAGGTTCCACCGCCCAGTTGCTTCACGGCTGCCGATGGATCCGCGCCATACAGGGTCCCATTGGGGAAAACCTTGATTTCAATGCTGCCTTTGCTTTTTTCGTTCACTCTCTTGGCATATTCCTTCGCGGCTGCAGTAATCGATGAGGTTTCGGGGTCAGGTGTCGCGAGATTCAACGTTACCTTGGCAGGCGCCGCCGGTGTTGCTGCCGGTTTCGTTCCGCCACCTCCGCAACCTATTGCTGCTACTGCAAATGCTAAAATGATCAACATAGAAACTGTTTTTTTCACTTATAATTACCCCCTTCCAATTTTTACCCCTTTTAATTGTTGTTTTACTACCCCACCCTAATCGAGACCTTAACCCACCAACACCTCCAAACGAAATCTCGCACTTGCGATTATTGTGATAGTTCTAATTATTTGACGCATTTATTCAAATTCCTTCTTTATTGTTCAAAATAATTTATTTTATTTTGTTTTTAATTCAAATCGATTCATTTTCAACCATTTAATTTTTTCACACCAAATACCCAATCAGTTTTCGCGTCCATAAAATGACTTGTAGCTTCCCTCTTACGAAGGAAGCTACAAGTGTATAATTTTTATTTTCTATTCACCCAATGCGTCCAAAACACTTTCCCTTTTGTCCCGCTGTTACAGAATTCTTCGCCGAATCATACTCAATCCTTTCTCTCGTTTGCAGGGACTCCCGAAGCGTTTTTCAGCCACACATCCCGGCGGCTATCGATTCCTTTGAAGGCATGAACAAAGGCTTCCAACGGAGTCAAATTATACGTTCCCGTAGAAAATTCGGCCACATCCGCCACGGTTCCCGAATGCACATCATATACGGTTTGATGAACGCTGATGTAGTAAACGGGCTTCTCCTGCCGAACTCTTACGGCTGCAACCTCCGGAACGATCAACCAACGACAATCGGCAGCAGCGGCGGCCTTCAACCAGGAACCGGATTTATCTGCATTTCCCCAAATGCTGTTAGGAAATGAGGTTCGATATTCATCCTGCAAGGCCCGCTCCATATACCCGAGTTCGTCTGACAAAGCCGACGGCAACTTATTTTGCAGCGGAGCAATATATACCCGTTCGGAATTGACTTGTCGGTCATTAGCAATGAAAGACACCGCGACCGTTTTTTTGTCGTAGTAATTTTTCATGGCGGCATCCACATAGGCGGCTATATAGTGTGGATCGTCCAGCATTGGGTGAAGCTTGTATTTGACCTCTTTGCCAAACTGGCGGTATCCGCCGACAAGTCCTTGCAGCAGCGTTACGACCGGATCACCGGCGATTACCACCCGGGTCAATTTCAGCACCGCATTGAATTTTTCTGCAAAAGCAGCATTCCCAACCGCTGGTGCGCCAAACGTAATGACTTCAATTTGTTCCGGCGATATGCCCATGTCCAGCAGACGGGCTCCGGCCAACGTTGCCGCAGCACCGCCCAAGCTATGTCCAGTCAAGTAAAGCTTGTTTCCGGGATTGCTCCGAAGCATTTCCAGCATGAGCAGTAGTGAATCTCCTTCACTGTGCATGATGGCGGATGGTCCGGCCTGCATAAATTTATGGAATCCCTGATGGACTTTAGGCATTGTATCCGGTACGTCATTTTGAGCGGCATTCATAGCGAATTCTTCCAACGTACGTCCGGCAAAGTATACCTTACCAACCTGCAAGTCTAAATCCATATCTCGATCGGTTTCGGTGCCGACAATAGCCATAACAAAAACCTGTCGGTCTTTGTTTATAGTTTTTTCTGCGATCAGAAATCGTGCGCCGCTGGCGCCATCCGGCTGTTTATAACGGTCAATCCGCCATCCATCCTGAGTCAGGTAACGGGTTGCCAGTTCCCCCATTCGGTCGTTATAGGCAGCCACACTGGCGCCAGCCGCAATGTAAATTTTGTAAGCTTCTGCCGATTCTTCCTGGGGACTGGCAAAAGAAACCGATGTCATGCACAGCAATCCAATGGTCAAGAGTAACACCAGCCATTTTTTCACAAAGCTCCCTCCCCTGAATCCGCTTTATACCAGGCGGCGTACATGACCGGCAACACCAGCAGGGTTAATATCGTAGCCACAAACAACCCCGCCCCAATGGCAACAGCCATCGGGCCCCAAAATATATTGGAAACCAAAGGGATCATCGCTAAAATAGCAGCGGCGGCCGTCAACAAAATGGGACGCATGCGAGTTATCGTAGCGTTAATGATGGAATCCCACATGTTTTCGCCGTTAGCGAGATGCTGGTCGATTTGGTCCATCAGAATTACCGAGTTACGCATAATGATCCCAGAGAGAGCTAATATACCGAGCTGTACGACAAACCCTATCGGTTTTCCCGTTAGGAAAAGACCGACGGCAACGCCAATAATCCCAAGCGGCGCGGTCAATAAGGTTAATACCATCTTGGAGATATTTTGCAGTTGCAACATCAAGAGAATCATAATGGTGAGAATCATTGCCGGCACAGGGGCGAATAACATTTCCGTGCCTTTGATGCTTTCTTCCGTTGCACCGTCATATTTGATACTGTAGCCGGGTGGTAGATTGTCGCGCAGTTCCTGGAGATTCTCGTATACCTTGCGGGTCACATCATCCCCGGTTACGCCTGGGGCTGTTTCCGCCCGCACAGTAATCGTCGGTTTCAAATTGCGTCGATAAATCAAGCCGTCCTCGGCTTCAAAGCTTATTTGGGCAATCTGGTCCAGCGGCACATACTTGCCATTCCCGATGTGGATGGAAAGGTCCTTGATGCGGGCGGGATCATTCCTGGACTCGGCATCAAAACGAAAAACTAACGGGACGGTTTTGTCGTTTTCCCGAAACTCGGCAATGCTGGTCCCCGACAACTGAGTCTGGAGCGTGTCAGCCAAGGCTTGGGACGTGATCCCCAGTATGCGGGCTTTGTCTTGATTGACGGCCAAATGCATGATTTTGCTTTTTTCATTCCAGTTCATATTGACATTTTTGGTGTCGGAATGAGCTTCCATCGCAGTTTTGACTTGTTTGGCGATCTCGCGCACTTTGTCATGGTCATACCCTTCCACGCGCAGCATGACCGGATAGTCGGCCGAAGTTCCGTTGCTGATTACTTTCGTATGGACCTGTACGCCGGGGAATTCTTCGCCTAACATTTTGCTGACCTTGGGCTGCAGTTCGTTACGGGCGTCCGTATCTTTCGCCACAATAACAAACTCGGCAAAATTGGTTTTGTTGAAGGTAGGATCGAAGGTAAGGACAAAACGAGGCGCGCCTTCCCCCACATGGTAGGTATAGTAGTCAATCAGGGGATTCTCATTCAGTTTCCGGGCCACTTCTCCGGCAACGGCTTCCGTATTTTTCAGGGAAGCGCCTTCCTGCAATTTTAACTGCACAATCAGTTCAGGGCGGGTAGATGCAGGGAAAAACTCTTCTTTTACCAAGCCCAATACGCCAATGGATGCGATAAACAAGGCCAACGTAACAGATAGAACCAGTTTACGATGGTTTAGGCACCAGACGAGAGTTTGTTTAAACAAACGATAAAGCTTTGTATCATACACATGGTGTTCTTTACTTGCGTCCTTGGTTGGCGCAGGTTTGATCAGCAGGTATCCCAAGAGGGGAGTGACCATAGCGGCGACAACCCAGGACGTCAGCAGCGCAATGGTGATGACGGAAAAAATGGTGGCGCAAAATTCAGAGGCGCTGCCTTGCGCAAATCCGACAGGAATAAACCCGGCGCAGGTAATCAGGGTTCCCGTTAACATGGGAAACGCAGTGACGCTATAGGCGTAGGCGGCGGCGTCCATCCGCTCCCATCCCTGCTCCAACTTCACAGCCATCATCTCGATGACAATCATGGCATCATCGACCAGCAGCCCCAGCGCGATGATGAGGGCGCCAAGCGATATGCGCTGCAGCTCGGTGTTCATGATGTACATGATCGTAAAAACGACAGCCAAAACAAGCGGAATGCAGAGTGCGACGATGAAGCCCGGACGTACGCCGAGACTGGCAAAACTAACGATGAAAATAATTAAAATCGCTTCTGCAAGTGATCTCACAAATTCGCCAATGGAAGCGTCTACAATTTTCGGTTGATAAACGGTTTGATGGATTTCCAGTCCGGCCGGAAGATCCTTCTTGATTTTGGCGATGGTGTCGTCCAAATTATTTCCCAGGGTAAGAATGTTTTCCCCTGGCTCCATAGCCACTGCAACCCCCACGGCAGGTTGTCCATTGTAAAAAAACTTGGGGTCTGACGGCTCGACATAGGCGCGCGTGACTTTGGCGATGTCTCCCAGGCGGAAAGTGCGTCCGCCAGCCGTGATGGGAATGGTTCGGATGTCCTCTACCTTTTCAAACATCCCGGTGATCCGCAAATGGACATTATCGGTTGCTGTTTCAATCATTCCGGTTGCCGCCATGGCATTTTGCGCCTGAATGGTGCTGGCAATCAGCGCAGGGTCGATGCCCAGCTGAGCCATTTTGCTGTTTGCAATTTCGATGTAAATGCTTTCCGTTTGTGTGCCCAGCAATTGAACTTTTTTGACGCTGGGAACGTCCCGGAGAACGCGGCGGATATTCTCCGCCTTTTCCCGCATTTCTTCATAGGTATAGCCATCGCTGGTGAGCGCGTAAACAATCCCGAATACTTCGTCAAAGCGGTCATTAAACTGTGGCGGTTGAACCCCGGCGGGGAGAGTGGCCGACATGTCGTTGACCATGTTGCGGGCTTCCAGCCATTTGGCTCGAACGTCTTTTTTGAGAACTGCATCTTTTAAGTTGACGAAAATAACAGTCTGTCCTGGCGTAGAATAGCTCTGCAAGTAATCCAGTCCAGGCAAATCCTGCAACTTTTTTTCCACTTTGTCTGTGATCTGCTCTTCCATTTGACGTGCAGTGGCTCCCGGCCAAGCTACACTAACCACCATTTGTTTAATGGTGAAGTCCGGATCTTCCATGCGCCCTAAATTTGCATAAGAGAATATGCCGGTCACAAAAAAGAGCGCTATGAAAAAATAAACAACTTGCTTATGCTGTAGTGCCCATTCAGCGAGGTTAAACCCTTTCATAAGGAAGCACCGCCCAATTTTACTTTTTGCCCTGCTTTGAGCTTGTGGACGCCGGCGGTTACAACGCAATCCCCTGGTTTGAGGCCGCTGAGCGCTTCAATCGTACCGTTGCCGAATTTACCGGTTGTGATCGGCTGCAACGCAAGCACATTGTCGTTGACGATCCACACCGCAGGGGTCTTTCCATCTTGGTATACAGCAGCCAGCGGAATAGTCACTGTCGGTTGCGCAGAGTGGGCCGCAACTTGAATGGAAGCTGTCATTCCGAGTTTTATTGCCGGCGGCGGATTGTTTAGACTGATCCGCACTTTAAAAGTACGAGTGATCGGGTCGGCCATGGGGGAAATTTCTCTGATTCCGCCGTCTACAGTTACTGCGGGCAACGCCCAAAAAGAGGCTTTAATTTGTCCGGCACTGCGCAGTTCTTCTATTCGGCTCTCCGGAATACTGATCTCCACCTCGCGCTCGCCGTCCTGCACTATGGTAACAACAGCTTGGCCCGCACTGACCACTTGTCCCGCTTCGGCGGCGAGGCTGGATACGACACCAGGCTTATCGGCCCGCAGGAGACTATAATCCAGCTGGTTGGCGCCTTGCGCATATTGGGATGAAGCCTGCCGTACCCCGGCAACGGCTACATTATAAGCGTTGACATATTGGTCATACATTGACTGGCTAATGGCGCCCTGGTCCAATAGTTTCCGATAGCGTTCAAGATTGCTCTTGGCCAGACTTAGTTGCGATTCGGCGGACGCGACTTGGGCCGAGTTGCTGTTCACCGTTTGCTGAATATCTTTGGCATCGATTTGCATTAATACATCTCCGGCATTGACGATACTGCCCAGTTCTACGTTTCGCTTACTGATCTTTCCACTGACTTGAAACGCCAGTTGACTTTCATACCGACCGCGGACTTCACCGGCGTAGGTGTATCCTTGCGAACCGGCCGCCGCCTGAATGGTAACGGTGCGCACCGTAACAACATCTTCTTCCATAACCTTAGTTTTAGTATTCGCATACAGGAAAACACCCACAATGATGCACAATCCTACTACCGCCGCCAATCCATAATGTAATCGTTTCATGATTTCTCTCCTTTTAAATTGAATTACGTTCAATTAATTAGTTTTAAAAAACCGCTCATCCAAACCCGGTTGGAAGGGCGGGATTTTTTTGCAATAGTCCCTTTAACTCACTAGGATATGAATCGTCTTTTCTTGTGCGCCCAGCGCTTTTTCAATCAGTGCTTCCGCCATCCTTAAACGAAAAGACAAAATATCGTCAGTGGTTTTGTGATAAAGCGCTTCACTTAAAAAATCCACAATAACCAGGATATAATCCACGGCGGTCGGAGGATGATCTACGCAAAAACCCTGATTGCCTATTCCTTCTTTTATAATCTCCAGCAACCAGGGAGAGAGCGCCAATTCGAGCTGATGAAACAATTTTTCCTTGAGCTGCAAATTCTGGGCATCGTATAGCATGCTGAGCAGCAACCCATCTTTATAGCTGGCCTTATGAAGCGCAGCTGATACGGTTAAGGCTATTTTTTCCGCCGGAGAATTGGTAAGACAAATTATATTCTTGATTTCTAAAATCAAGGAAGAAACGTGCCGATCCAACAGCATTTCCAGTACATCTCCTTTTGATTTGAAGTAA
Organism: Negativicutes bacterium; assembly: GCA_963665275.2. Lineage (GTDB taxonomy): Bacteria > Bacillota > Negativicutes > UBA1444 > UBA1444 > UBA1444. Next base: position 227,963 of record CAXXIN010000003.1, read on the forward strand.
TAATACAGCATTCCCTGCGCGACGCCCATTTTTTGAGCGATGTCACTGATAGTTGTTGCATGGTACCCTTTGGTGAAAAACAGTTGATCGGCGGCATCTAAGATTTCGTTGATTCGAGCTTGGGGATCTTGCTGCGGTCTGGCCATCTCTACACCCCTCAATAATTTGAATCATGTTCAAATTATAATTCCTGTGATGAACTTCTGTCAAGACAAAAAATTACTCGGTCCGGCCGCTAAGTTATGGGCGCTAGCGCAAACAATTAGATAACGTATTCTAAAGTTGTGCACATTTGGAAAAGAGTTGTCACGGATGGGTCAACCCGTGTATGTTGAAGGTGCTAGCCAAAACAACAACACGAAGGAGATGAACATCCGTGACTGACACCATTATAACTCTCAATGAACAAACCTTGAAGAACCAACTGGGAGAACTTGTCCGAACCAGCGTGGAAGAAACGCCGAACAAGATGCTCGACGCCGAAGCCGATCAGCTCACCAATGCCGCCCGGTACGAGAGAAACGCAGAGAGAAAAGACACCCGCGCCGGCCATTAGTAACCTTGGACGTTCCCAAACTTCGCCAGCTCCCATTTGAAACCGCCATTATCGAACGCTACAAACGTATTTCACCATCCCGCATTGATCCCAGACGCTTCTTCAAGGTATTATTGAGGTAAATGTCGCGAATCAAGCAATACGGAGGAGTAGTTATTTGAATCGAAAAGAGTTTCTCTGGAAGATGGCCGCTTCAGCCCTGATAGCCGGCGGTGCACTGACCGGCTATAGTTACATACAGCTGGGACCGGTCAACGAGCTGCGTAGAAAAAAAGATTTCGATACGATTGCGGGGCTAAGCAGCGACCAAAGCCGAATTATCGAACTGGCTTCCCTGGCGCCAAGCGGTCACAATACCCAGCCCTGGAGCCTCAAGATCAACCAACCCGATGATTGGACGGTAACGCTCGCGCCGGACCGTCTCCTGCCTGTTGTCGATCCGAACCATCGTGAAAGTTGGTTGTCGATCGGCGCTTTCTTGGAAAATTTGGCTCTGGCCGCGAATGATTTTGGCTATGACGCCGAAATGAATCCCTCCAGCGCCTCTGCTACAGTGGACGTTATCCTGAAAAGCACGACCCAAAAACCTTTTCCCCTTGAAAAAATCGAGCAACGACGCACGTTAAAAAAGAATTTTCTTTCCCGCGCCCTATCCCAAAACGACTTGTCTCATTTACTGGGCAAACAGGCAACAGGGTGCGAATATTTTCCCATGGAATCGACCACAGGAAAATTTTTGAGTGAAATAACTCTTGAAGCAAACCGGTTGCAGGTTCAGCGCGATGATGCGCAAGGCGAACTGGCGGACTGGATACGTTGGACTCGCCAGGATGCTGCGCAACACCAAAATGGATTGACGCCCGCAGGAATGGAAATGCCAGACTGGCTACGCTGGTATGCCCAATATTTTATTAGCCGAGAAGACGTTCTGGACGCAAGTTTTCGTGAGCAAACCGTAAAAATGGCGGAACAGCAGGTTCGACAAGGAGCCGGTTGGTTGATTGTTTTCGCTTCCGGCTCGACAATCGCCGATCTCGTTGCAACGGGCCGGGCTCTGCAGTCGATCTGGCTGCGTGCCAAGGAAAACAATATCGCTATCCACCCCATGACCCAGGCCTTGGAAGAGGCAATGCCACGCAGAACGCTGGCCGATTCGCTCGGACGTTCAGCCCCGATACAGTTTATTCTTCGGCTTGGTTATGTTTCAGAGTATTTGCCGCCCGTTAGCCCTCGCATGCCTTTATCCAGAATCTTGCACTCATGAGCGGGAATACTCCTTGGGAGTCCCTGTCCGAGTCGGCAGCTACAAGGACCAACGCATCGTCAACCGGGAGATTGTCGGTAACTTTGGTAACTTGGTAACTATCCAGTGGATAAAAAAATCCTCCTGCGTCGCCACAGAAGGAATCAATCCATTTATCTTTTAATGAAACAACGGCGATTCGACCAGCGCCAGCTCTTCCCAGCACATCACATTCCCAGTGACGTGTTTGAGTGGTACTCACATGTGAAGGCTGATATTTACTACTCCGACGCCATAATCTTACTAGCTGTTGCCGTAGCATCACCCGGAACAATAAGTTGGGATGGAACATACAACAAGCCAATGGGGGCGGTTATCGCCATTAGTAGATACCAGAATCCTGCAATTCTTGCGGTCTTTTTGTTTGAATTCATTTTTCCTGCTTTCTATACTTAAAAATCCGATTATGGAACTCTTTACTTTTAATATATCTTACTATGGAAAAGTATAACACATACTACGATAATAACTTTAAAATACCCTAATCTGACGGTTCTGGCATTCATCCGCCGACGTCAGGTTAGGGTTTGCTTCGCTAAAGATTTAGAACTTCCAGGCAACTTCTACACTGCCTGCTACTCCCGTGCATTTTCCGGCAAAACCCTGAAGGCTAAGATTGAGGAAGGGGGCTTTGGCATTTTGCGGCTCGATAGTCATTCCCAACTCCCCGATGACAGAACTCCCTTTTAGGCTTGGCGCATCAATGTCATGTCCCAAGGTACTGGCGTTTGCATCACCGCCGAACTCGTACTGATAGGCCAGTCCTGTCCGCACGGTGGTACGTTCATTGATTTTATGCGAAAGTTTCATGCCTACCTGCCATCTGTAGGAGTTGACGGCGGCAAAATCTACGTCGGCGCCCGCCACTGTTGCGGTGGCCGCGTTTTGATGTGACCAGAGAAACCTTGTATAGGTATCAAGACTCAGGTTCTGACCGACTGATTTTTCTTTGCCTATGCCGATGTGCATCCCGTAGTAGGGCGCGCTGACGCTAAAGTCCGTGTTTTGTCCGGAGGCGGCGCTAAGATCGCCGCTGCGGAAGTTAGTACTAGCCGACCCAGCCCGAGCGGAACCCTCGATGTATCGTCCGTCGTTATTTTGTCGGCGCGCTAAGAATCCTACACCACCATAATTGGTTTCGCCGCTTGCATTGATGGATGCCGCTGTGGCGAAGCTGTTGTAGCTGCTGAAGTTGCCCCGGCCTGCTTCGAGAAAGAACCCGTTCGCCGCGGCTCCATTCGCTGCCGCGTTTTTCTTCCCCACACCGACAAGAAACGAAAAGCCGTTCATATCGACATGCGAGCCTGTTTGGAAGCGGACGGCGCTTCCGTTCATAGCGGAAAAAGCGGTGGGGGTATTATTCGCGGTTACTGAATTGGCGATGTTTGTCATTGCCTGGCCCGATACGAGGTCTTGTCCCTTATTGACGGCAATTATGCCCGTTATACGTCCTTCCGACACAGCTTTGGCTTGGGGAGATGCCTGCTCCCCTGCAAATTGGACCTGCAGTGCGGCGGTATTTGATGTTACATAGTTAAACTTATATTGCAACAAGCTTCGGCTATAAACGTTGCCGAATAAAGCTAGCGGCGCATTTTGTGTTTTGCTGATAAGGGTAATGGTGTCCCCCGGGTGTAGCGGCGCTCCGCCTGGTGTTATCCCGGTGATGGCCACCGAAGCGCCCGTCAGATTGACAGGCGTAGAGTCGGTAATAGCGAGTATCGTCGAGCCGTTCGCAACCGAGGCGGGGAGATAAAAGTTGTAGTATTGGAAGTTGTTGATGCCGCCGACAGAGCCTTGATATCCCGTGATATTGAGGGTATTGCCGATGCTGCCTGACAAATTACTGCCCCACAGTACGGCGCTGGTCAGGTTCGGACTACCAAAGATATTGACGGTGTTGCTGTCGGCAGTGCCGAATGAGCTGTACCCGCCGTATATATAACCTTGAACTGTGCCGCCGCTGATGGTCACGGTGTTGTTATTGGCAGAGCCGAATGAGCTGCACCCGCCGAATATATTATGTTGAACTGTCCCACCGCTGATAGCGACGGCATTGCTATTGGCAGCGCCGCTGCTGCTGTACCCGCCGTATATACTATATAGAACTGTGCCGCCGCTGATGGTGACGGTGTTGCTGTTGGCAGAGCCGCTATAGCTGTTCCCGCCGTATATATAACCAGAACCTGTGGTGCCGCTCACGTTGACGGCGTTGTTATTGGCAGTGCCGCTATAGCTGTACCCGCCATATATATCACCTTGAACTGCGCCGCCGCTGATGGTGACGGTGTTGTTATTGACAGCGCCTCTGTTGCTGTACCCGCCGAATATATGCCTTTGAACTGTGCCGTTTATCATGTTGACGGCGTTGTCAGTGACAGTGTCACTATTGCTGTATCCACCATATACCCAGTTCGGATTTTTCGTATCATCGCTGCTTGTGTAATTTATCGTGATGTTGTTAAATATGGGATTGGAAGAGTCAATCGGCGCCAGTGAGTTGGGATTACCGTCGATAGTTCGCAGATGCGGGTCGGTCGGGTTTCCGATATACGTGAAGGTCTCACCGGCGGCGGCCAGACCAGGGCTGATAGCCAAACTGATGATAAGACCGGCGGCAAAGACGCCTTTTTTACAGCGAAACAACGCTACGTCATAAGTTCTGAGGTTTTTCCACCATGTCTTTTGTATGACTGCCCGATATTTCGCAATCAGCATGGAGATTGCACGGCGCGAATGTTTCAATACGAAGTACCCCCTTGAGAATTTTATCTTGTGTTTTCTTCTTTTATCCTCGGCAAAGCTTCATCACCCATGTGAAAACTGTAACAATTTCTTATAATTCTCTTTGTTTTATCCATTTTCCTCCCGCTGACAATTTTTTCATCAGCATTCCAGATGGGCTCCCGTCGCATCGCCATTGTAAACGCTCTGATTGACTTGGGGTTCTGACTGTAGGGGTTACTAAAAATAACCCACCGTAAAAAATCCTCCTGCGTCGCCACAGAAGGAATCAAGTCATCGATTTTTGTGCCATTTCTCAATCAATTCCGTCGTTCTACTCATCACGACTTCCGGTCGGCCTCTGCCCAGATGGGGCAAGCATTCATGCGCCAATCCCAGGTCTATCGCTTTTGCGACAACCAATTCATCCAGGAGATCCAATCCGTCCTTACACGCAACACCCTGTCTTTTTGCCTCTCGAAACAATGCAGAATCATGAACACCGAGAAAAACCACGCGTTTTTTCCGGGAAAGTTTTTTTGCTAAAATGATATTACTGCAATCAGCAGCTGAAAGTCCCTTGCATGTTGCTTGCAACATGGCAATTTCATCGATTTCTTCCTCGGAAAAAACCGTAGGACTAAGCCCAAGAGTTTCTAGCTCGGCAGGGTCCGGATAAATTACCTCATGCCAGACGAAATCAGCCATCTCCATTTGATAGGGCAATCGTTTTATCTTATCTAACACATCAGCCTTGTAGAGGTCAATCAGAATGCTCGCGTCCACCACCAAAACAGTTTTTGAGGGCATTTTAAATTACCTCGCAAAGGTCTTCGCTCGGCTCATATCCTAGAAGTTCTCTGGCTCGCGAACAAGAAATCAGCTCTTCCGCTATCAGTCTCCCCACCATCCGCTCCATTCTTTGCGGCTTCTCCGGCAGGCATTCGATGTTCAGTTCATCCGGCTCTATTATGTGCCAACCTTCTTGCCGAAACTTGCGAAAAACCTGCTGGGCGAACGACTCGGTAATAATACCTAAATCTTTGGAGCGATAAACAAGCGCGTTCATGCTCATCCCATACTTTTTTTTCAGACTGATGAGTTCTTTTATACTAAATCCCGTTCGGTTGACACCAATCTCGTCAAACATATTTTCTTGAGTCACCAATAGTGCGCCGGCAAATCTGTTGGCAACCTTTTCTTCATCCAGCGTATCGGGAATAAATTGGCTAAAAAGAATATGCCCCAGTTCATGCGCTAAAGTGAACCTGCTCCGCGCCAAAGAGAATTTGTTATTAGAAACAATGACAAACCCACCATCCGGCTCTCTGAAGCTAACCGCGTCAAAACTTCGGTCGGCTTCAAAGAAGATCACCTTGACCCCAATATCCTCAAGCAGCCCAACCATGTTTTCAATCGCATCCCTGCCAATGCCGACATTCTCCCGGAATTCTTGCGCCCAGATTTCAGCATCTTCAACTTTTCCCAGGGACAGATGCCTCATCTTTTCAACGCATTCAACTATTTTTTGTTTCTTTGCCTTTAATTCAAAGAAGCCCTCAATTTGCCGATACCGGTCAACCCAATCTTGCGCTCTCGCGTCGATTGCCTCTTCTTCAGACTTCAGCAACCTGCTTTTCTTGCGATAGGCAAGTTTAGTCAATTCAACCGTGTTGGGCGAAAAAAAGAAACTGACCGGAAAAGCCAACACCTTTGACAATTTAATCAGCATCGTCGAATTAGGCGCTACTTGGTTATTTTCGTATTTAGAAACAGCCATAGCCGAAATGTCCAAAGCTTTAGCAACATCATTCAATGTCATTTGTCTAGCTTTACGGGCGGTTAAGAGCTTTTCTCCGATTTTCACGCAGCTCTCCTCCTTTTTTCTTAATTATAACTCTGTAGTTTATAAACTTCAATATTGTTATAAATTAAACCATTTTGCTGCACATATAAAAACCGAGGCAATCGACCTCGGCTCTTGTGTCATTTAACATGTATCAATTGGCACTTTTATAGTAAATATGCATATTTTAGTGAATAGCATTAATTTTCGTCCTTACTTCTGCAATTGACAATTTGTCACTCTTGCCGATGTAATAACGTCTTTCCAGAGATTCTTGAAAACGCAGCAAATATTTCACATGGGGAATGGTGTCGCTTTTTTCTACAATAAAATCCTCAATCGCCTTTTTAACAACAAGGTAATTTTCTTCATTTGCAAATGCAATTTGAGTTAGAATCTGTAATACAATCGAATTAAGCCTTTCGTATTTATCCTGAACAAAATCGGGATTATAGCTCAGCGCAAGCAGTTTCATGACTTGGCATAACGCTTCACGCTGGTTGATTGATTTAAAGGTCCAATCAAAAGTCAGGTTATAAGGCATCCGCTTGTTCTTATACATCCAGTCAACATAGTAAGTCAGCCCTTCTAAATCCTGCATCTTAATCAGGTAATCCGCCGCATTTAATTTAATTTCTTCATTATTTCCAATTAATAATTCTTTCAAGTGTACTTTAACCTTCTCCAATTGATACCCTCGATTGATAAGTTCATCAATAACCTTCCACTTATAAGTCGGTGACAATGACTTCAACATTTGCACTAAGGGTTCCAAAGAGCCAGACAGGCTACAAAATGCTTGCAACGCCGTCTCACGAAGCCGATCACTTGTTTCTTCATCCGCAATCAAACCCAATGCAATTTCAACTACCGTGTTAATGCCATGTCGCATACAAAAATCAATATGGTTTTCCATTACTCGAGAATTTAGAATGCCATCACCCAAATTTTTCAACACTCTATCCGTCATCTCACTTAAGGGCAACAGTTTTTCCAAATAGTTGATTCCTGCAAAACCATTCCGATCCAACCAGTCAAAAGAAATTAAATCAAGAAGAACGTCGTAAGGATAAACCAAATCAAATTTTCTCAAATAGAACCAAAGATATATTGCATCTTTGTTGACAACCGAATAACCGCCATCTTCATTCTCAATAAATGCATTTTGGACATCCACTTTCGAACAATTTTCAAGGCACCACCGACTGATAAGTTGCTTTTCATTTTCATCAACAGTAAATTTCTCATTTGATAGGTATTCATATATCTGTGAGCGGGACCAGCTATCCCATATGGTACTTAAAGTTTTTTGAGCATTTTCATAAGTACAGGGGGTCAATCTATTCAAAAGTCGGTATGCTTGATACGAATATTCGGGGTTATCCCAGCGATAATTCTTTAGGAAATGCAACTCATCACTTTGAAATTCAGATTTTCCTTCAACATCAAACACCTGCTTAATCTTTGCCAAAAAACAATCCATATCAAAAAGCAATTTAAAGTCTTGTCGCGCCTGTTCCTTCCGCAAAGAATCATAGTCGACTTCCTTAGGCAATTCAAATCTTTTGCATACTTTATTTGCTTCATCAGCTAATATCCCGGCCAAAGATTTATCATATCTCCTAACGGAAATAATCAAACGCTCAACATCAGAATTTGTTATTTCCCGTTCCTCATACTGCCGAACAAAAACAGGTACTATAGAGCCATCCAAAAGAAGCGCCAATGCTTCGTATTTGTAGTATCCTTCAATTTCCGATTTTAAAATCTGTATAAATGCATCTTGCGTCCGACCTATTTTGTGAAAGTATTTTGAAAAGGCATATTTATAAGCATCTTCATGGGCCTTCACTAAGACAATAAAAAAGCCAGTAGCAATTTTGTCCAATGAGTTACTTTCCCTTGACGCATCAACTGCATTCGAAACAAATTGCGCAAATTTTTCCCCAAAGAAAACTTTTTCTAGATCCGCCGGATTAATAGTGAAATACGCTAGTACTTTTTCTATCCCAATAGCTTTCTTATTTTTCAGTAACCCTTGAGACAATGAAAAAGATTCATTTCCCAATCTGTTCTCTTCACGATCACGGATATATTTGATTCCGTCTAAATATACATCAGTGAAATTATCAATATAAGTACTATCACCCAATAGCTCGTAAAGACCATATCTCACCCAATCACTCGATGAAGCCCCATAGTGATTTACAACCATGTTTAAATTCTCTTCCGTATCCAACTTCCACTCTCTAAGTATCATTAACGCCCTGTTTATCGATACTTGAGTTGGCAGTTTTTCAGTCCGAAGCATTTCCAGAACTACTTTGCCAACTTGCTTTTCACAACTAGAAACACGCATCCAGCTTAACAGCAGCAATGCATTCTCAGTAGCGCTTGGAAAGCCACCGACTTCAATCTCGTGAACCAAGACCGAAATAATATCTTCAATCTGACAAAATCGTGAAAAATCGGCCAAATTATATTTTTCTGTATCAAGGGGTATTTGATTAAACTTATAGTAATTGAAAATTAGTAGAAAAATTTCCGTTCTTTTACTATGAGATAATTTATCTGGTTCGAATTTAATAGCAAGCTCTGGCTCAATAGCCAATATCCACTCCATCAAACCCTTACCTTGTTCCAAATCAATCATAAAAGCAAGCGTATTTGCCCATGACGGTTTGGTTTTTACATAATCAGGACCAAAAGCCAGAAAATCCTTTATTTTATCAAGAGGCTGGCTACTCAATGCCCGTGCAGCTAGATATTCTTGGAAATTATTATGCTCAAATCCCCATGCAGTATTGGGCTTTACTCCTTTTTTGAAAATGGAGCAACACTTGGCGAAAATTAGATTTTGCTCTTCAGGTACTATTACAGCTAATTCCTCGTCAGAAATATAGTTCCGTTCAAGCAGCTCCATGCTAAGCGCGATTTGTTCAAGAGTTCTCCATATTTGCGGTTTTTTCGCTTCAAAATCCAAAGTATTTTTGAAATGCTCTTGGTCCATATTCATAAGTTCGTTTATGAACTGCTCAAATAAACAAGCCCGCGTGGCGGGTAGTTTATCATGTAATAAAAATAGTTTTGCCATATACGTTAAGTAGAATGGACTGATTAGCAAACTATTCAAGTGATATTGTGCACTCTCACGCCAAAAGTCGACATGTTTCTGAGGAAGCACACTCTTAATATATTCGTCAATTTGATTTGAATCCAAACCTAAAATTTTATAGGTTTCAAAATCCTTTAATGTTCCAGAACTCTCCTTCATCTTAGATCTGTAGAAGTTACTTCGGCAAGAAATTACGACACGCACATCAGGATTACTATTACTAAAAGTCTCGATACGCCGAATAGCGTCATTCTTGTTTTTGCTTTCAATTTCATCAAACCCGTCAAGAACAACAAGCAGCTTATTGGGTGCAATAGAGTGCCATCCATGAGGCAACAACTCTTCAATTTTATCATTGACATATACATTCAAATTATAGAAAAAAACATATGACGGGTCTGCCCCTTGAGAACAGCACCATGCAAGATGTCGAAGTTCCGTAGATTTGCCACTTCCAGCATCGCCCAATAGCACCACTCGTTTGTGACTCATCACAACGTCTGCAAGTTCAAAACGATTGCTTTCTAAAAGAAATGGCGATTCCGCCAAATCTGAAAGCGCTATTTTTCGTTTGATATAAGATTTTACTTCGGGATAAATTTTCGCAACAGTTTCAACTTCTGTAGTGTTGGGATTTCTAAAATGTGTAGCGACAGGCTTTTCATGAATTCCGCCTATTCGGTCCAGTTTAAATACGTATTCCATATTCGCTGTTTTCGGGCCTTTTACACTATAGTCAATATACCACTCAAATTTTTTATCATCCCATGTATGGAAATCCACTTTTCCCTCGCCAGTATTGATATCTATTTGCCCCGCAATAAAACACGTCTTTGAAAAACCATCTACAATATTGGAACCACACACAAACGAATGCAGCGCGCGCTTACTCCCAAAGCTTTCAAAATATCGGGGTTCATGTTCATGGCCACACAGATATATGTCAACATTAGAATGTCGAAAATCATCAAGAATTTTTTCTTTCTCAGATGATACGAAACAGTCAAGAGAATGGTGCCCTATCGCAATGTTAACCTTCTTATCATCATGTTTAGAAATACTATTTAAGATTTCGTAGAGACGGCGACAACCAATTAACAAGTTTCCCTCTTCATCATCTTGTCCTGACAAAAAGCAAGTGTTAAGATGTATAATTCTATAATTTGCGCCTTCTTCAACAAAATGCAATTCATTTATGCGAGATGGTCTGTTCAAAAGATCCGTCGCAAAATCACTAAAATCGTTAAAATCTTCTTGCAATGATTTAAGAATTCCAGCGTTACCGTAATATATTTCATCAGCTTTAGTCGATAGCTCATCAATTTTCTCGCTAAAAAAACCTTTAAGAATTATGTTTCGCAAATCTGACCTATGCAGGTCGTGGTTACCAGGCACAATAAATATCTGATGTTTCTCAATTTGTAATACATCGGCTATTTTCCAAATAAACGCTTTTGTATCTGGATCATAGCCTTTATTGCGGTTTGCAACATCGCCTGTAATAATTAAAAAATTGTATTCGGTTGATTGCCGAAGCTGTTTCAAATACTCAACAAGTCTATCTCGAACTTTTACAGTGTTGTAGTTGACAAGTTGATAGTGAATATCCGACAATTGAATCCATCGAATTATATTGGACATTATTGCACCTCAATAAAAAATCTGTTTTTTCGACTATCAGTTAACCCTTTTAAACAGCAGGTCAAACTAAATATCTGCTCGGCCGCTAAACGACGCAGCTCTCATTTTTTATCTTCTCCCTCTTCTTATCATTCACCTGCGCACATTCAAATTCTCCTATGAAATAATTGGCAATTCATTCTTTAAACAAAAAATCTCCCTGCAGTTGCCTAAGCGAACGAAAAAACGCGTCAATTCCAACGCGTAGCAGCATTTTCAAGAACGTACGAATATTTCTCAACCACTGAATAGCTGATACTACGTCCGCTCGTTTCTTCCTTCGAATAATCTCTTGAGTTACCGTAGTTACCGAAGTGATCAAAAATCCGGTTGATTCTACAGCCGGATATTTTTTTTGCTATTGTGCATTATGGAGATTGTCGGTAACTTGGGTAACTTGAGTAACTCGGTAACTATCCAGTGGATAAAAAAATCCTCCTGCGCCGCCACAGAAGGAATCAATTCATCGATTTTTTAATGAATAAGCAACGGTTCGTCCAGCGCCAGCTCTTCCCAGCACATCACATTCCCCGTACCTCGCTTGGTCTGTAATCCATGCTCACGCATCAGGGCAGTGAAGGTGCGCTTGGAAAAAGGCTTCTCGGCGTTTTTCGCGCACCAGGCTTCATAATCGTGGTAGGAATCAGCCACTGATGCCGCCCCCAGTGGATTCATCACACAGCGTTCTTTGATATAGTCGCCAATGATGTCCATTTCATCGCGGTATTCATCGGTCGCTGCCGTTACGGCGGATGGTGCGTTGAGTCCTTCTTTCTGCCAGATAGCACAGCCCTCAACCGCCCAGCGCAGGATTCCCGGCAACTCTTGCCTAAGTTTCTCCGGCAGCGTCGAGTCCCTCTCTTCCGGCGGAATCGTTACCACGAAGGGGATCAGGCGTAGCCGCCGCCAAATCGCTTCGTCACAACCCCGGACCGACGGCTTATGGTTGGTCGCCAGCCAAAGTTTGAACTGCGGCGCGAACTCAACCACTCGCACCGCATGAACCTCGCCGCGATTTTGTCCTGCCCCGTCATCTGTTTGATCTTGCTTTCATTCAGACGCCGCCCCTGATCCGCTTCCACAGCGGAAACGAACCGTGCGCCGCGCAACGCGGCCAGATCATTGGGAATCGTATTGTCCTGTCGGGCCAAGAGCGCCTCCATCGGCATCTGCCGCGCGTAATCGTTCAGCAGTGTCATAAGAGTGGTGAGAAAAGTGCTTTTGCCGTTGGCGCCATGTCCGTGCAGCAAAAATAGGCATTGCTCGCCGCATTCGCCGGTCAGCGAATACCCGACCGCCTTTTGCACATAGTGGATCAGCT
>CAXXIN010000004.1:0-161386 GCA_963665275.2 Negativicutes bacterium
GATCGATAGCATACGGAACATCTCGGACATCGGCGCCATAGCCCTCACGATGCCCAAGCCGCCGCCAATCGGTTCCATCCCGAGAATTCGGCCTCGTTTACCGTTGAGATCACCGATGATATCGCCCATGTAAGATTCAGGTACAGTTACTTCCACGCTGTAAATCGGCTCGAGCAGCGTCGGTTTCGCCTGCACGACTCCTTTACGGATGGCGAGGGCACTAGCGACCTTAAAAGACATCTCCGACGAATCGACGTCATGGTAAGACCCATCAGTCAGGGTTACCTTGATGTCCACCAATGGATATCCTGCAATAACACCCTTAGCGAACGCCTCACGCACGCCCTTTTCAACCGCAGGAATGAACTGCCGAGGTACAGAACCACCAAACGTTGCATCGATGAATTCAAATGGAGATCCTGAGTGCAAGGGATCAAGCTGCAGCCAGACATGTCCGTATTGACCGTGCCCGCCAGTCTGTTTCTTGTGTTTTCCTTCGACCTTTACTCCATTTTTGATCGTTTCGCGATAGGCAATTTTGGGATCGCTTAATTTAACATCGACAACCGAATTTTCTTTTCAGACGTTCAGCCATAATCGCCAGATGCAGATCCCCTAAACCGCTTACAAGCAGTTGGCTCGTCTCCGGATGTTTCTTGAACTTCAGGGTTGGGTCTTCGTCCGCCAGGCGGGTCAACGCGGCCCCAATTTTATCTTCGTCACCCTTATTCTTGGGTTCGAGGCAAAGTGTGAACATTTGCCTGGGATAGTCCAATGGCCGGGGAAAACCACTGATTTGTCTTTATCGCACAGAGTGTCGCCGGTACCTGTTTCCGCCAGTTTGGCTACAACGACAATATCGCCTGCATTGCCAACAACCATGGGGTCTTGCGTTTTTCCTCTCATGGTGAAGATACTGCCGATACGCTCTGTTTTGTCTTTAGTCGCATTATACAGCATGCTATCCGGTTTCAACACACCCGAAAATACCCGGATAAAACTGAGTCTGCCGACGAACGGGTCCGCAGTTGTTTTGAAGACCAACGCGGAGAACGGATCGTTCACGCCTCGTGTTATGGGCTCCTCAGTTTTTGGCTTAAACCCCTGTCACTTACCGTCTTGTTGGCGGAAGGCGCATACTGTGCCAGTGCATTCATAAAATCTGCAACACCGATGTTTTTCGCTGCAGATCCACCAAAACACAGGAGAAAATCTTCCTTCGGAAATACCCCTTGACCAAGCCGAGCTTTATCTCTTCGTCCGTCAGTTCCTCGCCTTCAAGATACTTGGCCAACGCATCATCATCGGCTTCTGCTGCAGCTTCGATCATCGTTAGTCGTGCAAGCTCTGCAGCGTCCTGCATTTCTTGGGGAATCTCAATTTCAGTCCCTTTACCACCCTTATAAGCAAACGCCTTCATGCCCACCAGGTCGATGATGCCCGAAAAAGCTTCCTGTGATCCGATTGGCAGCTGTAACGGGATTATACTCCCCCCAAAAGACGCCTTCATAGCTTCGACAGTTGCGTCGAAATCGGCATTCTCGCGATCCATTTTATTGACAAATGCAATCCGCGGCAATTTCTGTTCCACGGCATATTTCCAGACTTTTTCGGTTTCAACTTCCACGCCGGAAGCCGCGCATAAAACAACGACAGCCGCATCAACGGCCCGCAGTGCGCCTTTTACTTCGGCTACGAAATCCGAATACCCAGGAGTATCCACGACATTGATTTTGAAATCTTTCCATTCGCAGGGCGCCAAAGCGGCACTGATACTGACCTTCCGTTTGACTTCCTCTGCTTCGAAATCGGTGGTCGCCGAGCCGTCATCTACGCGTCCCAGTCGGGTAACTGCCCCGGCGTTGAACAGCATGGCCTCGGTCAGAGAAGTTTTTCCGGCGCCACCGTGAGCGACAATGCCCACATTTTTGATCCTGTCACTTTTGTACTCTTTCAAATCGGGCCCCTCCTATTTTGTCATATTCACCAGTACGGGAAAAGTTTTCTATTAACTTCTCTCTTTAATTAGCATTTTCCTGCCGATTCTGACGATTCAAACAAATAGATAGGAGAAATTTTACTGGCCACGTAAAACCTGACCCGCTGTGAAGTCACAGCGGGTCAGGTTGATTCGATTTAATTTTCGGTTATTTCAGTTTCTGCCCGGGATAGGGTAAAGCAAAGGTCGGACAAACGATTCAGCACCATGATTAATGATCCGTCTATCGGCTCCTGCCGTGAAAGGCGCCACACTTGACGTTCCGCCCGACGAGTTGTAGTTCGCGCCACGTCTAGGGCTGCCGCACCCGGATTATCGCCCGGAATAATAAAGTGATTCAACGGCGTCATGCGGGCGGTAAAGGAATCAATCAACCCCTCAAGCTGAGCCACATCGGCTTCCGTCGTATAGGGAGGCGCGCCGATGCTCGCCAGATCGGACATTACGCGTTGCATCAGAAGTTTTTGCAGTTCCTGAATCGCAGTACGAACCTCTGCGTTTTTCACTAGAGCTCTCGCCATCCCGAGGGCGGAATTGATTTCATCGACATGGCCATAAGCCTCTACACGCAGACTGTCCTTGTCAATGCGCTGCCCCGTATAGAGACCGGTTGTCCCATGATCTCCTGTTTTCGTATAAATTTTCATAGCTTCTCCGCCCCGCTTTTTTAAAATATTTCACTGGGAGCAAAAAACAAAGAAATTTCCCTTGCTGCACTTTCGGGGCCGTCCGAACCATGAATAACATTGTTGGACATCGAAAGCGCCAAATCACCACGAATCGTCCCCGGAGTCGCCTCCAATGGATTAGTAGCCCCCATCATAGCGCGCACGACACGGATAGCGCCATCCCCTTCCACAACCATGGCCATGACGGGACCTGAAGTAATAAAGTCGACCAGTCCCGGAAAGAATGGCTTTCCTACATGTTCCGCATAATGTTTTTCTGCCATTTCGCGCGTTATCAAGCACAGCCTCAGAGCCGCCAGACGCAGCCCCCGCTTTTCAAACCGACCGATAATTGCGCCGCCCAGACCACGATTCACGCCATCAGGTTTGACTAATACCAGCGTCTTTTCCATAACACACCTCTCCTAATTGTTTTTGCTGCCTGCCGAAATCAACCCAACAATTCCTGCATTTTTTTCTCATCAAGCTTTTTGAGCAGTTCGATGATCAAATTCACGGTCGCATTATAATCTTTCCGGCTGATAATCCCATTATGGGAATGAATATAACGGGTCGGAACCGATAGGACGATACTCGGAACGCCCTGCGCATGCAGGTGAATTCGGCCACCATCCGTTCCGCCGCCTTCAGAAAACTCCAGTTGGTAGGGAATTCCAGATACCTTGGCCGTCTCCAGCACGAAGTCCCGCAACCGCACATGGGGAATCATCGATGCATCGTAAATACAGATCGCAACCCCTGCTCCAAGCTTCGCAGAAGCCTGGTCTTCGCTCATGCCGGGGGTATCGCCAGCAATGCAAGTGTCAACCGCAATAGCGACATGAGGCCCGATAACGTCGGCACTTGTCTTAGCACCGCGGCAGCCAACTTCCTCTTGAACCGTCCCCACACCGAACACTGTATTGGGATGTTTAATACTGCCCAGTTTCTGCAAAACGTCTGTGAGCACCGCGCATCCTACCCGATCATCCCAGGCCTTGCCTACGAGAAGATCTGGATTTGCCATCGGCGTAAACGGAGTGAACGGAACCACTGGAACGCCAGGGGTTACCCCCATCGTATCCTCTGCGTCCTTCTTGTCAGCCGCGCCAATATCAATATACATTTCCTTCTTCATAACCATTTTCTTTCGTTCTTCCGCCGAAAGCACATGTGGAGGCTTAGATCCAATAACTCCAGGGATATCTCCTTTAGGTGACATCACCGTAACACGCTGACCCAGCATGACCTGCTCCCACCAGCCGCCAAGCGTCACAAACTTCAGAAAGCCTTCTTTGGTTACAGACTTCACCAGGAAGCCAATTTCATCCATATGGGCGGCCAACATGATTCCGGGGCCGTTTCCCAACCCCTGCTTTTTGAATATCACGCTGCCAATCTTATCTTCCAGAACTTCACATTTTCCTTCCAGACGTCGAATCATTAGATCCCGTACCCGCCGTTCAAAGCCGGACGGTCCAGGAACTTCTGAAATTTCCTGCAACCAATTCAACAACTCATCTGATTTCTTCTTTTTATCCACTTTATCTCTCCCGCCTCTTTGCATTAGTTAATCTCATACTACAAAATACGACCCCCTGATATTTCAGAGGGCCGCAAGCCTTCATTTAAAATCAGCGCATCGACTGTGCTAATTCCTGAAGTTTTTGAATTCTGGAATCCGTGGGCGGATGCGTACTAAACAGGTTCATCAGTGCAGCGCCCGACCCTGAGAACGGATTGATAATAAACATGTGGGAAGTCGCCGGAGTCGCTTCAGGCATCACGCGATTTTGCGCATAATACTCAATCTTTTTTAGCGCAGAAGCAAGTGCCAAGGGTTGTTCAGTCAGCCGTCCGGCAGACTCATCTGCCATGTATTCCCGGGAGCGCGAAATGGCAAACTGGATCACCGCTGCAGCTAGCGGCGCAACAATGATCATGAACAGGTAACCGACGATACCACCACCGCCGGAATTTTCATCGTCGTTGCTGCGTCCAAAGCCGAACATAGCCGCCCATTGCGCCACATTGGCCAGCATCGTGATCGCACCGGCAATCGAAGAAACCATGGTACTGATGAGTGTGTCCCGATGTTTCACATGGCTAAGTTCATGAGCCATGACACCTTCCAATTCCGCAGTAGTCAAACCCCGCATAAGCGATGAAGTCACCGCCACGGCGGCATGTTCAGGGTCCCGCCCCGTCGCGAAAGCGTTGGGAGTATCTGTATCAATGATATAAACCCGCGGCATCGGCAGGTTGTCTTTTCGAGCCAAGTTCGCCACTAGTTTCACCAGTTCAGGTGCAGTTTGGGCATCCACTTCCCTCGCTCCGTACATACTGAGAACGATCTTGTCACTGTACCAGTAGCTAAAAAAGTTCATCAGCATGGACACAACAAACATCACGGTCATCCCGCGAGTCCCGCCAAAGAAACTTCCGGCCGTGATTAGCAGGCCGGTCAGCGCAGCCAACAATACGGTCGTTTTAAGGGTATTCACCGTTATTACACCTCCATACTATTTTCAGAAGTACAGTTCATAATTGAACTTAAAACATATTATACCATAAATAAAGCCGCAGAAAAATCTGCGGCTTACGTGACTTTGAGGATGAATCAAGTGTTGGATTGTTTCTGTGCTCTGATGATCCAGACCTCGACCCGCCGATTTTTTGCCCGATCTTCATTGGTGAGGTTTGGCCGCAACGGGCGGTATTCTCCGTAGCCGACTGCACTAAAATTTTGCGGTTTCAGAGCATTTTCCTGCGATAAAAGATACCGCATAAAATTGACCGCCCGTGTCCCGCTAAGTTCCCAATTTGAAGGGAACTGTCCAGTATTTATCGGCACGTTGTCGGTATGTCCCGCCACGACAATTTGCTGCGGCAATCCCACCAGCATTTTTGCGATATCACCAGCCAGCTTTCGGGACTCAGGGCGCAAATAGGCCTCTCCCGAAGGAAAAAGTGCTGAATCCTTAATCCGCAACCTAAGACCATCATCTGTGGAGAGGGTTTCCAACTGTGCTGCCAGTCCTTGTGTCCGGATATATTGATCTATAATTTCCTTGAGTTGCAGAAGCTGAACGGTTTCTCTCAGCGCCTCCTGTGTCTGCCTTTGCGCACTTCCGACAGAGGTAGGTACAACGGTAAAATTATTCGGCGCATCCGGATTTGATGCTCCAGGTGGAATATCGACCGGCACTATTTGCGGGGCCATTCGATCGAAAGGCATGACAGCAACGGATCCGCCGCCAAAGGCAACATGAAAAGAGCGGCCCATTTCACCCATTTTCTTTTCATCTGTTTTCCCCATAGCAAACAACACGATAAACAACGCAAGCAAGAGCGTCAACAAATCAGCATAGGGGACAAGCCAGGTTTCATCTGGATGCTCTTCGTGATGCGGTGCTCGTTTACTCAAATGAAATCAACCTCCCTCGCTGGAATCCTTCAGCGATTTGCGGCTAGAAGCCGGCAAAAACACCATCAATTTGGCCTCGATCGCTACCGGCGAGTCACCGGCTTGCAACGACAAGATCCCTTCCACCATCATCCGCCTCAGCTCGACTTCCTCGTTGGACATTAGTTTCAATTTATTTGCGAATGGATGCCACATCACATAGCCGGTAAAAATACCAAACATCGTCGCCACAAAAGCTGCCGCAATCGCATGCCCCAAGGCATCAATATCCGCCATATTTCCGAGAGCCGCGATCAGGCCGATAACTGCGCCGAGCACCCCCAGCGTTGGTGCATACATTCCCGCCTGGGAAAATATCAGCGCACCTGTCCGGTGGCGTTCTTCCATCAGGGCGATATCAAGTTCCAATACATCCCGTACGAACGTCCCGTCCATGCCATCGATGACCATGGTCAATCCACCTCGTAGAAACTGATCGTTGACGCCCGTCAAACTGTTCTCCAGTGCGAGCAGTCCCTCCCGCCGCGCCGTCTGGGCAAAGCCAACCATGATTTTAACCAGTTCCGCCGCGTGCATGAGCTGCGGTTTTTTGATCAACAGTTTGAAATACGTCGGCATTTTTTTGATAATTGCCATAGGAAATGCATTCAACAAAGCGCCAAAGGTCCCAACAAAAATAATCAGAAACGCAGCCGGATTGATCAAAACTTCCGGTGGCGCTCCTTTCATTGCCATGCCCACAACTACTGCCAACAGGCCGACGATCATCCCCGCAACTGTCGAAATCTCCAAATTTATCCCCCCATAATGTCCAGGGAACTGCGCCACGGCAGCTCAAACCAACTCTTCAAAATTATTATCGAATAATTTACTGATAAACTGAACTGTTTTCGAAAAGAAAGTCACCGAAAGAATCCAATGCGAATATTATACGTCATCCTAGTGCGCTGCACAAACAACGCCTAAAAACAATGCACCTACTTGCCGATTTCAACGCGTAATATATCCGCAAGTTCTTGATACGGGATGAGCATTTTTACAAATCCTTCACTATAGGGAGCGATCTCATAAAGCTGAAAAAAGAGAACGACGCCGTCGTTCGTTAAATAAAAACCAGAACCCGTCCCTACCCCCTTGAACCCCCATAAAGGCAGTTTTCGGGCTAGTCCTTCTCTTCGGACGACCTCGTTCAGTCTGCTGGCGTAGTCTGCGCCAGAAACGAACAAATCTGCCAAGTCATACTCGCTTCCGGTTCGCAGATCAAGGGTAGAAGCACTCATCCAACTCATCCCATGTGCGCCACCCGTATATTGATAAGTTTTTTGCGTAACGCTGACAAAGCGCTCATCATTGCGAAACACTTCATATCCAGCTCTAAAAGTCATGGCATTCTTCATGTGATCTGGAATTTGCGAATCAGCACGCATCTTCAAGGCAACCGTTTCGAACTTGTCGAATGCCTGAAGCACAACATTTCGATAGCTTTCGTTGAATTTGCTCAAAAGTCTCGGTTCCATCCCACTTTCAAACTGAGGAATCGTCGCAACAAAAAAATCACCCTGCTCAATTTTCAACGGAGTTACCAGCACTGCCGCAGCTACGGGTTGGATATGAAAAAGCAGTAACAACACAGCTATACCACAAACTCCGCACAACCCCAACCTTCTCTCTCTCCAAAGAACTCGATGCATATACAACCCCTACTCCTTTTCACTTATGCTGGGTACCGGCGCCGCCGGTCCTTTTTTTTTGGATTACTACTTTATGCGAGGGCGCTCTAGTCCTCCCAAGAGTGTTTCGTTGATCATCATCCAATTTCCTTTTGCGATACAAAAAAAAGACCACCTTTCTATAGGCGGCCCCAAATCCCATTATGAGTCACATAATCTCTCCAGCCCGTATTTACAGAATGGCGAACGATAGAAGGATTGCTTCGGCGATAAAGAAGACAGTCGCTACCTTTGCCGTTCTTTTTTCCCGTTCCGCCAAAATAACCTGATACATCGTTTCAACCCCCTTTAGTTTGTCATACTTATCTTTGTCAAAATATTATCATATTTATATTTGTCTGACAAGTATGTTTTTTTAGAATTTCCTGTTAATTTTTTTCCGCACAAAAAAAGTGGGCAGTTTTGCCCCACTTCACGAAACCAACTATTGAAAAACCTTTCGCTCAGAAAAACAAGCTCCCCAGGTAAAAACTCAGGCTCCCCAGAACAACTGCCGAAACAACACTGCCAAGCGCGCCATAAACGACGATGCGCCAATCCCGAGTTTCCTGATACATAGTAACCAGTGTCGTCACGCAGGGAGTATAGATCATATAAACCAACAAGAACGTAAACGCTGTCAGCGGTGAAAAATTATGGATCAAAATATCGGCAAGATTCCCCGAACCTTGCGCTGCATGATAGATGATGCCCAAGCTCGACAACACACTTTCTTTCGCCGCTATGCCGAATAGGAGCGCCACAATGAGCTGCCAGTTCAAACCCATGAGGTTTCCGATCGGCTCCATGGCCTTTCCAATATGGACGATATAGGTATTTTCAAACGGTCCTGCGGGAAAGTTCGACAGACACCACATCACGACTGAGGAAGCGATGATAACATTGCGGATTCTGTGGACAAAATTCAGGGTCATCCACGCCGCAGAACTGGTCAGACTCTGCAACGTCGGTTTCTGATAAGGCGGAAGCTCCATCATAAAGGAACTTTCGCCTTCCCGCGGAATGAACCAGCTGACGATATAAGCCACCACAACCATCAGGGCCAGGCTAATTCCCAGCAAGGCTAACATAACCAGCGTGGCTGACGAAGAAACAAAAAAAGCCGAAACCAAAAATACCATAACCCCGAGCCGAGCCGGGCAAGGCGCGTAAGAGCTGACCAGTATTGCCACCGTTCGGTCGTAAGGACTCGAGAGAATGCGGGAAGCGAGAATACCGTTAACATTGCAGCTGCAACCAAGAACCAGCGGTAAAAAAGTCTTTCCATTCATCCCCAGCGCACTCATGATTCTATCAGCCAAAAACACCACGCGTACCATATAGCCGCTGTCTTGAATCAAAGTATAAAACAGGAAGAACATAGCCATCTGCGGCAGAAAACCCACAGCAGCCCCAACCCCTTTCAGGATCCCGCCAACAACGAGATCAGCGAGAAGTGGCGGTACACTTACCGAAATTAGCCAAGGCTCAAACATCTCACCGGCGATATCAAAAAATTGAGCCAACCATTCTGAAGCAGGCCGACTGACGGCAAAAGTCAGATAAAACATCACGCCAAAAACAAGCAACATTAAAGGGCCGCCCCATATTGGATGTAAGGTCCAGCGGTCGATCCTGTCCGAAAAAGTTTCACCCGTCGAGCGTTTTGCCGCAATTCGCGCAGCGATATCTTCTGCGATATTGTAACGAGTACTGATGATTTCACTTTGCAGAACATCGCTTTCCGTTTCCAGTTGTTTCAGCAGTTGCCAACGGGCGCTGCCATAATTGCTGTCCTTGATGGCGCCTTTACGTTCAGCGAGCATCCGTTCAACCTTTTCACCGTACCGGATCGCATAGCTGCGCCGCGGCAACAAAGGATCCGCAACTTCAAGCACCGTTGCAAAGAGCTCTTCGGTGCTCAGCCGCCCTTGGGCCACTTCAGGAGTAACCGGTACTTGAAGTTCCGATTCGAGCCGATCGTGAAATACAATGATCGACTGTTCCAAGGCCGCATCAACTTTATTGAGGATCACCATCACATGATGGTACCGTTCCAGCGTCTCCAGTAGTAGATAGAGGCCCCGTTCCAGGTTCATCGCATCGAGAACCACCATGACAACATCAGGAGACTCTTCACGTAAAAAGTCATTCACCAGAACTTCTTCTGAAGAATGACTGCCAAATCCATATATGCCGGGGAGATCTGTAAAATGGAACTCCCTTTTTTGGTAGTGTACCGCCATGGTGCAAACCTCAGTGGTTTTGCCGCACCAATTGCCGATAATTTGACTTGCACCTGTTATCGAATTAAAAAGGACGCTTTTCCCAACGTTCGGGTTTCCAATGATTGCAACACTGACAGGTTGATTGATTCCATCTTTCACTCAGCAGATGCCACCCTTATATTCTGACATTCATCCCGTCGCAACAACATGCGTGTTCCGCGTACCTTAATTTCCACAGGATCGGCCATCGGAGCCCTGCGTAAAATCCTGACTCGCGTGCCAGGAGTAAAACCCATTTGTAACATACGCGTTTTTTGTGCCTGAGATCCGTTCACCCCGATAATTTGCATTTCCTGCTGTTCAGCGGCGACATCTAAAGTAATTTCTTTTCCCATACGGTTCGCACGCCTCCCTCAACTGAAAAATATTATCAAATGTTATGACTTCATTATACACGATTTTAAAGAAAAAGAAAGTACTGCTTCAAATCCATTGCCAAATATCCGATTGTTTTTGGGTAATAAAAAACTGGCAATTCCAGCCACCCAAAGCCGAACAATCGCTTAGATAACGCTGCAACGGACTCATTGTCGGAAATTCCGTGCCAAAATGTCCACCATCGATTAAACACAATCCCTCCGCCAGTTCATTCATTGCGTCGTGATAACGAATATCACCAGTAACCAAAACATCAGCCCCCATTAACCGTGCTGCCTCCGCAACCTCCACCCCAGCTCCACCGCAAACAGCGACGCGCTTCACTAGCGAATCAGGGTTGCCGACAAAACGGACGCCCGCTAAAGATAACAGCCCCTTAACCCGATTTGCAAAATCCGAGAGCGTTCCCGGATGAAGCAAATTACCCACTCGCCCCATCCCTCCTACCGTCCGACTGTTTTGCAAGGGGTAAAGGTCATAGGCCACCTCTTCATACGGATGAGCTCCAATCATCGCCTGAACAATTCTGTCTGATATGGCCGCAGGAGCGACAGTCTCCAGCCGGACCTCATCGACTTCTGCCAATTGATGAACTTCCCCGATGAACGGCCTGGCCTCTTCACCAGGCAGAAAGGTTCCTGTTCCGACCACTCGAAATCCACAATGGCTGTATTTGCCGATGTGTCCAGCGCCTGCGTCAGTCATTGCCTGCCATATCGCCTTCCAATGTCCGGGCGGCACATACGTAACAATTTTAACAAGGGGCTGCTGTATCGGGCGGAGCGGCATAACTTCGTGTAACTGCAATCTTGCGGCCAACGCATCGTTAACACCGCCAACCGCTGCGTCAAGGTTGGTGTGGGCAGCATAAACCGACATATCCATTTTAATCAATTTTTTCAGCAGGGAACCGGTCATCGTATCCGTGCGGATATTTTTTACAGGGTGAAATAAACAAGGGTGGTGGCTGATAATTAGGCCAGCTTCCAGCGCGACAGCTTCATCAATAACTTCCTCTGTCACGTCTAGCGCTAACAGAACTTTCGCCACTTGATGCTCCAGGCTTCCGACCAGTAATCCGACATTATCCCAGGCCTCCGCCAGTTCAAGCGGCGCCAGTTTTTCGATTGCATCGGCTATCATTTTACAGCTTGCAGACATGTGATCCTCGCCTCCAATGCGTTGATTTTCCCCAAGCAGACTTCCCGTCGTTTTTGTACCGCTATGGATTTCGACTTCTCCATGTCCGCTGCCCGGCGTTCATATTGTCTCTTCAAGCGGGCCAGCTGTACGAGTAGCAAAGGATGTCGCTGTTCCCACAAAAGCGGACCGATCTCTAGCGTCAGAGGATCCGATGGGCTTGATGTTCCAGGTTCTGCGGCCAGAACTTCATAGAGCTTTCCATCCTCCAGCACAAGTTCTTCAACTATAATTTTCCAGCCGTTTTCGGCCAACCAACTGCGCAATCCCGGGGCCCCTGTCATCGGTTGGCACACCAGCCTCCGCAGACCCTCCACAACGTCTGGCGAGCGTTCCAGGATACCTCTGATCGCTTTGCCACCCATACCGGCAAGCACCGCTACCTCAACTTCTCCAGGCGCTAGTATTTGAAGTCCATCCCCCAGCCTCGCCACTACCTTCTCTTCCATCGCAGCATCCACAATTGTCCGCTGTGCCGCTGCAAGCGGTCCCGGCATAATTTCGCCCGCCACCGCGGAAGATATTTTGCCGGCCTGCGCCAGCCATACTGGCAGATAGGCATGATCCGATCCGATATCTGCCACTTTTCGGTAAGGACCAACCTGCGCTGCAACCGCATTGAGTCTTGCACTCAGCTTCATGCTGCATAGAACCCCCTTTTCCTGCTTAATAAATTCTACGCCAAATACACAGAGCCCTGCGCGCGCTCAAAAAAAGTCCGGGAAAAATTCCCGGACTTACCTTGCTTGGTGACCCGTGGGGGAATCGAACCCCCGATACCGCCGTGAAAGGGCGGTGTCTTAACCGCTTGACCAACGGGCCATATGAATTGGTGGGCCCACCTGGGATCGAACCAGGGACCAGCCGGTTATGAGCCGGCGGCTCTACCGCTGAGCTATAGGCCCCAGAGACACAAAGCAGGTTTTCCGAAGAAAGCCTGCAGATTTTGAAAATTGGCTCCTCGAGTAGGACTCGAACCTACAACCCCGCGGTTAACAGCCGCGTGCTCTACCATTGAGCTATCGAGGAATGTCGTCAACGTTGTTTATTATAATGCAAGCAATATGGCACCGTCAAGGGCTTTTGCAAAATTCTTTGCATGTTTTTCTATTGGCCCTATTCCAGGAAATCCTTCAACTTTTTACTTCGACTTGGATGACGCAATTTCCGAAGCGCTTTGGCTTCAATCTGTCGGATACGCTCTCGCGTCACCTGAAAGAAATGGCCAACTTCTTCTAGTGTACGGGCTCTTCCATCATCTAACCCAAAACGCAGTCGCAGCACTTTTTTTTCTCGTGGCGTCAACGTTTCCAGGACTTCCTCCAATTGCTCCTTGAGAACCATGAAAGAAGCGGCATCGGCTGGAGCCTGTGCGTCGGCATCTTCAATAAAGTCTCCCAGGTGAGAATCTTCTTCTTCGCCGATTGGTGTTTCCAACGAAACCGGCTCCTGTGCAATTTTCATGATCTCACGTACCCGTTCAACCGTGATATCCATCATTTTGGCAATTTCGTCAGGAGCTGGTTCACGGCCGAGTTCCTGCAGCAATTGGCGTGATACGCGGATAAGCTTGTTAATAGTCTCAACCATATGCACGGGGATACGAATGGTCCGTGCCTGATCCGCAATCGCGCGCGTGATGGCCTGGCGAATCCACCACGTAGCATAAGTGCTGAATTTATAGCCTTTTGTATAATCAAATTTTTCAACAGCCTTAATCAGCCCGAGATTCCCCTCTTGAATCAAATCCAAAAATAACATACCGCGCCCAACATAACGTTTCGCGATGCTGACCACCAGCCGTAAATTCGCTTCGGACAGGCTTCGTTTCGCACGATCTCCAAGCTCCATCTCCATTTTGGCCGTAGCATTGATCCGCCGAAGTGCTTCAACAATCTCAGGCGATGGTTCTGGAATTCCCTGTAGCAAAAAGTGGGCCAGTGAAAGGTTACCGCCATCGATCAGAACGATGTTTGCCGTCTCTAGTCCCTGCATAAGCTTAGTGATGTGGCTTCCCTCAGAAACGCGAACTGTAGGCGGATCCGTTGGACGCAATGCCTGATTTAGCTGTTCGGTCGTAACGGTATCTGATTGAAGTCGCCCCAAGTCAACCAAAACCCTGACAACTTCGGCGTTTTCCGCAGACACCGGGATCTCAAGCCGAGGAACTCCAACTGTCACTGGCGGCTCAAAATAGCCGGGCAAGGAATCCCCTTCGATGGTATCAATCCCTTCTGAATTCAAATGATTTTGCAGGGATCGTGCTTCTTCACGGGTCAGCTCCGATATCGCCGCCTGATAGAGCCCCGTGGAAATCTTTTTTCCATGTGTGGCGGCAATATCGCAAAGAGTTTTAAATGTTTCACTTGTCTGACGAACACGCGCAATGTATTCTTCAGGCGCTAAAAGCTGCAATGCCAACTCCAGGCGATTCCCAATCGACATAGCGCCAACTTGCGTATGCAACTCTTCGGAGGTAATTTGATCCAGCAGTCGCTGTGCTTCATTTCCTTTATCCATCCGCCGGGCAAGTTTGGTTTCATCAACAGCAGACAACAAAGAAACACGACCGATTTCCTTCAAATACATCCTTACAGGATCGTCAATACTGACCCCTTCAGGAATCGATTGCTCGAGGTCCACCTCTTCTACAACAGGCTCCGCTTCACTCGAAATCGCCCCGTCTATTGCATCGGGATCTGGAAGTTCATCGACAATCTCTATGCTCTTTTTCGCCAACAGCTCAAAGACATCTTCGATGTCTTCTGGTGACACATCCACCGTCTGGAACGCGTCCAAGACCTCCGCGCTCGCAATCATGCTGTTTGCCTGCGATGCTTTTTTTGCCAACTCATCGACACGATCTGCAATGAGTTTCTTTTTGTCGATCATTACCAAACCCTACTCCCTCCGGCTGTAAAACAAAATTTAGTTTACCCCTGCGATTTGGTTAAATCGCTAATTTTTGTAAGTATTCGCTGTGCATTCGTTAATTCCTGCACGTATTGCAAATCTCCTTTGCGCAACATTTCGTCCGCCTGCATCCGATGGGCTTCATATTGCTCGTTTAGCCGCGCCAGCAACATGATTCGTATGCAGTCGTCCAAAGCTTGCGAAACATCCGGGCCGCTCTCTCCATTCAACATCAGCCGTGATAATAGCTTCACCGCCGATTCCTCAAGAATTTGCACCAAATTTTCTGCTCGTGGCACCTTTCCGCTGGCATAACTTTGCCAAATTGCTTCTGCCAGATTGCGACGCGGCCCGCTCTGAAAAAGTTCCGGCGTCAGGGATTTTTTAATGTCCGCGAAGCGGTCCGGTTGCTCCAAAGTCTGTCGCAATACATACTCTTCCGCGACAATCTCCTTAGAATCAGCACTGCGCCTCACATGAACAATTGTCGGCCGGCCGGCTTCCTTTTGCCCGCGCTCCCGCTTCAATTCACTGCGAATCGAATTTTCATCAATTCCCAATTTTTCCGCCAGTCGGGCAATATGGGCATCGACCTCCACTGCGCTACCTGACATCGCCAGATACGGAACCGCACGGTTAATCACAGAAACCTTTCCCGCGAGATCCGAGTAGTCGGATTCGCCCAGAACACGGCTCATTTGAAAATCAAGCAGTCCTGTAGCAGCCGTGATGCGATTCCTCACAGCTTCAGCACCATGCTTGCGGACAAACTCGTCAGGATCTTTGCCATCGGGGAAAGAGGCAACCTTCACGACCGCACCGCTCGACCGTACGATAGACAAGGCGCGCATAGTAGCATTCTGGCCTGCCGCATCGCTGTCGTAGGCAAAAATGATCTCTGGCGCATAATGAAGCAAGAGACGTGACTGCTCGGGAGTAAAGGCGGTTCCCAGCGAAGCTACAACGTTAGGTACTCCGTTGGTTGCTAGGGCGATCGCATCCATGTAACCTTCGACGACGACAGCATGCCCCGCTTCCTTAATGGCACGATACGCGCGTGGAATGTTGTATAACACTGTGCGCTTGTTGAACAAGATCGTTTCCGGGCTGTTGAGATATTTGGGCTGCGAGGTATCCATGACCCGTCCACCAAAACCGATTACCCGTTCCCGAATATCCTCGATGGGAAACATGATTCGGTTGCGAAATCGATCATACACACCCTCTTGTGAACGCGGAACCGCAAGACCAGCTTTGACTAGGGTATCAGATGCAACGCCTCGTTTCTGCAATGCTGTGGAAAGCATATTCCAGGCTTCGGGTGCGAAGCCCAGTTTCAAATCCTTTATCACCTCAACCGTCAGGCCGCGTTCCTCAAGATAAGACAAGGCCGCAGCGCCCAGAGGCGACTTGATCAGATACGCATGAAAAAAGTCCCGGGCCAACATATTGGCACGCAGAAGTTCTTCGCGCTCTCTTTCTCGCAATTTTTCAGCTTCCGTACGTTCTTTTTCCGGCACCGGTATATTCAATTTTTGAGCCAGCAGTTTCACGGCGTCGCCAAAACCGATATTTTCCACCCGCATCAGAAATCGAAAAACATCTCCACCCGCCTGACAACCGAAACAATAAAAAAAACCTTTATCGGGCGCCACTGAAAAAGACGGAGTCTTTTCTTGGTGGAACGGACAACAACCCCAGTAATTTCGCCCTTTTTTGTTCAATGGGACATACTCGGATACGATCGAAACGATATCAGCCTGAGCCCGCAACTTGTCAATAAAATCGTCGGAGGCGGAATAATTTATCATAATATCTTTATGTATTCGCGAAAACTCCGCAGTATCCTGCCTGAGGCAATATTTTTTCAGGTTTTACTCTGGCATTCTTGATTTTACGATATTTAGCAGCGGCATTATTCCCAGCACTTGGAATTCATTTTATGTTATAATAGAGGATAGACTCAAGAAAAAATCACTTGCTAGAGAGGAATCACACATGAAAAAATTTTGTTTATCCATTTTGATGGCAATATTATTGATGTCGTTTGCTTCCACCAGTTTCGCCGCCGTAAACAACAAGTATTTTCGCGCCGACAAGCAATACTATGATGTTGAGACCGGGCAATATGTTATCAGCGGCAACATCATGATTAATGTGGAAAACGGCTTTATTGCCGGAGATAAAGCTCAAGTCAAACTCTCAACTTTGGAATTCTGGGGAACCGGCGGATGGTTGTTAAAACAATATGACGTAACTTTCAAGGGAGAATCGGCTTACGTAGTGTTTGGCAAAGATGTTGCCTTAATCGAGGGTGGCGCCGATTTTCAGCGATCCGATCTGCAGATCACTTCGGACAAAGTAGACTACAACTGGAAAACCAAAATTGCTATATTCAAAGGAAATGTGAAAGTAATCCAACCCGGACTGATACCCGTTGGATACGATCTGGTCAAATATAATGTAGAGACGAAGGACTTTATCAACTGAAAAATGGAAAATCAGTTTTACTGTTAGAATACGTGAAGTAAAATCCCGGCCAAATCGGCCGGGATTTTACTTCACGTATTCATTTACGCGACACCGTTTTTAAATACAATCTCCAAAATCTTATTGGCAGTTTCTTCGATTGCCTTATTCGAAACATCGATAATTGGGCATCCGATCCGTTCCATAATTTTGGTTGCATATTCCAATTCTTCACCAATACGATTCAGTGTGGCGTAATTGGCATCTGGTGGCAAACGCATGATTTTAAGACGCTCCGCCCGGATTTCATTAAGTTTGCGCGAATCAATGACCAAACCAACCACTTTATGAGGCGGCACCTGAAACAGTTCATCAGGCGGCGGCACTTCCGGTACGAGGGGAACATTGGCTACCTTGATTTTTTTATGCGCCAGATACATGCTGAGTGGCGTCTTGGAAGTCCGGGAAACTCCGACCAAAATCAGGTCCGCTTTCAAAAGTCCCCAGGGATTTTTGCCGTCATCATATTTTACGGCAAACTCAATGGCTTCGACCCGTTTAAAATAATCCTGGTCGAGCAAATGGATCAAACCCGGCTTAAGTTTCGGCGTCATATCAGCCACCGATTGGATAGCCCGGATCATCGGACCCATGATATCTACAGTAACGAGATCATACTTCTTGGCTTCTTCCAGCAAAGCATCCCTGAGCTCCGGCGATACCAGCGTATGGCAAATAACACACGGATGTTTGGCAGCCTCGCGTATCGTTTCTTTGATTTGAACGGCCGAAGTAATATAGGGAATTCTGACTATGTCAAACTTTCCCGAATCAAATTGGCTCGCTGTGGCGCGGGCGACCATTTCCGCCGTTTCGCCGATGGAATCGGATAATGCGTAAATGATAGGTAAAGCGGCTATGACGGTTACCTCCTTTTTCCCTCTCCCATTTCGACTAATAACCGGGTAATGTTAGTTTTTGTCAACCGACCGACCACCTCAAAAACCTTTTCATCTTGGGCTCCCATCGGTCTGACTACCGGCAGACTGTCAATCTCACCATCCACCAATTTTTTCGCCGCAGCCAGAACTGGTTCTTCAGGATCAGTCGTTATCATTTTCGACATCCCGGTCATTAATACCTTCACGGGTATCTTTTGAAGATCACGACTTCCCATCGCAACTTTCAACAAATCTTTTCGGGAGACGACGCCCCGCAGGATACCACCAGGTTCTACCACAAAGACCGATCCAACATCTTCGAGAAACATCGTCACAATGGTATCATAGGCGCTGGCAGTCGCCGCAACGACAACCGGAACGGACTGGATATCCCTCACCTTATAGCGGGCAATCTCCTCCGTAAGCATACTAAAAGCGCCCTTGCCTGTGTAATAATATCCGACTTTAGGCCGTGCGTCAAGCACACCCGACATAATGAGAATAGCAAGATCCGGTCGCAGCGCTGCCCGACTAACTCCTAGGCGTTCAGCTAATTGTTCTCCCGTTAGCGGACCGCCTTCCTTGACCATTTCAATGATTTTGTCCTGGCGAGGTGTTAGTAGAATGGAAACCACCCCTCTTTGAAATCTATATTACCATGTATATTCGCTATTTTCTGCCAGACCCCTGCCTGTAACCTTTTCTAAAATAATTCGTTGTTCAATTTGCGCAACCCAGTGCTTGGCCGATTTGACCGCATCAGGATTAACGGAAATGGAGTCAATGCCGCTTCGAACAAGGAATTCAGTAAAATCCGGGTATACGCTGGGTGCTTGGCCGCAGATTGAAACAGTCTTGCCATCTTTATGTGCAACTTCAATCAAATGCCGAATAGCCCGCTTTACTGCCAGATTCCGTTCATCAAAAATTTTCGCCACGCTGTCGTTATCCCGATCACAGCCTAGAATCAGCATAGTCAAGTCATTCGATCCGATCGAGTAGCCGTCAACATATTTATTGAATTGATCCGCCAAAATAATATTAGACGGAATTTCAGCCATCAACCATACCTTGAAGTCTGGGCCGCGTCGCAAGCCTTCTTCCTCCATGAGAGCCGTCACTTTCGCCGCTTCATCAACAGTCCGGCAAAACGGGATCATGACATGCAGGTTATTGAAACCGTATTCTTCGCGAACTTTTTTTACTGCGCGCAGTTCCAGCCGGAACGCTTCAATGTATGCAGGATCATAATAACGTGAGGCTCCTCTCCAGCCGAGCAGCGAGCTAGGTTCCGACGGTTCATATTTGTCCCCACCTTTCAGATCCCTATATTCACTAGATTTGAAATCGCTGAATCGTAATGTTACAGGGCGTGGAGCCATCGCTTGGGCAACTTTTCGGAAAGCATCCGCCAGCACATTTACCACCCGGTCTGGTTGATTCATTTCAATCAGATACATTGGATGCTCATGAATGAATGTTGTCCAAATGAACTCCTCCCGCATCAGGCCAATACCATCAGAGGGCAGCGGTGCATAACGGGCAGCTAAGTCAGGGTCGCCCAGATTCATATAAACCTTGGTTCCGGTAACCGGGAAAGTTTCCACAGCGAAACCGGGTCCGGCTTCTGCGGGACGAGGCGCGGCGATCAGATCACTGACCAGACCCTCATATATAACACCGTTTGTGGCGTCCACTGTGATTTGCATCCCTGTCTGTATTGTCGTTGTAGCTGATTTTCCGCGGCTTTTGGTCCCAACTACACAAGGAATCCCAAGTTCGCGGCTGACGATGGACGCATGGCAGGTCATGCCACCTGAATCGGTAACAATGGCCTTGGCTTTTTTCATGGCCGGCACCCAATCCGGAGCTGTCATCTCGGTGATCAGAATTTCCCCTTCTTTAAAATTATCAATCAGGTTCGGCGATAAAATCACATTGGCAATTCCGCTCACACGGCCGGGACTTGCCGGCAACCCTTTTACCAGGATATTTCTTTCGGCGATATGTGCGGCTTCCGGTTCTTTTTTCACAGACACTACCTCCCTCTTATCCATTGTGGCTGGGTTGACCTTCGATTTATTTTTATTGGACCAGATGGTCTCCGGTCTGGCCTGAACAATCCAGAGTTTTTTGGTCCGTTCGTCCAACGCCCATTCAATATCCATGTAAGTGCCATAGTGTTTTTCAATATCCAACGCATAGCCGGCCAATTCACGGATTTGTTCGTCCGTCAGCACGGCAATTTCGCGCAATTCATCCGGAACAGCCTGCTCTACCACGCCGCCGCCTGGCCTTCGGATCAAACGAATTGCCTTGTCGTGCACGGAACGTTCCACAATATCCAGGTTCTTCTTTGCCACCCAGAAATTGTCCGGGGTAACGGTTCCCTGTACGATATATTCGCCCAAACCCCAAGATCCTTCAATAAGAATATTCTGGTCCTGTCCAGTAACAACATTGACTGTGAACACGACTCCAGAAGCTTCTGAAAAAACCATCATCTGAACCACGGCGCTCAGAGCCGCTTCCGTGTGACTGTAATTTTTTTTGGTCCGGTAATAAACCGCACGGTCAGTGAACATAGAGGCAAAGCACTCCTTGACCCGCTCCACAACTTCGTCGGCGCCACGCACGTTCAAATAACTTTCTTGCTGCCCGGCAAAACTGGCGTCTGGCAGATCTTCAGCCGTTGCGCTCGATCGGACAGCTACAAAAGGTTCACCTTCACCAACTTTAGCAGCTAACTCCGTGTAGGCTTGCCTGATGGCCTGGTCAAACGCTTTCGGTAAAGATGCATCAACAATCACCTGTCGAACCCGCGCACTGATTTCACGCAGTTGACGGCTATCTTCAACGTCTGTCAGGCCTTTCAATATCTCAACGATTTTTTGGTCCAGACCCGTTTCTTTTAGGAATAGGCGATATGCGTGGGCCGTAGTGGCAAATCCATAAGGAACCGGTACTCCTGTTTTCGAAGTCATTTCACCCAAAGATGCCGATTTTCCACCAACAACACCCACATCTTCTCTGGATATTTCATTAAACCAGAATACTAATTTTTCACTTCCCTGTTTACTACTCACCGTACCGCCTCCTACTTTTGTTTGTATTAACAATATCATATATAATCAAATATCTCAATATAGTATATACTATATAAATAAATATTATCCTTTTTTCGACTACTGTTTTTTAAAAAAAGACGGAAGCCGATAAAATTCGACTTCCGTGCAAACCGTAGTGTCTATAAATTTCTTTCAGGAAATAGAAAGGCAAACTATGCCTTGGGAACAATCCGACTGAAATCAGCAATCCCCACAGTAAGGTCACTGATACTTCGGAGCAGTGCCAGACGGTTCGCTCGAATTTGAGGATCGTCCACCATAACCATCACCGCGTTGAAAAAATTATTGATGGGCTCAGAGAGTTCAGCCACGGCCTGCAAGGCGCCAACATAATCACGGACCGCCGTTAATCCTACCACTCGCTGTCGCGCTTCCAAACAGGCCTTGTATAAAACTTTTTCCTCGTCAGTTTCAAACAAATCTGACTCGATTTTGTCATTTTCCGCCTTGCCGGCCAGATTGGTTGTGCGGGTAAAGGCTTCGACAGCTTTCTCCATTGCGGCCATACCTGCCGGGGACGTTATTGCCTTGGCACGCAGCCACACTTGATATACATCATCACTGCCAGCACTAAGCACGGCATCGATGATATCGTGCCGGACGCCTGCATCTCCAAGCACATTTCGCACATTCAAGCGTTGACGGAAAAATTCAATCATTGCAGTAATGATAAATATGCGTTTTTCGACATCGTCAATACCGGCCAAGTCTAGCGCTGCAACAATCATCTCCTCTGTTGACAACGATAGCTTCCCGTCAATCAGAATATTGACGACTCCCAGCGCCTGACGGCGCAACGCATAAGGATCCTGTGATCCAGTGGGAATTTTCCCGCGACTGAAAGTTGTTACGATGTTGTCAAGCTTGTCTGCAATAGCCACCGCTCTGCCCGCCTGCGTTTGGGGCAAAATATCGCCGGCGAAACGTGGCAGATAATGCTCGAAAATAGCTTCGGCGACAGCCGGTGATTCACCAGACTGCAACGCATATTCCCGGCCCATGATTCCCTGAAGTTCTGTAAATTCGCATACCATGCCGGTAACCAAATCCGCTTTGGCGAGTTCCGCCGCCCGCGCCACTGTGGCCAGACCTGCCAAATCCAAACCAATCTTGGTTCCTATCATAACAGACAGTTTTTTCAAACGCTGTACTTTATCGTACATCGTTCCAAGGCCTTCCTGGAATACGATGGATTTCAATTTTTCCACCCGGTCTCCAAGAGGAGCCTTGCGATCTTCGTCATAAAAGAAGCGCGCATCAGACAGACGAGCTCTCAAAACTCGTTCGTTCCCATGTCGCACATTGTCTATGAAATCTGTACCGCCATTCCGAACGGTGATGAAGACAGGCAACAAGCGGCCTTCCTTGCTAAAAACAGGGAAATAGCGCTGATGTTCCCGCATTGGGGTAATGACAGCTTCTGCCGGCAGGTCGAGATATTTCTCTTCAAAACGGCCGCATAACGCCGTCGGGTATTCCACAAGGTACAGTACCTCTTCCAACAATTCAGCGTCAATGGTCGCTGTGCCGCCCTGTTCTATGGCCAGCGCCTCCACCTGCTTGCGGATCAGACTGCGGCGTTCTTCCTGATCAACAATGACGAAGTTAGCGGCCATACACGAAAAGTAATCCGCCGCTGTCGCAACTACCACTACATCCGACCCGAGCACGCGATGACCTCGACTGATCCGACCCGACTCAATCCCAGCAATCTTGACAGGAATGACATCCGCTCCATAAAGCGCGACCATCCAGTGGATTGGTCGGACAAACTTCATGTCCAGATTGCCCCAGCGCATATTTTTAGGGAAATTCAGTCCCTCCACGAGCCCAAGCAATAACTCCGGTAACAAATCTACAACTGGTTTGCCGATCTCATGCAAAACCGCGTGAACATATCCGTCTTCTACCACCAGGTCAGTTACCGTCACCCCAGCGCCACGTGCGAAACCTTCGACAGCCTTGGAGGGTTTTCCCTCAGCGTCGAATGCCATTTTCACTGACGGACCTTTCTTTTTCGTTGTTTGGTCGACCTGAACTTCAGACAAGTCTTTTATAATTAATGTGAGTCGCCGCGGAGTTCCAAAGGTTTTTAGTTCTCCGTGTGTAATCCGTTTATCATCAAGCGCCTTGCGGGCGATCTCGGCAAATTGCGCCAACGCGGCAGGCATAAATCGGGCTGGAATTTCCTCGGCGCCAATTTCGAACAATAAATCTTTTGCCATTTTATTTCGCCCCCTTCAGAAGCGGATATCCTAATTTTTCGCGTTGCTCCAGATACCCCTGAGCGCAGAGGCGGGCCAGATGACGCACCCGTCCGATGAAAGCGGTGCGCTCACTGACGCTGATTGCGCCTCTGGAGTTGAGAAGATTGAAAGTATGGCTGCATTTCAGCACATAGTCGTAAGCGGGTAAAACATAGCCAAAATTGACGACGCGGACGGCTTCCTTCTCGTACATGTCAAACAGTTGAAACAGCATCTCCGTGTCAGCGATTTCAAAATTGTAATGGGACTGCTCAACTTCATTGCGGTGAAATACATCACCATAAGTAATCCCATTGACCCAATCGATGTCGAATACATTTTCTTTCCCCTGAATATACATAGACAGGCGTTCCAGTCCATAGGTGATCTCAACGGCAACCGGTTTCACATCGATACTGCCAACCTGCTGAAAATAAGTGAACTGTGTGATTTCCATCCCATCCAGCCACACTTCCCATCCCAGGCCCCAAGCCCCCAGCGTCGGTGATTCCCAATTATCCTCAACGAAGCGGATGTCATGTTCAGCTGCTTTGATGCCCAGCTGAGCCAGACTCTCCAGATATAGTTCCTGGATATTCAGCGGTGAAGGTTTCATGATGACCTGGTACTGGTGGTGCTGAAACAAGCGATTGGGATTGTCTCCGTAGCGGCCGTCAGCCGGACGGCGAGATGGTTCAACATAAGCTACATTCCATGGTTCTGGCCCGATCGCCCGCAGAAAAGTCGCAGGATTCATGGTACCAGCGCCCTTCTCCACATCGTACGGCTGCTGGATAATACAGTTCTGGCTAGACCAAAACTTTTGCAGCGTGAGAATAATTTCCTGAAACGTCATGCTGATTTCGTCCCCCTTCATATTTGCCTAAAAAAATAAAAACCCGTCCCTGCAACGTTATCATCGTTGCAGGGACGGGTTGTCTTGCGCCCGCGGTTCCACCCTGCTTGACCCCTACGGGGTCCGCCTTGCTTCTATTACGGGTTTTACTAAGTTCGTCGCTGAACCTTTCCTCCCGCGGTTTGGGAACGCCCTTCACCTGTCGTCAAACGCCGGTCTTCCACCCTCTCCGGCTCGCTGATGTCCTTTAGACCAGGTTACTGTTTCCCGCATCACCATAATTGTGATTATCATATCGGAATTGAACGAAAAAATCAAGTTTGCCAAGGTCTTTTCGCATTATACTGCTATGTTCCTAAAGTTGAGCCACAAACAAAATCCTTCTATTTTAAAATTCATTGAGTTATAATATTTATAGAAAACAATTACCGTTTAGGAGGTGATTTTTTGTATCCGCAGTCTTCCGTTTCACTTTCTACAGCCGCTATCGAACATATCCGCAACAATGGCGGCGTGGCTCTTGTAGAAGCCAATCGGCCAGTCGCCGCCGGTTGATGCCGTGTTGATCTTGGCCCGTCCGTGCGACTGGGCGAACCTAATTCTAAAGACATCGATCGTCATCATCGATGGCAATATCAAGATGTAGTGCTGTATGTTCCAAAAAGTCTGCTCATTCCTAATCCATTTTCCATCGTTGTCTCCACTTTTTTCTGGTATCGTAGACTGGCTGTGGAAGGCTGGAAACTCATATAACTCATGAAAGAAACAACCAGCGCTTTGAAAGCGATGGTTGTTTCTTTCATATATTACAACAAAACCAGTGTAATTCCCGCATTGCCGCGCCCCAGATCCCTGTCCCTTGACAATTCGGGACAGGCCTCGATCAATTGGCGTGATCCTTCGTTGAAAATATCCCATTCTTCGCCAGACACAAAAGCTTTAATGGTATTCCGTCGCTTCTTGACGCCCAAAAACTGTCGGACACTAATCCGCAATTTGCCACCCACCCCGCTGGACCCATAGCCATGGATCAGTTTAACGACCTTTGCGCCAGAAGCGCGGGCACGTCCAAGTTCTGACATCAAACGCAATTCAGCCTGATTTGCCGTAGGCATTCCTTCTTCCAAGTTAACCATCAACAAATTCGCAGCCATTACTTTTCCTCCAAACGTTCCGTACCCTTCATCATTTGTATGAACCTCACGGATTTAAGAGGTCTTTCAATCCGATGAGCAATGAATTCAATCAGCATTTTTTCTGCCTGTAACAATGTTGCTCCAGTCACTTTAAACTGAGGCGGTTGTTTCCAATTGACATTCAACAGTTTGTCGACGAACCCACAGACCGCATCGTCAAGAGGCTGCATGCCTGTATGTTCACAAACCGGACACACTCCTCCACCAGCGCAGGCATCAAAAAATGCCGGCAAGGCCAATACTTGACCACAGGTGACACACCGCTCATATTCAGGGTGAAACCCAGCCAGAGCCAACAACTGCCAGGCGCCCGCAAGGGAAACCAAGCGTGGGTTACGTTCCGACAAGAGCGACCATGCACCCATTAAGCCGTCGTACGCAGAAGGTTCCGGTGATCTGTCCGGCCATAATTCAGAAACCAGCTCCGCCAAGAAAGACGCGTACGTCATCAAGGCTATATCTTCGCGCAATTCACGGAAACTGCGAATCACTTCACATTGCCCGATCGTGTCCAAATTACGCCCTGGCATCAGAGAAACCGAAACATGTGAAAACGTCTGAACCGTACCTGCCAATCGACTCCGCGGGCGTCTGGCTCCATAGGCCGCCGCCGAAATTTTCCCATGCTCCCGGGAAAACAAAACAGCCAACCGGTCTGCTTCACCCATGTCGCGCACTGACAGGACCAATGCTTCGGTCACGTACTGCTGCTGCGTCACAACAATGCGCTCCGGTAATCAGGGTCAGGAGGATCCGTTGGGTGGGAAGGTGCACAAGCTAAAACGCGCAAAATTCGAAAGCCGTCGGTCTTCAAAACTTTAAACTGATATTCACCGATTTCCACTTGATCACCTTTCGCCGGCTGACGGCCCAACATGCCGAAAATGTAACCGCCCAAAGTATCTTCTTCGTGTTCGTCCATCCGAATGTTGAGCAGTTTAAGCACATCATCCAATAATACGCCGCCATCAAACTGGAATGCACCATCCGGCATGCGTTGAATCTCAGGTTCTACCGGCTTGTCGTGCTCATCCTGAATATTGCCTACGATCTCCTCGATCACATCCTCAAGCGCAACCAAACCGGCAGTGCCACCATATTCATCGACCACAACCGCCAGATGAATCCGTTTATGCCGCATCAATTGCAGAAGTTTCGCCACCGACATCCCTTCCGGAACCATCAGCACTTCACGCATAACTGAGGTCAGCTCTGGATTTTCGTGCCGAGTCCCGTTATAATTCATCAAATCCCTGATATGAACCATGCCGAGAACATGATCCTTATCGCCACGGCATAGTGGGTAACGGGTATGAGCAGTTTCCATGACCAGGCGCAGATTATCCTCATAAGGATCATCCACGAACAGGCACACCATGTCCCGGCGTGGAATCATGATTTCTCGTGCCATCAAGTCGGCGAAATCGAATACATTATCGATCAGTTCGCTCTCCATTTGATCCAGTACGCCACCCCGGCGACTGGCACTGACAATCATGCGCAGCTCTTCTTCCGAGTGCGCCATGTCGGTATCCTTCGCTGGCTCAATCCCCATTAGATTCAAAAGAATACGAGCAGATCGGTCAAACAAGGTAATGATCGGCCACCCCAACTGATGAAAAATATACAACGGCCAAACACACCACAGTAGCATAGTCTCAGTTTTTTGCATGGCAACATTTTTAGGAATCAATTCGCCCAAAACCACCGTAACGAAAGTTACGATAGAAAAACTAAGCAAAAATCCCACCGATTGCAATACAATTGTCGAACCGGGGAAATACTGAAAAACAAAGGGTTCAATATAGGCTGCAACTGCCGGTTCACCAAGCCACCCCAGGCCGAGCGAGGCCAACGTCACTCCCAATTGCACAGCGCTCAGATAGGAGTCAAGACGCGACACCATCTTTAGCGCGAGTGAAGCCCGTTTATCCCCACGTTGAGCTAACTCTTCCAATCGCGTTTTGCGAATCCTTACCAGAGCAAATTCTGCGAGAACAAAAAAACCGTTCACCCCTAGCAGAAAAATTGCTGCGAGAAGGGCGATCATACTATGAGCAGGACCGTCTATGGCCAATCACCTCTTTATATTAATTCGACGAACTCCGTGGCATAATGCTTCCAGCCGTTAAAACATACTGTAACGCGCTTTCACTGGTTACGTCAAGTGGCTCGACATCCTCTACCGGTACAAAAATATTGAACCCCGCCGTCAAATTGAGGCTCATTGGTACAAATACGCAGATATGAGCACCTGGTAGTTTTTCTGCGATGCAGTCGCTCACGTCAGAGGTGACAAAG
The DNA here is from genome assembly GCA_963665275.2 of Negativicutes bacterium. Lineage (GTDB taxonomy): Bacteria > Bacillota > Negativicutes > UBA1444 > UBA1444 > UBA1444. Next base: position 27,720 of record CAXXIN010000004.1, read on the forward strand.
CCCAACGCCCGCGTACCTGGATGAGGGAATGGCACCAATACTGGGTTTTTCAGTAAACTTTTGGACTCCAGCATTGCTGAGGAGAGCTGTTTCACACTATTATAGATAAATTTCACACCCGGAATTTGATTCAGCATTTTTTCGGCCCACTTCAGCAACCACTTCAGCGCCCAGTGCGTCGATAATAAACCAATCGTGGCAATAGCCACCAACATAACAAGCAAAGCCATACCAGGAAACCGCAGGAACGAGGGTAAAAAACGTCCCACTACCCACTCAGTAAACTCGAATACCTCACTGACCACAAATACGGTAATGGCAATGGGGATTAGCACGATGACGCCATTCAAAAAATACTTTGACAACCTACTCATTCATGGTCATCCCCTTCTCATATCAAGACGCAGCTCTATTGATTTTCCCTGTCGTCATATCCAAACATCCGCAAACTTCCATCCTTGTTCCGCCAATCTTTTTTCACTTTGACCCAAAGGTCAACAAAAAATCGTGAACCGAAAATATTCTCCATTTCAATCCGTGCCTGCTGCCCAATCTCTTTGAGCATAGACCCTCCGCCACCGATGATGATGCCTTTTTGAGAATCGCGCTCCACATAGATGGTAGCGCGCAAAAAGACGTCCCCATTGGGACGAGTCTTCATTTCTTCAACTTCAACCGCCGTCGAATGTGGAATCTCCTCCCGCGTCAGGCGAAATATTTTCTCACGGATCAGTTCGGCCGCCACAATGCGTTCGGGCTGATCCGTGATCTCATCTTCCGGATAATACTGGGGCCCCTCAGGTAACGACTCTTTAATCACAGAAAGCAGTCTATCCGTATTGTCGCCGGTAAGCGCCGACACAGGCACCACAGCTGCAAAATTTCGGAACCCGGAATATTTCGTTATAATTGGCAACAGCTTTTCTTTGGGCATCAAATCAACCTTGTTCAGAACCAGCACCACCGGCGCCGTCTCGCCCTCAATCATATCGAGAATGAAACGTTCTCCGGGGCCGACAGATTCAGTCACGTCAGAAACAAACAAGATCAGATCTACTTCCCGCAAGGCGCTTCGGGCGCTTTTGACCATATATTCGCCGAGCTTGTGCTGTGGCTTATGGATACCGGGTGTATCCAGAAAAAGGATTTGTGCATCTGGCAACGTCAGAATGCCTAAAATGCGATTCCGGGTTGTTTGCGGTGTATCCGAAACAATGGCAATTTTCTGCCCAACCAGGTGGTTCAGCAATGTAGATTTCCCCACATTGGGCCGCCCGATAACCGCTACAAATCCCGATTTATATTTCTTTCCTGACTCACTCATTCTCTGCGGCCCCTTTCCTTATCATCCGATCCAAACGCGTACGGCAATAGCTCGGTCAATCCAAAAATCTTGTATTCACCAGCCATATTGCATAAAACAACTTCTTGAATGTTAAATTCCCACATTACTTGGCGGCAAGCGCCACAAGGCGCGATAGGTTCAGCCGTATCAGCCAAGACCAATATTCGCACGAGCCGCGATTCTCCGCAGGAAACCGCATTGAATATCGCGGTACGCTCTGCACAATTTGTTAACCCGTAGGCTGCGTTTTCCACATTGCAACCGCTGTATATTTTGCCGCTTCCGGCCTCCACCGCCGCCCCTACGGCGAAATTCGAATAAGGAGCGTATGCCTTTTGGCGTGCTAGCGATGCCGCTTTCAACAATGCATCCGGCACAGCTTCAATCGTCATCGGCCGATCCCTAATGCAGCCAGAATTCTTTTTTCTTCATCCCGCATAATTTTCTCTGCAGTCGCATCCGTTTCATGGTCATGGCCCAACAGGTGCAACATTCCGTGTACGGCCAGAAAGGAAAGCTCACGCTCAATTGAATGTCCATATTCTTCCGCCTGTTCAACAGCTTTCTCAATAGATATAACGATATCTCCCAGCATTCGTTCCGAAGGCCCGCCAATCACCGACGGTTCCCCTGTATCTTCCGCTTCCTCTTCCATGGGAAAGGAGAGCACGTCAGTAGCTGCATCTTTGCCTCGATAATCGCGATTCATTTCTCGAATCGTTTCGTTATCCACCACGAGAACGCTGACTTCTGCGTCCTCCTCCACCTCAAGCAGAGTCGCTGTTTTTTGTAGAACTGTCCGTAGTAGTTCCTCGGTTTTCGATGGCAACGAGAGCTTTTCCGGTTGCGTATTTATTTCCATTTGCATTGCGAGACCGCCTCCTTTCCAGTTCCCTGATGGCATCGGCCGGATATTCTATACGCGAATGGCAGGTGCTGCAAAGTACACGAACAAATATATCGCCGATGACATTCAGATCGCGCAGCGTTAGATCACATTCATTGAGCTGTCCGTCTCGCAGACGTTCATTAATAATACGGCGCACCGTATTTTCAATACGGCTGACATTGGGCTTGGTTATCGCACGAACTGCAGCTTCACAACCGTCTGCCAACATAATCAGTGCCGCTTCCCTCGTCTGAGGTTTCGGACCTTCGTAGCGAAAATCTTCCTCAATAATACACTCCCCATGTTCGCCTTCCGCAGCCTGTTTGTAAAAATAAGAAACAAGCGAGGTCCCGTGATGTTGTCCCACAATATCTGCAATCACTTCAGGCAGTTTATGCTCGCGGCAAAACTCCAGACCATCTCGAATATGCGAGGTGATGATCATCGTTGACAGACTCGGGGACAGTTTCGCGTGAGGATTCTCCATATTTGTCTGGTTTTCAACAAAAAAGTACGGTCGCTGAATTTTACCAACATCGTGATAATAGGCCCCAACACGTGCAAGAACAGGATCGGCGCCGATCTGGCCCGCCGCTGTTTCGGCCAGATTACCAACCAAAATGCTGTGATAATAGGTACCCGGCGCTTCCAGCAGCAGCCGTTGAAGTAGAGGATGATTCGGACGCGCCAAATTCAACAACTTTTCCGAAGTAGTAATTCGAAAAGCTTGCTCCAAATAAGGTAGCAGCCCGATGGAGAGAATCGCTGCCGCAATCCCCCCCACAGCACCCATTAATGAATCAGAGAGGACTTGCCGAAAATCGATTTCTTCAATCAACCCCATCAAAAATATCGTCGTTGCGTTAGCCAGCGCCACCCACAGGCCTGCACGAACCAGACTATATCCTTGAGTACTTTTGACAACGCTGTAAATACCAGCAGTACTACCCAATAAAACAAACGAAACAACTCGCAAATTTTGTTCAGTAATAATCCCAAACAATAATGCGATGACCATCTCCAACATCAGCGCGGCCCGTGGCCCCACCAAAATCGCTGTCAGTAATGGGCCCACCGCGATGGGCGTCGCAAAATCCGAATAAACATGTCCGACCCGTGCAATCAACAGTGTCAGCAAGATAACTAAACCGACGAGCAACAAGCGTCGATCATCGGCGAACACATCCGGCAAAAACCGCTGGAAGAACAAAAGCAACATGCCCATTACCAACAAAACATATAGAGCAAGTCCCAAGAGTCGCGCCATTCCCACTTGGGTCCGGTGCAGTCCAAGCTCGCTCATCGTCTGCATCTGCTCTTCTGTTACCACATCGCCCCTGCGCACAAGTATCTGCCCACTCTTCACAGTGATGCGAACCGGTTCCATTTTTCGCAGTGCGGATTGTCGGCGCAAGTCAGTTTCTCGAACGTTAAGAATGAAATTGGGTCGTAAATGCGGCAACGTGATATCCAACAGAACCATTACGCCGCTTTCGCCCAGTCCCAGTTTCTCTACATCAGCGGCAGCCTGCTTCCGTACGTTCTCAATTTCTTCATCCCTGATCCCCCGATAGAGGTATTTGCGTAACAGGGTCCGGGCGTGCTCCTCGATCTGCTCCAGTTCCGCAGGGGCTAATGTCATCAACATTGTCACGGTCTGATCCTGTATGGGACCGGAAATAAGCCCAGAGATGAGCCCTTTGAAACGATTCAGCTTTTCTTCCGGAGTTTTGATCGTTTTATCAGCCTGAATCGTCCGAATGTTCCGGAAAATACGGCTGATATCTTCTTCCGCAGTAACTGCAGCGCCGATATCAAGGTCATATACATTGGCCACCCCAGCCAATACTTCCGCTTCAAGTTTCTTCGTACGAGGTTCATCAACAAAAGAGACTGTTCGTGGCGCCATAACATCCCTATCGCTGACCTGCCCCACAGAAAGAGAGACCATATCCGGCAGAAAATCCATCGACAGTAATACGGTATTCAATACAAAAAACAACAAAAATAAAACGATCTTGCGAAAGGGAGAATGCTCTTTCGCTGTCGCCGATTCTGTGAAAAAAGAATCTATTTGATTCCAAAATCCCATATTATAGCTCCTGCCATATCTGATCGATTATCAGAGGATGAGTCTGCCAATCGGCGTTACTATTCACCGATATATTTCACGTGCATTTTTTTGAGACACGTGTCCATCACAAACAACAATCCGGCATCAGCGGCAAGATCACCAGCAGTCTGATTAACCACCTCTTCTTGGAGCCAAAGCACTTTGGCTCTGATTGCAATGGCATCGCGGGCGATCTCTTCGCAATCTTCCGAACGACGAAAAACATCGACAATATCGACTGGGCGACCGATTTCTTGCAAGGACTCAACGACGGGCCGCCCCAGGATCTCACCCCCGCCAGGTCTCACAGGAATTACGTCATAGCCATGCTCGATCAAATATTTACCAACTCGAAAGCTCGGCCGATCTTCTTGCGGTGACATCCCAACCACCGCAATCGTTTTCATCGCCAATACCGTACGCACCTTTTTCTCAAAATCGGTACAATCCAATTCTTCTCCACGTCTGCAGTCTTCCAACTCATAACCTCCTTATGCCACGCCGCATCGGACGCAGCGCAACCGGTGGTGCAATAATTTCCGCCCAGACGACTCCTAATGCAGCTCCATTGGCACCCCAAGTTTGCTCCTTAGATTGTTCTGCCACAAAGGGTTTTCCCTCTGACGCCAAGGATTCTGAAGGCATTCTCCAAAAGGGGTCCCCTTCGTCACCAGGCATGCCTTCTCCTGACATGGCCGGTACCGGCGGCGGCTTGAGACCGCGCGAAAGCTCTCCGGGAATCCCTGCGGGTCCCGGCTCTCCCGGAGGCTGAGTTGGCGGAAACTCCGGATACTGATAAGGCTTCTTCGGTTTCAACCGTTTCAGAATCTCAGGAATAACATACATAGCAATTAACGCAATGATTAATAACCCACTGTCCATAATGAACGCCTAGCGCTTGGGTTCTTCGGGTTTGATCGGTACTGTGCCTGGTTTTGCAATATTTTCCCGCATACTGGTATCAGCCAGTACATTGTTCATCGTATAGTAATCCATAACGCCCAGTTTGCCTTCGCGCAATGCAAACGCCAGAGCCTGAGGTACTTCGGCCTGTGCTTCCACCACTTTTGCCTGCATTTCCTGTGTCCGGGCTTTCATCTCCTGTTCATGCGCTACCGCCATGGCCCGCCGTTCTTCAGCTTTGGCCTGGGCGACCCGTTTTTCAGCTTCTGCCTGTTCAGTCATCAATTGTGCGCCGATATTGCGACCCACATCGACATCGGCAATATCGATGGAGAGAATCTCAAAGGCCGTCCCTGCATCGAGTCCTTTGGCTAGAACCGTGCGCGAAATATGATCGGGGTTCTCCAGCACATCCTTGTGATCGATCGCTGAACCGACACTAGTTACGATCCCTTCACCAACACGGGCAATGATGGTCGCTTCGCCGGCGCCGCCAACCAAGCGGTCAATATTCGTCCGCACGGTCACACGCGCTTTAACTTTCAATTCGATGCCGTTTTTGGCCACTGCAGAGACCACCGGAGTCTCAATAACCCGCGGGATTACACTCATCTGGACTGCTTCCAGAACATTCCGCCCAGCCAGGTCAATCGCGCAGGAGCGTTCAAGTGACAGAGGAATCTGCGCCCGGGCCGCCGCAATCATAGAATCAATCACGCGATCAACATTGCCGCCAGCAAGAAAATGGGCTTCGAGTTGATTCACGTTAACATCCAGCCCGGCTTTATTCGCTTTGATTAGGGGTAGCACGATCTGCGCAGGCGGAACCCGCCGCAACCGCATGCCAACCAATGTAAAGATTCCAACGCTGGATCCAGCGGCCGCCGCGGAAATCCACAATCCAATCGGCACAAAATGCAGGAACAGGCCCACAACAACAAAAAATACCACCAACACAAACAAACTGCTAATCAAGGTAGTAACCATTAATTCAGCCTCCTTCTTGTTTTCATTTCAATTCCTCGATGGCCCTCACAACAATACGGTTTCCATTTACACTAAGCACCCTGATACGGGCTCCCGGTTCGACAAAACGTCCTTCAGACACTACATCATAAACCATCCCGTCGATCTCAACCGTCCCAGCCGGACGCAGGAACGTCAGCACAATACCCTCCTTGTCAGCCAAAGAGCTTAGATTAACGCTGGAAGTGTAGCCGCTGTCAGTCTTTTGTTCATCCTTCAATGTCAACCGATGCCAAAGTTTCGAAGTGGGCAGATATCTGAGCAGGACCAGGAAGCAACCGTTGCTGCGATCGTTCCGCCGGCCATGATGTTCAGCGCGCCGATGCCCCCGCCCAACGTTAAAAATAAACTGAATAGAACGCAGGCAATGCCGGCGATGCCAAAAACTCCGAATCCTGGAATAAATAATTCGATAGCCAACAAAATCAAGCCCGCAAGAAACAGCAAAACTTCCACCCAGGTTGCCACCCCCGTTATCCATTGAGTGCCGAAGAACAATGCCGTAGCCAGAATTCCAATCAAAGCCGCAACACCGGTTCCAGCAGTCTTGATTTCCGTCATAACCGCCAGGAAAATAATGCCCACCAAGGCTGATTTAACCAAAGGATCAGATAACCAGCCAGCGATTCTCTCAGCCCATCCAGCCTGAACCTCTATCACCGGGACGCCTTGCAGGCCATAATGGTTGAGCACCGCTGCCCGTTCCGGCGCCACAAGATCAGCATATCCGACTTCGACCGCCTGAACATCCGTCAGTGACAGAATCTTGCCGGGCGAAGCATATTGGCCGTACCCCAGTGTTTTATCGACCATTGCTTCCGCCACTTTTGGGTTTCTGCCCATCTTAGCAGCCGTAGCTGCAAATTCAGCGCGAACTGCCGATACAGTTTTTTCCGTAGTCGGGATCGGTTCCGCAGCCCCCATTGATCCACCAGGCGCCATGACAATATGCTGGTGTGAAATGGCGATCAATGCTCCCGCAGACCACGCCCGGTTTTTAACATAACAAATGGTACGCAGCTTCGAATCGCTGATCATGTCGCGAATCTTCACGGCCGCATCCACCTGACCGCCGAAAGTCTCGATTTCAACGAGCAAGGTTCCTGCATTCTTATCCGCCGCTTCACCAAGAGCCTTGTAGACCAATGCGGTCTGTCCGGCATCAATTTCCCCCTGGATCGATACCACCACCACCGGGGAGGAATCTGCAGCCGTTGCAGGCAAAGGGATCAGGACCGAAAAAAGGACAAACAGAAGCAGCGTAAAATAGTGCATACTGGAAAGTTTTCGACCCACGTTACCGCCCCTTCCAAAACCCTTTCTCATTAGTATTCGCCATCCCAGCCAACATTCCTTTTGAATAGACCTGATGAGATATGAAAAAAGCCGGCGTTTTCAAAACGCCGGCTTTTCAGATCGAAAAACACATCTTGCTATTTAACTTAGCATTTCTTTGACGACTGAGTTAACTAGTTTCCCGTCCGCCCGACCTTTAACCTTTGGCATTAGGATAGCCATGACTTTCCCCATGTCTTTGGGAGTGCTGGCATGCGCTTCGGCGACCGCTTCCGCCACCAAGGCCCGGACTTCCGACTCGCCCATTTGTTCCGGCAAATACTGCATCAAGATTGCGATTTCCTGCTCCAAAGTTGCAAGCAATTCTGGGCGATCTGCTTTACGGAACTCTTCCAGAGAATCCTTCCGCATCTTGACTTCTTTAGCCACCACGTCGAGCAGTTCGTTGTCATCGAGTTCCTTGTGCCGATCGATTTCAAGATACTTAGCCGCCGAACGGACCATACGAATTACAGACAGCTTGAGCTTGCCTGCCTCCTTGTCCTTCATCGCCTGCTTCATGTCTTCTGTCAATCGGTCCCTGAGTGTCATCGCTGGTTCCTCCGAATCACTTGAACTTCCGTTTGCGTGCAGCTTCAGACTTCTTCTTCTTCTTCACGCTCGGCTTATCATAGTGCTCGTGTTTGCGTACATCAGCCAATACCCCGGATTTCTGACAGGAGCGTTTGAACCGGCGCAGCGCGCTATCCAGTGTTTCATTTTTTCCAACATAGACTTCCGACAATTGTTCTCCCTCCCTCCACATCAGCCTTCGGGGGGTGTAACTATTTCTTACCAGCAGAATTATACACGACAAAGGCAGTACTTGTCAAATGAAAGCTGATAATTATGAGGAGGTCAGCCCCTATGAGGCATACAGCACCGCGGCAATCGGCAGATCAGCTTTGGAAAAGTCTCATTTGCAAAGCACCTCGCGAATTTCTCACGACAGGCAGTTCGACGGTGTTTCTCCCTGTTCGGGCTTCCCGCACGAGAACTCCCATTTTAACGCAAGCTTATCCACGGCTACCCGCTGGAAATCAATATTTTTTCTACCCAACATCGAATTTATGTGTGCAGTTTCGCCTCATCACACAGAAGCCGCCACGCAGCGCTCCCCATGCCGAGCATCTTTGTTTGCACTGACTTATACAGGCTTCCATCGCAGATTGGGTTTGCGGGCTGCCGTAGCCTCATCCAGCCGCCCCACTACCGTTGTGGACGGTGCCTGTTTGATCAGGTCGGGATTCGTTGTTGCTTCTTCAGCAATCTGCCGCATGATGGCAATGAAAGTATCGAGAGTCTCCAGACTTTCCGTCTCCGTCGGCTCGATCATCAGCGCCTCCTCCACAATCAACGGAAAATAGATGGTTGGCGGATGGACTCCATAGTCTAGCAAACGCTTCGCAATATCCAGGGTTTTGATACCTTGAGGGTTTTGTTTTTTCGACGTGAGAACACATTCGTGCATGCAGTAGCGGTCAAATGGCGCATGATATACTTCCCGCAGCCGAGCTAGGCAGTAGTTGGCATTGAGTACCGCATCCTCGCTCGCCTGCCGCAGTCCCGCCGCCCCCATTGAAAGGATGTACGCATAAGCCCGGATGAGCACGCCAAAATTGCCGTAAAAGACATGCATGCGGCCGATCGAGAGCGGCCTCTGCGTATCGAAGCAATATAGGCCCTCTTCATTTTGCACAACGACCGGAATCGGCAGGAAAGGTTCGAGGATTTTTTTAACTCCCACCGGTCCCGCTCCCGGCCCGCCGCCGCCATGCGGCGTACTGAACGTTTTGTGCAGGTTGAAGTGCACCACGTCGAACCCCATATCACCCGGCCTTGTCAGCCCCATAATGGCGTTGGCGTTAGCGCCGTCGTAGTACACCAATCCTCCTGCGGCGTGCACGATTTCTGTCACCGCGCAGATATTCTTTTCAAACAAACCAAGCGTACTGGGATTAGTCAGCATCAAAGCCGCCGTATTGGGTCCCACGACAGCCCGCAAGGCTTCCAGATCGATCGCTCCGTCCGGATGCGACTTGATCTCCACAACCTCCATCCCACAAACGGTTACAGAGGCTGGATTGGTCCCGTGAGCGGAGTCAGGCACGATGACCTGCGTCCGATTTTGTCCGTGATGCCGGTGATAGGCTCTGATCAGCTTCAGCCCCGTGAGTTCTCCATGCGCACCGGCAGCCGGCTGCAAAGTGACTGCATCCATCCCTCCTATTTCAGACAGCATCGTCTGCAAATCAAACATCAGCTTTAAAGCGCCCTGTGTATCCCGCACATCTTCCAGGGGGTGCAGACCAGCCAGTCCCGGCAGAGCCGCAACATCCTCGTTGATTTTCGGATTGTACTTCATGGTGCAGGAACCGAGGGGATAAAAGCCGGAATCCACCCCAAACGTCCGCTGGGACAATTCGGTAAAGTGGCGTACCAAGTCAAGTTGACTGACTTCCGGCAAGTCTGCCGGATCCTTTCGCAAGAAAGCGGCAGGAATCAAGGAAGACAAGGTTTCCACCGGCACGTCCGAGACAGGCAGATCGACCGCCCGGCGACCAGAACGACTTCGTTCAAAGATCAAGGCTGCAGAACGTCTCATGCCGACACCTCCTTCAATAAGCCTGCCAACAGTTCAATTTCGTCGCGGGTTCGTTTTTCTGTCACTGCAGTCAGCATGCAACCCTCAAGTTCGGGATAGTATTTGCCGAGATCCAGTCCGGCCACAACCCCCGCCTCTCGCAACTCAGTGTTCAGTTCTGAAGGCGAAATCGGACAACGGACAACAAATTCATTGAAGAACGGCTGTGAAAAAACCGGCTCGAACCCCGGCACGTCCAAGATTGTTTTTCGCGCAAAATATGCTTTTTGCAGACATAACTCCGACACCTGCCGGATCCCCTGTCGCCCCAGCGCGGACAGGTACACCACCACCGCCAGAGAGCAAAGAGCTTCGTTGGAACAGATATTGGAAGTGGCCTTGTCTCTGCGGATATGCTGCTCTCGTGCTTGGATCGTTAGAACGAATCCTCTCGTTCCCTCATGATCGACGGTCTGCCCGACGATACGTCCCGGCGTGCGCCGCAGCCATTTGTCCCTTGTCGCCAAAAAACCGATATAGGGTCCGCCGAAAGATACCGGCAAACCCATCGCCTGCCCTTCCCCCACAACGATATCCGCGCCGAGGACGCCGGGCGATTCGAGCACACCAAGAGAGATCGGATTGACGGCTGCGATGAACAACGCCCCCCCTGCTTGCGCGTTCCGAGCAAGCTGCCTCAAATCTTCGATGCAACCAAAGAAATTCGGACTCTGGCAGATGACCGCCGCTGTTTTATCATTGACTTGAGACGCCAGGACTTCAGGAGAAGTCACGCCATCCAAATATTCGACCGTCCGAATTGTTATGTCGCGATCCCGTGCGTAGGTTACCAGCACATCTCGCCAGTGCGGATGAACAGTGTTGGAAATCAGGATTTCATTGCGTCCGGTGATACTGCAGGCCATCATGGCTGCCTCCGCCATGGCTGTCGAACCATCATAAAGCGAGGTCACCGCCATCTCCATACCGGTTAGCAGGCAGATCAGGCTTTGATACTCCCACAGCGCCTGCAAATACCCCTGTGATATTTCCGGCTGATACTGAGTATAAGCGGTCAGAAACTCGGACCGGCCGACAATGTGCTTCACCACACTGGGCACGTAATGATCATACGCTCCGGCGCCAAGAAAATAAAGAGATTCCTCAAAATCCCTGTCCTGCAGCGCCAGTTCCTGAATATGCGATTTCAGATCCATTTCGGACAAGGCAGGCGGCAAGTTCAGCGGTCGCGTCATCCGCACATCGGCCGGAATATCCACGAATAGCTCTTCCACCGATTTGACGCCGATCGCATCGAGCATCGCGCGCCGATCCTCCTCCGTATGGGGAAGATAGCTCCACTCGTTCACGTCAATGTCCTCCCTTCGCCACAAGTGCAGCGTAGGCTTCGCTGTCCATCAACCCTTCCGCGCCTGTTCCCTCCGCCATCTCAATGACTGCGATCCACCCCTTCCCAAAAGGATCCTGGTTGACCGTTTCCGGCGCATCATTGAGCGCCTCGTTGACTTCGACTACAGTCCCGCCAAGAGGCGCGAAAATATCCGACACCGCTTTCACCGATTCCACGACAGAAAAACGCTTGCCTGCAGTGATCGTTGCGCCGACCGCAGGCAATTCGACGAATACGATATCCCCCAGCTGCGATTGCGCGAAATCTGTGATCCCTACCACAGCCCTGCGGCCACTGATCCGGACCCACTCATGCTCTTTGGAATACTTCAAATCTGTTGGAAATTGCATTTTTCATTTCCCCCTTTTATAAAATGGCCTACTGATGGTTTTTGCCCTAACGGATTTTTCCCTGATTTCAATGTCAATCTCGGTTCCCACTGGTCCAACATCGGCTCTGACGAGCGCCATACCCAGGTTTTTTCCCAAGGTCGGAGCCATTGTGCCAGAAGTAACGTGTCCAATATTTTCACCATTTTTAAGCACTGGATAACCCGCCCGGGCTATTCCTCGGTCCGTCATCTCAAAACCGACCAGTTTTCGTTTCAGCCCCTGCTCTTTTTGCGCCAGCAAAACATCCCGTCCGTTAAACGCTCCCTTTTCAAAAGAAACAAATCGCGTCAGGCCCGCTTCCAGCGGTGAAATTTCGGCTGTCAACTCGTGACCGTACAATGGCATCGATGCTTCAAAGCGTAACGTATCGCGACACCCAAGGCCTGTCGGTTGAAGTCCCTTCGTTTTCCCTGCTTCGAGCAGCACATCCCAGACCTTTTCGGCATCCACGGGACGACAATAGATTTCGAAGCCATCTTCACCAGTATAACCGGTTCGCGACACCAATACCGGCATATCGGCGAGCATCACCTGCGGTAAAAATTCATAGTAACCAAGCTCAGTCACACTACTGCCTGCCAGTCCTTCCAGTATCGCCGCAGCCGCCGGGCCCTGCAAAGCAACTTCTGCAGTCTGGTCGGACTCATCAGAAATGGCAACCGCCAATCCCGAACTATTTTCAAGAATCCACGCCAGGTCTTTATCTTTGTTCGATGCGTTAACAACCAACAGATATTCATTTTCCGAAAAACGATAGGACAACACGTCGTCAACCGTTCCTCCAGTTGGATAACAAATTGGTGAATATCGAACGTCACCGTCTTGCATCCCTGCCAGCGTATTCGTCAAAACCTTTTGCAGAAAATCAAAAGCATCCGGTCCCTTCACCCGAATTTCCCCCATATGGGACACATCGAACAGCCCGGCTTGTTCACGCACAGCGCGGTGTTCCTCCAAAATTCCGGCATATTGCACCGGTAGCCACCAACCGGCAAAATCCACCACCCTGGCCCCCAAACTCACATGTTTCTCATACAACGGGGTTTTGCGTGGGTCATTCATCTCATGCGCCTCCCTTTCACAGCAATAAAAAAAGACAGGAAAGAAGCCTTCTTTCCTGTCTCTGTCTCATCTACCTGAGAGATTGGCCCGTAGGCTCCCCTTCGGTGACGCACGCCTTCGCTGGCTGCGTTCTCTCCAGAGTCTGGTCCGGCTGCGGTTCTTTTGCCTGAGAGTTTGCCAGGTCAGCCTGCCCCTTCGGCGCCGCTTCGAGAGCGACCTCTTCCACAACCATCATTCCCCGTTATTCAGTTCGATCCATTGCCATTTTTCTGCCTATGTTATTGTTATTCGGAGTCAGAACAGATATTCCTGCTAATTGTTCAGGATTTTCGTGGAAACAGAATACCATACTTTTTCAGTTTCTTCAACGCCGCTGTGTGCGACAATCCGAGAGCAGCTCCCAATTTTCGGGAGGAACTATGCTGTTGAACCGCTTGCAAAAGCGCCTCCCGCTCCGTTTCGGCCACAGCGTCCTCTAAACTAACCTGTACGCTGCGTCGAATCGAAACCGGAGCATTCGCTGCAGAACCCTGGACCAATACGTGATGCGCGAGGATCATCGGCCCCTCCATAAGGTTTACCGCACGTTCCAGAATGTTTTCAAGTTCACGGATATTTCCTGGCCAAGAATAACGGATCAATTTGGCCATTGCGTCTTCTCCCAAAGCAGGTACCGGTTTTTTCATCCTGGCTGCAAAGCGCTGCAAAAACAGCTCCGCCAAAAGCGGAATATCATCAGGTCGTTCCCGCAGCGGCGGCAAAAATAGCGGAATAACATTCAACCGGTAGTACAGGTCGTCGCGAAACATCCCCTGTGCCATGAGCTCTTCCAAGTTCCGGTGAGTCGCCGCCATTACACGCACGTCAACTTCGATCTCCTTGGTTCCTCCCACTCGTCGCAGTTTGCCGTCCTGCAGCACACGCAGTAATTTCGCCTGCAACGGGGGCGACAACTCCGCTACCTCATCGAGAAGGATTGTCCCGCCTGTGGCATACTCGAACAGTCCTTTTTTCCCGCCCCTGGCCGCACCGGAGAACGCACCTTCTTCGTAACCGAACAATTCGCTCTCGAGCAGATGGTCGGGTATCGCCGCGCAGTTGATCGGCACAAACATTCGCGTGGCCCGCGGCGAAGCTTCGTGGATCGCCCTGGCGAACATTTCCTTCCCCGTGCCTGTTTCACCTCGCAGCAGCACGGTAGATTCGCCTCTTGCAATCGTTTTGGCCATGGCGATTGCCCGCTTCATAACTGTACTTTCGTGCCGTATTCGTTCGAACGCCGCCGGCATTTGTCCCGTCACCGACTGCACCAATTCCCTCACCTCGCTGATATCTTTCAATACAGCCACGGCGCCGATGATTCGACCCGCAGGATCGAAAATAGGCCGCCCGCTCGTCAGATAGTGGCTCTTGGTTTGTTCGTGTGCAGTTTCCTGATTATTGTAGGAAATACCGCTGCGAAGCGTTTCCAGCAAAGGCATTTCCTCGGGCAGGCACTCCGTCAACAAATGCCCCAGGACCCTATCCCTGGACAAGTGCAGAATCTGCTCCGCCGCCGGATTATACTGTGTCACCAGGCCTGATGAGTCGATAGCCACGATTCCATCACTGACTGCCATCATGACTGCCTTCAGTTGCTCAGCGCGAACTTGATGCGGCATCAAATCGACCGTCACAACTTCAATAATTTGTGGAATGGAAAGCAGAGCCTCCTCCACCTCACGCCGGACCTTTTCAGGCATTGCTTCCAGCTCCAGATAGGTGATGTTAGGCTCTACTTCCATTGAAATGATATTTATCCGCCGGGTCACCAGCGTGTGCGAAATGTCCAGCACCAGCCCGACCCGGTCAATATTTGGCAGTTTCAGCCGGATTGTTTCCATGCAAAGCGCCTCCTGTAACAAGTGGCGCATCGGCATCCTTTTTTTACAGCAGCGCTTCCAGCGGGCTATAAGGAAGGTTGAGCGCTTCGGCCACTGCTTTATAAGTCAAATGTCCATCAGTCACATTAATTCCTTTGGCAAACCCTGCATTTTCCTTCGCCATTGTCTTCCATCCCCGACCCGCAATCTGTAATGCATATTGGATCGTCACGTTGGTCAACGCCAACGTCGAAGTCCGCGCCACCGCCCCCGGCATATTGGCTACAGCATAATGGATCACGCCATGTTTGGCGAAGGTCGGATTGCTGTGGGTCGTGATATGGTCAGACGTTTCGATGCAACCGCCCTGATCGATCGCAACATCCACAATGACCGATCCCGGATCCATTTCACGAACCATGTTTTCAGTCACCAATTTGGGAGCTTTGGCTCCATGGATGAGAACCGCGCCAATCACCAAATCCGCCTCGCGCACACAGGCTGCAATATTGTAACGGTTCGAGCTGACTGTGGCTACCTGCCCCATGAAGAGATCATCCAGTTGACGCAGTCGTTCCGCCGAGCTGTCGACAATCGTCACTCGCGCACCCATGCCATGAGCAACCCGGGCTGCATTCGTCCCCACAATGCCGCCACCAATAATAACAACGCGCGCCGCAGCTACACCAGGAACCCCTCCCAGCAAAACCCCTTTGCCGCCTTCATGTTTTTCCAGGAAATGCGCACCAACCTGGGTTGCCATCCGTCCGGCGATTTCACTCATCGGAATGAGCAAAGGCAAGCTACGGTTTGCAGTTTCGATCGTTTCATAAGCGATGCCAGTAACTTTCGCCTTCAGCAAGGCGTCTGTCAGCTCAGGCTCCGGCGCTAGATGCAGATAAGTGAATAAAATCTGTCCGGCATGGAACAAATCATATTCCGGAGGTAATGGCTCCTTGACCTTCATGATCATATCCGACATGTCAAAAAGTTTTCGCTTGTCGTTGATAATTTCAGCGCCAAATCCGACGTAGGCCGCATCGGCAAAACCGCTTCCCACCCCTGCACCTGCTTCAACCAGTACCTTGTGTCCTGCGTCGCAGAGTGCTTCCGCGCCTGCCGGGGTCAATGCCACCCGATTCTCATTGTTTTTGATCTCTTTCGCCACGCCAATAATCATGTTTACTGCCTCCGCTCAATTTATTTGCAAGGAGTTTATCCTTCTCAATAAAGCAAATGCAAAAACCATGCCAACTTGTTGAATACAGATCACACATTATGAGAAATATAGATGCAAGGCCAACTATTCAATAGATTCGTGAGTGTCCATCAGCACTCACCCGATTCTCATCAACGCGGTTATTCGCAGAAGTCAGTCATTACATCTCGCTGCAGATTCAGTAATCGGAAACTTATATTTCCACAAACGCAACAAAATATTTCCACTTTGTATTTAAAAGTTTCCACAATGCGAATAAAAAATCCTTCTTCAGTTGCCATCATGAAGAAGGATTGGAAAACCATCAACCCAACAGCACGAATAATCCTTGCGCCCAAGTTATCGACTGGCGATAAAGTTCCGCAACATCTTTGTCGGCAATTCCCAAGATTTTTGCATTCGCAGCAAATTCGTCCCACTCAGCTTTTTCATAGTGTCGGGCCATTGCATGCAACGTCCCCAGATCGTTGTCTCCCCTCAGCAATGCGGCAACGATATCCGCTTCCAAAGGCAATTCCCGGAGAATGTCATCCATGGGACGGTCCAGCATCGCATCAACCAACGAAAATAAACCTACCAAAAAAGCCTGATCGCTACGTTTCGACCATCCGAGTTGAAAGGCGAGCAGCTCGCCAAACCGGGCACGAATCAAGGATAAGGTCACCAATTCGTCCGGTTTGTCCTGCGCAATGTTCTGCAGTGCCAACAGTGAAACCCATTTTAATATTTCTTTGCGTCCCAGCAGTACCAGAGCCTGACGCACCGACGAAATCTTATTGCGCAAACCAAAAAACGTGGAGTTGATGAATTTCAACATTTTAAAAGACAACGCAACATCGCGCCGGAAAATTTGTTCAAGTTTGTCGATGTCGATTTCCGACCGACTAGCTTCTCGCAGCATATTAAGGTAGTTGACTGTATACCCAGGGATATCCCGACCCGAAAAGACTTCCGGCCGACCGAAGAAATAGCCTTGAAAATACTCATAACCGTATTCTTTGGCTTGCTTAAAGTCAAAGTAACTTTCAACCTTCTGTGCCAATAGGGCAACGCCCATTGGTTTAATCCGGCGCGCAATCCGCAGTCGCTCCGACTCCGAAGTTTTCACGAAATCGACTTTAACCATATCGGCCACTTTGACAAGTTCTTCCGAACTTTGATAAAAAGCGAAGTCGTCAAGAACTATCATATAGCCTTGTTCTTTGAGTTGCCGGCAGACTGTCAATATTTCCGGATCGATTTCGAGCGGTTCCGCCAGCTCAATTGCCAACGATTGGCTCGGCAATATCGTTATGATCTGATGCTTCAGTAATCGTGGACTGAAGTTGATGAAGGCTCTTTTACCGCCGCTCAAATCATCTACGATTTTTAGAAAGAAGCTGCTGTTAATGACATCCGCAGTTGCCTGATCGGCATCAGAGCCCGGGAAAAAATCATCCGTCCCATTGCGGAACAACAACTCATAACCGAAAACTTTTTTTTCGACATTGAAAATTGGCTGCCTCGCTACATGAACTTCCACTGACAAACCCCTCCCATGCATCCGCCCGCATTCCCGGAGCGGTGTATCGTCGGACACAGGCACTTGTTCTCAATTGTTTGCTTCGCGCATCAAGCAACCTTTTCCTTCCTGTATGTTAAATATGTCAAAAATCCCTTCAGCTTGTCTTCAAACAGCTTCAGGTTAAACAAGCCACACCTCAGACACCTTCACTTCATCGCAACCCTGTACTCTAATTGCGGGTTGACGGATCCGGTGGTCTCTCAATGCGGGCAACTGCCTCTGCCGGAGTCGCCCCAGCATATAACACATCCGCAAAAGAGGGGAAATAGCGGTCAGTCGTCGAAATATTGACTGCTATCAAAGTTTCCACCATACGCGAGCTCAGCTCGCCACCCTCGACATCAATACTAGTTTTATAGCGGATTTCGCCATCGTTCATATCAATTTCAAAATTTCCAACATTTAATCCATAATTAATCCTTGCCAGCAGTTCAGTTACCTGCAGCAATTGCGATTCTGGCGTGCGAACCGGAATCATGGTGTAAAACACAAAGATTTCATGTTCTTCGTTAACACGGCCAAAACATTCATAACGCGCATTTTTTCCTGTAAAGCTGAACCGAATGGCGGACTCTCCAGGAATGGCTTCATAACGCCAATTGTCCTCCTGCAAAAAAGCGACTACAGAATCAAATACCCGTCCCACGGCAACTCCTCCTCCATCGCGATTTCACAGCAATACCATGTATTATTTTAGCATTATGACACTCTGCCTGCAAACGCAGGTTGCTTCAATAATTAATTTTAACGGATTAATCGCTCCCCAAACAAGTCGCAGGATAATAAAGATATGGTAAAATGGAAAAACATATTGGAAAGGGTGCGATCCATTTACTGATGAACAAGAGAATCCTTTTTATAATCTCCGATACCGGCGGCGGTCATCGAAGTGCAGCCAACGCCATCGTCGCGGCTTTATCGGCAGCCGGCGCCGACGTTACTTGCGAAATGGTCGATTTATTACGGGCGAGCGGACTGCCAGGAATCCGCAATGCACCGGAATTATATGCGTTTTTTTCAGCCGGTCATATCTGGCTCCACAATTTTTTGTTCCGTCTCTTCAACAGTCCCAGGATCATGGATATGGCATCCAGTCTTTCCTATCGGTTTGCAAGAAACCGAATTCGCCAAATAGTTAATGCTTTTAATCCGGACCTTGTTGTCGTAATCCATCCTCTGGCGGTCAGACCCATGTGTACGTTCCGCGATGAAACCGGCGCATCTTGGCCGGTCATCACGGTAGTTACCGACTTGATCAGTGTGCACGCCTCCTGGTTGTCACCTCGCGCCGACCTTTATTTGCTGCCGACGCCTGAATCAGTTACGCTTGCCAAAAAACACGGCGTTCCCGCCGCAAAGGCTAAGTTGTCCGGGTTTCCCGTGCATCCCCGCTTCTTCTTGCCGTTGCCGGATCGTGAAACGACACGCGCCGAACTGGGCATTCCCGTCGATCGTTTCACCGTGCTCCTCACTAGCGGCGGCGCCGGTGGTGGGCAAGTTGCAGCACTGGTCCATGAGCTGGAAAGAAAATGTCCCGATTGCACCTTATTAGTGGTCACCGGACGCAATTCAACCCTCCACCGCATACTTTGCGACCGAATTTCCGCTCCTCACCATACTTACGTTTATGGATTTGTTGACCATATGGAGCAGCTGATGACCGCTTGTGACGTTGTGGTCACCAAGGCAGGACCAGGCACTATCATGGAAGCTGCCACCCTGCGGCGACCCCTCGTTATCACCGGCGCCGTCGGTCTCCAGGAAGAGGGGAACATCCAATTTGTGCTTGAATCTGGGATTGGCAGCCTTTGCAGGACGCCAAGGTCGGTTGCACAAAAAGTCATCAGCCTGATAGAAAAAACTCCTCCACTAAGGTTGTCCGGCAATTATCCTGATGCGGGCACCCGGAATATTGCTGAAATACTTCGATCTATGACAAATCCTAACTGAGCCGTGCTTGGGGCACCCAGCCTTTTCCAAGCATGTGAACCATGACACGAGCGGCGTTGACCGCATCATCCATTGCCAAGTGAGACATGCCGTAACGCTCCACCCCGGTTTCATCAACAGCTTGTTGCAGTCCAATAGAACGATCACGGCCATAAAACAGTTTGTATTCAAGCGCTAGATCCAGGTAGTCCGCCCAATCGAACGGACAAGGAATTTTGTAACGCCGGCAGGCATAATCAATCACTTTCTGGTCGGAATCACCCCAGCATGCTATCCACGTGGAACCAGGAACATAAGCCTTCGCCATCTGCGAAAGCAGTTCAGCGAACCCAATTCCGCCGTCAACGTCTTTTTGGTATATCATGGTTATATTGGTGCATTCCTGCTTGATTCGCGGGAAATGCAGCGGCAAAACAAAGGTCTGGATAACGGGAGTTTCGATATAGTCCGGCGGCAATAGTCTAACAGCCCCCGCCTCAATAACTTCAGGGAAAAAAGCCCGAGGTCTTCCCGGTCCTGCGTCATGAACCGTAAATTCAAAATCGGCCACCAGCAATGTACGGTTAAAATTCAAAATCGAACCACCCCTTCAAATTTTTCGCTCGCTATTGTTAGGTTGATGAATCAGCGCTTTGTTCTTACAGTTCATTCTTTCCCGCTGCTCTGTATTCCTGCAAACCGCTCACAACAGTCTTCGGATATACCGATTCAAACAAATAAAAGAACGCTTCCCTTTCTAAAAGATAAGGGAGCGTTCTTTTATTTCGAGTGTTTATTGCACTAATTGGGGCATCCAGGAAGTGCAATAAGACTCTCCATTGAGGGTGAGTTTAGTCTTCCGGTAGTGTAAAAAGGCTTATTTTGTTACCGATACACCACTAGTTACTGATCCCATCGACACTCCATTGAGGATCGGCTGGACAATCGTGATATTTTGCACAGCCTTATTGGAAGCTACATAAAACGCCCCCGTCATATTTCCGCTAGTTCTGGTAACGGTTGGATTGTTGAGGTGAACGTTTCCAAGAACTGTGGAGTCATAGTTATAGATAGCCATCCCTTCGGAATTTCCTGCATTTACAACTGTGGAATTATTGACCGTGGTACTGAATCCACGGTAATCCACTCCAACAATTTGCAATCCATTGGTCTTGCTGTTCGTCCAGGTTGAGTTGTTAATTTCAACTTTTCCCGGAATTGCACCCAATCCGCCGGAAACATCCAATCCAATATTACTGCCATTATCTTGATGGTTGTTTACCGTAATGCTAATTGGAGTTGTAGTTCCAACAAGAGCACCAAGGCTCAGACTGATTCCCGATCCTAAGTTTCCAGATGTTACCGCATCCGTAATTACAATATTTTGTAGAACATCCGTGGGATCATTCGGCTCGACATCGATACCCGCTTGCGGAGCCGTCCCGTTCGTATTCGTCAATTTGGGACGAATAATCGAGATATTCTGACCGGAAATCACGGATATCCCTTGCCGCCGGTTGTTGTCAGCCGAGACATCAACCAACTGAATATTAGTGGAGTGTTTCGTACTATCGCCCCATCCGGGACCATCGTCAATGATAAACCCATCACCCCACATATTGTTGGCTGCGGTTCCCGTCACCGTGACTTGATCGGAGCCGAGGATAGCTACGCCAAATCCAGATTCGCCACCAGTAGCCTTATGCGTGTAACGGTCTCCTAACAGGATCCCGCTATTCACCTTGACGTTGCTGACTCCGCCTAGATTCAATACCGCATAAAGATCCGAAGCGTTAGGAATTACCTGAAGAATAGTTGACGGAGTCATTTGAAGAGTTACATTGTTCTTCAGCTGAATTGTCTTCAGAGCGTCAATTGCATACGTCCCAGCAGGAATAACGACTGTTCCGCCTGCGGTAGACAACGAATTTATAGCCGCTTGGATAGCCGCAGTATCATTGGTTGTACCATTACCTGTTGCACCAAAATTTCTGACATCGACAACAGTTCCGGTTGTTGTCGTCGGCGTCGTTGTTGTCGGTGTCGTTGTTGTCGGTGTCGTTGTTGTTGTTGTCGTCGGTGTCGGTGTCGTTGTTGTTGTTGTCGTCGGTGTGTAACGGGGGGTAAAGTACTTCGACCAAGAATATCGACTATAAGCTTCCGCTTTTCCATAACCCGTCAACAGGTTCTGCGGTTGTCCCAACCCAAAAACTCCGGCTGAAAAAAGTGGAATGCTGAGCGCAAGAGACAAGCCCAAGATACGTTGTAATCTTGAATGTTTGTGTTTTTTTATACTTATTGTCAACTAATTATACCCTCTTTCTTTTTTTGTTTTTCCTACATTCTTCCTAAAACAAAATTATTCTTCCTGTTTTTTTGTTTTTTCTCGATCTCCCTCCCTTTTCATTTTAGTCCCATTGTCAAAATAGTTGTCGGCGAAACATGAAAAAAAGTTAAGCTCATAAATTTTAGATAATAGTGTGATTAATGCCATTTTTGGTGCAATGTGACAACAACTTGACGATTACTTCAAAAATTTCGTCATTATTCGGGACCAGTGTATAGCTTGCCTTAATTATAGACTATTGTCAATGGAAATTACCTGATGCTTACAGCTCATATTTCCACAAGACTTTAGTCCTTTCTTTTATTGGGACCATTAAAAAAACACAAAAATAAATTCGCAACAAAACTGTCACGAATTTATTTTAACCCCATACACGAAATGAAACAACCTATTAAAAATTGTATAATTATCCTTTATCTTCTATTATTCCCATCTAGAAAAAGACGGATTGCGCATCATTTTGTCGACAAGTATTTTCCCAAATGAGGTTCCTACGCTAAAGCGCCTATTGATCAAACACTAATTAATTGAGGCAATTTAATCCTATTCTCTAATTCCTCCAAAGCACTCTTATCACATGTCAACCCCTTGTACCATTTGATGTACTCGACGAAACCTTTTTCCAGCGGATATTTCGGATTATAGCCGATAAGTTCTTTAGCCTTATCGACTGATAGTGTGCCACGAGCTGGCATCAGTTCATCCCGTGGATTTTTTTTCATAATTACTCCAGGAAAATGTTCTTTCAAAATTTCCACCATCTGGGCTACCGTCCGTGCCTCGCCATAAGTCAAATTAAATATTTGATTGAGAGCTTTCTCATTTTCCAGCACATTCATCAATCCAGAAACTAAATCGTCGATGTACGTGAAGTCCAAACGATCAGATCCATCACCATTAATCGACACTTCCAAGCCTTGAATCGCATTTTCAATCAGCGCCTGCCCTACCCGACGACTTACACAACGCGGTCCATAAAGAGCCGAGGGCCGAACAATCGTGTATGGCAATTTGAAAACCTGATTATAAGCTATAACGTACTTTTCACCACCAAATTTCAAAGATCCATAAATCCCGAGAGGTTCACATTGAGTTTCCTCTGTCACTACTGCGGTTTTGAAATTTCCATACACCATACTAGATGACAGATAAACAAAATGCTGCAATTTAAGCACGCGCGCGATCTCCAAAGCATTCGCCAACGTCCGGAAGCTATGATCAAAAGTAGCATACGGGTCCTTATTGGAACGATTGGCATGGGCTACCGCAGCCATTTGAACAATGGAATCCACCTCTAGATTCGCGATGATATTGTATAAACTATCATAGTCACGCGCATCAGCAACAGTCAAGGAGATCTCTTTTTCTCTCATGAGATTAAGGCGTTGTTCGATCATATCCACACAAAGTTGCGCATTAGGGAGTGAGTCCATATTTTTTTTGATACTGTATAAATTATTAACAGACAAACTATCGACGACCAAAGGTTCGGCGCCCACTTCTTTGAGCCGTAAGGCCAAATGATGTCCAATGAAGCCAGCTCCCCCTATTATTGCGATTCTACGCCCTTTAAACTCTTTCATTCATCTTCACCTCTTAAATTTATTGAACTTTTACACACTAATCCGACCATTCGGCGTAACAAGCGGTCCCCTTCGGATAAAATCGGCTCAAATGGCGGGCCTCCACAGCGAAGAATATTCGTTGGGAATTGCAGTGGAGAAATGTGGCAAGATACCATCTTAAATTTCCCCCTTCGTTTTTGTGAAATAGTTCTGGTCAGGCTTGATTATGGAATGCCATGACGAGGCTGGGCGCTGGACTCAATTCGACCAATCACTTACGAGAGCTCTGCCTTATGCCCAAATTTCGCTCGCCACCGACCCTTCCAACATATTCCTGAATTTTTTTGTACCAGGGCATCCCCCAATTATCCATAATCTTGACATTGATACTTTTCCTTATGGTCAACCAAAGGATGCATAAATCAAGTTTTAAGCTTTTATTATCGACGTACCATACGTCAAGCCGTTCATTTTCGGCCCTGGATAGGCCAATGCTGTCATTGATCTGCGCCCAGCCCGTAATGCCTGGTTTGACATGAAAACGACGAACCTGCTCAATATCGCAATTCACAAGATATTCACGCGTACTCAGGGTGGGACCAACAAAGCTCATTTCACCAAACAGAATATTTAGCAATTGGGGTAATTTATGCAACTTTGAGCGCTGTAAAAAGCTAACCAGTTGTTCAACCTTGTTCGAATTTGGCAGCAATTTCAAGGATATCTCGCCTTTATCGTGATGTGTACGAAACTCATAAAGATAAAAGAGTCTTCCTTGACGCCCTGGACTTAGAGATTTCGAAACTATCGGGAATCCAAAATGACACCCAATGATGATGGACAAGATTAAAAAGACTGGAGCCAGTGCTAACAAGAAAAGGGTTGCCATCATCAAATCCATGGCTCGTTTCATGAGTTTCACCCCCACCCTTCCTTATTTGCCTGCACCACCTATTAATGCAAACACGAATTAACCAGTCCTTAGCGAAGTTTTATAGGTTCTCAAAAAAACCATTTCCTTTACTTTGATTGTAATCAAGTTGTTTCCAGCTGTCATTATTGATTTGTATAATAATAACCCCAAAACAAACTGCAAATATTGTCAATTGTAATGAGTTTTATTAATTCAAAACAACGTGGCTAATATCGCGATCTAAAAGGTTTGTTGAATACAACCAATCCATCTATCAGAATAATAAAGTCATTTCAAAATGAATTCGGGTGTCATGGTCAGGGGTTGTTGCAGCACCTTTTATGACATAGGCATAGTCAGCGTTAACGGTTAGCCACCGGGTAATCGTCCAGCGAATTCCTATGCCAGTACTGGAAATTGTTGCTGGACCTAAGAGTTCTCCACCGTTGAATGGATAATCATAGCCCCAGATTTGCCCGATATCAAAAAACGCAAGCAGTCTAATTCCATGGCCCAATGGAGGGGTATACATTTCGAAGCTGGCACTAAAGCCCTTGTCACCAGTCAATTCACGTTCCTCAAACCCGCGGACTGAACGAACTCCTCCCAACCCAAATTGCTCGTCCGGTATGAGTGATTGTGTCGTGTACTGAGCATCATACCGATTGTTGAAAATCCAGCCATTCTTGAATCTATGCATATAAGTGAGATTGCCGCGCCAAAGGGCATAATCGGAAGACGCCCCCGGCCAAACTATGCCGTAAATAAAGTCATTATTTAAATATCCACCTGGAATGTTTCGCACGTACGAAATGTTGGAAGAAACAGTATCCGTCTTTCCCTGCCAAGTATATTGACCAGATATGAAAAAAGGAAACGAATTAATATCCGGATATAGTTTAACTCCGGCAAAATTGGTATTATCGATGGAATTACGATAATCAAGGCCAACGTCAAGCGCGAGTTTCGTACTCAAAGACCGATAAAGTGGCTGAATGTAATGCATACTGTAAAAATGCCCCGCACCGGCCATATTGAAATCGCCATATCCCGATTGCGACATGCCGGTTTCGTTGTTGGAATATGCTACCAGTAATTGCAGACTATTTCCTTGGCTCGACAAGGGTTGATTGTAATAGGCAAGATACTGCCGGATACTATTGCTGGGAGATCGGGAGAATATAAAAGTCCCCGTTGCATCCCGCCGATCACCAAGGCCGGCATCGGTAAATCGATAGTTGATTCTAAGAGGGTCTTGGTAGCGGTTTCCCGTATTATCCAATGAAAGCGACTGAGTAATGATTTTGTCCTCACTTACATTAACAAGCGCGTCAAATATACCGACATCTATGGTTTGTAAGGAAACTGTAATAACCCGTGACGGGTTATCGTTGGCAACCAGTATTTGCCTGTCCAATTTTTTCGTATTGATTGCTTTTCCTGTTTTCAATGCCGGCAACGCCTGTCGGATGTGCGCTTCATGCAAATATTTATTGCCTTTGATTGTAATATTACGCAGAACATCCTCTTTCACAATGACGCTCAACCGTCCTGTACTGTCTGGAAGTTTGAGAATTAACACACTGACCAAGGTATATCCGGCCTTTTTGTATACCAAAAATACCGCATTCTGAATTTTCTCCAGGTCCTTGACGGTTTTATTACTGCCCAAAAATGCTTTAGTCGCCTTTTGCAATACGCTTTCTGCAAATAAATGATTTCCCTGAAATTCAATTTCTGAAACAGTAAATTTTTCCTCTGCTGCGGATACCACCGTCAGGAAGGGAGCAAAATTTTGCAAGCAAATCATCGATAAAAGGCAAAAAATCCGAAACACTGCCAGGGCCCTTGACCTGATACGAAAGTTTGACCGTCTCATTCGGTCTCACTCCTCTCTTGAATACGGATTTCTTGACGGGGTTATTGGGATAGCGCGTACTTAAGTCAGTTGAGATAGCTCAACTTGCTCACCTTTATAAATGCGTTGTAAGTCATGCCAATTTTTAACTATATTGAAAGAGGTTGCGCCGATTTTTCTGTTCGTATCCATCCAACACAGACCCTGGCTTTTTTCATAAGCCTGAATGCATTGTTGAGCCCATATTTCAGGCGGATCAGAGAGGGACATCCAATGGAACAATTCGGCAACAATTTCAGTTTCCTTCGGCACGGAGTCGGCAATCACAATGGGCAGGCCTGCAGCCTGCGCCTCAATCACAACGAGTCCCAATCCTTCAAATATTGAGGGAAATAGAAAAATATCCATTATGCCAAGTAAGCGAGGTACATCCGGGCGAGTGCCTGTAAAGATGATATTTCTATCAATTCCCAGTTGCTTCGCTTGCGTCCGAATTGCGTCTTGCAGCATTCCTTCGCCGACGAGGATCAGTCGTCCGTCAGGTTTTCGCTTAAAGACTTCATGCGCAACATTTAATATAAAGTGGTGGTTTTTGGCCAAGTGAAAATTTCCCACATGCCCCAAGACAATTGATTTTTCCGCAATGTTCCACTCTCTCCGAAGCGAGGGTTTATTGATGCTTTGTGAAAATTCGGATAGATCGATTCCACAGTGACTGATCCGCCAGGAAAGTTTTCGTTTCTCGCCTATTGTTAGTGCGGTTTTCGCCTCATTACTGGCCGCCAAGCCAATAGTCGCGAACCGGTCAATAAGATTTTTCATAATTTTTAGGTAAATTTTGCGTGAAAAGGATGCTTGGGAATCAACCAAAAGTGAATCGCAATGACTATGGGCAATGCGAACAGGGATCCCCAAGAACCAGGCAACCAGCAACAACGCCCCGCTAAAATGATGAACATGACTGTGGATTACGTCATACGGTCCATTCATTTTCAAAGTTTTCAACAAACGAAATGAGTATAACAAGGGATTGCGCACTAGCGGACAGTAAAGTATTTTCGACCCCCGCTGTTTAATCTCATCGTCAAACGAAGCATGCACGGGATCGCCCACTAAGAAGTCCATCTGCCACGACTCTCGATCCATAATTCGCAACAAACGCATTAACCACGTTTCTACTCCACCACGATTCATTCTTCCGACCACGTGAAGAACCTTCACCGGGCGCGCTTGATTTTTCAGCATCTTGTCCTCCCGTTTTATGTAAAAACCAAGTGAAGTATGATATTATTATTAAAAATGTTCTTCTGAATTTTAATGAAAAGAAGGTAGAGGAAAAGTGAAGTCACCCCTGCCAATCCAGCTTATTATCAAGGACAACCCTGATGTGTTTAATACCGTTCAGGCATTCAACCTTACTATGACCGGCATCGACTTGCAGACCGATCTCCCACTTCACTTGGAACAGCAATTAGGACTTGAGATTGGAACCCCTTCTGGCAAACTTCGCTTGTCAGCGAAAGCGATATGGAATCGCGAAAATCAGTATGGGTGTCAATTTGTCGATATGACTCCTGCCGTCGCGGGATTGCTGTCCCATTGGTTATTTCCGCCTTTTGAGCCATAATAAGGGCTGCAATGCCTTCGTTCATGCTGCCGCAAACTGTCTTTTATGACACCCAATACTCTATCCTGTTCTGCTTCCGTCATATTAGTCCCGGACGGCAGACAAACTCCGTGTTCAAATAGGCGATCAGAAACGCTCTCACCTACTCTGTGCGAATAATATGGATAGGCTCCAAAAATCGGTTGTAAATGGAGCGGTTTCCATACGGGACGCGATTCAATGTCATCCTCCGCTAACGCATCCATTAATTCATTCGCTGTAATATTCGCCCGCTCCGGATCAACGGTCA
This sequence comes from Negativicutes bacterium, assembly GCA_963665275.2. GTDB lineage: Bacteria > Bacillota > Negativicutes > UBA1444 > UBA1444 > UBA1444. The sequence goes on from CAXXIN010000004.1 coordinate 55,953, forward strand.
GCGTTGTCAACCATCTGTTAGATTGCCCGTATGATGCCTCTGGCATGAAATCAATGCCGCAATAATTGGATAGCTCTGAATGATAGCGCTCAAATATTTGGCGCTTTTTATTTATGCGTTCATCGATGACACACATTTGCCCGCGTCCGATTGCTGCAGCAATATTGCTCAAGCGGTAATTATACCCAATCTCGCTGTGTTGGTAGTGTCTGGCAGGGTCACGCGCCTGAGTCGCCCAATAACGCACTTTCTGCAAAGCCTCCAAATCATCCGACACCAGCATGCCACCGCCCGAGGTTGTAATAATCTTATTTCCGTTGAATGAAAACATCCCGTATTTTCCGCAGGTCCCGCTTGCTTTTCCTTTATATCTTGCTCCAAGAGATTCAGCAGCATCTTCGATCACCACTGCGCCATAAGAGGCACAGATTGTGAGAAGTGAATCCATGTCAGCGCTTTGGCCATATAAATTAACGATGATCACAGCCTTTGGGATTCGTGATTCTCGACTGGCGGCGGCAAAAGCTCGTGCCAAAGCATCTGGTGACATGTTCCAGGATTCAGGTTCCGAGTCAATGAAAACTGGCTTGGCGCCTTCGTATAAAATCGGATTGGCGGAAGCAGCAAACGTTAGTGATGAGCAAAAAACCCAATCGTTTCGTTGGATACCCGCGCATTTCAATGCAAGATGAAGGGCAGCTGTTCCGGAAGACAGGGCTGCAGCTCCTTTAGCTCCGACATATTTGGCGATTGTGTCTTCCAGTGCATCTACATGGGGTCCCAACGGTGCGATCCAGTTCGATGCAAAGGCATCAGCGACATATTCCTGCTCCAAACCGCTCATGTGGGGTGGCGATAGGCAAATATGTTTTCTTGCATTGGCCATTCTAATCATCTCCCACAATAAATTACTTCACACGTTCTGCAATACAGCCGATACGTTTCATGATCAATCGCTATTGCTTCTATAGGCTGGAAAGTAAGAACCACCAACATCCCATACTTTTCCGTGCTCCATTTCATGGTTTCTACGTTTTTCGCAAAGAGTTTGATATTTTATAGGATCAAAAACCTGTTTTCCAACCATAAAAGGAACAACACCAGAGGGCGCAAACTTCTTTTTAAATTGAAATACCCCGTCATATCCATCATATCCCCCGCCAAGGACACAAGTTTTTTTCCCATGCTCGATGCCCCAACGAAATACGGCCGTCATCAAAAGCTGATTGGGATGAAATTTAAAATAACTCTCGTCAGTTCCAGCAAGGTAATAGTAAATATTTTCCTGGGACACCAACACCAAGTACGAAGATATCGCTTCTCCCTGATACATTGCGTGGGCTAGAAAAAATTGTCCGGGTAGCTGTGTGGTGATTTTGCGAAAAAACTCCTCTGAAAAATAGTATTGTTGTATTGCATTATGTCGCTGCATCGTTTGGTAATATAGGCGGATAAAGCTTGAAAGACCTTCACCGGTTTCATCGAATTCCACAGTAATTCCACTTTGCTCTGCCCGTCTGGAACGAGTCCTAACTATGTAATCATAATCCTGCCAAATCCCCTCCTTTCCCTCTACCAAAGAACGGATCACATTATTCCCGCTCGCCTCCACCACGCCGACAAATTTACCGATATCGGCAGCATAGGGAGAAAAACGAAAAAATGCAGTAATTATGTTTGACTCGACTGCCCATTTTTGAAGTTGATGCCAAAACGCTTCCATATCATATTGCCCTGTCACATACGGTCCTCCAAAACCATAGGGCTCCACCACATCAAAATGCTCACTCTCTGCTCCTGCCCACCCTTCCGCCGAAAGTGGGCGCACGATCAGCGGCAACAAAATTTTTCCATCTGCGGTTTCCTGTACTGCGCAAACCGCGCGATCACATTCCCTGGTAAACAGTTTGGCATACTCCGGATGGGCGAACACTTCGTGCAATGGCCACTCCGACCATGTACGAAGCCAGGATTCATAGTCTTCGCTATTGGCGGCGTCTAAAATACTAAACAACTTCATGCTATTGCTCCTTTGACACAGACTGTGGCGCCCCATGTTAAATCATCCTGCACGATAAGCCGGAAAAAAGGTTCCAGTATCAGTCCAAAGTTGTTCATGTTCCGATTCATAGTTCTTGCGTTTTGCACATAGAGATTGATATACAACTGGATCAAAAATATGCTTTCCGATCCGGTATGGAACTACACCTGACGGTGCAAACTTCTTCTTGTACTGAAACACTCCATCATATCCTTCATGTCCACCGCCAAGAACACTGCTCTTTTTCTCCTGTTCTATTCCCCAATTGAAAATATGCGTATCTAACAACTGATTGGGATTTAGTTTTAAAAAAGCGTCATTAACTCCGCCCAAAAATGGATAAATGTGATCGTGAGAAGAAAGCACCATCTTGCTGGCAATCACTTCACCCTGATAGATCGCATGAGCTAGGAAAAATTGTCCGGGCAGCCGAGTGGTTATTTTGTGAAAAAACTCAACAGGAAAATAATATTGTGATGCAGCATTGCACCGTTGCATCGTCTGGTAATACAGACGGATAAAATCCGGGAAACTTTCACCAACTTCGTCGAACTGCACAGTTATCCCACTCTTTTCAGCGCTTCTCACGCAAGTCCGAACCGCATGTTTATAATCTTTCCAAATTTCATCCCTTCCCTCTGTCAATGACCGGATCACATTTCCCCCACATATTTCTACCGTGTCAATAAATTCGCCGATATCGGCTGCATAGGGAGAGAAACGGAAAAACGCGGAAATCACGCCCGCCTCGACTGCCCAATTTTGCAATTGACGCCAAAACTCTTCCATATCATATCGCCCCAGCACATAAGGACCGCCAAATCCATAGGGCGCCACTACATCAAAATGATTATCGTCTTCTCTCGTCCACTCTTCTGCCGACAGTGGTCGCAGGATGAGCGGCAGCAGAATGAGTCCCTCAGCATTTTCCTGCACAGCACAGATTGCGCGATCACATTCCCTGGAAAACAATTTCACATACTCCGGATGAGCAAACACTTCGCGCAATGGCCACTCCGACCAGGTACGAAGCCAGGATTCATAGTCTTCGGTATTAGCGGCATCTAGCAGGCGAAATTCCTTCATTTTTTCCACCTTCTATAAATTTATGCACTCGGACAAAATAACGACTACTCTGTCCATATCTGCCAAACTATACCGACCATCACATTGCACAGCCAAAATCCTTTCAGATATCTCAAATGATCTCTCCTCGCTCCATGGAGAGCTTATCCGTTCCAATGGCCAAATAACGGCAGGATATACAGATCGTTCAATTAATCGCTGCTTAACCCGCTCCCGTTCTAGCCGCGAAGAAAGCAGCATTGTCAAAATGAATGGACATGAATCAGCGCCATGTGGCTCAAGAATGCGCAGGTCTGGTGAGCAGCTCAACTTTTGAAGCATATGGCGATGGTTTCTCGAACGTTGCTTGCGCCACACTTTCCAAGGAAAGATCTTCAACATTTCTCTGGATAAGGAACTAACGGCTTTTCCGTCATTATTTCCTTGCAATGCCAATTGCGCAACTTTTTTCTTTGCCTGATCAAACAGAGAAATATAACTATTTTTTTCGAATGGAGCCCCTGCCAAATAATTCGTTTTTAGTACCATCGCCCCTAGTTTTTCACTGATTTCCGCAGCCGATCTATCGTTTTCTAGCGGATCTGGAGCAAGTGGTGAACCATTATTCGACCATACTGCTCCGCCATCAGGAATAGGAAGTACCTTCCTGTAAGATGCGATACAATAGTCCGCCCTACTTTCCATTGCCCAGGGACTCCAGGGATCGTGAGTATGATCTTCGATAACTGGGATCCCCAGTTGATAAAAACCGGCATAATCTTCCTTGGATTTGATGCCAAAGAAATTGACAATAAATATTGCATCTCCAGGTGCAATATTGGTCGGAACCGAAGCCGGATCGAAGGGAGTATCGAAATAGAAAGCAGTTTCGATGCCAGTAGATTCAATAGCTGCCACTACTTCCGGACAATTGTAAGTAGATATCCACAGTCTTTTCCACCCCATCCCAAGCATCGCAAACTTTATTGTGTCCGCAAGGGCTGTGCGACCGAGCGAATAAAGGTGGGCATGAGCTGGATGTGCTGGTTCATTGGAAAAATTCGACAGATTCATCCAATGAAATTCACTGCCTGACTCCCATGGTTTTAGTTTTGCGGACATGGTTTCGCTCCCTGTCCCCAGTTTCTTCTAAATAGTGCCAGCATATGAAAGTCCAGGTATTGTCCATTGCGATACTTGGCTTCGCGTAAAACGCCCTCGGATTCAAAACCGATTTTGCGAAGCAGACCCAGGGCAATAGCATTGCTTGACAACACTTTCGCCCGGATCTTCCTGAGATTCATTTGTTGGAAAGCGTAATCAAGCACACTGCCAATAATCGCTTCACCCAATCCTTTGCCACTGAACGCCGCCTGTCCGATACAGATATCGATTATTGCCACACCATTTCGTGAATTAATCTCACTTAATCCGCAGTGTCCGATACAGTTATCGTTCGCATCAACGATTGCCCATACAATATCTGTCGAGCTCTTTCTCTGGCGTTCGACCCATTCCAGCAAGTCGTTCCGGGAATATCCCTTGGAAAACTGTGTCAGCGCTGCTGCGATTTCAGGGTCATTCCGATACTGATGCATTGCTTCGCTATCCGACGGTTCTGGGCGGCGCAAGTAAATTTGTTCAGTGATTTTCAACAAAGAGTTCCTCCCCCTTTCCCTTGGCTTGAATGGTCACGTCAAGCTGGTAAGCATCTTACCGCATCAGGGTTCCAATCGCATCGAAACAGACCAAAGACATGCATATCCACGTACAGTCCATTCCTGTATTCTTGTTCTCGCAAAACACATTCTTCCTTGAATCCAAATTTTTTGGTGAAATTGATTGATAATTTGTTGGTGTTAAGTACTTCAGCCGTGATTTTTCTCAACTTCAGCTCCACGAATGCATAATTCAACACTGCTTTCATAATGGCCCGGCTTTGCCCTTTCCTGAAAGCTGCATTGCCGATGCATACGGCAATATCGGCCATGCCGGTGTCCGAATCAATTTTGTATAAGCCGCAGTGCCCAATACACCGGTCCTCCGCATCAGCGATCACCCATATACGATCATTTTTTCTATTTCGTTGCTGCTCGACCCACTCCAGCATGTCTTTGCGGGAAAACCCTTTCGAGAAGCCTTCTAACGCCGATATGATATCAGGGTCGTTACGATACTGGTACATCCTTTCTGTGTCTTTTGCTTCAGGGCTACGCAATGTAATTTGTTCATTGATTTTCAGCAAAGATGTTCTCCCCCTTTCCATCTCATCTGAACGATCACATCAGCCTGGCATCCTTTAGAACAGATCCTGATTCCAGTCACGCCGAAACATACCGAAGACATGCACATCCTCGTACTGTCCGTTTCTGTATTCTTGCTCGCGCAGCACACATTCTTCTTTAAATCCCAATTTCCGGGTGAAACTAAGTGATATTTTGTTCGAACTGAGTACATCGCCCCGGATTTTTCGCAAATTCAACTGTTCGAATGCGTAGTTTATCACCGCTACAATAACTTCCCTGCCGGTTTGTCCCCTTCTAAAGGAGGAATTACCTATGCATATCGCTGTTTCCGCCACGCCTGTAATCGAATTGATCTGATATAAGCCGCAATGCCCTATACAGTTATCTTCTGCATCGGCGATCACCCATACAATATCATCCGTGCTTTTTCTCTGGCGCTCGACCCACTCCAGCATGTCGCTTCGGGAATAGCCTTTTGAAAACGATCCCAGCGCCGCAACAATTTCAGGATCGTTACGGTATCGATACATCGCTTCAACATCTTTGGGTTCGGGGCGGCGTAATTGAATTTCTCCGATATTGATTGCCATTCTTCTCCCATCCCTTCAATTCGATCCGGAAAAATCCCCATATTCTGTTTCACCCGTACTGTTGCCATCGCTATGCGTAAATACTTTTAGAATGGTCAGCCAAAGAATCCGCATATCCAAAGAAAAACTGTGATGATCCACATACCATACGTCCAATTCGAATTTTTCCTTCCACGAAACAGAGGTGCGTCCATTGATTTGTGCCCAACCGGTAATTCCCGGCTTGACGTTATGACGTCGAAACTGTTCTGCGCTGTAGAGCGGCAAATACTCCATTACTAAGGGCCGTGGCCCGACCAGGCTCATTTCGCCTTTGATAACATTCACCAATTGAGGTAACTCATCCAAGCTGGTACGGCGTAAAAACTCTCCCAATTTTGTTACCCGCTGCTTATTAGGTAATAGTTTTCCAGTGGCGTCACAGTCATTTGTCATGGTGCGAAACTTATACATGCAAAATGGTTTCCCATACAATCCTGGCCTGACCGCTCTGAATATCACCGGAGAGCCTAGTCGCCACCGAACCACTATCGCAATGGTCAACAGGACAGGCGACAGCAATAATAGTGAAAGTGATGCAATAACCAGTTCAATCATCCTTTTCATTTATTTGTCACCACCCGAATTCAACTTATGACGATTTGGAAACCAGATCCCAAGAGAATTCAGCTTGCTTGTCCGTCAAACCCTTCAGTCCCATTGTCTGTAGAATGATGTGATTGACCTTGTTCTCATCGTACTGGGCCTCGGTAATTTCACGGCTTTGAATCCCCATGTCCGTTATCAGTTTAGTGTTTTGGATAAATTTTTCCATTGCGATCGCTAACATCTCAGGGTCACGAACAGGAACCAAAAAACCATTGACGCCTTCAACAACCGTTTCCCTGCAACCCGGTGCATCGGAAGTGATGACCGGTCGCCCCATTGACATCGCCTCCACGATCGACTGCCCCCGCCCTTCACGATAAGAGGGCAACACATAAACGCTAGCGTCTGCAATATATGGACGAACGTCATCTGTTGCCCCCTGGTACTCTACAATTCCTTCCTCTTGCCATTTCAATATATCACTGCGTTTAATGGCACTGGGGTTGTTGTCATAAGGTCCTACGATCCGCCAACTTACATCAGGATATTTCTTTTTTAACAACCGGGCAGCACTGACAAATTCACCGATCCCCTTGTCCCAAAGCAATCTTGCGATAACCAGAAATACGATTTTATCTGTTTGGGGCTTTGTATTAGCAAAGTGGTCGATATTGACACCGGACCCATTTACGACAACCGCTTTCTGGCCACCAGGCAATATATTTAATTTCTTAAACAGTTCAAGATCGTCAGGATTATGAAAATAGATTTGTTTGTTAAATTTGAAAGTCATTTTATATAGAAGGATAAGAATTTGGGCAAGTACTTTTTGTCGCCACGTTTCACCAATAAACACATATCCCAGTCCCGTAATCATGGAAAATATGTTCCTGACTCCCGCAATTCGTGCTGCCATGGATCCATACACGACTGGTTTGGCTGTATAGGAAAAAACGATATCTGGTTTAAGTTCATTCATTTTTCGAGTTAAATAATACAGCGTGTGTAAATCACGCAGCGGACTTATTCCTGTGCGATTGAGAGGAATCGGCACATAAGCAACCCCTATGGCTTTCAATCTTTCCGAAACACTCTGAATCATGCTAGTCGCCATCTCTCCTGCCAAATCGGTTTCGGGAGCCATGGCAAAAACTTCATGCCCTTCTTCAACCATATTTTTAATCATGGCGAAACGAAACTTTACCAATGAATAAGCATTGCCGCCAATAATCAAAATCCTGCCCATAATGCACCCCCATCATCGATAAGTTCGGAATAATCTTGCGCGTGTTGTTGATACCAGTCGGATGCCTCTGCGAGTCCATCCTTGACGAAATGTGTCGGACTATAACCCAGAAACTGCCTTGCTTTGCTGATTTCAGCGTGTGAATGGCGAATTTCCCCGGGAAGAAAATTGCGATATTGAGGCGATCCCCAGACCCTAGCCGGATTCGATGATTCAAGCAAATCGCGAATCATTGAAAACAACTCCTGGAGTGTTGTTCTCTCGCCGCATGCGATATTGTAGACTTCCGACATCGACTCCTGACTGGATACGCATCCTGCCAACAGATTAGCCTGGACAACATTGTCGACATAACAGAAATCTCGACTGGTTTTACCATCACCATTAATATATGCCACTTCTCCTCTGAGCAAACTGGAAAACCACTTGGGGATCACCGCTGCATAGACGCCATTTGGAGTTTGTCGTCGTCCGAAAACGTTGAAATATCTAAGTCCAATGCACCGCATATCATATAGGCGGGAAAAAACGCCTGCATATAATTCGTTAACATATTTTGTAACCGCATAAGGGGATAATGGGGTTCCCAACTGCGCTTCCAGCTTTGGCAGATCCGGACAATCGCCGTATACTGAGCTTGAAGATGCATAGACAAAACTTTGCGCGTGTGAGTCTCGGGATGCAATCAATATATTTAAAAACCCATCAATATTATTCTGATTCGTTGTCATAGGGTCGGATATTGAACGAGAAACCGAGCCTATTGCTGCTTGCTGTAAAACTATATTTACTCCTTCACAGACTGATTGGCATACCGCAAGGTCACGGATATCCCCTTCGACGAAGCTGAACCTGGAAGCTTGTTTTACGCTGACATTATTCAGCACTTCATCAATATTACGTTGATAACCGGTAGAAAAATTGTCGATTCCCACAACAGTTTGATTCAACAGAAGTAACTGCTCAAGAATATTGGACCCGATAAACCCCGCAGCTCCAGTGATCAACCATCTCCGCGGTCTTTGGCGCATACTCCTTTTTACCGTTTCGTACGTAGTCTCTATAGCCCCCAATACCTCACCCCCTGTGGGATGTTGCGCGGATCAAATATTGATTTGACATCGACAATGACCCCAGTGTGAGCATTTAGCATCTTAACGAATTCACCAAGGCCTAATTTCACATATTCTGCGTGAGCAACAGCTAAGACAATTGCATCCAGTTGCTCAAAATCGGACAAATCGCGTAGAACAATGCCATACTCATCCATTGCAGCTTCTTTATCTGCCGCTGGATCATGCACCAAAGCTTCTATCCCATAACTACGCAATTCATCGACAATATCCGGCACCCGGCTATTACGCAAATCAGGAACATTTTCCTTAAAAGTTAGCCCGAAAATTCCCACTTTGGCATCAGAAACGATAATATGTTGCTTGGCAATCTTTTTAACCGTCTGCTCGGCTATATATTTACCCATACCATCGTTGATCCTTCGTCCAGCTAGGATCACCTGCGGGCTATAGCCAATTTCCTCAGCTTTATAAGTTAAGTAGTAGGGATCGACGCCGATGCAATGCCCGCCAACGAGCCCAGGGGTAAAAGGAATGAAATTCCACTTGGTTCCAGCAGCCGCCAATACATCTCGCGTACAAATCCCCATCTTATCAAAAATGATGGCTAACTCATTCATCAACGCTATATTGAGATCCCTTTGCGTATTTTCGATGACTTTGGCCGCTTCGGCCACTCTTATACTGGAAGCCCGAAAAATGCCGACATCGACAACTGCGCTGTAAACTTGTGCAATGATATCCAGAGTCTGTTCATCTTCTCCCGATACCACTTTTACGATAGTTTCCAGTCGATGCGCTTTGTCGTGGGGATTGATTCGTTCTGGAGAATAACCCAGTTTGAAGTCAACGCTCCTTTTCAGTCCCGAAACCCGCGATAAAACCGGGCCGCAGATTTCTTCCGTAACTCCAGGGTAAACGGTCGACTCATAAACAATGATTGATCCTGGCCTCATAACACTGCCGACCAGTTCTGACGCCTTAATCATCGCATGCAAATCGGGACAATTTGCTTTATTAATGGGAGTTGGAACTGCAACCACAAAAAAATCAACATTTTCAAGATCCCGAACATTTGATGTGAATTTTAATGCGGTTGACTGCAGGTCAGCCTTTTCAATTTCGCCGGTATTATCAATTCCGCCGCTCAGTGCGCTAATTTTCTTGGAATTGATGTCGAAACCGACAACCTCTTTAAACTTGCGTGCAAAAGCGATTGCAACCGGCAGGCCGACATACCCCAACCCGATGATGCCAATTTTACGTTCCATATCGATACCTCCTGCATTACTCTTGGGTATAGCGGATAAAAGCTTTTGTTTCAGTCGGGACCGGCAAATACGTCAAATTTCCTTTCAGAACCGGGTTGATAATGGATAAATTACTCACCTGGTGGCCCGGTAGGTCCCATATATGAAAAGCAGCAACAGTTCTGGGAATAACACTGGTATCGGCAATCACCGGTCGTTCAATTGTTATGTTCCCGATGCCGCCATTTTCATTTAACGGATCATCTTTAAAGCTGTATATATCAATAGCAGCCCCTCGCGTACCTTGATTTGCATTGGTAATACTTGCCCGCATAATTTCGATGTGAAAAGATCGATGGTCGTGGGACTGAATGGCTATAGCATTTCTCTTTGAATTTCGCCAGTCAGCATCTTCAACGATCAAGCTTCCAGGCACAATTCCTTTACTGGAAATCTGCATTCCACGGTCGCTCCCGTCATCCTGATGATTAATCACTTTGATACTGACAGCGTTGTGTGAGCCGGATAACGCGCCTGTATTGACAAGAAGCCCGGCGCCTTGGTTTCCGGCCGTATAAAGATCAGCAATCACAATATTGTCCAAAACATTTCGCATGTCACTGGGTTCGATATCAATTCCGGCCGAGGGAGCTGTTCCGTGAGTGTTCGTTATCTTGGCGCCAGCGATTTCTATGTTGCGTCCGCTGATCAGTGACAAGCCCTGGCGCCGGTTCTGATCGGCCTTTATTCCAATGATCCGAATGTTTTCACTAGGCCTTCCGATATCGCCCTCGCCAATATAGAAGCCATCGCCCCAAAATTCATTACAAACGGTTTCCTGAACAAGAATATTTTTGGATCCGGTTATGCGGATCCCCATTCCCCATTCGCCGCTTCGCCCCAAATGCTGCCCTCGGTCTCCCAGCAAAACGCCACTAATTATCCGAACATTTTCAAGGCCATCTACGGCGAGAACCGCATACTTTTCAGCATTATTGGGAATAACTCTCAGGATAGTTTCCGGTGTCATCTGAAGCGTTATCCCGTTTTTCAGCTTTATTGACTCCACCGCATCCACCATATAGGTCCCTGCAGGAATAAATACGGTGGCTCCCGTCTCGAAAGCATCACTAATAGCGGCCAAAATGGCTGCGGTATCGTTGGTTTTCCCATCGCCCTTCGCTCCAAAAAAATTGACATTTATCATTTTTGCGTCAGATAACGCGCCTCCATCTATACCAACAATCAAGTTTCCGCCAAGGTTGGAACTGTAATTATACGAGACGTTTGGCGCCGATTTCGCCCGCATAAGGTCGGATGTTTTCATGCCGATTTCTGCAACTTCCAGCAGCCAGATTCCGCTTGCGAAAAAGGCAACCGCTGTAATGACGATCATCGTACTTAGCTTTGTTGCGTATTTATCCAACAGTTCCATCTCATTCCCTCCTTCGGATGCCTCTATTCCCTGCTCAAGGAATGATTTTGCGCGCTAAAGCATACGAACTTTGCCGGGTTTCATCTCTCATTGCTTCACTATTGTTTTGGCAATATGTCTTAAAATCGAGCCAGAACCCCTGCCGAATATCATGCAACGTTTCGCTCTCAAAAGCAGTTGCTTTATGAAAATTGATTGCGGCCTGGCTTGCCATCCATCGTTTATCATTGATTACGGTTTCCAATTTTCTGGCTAAAGCGCCAGCATCTCCAGGCTTATGAAGACACTCATTGTCCAAAAGTTCAGGTATGCCCCCGACATTTGATCCCAAAGCCGGGCAGCCACGACTCATCGCTTCAACTAAAGCTCGGGGCAGCCCTTCCACCAGACTCGGCTGAATATACAAATCCATCTCGTCCAGCCATGAATTCACTGCCGCGCCGCTTGTAAGGATCCCGCAAAACATAGTCTGTGAATCAACTCCGTAATATTTCGCCACGTCACGCCATCTTTGCGGATCTCCTCCGCCTAAGATGTCAAATTCGAAATCTGGCAACCGATCTCTAATCATCCCCAATGCTTTCAACGCCGTTTCGATTCCTTTATGGGAGTGCACAAGCGAGCCGATAAGTCCAATTTTGAATACAGCTTTCGATTGATCGATCTTTCTCAGACGCATCTCCAGTATCTCCTGATCTATTTTCCCCAGCTGTACGTCGGAACAACCTACAGAATGACCCTGGCACGGATAGCGATTTTGCAGAAATTTTTGCGTCACATACAGTGCGTAGGGAGCCTTGTGAATCATTTTTCGAATTTTATAAGCTGCGAAAGGTGCATATAATTTTCCTCGCCAACTTCCATGATGCCACATGGCGTCAAATGCACAACCAACCACTTCAACAGCCCATGGTTTATGTATTTTTTCAGCAATTCGGGATGCCAGCAGGCCGATTGCGCTGGTACGGACAATTAGTGCGTCGCAATTCACCAAAGCTTCCCGGATTTTTCGTTCCGCTTCTCTGTGAGCAAAAAGCATGGACCAAGGGTTACTGATGGAGGGAACTTCCACGAAACTTACCTTGGGTCCGTTTGATAAATCCATACTTTCAATTTTTTCCCACGGATGCATTTTGCGCACCCGTCCCACAACCACCAATTCATCAAAGACTTCCAGATATCGCTGCCAGAGACGATATGGAAAATGGCCGGGTGAATAATACTTCCCTGTTGCGTCGCGACAAAACTTATGCTCATAAGCAAACATTGCCTTCATTGGAGTTCACGCTCCATTCCCTGATTGACCGGTTTGCGGATTTGCCCCCCATTAAACAGGATGCCTGCCATCAACAGGAACGTCATGTTAATGCCATTTCCCAAGGTACCAAACACATTTTCGGCCAGCCCCAGAATTAGAAAGTTGCTGACTATCAAAAGCGGTCCTATGGCATATCCGTCCTGTCTGATGTCGTGGAATAAACGCTGAACGGCAAGAAACAAGGTTGTAATGTGAACCGCTATCATGAACAATGCTGCAAGAGGCCCCTTCGTCGCCAGTATCATGATGTAGCTGTTATGAGCGGGTTCCTCATAGAAATAGCTGTTTCCCATACCCAAAACTTGTACATCCTCAAGCGCGGACTTCCAAATATACATTCTGCCGCTCGTCACATCACCCTGAGTTATTTTATTGAAAAACTTACCCAATAAAGTATCCACGATATTACTTCCATAGGTACTCATGGCCGCGTTGTAGAGTGCATAGAACACTGCCATCATAAATCCGATGATTGAAATCGCTAATGCAAGGCGGTGCTTCGATGCATCGAAAAATAGTGTTCCGACAAATACCAGGTAATACATAAGGAAAAATGTAATGAAACTGGTGCGGGAACCTGAGAAAGTGATGAGAATGAATGAAGCGATCAAACAAAGTCCGAGCGCGCCAACCCAAAAAGTTCTCAAAAAAGTTCTTCTGCTTTGGTTTAAACTTCCTCTCAGCAATCCAAAGAGCGCCGCAGAAAAGGTCGATATAACCATTCCGAACATGTTGGAGTTTTCAAAAACGCCGGCATATGGAAAAAACAACGGGTACTTAAATAACGAAACTATGATATAGGGTGCAAACGCCAGTGCTGTCGCGGACATGACCATAATGTTTCCATATCTGTTGGCAGTTCTGGGAAAAGCAGTGAAAAAAACCAATGGGACTCCTACCAATTGCCACAATTCCGCTAGCAATGGATCGCGATGGTTCATTGCGGAAACGATGGACATCATCGCGAAACCTGTCCAGAAAAACAGCGATAGCAATCTCCAGTTTGAAAACTTGCCGATCCGGAACCCGGACAACAAGAACATTGCAGCGATGACTGCCCCCGCTGCCGGCATGCGATAGGCCGGTGGCGCAGCGGGATTATACATGGCTGAAGTCGACAATATTCCAATCAATCCTGCTGCCAGACCTGTCAACAACATTTTGTTGATGCCAAAGCTCTCCATCTCACCTGATGCATAGTTTGTGACACTTGTCTTTTCTATCTCGCTCACAATGCGCTCTCCTTCCGTGATAATTTCACCGAAGTTTTAGGTTGGGTGAAAGTCTTTTTAGTTTTCACTTTTGCAAGCCTGACTTTGGCAAGAGTACGGGGCCCAATCAAACCGGCCATCCAGATCACCCAACCAGACAGATCGCCGGGATAGGAGCTAACATATTCTATCGACAGTTTGCTCCCCTTCCAACGCTGACCTGCGAGAAAACTGAACAGGAGCTGCATCTTGCGAAAAACGTGATACCTTCTGGGAGCGTATTTACGAAGCGTTGTCCCGTGACGAGCTAATAAATACTCAGCTGCCGCCAAGTGTTCGGGGGCGTCACGAACAATTTTGTTCACTTTCTCACGTCCGGAAGAAGAAGTAATCCGGTTTTCACTGTCCAAATATTTGAAACCCACAGTTTCCGGAATCAGGCGTATTTTATATTGTTGCGTGAAATCCAGAAGATAGGGGCTTTCATAGGCGCGGCTATCAGGGAACTTAACAAAATCGAAAGTTGAGCGCCGGGTGCATTGAACCCAGTCTGAAAGAACAAGATCATTACGGAACTTCATATAGCCGATGTAATCCAGCACGCACTCTTGGGGTATCGGTTCAGGCGATATTCTCCCGTCTTCACGATCAAAGAGAAATCCCAGTTGCGCAATTTCTGCAGGACAGTTCACCGCTTCTGCCCATATTTTTCGCAACGCTCCCGGCAAGAATATGTCGTCACTGTCCAGGAAAACAATCCACTCTCCCAGGCTATGGGAGCTCCCAGTATTACGCGCCGGAGAAACATTGCGGTTCACTGCATGGCGAACCAACCTCACTCTGCTATCTTTTACCGCTTCAACAGCTACAGTTGTTTGATCGGTAGATGCATCATCCACAACAACCACTTCAAAGTCTGTGAAGGATTGATTCAAACAACTATTAATGGCCCTCACAATTTCTTTTTCGCGATTAAATGCTGGAATTACAATACTGAAAAACGGTTTATGTTCAGCCGCATGTTCCATATTGATATTCCCTCCATGTTTAACCATTCACTAGACTTGGCTCCGTTGTTTTTTTAATTCGATATCCTGCAAACAGATACATTGCCAGAGATACCAAGTGTGCTGCCATATAGGCCCAAGCCAATCCCAGGGCTCCGTAATCCGCAACAGTAAATAATGTTATCGATACCAAAATAAGACTCCAACAGACAATGACTTGGAACTGCCACCAGATCCTTCCGTAAGCCAGCAGGGGCTGATAAAAAGTGTTGGCCATCACCTCAACTATGGATACCACAGCAATCAAAACCGCCACGTCCGATCCACCGGAAAACCCTTTACCAAAAACCGCAAGCAGCTTTGGCGCTGTCAGTGCAAGCAATCCGGCAATACCCGTTGATGCAATTGCCGATATTAGTACGTTGAATGCAAATACTTTTGAATAACTGGACGTTTTTTTTTCACCTACAAGATTGCATAAAACCGGTGTAACCACGCGGGTAACCAAACCAGGCACAAACATGATCAGGGAACGAAAAGATGCTGCGGCTGTGAATATAGCCATTTGGACCAATCCATCCGGTTGGCGAACCATATAAGCATTGCAGCCCCATACGGCAATGGAACCAATAAATCCCGAAAGAGCCGTTGGAAAGGCAAAATTGATCAGTACTGCCTTCTCCTGAAACATGTCTCGATAAGAAATAACTATCTGGTGCTTATGGAGTTGTTCTTTTATGGCCGAATGATTAAGGTACCAATTCAATAAAGCTGCCGCGCCCAGTGATAAAGTCGCCCCTGTCAGTCCCCACAATGATGTCATCAAATAGGTAAGCAGGAAAGCTCCAACCGCCTGTCCAAGATTAACTCTGGCCAATTTGGCAAATGATTCAAAACCAGTCAGCAGGCCAACTTGATATTCATTCAGCGTAATGAAAAAAATGTAGATAGCCGCAAGGCGCAAATGATCGGAAATCTGAGGGGCGTTAAAGCTATATTCAGCGAGCTGCCCGGCAAAGATTAAAAGTGTCACTGCGAAAAAACCGCCGGTTCCGATTGTTATTACTGAGCAGAGTCCCAGTATTTTACCCAGTCTTGTTGTGTCCGCATCCCGAAGCTCAGCAACATATTTTGTAGCCGCAATTCCTATACCCATGCCGGCCACACCTGCCATCATGATCACAGTGCTTCTGATAATCGAAAAGGCTCCAAACTGATCCATACCCAACAATCGCGCCGCTACAACCGTTGATGCGAAGTTGCTTGCAGAAACCACAACTGACAGTACAACTGTCCACTTGATGCCGGTAACAAGACGCTCTTTCAGCTTTTCGGCTCCCATTCGACTGTTCAATGCGCTTCCTCAGGAATCATTCTTCCGTCACCCACAATAGTGCCATCCTTCCCGTCAATCAAACGCAAGCGTCTTACCCGGGTACCCTGGTACGTTGGTACCATCTTTGCAAGAGCATTGATTATTTTGTCGGAATCATCCATGTTTTTCAGTGCGATTAATCCTTCATTCAGCTTATCTTCATCAACGTTTTTCAAATTAGCCATATAAATTTTTTCATGTTTCGTTGCTGTGCTGCCTTCTTCAGCCGATAATATCTCCTCGAACAATTTTTCCCCCGGCCGCAAGCCGGTATACTCAATCTTTATATCCTTATAGGGAGTGAGTCCAGTAAGTTCAATCAAGTTACAAGCCAAATCAGTAATTTTTATCGGCTCACCCATGTCGAGCACAAACACTTCTCCGCCAAGAGCCATCGCACTTGCCTGTAGGACCAGCTGAGAAGCTTCAGGAATTGTCATGAAGTAACGGCACATCTCGGGATGGGTTATGGTAAGGGCCTCTCCCCGGGCGATTTGTTTACGGAACAGTTGCACTACGCTGCCGCGACTGCCCAATACATTTCCAAACCGCACGGCGGTAAACTTGGTAGAGCTTTTCCCATTCAGTGAACAAATTACCATTTCTGCTACTCTCTTGGTGACCCCCATAACACTGGACGGGTTGATCGCCTTATCAGTGGAAACCATGACGAAGCATTCCGTTTCCACTGACATTGCTGCTTTGGCCACTACCATCGTCCCAAATATATTATTCTGCACCGCTTCAACCGGCTGGCTCTCCATAAGAGGAACATGTTTGTGCGCTGCCGCATGAAAAACAATCTCGGGACGTCGTTCAGCAAATATGGCGCGAATTCTTTTTTCATCGCGTACATCGGCAATGATCGGCTCAATCTCCAAATGGGGATACTTCCCTAGAAGTTCACGTTCGATTTCAAAAATATTATTTTCACTCTTCCCTAATAAATATATTTTCCCTGGTGATAGTTTGGCCACTTGCCGGCAGATCTCCGATCCGATCGAACCGCCGGCGCCAGTTATCAAAACTCGTTTTTCCCTCAGTTGCCTTCGCATAAGAGCAACATCCAATTTGACCGGTTCACGGCGGAGCAAATCCTCCAGGTTTACATCACGCAGCTGTCGGAGTGTCACCATCCCGTCTATCATTTCATGAAGGGCCGGAACAATTTGAACTTTGCACTGGGTTTCCCTGCACATCGTTACTACATCTCGAACCAGAAGGCTACGTGCCGACGGAATCGCAACAACGATCTCGTTCACTCCCAATTGTGCAACAATCTTAGCGATGTCATTCCGTCCACCCAATACTCCCACGCCATTTATAATGCATCCTTGTTTCGACGGGTCGTCATCGATGAATCCCACAATCTTCTTGTTGCCGCCATAGTGGGCGCGAATTTCTTTAACAATCCACGATCCAACATCTCCTGCCCCAAAGACCAACACTTTATCAGGCTTACCGAGAAACTTTTGACACTTATTGGAGGCAATCCTTACGGCCAACCGTATCCCGCCAACCATGGCAATATTGAGAATCCCGCACAATAAATATAAACTTCTCGGCAAGATAACCCCGCCCGCCTGGGCAAGCAAAAACAAAACAGCCTGTCCCAATGTGATCGCCCCAACGATGGCAAAAAGTTCATGGGTTCCAGCATACTTCCAAACGCGGTGATACAATTTGAATACAACAAAAGCGCTTAATTGAACAGCCAACAATATCGGAATGTTAACAATGATGCTGTCCAAGTAAGCGCTTCCCGCCACTTCATCCAGCCGAAGAAACAATGCAGCAAACGGACTAATAATCAACGCCAGCGTATCTGCAGCAATTAATCCAAAACGATTGATTTCTGATCGCAATCCAATTCACCGCCTTTTCCCAGAAAACTTGACTATCGAAACCTACGAAGCATGATATATAAACTCTTCGTCCAATTTGACGTCATTTAGCACTGTACCGATCAAGTTCGCCCTGGCGCCGTGGAGCAGTTCGACCGCTTTTTTCGCAGTTTTTGTTTTCACGCTTCGGCTGTCGATCACTAAAATAACACCATCAACTTTTGAAGCCACAATGCAGGCGTCTGATATGATGGTGGATGCCCTGATTATCAACGGCGAACTGACTAGCAGTACATAATCCGCCATTGTCTTCAGAGTTTCCAGCAACTCCCTCAACTTCGAATTCGATAGCAATTCAACTGGACTTTGGGGAATGGATCCACTAGCCAGCACTGTCAAACCCTCGATATCCGTTTTTTGCAGCGCCTCGTCAATCGATTTATCTTCCATAATGATATTGGTAATTCCAAAGAAATTTAACTGAAAAAATTCCTGCACTATCGGGCGACGCATGTCACAGTCGACCAGAATGACCTTTTTCCCAGCGTACGCCAGTGTAACCGCCGCGTTGATTGCAGTCATCGAATCTCCATCGCCGGAACTAGCCGTCGTAAACAGGATAGTCTTCACTCCTGATGTCTCTTGCGCATCCTGAATGGCCGCACTTAGCGCTCGAAACGATTCAGCCACTGAAGATTGTTCGCGATCTTTGAGAATATATCGATTTTGCTTTGTCACAATCAGCCCTCCCTGCTCTTAGCTTCTGCGGAATTGATAACTTGCGGCGCCTTTTGTTTAATATCCCTCCATGCAGGTTGTTTATCTTTTTGATAGCTATAACTGGGTATGCTGCCAATGACACGCAACCCCAGGAGCCGTTTTACATCTTCAGCGGTGTCAATCGTCTTGTAGAAATAATCAGCGAAGAAACTGGATGTGATTCCGGCAAATAGACCCACCAGGCACGCAATAGCCACGTTTAACAGCCAACGCGGTCGGGCGGCTTTATTGGGCAACGCTGCAACATCAACCACCTGAACATTGGTCGGTTGCATAACTTCATTGATACGGGCATCCTCATATCGTTTTGAAAGCATGACATATAATTCTTGCGCCACGGTATAATTGAGCGTCAGGCGGGCCAGTCCCTGTTCTTTTGCCGGCAACATCGCCATTTCTTGTTCGTCCTTGTTGCTTAGCCGCTCTAAAGTTGCTCTCTGCGCCTGTCCAAGCGCCATTTCACCTCGGGCAATGCGGGCCAGTTCTTCATTCAGCTTGGCTCGATTTTCCGCCATAGCCGCCCGTAAAGTCAGCACTTTGGGGTGATTTTCCGTATAATTTTTTAGTAACCCAGCCATTTCTGCTTCCTGGTCCGCCAGACGATTTTTGTAGTTGGCAACAACGGCAGTGTCCGGCATAATCGTAGGGCTTCGCATCTGAGCCCAGGCTCTTTCGAGCGCCAGCTGATTATCAACTTCCAATTTTTTTATATTTGCCTGGCGTTCAATAAAACTTCTAGTCTGTTCGCTGATGGATACGGCCTGATTTTTTTGTTTATATTCGACCACTGCTTTTTCGGCTGCATCCAAGTCGCGCTTCGCTTCTTCCATACGTCCGCCAATGAAAATTCGTGATTCTTTCCCCTGAAGTCTAACAATATCAGTCAATTTCGCATTGAATGTAGTTAACAGGAAATCCGCCGCTTTTTGGGCCTTAACCGGTGATTCCGCCAGGATGCTCAAAATGAGCATTTCCGTACCGCGTACCGGCTTTGCGTCTATTGCTTTGACCATTTCGGAATAAGGTGGTTTTTCTGCTTCATCAGCATACATATAGTCAATGACCGGCTGGACAACAGCTCTGCTTTTGACGATTTCCGCATAAGTCAATATTTGCTGTTGTACCATTTGTTCTGAGACCGGCGCTGAAACGGTGTCGGTCACGCCCCGTGGGTACTGAATGCGTATGCTGACATTTCCCTCGTACTGTGTCGGTTGAAAATAGCTGAAAATCAGCGCGATAAGAATGGCGCTCCCAACTATTCCATAGACAATTTTTCGTCGCCGACCGATAATGGCCACTATATTACGCATCTCCATTTTTTCATCGTGCATGATTGTGCCTCCCATGGCTTATTTTTTTATGCGCCTGTTTTTTCACCATGCGTTCGGATTGGCCATCCAAGTAATCATGTAGGCAGCATTGATCAGCGGGACGATGTCCTGTGCAAAGTCGATTCTGTGGTTTTCAGTCAGGTACACGATATCCCCTTGCTGAAGCGGATAATTCTTACTTGTATCGCCCTCTTTGAGCAATGCCATCAAATTGACTTTAAGCGGCGCTTCACCTTTTTGGTTTTTTCGAATGACATAGACTTTTGTTTTTGCCGCATTTTTTGTCCATCCTTTTGCGGCGCCAATTGCGTCCAAAAGATTTCTGCTCTTGTCCAGCTCGTAAGATCCCGGTTGATTTACCTCTCCCAACACATAGACTCTTTCTGTGCCAAGTCGCACTATATTCACGCTGACGGTGGGATTAACATATAAGGATTCAAGTTTTCCTGTCAATAATTGAGAAAACTCTTTCGTTGTCATCCCTTGAGCCACAATTTCTCCCAGAAACGGATAAGTTATCTTCCCATCTGGCCGAATTGTAATCCCTTCAGGTTGCCCCATGGAAGGAAAACTGAGTTCAGGATAACCATAGACATTGATGGATAATACATCTCCCGAATGCAGCACATAATCATTTCCGGTCTGGGGCACACTCGGAACTTGGTTTGTATTGGCGACTGCTGCGTTTACCTGTGGTATAAAACCAAGAAGAAGAAAAAGAAGAATCAACATGCACTTTTTCATCTGGAATCCTCCTTATTAATTGATTATGCGGCCCATTTCTTGACTGAAACGTAATAAATCCAATAAATTACTGCTTGCTAGCTGCAAATATGGCTGTTGCTTTAATAAGAATTTCATTAGTCAACTCGAGGCCTTCCAAACGACGTTTCGTTTCTTTCAATTCTTTTTCCAACTGTACAACCTTTAAGCGAGCGGCCGGTTTTCTTTCACCAGTGTTTTTCATCCAATTTCTCAAGGTTTGATCGCTTATTTCAAATTTCTTTGCGGCTGATGCGATCGTGTTTCCGGGTTGTTGGCTGTACGCTATCGCCTTCTTCTTGAATTCTTCAGGGTAACGATTTCCTTTTTTCGACACGGCTATCTCCTCCATTGAGAAAATTCGGTTTCATCCCCCTGGCTCAGCTCTCGCATATCGGCCAAAAACAAAAGATTGCCTGACTATCGACGCTTAGCGCCTGCAGCCTGGCAATCTTGAACGGATAACCGTCGACAGACCCAGTGCTTTGCGTCACTGCCTTTTAGCAGTTTTGCCCAACGAGCATTATGAAGTTTAATGGAACCCTAACCTGATTGCACTTACGCTGTTGTTCCTAAGTCTCCCAACTTGATTCAAGTAAAAAAAACAAGATGCGATAGTTGCACATTCCCTATTTTTCGGCACTACCGACCCTCTACGGTTTGATTGTATCCCAATTCGTTTCTAACTGTCATTATCGCTTTTGTTTAACAAATACCAAAAAAAAAATGCGAGAGTTATACAACTCGCACAAAAGACTTTTGAAAACATTTAAGAATTCCTATTTCACAAGATCGAATATAATAGGGAGTGGTTGCGTTGTCCAGACTCTTTACCTGGCTGTTTGTCCATCCACAATGGTTCATCGCCTATCGCGCCCGAAGGCCTTTTTCTCTGCCTTACACCTCAACTGGATTTACGATTATAAAACCCGCCCCGGGCAAGTTTTTTGCTGATCCTTTTGCGGTCACATACAACAATAGGACCTATCTGATATTTGAAGAATACTTATTTGAAAAAGCAAAAGGGGTAATTAGTTTTGTTGAAATCGATGCAGCTGGAAACTCTTCAAAACCCCAAATAGTTCTTGAGCGTGATTATCATCTCTCCTACCCTTTTATCTTCCGCTGGAACGAAAAAATATATATGATACCGGAGACAGCCGCTAATAGCACGATCGAATTATACTCAACGGACAACTTTCCCTATGAATGGAAATTAGAAAAAGTGATGATGCAGGGCCTGAAGGCACATGATACGACAATTTGGGTGTCTAATGGTCAGCTCTGGATGTTTGCTATAATTGACGCATCAACCGAACCTTATAGCAATTTATCGATATTTTATGCGGATGATCTGTTCGGAAATTGGAGTCCCCATCCTCAAAACCCTGTAGTTTCAGACAAAAGCAGGGCACGCCCGGCAGGAAATCTGTTTATCCACGAGGGGGCGCTAATCCGTCCAGGACAAAACTCACTCAAACGTTATGGTCACTCGATAAAGTTTAACAAGGTAGTATCTCTGACAAAAAGCAATTATCAGGAAACTGAGCTTTCACATTTTACTCCAGATTGGCATCCAGGGAATTTATGCACCCACACTTATAATTTCAACGAGAGACTCGAAGTTATTGACGGAATGGAACCAAGAATTGATTGGTTCAAGCCCTATCGAAAAATTGTTTCAAAAATACATAAGCTGAGGAATTTTAATTCCTCAGCTTATAACGAATAGTTGCGGTTATTCAGTTTCGTGCCACCCCGCTACGTCCACCGTCCCTGCAATCAAATCGCCAACCGGCAACGGCTCCGCCGCCAAATGGATGGCCTCCCTGATGAGCCGCTGCGCCTGGGCCGGATCAACGGTTTCACCAAAAAACAACGTAGCCAGCAAATCCCCCGATCCAACGTAATCGCCGCACCGTCGATGCAGTTTGATTCCTGCCGTCAGGTCAATTGCGTCGCCTTTTTTTGTCCTGCCAGCTCCCAGCAGAATCGCCGCACGGCCCAGGTCGGCCGAATCCATGCGGGCAATATATCCTTTTTGTTCGGCCCGCAGTTCAAGCGACCGGGATGCGCTTCCAAGCAAAGCCCTCTCTTGCACGACACGGGCGTCACCACCCTGCGCCGCAACAAATTCCTGAAATTTCGCCAACCCGGCGCCGTTATCGAGTATGTTTCGAATTCGCGCACTTGCTTCAGGAAGCTGCAAATCCGGCTGAGCCAACCGCAACAGTTGCACTGCCAAAAGGACGCAAAAATCACTTAGCCGCGCATCGCCGGAGCCGGACAGAACCTCGATCGCTTCCGCCACTTCCAGGCTGTTGCCGATGGCAGTTCCCAGAGGTTCCTCCATACTGCTGATGAGGGCCGCCGTTTCACGGCCAGCGCTTGTGCCGATATCGACCATCACCCCGGCGAGCTCCAGCGCATCAGACACGGTTTTCATGAAAGCGCCGCTGCCATATTTTACATCCAATAAAATTTTATCCGCACCGGCGGCTATTTTTTTGCTCATTACCGAGGCCGCGATCAGTGGGATACTGTCCACCGTGGCGGTGACATCGCGCAGCGCATATAGTTTGCCGTCAGCTGGAGCAAGGTCTGCGGTCTGCCCCATCACGGCCATTCCGACCCGCTGCACCTGTTCGATGAATTCGGCAGTTGTAAGGGATGTGCGAAAACCCGGTATGGACTCCAGTTTGTCGATCGTGCCGCCGGTGAATCCCAATCCTCTTCCTGACAGTTTGGCTACCTTCACACCGGCTGCCGCAACCAATGGAATCACGATCAGCGTCGTAGTGTCAGCCACACCGCCTGTGCTATGCTTATCGACTTTCACTCCGTCTATCATCGAAAGATCCAACTGGGTCCCGGAATCTGCCATCGCCAGGGTCAGCGCGACCGTTTCCGCTGATGAAAGTCCACGAAACCACACCGCCATCAGCCAGGCTGCCAGTTGATAATCCGGTATTTCGCCCGTGGTGCAACCCTGGATGATAAAACGGATTTCATCAGCCCCATGGAATCCGCCCTGTTTCTTCTTTTCGATCAGATCTACCATGCGCATTTTGCTTGCCCCCTCCCTATGCCCGGGGATGAGTCCGGTTGTAAACCTCTTTTAATCTTGTACGCGTGACATGGGTGTAAATTTGCGTGGTTGTAATATCGGCATGCCCCAGCATCTCCTGAACCGAGCGGAGATCCGCACCATGATCAAGAAGATGCGTGGCGAAAGAGTGGCGCAACATGTGTGGCGTCACTCTTACTGTTATGCCGACGCGCAGTGCGGCTTCCCGAATGATCAGCCAAAAAGCCTGCCGGGACATTGCATGGCCCCGTTGATTGAGAAACAGGGTATCCTCAATCGTGCGACTCAACAATTTGGGTCTTCCCCGTTTCAGATAGTCTTCCACCGCTTTTTGGGCGGTCCCCCCCATCGGCACGATCCGTTCTTTTGATCCTTTGCCGAAACAGCGGATGTATCCCATCTCCAGGTTGAGTTCCGAGACTTTGAGTGTCACCAGTTCCGAAACCCTGACACCAGTCGCGTACATCAGCTCCAGCATGGCCCGGTCACGCAGCAGGGCTGGGGTCAAAGTTCCCGGTTGTTCAAGCAATAGTGCGATTTCGGTTTCGCCCAGCACTTTGGGCAACCGCTGCGGTATTTTCAAAGAATCGATCGTCCCCGAAGGATCTTTTTTCAGATGCCGTTCCCTGACCGCATATTGAAAAAAGCTGCGTATCGCAGCCAATTTGCGGGAAATAGAAGTAGCCCGCAAGCTTTTCAGCTGCAGGCTTCTCAGATAACCCACTACAGTATTGGCCTGAACCTGCGCCGGACTGTCGATCCGCTGTTCAGTGAGGTACGCGGCGAACTGGCGCAAATCTCTTTCATAGGCTTGGATCGTGTTGCGAGACAGGCCCCGCTCCACTGACATATAGTTCAAAAATTCCTGCATCAGATCATCCATAGCCCACTCCCGTCAGTCCAGAACTATCCGTCCATAGACTCCGCCGCCGCCGCTCTTCACGGTAGCGGTCCCGCCCCGGACAGCTGAGAAGGCCGCAGCCGCTTTCCGTCCGGCAACACGTTGAATTTCGGTCAAGGGCACATGATGAATGAGATTCATTTCGGTCCCCAGTTCATTCACCAGTTTATCGAGAGTTTTGCCACCGACCCCTGGCAGCATCTGCAAGGGAACTTGATAATGATAGGCTGCCCTCGATGCAGGATGCGTTCCGGCCGGCAAATCAGCAATCTCCGCGATTCGCTCCGAAACCCCTTTCACCACTTTCCTGCCGCCACAGGCGGGGCAAATTCCGCTGTTCAGAGCCCCTGCAAAGATCACCCCGCATTGATCACAACAATTATTGTGGTACTTGCCGAGCCGGGGATCCATGCCGAAATTCCCGATGATGCAGCGTCCATTCTGGCGTCTGAACGCCAGAGCACATTCAGTGTAAGAAGGCTGTTCCAGTTCCATCAGATTATATTCCCGACCGATTTTTTCCGGCGAATGGGCATCCGAGTTCGTCAGGAATTCGAAGCCCCACAGTTCTTTAATTTGATCGGCCATCTCAGAATCAGCCGACAGCCCGAGCTCCACTGCCGCAATGTGCGAAAAATCAGCCACAGGCAACAAATCGGCTAAACGGTCGGTACAAACACCGAACAGGCTTTTATGCGGAGTAAACGCGTGGGCCGGCACAAACAATGCCTGGTGCGAACGGGCAATTCCTTCCAAACGGCGAAAAGACATATGCGCATTTTGCGAACTCAGTCCAATATTTCGGATATGTCGAGACATTTCCTGCGACAGTTCCTGCATAGCCGCCAAATTCGGGAGATAGGCAAGAGAATGGCACATCCCGCCGCCTTCTTCACAGGTTTCGATTTCGGCCCCCAGGATCAATGTGACTCCGTTGTGATAAAGATAACCACCACCCGCCTGCAGCACCAAACTTTCTTCGTCAATCAATCTCTGAATATCCTCCTGCACCCAGGGGGACAAGGCATCAACGATTCCGACAATCTGAATTCCCTTTCGCTGCAACGCTGTTTCCAGAATCGTTCGCACGGTCAGACGCCGGGAGGTCGGAATTTTAACCCAGCGGCCGGATTCGCTGATCCCAACATGGATGTGAAAATCGGCAAAGTATCGGTTCATTTTCCGTCCTGGAGCAGGTACAGCCCGGTGATCGTCTTGGCGTCGCAGATCAGGCCCTCGCGGATCATCCGCCGGATATCCTTCGTTTCATAGGCCCCGACTTCCAAAAACTCATCCTCATCAGGGTTGACCGCAGTTTTGACCAAATCACTGGCGATATACATATGGATAACTTCGTTTGTGAACCCCGGACCTGTAAGAATCGATGCACGTCGTTCCATCGTGCCGGCCCGGTAGCCGGTCTCCTCTTCCAATTCGCGCAGTGCGCAGGCATCCGGATCTTCTCCGGCATCCAGCTTGCCAGCGGGAATCTCAAGCAAAATCCGAGAGACCGGGTGCCGGAACTGTCGGACCAGCAGCACCCTGCCATCTGGTAATACTGGAACCACCGCTACCGCGCCAGGATGTTCCACCACTTCGCGGGAGGCTTCCTTGCCATTTGGCAGCCGTACCATATCCCGCCGCAGGTTCACAATCTTGCCGTCATAAATTCGCTCGGTCGAAATAAAGGTCTCTTTCAGATTTTCATCCATTCAATTCGTTCCTCTCTGCGGCTTGATTTCCTGGCTAAGCCTGCCAGGGGTAAAAGGTCCTGGGGGAGAGCGGCAGCATTGGCGCATCCGATTGGAAGCCTTCATACATCCAGTCTGGCAATACCAGCCATCGCAACGGCAATCCGGTCAGCTCCGAAACTTCCCTGACCACCTTCAGTCCCGCGTTCACATGCTCCGTTGTTGTCTCAGCGCCCAGATTCGTATTACTGACGAGACCTGTGACGGCAAGGCCGGAGGCGGCTTCGATATTCCGCATGGCGGTAAGCACCTCGGTTGCGTCCGCAGAAAACGGACGGCAGATATTCACGACCAGAAGTACTTCACAGCCATTATCCCGGATGCGGTCCCGGACCTGAGCCAACACAATGGCTGATTTCGATCCCCCGACATCAATGATCACTCTGTAATCGTGACTGAATAAAACCCGTGTCAGCCCTTCCGGCATGATCGGCAGGTCGGAATGAGCCAATGCTCCTTGCGGCATCACCACGGTGACCCCTTCATTTTCAAGGCGCTCCTTGTGCTCCCGCGTCCGGAAATAAGGTTTGGCCAGATCCATATCGACAACGGCAGTCTTCATACCGGACTTCTGCATATAGGACGCCAGATTTACGGCCAGTTCCGTTTTGCCGCTGCCGAATTCTCCCACGAGAACCGTAATGTGGGGTGCTTTTTCTTCCGTTTGGCGAAAGGCATTATAATCAAAACTCATGATTGATTCCTCTATTCGTAAACTTTAGCAGTTTCTTCTCCGTGCAGTACCCTGAGTGCGCCCTGTGACAAAGCCAGCAGTTCATCCTCACCCGGATAGACCATGAATTTTCCCATAAATTGGACCCGTTCACGGATCCATTCCACCAGAAGCTTGGAATAGGCCAGTCCACCGGTCAATACAATGGCATCGAATTGACCATTGACGACCGTTGTCATCGCTCCGATTTCTTTGGCAATTTGATAGGCCATAGCCTGATAAACCAGTTTCGCCTGTTCGTCGCCTGCTTCGATCCGCCCTTCCACTTCCCGGGCGTCACCCGTTCCCAGATGTGCAGTCAGTCCGCCGAGTCCGATCATCTTCCGCATCATCTCCTGGAAAGTATAACGACCGGAGTAACAGAGTTCGACGAGCGGACTGAGTGGCAGATATCCCGTGCGCTCCGGGGAAAATGCACCTCCGTCCATCGGGTTACAGACATCGATCATCCGGCCATTTTGCTGCACGGCGAAAGAAATTCCCCCGCCCAAATGTCCCATGACCAGTGTCACATCTTCGAGATTTTTGCCCAGATCGTGTGCTGCCCTGCGAGCGGTCGCCTTTAAGTTCAGTGCATGAAAAATGCTCCGGCGGGGCATCTCCGGCCAGCCGCTAATCCTAGCAATCGGTTCCATCTCATCCACACAAACCGGATCAACGATGAAAGCAGGCAGGGAGTGTGGCTTCGCAAGCCCACGGGCAATCAGGCCTCCCAAGTTTGAGGCATGATGCGTCTGTACCCGGTGGTAAAGATCATCCACCATGGCATCATTGACCTCATAAGTCCCGCCCGAAATCGGCTTCAGTGCGCCGCCTCGTCCTACTACGGCATCCAGGTCCGATACAGCAAACCCATGCTTCAAGAGGGCTTTTTCCACCATATCCATGCGATAATCATATTGTTCGTAGATATCGGCAAAAGCGGCTATCTCCTCCGTACTGTGCCGGATGACTTCCTCAAACAGGTCTTTTCCTTCTTCATATACGGCGATTTTCGTTGAGGTTGACCCCGGATTGATCGCTAATACCTTGAATTTTTTTTTCATCATGATTCCTCTTTTCATTTGTATTTGTTCAAACTCCAATTTAGCTTGAACTCATGCCGTCATTGCAGCAGTTTTCAGCGCAATGGCCGACTGTACCATCTCAGCCGCATTTTCCAGTCCGGCCTTGGTGATTGGATCCCCGCCAATCATTCGCGCCAGCTCGAAGAGTCTCTCCTCTGGCGAAAGTTTTTTCACGAAGGTTTGCGTCCGATTCTCGAGCACGCGCTTTTCAATGTGAATATGGCAATCAGCCATCGAAGCAATCTGCGGCAGATGCGTGATACAAAGAACCTGTTTTTGTGAAGCGACTTGCCCGATTTTTTCCGCCACCTTGCGCGCCGTATGCCCGCCTACCCCTGAGTCAATCTCGTCAAAAACCATGACTTGCGCTCCGTCGTTGCGGGCACAGACAGTTTTGATAGCCAGAGCTACCCGCGACAATTCGCCGCCAGAGGCTACTTTGGCCAAGAGACGCAATTCTTCTCCCGGATTGGCCGAAAACTCAAACCGGACGCTATCCCGTCCTGATGACGAATAGTGCTCATTGGAAACGACATGGACAGCAAACCGCCCTCCGGGCATTCCCAGATCCCGCAAATGAACTCCGATCGATTGACTCATGATTTCGGCGGCCTTCACACGCTGATCGCTCAGTTCGCTCGCGCGAGCAACCATTATTTGTTCCTGCTGCGCCAACAGCTTACGCAGGTCCTGCAGGACCTCGTCATGCCGCTCGAGGGTCGCAAGTTCTTCCCGGGCGTTACCTCCATAAGCGAGTACCTCGGAAACCGTTGTCCCATATTTCTGTTTCAGCCGATAAATCAAATCCATGCGTTCTTGAAGCTTGGCCAGCTTGACTGGATCAAATTCAACCTGGTCGAGATAATCCCGCAAACCAGGGGACATGTCCTCCAACTGGACCAACAACTCCGAAATCTGTTGGGCATACGAAGCAAGACTACTGTCAAATCGCGCGGCGTTTTCCAGATTTCGCCGACAATCCTGCAAAAGATCGAGCGCGCTTTTGCTTTGTCGTCCGCCCTCAGAAAGGCAATTCCAGGCAGCGCCCACAGAGGCGCTGATTTTTTCCGCATTTGTTAACAAAGTGACTTGACGCGGCAATTCTTCCTCTTCCGTATCCCGCAGCCGAGCCGCTTCGATTTCATTCACCTGCCACTTCAGCATGTCGATTCGTTGAACCCGCTGCCGCTCGTCTTTGTTCACGGTCGCAATTTTTTCTGCGGTTTGCCGCCACGCAGCGAAGCTCTCCCGATAACGGGCCAGCCTCTCTACAATATGCTCATCAGATCCATCCAAAAGATCGATATAGGATTCCGGGCGCAACAAAGCCTGGTTCTCATGTTGCCCATGCATGTCGAGCAACATGTCGCCGATGCCGCGCAATAGAGAAAGCGGTGCATGTGTTCCGTTCAGCAATACCGTGTTTTTCCCTTGGCGTGAAACGGAGCGGCTGATAAACATCAGGCCGTCCTCTTCTGTCGGAATGGCCTGACCGGCCAAAAACGACAGCACCTTGGGATGGTGCTGCAAATCGAACACCGCCTCAACGCGAAACTGTTCACTGCCGCTGCGAATCATCTCGACCGAAGAACGCCCGCCCAGAACGACGCTTAGCGCATCAATAACGATCGACTTCCCGGCTCCGGTTTCGCCGGTCAGAACGTTGAACCCCGGAGAGAACTCGATTTCAGTCTGCTCAATCAGGGCAAAGTTGAATACCTTCAATACCTGTAACAAGCAAATCGCCTCTACATAATCGATTCAAAACGTTCTTTAACAGTATCAACAATTTTTTCCGGTTTGACAACCAGGAAAATCGTATCGTCTCCGGCAACGGTGCCGATGATTTCGGGCCAGCGGACATTATCCAGCACATAGGCCACAGCCTGGGCCGTTCCAGGCAACGTGCGCAGCACAATGATATTACCGCTGCTATTGATGGACAGGACCGAATCCTGAAAGGTCTTCTCCAGCCGGGCCACCGAAACTGTGGCATTATGGTCGGAGGGGAACGCATAGCGATAATTACCGTCTCCTGTTGGAACCTTTACCAACATCATTTCCTTGATGTCCCTGGAGACCGTAGCCTGCGTTACATCGATACCTTCACCCCGTAGCGCTTCGGCCAGCTCATCCTGGGTTCTGATGACGAGTCGATCCACGATTTCCTTCACTCGGGTCTGGCGGTGTGTCTTCATGATGGTTCCTCCCCGTTTTACCAATAGAATAAAGGATGGCTGGATTGTTTTTCTGGTTGATGAAACTGAGTCGGGTTATCGAAAACCGGGTTTGTGGCAACGTCGAAAGGTACGACTCAAGAAAATCGTATTCCTGCCGTCCCGGTTCATGACCTGGATAAGCAACGATCGAGATTCGTCCTGCCGGCGCCAACAGTCCTAGCAACCCATCAAGTGCAGGTTTCAGGGACTCCGGTTTGGTGGTGATTGAATGATCCTGCCCTGGTAAGTAGCCCAGATTAAAAACCGCTGCGTGGACCGGTTCCCTTACATAGTCTGTCAGCGCTCTGTGATCCGCCTGGATCAGTTGAACCCGATCACGAACTCCCTGACTTTCCAGGAGTGCGTCACAGGATACGATAGCGGCGCTTTGAATATCAAACGCCCATATCCGGCAATCCGGCCGCGTTCTTCGGCATAAAAACAAAACATCATGTCCATTACCCGCGGTCGCATCCACCACGCATCCGGCCTGCGACAGAGCCGGTTCCAGAAAAAGTTGGGCCGCGTCCAGCGCGTTACGTGGGATCATCCGGATCACTTCGCCTAAGTTTGGTGCGCAGGGATTCATAAAAACTGCCGCCGTTAAACTTGATAAACCGGGCACGGTAAGGTGAACTCCTCACCAGTATTTTGTCGCATGACTTCAGGTTGTACAAGGTCTGCCCATCAATCGTCAACACGATGTCGTCATGGGTCGCCAAGGTTTCGATCCGGATCGCTTCTTTATCTGAAACCACAAGCGAGCGAGTATTGAGACTATGGGGGCAAATCGGTGTGATAATGGTGACTTTCAGGTTGGGACTGACGATTGGGCCGCCGGCTGAAAGCGAGTAGCCGGTAGAGCCGGTAGACGTCGACACGATCAGCCCATCCGCCGGATAATTGGCTGTCATGTGGTCATCGATAAAGAGTTTGAGCCGGATCATCCGTGAAAAGCCACCTTTGGCAACCACCACGTCATTGAGAGCCGGGACCGCTACGATCGCCCCCTCAGGCCGATCAATGACAGCTTCCAGCATCGGGCGTTCTTCGATGTAATAATCGCCGCGAAGGATCCGCTCCATCGCCGGCGCCAGATCAGCCAGTTCAATTTCGGTAAGAAAGCCGAGCTGTCCCATATTGATGCCGCAGACAGGCACCCCCTGCGAGGCCACTTCGCGGGTCGTGCTAAGCAGGGTTCCATCTCCGCCCAACGTCAGCGCCAGCGTCAATTCTTCGCCGAGTCTCGCACGATTGCACCCCAGTTCCGGATGATTCATCAATGCGGCAGCTTCCTCCGGCATGAGCACCTGAACGTTCTTCTCCTGCAAATAATGGATCAGCCAGTCAAGAACAGTCGAAACCCCTTCTTTTTTAGTGTTGGGGAATAGCCCGATAGTTAACAAAACACTACCTCCGTATTGGTTGAAGCGTAAGATGTGCAGCAGCCACGGTCTCGGAAACAGCGGCGGAAAAATTTTCCTGCGGTGAGGCCGAAACCGAAAGGTGCAGCAGATATTCTATATTTCCTTCCGGGCCGGTAATCGGCGAATAGCTGACATGGACCGAGTTCAGTCCAATCCCCGCTGCACAGGCCGCTACACGGTTGATGACTTCTTCATGAATGACAGGATCTTTCACGACGCCTTTTTTACCGACCTGTTCCCGGCCAGCCTCAAATTGAGGTTTAACCAGCACCACCAGCTCTCCGGCAGGACTTAAAAGGGGAGGAAGTGCTGGCAGTACTTTGGTCAGGGAAATAAAAGACAGGTCCGCACTGATGAAGTCAACCGGTGAACCAATCATCTCCAGCGTCAGATACCTGGCGTTGGTCCTCTCCAGCACCGTCACCCGGGGATCGTTGCGCAACGTCCAGGCCAGTTGGCCATACCCGACGTCAACCGCAATGACATGAATTGCTCCCCGTTGCAGCGCACAATCTGTAAAGCCGCCGGTCGAAGCCCCCAGGTCAAGCATCCGACGCCCGGACAGTTCAATCGCAAAAGCATCCAAGGCCTTGACCAGCTTCAGCCCGCCCCGGCTGACAAACGGATTGGATTTCCCTGTGAAAACCAGCTCGGCAGTTTCTGAGACCAACGTGCCCGCCTTATCGACGCGCTGCCCATTCACCGTTATCTGTCCAGCCAATATCAATGCTTTTGCCTGGTCCCGTCCCGTGGCCAAGCCCGTTTGGACTACCAGTACATCAAGCCGTTGTTGCGACACAGGTATCCACCTCGATAAATTCACGAACACGCTTCGCAACGCTCGTTGGATCTAATTTCAGGCATGTCAGCAGTTCTTCGCGCGATCCTTGTTCGACAAAGCAGTCCGGCAAACCCAGACGCAGAATCCTGGGTCCCACGATATCAGCACAGTTGAGGCTTTCCATCACAGCAGACCCGAAGCCGCCCATCAGGCTGTTTTCCTCAAGTGTCACGATCCAGCGGGCTTTCCTGGCTACTGCAACCAGCAGTTTCTCATCCAGGGGTTTAATAAATCGGGCGTTCACCACTCCCGCGTGAATCCCTTTTGTTTCAAGAATCTCGGCAGCTTTCATCGCCGTCTGAACCATCGAGCCAACCGCCAAAAAGACCAACTCACTCCCCTGACGCAGCCATTCGCCGCGACCAACCGGTAACAGGGCGGGCACTGCAGGCATAATAAAGCCTTCGCTTCGTCCCCGGGGATAACGAAGCAGGACCGGCCCGTCCAAGTGCAGAGCCGTATAGAGCATATCCCGCAGTTCCGCTTCGTCTTTGGGCGCCATAACCGTCAGATTGGGAATGGACCTGGAAAAAGAAAGGTCGAACGCCCCATGATGGGTGGGTCCGTCTTCGCCCACGATTCCGGCGCGGTCAAGGGCCAGGATCACCGGCAGGTTTTGCAGGCAGACATCATGAATGAGGTTATCAAACGCCCGTTGCGAGAAGGTTGAATATACAGCAACCACGGGACGTTTCCCCTGCGAAGCCAGTCCTGCCGCCATCGTCACGGCATGTTGTTCGGCAATGCCTACATCAAAGAATCGTTCCGGATATTTCTTTGCGAACTTATCCAGACCCGTCCCATCGGACATCGCAGCGGTAATGCCAACCAGATCAGGAATCTTCTCCGCCATTTCAACCATGGCATCACCAAACACAGACGTATAAGTCTGCGCCTGCGGCCCCTTGAGCGACTTGCCTGACTCCACGCAAAAAGGTCCGACACCGTGAAATTTATCCGCCTGACACTCGGCCGGGGCGTACCCTTTGCCTTTCTGCGTCAAAACATGCACCAGAACCGGCGTACGAATACTCTTTGCTTTTTCCATCACTTCAATGAGAAGCGGTAGATTATGCCCGTCGATTGGACCCAAATAGGTGAATCCCAACTCTTCAAAGAACATTCCCGGTACCAACAGATACTTTACGCTGTCCTTCATCCGTTCCGCCGTATTGGCAACACTTTCGCCAATGGCGGGAATCCGGCGCAAAAAGAATTCGATGTTATGTTTCGCCCAGGAATAAGTCGGCGTCAAGCGCATTTTGGCGAGATAGTGGGACACTGCACCGACATTTTTACTGATCGACATCTCATTGTCGTTTAAAACCACAATCAGGTCACGGTGCAGATGACCGGCATGGTTCAGACCTTCGAAAGCCAGGCCGCCTGTCAGGGAACCGTCACCGATCACGGCGATCACTTTATTCTTTTCCCCGCGCATGTCGCGTGCCAGCGCAATCCCCAAAGCCGCAGAGATCGAAGTGCTGGAATGGCCTGCACCAAATGCGTCGTGCACGCTCTCATCCCGACGGGGAAAACCGCAGAGCCCCTTGTAAGTCCGTAGCGAAGCAAAGCTGTCACGGCGCCCGGTCAAAATTTTATGGACATAGGATTGATGCCCCACATCGAATACGATTTTATCCTTAGGCGTGTCAAACACCTTGTGCAAAGCCAAGGTAAGCTCAACGACCCCCAAATTAGATGCCAGATGGCCGCCGTTGTGGGAAACCGTCTGAATCATCAAATCCCGGATCTCCTGGGCCAGGGCATCTAGCTCTTCCATCGATAGCTTCGCAAGATCATCAGGCGAGCAAATATGATCCAAATAACAGCTCAAGAAAAGAACTCCTTTCAGGTGTAAATGACGCGGCAGACAAACCAACCGACAAATAAGCCCTGTATTGCTCCTGCCAACACTTCCAGCGGTGAATGGCCGATCAGTTCTTTCAGGCGGATATTTTTCAGCGGATGCTCCGTTTTTAATTCCTGCACAATGCGGTTGATCGCGCGGGCATGACGGCCCGCATGACGGCGGACGCCGGCGGCATCATACATCACGATGCCTGATAAAACAAAGGAAATAGCAAAAAACGGACTGTCAAAGCCAACAGTGAGCCCAGAAGCAACCGTCGTAGCCACGACCATAGCCGAGTGGGAGCTGGGCATCCCTCCCGCGCCGGTAATGCGTTCCCAGCGAAAATCTCCCCGCCAAAGATCCCGCCCTAGTTTTGTCAGTTGAGCCACGGTCCAGGCGGCAATCGCCGACATGAAAACCTGATTGCGGAGCAAAGCGGCCAACCATTCATTCATATTCAATCCCTCAATTATCTCGCGATAGCAGATATTCCGACAGACTCCGGAGAACTCCCGCCTTATCGCCAAAACGTTCAAGAGCCCGCACCGATTCATCCACTGCACATTTTGCCATCTGCCGTGCCTCCGGCAGAGAATATACGGAAACATAGGTCGCCTTGTGATTCTTCTCATCGCTGCCGACCGGTTTCCCCAGCATCGCCTCCGAGCCGGTGACATCCAAAATGTCGTCCGTGATCTGAAACGCGAGCCCAAATTGTTCCGCATACTCCGTCAGGCTTTGCACTTCGTCGTCGGAAGCTTCAGCCAGCAAAGCTCCGACGCGCAAACTGGCCCGGAATAGTGCACCGGTTTTCAAGCGATGCATCAGAGTCATGATTTCCGGCATCGGCTGCTGGCCTTCGGATCCCAGATCGATCGCCTGACCACCGACCATACCGGACGGACCGGCCGCCTGCGCCACTTCCTGCGCTACCTTTACCAAGGTCGCGGGCGCAGCATCCGGCTGCGACAACAGCGTTTCAAAGGCCAGTGTCAATAGCCCATCTCCGGCCAACACGGCCATCCCTTCGCCGAACACCTTGTGATTGGTGAGGCGTCCCCGCCGGTAGTCGTCATCATCCATGGCCGGCAGATCATCGTGGATGAGAGAATAGGTGTGAATCATCTCCAGCGCGCAGGCTGAATGCAGGAACCGCCGCCCGTCGCTGCCTGCCGCATCGGCCGCAGCCATCAGCAAAATAGGCCTCAGTCGCTTGCCGCCGGCGAACAGACTATAACGCATGGTCTCCATCATCCGGGCCAAAGGACCCGACTGTTCCGGAACCAGCGTCTGCATATAGTCTTCAACCAGGATTTGTCGTTCTTTCAAATATTTACGCCACATTACTCTGCCTCCGGCAAGGTCAGTTCGATTTCCGACAAAACCCCATCCGATTCCTTAATGACTTTATTAACGGCGGTTTCAGCTGCCTGAAGCTGCTGAAGACAAAACTGCGACAGTTCCGTTCCCTCTGCATGTTTTTGCATGGCAACCTCAAGCGGGAGTTCACCGCGTTCCATCTCTTCCACCAACAGTTCCAGACGCGCCAGAGCCTCGTCAAAACTTAGCCCAGTCACAGCAGACTTAACGCTTTTCTTCTTCACGAATGTCTCACCTTCTCCGTTTCAGTCACTACGACTCCCAGTCGTCCTTCCTGCAGCCAAACTTCCAGAGAGTCCCCTGTCTCTACCGTTTCCGCCCGGCGGACAATCGCCCCGTCCGGCCGTCGCACTACACTGTATCCCCGCTGCAGTACCTTCATTGGATTGAGCATGTTCAGCTTCTCATCCGCCAGCTGCCAACGCCGGGTTCGTCGCTCGATCACTTTCACGATAGCGGCCGTCAGTCTTTCCTGACATTGATCTAACGTTTGCATCCGTTCCCGCAGGAGTTCCTGCGGACGACGGAACAAGCTGGAAGTCAGACATCGCTCCAGTCTGAGACGTCGCCGGATCACCCGATGTTTCAAGGACTGGTTCAACCGCTGTTGTGCTGATTGCAGCCGCCTGAGCAGCTCCGTTCTGTCCGGAACAACAAGCTCGGCGGCCTGGGATGGAGTCGCGGCCCGCAAATCAGCCGCGAAATCACTTAAGGAAAAATCCGTCTGATGCCCCACTGCCGAAACGATTGGCGTCACTGCCGCCGCGATGGCGCGAACAACCTGTTCGTCGTTAAAGGCCCACAAATCTTCTACACTGCCGCCACCGCGCCCGATGATGATCACATCCACACGCCCCGAGCGATCCAGCAGCTTGATTCCCCGTACGATCTGCGCCGGAGCTTCATCACCCTGAACCTGCACCGGCAGCAGCAGAATGGGAATCCCAGGATGCCGCCGCTGCGCGACTGACACGATATCCCGGATCACCGCGCCAGTCGGTGACGTCACGACGCCGATAGCCCGCGGTAGAAGCGGCAGCGGCTTTTTAAGACTTTCTTCAAACAAGCCTTCGGCCAAAAGTTTTTCACGCAACCTGGCAAAAGCGACGCTCAAGTCTCCCTGGCCATCCGCAGTCATGGAATCTGCATACAACTGGTATGTTCCGTCGCGCTCATAAATGGAAACATGCCCAGAAACGCGGACTCTAGCCCCGTCTGCAGGCGCAAAGCGCAAACTCACGGCACGACTGCGGAACATCACACACCGGATGGAGGCGCCGGCATCTTTAATCGTGAAATAACAGTGACCCGAATAATGCCGACGAAAATTCGACAGTTCTCCTCCGACACGAACCCGGCCCAAGACCGAATCTGCATCAAACAGGCGTCGGATATAGGAAGTCAGCTCCGTCACGCTGAGTGCATCAGTATCCTGCAAATCCTTCAGTCTGTTCACACCGCCTTATGAGTATGCGCCCACCAGGCTGCCCCCACTGCGTTATCCCCGCTGAACTCAGGGGAGGGAACCCGCACGGCCGCCTGCACGCCGCCGCTCAAAAAATCGGCGACACTCGTCCGGATAAAACGATTGGCAGCAACACCGCCAACAAGCAAAACCGTTTTAACGCCAGTTTGAGCGATTGCAGCAGCCAGCGACCGGTTCAATGAATCAGCCACGCATCGCTGTACAGAGGCCGCGACCTCGGAAGGCTCCGGTGAGGAAGCGAGCCAGCGCTGAACATGGGTTTCCGGTCCGGAGAAACTGATCTGCGTTCCCGACACAGAAACAGGAGTCAGCGTCGCATTGCCTGTACAGGTTGCCGCCAGCCTTTCCAGATGAGGTCCGGCAGGAAACGGCAGTCCCATCGCCACTCCCACCCGGTCAATGAATTGTCCGGCATGCAAATCGCGGGTCCCGCCAATGAGTTGGACCTCGAATCGGTCCGTATTTTTTCGCACGAACAAGATTTCAGTCGTTCCGCCTGAAACGTGAAGCGCTAGGAACTCAGGGTCAAACTCTCCGCCAGAGGACCACATGCCAGCCAGGATATGGTTTTCCTGGTGACTGATCTCAAGGGCAGGGCAACCCAATGCGGCGCCCAGTGTTCTGGCGCTACCGAGACCTACAAGAAATACCGGCATGTAAGAGCCTTCGACCGGACGGGGCTTGCCTGAAGCAGCCACACAAACAATCCGGGCTTTCGGCCCTATCGACCGCCGTATTTCTTCCATCAACACAGGCAAATTGCGCACATGTTGAAATACCATCTCAGACTGAGCCAATCCCCGTCCGCCCGGTTTTACGATCAGCGGAATCCTTGCTTCGGCAACCAGTTTCCCCTCTTTATCCAAGACCGCTGCCGAGGTTGTGTAGCAGCTGGTATCTATTCCGAGTGATAGTTCCATTTCACTCCGGCGCGCCCCGAACCATCGACCCCAGGATTCCATTAACGAACCGGCTTGATTCGTCAGAACCGAAATGTTTAGCCAATTCGACCGCTTCATTAACAGCCGCTCTCGGGGGGATCTGTCCGTCGCCAAATTTAATCTCAAAAACCGCCATCCGCGTGACAGCACGATCGACGCCGCCCATCCGCTCCAGCTTCCAGTCGCGGGCCAACTCCGAAATGATCAGGTCAATTGCATCCTTGTGCTCCAACGTCCCCCTGACCACCCATTGGACATATTCATTAACGCTATCCGGGATTTCTTCTTCTTCCTGCATGGCGTATACCGCAGGAATCACTTCAGCGGGAGAGCCGCCGGTAAAATCAAGGGTGAACAAGACTTGCAGCGCAATCTCCCGGGCTTTTCTTCGACTCATGATAATTTAGACGCTCCTATCTATCGATGGGTTCCCGGAGGCAGTAATCTATCCAAAATCTCCATCAAATCCTCTTTATCGTCAATGCGTTTGCCGATCACATAGCCGACCACCATGCAGAATAGTACAAACAATGCCTGAAAAAAGCCAATGGCAAGAATCAGCAGGCCCAAAACCAATCCGATGGAAGCCCCCATGATCTTTCCACTATGGGCACGCCAGATTTCCTGCAATAAAAGTGGATCCACCGTCTATCCCTCCTGCCATTAGTCGACGCGACTTTTGCTCTTGAATTCGTTTGAAATATCATTCACCAAAATCCGCACTTCTGACATTGTTACACCCACTGTGTTTTTCAGGTACTCCTGCGTCCGTTGTTGGATTTCAGCGGCCACCTTGGGGATGTTATATTCAGGGCCAACAACAATCCGCATATCCACTTTGACTTCTTCCGCCAACTGCCGGATATGTACTTTCGCATTCCGCACTCCCCGTGTGTGCAGGGCCGTCTTGGCAATGAGATCTTCCACTGCGCCGATCGATATTTCGACGACGCCCATATCCGTCTGGTGAACGATCTTTCGCGGTCCCCGGCGGGAACGCACCCCCGCGAGCAGCAAACGAATGCTGACCAGAAAAAAAACTCCGCCGATCAGCGCGGCTTCCCATCTTCCATAGATGAGGGAAAGACCCTGCTGCCAATAATCCTGAGGCAAAATTTTCACCGACAGCATAATGGCGATCAGTGAAAGCAACATCAGCACAATGGTGTAAATCGAGAGAATAATCCTGTCAATAATACTCATATGCAGTCCTCCTATCGCAACCGGAGTTCTTCATCTGTGTCCCCCTGTGAGAAGCCCACTCCCTGCACATGAACATTCACCTCTATGACTGATAGGCCGGTTGCAGTCTCCACAGCATCCTTCACTTTTTCCTGAACCTGCAGCGCGACATCCGGAATACGCAGGCCGTATTCAACGATGATGAATACATCAACCGCCACTTCCCGCGCGCCGACTTGCACCTTGACCCCTTTGGAGGGGTTTTTCTTGCCCATCATTTCGGCCATGCCGCCAATGAGGCCGCTACTCATCCCGACAACGCCGGTGACATCAACTGCGGCAATCCCCGCAATAGAGGCTATGACTTCATCGGAAATACGGATACTGCCGAGATCAATCGGATTGTCCACTTCGCTCCCTCCTAACGCCGAGGCCGAAAGCCTGGAATGCTCTTCGTAATTATATTCAACCCTGCGTTTGAATATCCCTGCTATTTATACATTTCAGACATAGGTAAAAATCCCGTCGAAACGGGATTTTTTACGACTGGCTATTCAGCCACTTTATCTATCCGTTTAAGCCCGCTCGATATAATCGCCGGTGCGGGTATCAATCCGCAGGACATCGCCAATGTTGATGAAGAAGGGAACTTTGACCACATGCCCTGTCTCCAGCTTCGCGGGTTTATTACCCCCGGTAGCGGTATCCCCCCGAATCCCGGGATCGGTTTCGACGACTTCCAGTTCCACCGCAACAGGTAGCTCCACACCCATGATCGCACCTTGATAGAACTGAACTCCGATATTCATATTCTCCTTGAGGAACAGTTTGGCGTTGCCAAGCTGCTCTGCCGTCATCGAAGTTTGCTCGAAATTTTCATTATCCATGAAGTTATACGCGCCATCAGACTCATAGAGGAACTGCATCTGACGATTATCCAGATGAGCCCGCGACAGTTTTTCTCCCGGATTAAAGGTTTTTTCAACCACAGAGCCAGTCCGGATGTTTTTCATCTTGGCCCGCACGAATGCGGCGCCCTTTCCTGGCTTAACATGCTGAAAATCGATTACCTGCCAGGCATCTCCATCCATCTCCACTGTTACGCCGTTCCTAAATTCATTACTCGAAATCATCTTTTACTCCACCCCTTCACTCAAATGAACCTGATTCACATTCCCGCAGCTCTTCAACCCAGCTCCAGTAATTCTTTGCGGGTTTGACTGAGAATTCGGCAACCGGATTCGGTCACTACCACCAAATCTTCAGTCCGTACTCCACCCCAATCCGGCAGATAAATGCCGGGTTCAACCGTTACCACCATGCCGGCCTCCAATCGGGCCTCGCCGGCAAGCATGGACAATCGTGGATTCTCGTGAATCTCCAATCCGACGCAGTGACCCAGTCCATGACCGAAATTCGCGCCGAATCCAGCAGCGGTGATTATATCCCGTGCGGCTTTGTCAACATCCCGGCATAATGCGCCGGGACGAACGGCCGCCAGACCCGCCAGTTGAGCCGACAATACGGTATCATATACTTCTCGGTGGCGCGATGAAGCCTTACCGAGGCATACCGTACGAGTAATGTCCGAATGATATCCTTCAACCACCGCGCCAAAATCGAATACTACGAAATCGCCTGGCGCCAGAACCCTTGCCGAAGCTCGCCCGTGAGGAAGCGCCGAGCGCGGTCCGCTGGCCACGATGGTATCAAAAGCGGTACGCTCTGATCCCAGAAGGCGCATCTCATATTCAAGCGCAGCAGCGAGACCCTGTTCAGTGACTCCGGGGCAGATCAGCGGCAGAAGCTTGGCATACGCCGCATCGGCTATCGCTGCGGCAGCGGCAATCTTTTCAATCTCGGTCGCAGTTTTCACGGACCGCAGACTATCCAGCTGAACTGGAATCCATTTTTCCGCAGGAATTTTCCCTGTCAGTCGACTAAACTCAGCAACTGTCATGACCTCATTTTCAAAGCCAATGCTACCCAGTCCCGACTGCCTCAAAAATTCGATTGCCGCGTCCAAAGGATTGCCTGAACTGCAAACGGTTTCAAAGTCCGGGGCGGTTTGCGCCGCCTGTTCAACATAACGGAAATCCACGAAGTTTTTTCGCTGCGTTGCCGTCAGAACAAGAACTCCGGCTGAACCTGCAAACCCGCTGAAATATCGTATATTAGTCCGATTGGAGATCAGGAGTGCGTCTAGGTTTTGCTCCTGCATCCACGACTTCAGTTTACCATACTGCGCTATCACTCTAGTTTACGCTCCCGATTTCCCAAAATTCCGCAAGCAGCTTGTAATGCCAATATATAGCCCTCTGCGCCGAACCCGGCAATTTGTCCGACTGTAACAGGAGCAGTGACCGAATGGTGGCGAAACTCTTCCCGACGATAGATATTGGACAGATGAACTTCGATAGCCGGAACCGAGATCGCTGCGAGCGCATCCCTGACCGCTACGCTATAATGCGTGAAAGCTGCCGGATTGATAATGATGCAGCCGAAACGGCCTTCAGTCGCCTGAATCGCATCCACCATCACACCTTCGTGATTGGTCTGCAGGAATTCAATCCCTATCCCCAGCTCGACGGCTTTGTCTGACAACATGGCGTTCAAGTCACCAAGAGTCAGTTTGCCGTAAACGTCCGGTTCCCTTTGGCCTAACAAATTCAGGTTGGGACCGTGGATTACCAATACATTATTAATGATAGTTATCAATCCTTCGTCCAACTGTTTTCGATTTTATAATTTTATCACAAAAGCGCATGATTTGGCTACTCACCAGACCTATTGCTGCCAGAAAATCCCTCAGGTGCGCCTGAGACGGCGCAGCATCGAATACTCGTCGACGGGTTCGTCCAGACGCATCCACAGCAGCTGTTGTGGATGCGGGGCGCATTGCAGCGGGATACCCGCCTGATCAGTCATATATTCGAGTTTCTGACGATAGACTGACCCGGTGGGCCTGAGGATTTCCAGAGTATCGCCGCACTGCATATGATTGCGCTGCTCCACCAGAGCTAGCTTTTCCCGTTCATTCCAGCCCCTGACCAGTCCAGCGTATTCCCAGTCCGGCAGTACCCGGACTGTATCATACTCCTGTGTGTCGCCATCCGGTGATCCGTCGAAAAATCCGGTAGTGTAACCCCTGCTCGCGATTTTGTCGAGTTCAGGCCGCCAACCCTCCGGCAAAATAAATCCCTCGGCGCTGCCGAGCGAATCGAGCGCTTCCCGATACACCCGGATTACTGTGGCCAGGTAATGGACACTTTTCATCCGTCCCTCGATTTTGAAACTCTCGACACCGGCAGCCGATAGCGCCGGCAGCTGCTCCAGAAGACAGAGGTCGCGGGAATTCAAGATATACGTGCCCCGCTCATCTTCCTCGATCGGAAAATATTCTCCCGGCCGCTTCTCTTCCACCAGTGCATAGCGCCAACGGCAAGGTTGGGCGCATTCTCCGCGGTTTGCTTCCCGACCTGTCATATACGCGCTCATCAGGCATCGACCCGAGTATGACACACACATGGCTCCATGGACAAAGCACTCCAGTTCCAATGAGGTTTTGGCCCTGATCTCCCGGATTTCCTGCAGCGACAGCTCACGCGCCAAGACGACCCGTTCGGCTCCCTGCTCCTGCCAGAACAGCGCAGACTGCCAATTCGTCGTATTAGCCTGCGTACTGATATGGACAGGCATCGCCGGGATCACTTCCCTCGCCGTGCGAAACACGCCGGGATCCGCCACCAGGATGGCATCGCAGCCGACCTCGCCAAGCAGTTTCAGATAAGCGGGCAGCGCTTCCATATCGGCATTGTGAGGAAACATATTCACCGTCACATAAACTTTACGCCCCCGTTCGTGCGCGTAACGGCAAGCTTCATGCAGTTCTTCCGGCGAAAAGTTTTCCGAAAAAGCCCGCAAGCCAAAATTTTTGCCGCCTAAATAGACGGCATCAGCTCCATAGGCCAGTGCTATTTTCAACCGTTCCATGTCGCCCGCAGGCGCCAATAACTCTGGCAATTTCAATTAAATTCCTCATTTCCCAATTTGTCCGATCGCCGCTTCATGCTCAGCCAACGTCCGGCTGAAACGGTGTCCGCCAGTTTTGCCGTCCACCACAAAATAGAGCCAATCTCCCTGCGCCGGATTCAAAGCCGCCTGAATGGAGGGAAGACCCGGATTAGCTACCGGACCGGGCGGCATCCCCTGATTCAGATATGAATTATACGGGGAAGGAATCTGCGTGTCGGCAATCGTCAGTTCTTCTTTCGCATAGCCCAGTATATACTGGATCGTTGCACAAGATTGCAACGGCATTTCCAATTGGATTCGATTCAAAAAAACCCGGGCGACCATGGGCCGTTCCTTGGCCAACTGTACTTCCCGTTCGATCAGCGATGCCAGAACAATCACTTCATACGGGGACATTCCGACTCTGCGAGCCTTTTCCTGCATTTCCGGCGTGAATTGTTTTGCGAACTGCCCAGCCATGGTTTGCAGGATCTCTTCTTCGCTGGCCCCTTTGTTGATCCGATAAGTGTCGGGGAACAAGAATCCCTCGGCCCGATACTTCACCTCTGGGCGAGATGGCTCCTTGTCAAAAGGAGCATAGGTTTTGGCCAGTTCCAAAAACCGATCCTTGCGGGCCAGGCCTTTTTCTTCCAGCAGGGAAGCGATCTGCTCCACCGTAAATCCTTCGGG
Organism: Negativicutes bacterium; assembly: GCA_963665275.2. Lineage (GTDB taxonomy): Bacteria > Bacillota > Negativicutes > UBA1444 > UBA1444 > UBA1444. The sequence goes on from CAXXIN010000004.1 coordinate 100,693, forward strand.
AACGGTGAACTGGGCATAGACGGTTTTACCTGTCGCCATGATTTCGATCATCTGGCTGACATCCATATTTCGTGACAACGAATACTCGCCGGCCTGCAGCGATTTATCCAGACCAGCGCGTTTTGCCGCGATCAGAAATGCATTTTTGTCGCGAATCAAGCTGCGTTCCGTCAAAACTTCAGCAATATCACCCGTCGTCATACCGGGTTTCACTTTTACAACAATCGGTTTCGTATCCCTGGATTCAACAGAAACCAGCTGGCTGGAATACCAGTAAGAACCGGCCGCCGCCGCGACGAGTACCACGATAGCCCCGATTATCAGTAGAAGACGCAGACTTCCGGACCCTTTGGAGTCCCAGGGCAAAGCCGCCCCAAAGAAAAAAAGAAGCCGGTTAGGCTTCATAAGGTTCGGAATCCATCAGCTTCTCGTAAGCCTCACATACTTTATCGTATTCTGGATCCTCAGGATCTATGAAGACGAAGGATTGTTCGCCGTCAGCCATTATTTCAATCCTGGCGATTTCTACTTCGCACTCATCATCGCAGCCACATGATTCATCTTCACAGCCGCAACCCTCTTCTTCACCTTCGAGCTCTTCTTCATCGCCGATGTAGACCAGAATCGCATATTTTTTCTCCCCAATATCAATGTACCGGTGGACATAATATTCGTTTCCTTCATCATCCGTAAAGATTTCGACCTCTTCGGCCTCGTCGTGTTCAAAATCAGACATACTACACCTCACAAAAATAATGTGATTTAATGGTATCCTATAACTCCTACGGTGTCAATGCCGGGATCAATCTCCCTGCTGAATGAGCTTTCGTTTGCGGGCGATAAAATCCATGTAACCCTGTAGAATCAGTACCGCTGCCACTTTATCCACCACTTGCCGCCGTCGGTTGCGGCTCATATCCGCATCGACCAGCATCCGCTGGGCAGCGGTAGTAGTCAGCCGCTCGTCCCAATAATCCACAGAAATCCCAGGATGGTTCACGGTAAGCCGGGTCCCGAATTCACGCACCTTGTCCGCCATGGGCCCCTGACTGCCGTTCATATTTCGCGGCAAGCCGAGCAGAAGATGGGTCACGCCATGTTCCTTCACCAGCTCGCCGATCTGAACGAGATCCTTTTCGACTCCTTTGCTGTTCACGACACACAGCCCCTGCGCAGTCAAGAGCAATTCATCACTCAGGGCTACTCCGATCCGCGCTTCGCCCATATCCAATGCCATGATGCGCATCGGCAACGTTCCTAACAACGGTCCTTCAAATAATAACGTACCAGTTCTTCCAGCAACTCGTCCCTCTCAATGCGGCGAATTTGGCTGCGAGCTTCCTTGTAGTTGGTGATATACGTCGGATCTCCCGATAATAAATATCCGACAAGCTGATTGATGGGATTATAGCCTTTTTCTTTCATCGCTGCATAGGCAGCATCCAAGATTTTACCAGCTTCGGTCTTTTCCTTCTCCACAACAAACTTCATGGTTTCGTCAAAAGTTTCACCCGAAGCAGTAGTACAGGGAATTTCGTCGACTTCCAGCGGTTTGTGAATCGTTTCATCGGCTGAAAAGCTCATCCCAGTCATCTCCCATCATGAATCACTATCAATAGATATAAAGATAGTATTCGACTTTCAGGAACCATTTCCTGCCGTCTGAACTATTTCTCTATTTCACTTGTTTTTCCAAAATCCCGTTCACGAGCGCCAACGCAGTTTCCAGCTTTTCCGGATTTTTGCCGCCAGCCTGCGCCATTTCCGGTCGTCCGCCGCCGCCACCACCAGCAGCAGCCGAGACTTCACGGACGATATTTCCAGCGTGAACGCCGCGCGCTACCGCATCTTTTCCAGCCATTGCAACGAAATTCACTTTGTCGCCGACAACGGCGCCCAGAACAACAACGCCTGCCGTCAGACCATCCCGGATCCGGTCGGCGATCGAACGCAACTCGTCCATATCCGGTGCATTCACTTTGGCTGCAACATATTGCACGCCCTTCACTTCTTTGATTTGCTGCAACAGCTCCTGTACGATCCCTTGAGAAAGCTTCATTTGCAATGCCGAAAGCTCTTTTTCCAGTTCACGCACATGACCGAGGGATTGCTCCAGGCGGACAACTAATTCTTCAGGCCGGGTCTTCAAAAGCTGAGCCGCATTTTCCAAAACAGCTTCCCGCTGATTGAAGTACTCCAGCGCAGCCAGACCGGTTACTGCTTCAATACGGCGCAGCCCCGAGCCCACACTGGACTCGGCAACAATCTTGAACTGACCGATTTCGCCGGTTGAACCAACATGGGTTCCACCGCACAGTTCTTTGGATATATCACCTACAACAACAACCCGGACTTTGTCGCCGTACTTCTCGCCGAACAGCGCCATGGCGCCCATTTGCTTCGCCATTTCCTGGGTAGTTTCGATCGTGCCGATGTTGGTATCAGTCAGGATCGCTTTGTTGACGGCTAACTCCACTGCCGTGATTTCCGCCGGCGTCATCGCCGTGAAATGGGAAAAGTCGAATCGCAGTCGATCAGGGCCAACATAGGATCCAGCCTGGTTCACATGGGTCCCCAGAATCTCACGTAGCGCCGCCTGCAACAGATGGGTCGCGCTATGATTACGGGCACTGGCCGAACGGCGGACCTGATCCAGTTCAATATTTACACTGTCGCCCTGTTTGAGGAATCCTTCCGTAACATGGCCCAGATGATAGACCGTCCCATCAGGCAATTTGCGTGCTGCTGTGACTTCCACTTTTCCCAGGGGGCCTGTTAGGACGCCTACATCGCCGACCTGTCCGCCGCCTTCCGCATAAAAGGGAGTAACATCGAGAACCACGGCGACTTCTTCCCCATCACGTGATTCTTCAACAATGCGTCCTTCACGGAACAGGCACACCACTCTGCCGCTGCTCGCCGAGGAATCCACACGAAGCTGGTCGGTTCCAAAACTCGACAGGTCAGGAATCACCACTGCCGCTGCAGCTTCCTGACGGGCGGAACGCGCACGTTCCCGTTGTTCCTTCATCGCCTGGTCGAATCCGGCTTTGTCCAGTTGCAATCCTTGTTCAGACAATATTTCATCGGTAAGCTCCCAAGGGAACCCAAAAGTATCATATAGTTTAAAGGTGACCGCTCCATCGAGAACTTTGCCGCCGTCCGCAATGAGGGTTTCGATCTGCTGGTTCAGCAGTTCTGTTCCCTGGGCCAGCGTTTCACCGAAACGTGCTTCTTCCAGTTGGAATATCTTCTTGATGTACTCTCGCTTCTCACCAATATCCGGGTAAGGCTGACGGAAAATCTCCGCCACCACATCCACGGTATCACCCAAAAAGGCTTTTTCAATTCCGAGCAGGCGTCCATGCCGGACGGCGCGGCGCAGCAAACGGCGGAGGACATAGCCCCGTCCTTCATTGGACGGTAAAATCCCATCCGATATCATCACGGTAACGCTGCGCGCATGATCGGCAATGACTTTCAGCGAAACATCGGTCCGGGCGTCCTTGCCATATTCGACGCCTGCCACTTTCATCGCATGCTCAATGATGGGAAACAGCAAATCCGTTTCAAAATTTGACTTCTTGTTCTGCAACACCGAAGCGATTCGCTCCAGCCCCGCCCCGGTATCGATATTTTTTTTGGCCAGCGGGGAATACTTGCCGGCATCATCCCTGTCAAACTGAGTAAAGACCAGGTTCCAGATTTCGAGGTAGCGGTCGCAGTTGCAACCAACCGCGCAATCAGGTTTGCCGCATCCGCGCTCCTCGCCCAGGTCCACATATATTTCCGAACAGGGACCGCAGGGGCCCGTGCCAATTTCCCAGAAATTATCTTCCATCCGGATAATCCGCTCCGGCGGCAGACCGATGTCCTTGTTCCAGATTTCAAATGCTTCGTCATCGTCGGTGTAAATAGTAATCCAAAGTTTATCCGGCGCTAGTCCCAATTCTTTGGTCACGAATTCCCAGGCCCAGGCAATGGCTTCCTTCTTAAAATAATCCCCGAACGAAAAATTACCCAACATTTCAAAGAAAGTGTGATGACGCGCCGTTCGGCCGACATTTTCAATATCCCCCGTACGAATGCAGCGTTGTGAAGTCACGATCCGCAAATGGGGCGGTTTCATTTTTCCAGTAAAAAAAGGCTTGAACGGAGCCATACCGGCGCCAATCAAAAGCAAACTCGGGTCATTATCAGGAACAAGCGGCGCGCTGGGCAGAATCAGATGGTCCTTGCCAGCAAAAAATTGCAGATATTTTTGTCTCAGTTCATTTCCGGTCATGCTATAACCTCCAATTGGCTAATAGAGCGCATTCTCAACGAATTATACACAATTTTAAGAACCCTTGTCAATTTATCAACCGCAACGAATTCCATCATTTTAAGCGCTTGCATCAGGGGTATTGCCGCCACATGTCACGTGCGAAAGTTGAAGACGATGTTGTACGAAATGGTACGACCCCCTCTTAAAAAGGAGGTCGTACCATTTCGTTCGATTGACCACTCTTTTAAGCAAAACACCTAAATCATTTAAATGAATATCAAAAACAGAGTCGTTCCGGATAGCCTTCAGGCAAGGTCGAAGCGGTCCAGCATCATCACTTTGTTCCACGCCGCTACAAAGTCATGCAAGAACTTCTCCTGGGAGTCTTCACAACCATAGACTTCCGCGACGGCCCTAAGCTGGGAGTTCGAGCCGAAAACGAGGTCGACACGGGTTCCGGTCCACTTAAGTTCATCGGTTCGGCGGTCACGGCCTTCGAATACGTTATTGTCTTCAGCCGTCGGTTTCCACACCGTGCCCATGTTGAGCAGATTCGCAAAGAAGTCATTGGTAAGCGCCCCTAGCCTCTTGGTAAAAACACCGTGTTGGGACTGTCCTGCGTTGGCATTCAAAACGCGCATGCCGCCAACGAGAACCGTCATCTCAGGAGCTGTCAGTGTCAGCAGTTGCGCCCGATCTACAAGCAGTTCTTCCGCTGTTACTGAATATTTGCCCTTCAGGTAGTTGCGGAATCCGTCCGCCTTAGGCTCCAACACCGCGAAAGCAGCAACATCGGTCTGTTCTTGTGATGCATCCGCACGTCCCGGCGTGAAAGGAACGGACACATTGTGACCGGCGTTTCTCGCAGCCTGCTCGATACCCACACATCCACCAAGGACGATCAAGTCGGCGAGAGAAACCTTTTTGGAGCCTTTCTGTGTACTATTAAATTCCGTTTGGATCTTTTCCAGAACCTGCAGCACAGTTTGCAGTTGGATTGGCTGGTTAACTTCCCAATCCTTCTGCGGCGCCAGACGAATGCGCGCCCCGTTTGCTCCGCCACGCTTATCAGAGACGCGGAAAGTGGACGCCGATGCCCAGGCTGTTGAGACAAGCTGGGAGACTGACAGGCCGGAAGCCAGGATTTTCCCCTTGAGATCCGCAATATCCTGTTCATCGATCAATTTATAATCGACTTGGGGCACCGGATCCTGCCATATTAGTTCCTCCACAGGCACCTCCGGGCCGAGGTAGCGGGAACGGGGGCCCATGTCGCGGTGGGTCAGCTTGAACCATGCACGGGCAAAAGCCTCCTCGAATTCCTTGGGGTTCTGCTGGTAGCGCCGCGCGATCGGTTCGTAGACTGGATCGAAGCGAAGGGAGAGATCCGCCGTGGTCATCATCGGCCGGAGCTTCTTGGACGGGTCGTGGGCGTCAACCACCATATCCTCTTCGGCCACGTCCTTGGCCAGCCACTGCTTGGCGCCGGCCGGGCTCCTGACCAACTCCCATTCGTATTTGAACAAAGTGTTCAGATAGCCCATGTCCCATTGGGTCGGATTCGCCTTCCAGGCGCCCTCAATACCGTTGCTGATCGTATCGCCGCCTTTGCCACTTTTGAAGCTGCTCTTCCAGCCGAGACCCTGCTCCTCGATTCCTGCACCCTCAGGCGCCGGACCGACAAGAGCCGGATCGCCCGCACCATGACTCTTGCCAAAGGTATGCCCGCCGGCGACAAGCGCGACCGTTTCTTCATCGTTCATGGCCATACGTGCGAAGGTCTCCCGAACATCACGGCCTGAGGCAACCGGGTCCGGGTTGCCGTTCGGGCCTTCCGGGTTCACGTAGATTAGGCCCATCTGCACAGCTGCGAGCGGATTTTCCAGCTCCCGGTCGCCTGAGTAGCGTTTGTCGTCAAGCCACTCGGTCTCCGAGCCCCAATAAACACCCTCGTCCGGCTCCCATACATCTTCGCGTCCGCCGCCAAAACCGAACGTCTTAAATCCCATCGACTCCAAAGCGCAATTTCCAGCCAAAATCATCAGGTCAGCCCAAGAAACCTTCTTGCCATATTTTTGTTTAAGCGGCCAAAGCAAACGGCGCGCCTTATCGAGGTTCACATTGTCAGGCCAGCTATTGAGGGGTGCGAAGCGTTGGGAAGCCGACCCTGCGCCGCCGCGGCCATCGCCTACGCGATACGTGCCTGCGCTGTGCCACGCCATCCGAATAAAAAGCGGACCGTAGTGACCGTAATCGGCAGGCCACCAATCCTGCGAGTCGGTCATCAACGCAAATAGGTCCTTCTTCAGGGCATCAAGGTCGAGACTCTTGAACTCTTCGCCATAGTTGAAAGACTCGCCCATTGGATTGGAAAGCGAGGAATGTTGATGCAAAATCTTAAGGTTTAACTGGTTCGGCCACCAGTCCTTGTTTGAGGCGCCGCCTCCGGCAATGGTTTTTCGGGTCAACCCTGTTACTGGGCACTTGCTTTCTGCACTCATGAACTCAACTCCCTTCCGAATTTTCTGTTTGGGCAAGTCATGAAGGGTACTAAATTCATTCTATTCACTCAATTCTCGAATGTCAATTGCAGAAAGCAGATTATGTTTCTGGGTGATCTCGGCCGAAAAAGCGGGGCTTGCATCAACAAATCACATCATTCCGCTTCAAACACCTTGTTTCGCCCTTCTCTTTTGGCACGGTACAGCGCATTATCGGCGCGAACCATCAGTTCGGACAGCGACTCAGCAGTCGCACGATATTGCGCCACCCCAACACTCACACGCAGCGGGATTCGCCTTCCGTCATCGTTAACGAAGGGGTTGTCGTAAATACTCTGACGCAATCGTTCGGCAACGCTCACCGCTTCGGCAGCGCCAAGTTCCAGCAACAGTATCGCGAACTCCTCTCCACCGAAACGACCGAACAGATCAGTGTCACGGATGACTTCACTGCATAGGCGGGTAATCCACTGTAGCACGGAATCGCCCACGGCATGACCATAATTATCATTCACCTGTTTAAAATGATCGACATCGACCATCAGCAGGGAGCAACATCCGCCATAACGTTGAATCCTTTGCAACTCTTCATTGGCCCGCGTCCAGAAATAACCTCGGTTGAAAATACCAGTTAGTCCATCGGTGGTAGCCTGCATTTGCAGTTTCTGCTCCAACAATTTTCTCTCAGTGATATCGCGCGTGACGCCGTGCAAACCGACCAAATTGCCATGGATATCATGGTGGGGCTCCACATTGATTTCCACCCAGACCCAGCTGCCATCTTTGCAACTTAGCTCTAATTCGTATCGAATTGTGCCTGTTTTTTTACCCGTTTGCTCTTCTGCCAGCCGCTCGGCGTTTTTCTGTTTGACATGCTCAATACCTTCAGGTTTTAAATGACTCCAAATAGTCGTACCGAGCACTTCGTCTATCCGGTGTCCGGTCAGTCGTTCATCGGCCGGACTGATATAATCAAATCGGAAATCACCGTCAAGGTGCCAGATGACGTCGCTGGCATTGTCCGTCATATTACGGAATTTTTCCTCACTCTCGCGCAGTCTGTCGAGGGCCCTTTTTCGTTCAATCGCCATAGCAACTTGCGCCGCAATGATCGATAACACCTCAACATCTCCATGCTGGATTCGTTGCTTCTCGCTCGTCAAAATCAGCCCCAGCGTACCAAACGGTTTTCTGTGTGAGTCGAACAATGGAGCGCCCAAGTAGTGGCTGACCTGTCCCCTCCCCAATGTATACTCGACAGTTTCAAGCAATCGCTCCATCTCTGTTGGTGTTACGTGAACTGCCTGTCCCAACTGCATCACATACTCGGTAATGCCTTTGCCGACTGGCCGGCGATCTGGCATGAACTTGGCTTCATCGGCGCGATAGGCGATCACAATTTCATTGGCCGCTTCATCCAGCAGACTAATGTGGAACAGGGTTGCCGGTAATATGCGGCCGATGATCCGATGCACCATTCGATACAGTTCCTCTGCCGATACGGTTGAAATCGCCGCCTCGGCAATTTCGCACAAGACGCTCTGAACATCGGCACTGCGGCGCAAGGCGGCCTCTATTTCATACTGTTTGCGCAGTTGCCACCAAAACGCCAAAAACAGGCATCCAATAACGATCGGAATTCCCCACTGTGATTGGTTTCCAGCCAACACAAAAGAAAGGGCGCATAATAAGGCGCCCACGCTAAGGAGAACTATGGATAGTATCCAGAACATTCTTGCCGACTTGAATTTTTGCACCAAAATCCCTGCTCTTCTATCAAATATGCTAATAGATGTTATTCTCTACAAGTTTTTCAAATTCCTTTCTATTATATATTTGCCTTCTGTTGAGCAGGGTGTCAGCGGTTAAGTGAAACTGCATAATAACGGCGACTATAAAAATAATTATTCGGTGGGAACGCAACATTGACCGTTTTTATTTGCAATGGGTTATTGCTCTTTGTGGTTCCAAATTGTCCCTAAATCGCCGTCAGGTTCCCGCTTCGCCTTTGTCGCGCCACATTCACGAAATATGCATCCAACGCTTCGCCATATTCCGGCAGAAACCCCATTTTCGCGCCGCTCTTGTCGTCTTCTGTCAGGATGATGATGCGTTCGTTGGCTGCTAGTCCCTTCAAAATGCCTTGCGCCGATTCTTTGGGTGTGATAGCACTGGCCGGGGCTCCGCCCGCCTTATCCCAGAGGGGGGTAGCGACGGTACCGGGAATAACGGTGGAAAGACGGATATTATCGTCCCACAGTTCGCTGCGCAGCGAGCTGGTAAAGGCCAGAAGCGCCGCTTTTGTAGCGCTGTACATGGTTTGGTTAGGCATCGGCGAGAACGCGATGCCCGATGCGGTGTTGGCGATGTGGCCGCCCCCCTGAGCGCGCATGATCGGCAGCACCGCACGAACCCCGTACAGAGCGCCATAAAAGTTGACGTCAAAAGCAAACTTCCAGCCTGCATCGGTGGTGTCATCGAAGGGCTTCGCCAGTCCCAGACCCGCGTTGTTGAAAAGAAGGTCGACATGCCCTGACCCGAACTCCGTTGCCTTTTGGATCAGGGAGAAGACGCTCTCTTTGCTGGTGATGTCGGTATGGACGCCCAGCACTTTTCCCGGATAGGCGCCTTCGAGCCGGGCACATTCCGCCTTTAACTTGTCGTTGTTGAGGTCAGCCAGAACCACAGCCTTCGCCTCAAGGGAGAGCATTTCTTCGCAAAGTGCAAGGCCTATGCCCGATGCTCCGCCCGTGACAACAGCAACTTTGTTTTCAAAATACGCTTTCATGTCATACGCCTCCTTCGTTCTATTCCAGCACACGCGCCAGGGAACCCTTAAAGACAACGGCCCCTTCCACCATCCTCGCCGGTCCCCTTTCGAGAATAGGTAACTCGGCAAGCGCCTTGATGATGTGCGCCTGTTTCGGGTTTTGTAGCCATTACAATGCGGTCCATTGAACCGAGCCTTTCCCTATCCATGCTCTGATCACCTCGCAGTCCTGTGGAAAGAGGATGGGCTGGCTTACGGAACTTTCGACGCTTCTTTGCCAAGAGCGGCAATAGCAACCAAAAGACGAAGCAGATACAGGAGAACGCCACCGTTTGCAGCGAGGATTGCGCCGATGACGAATCCGGGAACTATGCCCGGAACGAGCATTGAAGTACCGAACATGATCGAAAGCAGATTCAGAGTCAGCTGGGTGAGAGAGAGCTTCTGTAACAGGGGATGGGCAGCACTTTTATTTGTTGATTTGCCGGAAAGGAGCAGTCGATACCCCAGCGGAATAATTCCACCGATGATATTGAGCACGCCCACGAGGAGAGTCAACGGAGCAACCAATACGTTGGGAATGACGCAAGAGACGATACCCAACGCCGCAAACAAAACCCCGCAGACAACCATGAGCAATGAGCGATGGGGAAATGGGCCGATGGGTGTGTTGCCTGATGCAAGCATCTGAATTGCAAAAATGATCATTAGCAAACCTAGTTGCGCGTTTTCCGCAAAGGGGAGCAACCCGAAATTCACAGGGATCAGCAACGTTCCCAGCAGAATCATGAAAACGCTGGTAAGCAACAGCATGGAGTGGTCGAAGGAGAAGCTGATTTGGTCGTTGCCGGATGACTCTGCCTCGGGATAGGCGCGATAAACCAGCCGCAGTATGCCAGCAAGGTAAATGACCGCAACGCCGAACAGAAGCATGATCGTCGCCGTGATGGATGTTGGCAGTGGTGGTTGTGTCCAGAGCAGGAATCCGGCAAATATCGACAGCCCATATACGCTCACGCAGGCGAAAAGCAGGTGGCGAAAAGCCCCCCCGAATTGCATCCACGTACTAATCTTGGTTTTATCAAGGTACGCCTGCAGAAGTTGCAATATCCCCCCCAGACCGAAGCAAACGAAGAGTAACCTGCGAGGAAGTGGGCCAAAAAGCCCAGGGATAAAACAAGTGATGATACCGATAGCGGCGATAGCGACGCCGAAAAAAAGCAAAGGTTTTGATCGGCGCATGTCGCCGAAGGGGGTTTTCCCCAAAGTGATTGTTTGCAAAGCGAAAACGACCAGCATTAATCCAAAAAACCCGTTTTCGTAGTAGGGAAGCCTTCCAGCTGAGACGAAAAAAAGCAGAACTCCGGTAACCGACAGAGCCATGCCTCCGATCAACAGGATGACGCTTTCCAGAGGAAGATCCGCGTCCCCAAACAAGAATCGATCAAGCTTTTTGAATAACGCATATGTCTGATAAGTCTTTTTCATGCTTACCACCTTATCAGTAGGTTTGCAAAAGGTTACTGCTCCAAGAAAGGATTTTATCGTAATATAAGGCTAAGTCTACCCCATCCATTGCGGTTAGCTTCTTTCTATCAATACAAATATTCAGCATCTCTTTATCTATCCCATTTAGATGCTTTTCCAAATCTGTCTTGCTGCCTATATATTGATTTGTTTCATCAAAGTATTTAGCTTGCAAAATAAAAAATGCCGACTTGTAAAGTGCCGATAACATTTCGGCACTTTCTTCATAGATGAAATTATGGCAGCACGCATGATACAAATTGCACGCACCTATTTTTATCGCACGATTAACATCCTCTTTGTTAACAAGTAACAGTAAATAGTCTATGCTGCCGTAGATTGGTCGCGTGTCATAATAGAATTGAAATAATTCAGATTTTTCCCAACTAGAAATTTCACTTTGTCCGGAAATAAATCCGCAAGCTTTTTCCTTATAAGGCATTTGGGATATTATAGCTCGATATTTTTTCAGTTCTTTCATTGTTAGTTCATTCAGGATAACTACAATATCTATATCACTGCTATCACTTGCTTCTTTTCGTTTGTAGCTTCCTTGCAAGCCGATAAAAGTAACCCTATCTCCATATTCATTTTTTATTTTTATTACAAGTTCATCTATCCAATCATCTATAAAGAAGGCCATCTTTTCACCTCGCAATTTGTAATACATGCATCCAAACAAGAATACCGACAGCGCCAAAAGCCAAAATAAAGAAAGTGCGCTCCTTGACTCGTCACTTGTTTCTCTTAGCCCGCCGGATGACTCACCCCTCAGCGGTGCAAAACTGATTGGCACAAACACGCACTCACCTCCCAATGGGGAGGTCATTTATTTTTTCTATCTTTACTCTTCATTGACCGCCTTTCGTGATTTTCATAATATAAGCATATCGTTCTTGTCGAATGACCAGTTCGGGTTATATGCGACCTCCCAATAATAGCCGTTCGGGTCGGCGAAATATCCGCTGTACCCTCCCCAGAAAACTTTTTGCGGCTCCTTGGCGATAATCGCACCCGCTTTTTCCGCAAGTTCCATAACTTCGTGCACCTCGGCCTCGCTTTTCACGTTGTACGCCAGTGTAATCCCGGCGAATCCTGCGGCAATCTGCGGCGGATTTTTCTCATTAATATCCTCTGCGAGAAGCTTAAGCGGATACAGTTCAAACTTTGTACCGGTAGTATTAAAGAAAATTACTTTCGGGTTATTTTCTTTTTCATCGGTGGCAAAATCAAGCCCATCGCGATAAAAACAGATGGACTGCCCCATATCCTTTACGCCAAGGCAAATAATGCTGATTCTGTTCATGATGAATCTCTCCTTTACCTTATACCCGACATACCCGACTGAATTATCAAAAAGATCGATCAATATCCGCTAATTGCCGTCTACTTTCAGCGTGTTTGCTTTTTATTAAAATCAGCTATGGTAGATCAAATGCATTACCATTCTTGCTTGGCTTCGTTCAATAGCTGTTTCTTCAGGGCAAGCAACTTATCGCTTAAATCAACCCGCATCTGTTCTGGATTGGTCAGTCGTTTATGTTCGTCCCAGAGCGTTTCCATTTCCGATTGAGCGTACGCCTTGATTTCTGGCAAAGACGGTTGTTTATAAACGCAACTACCGTTTTGGAAAATGGGAACCAGCATTTCCCTAAGCTCGTAGGATTCAGCGGGAAGAACAATCTTTTTCCAGGCATGGGTTTCATCCGATAACAGTAACGCCTTGTCGCTGTCCAGCGTTTCATTTGCCAGCGTAATCAAATCTGCTTTAATTTTCCCCTGCTGATAGACCCGGTAAAGTTTTTTCAAGCCCGGATTGGTCATTTTTTCTACGTTGTCAGAAATTTTCATCTTGGGCACCATCTGGTCGGCCTCAAATTCAGCCGCGAGTTTATAAACCCCGCCCATGGACGAGGTGCCATCTGAGGTAATCAATTTGGTCCCCACACCCCAAACCCTTATTTTTGCGTCTTGCATCTTGAGATCCCGAATAATATGTTCATCCAGATCATTTGAGCCGCTGATCACGGCCTCTTGCATGCCAGCCTCATCAAGCGCTTTCCTTGCTTCTTTTGATAAATAAGCCAAATCACCGCTGTCAAAACGGATTCCATACTTGCCAAACTTGACGCCGCTATCCATTAACTCTTTAAATACGGCGATCGCGTTGGGAACTCCGCTGCGCAGCGAATTATAAGTATCTACCAATAGTATGGCATTACCGGGATATTGCCTGGCATATTCGCGAAATGCGTCGATTTCAGTTGGAAAACTCATGACCCAGCTGTGCGCCATTGTACCTGCCACTGGAATGCCAAACATCTTGCCAGCCATCACGTTGGATGTAGCATCAAATCCGCCAATCACCGCAGCTCTGGCGCCATAGATGCCAGCATCAGCTCCATGGGCGCGACGCAAACCAAATTCCATCAGCAAATCATCTGGGGCAACCGTTCTGATCCGGCTAGCCTTCGTACAAATAAGGCTTTCATGGTTAAGAAACATCGACAGCGCAGTTTCGATCAATTGCGCTTCCATAAAATTCGCTTGCACAATTAACAGGGGTTCACCCGGGAAGACCACAGTTCCTTCCGGAATTGACCATATGTCGCCCGTAAAACGAAAATGTAACAAGTAATTTAAAAATTCTTCTTTGAATATCCCGAGTGAACGCAGATAATCGATATCTTCGGCATTAAAAAATAATTCTTGAATGTACTGTATCACATGCTCCAGTCCGACAAAAACCGTATACCCGCCGTGATATGGATTTCCCCGGTAAAAACGGTCAAATACAGCCCGGACATTTGCCTTGCCGGCAAAGTACCATCCCTGCATCATTGTGAGCTCATATAGGTCTGTTAGTAATGTAAGATGTCTCATTCTTATTTTTCACTTCCACTTATTAATATATTCCCTATTTGATTTTCTACCCTTTGCAACCCATCTCCTGCAACATCAAGATTGTGGTGAGCAGAATTTTTGGAGCCGAGATGCAAAAAAATTCCCAAATACACATATTTCATTAAACAATAAGGGGCAGTCTCTACAAAAATCGCCTGAACCGAAGTCCAAGCGAACAGAAACCACCTCTATTCAATTATTCCAAATGACACTATAATACGATCAGTTCATATTCCCTGCTTCCCATGCTGAGCGTACTCATATAGTCGAGTTGGTGCAGGCCGCCGCGCGACTCAATCCGTTCCGCGATATCGCGCCGCTGATTGTCAGGCAGTTGATAAACCAAATCGATTCCTGCCTGATCGACTGCCAGGATATCCGTCGAGCCGAGAATGCCAATGTCATCGCAAGTCGGTTTGGCTGCGCTAGCTCCCGCACAATCGCAATCGACCGAAATGTTTTGCAGGACATTGATGTAGGCAATGTGATTTTTGAAATGTTCGGTAATGGCCTTGCCGGATTCCACCATGCGTTCCAAGAACCCTTTGCCCAGCGGCCATCCCTCGCCGTGAACCATTCGTTTGCCTACCTTGCCTGAGGCAAAACCGATGCCGATATTTTTCAACGAGCCGCCAAATCCGCCCATGGCATGCCCTTTAAAATGGGTATACACCAGAATGGAATCGTAGTTCAGGACATTCTTTCCAATAGCGACTTCCTGCAGATGAACACCCGGCTCAAACGGAAAGGCGCCGCCGAAATTATCGATTTGTTTATCGAGAAACTCCTTCATCCCCGGCACCGGCAGCATAACATCGCCATCGGCGTCCAGGATATCGACGGGGCAAAAATCGAACCCGTTGATTTTGATCGTTTCGCGGTGGGTGTTGGTTTCCCTCCGCGGACTTTTGTATAGCACATTGCATTCAACAATCGCGCTGCGCGGAACCTTCCCCTGAAGGTTCTTAATATACTCGATTGGCAGCAGATTGGGTCCATACGGTTCCCCTGTATGCAATTTGATACCGACTCTCCCGGTAATTCCCCGGTTGATTCGCTCGTAAATCTTTTGCACCCCGTCAGGACTCAAATCTCTAGAAAAGTATACCGTCGGCTTGCTCGCGTCGGGCTGCGAAATCGCATGCGACCCTTCCCAAGTCTTCCTGGGCGGGGGAATTTTCCTGTGCTCGCGCAGTTCCCTGCAACAGCGAGGGAATTGCCGCCAAGGTCACCGCACTGCCGGCAACCTTCAAAAAATTACGTCGGCTCAGATCCTGCATCGCTTTTTCATTCTGATCATCCGTCATTCCCATCGTGGTAAGCCTCCTCACATTAAACTGATTTTCCCATTTCGCAAGCTTCTAGCAAAATCGAGGTCTGATTACGAATATCGCCCACCTGCTCTACCCCGACTCCGCGCACTACCCCGGCCAATTTCGCTTGTTCAAAACAAGCGATCCATCCCTGCAGCCCCTTCACTGCTCCGTCCATCGAAGCTGGATCGCTATCGCCTGACGTTGCCAGCAAATAGATGTCACGGAATGAATACTGCTGCGCGGAAAAAGCGGATTCGGAGCGATCCAGCAATGTTTTCATCTGCCCGCACATCTCGTAAAAATAAATTGCGCGTTGCGAAGACGATCACTTCGGCCTGCAGCATTTTTTTAACAATCATATTTGCATCATCTTTGATTACGCACTGATTTTGTCGTTTGACAAGAAAGACAGCCTTTACAAAAAACCAATCATTTTGTCATGCAGGCAAATTTTTTCTACACTATTTCCCTGTTCCATTGCACCTTTAGCCGAATTCATCCGCCAATATCTCAGAATTTCCCTCTTTCCCGCGGGCTAGTGGAAATAATTAAGACATTTTTCATTTTAGTCGTCCCCCCATCAGAAATTCGTGGCAAGCCAGCTGCTTAATTCGTTAAGGAAGTTTCCAGATCGTCGTAATTATCAATTTTGCAGGCCAAACGCTCTTTTACCGCTTGTAATTCGGCAATGCGTTCCTCCAACCGACGATATTCCTCGCGCAAAAGTTCCTTTCGGGCTTCTTTTGTTTCACTTCCCTGCTGGTACATCTGAACATACTCAACAAGGATTTCAACCGGGATGCCTGCTTTTCGCATACAGTGAATAAATTCGACCCAGCCGCAGCTACAGTCGTCATATTCACGAATCCCGCTCGACTTGCGCTTAACCGGCGGAATAAGACCGATTCGTTCATAATAGCGAAGTGTATCCTGTGTCAAACCATATTTTTCACTGACTTCCGAGATAATCATTCGATTCACTCCTTTTGTTATTAGTTTCCTTACTTTCATCCTTAATTTTACCAAAGCGACAAGGTCACTATGCAGAAAGTTGTTTTCAAAAACCAATACAACATGAATGTCGCCGGCAATCTTTTTGTTCCCAAAGGATTGAATCAGAACGCCAAAAATCCCGCGATCATTGTCGGGCATCCTATGGGCGCGGTAAAAGAACAAAGCGCCAATCTATATGCCACGAAAATGGCTGAACAAGGCTTCGTCACCTTGTCCTTGGATTTATCTTTCTGGGGAGAGAGCGAGGGACAGCCGCGCAACGCGCTTAACCACTCACTGACGATTGAGCAGAGAAAGCAGATCATAGCAGAAGCGGTCGAACAGCGCTATGTTGAATTTACTGGCGGCGAAATCAAATACACCAGTGGAACTGAGCATGCGTTGACAGAAGACACGCATCCCATCCAGCGAGAGTTTTTTGACTTCTATCGTACTCCACGGGGCGAATTCACTCCCAAGGGTTCGTCACCTAAACTTACGACGCACCCGACGCTGACCAGTAACGTTAAATTCATGAATTTTTACCCGTTCGCAGACATCGAGACAATTTCCCCACGCCCCATGCTTTTTATCGCGGGGGAGATCGCTCATTCCAGAGAGTTCAGTGAAGATGCCTATAAGCTGGCCGCCGAACCGAAGGAACTCTACATTATTCCGGGCGCAGGGCATGTAGATCTATATGATCGAGTAAATTTAATACCCTTTGACAAGATAGTGTCAAATAATGTTCGCAAAAATCATCGGCACTTCAGCTTGGTTAAGCAGCCGCATCGAGTTTTTGCTGGATCTCTGTAATGATCATGGGATGAATATAAGATCGCCCGCTAGACCAATCCTCGCTGTATTCAATCAAGTAACTGGTTACTAGGCGAACATAGGAATCCATACTCGGGAAGATACCGACCACCTTTGTTCGACGCCGGATTTCCTTGTTTAGCCGTTCCAACAGATTAGTGGATGAGATTTTTCGCGAGTCGATTTCATTGAAACTGAAAAACTGCAGCGATTCTTCCAGACCGTCTTCCAATGTGGCAATCGCTTCCGGATATCTTGTTTCATAATCGTCCATCAGAGACGCCGCATATTTTTTGGCGCTGTCATAGTCAGGCTGGAGCCAGATTTGCTTGAGTTTTTCCGCAAAGGTTTTCTTTTCCCGGCTGGATATATGGGCCAAGATATTTCGCATGAAATGGACTTTGCAGCGTTGCCAGGCGCAACCAACGAAGGATTCCCTCACGGCTTTGACCAGCCCCTTATGCGCATCCGATACAACCAACCAGACCTTTTTTACTCCCCGGGCTTTGAGATTGTCGAACAGTTGGGTATACGTGGCGGCGGATTCCTCAACCATCGGTTCAATCGCCAGGATATCGCGTTTGCCGTCGCAATTAATGCCTGTAACTACCAGGACCGCCATGTTTTTAACACTATGGTGATCGCGGATACGTTCATACAGGGCATCCACCCATAGAACCGGATAGATCTCTTCCAACTGGCGATTGCGGAAGGCTTCAACTTGTTCATTTAATTCTTTGGTGATGGCCGAAACCTGACTGCGGGAGATGGAGTCGATCCCCAAACTTTTGGTGAGTTTGTCGATTTTCCGTGTCGATACGCCGTTTACATAGGCTTCCTGAATGACGTTCATCAAAGCGGCTTCGGATCGTTTTCTGGCTTCCAGGAAGAATGGGATATACCCGCCATTTCGGATCTTGGGCACCATCAGATACATTGTCCCCATTCGCGTGTCAAATCGCCTGACTCGATAACCTGAGCGATATCCCTGGCGAGTTTGGGTTCGCTCTGATTTTTGGGCTTCCAGCTTGCCGTCCACTTCGGCTGCCATGAGTCGTTCGCAGAGCCACTTGAGCATTTCCTGCATGGGATCGTCGTCTGCCACAAATTTCATTAGCATTTTTTCAAAAGGTACGGTAGAATTTTGGTAAACCATCGGCGCTACACTCCTTTTGGGTTTGCTGGACACTTACCTTTTCGGAGTTGCCGATGGTTTTTCCTATTCTCTTTTGCGAACTTTATTGTACGCTATCTTTGACAAACTCGGATCTTTCTTCAAGGAAAATCTAAAATAAGTTTCGAGCTTATGCGCTTCACATGCCAATGATCCTGTGAATAGAATGAAAACAGGCCGGTCAAGGTGATCAAAACTCACCCCAACCGGCCTGTTTTCATTCTATTCAATTAGAGATTCAGCCCTCTATGCCGCCAAGCAATCCCAGTGTCACTCTGTCATCATCATAGTACTACTTCATTGTGCTCTTTTTTTCTACATAAACGTTGTCAATTTTAGTTATGGAAGCGCCAGTATTGGCACTACCATTCGAAAATGATTTCAGTTTCGATGTTATGACATACCCATCGGAAAAAAATTCACGCATGATTAACCCAGTGCCGGCAGCATAATACTCAAATTGCTCATTCGCGGGTTTCTGATTCAAAGGCGTAATTTTCACCTTAACAACGTGCTGAAAAGAGCCTGCTGGCACTTGAACCGTCTCATTGATACTGACAATTTCTCGTTTTCCTTGGCAATCCTGCCAGAGCGCACCTCCTTTTAACGGAGCTTTAAGATACACCAGATGGGTATTAGGTTTTTCATTGAACAGAGTTTTATCGGAGTAAAACTCTTCGGTTGAAAACTCTTGGACTATGGCGTCTGAAGTCACATGGAACACTTTTCCCATGCTTGTCCCTTCATTGTTATCGTTCACTTGCACTCGGTCGCCTTCGCTACGAATAACAGTACGTGTAAAACTCGCATATTCGTTGCCACTCCCTTCAAAAACCCAGGTCAATCCAGGTTGGGTTGGAAAGAAAGCACGAACGTCAGAAATTGTAGTAATCTCGTCGAACGGCGAGCCTGTTTTTGCAGCGCAAGTGGTAAACACAATCAGGTTGAACAGCATGAGAAAGATTAGGCTCTTTCTTGCAAAGCGCATATTTTGCGATTCCCCTTTTATCGTTTATTAACTATTATATTCCACTGAACATGTAAACCAAAGAATTATTTCAATGTAGCTATTAATGAACCGAGGCTGTCTCACAATAGGTTTTAAACCTGCTTGAGACAGCCTCGTTGCGCTTGCTTATATTTTTTTACATTCAAATCCCATTGAATTGTCATATTGGAGATTTTATCCGTTTGGATGCTTTTCCATATAATCCTTGATCGCGGCATGCACGGCATCAGCCGCCAGATTCGAACAGTGCATTTTGACCGGCGGCAATCCATCCAACGCTTCGGCAACAGCGGCATTGGAAACTTCCAATGCTTCGGTGAGTGTCTTGCCTTTTACCATTTCCGTTACCATGCTGCTGGTCGCAATCGCGGCGCCACAGCCAAAGGTCTGAAATTTGACATCTTCGATGATCCCGTTTTCAACCTTGAGGAAGATCTTCATAATATCGCCGCATTTGGCGTTACCGACTTCGCCGACCCCGTCGGCATCTTTCAACTCGCCTACATTACGCGGATTCGAAAAATGGTCCATTACTTTTTGCGAATACATATCTCATGACCCCCTAATTTCACATTCAGATTCTTTGCACGAAGCAGATTCACAACGCTGTGAGATATTGCCCCTTGTAGCATAAAGCGGTGACATGCTGCGCAGCCTTTCAACAATGGCTGGGAAAGCTTCCAAAAAATAATCTACATCTTCTTCTGTGTTGTCCGCCCCCAACGTCAGGCGCAACGACCCATGAGCCGTAGCGTGGTCCAGACCCATTGCCAACAGCACATGGGAAGGATCGAGAGAACCGGAGGTGCAGGCAGAACCACTGGAAGCAGCAATCCCTTTCATATCCAGATTCAACAGCAAAGATTCACCTTCAACATAAATCACGCTAACATTCACATTACCTGGCAAACGCTTGGTTGGATGACCATTTAGTTTGATATCAGGGACCTTTGCCAAAATTCCGGCAAGCAACCTCTCCCTCAACTGGGTTGTGAAACGAATTTTCTCGTCCAGTCCAAGACGGGCCTTTTCAGCCGCCATGCCCAAGCCGACGATGCCGGGAACGTTTTCCGTGCCAGGACGCAAATGCCGTTCCTGACCGCCGCCCTGAATAATCGATCGTAAACGAACTCCCTTGCGGACATAAAGTGCGCCGATCCCTTTGGGGGCATTGAACTTATGACCGGACATCGTGAGCAGATCGATGTTCATCGCTTTGACGTCAATCGGCCAATTCCCCACTGCCTGAACAGAATCCGTATGAAAATAAATACCTTTTTCTTTGGCGAGTGCGCCGATTTCCGTAATCGGTTGAATCGTTCCCACTTCATTATTGGCGAACATCACACTGATCAGGATGGTTTCCGGTTTTATGGCCGCCTTCACCGCTTCAACATCAACCATTCCGAATTCATCGACAGGCAGAACGGTGATGTCAAAACCTTCTTTTTTTAGTTCATCACAAGGTTCAAGAACTGCATGGTGTTCGATTGCAGAGGTAATGATGTGGTTTCCCCGGCTACGGTTGGCATAAGCAATGCCTTTCAAAGCAATATTGTCACTTTCCGTTCCGCCGGAAGTAAAAAACATTTCGTTCGGCTGCGCATTGATCAGTTTTGCGACTTGTTCACGCGCTTCATCAACAGCTTGTCGACCTTGCCTACCGAACCAATGAACGCTGCCCGGATTACCAAAAAAATCCGTCATATACTCTACGACTTTTTTTGCAATGACAGGATCAGTTGGAGTGGTTGCCGCATGGTCAAAGTATATTCTCTTCATGATTTCTGTTCGCCTCTTTCTTTCTCTTCGTTCACCCTTTGTGCATCCGCGCACAGGCTTGCCAAGGAAATTGAATCTAAAGCTTCGGAGATACTCTCTCCCATTTTGAGCCATATGTTTCTGCGAATACAATCTTGCGACTTATTGCAGTACGGGTTGTTTTTTCCTCCATCAGCCAAGAGGCAATCGACCGGAGCAATTGGCCCTTCCATAGCCCGTACAATGTCACCTACAGTAATGGCCGCCGGATCCCTGGCCAGAACATATCCCCCCTGCGCGCCACGGATACTGCGAACGAATCCGGCATTACGCAAATTGGACATTAACTGCTCCAGATAATGTTCTGAGACTTGCTGCCTCTCGGCAACGCTGCGCAAAGCCACCGGCCCTTTGCCGTATTGTTGCGCTATATCCACCATGGCCGCAACACCATAACGGCTTTTCGTTGATACTTTCATATGAGCTCCTCTTATTCCGACTAATTTAATCGGATTTACGTTTAAAATATAACATAAACGCTCGGAATAGTCAAAGCTCTTTAAAAAATTTATTCAGTCTATTGGAACAGGCTTTTTGCGAGCTGCCATTCGCGCCCGAATGTCCTTTTCACGCCCGTGGTCCGTCGGTTGGTAATAAGAAGACCCCTGCAAAGAATCCGGCAGATATTGTTGGGGGACATAACCGTCCGGATAGTCATGAGGGTAACGGTAGCCTACGCCATGTCCCAGCAACTGGGCCCCCCGATAGTGGCTGTCGCGCAAGTGAGGCGGTACTCCGCCGCAATCGCGATCCCTGACATCGCTTTGAGCACGGTCGATCGCCACATAGGCAGCATTACTCTTGGGCGCCGTTGCAATGTATACCACTGCCTGAGCCAAAGGGATACGAGCCTCCGGCCATCCCACCAGCTCCGCTGCCTGCATGGCGGATACCGCCAGCATCAACGCCACAGGGTCGGCATTTCCCACATCTTCCGCCGCGCAGATAACAATACGGCGGGCAATGAACCGGGGGTCTTCGCCGCCTTCGATCATCCGGGCGAAATAATGCAGTGCGGCATCCGGGTCGGAACCCCGCATGCTCTTGATGAAAGCCGAGGTAACGTCATAATGGTTGTCGCCTTTTTTATCATAGGACTGGAGTTTTTCTGCGGCAACGGTTTCAACGATGTCGCGAGTCAGCACGACGCCCTGTTGAGGGTCGCCTGATTCTCCCGTCAGCAACAGAACCATCTGCTCAAGTAGGTTCAGCGCCGCGCGGGCATCGCCTCCGGCACGATCTGACAGAATTCCCAGCACTTCATCTTCTACACTGACCGGTATTTTTCCGAGGCCCCGCTCCTCATCCGCTAGTGCCAGCCGCAGGATGCCGATGATTTCTCCTCGCGTCAGAGCCTTGAGTCTCAGTACACGCATACGGGAGAGCAATGGCGAATTAACTTCAAAATAAGGATTTTCGGTAGTCGCGCCAATTAATACGATCGTGCCGTTTTCGA
The DNA here is from genome assembly GCA_963665275.2 of Negativicutes bacterium. GTDB lineage: Bacteria > Bacillota > Negativicutes > UBA1444 > UBA1444 > UBA1444. Next base: position 123,247 of record CAXXIN010000004.1, read on the forward strand.
CATGCGGCAGCAGCGCATCCTGCTGGCCCTTGTTGAAACGATGAATCTCATCGATGAACAGGATCGTTCCCCTGTTGGAGGTGAGCAAGCGCTCCCGCGCTTTTTCCACGGCCTTGCGAATATCCGCCACGCCAGCGGAAACCGCATTCATCTCTTCGAAATGAGAGCCTGTGGAATGCGCGACAATATTCGCCAGAGTCGTTTTCCCTGTTCCCGGGGGACCAAAAAACAACAAAGACGGCACGGAGTCAGCCTGAATAACCCGGCGCAGAAAGCGTCCGGCGCCTACGAGTTCCTCCTGGCCAATAAACTCATCGAGGGTCCGGGGTCGCATGCGCAGCGCCAGGGGTTCATTTTTTTGCGTCCGCATCGTCATTTGCTCGGCAAAGAGATCCATGGCTTAGCCCTTTTGCAGCAGCCGGTGCAGCGTATCGACCACTTTATTGATCTCGACCGGGGTGATCCCGTGGTGCGTTACCATCCGGATGCGATATTCGCCGAACAGGCTGACCAAGATCCCGGCCTTCTTCAATTTATCTGCGAAATCCGCCGCTTTCACGCCCATGCGGGACACGTCAACGATCACAATGTTGGTCTGTACTGTAGACAGGTCTAACGCAAAGCCCGCCACAGCCAACCCTTCCGCCAACTGCCGCGCGTTGACATGGTCTTCCGCCAATCGTTCGACCATGCTCTGCAGGCCGACAATACCGGCAGCTGCCAGTATCCCTGCCTGACGCATGCCGCCGCCCAGCATTTTGCGATATCGGCGGGCTTTGGCGATGAAATCGGCGCGCCCCACAATCAAGGTTCCCACCGGAGCGCACAACCCTTTGGATAGACAAAACTGAACCGAATCCGAGTATTGAGCAATCTTATCCACGGTTACACCTTGAGCGACAGCCGCGTTAAACAAACGCGCGCCATCGATATGAATAGGAACCTTGTGACGATCGGCAACTTTGCGAATAGCAGAGAGGGTTTCCAGCGGATAGCAGGTTCCTCCCGCCCGGTTGTGCGTATCTTCCAGGCAGATCAGCGCGCTTTTCGGTTGGTGAATATCCTGCGGGCGAATCGCCGCCTCGATCGTCTCTGCACTCAAAATCCCCTTGACCGACGGAAGAGTTCGGGCCTGCACGCCAGACAGCACTGCCAGCCCAGCCACTTCGTAAAAGAAGATATGCGATTCCGCTTCGCAGATCACCTCATCACCGCGATTGGTATGGGTCATGACAGCCACCTGATTCCCCATAGTGCCGCTGGCCACGAACAGCCCCGCCTCTTTTCCGGTCATGCGGGCGCCCAGCGTTTCCAGTTCGATGATGGTTGGATCCTCACCGTAAACGTCGTCCCCCACTTCGGCCCGATACATTGCATCCCGCATTTTCTGCGTCGGCTGAGTGACCGTATCACTGCGTAAATCAATAATATTCATTTAATTCCACGATCCCTTCAAAAAAATCATATTCATTATTATGTTCTGCCTGTCTGGCAACAATCCTGCCATATTCCATAATTAAAAAAAGACAAAAATATCCCCGCGATGCCGTTTTCGCCCGTGTTTTGAATCCTGCCCCAGGCAGGTGGGTGCGTGCCTGATCGCTTTATGAGTCCCCGAACAAGCAGGGCATTCACGCAACGGTCAGAGACAGTGCTCCCAATGTGAAAGTGTTGGATCAAAACATTAGACGTGTACGTACACAGCAGGGATAAAAAACCTATTCAATTATTCGGTCTACTTAGAGTGTACCAGACTTTGGCGCTACTGGCAACTTGAGTGGTGAAGTTTACTTGGGGACCTTCTTGGCTGCGATTTCGGTGCGGATCGACAGCTCCTTCAGCTGGCGCAGGGAAACTTCCGAAGGCGCCTGTGTCATGACATCCGCTGCGCTTTGAGTTTTCGGGAAAGCAATGACATCACGAATCGATGAACGCTTGGCCATCAACATGATCAGGCGGTCCAAGCCAAAAGCGATACCTCCATGCGGCGGCGTACCATACTCAAAAGCCTCCAGTAAGAATCCGAATTTTTCATTGGCTTCCTCTGGTGTAAATCCAATAGCATTGAATATTCTTTCCTGCACTTCCCGCTGAAATATTCGGATACTGCCACCACCGATTTCGGTGCCGTTCAGGACCATGTCGTAGGCCTTCGCCTTGATCCGGCCCGGATCGCTCTCTAAATACTGGAGGTCTTCGTCACGCGGGGAGGTAAACATATGGTGCATCGCGACATAACGTTTTTCTTCCTCGTCATACTCAAACATCGGGAAGTCGAGAACCCAGGTGAAGGCCAGCTTGTCCGGGTCAATCAGGTTCATCCGGCGCGCCATTTCCAGACGCAGCTGCCCCATCGCATTGACCGCGACACCCGGTTTGTCCGCAATAATGAGCACCATGTCGCCTTCTTCGGCTTGCGCCGCTTTGCGAATGTTTTCCAGCTGCTCCTCGCTGAAGAATTTGGAAATCTGCGATTTGAGCCCTTCTGCCGTATAACCGATCCAGGCCATCCCTTTGGCACCATATTGACCGACATAATTCACGAGACCGTCGAGTTCACGCCGCGGAATCGCCGCATTTCCCTTGACATTGATGCCTTTGATACAGCCGCCGGCAGCCAGCACCGACTCAAACACCTTGAATTCCGAGCCACGCATCGCGTCCGACAGATCAAAAATCTCCATGTCAAAACGAATATCCGGTTTATCCGAACCGTATTTTTCCATAGCCTCATCATAGGACAACCGCTTCATCGGCAGTTGCAGATCGGCGCCGATGGCAATCTTGAACACTTCGGCAATCATGGTTTCCATGATGGTAAGGATGTCGTCACGCTCGACAAAGGACATTTCCACGTCCAGTTGGGTAAACTCTGGCTGGCGGTCCGCCCGCAGATCTTCGTCACGGAAGCAGCGGACAATCTGGAAATACCGTTCCATGCCGGCCACCATCAGGATCTGTTTGAAAATCTGCGGGGACTGCGGCAGCGCATAAAATTTACCGGGGTTAACGCGACTGGGGACCAGATAGTCCCGCGCGCCTTCCGGGGTGCTCTTCGTCAGCATCGGGGTTTCAACTTCGATGAAATCGCGGCGGTCAAAGAAATCGCGCATAGCCTTGGCCACACGATGCCGCAGGATCAGATTGTGCTGCATCTCTGGACGACGGAGATCCAGATACCGGTATTTGAGCCGGACGGTTTCATCCACGTCCACATTGTCCTGAATATAAAACGGCGGTGTTTTGGCCGGATTCAGAATCCGGATTTCTTCCCCGCAAACTTCCACGGTCCCGGTTTCCATGAGCGGGTTCACCGTATCCGCTGACCGCAGTCTCACGCTTCCGCGGACGCTGATGACGAACTCGGTCCGAACTCCATCGGCCTTAGTCAGCGCTGCTGTATCGATTTCCGGCGAAAACACGGCCTGCACGATACCCGAACGATCCCGCAGATCGATGAAAATCAGTCCACCATGGTCCCGTTGCCGCGAGACCCACCCGCAAAGCACTACTTCCGTTCCGGCGTCTTCGGCGCGTAGCGCCCCGCATCCATGAGTCCTCTTCATTCCTGCCAACGTATCCATATCAGCCGTTCATCTCCTGTTTCAATTGTTTGACCGCCTCATCCGCGGATATCAATGCCTGTTCGCCGGTTGTCATGTTTTTCAGCGTCACCTGATGGGTGCGGGCTTCGTCCTCACCAATGATGGCAACATAACGGGCCTGCGTACGATTCGCCTGTTTCATCTGTGATTTGAGACTACGTCCGCCGTGGTCCATATCCGAGGATATTCCCAGCTGGCGCAGACGCATCAGCAAGGAATAGGCCGGCAGAGAAGCTTCTTTCCCAAGGGGAATGACCCACACCGGAACAACGTCTTCAGCTGGGTCGAGCAGGGCTTGTTTTTCCATCGCGAGCAGCACCCGCTCCAGCCCGATGGCAAAACCGATGCCGGGAGTCGCGGGTCCGCCGCACTCCTCGATCAGTCCGTCGTAACGGCCGCCGCCGCAGACAGCGCTCTGCGCCCCGAGGAGCGGATACTGGATCTCGAAGGCGGTTTTCGTATAATAGTCCAACCCCCGCACCAGGCGTGGATTCAGTGTATAAGATATTTTCGCCGCGTCCAGGAATTGCCGTAGGCCAGCGAAGTGTTCCGCGCATTCATCGCACAGGCAATCGACCATCTGTGGGGCGCCGGCAGACAACTGGTTGCACTTTTCTTCCTTGCAGTCCAGTATCCGCATCGGGTTGCGGTCATAACGCGACTGACAGTTGCCGCACAGCTGATCCTTCTTGTCCTGCAGGAACTCCTGCAGCACCAGACGGTATTGGGGGCGGCATTTGGGACAGCCCACGGAATTGATCAGCAGATTGAGGTCTTTCAAGCCCAGCTTTTCAAAAAAGCGAACCGCCAGTTCGATGATTTCCGCATCCACCGAAGGTCCAGCAGGCCCGATCGCCTCGATGCCGAATTGGTGGAACTGCCTGAGACGCCCTGCCTGGGGCCGGTCATATCGGAACATGGGTCCGATGTAAAACAGTTTCGCAGCCTGCGCTTCGGCATAAAGTTTCTGTTCCAGATAGGAACGAACAACAGCAGCGGTATTTTCCGGCCGCAGAGTAACGCTGCGGTTTCCCCTGTCGGTAAACGTGTACATTTCTTTTTGCACCACATCGGTTGTTTCGCCAATCCCGCGTAAAAACAACTCCGTATGCTCAAAAATCGGCGTACGGATTTCTCCGTAGTGGTAAACCTCACAGATTTTTCTGGCTGTCTCTTCCACCCTGCGCCAGTTCTTTGCTTCCGCAGGGATGATGTCATGCGTGCCGCGCGGCCCGGTGGTCAACATAATGGGTTCCCCCCGTTACTTTTTCTGCGTTGCGTGGACCTCGAAACTATCTTCAATCAACCGCTCCCGTTTGGCGGCAAGTTCACTGATTCGCTTGATATAAGTGGGAATATCTTTGGGAAAATGACAGCTGTCGAGTCGCCATTCTTCCTGAAAAATCGCTTTGGTCGCCGACGAGGGTCCCATACCGATGATCGTCCTACGCTCTTCGATCATGTCGATATTGTAAATGCATTCGGCTTGAGGACGCGTATAGCCTATGTTTTCCATCATCCCCGGCGAATTTTTCTGCCGATACAGATAATAGGGTTTCCAACCCCCGGCCCGGATGCGGGCCGACGCTTCTTCCACCATAGACTGAACCATGGCTGACGCAGGCATATCAGCCGCAGAAGAACAGTTCAGCAATTCGGCGCCCCTTTTGAGCGCCAGGGTGTGAACAGTGATGTTTTCCGGGTTCGCAGCCAAAACCTGAGTCAACGTCGACTGCATGTCAGAAAGGTCTTCGCCCGGCAGGCCAGCGATCAGGTCCATGTTGACCAGCTGAAATCCTGCGTCACGCACGAGCTGCAGTGCGCTCAGCGACTGCTCCGCCTGATGGCGGCGACCGATGCGATCCAGGGTCCTCTGCTGCATCGTCTGGGGATTTACACTGATACGGTCAGCACCGGCGCGGCGGATCATGGCAACCTTTTCCCGGGTGATGCTGTCCGGGCGTCCCGCCTCGACTGTGAATTCTTTCAGGGCGGACGTATCAAACGACGATTGGATCAAATCCATCAGTTGGCCAAAATATTTTTCGGGCAGGCAAGTAGGCGTCCCGCCGCCAATATAGAGGGATTCGGCCTTCAGCCCATAAGTACTCAACAATTTTACCACAGCTTGTATATCCTGTCCAATAGCCTGAAGCAGACAAGCAATCTGCCCCTCATCCGCCGGTAACAGTGCCGATGGAAAGGAGCAGTAAACGCAGCGGGATGAACAGTAAGGGATCCCCAGATAAAGCGAAACTTTGCGGCTTTCCGCCTCTTTCGTTTCAGGCATCGGCACAAAACGGCGATTATGGGAAGCCACTTCGATCAACAGCAACGCCTTTTCGGTAGAAACGTCATAGCGGCTCTGCAAGAATTCCCGGATGAAATCCGGCTGTTCCCCTCTGTCCAACAACCGGTGGACAATTTTCGTCGGCCGCACACCTGTCAGTTTCCCCCAGGGCGCTGCGTTATTCACGGTCTTTCCGGCACTCACTGCAATACCCGTAAAATTTGACCTGATGGTCAGTAATCCGGAAATCAGCGGTCCGTGAGACAAAACTCTCCAATGTTTCCAACAAATCATCGTCAAATTCGATGACCTTGCTGCAGGAAAGACAGATCAGGTGATGATGCGCATGAGCCGATGACCCGGTAGCCAGTTCGTAGCGGCTCTTGCCGTCACCGAATTCAATACGGTGCAGAAACCCGAGTTCCTCCAGCATCTCCAGCGTCCGGTAAACCGTTGCCAGACCAATATCCGGCGCATCAGAACGCAGCAGCGAATATACGTCTTCGGCGCTTAAATGTTTCTCCCGATGTTCTATGAAGGCTTCCAGAATTTTTTGGCGCTGCGGAGTCACCTTATAGTGTTTTTCGCGAAATCTGCGCCGTAAATCGATCAAGTCGATGGACATTGACACTCACCTGACTTTCGCGTCATTTCCTTATTGGATGAAAGGATTCTGCCGGCGCTCCCAGCCGATCGTGGTAGCAGGCCCATGGCCGGGATAGGCCTTGACATCGTCATCCAGGGTCATCAGTTTTGTCTTGATGCTGTCGATCAACTGACTGTAGGAACCACCGGGGAAATCCGTGCGGCCCGATGGATTCGGCAAACAAGGTGTCCCCGACAAACACTTCCTTGTCAGCCAAGAGACTGATCCCGCCGGGTGTATGTCCCGGAGTGTGCAGCACCTTCAAGGTAAAATCGCCCACCGTCAGCACCTCGCCATCCTTCAGCAGGCGATCCGGCGTGCCGCAGCTGGTGGACTGCCCCAGATAAGCCGACAGGTTGCGCGAGGCCGCTGCCCAGCATATCGGCATCCGCGCTATGAATCCACAGCGGAGCCCCGGTGGCCTCCTTCACTTTAACATTGGCCAGCACATGATCGGCGTGCCCATGCGTATTGATGATCGCTTCGACCGTCAATCCTTCCCGATTTACCGCCGCCAGAATCCGGGCGGCATCTCCGCCGGGATCGATGATCACCGCTTTTTTCGTATTTTCGCAATACGCAATGTAACAATTAGTCCCCAAACTGCCGACTTCCATCTGCAATACTTTCATCATTTTCCCCCTGCTCAGAAACTTTTTTTACTATCGATCAACAGGGTCACCGGTCCCTGCGTTTTTCGAGCGTAACCCGCATTTCAGCCTGAAAGCGTCCGCACTCCACGCCGATCCCTTTGGCACGCAAGTCGCAGACAAACTGTTCATACAAACTCCGGGCTACTTCAGCGGCAGCCGCCTGGTCGAATCCAGGCCGCCGGCCCTTGCGGCAATCCCCGTAAAGGGTGAATTGGGATATCGCCAAAATTTGTCCCGCCACATCCCAGCACCGAACGATTCATTTTACCTTCCGCATCTTCGAAAATCCGCAAATTGGCGATCTTGTCCGCGCATATATCCGGCATCATCCGCAGTATCCCCGCGGCCCACGCCCAATAGCACCGTGAGTCCCGCGCCGGCGCGTCCGACACATTCGCCCCCCACCGTCACATGGGACCATCCCGTTCGCTGCACCACCGCCCGCATTAGCTGTTGCCCATGGAAGACGCCGCCCGGTGAACTTCGAAGACATCCCGGACCCGCTTCATCTTGGCCATCGTGTTTTCCAGCTGAGAAATATTTTTGGTATCAATGCACAGGGTGATGGTCGCGTGTTTGTCTTTGAAGGTTTTGGCATTGACCGTGCTTGCATTGATCTTATGTTCAGCAAGAACCATCATAATATCCGTCAACATGCCCGGACGATCCATCGCCGTAATTTCAATGGTCACTTTATACAGGTCATCGGTCCCGGTGTCCCATTCAACCTCGATCATCCGTTCATATTCGTCAGGCTCGGAGGAAATGTTGGGGCAATCCGCCCGATGCACTGATACTCCCCGCCCACGGGTGACATAGCCGACGATCACATCCCCGGGAACCGGGTTGCAGCAGCGGGCCAGTCTGACCATCAGTCCGCCCTCGCCTTTCACCAGTATCCCATGGCTGCCTTTGCTTTTGGAGCGTTTGGGTTTCAATTCGGCCAGCGATTGATTCAAATCGAGCGGCGCAGTAATTTTCTGCTCCTTCTTATACTGCTCGATCAATTTTGCCATGATGGCATGCGTGGTGACACCACCGAACCCAAGTGAAGCCAGCATGTCTTCTTCATTCGTGAAATTCAGTTTGTGTGCAACATCTTCGAGACGGTCGCCTTTAGACAGTTCCTTCCATTCATAACCGAGACGTTTGCTGTCTTTTTCGAGAGTTTCACGGCCTTTGATAATGTTTTCGTCGCGTTTTTCTTTCTTGAACCAATTACGGATTTTGTTGCGTGTTTCCGGCGAAGCGACGATGTTGAGCCAATCCCGGCTGGGCGTCCCCTGCTTGGACGTGATGACTTCGACGATGTCCCCATTGGACAATTTGGTTTCCAGAGGCACCATCCGTCCATTCACGCGGGCTCCGACACAACGGTGCCCCACATCGGTATGCACGCGATAAGCAAAATCCAGAGGCACCGACCCTGCCGGCAAATCGAGAACATCCCCCTTGGGTGTAAAGACAAAGACTTCATCCGAAAAAACATCCAATTTGACGGACTCGACGAATTCGCGGGGATCCCGCAAATCCTGATGCCAATCCAACAATTGCCGCATCCACGACAGTTTTTGGTCAAATCCCTTATCTGGACCCTTGGTTCCCTCTTTGTATTTCCAGTGGGCGGCGATTCCGATTTCTGCGACGTGATGCATCTCGAACGTCCGGATCTGGATCTCCAGCGGTTTTCCCTGAATGCCGATCACCGTTGTATGCAACGACTGATACATGTTCGATTTGGGCATGGCGATGAAATCCTTGAACCGGTTGGGAATCGGTTTCCACAGCGTATGAACTACGCCGAGAGCCCCATAGCAATCCTTGACCGAATCCACCAAGATTCGTACCGCGGACAAATCATAGATTTCGCTGAGTTCCTTATGGTCTTTCTGCATCTTTTTGTAAATGCTGTAAAAATGTTTGGGGCGACCATCGATATCAGCATGAATCTCCACCTCTCGCAAGGTTTCACGCAACATCTGAATGGACTCCTGAATGATTGCTTCCCGTTCCTGCCGTTTCTGACGAACCTGGTCGACCAGCTCATAGTATTTTTCCGGCTCCAGATAACGAAAGGACAGGTCTTCCAGTTCCCACTTGATGTTCGAAATACCTAGCCGATGCGCCAGCGGTGCAAAAATTTCCAAAGTTTCTCGCGCGATCTTCTTCTGCTTCTCCGGCGCCATTGGTTTTAATGTCCGCATGTTGTGCAGACGGTCAGCCAGTTTGATCAAAACAACACGGATATCTTTTGCCATCGCCAGAAACATCTTGCGATAGTTTTCCATTTGCAGTTCTTCTTTGGACTTATACTCGATCCGGCTTAATTTGGTGACTCCATCGACCAAAACGGCGATTTCCTTGCCGAAATCTTTCTCAAGCTGTTCCAGGGTAATCGTGGTATCTTCCACCACATCATGCAGCAGCGCGGCTGCAATAGAATCGGCGTCAATCTGAAGATCGGCGAGAATCCGGGCCACGCCCAGAGGATGGTGGATGTAGTCTTCGCCGGAGACCCGATGCTGTCCGTCATGTGCGCGCGCAGCCATAGCAAAAGCCTTTTCCAGCAGCGGAACCACCGCGTCCGACTGGTAAGACCGGACTTTCTCAATAATATCAGAAATGTCAGGAACCTTGACACCGGTCATTCAAACACCCCATCATGAAAATCCGTGGATCACAAAACGCCCATGGCCCGAAACTGCATTGCCCTCTGGTAATCATTATATTCCCAGGAGCCAAAAAAAGTCCTGGTTTGCTCAAACTCACACAAACTGGAGTTTTCCCACATGATAAACGGAAACTCCAGCTGTCCCACACACAAGGTTCCCGCTTTGGGGTTCCCTGCACGCGCAATGATCCGGCCCCGAATGACCTTGCCGGTGACTTCCCAAACAAACGGCGGAAATTTTTCGCCGTGCGGCTCAAGCGCTGCCAGGTTTTCAAAAAAGTTTCTGTTCAGATCATTTTCTGCCAGGCATCCATCCACAGATCGGACTTTTTCCCAAGTGTCCGGTGGCAGTGCTGCCAGCTCCGCATCAATCGCCTGAAAAAAAGCAGCCATGCGTTCACGCTCTATGCTAAGGCCGGCAGCCATCGCATGCCCGCCCCATTGCACCAGATGGTGCTGATGCCGCTCAATCAGGCGGAACAAATCCACGCTCTGAATGCTGCGGGCCGAGCCCCGAAAGATTCCCGTCTGCGGCGTGTCTTCCGTTGTCGCCATCACAAAAGCCGGTTGATAGAATTTTTCGGCCAATTTGGAAGCCACGATGCCGACGACACCCTCATGGAAATCCCCCTGCACCACTGACAACTTCCCATAGCGCTCCGGCTGAGGGTCCGTCTCGAGTTGCAGCAGACCAGCCTGGATCGAATCTTCCTGTTCTTTACGACGGTCGGTGTTGAACTGTTCCAGTTTCCCGGCAATCTCGGCGCACCGCGGCGCTTCCTGCGACAGCAGCCATTCGACTACCGGCTCCGCACCGCCGTCCCTGTTCATTCTACCAGCAGCATTGATGCGGGGGCCGATCAGAAAGCCCAACGTATAGGTGCTCACTGTCCGCCATTTACAAGCATCCCGCATGACCCGAAACGCCGTGCGGGAACCCTTTTCAATTTCCTTCATCCCTTCCCGCACAATGAAGCGGTTTTCCGGGACGTTCAGCGGCATGATATCGCAAACGGCGCCGAGGGCCACGAGGTCCAAAGCGTCTTTCATCAGATAGTCCGGGCTCTTTTTCCCATTGACTTCCCACAGTCCGCGCATGAACTGCCACGCCACGGAGCAGCCCGAAATAGGCGGCAAGCAGCTGGTATCCGAGAGTCCAGGGTGAACCACGGCGACCGCCGCATCAGGAAAACTGCCCTTCAGTCCATGATGATCCGTGATGATTACGTCGATTCCTGCTGCCTTGAGCTGAGCGATTTCCGCGCCGCTGGAAATGCCGCAGTCGACCGTTATAACCAAACCCGGTTCCATTGACAGCAATCTCCCGAGATTACGGGCATTCAGCCCATAGCCTTCCGTGAATCGATCCGACAGCATGACCGCTGAGGAAAAGCCATAGTGCGGTGCCAATCGATGGAAAACATTCTGAATCAAAGCCGTCCCGCTCGTGCCGTCCACGTCGTAGTCACCGAAAATCACTATTTTTTCCCGGTTTTCAAATGCTTGACGAAGACGAGCGACAGCCTTGGTCATTTCTTCGCCAAAGTCACTTGGCTTAGCCAGCTTGGCCGGATCGATCCGAAAAAAGCCCTCCAGGGCCTGGCGGCTTCTCAGTCCTCGCGCCCACAAACCTGCTGAAAACAAAGGCGAAAAGCCAATCTCCGCAAGCCATTCATTCATTTCCGGATCAGCTACTGACTCTCTATGCGTCCATTTCATAAAATATATATATTCGCTGTCAATTCTCAATAATCCTTTTCTTTCTCAACTACCAGCCTATCCATATCGCAAGAAGAATACAGAAAAACTCCGGCAGAATCTGCCGGAGTCGACACGTCGCGAACAATTATTTGCGTTTCATCCAATCCGGAATCTCAAGAGTTGCGCCTTTGAATTTGGGAATCGGTGCAATCTCCGGCTGCGCGGCGACGGCACGAGCGCCCGGTTTGGCCCGTTTGGGTTCAAACCCGGTCGCGATGATGGTGACCCGCATTTCATCCGTCATATTGTCATCAATCACGGCGCCAAAAATGATATTGGCTTCCGGATCCGCCATATTGGCCACCATGGTAGCGGCTTCATTAATTTCCAGCAGGCCCATATCCGGCCCGCCGCAAAAACTCAGCAAAATGCCTTTGGCGCCCTCAATCGAAGTGTCCAACAAAGGACTTTTTACCGCCTGCTCCGTGGCAATCATGGTGCGATTTTCGCCCCGGCCGACTCCGACGCCCATCAGGGCTGACCCGGCGTCTTCCATGATAGTCTTAACATCGGCAAAGTCAAGGTTGATCAGGCCAGGAATAACGATGAGATCGGACAACCCCTGCACACCTTGACGCAGCACATCATCGGCGATACGGAACGCATCCATAATGGACGCGCTTTTTTGCACGATTTGCAGCAATCGGTCATTGGAAATCGTGATCAGAGCATCGACCTGGTCCTTCATGCGACCACAGCCCCACTCCGACTGATTTTGACGGCGGCGCGCCTCAAACATGAACGGCCGCGTAACCACGCCGACAGTCAACGCGCCAAGTTCCTTGGCGCACTCGGCCACTACAGGAGCCGCGCCGGTCCCGGTGCCGCCGCCCATGCCGGCGGTGATGAACACCATGTCCGCGCCACGTAGAGCCTTCATAATATCGTCGCGACTTTCTTCGGCGGCCTTTTGGCCCACTTCAGGATTGGCGCCCGCCCCCAGGCCTTTGGTCAATTTCTCGCCGATCTGTATCCGGTAAGGCGCCAATGATGACAACAAAGCCTGCGCATCCGTATTGATCGCGATAAATTCTACTCCCTTCACATTGGAAGAAATCATGCGATTGACAGCATTGTTGCCGGCGCCACCCACACCGACGACTTTAATGGCGGCAAATTGTTCGGTATCAATTTCGAGCTCCAGTCCCGACATATACATAGCTCCTCCTGTTACGTTGGCTTTTTGTTGACTTATTAAAGTGTATTATTCAACGTCCACGCGAATAATCCTCCCCGCATGAACTATTGAATTCATAGATTTTGTGATCATTTTTTCAAGAAATAGCGGCGGATAATGGCCAAGTTCTGAAAAATACGCAGTCCAAAAGCCAGGGAAGCAACATAGTATAAATCAATTCCCAGTCGTTCGCCGATGAAAACCAACAGGACCGCCAGCAGTGCATTCACAAAAAAACCACTGATAAATATGGGGTTGTCGAACTTTTCTTCCAAGGCAGCCCGCAACCCGCCGAATACAGAATCAAGCGAGGCCAGCAAGGCCACCGCCAAAAACTTCCCATACTCAACAGGCATGCTGACAGGGAAGAACAACCCAATCAAGATTCCCACCAAAACAGCCAAAATCGGTAGCATCATTTCGGTGTATCCTCCTGTAAGGGCTTTGCAAAAAGGAACTTATGCGTTCCTTTATATGCGGCGATCTTAACATTTTGCTGAGTTTTCACCGTGGCCTGAATTCCCCAAAACTGCAGAGTTTCGATGACGCCGCCCCTCATTTTCAGGGAAGCCTCCAATGTCTTTGGATCGCCGATTGCCCGGATTTCATACGGCGGTGAGTATCGGGTATCGTTAACCATGATCGTTGGACCAACGCAGCGAATTTCCGAACCTACCACCAACCGTTGCTCATTTATCGACAAGGCCTCAGCACCTGCGGCCCAAAGCTCGTTAATCACTTTCAACATATCATCATCATGAATTAAATATAAGTTCGGATTTTCACCGGGTTTCATGGCGCGCTTACTATCATCGATCGTTACTACGAGTCCAGGTCCTTCGACAGCCACATAGCCGGCCGCCATCCGGTACATATCCACCTCACGGACGACAGACTCGGCGCGTGTGGAGTTTTCGAATTCCTGTAATTGTCTCAGCGCTGAATCACGCTCTTTTTCAGCCAGTTTGAGCCGTTGCGACAAGTCTTCCGCACGTTGAAAGGGTATCGTCGAGCGAATATCCTGAGTCGTCCGGAATTGAACGGCCAGCATAATTCCCAGAACGATACAGACAAATGCCAGAGCGACTCGTCCCTGCTTGAGGGCCCTCAAATTAACTCCTCCTTTTTAATTGTCCGCCTAAAGCCGAAAACGCAACACCGGTTTTTCATGCCTCAAATCAACGGAATCAACCGGTACCGCCTTGGTGCTGATCTCTTGCAGAATATCCTGGGTCAGTCGCGCTTTTTCCGAGATACGCTCCAAAGCGCCCAACCGGATCTTGATATTGTTTAAGGTAATCACCGTGACTCCATCTTGGGGGGTCAGATGGACCTCTGAAATCTGGTCGCGGGTCTCCCTGCCGAGTGCAACCAGATACTCCAGCGCCTGATGCACGCCGGGGTCCGAAAGCTGGTCCCCCGGATAGACACGTCCCGCTTTGAATCCGGTTATTAGCGGCGCCTCCATACTTTTGATATTTCGTGAAATCGAAATCACAGTGCCTTTCGAATCAATGTCGAGGAAACCATGCTGACTGGCGACGTAGGCCAAAGATCGGCGTTCCTTGATGTGAATGGTCAACGCGACCGGCCAGTCGTATACTGTCGATACTTCTTCCACCCGCAGGTCTTCGCGCAAAATATCAAAAAAATCCTTGGCATCCCAAAACCATACCGGTCCCTGGCTGGAAAGCCCTCCCGACATTTGCAGGATCTCTGCCGTATCGATTTTTTGGTTTCCAACCACAGTGACGGTCTGCAGAAACAAATACACCGGGCGTGAATAGCACTGCCAGGCGATGAGCAAAATACAAGCAAGCAGAAACAGCGTCCGTTCAAATAACCAACGGGGCTTTTTCCGTTTTCGGCCTGTGCATTCCATGCAGTCAGCGCTCCAACGTCATCAACAATATGCGTTCGCACAGCTCCGGAAAGGAGATGCCCGCCGCAGCAGCTGCTTTGGGAACCAGGCTCGTTTCAGTCATACCAGGAATCGTATTGACTTCCAGCACATACGGATGATCGGAGGGGTCCAGTCTGACATCGACCCTTGCCACACCTGAACACCCAAGGGTTTGAAAGGCTTTGAGGGCCACTTCTTTGGTCAGGCGGGCAGTCTCAGCAGAAATGCGGGCCGGAACGAAATATTCCGTGGCGCCCTTGGTATATTTCGCATGGTAATCGTATACGCCGGAATAGGGAACGATTTCAATGACCGGCAGAGCTTCCGGGTTTTTGCCCCCGAGAATACCAACGGTCAATTCACTGCCATCAATGAATTCTTCCACCAACACTTCCGAATCATAGGTAAAGGCTTTTTCCAGGGCGGCAGGCAACTCCTCCACCACTTGGACGATCGTCAGTCCGATTGTTGAACCCTGCGTGGATGGCTTGATGACGAAGGGTGGCTCGAATTCGTCCAGAATCACCTGCTGTACTCCCGTCCCCATTCCCAAGTCCCGTTTCAACAATTGGTATCTGGGCGTTGGGATGTCCGCCGACGCAAACAGTTTTTTCGAAATCCCCTTGTCCATAGCGACAGCGCTGGCCAACACTCCCGATCCGGTATACGGGATGCCCAGCAATTCGAGCGCGCCCTGCAATCGACCGTCTTCGCCGAACAGTCCGTGGATGGCGTTAAACACTACTTCAATGCCGTTTTCGCGAAGCTGTTCGACGAAATGGGTTGGATCGAGGTCAATACCGACCACGTCGTAATTTTTCTCCCGCAGCGCATTCACAATCGCGGCGCCGGTATTGAGGGATACTTCGCGCTCAGCCGACGGCCCGCCCATCACCACGCCAATTTTTTTATGTTGCATGTTGATCGCCTCCAGTGAATTTTTCGTCAATCGCTCGATGATTCGCTCACCAGTCTGAAAAATGTTTCCTGCCCCCATCGTAATCAGCAGGTCTCCCGGATGCAGCAGCGGGAAAATACAATCCTCCAGCGCATTAAAGTCCGGACAATAATATACGACCTGCCCCGTTTGCCGCTGTACTTCGTGCAGTATGGTCTCCCCCGATATGCCGGGGATCGGCTCCTCACCGGCAGAGTAGATATCGGTCAGCACCACGACATCGGCGGGAACAAAGGCCGCGCCAAAGTCTTGAGCCAAGAGTTGGGTCCGTGAAAAACGATGCGGCTGAAACACGCAGACTACCCGGCCGGTAGTGGCGGACTTGGCGCCATGCAGCGTAGTCAGCACTTCGGTCGGATGATGTCCATAGTCGTCAACAACCCAAACGCCGCGGGCTTTGCCTTTGGTCTGGAATCGGCGCTTGGCTCCGCCAAACCCCGGCATGATCGCAGCGATCTGGTCGAAGGAAACGCCCAGATGCAGCCCTACTGCGACGCAGGCCAGACTGTTCATCACGTTGTGCCGTCCGGGCACGCCGATCGACATCTTTCCCAGCAGTTCACCCCGCCGCCAGACCTCAAAAGCAGTCTCGGTTCCGCTGGTGACAAGGTTCCGCGCGTTATAGTCCGCCTCATTGTTTATCGCATACGTGATAAACGGCGTCTTGACGTCGGGCGCCACCAGGCTCACGGCTGCGCTGTCCACACAAAGAACCGCGAATCCCCCGGGCTTAACCTGGTTGAGAAACTGCACAAAAGCCTTGCGGATTTCATTTTCATTGCCGTAATGGTCGAGGTGGTCGTTTTCAATATTGGTAACCACCGCAATCAGCGGCGTAAACTTCAGGAACGAACCGTCGCTCTCATCGGCCTCTGCAACCAGGCAACGGCTGCTGCCGACCTTGGCGTTGCCGCCGATTGCCTCCAGATCGCCGCCGATGAGAACATTGGGATCCAGCCCTGCTTTTTCGAGCAGATAGGCAATCATCGAGGTTGTGGTCGTTTTGCCGTGCGACCCGGCTACCGCAATTCCATCGCACTGATTCAGGAGACCGGCCAACACATCGGCCCGGTGAAAAACAGACAAGCCCAGACGACGCGCTTCCACCAGCTCCGGATTATCGGGCCGGATCGCGCTGGAGAGAACAATCGCTCCGACATCCTCCGTAAGATTCGCCGCCGCATGTCCCATATAGATGACTGCGCCGCTATTGGAAAGGCGAGCGGTCGCCTCTGAGGCATGCAGATCAGAACCAGAGACACGATAGCCCTTTTTTAGCAGCATGTATGCAATGGCGCTCATTCCAGCGCCGCCAACCCCAATAAAATGAAATGACTGAAATTCGTCAAGCAACAACAGTTTTTCCTCCTCAAAAGGCAGTATTTGATCAGGATCGCTTCCTACAGGCCAGCTCCAATGCAATATCCGCGATATCCCTGGCTGCATTCGGATGCCCCATTGCCGTTGAAGCAGCTGCCATGGAACGCAGTGTCTCCGGCGCAGCAAGCAGCTCCTGCACCTTGGCGCACAGGCCTTCACCGGTAAGCTCCGCGTCTCTGATCATGACGGCGGCGCCGTTACTCTCGAGAGCGCGTGCATTGATTTCCTGGTGGTTCTCCGAGGCATGGGGGTACGGTATGAGAATGGCCGGAATACCCCGTAGGGTCAATTCAGCCAACCCAATCGCTCCGGCCCGCGAAATCACCAGATTCGCTGCAGCCAATGCTTTGGGCATCTCATGCAGATAAGGCACGACGATACGTCCGGAACCGCTCTCATTCACAGAAAGCCCTTCCGAATGCAAAGTGTGTATTATATCATTATAATCTGTCTGACCGGTAATATGAAGTATTTGTAGATCTTTCTCGCCGAAAAAATAACGATGCAGGGTCAATGCAGCCTGATTAATGCTGCGAGCGCCCTGGCTCCCACCGGTAATAAGCAGGGTTCGAATCTCAGGAGCGAACCCGAAATGTCTGCATGCCGTTTCCCGGTCCTCGGTGAGTAAATCCTCCCGCACAGGATTCCCGGTGACAACGAGGCGCGCCTTGCGCCCGGCAAACTTCGGAGCCGCCTCCGCATAGCCCAGGGCGGCGACATCGACGACGCGGCTGAGAATCAGATTGGTAACGCCGGGAAAAGCGTTCTGTTCCTGAATCAGTGCGGGGATTCCAGAGCGGGCTGCCGCCCATACCACCGGTCCGCAGACATAGCCGCCTGTGCCGATGACCACATCAGGTCGCGCCTCCCGCAAAATCTTTTTGACATCCCACAGGCTTTTCAACGTCCAATAGACATTTTTGATATTGCGCAGCGAAATACGGCGTTGGAAGCCATACAACTGAATGGTTTGCAACCGGTAGCCGGCTCGTGGAACGAGATCCGCTTCCATTCCGTGCGCTGTTCCCACGAACAGAAACTCGGCCGCAGCGTCTTTGTCTTTAATCGCCGCCGCAATCGAAAGAGCCGGATAAATATGCCCTCCGGTGCCGCCGCCCGCGATCAGGACTCTCATGCCGGCGGAGCTCCCCGCCGCACCAATTCTTTGAAGATTTCTCCGCGCTGTTCGTAGTGGTCGAACATGTCGTAACTGGCGCAAGCCGGCGACAGCAGCACCACCTGGGGCGACGATGCAACCTCTTTGGCTTTTTGCACAGCCGCCGCAAGCGTCGGCGCACGGAAAATGTCCTTGACACCTTGGGCTCTGGCCGCAGCTTCGAAGCGTTCTGTCGCCTCGCCGATGAGGATCAGCAGATCCACGCGCTCTTGCGCCAGTTGCATGAATTCAGTCAAATCAGTATTCTTATCTCGGCCCCCGGCGATCAAAATGATGTTCCCTGCAAAAGCTTCCAGTGCCTTGATCGACGATTCCGGGTTGGTCGCTTTGGAGTCATTGTAGTAAGGAACGCCGCCCAACGTGGCGACCGGTTCGATCCGATGTTCGACTCCCGTGAAAGAACGCAGCACCTCGGCCATTCCTGCTGGCGACACACCGGCCAGATAGGCTGCGCCGCAAGCTGCCAGTGCATTCTCCACGTTATGCCCACCGAAGAGTTTCATCTCCTTTACGGCACAGACCGTTTCTTCCCGGCCAGCCCACCGCAGACGGATTTCGCCGTTCGACACAAAGGCCCCCTGCTCCAGCTCTTGCCGCCGGCTGAAGTAAAACACTTGCGATCGAACACGGGCGGCCATATCCCTAACATTTGCGTCATCATAATTGAGCACGGCGAAATCGCCGGGCCCCTGCTGGGCGAAGACCCGCTCCTTGGTTGCGCCGTAGCCGGCAAAGGAACCGTGCCTGTCAATATGATCGGGAGTGAGATTGAGCATGACCGCGATTTGCGGATGGAAAGTATACGCCCCTTCCAGCTGAAAACTCGAAATCTCCGCCACAACGCATCCCGACGGGCCCACGTGCTGAACTTCCTGCGACAGAGCCGCCCCGATATTGCCGCCCACGACCACTTCAGCGAATTTGGTTTTCATCATTTCACCGAGCAATGTCGTCGTTGTTGTTTTGCCATTGGTCCCGGTGACTGCAATTATCGGAGCCTGACACAGGCGTCCGGCCAATTCGATCTCACTCCACACCGGAATACCCCGTTGCTCGGCTTTTTGCGCCAACGGATGATGAATGGAGATGCCGGGTGAAATGATAAACAGATCTTTCCCGTCCAACAACTCCTCACCGTCCCGGCCCAGAGCCAGTTCCACTTTTCCGGTCAAAGGACCCAACAACGCAGCCGCTTTGGCGTGCCGCCGATCCTTCGCATCCGCCAATGTCACCACAGCGCCCTGTTCCTGAAGCACCTGCGCCGCAGATACCCCACTTACACCGGCGCCGAACACCAACACATTCTTTCCTTTAATCTCCATTATCCGATCCTCCCTCCGGTCGACGCCAGAACAATCCAGAGACCGACCAGTCCCGCTATAATCCCGGCAGTCCAAAACATCCGCACAACACGGGTTTCGGGCCATCCTCCGAGTTCAAAATGATGATGCAGGGGACTCATGCGAAAAATCCTGCGCCCCGTTGTCTTAAAAGAAGCTACCTGCAAGATGACCGACACTGCTTCCGCAACGAAAACAGCCCCAATCACAGGCAACAGCAATTCCGTCCGTGTCAGCACGGCGCCGGCGGCAAGAGCACCGCCCAATGCAAGGGAACCTGTGTCCCCCATGAAAATACGCGCCGGATGACGGTTGAAAACGAGAAACCCCAAGGCAGACCCTGCTACAATCGCAAAAAAACCAGCCACCTCCGGATTCCCCAGAATCCACGCCACCATTGCATAAATCGCCATGGCGACCGCCGTGGTACCGGCTGCCAGTCCATCCAACCCATCCGTCAAATTAACGGCATTTGTTGTTCCCACGATGATGAAAAAGACCAAGACATGGAACAGCAATCCCATATCCCAATTCACGTTCAGACCGGGGATCCATATCTCCGTTCCCCGTCCCATATAGTGAGTCACCGTCCATGAAAAAATCACTGCGATCGCAATCTGTCCCAACAGTTTTTCCTTGGCCCGTAGTCCCAGATTGCGTTTCAAAACCACCTTGATATAATCGTCGACGAAACCGATCGCGCCGCAGGCCATGGTCGTAAAGAGCAGGATCTGGATCGCCGGGGAAGTCGAATAGAAGGTCAAGGCCGCAACGCAGATTCCTGCCAATATCATCAGCCCCCCCATGGTGGGAGTCCCCGTTTTGGCTTTATGTGCAGCAGGCCCGTCTTCGCGGACTACTTGGCCGAATTTGAGCCTGTGAAGCAAAGGAATGGCGGCCGGGCCCAGCAAAACCACCACACCGAAAGAGCAAAGCGCTCCGTAAAAAATCAATTCCATTTAAAAAACCGCCAGCAGTTTTTCCATGGTCATGCCGCGGGATCCCTTGAGCAGCAGCGTGTCACCAGGCAGCAGTCTCTGACGCAGTTCGCTGATGGCTGCGTCATGATCAGAACAGGCGATCACCACCGGCGCTCCTTGTTGCTTCGCTGCCTCACCTGCGACGCGGGCCATTTCCCCGATCGTCAGGACCACTTCAACGCCGATCGCGGCCAAATGCCGGCCCACTTTAGCGTGAGCCTCCCAAGCAGCCGTTCCCAGTTCCAGCATGTCACCGATGGCAGCCAGTTTTCTCCCCTTGGCAACCGACGCCAAGACATCAATCGCCGCCGCCATCGAAAGAGGGCTCGCATTGTAGGTATCGTCGATCACCGTGATGTCGCCATATCGTCTGATATCAAGCCGCATCTTGCCTGGTTCGTACTGCGCCAGTCCCTGCGCGATATCCTGCGGCGCGAGGCCCAGCTCCAACCCGACTGCAATAGCGGCCAGCGCATTATACACATTATGAATCCCCGACGTTGACAAAACCACCGGGAAAGACAGAGTTCCCGCCATGCAGTCAAATGCCGCGCCCTGCGGTGATTGTTTCAGGTTGACGGCCTGCACGGCGCACTCCGGGGCCAGTCCGAACAATACAACCCTGGCGGCGGTTTTCCCTCTCATGGCCCGAACATTCACATCGTCGCCATTCAGGACCGCCACGCCCTCGCCATTGAGCGCTGCGACGAGTTCAGCCTTGGCTGCGGCGATATTTTCGATACTGCCCAGCCGCTCCAGATGCGTTTCGCCAACATTGGTCACCACACCGACTGTCGGCAGCGCAATGGACGCCAACTCCGCTATCTCGCCTAGGCCCCGCATTCCCATTTCGACCACTACCGCCTGATGGGCAGCAGCTATTTTAAGCAAAGTCTGCGACAGGCCAATTTCGTTGTTGAAATTGGCTTCCGTCTTGAGAACCTTCAGCCGGGTCGACAAAACCGCGGCAATCATATCCTTGGTGGAGGTTTTGCCGTTGGAACCGGTGACCGCGATCACTGGCAAAACAAACCGGCAGCGGTGAAACCGCGCCAGATCCTGATAGGCAATCCGGGTATCCGCCACCAAAAAAACCGTTATTCCCGGCAACGGTTCAACCGGCCGGCAACTGACGACGAGTCCGGTCGCCCCTTGCCGGATCGCTTCCGGAATAAAAGCATGGCCGTCAAAGCGTTCGCCTGACAACGCCACAAAAAGTGACCCGGATTTGAGGGTCCGGGTATCGGTTGACACCCCTTCAAAGAATTCCGCTATATCCGGCGAGATGAGCTGGCCCTTGGTTGCCTCCAGCACCTCTCCCGGCGTAAAACATACTGTCATTTTGTCCCTCCCGCCAGTTCACGCACGACTTCCCGGTCATCAAAATGGATGGTCTTATCTGCCAGAATCTGATAGTTCTCATGCCCCTTGCCGGCAATCAGGACCACATCTCCCGCTGCCGCCATGCTCAGCGCCCGTTCGATCGCCGAACGCCTGTCCGGTATCGCTTCAGTTTTATTTTTGGCCTCAGCCGTCGTAATTCCTTCCAAGATCTGTTGAATGATAAATCCGGGCTCTTCCGATCGGGGATTGTCCGATGTCACGATCACCCGATCCGCATAGCGGGTCGCCAGTTCCCCCATGATCGGCCGTTTAGTGCGATCCCGGTCGCCGCCGCAGCCGAAAACCACAATGAGCCGGCCCCTGACAAACTGTTTCGCAGTGCGAAGGACATTTTCCAGTCCATCCGGGGTATGGGCATAATCGACAATCACGCTGAATGGACGATCAATTTCCACTCGTTCAAATCGTCCCGGCACTCGTTCGAAGGTTTCCAGCGCAGTCTGAATATCCTGCGGCCCGATTCCTTCGGCGAAAGCCACACTGATGGCAGCCAGCATATTATAAACATTAAACAAACCCGTCATTTTTGAACGGACTTCGAATTCACCCAACGCACCCGTAACGGTGAAACGGCTTCCTTCGGGCCGGAGCTCGACGTTCTGCGCCCGAATGGTCGCGGCATTTTCAATGCCGTAGCTGATGCAGCGAGCTACCGATTGGCCCAGCATGAACGCCCCCGCCGGATCATCAACATTCGCAATGGCGGACTTATTCCCCTTCTGCGAATTGGGCGCATCCAGTTGACGAAACAGGATCGCTTTTGCGTCCCGGTAGTTGTCCAACGTCTGATGGAAATCCAGATGGTCCTGCGTCATATTCGTAAAAACGGCCGAGTCGAACTCACAACCAGCGACACGTCCCAAGGCCAACGCATGGGAAGAGACTTCCATCGCCACATAGTGCATTCCGCCGTCCACCATTTCACGCAAAGCAGCCTGGAGATCCAGCACATCCGGCGTAGTGTTCTTCACCGGCAGGATTCGCTCGCCGATCAGGGTATGCAAAGTACCGCTAACTCCGCAGGGACGTCCTGCCTGATTGAAAATCGCCCGGATAATATGAGTCGTCGTTGTCTTTCCATTGGTACCGGTCACGCCGATCATGCGTAGTTCCCTGGACGGTTCCCCATAAAACCAGGGCGCCAGCTTTTCCACCGCCTGGCGGACATCCGCCACCAGCAGAACCGGAACCGAATCGATTCCCTCAACCGCATGCTCGACAAGCAAGGCGACGGCGCCTTGCTTGACCGCTGCCGCCGCAAAGGCATGTCCGTCGACCGTGGCGCCCGGCATACAAACAAAGAGAGTCCCTGGCCCAACTTTTCGCGAATCATGGGCCAGGGTCATGATGTGCGGATTCAGCTCCGGTTGTGAAATCCACTGTGATTCAGGTAACTTTTCAACAATCTCACGCAGTGTCCTGTTCATTGGGACCTCCCTGCCATTTCATTCATGACAATTATTTTATCACTTTTCTAGGCAACCTCCAAATAAAGAAGCAGGTTTTTCACCTGCTTTCGTTTCATCTTATGTTGTGGGCTTCAGCCCGGGCATTTCCGAACAAAATCGAGCTTTTAACCGCAACCGTATCTTTATCGACCGCTTTCGCGAGGTTACTGTTCGAAGATTCTTTCGCAGCCACATACACGGTTTGAGGCTTAATCATTCCCAGCTGACGAATCGCAATGTTTTGGATCCGTTGCGGCGATTTCATCTGCGCCATTTCCAGACGCAGAAGCTCGTTTTGATTTTCAACCTTGGTGAGCCTAGCCCTGGCCTGTACCAGCTCATACCCGCTCTTCACGATCGCAGAACTGCCCCAGGTCACGAACATGGCCAAAAGCCCGACAAGAATCGCCGACACCAGACACTCGGTACGCAAACATCGGTGCGGTTTGTCTAAAGAACAGCGGTCTGCTTTATCCGGCAACAAGGTTGTCTTTTCTTTATAATTTCGCACCATCGTCGACTCCTCCCAGTTCTACTTTTTGAGCTATTCTGAGTTTTGCGCTACGCGAGCGCGGATTGTTTTCGAGTTCCTCCGCCGAAGGGAGAATAGGTTTTCCACACAACCGGAGAACAGCCTGAGGATTACAAGTGCAAACCGGTGACTTAGGCGGGCAGACACAATGACCAAGCAAACTCGCAAAGGTTTTTTTCACGATCCGGTCTTCCAGCGAATGAAAGGAAATGACACCAATTTTTCCACCGGGCGCCAGCCGCTCGATTGCCGTTCGCAAAGCTCCGGGCAATATTTTTAGTTCACCGTTGACTTCGATTCGAATCGCCTGAAACGTCCGTTTGGCAGGATGACCCTCCCTGCGGGCTGCGGCAGGAATCGCTGCGCTGATGATCGCTGCAAGTTCCGCGGTTGTTGTCAAAGGATTTTTCTGCCGGGCTTCCACAATGAATTTTGCAATTCGCTTTGCCCAGCGTTCTTCGCCATATTCGAAAAAAATCCGGGCCAACTCTGCTTCCGAATAGCGGTTGACCACATCTGCGGCGCTGAGTTTTTGTTCCGGGTCCATCCTCATGTCCAACGGGCCCTCTTTCATATACGAAAAACCGCGTTCCGCCAAATCAAGCTGATGCGAAGATACGCCCAGATCGAACAAAATTCCGTTGACTTGTTCGATACCCAGTCCATCCAGTACCGCTGCAAGTTCGTTGAAATTTCCCTGCACTACCTGGACTTCGGCGCCTCCTGACGCCAGTCGGCTTTGGCCTGCAGCAACGGCGGCAGGATCCTGGTCGATGCCGATCAGACGACCGCGCTGACTCAATCGCGACAAAATGGCTGCAGAATGCCCTCCACCGCCCAACGTACAATCCACATAGGTTCCAGCCGGATCTCCGATAATACCGTCCACGCTTTCCTGTAGCAGAACTGTCTCGTGCTGAAACTCCATCTTCACCCTCAAATACCGAAATCAGTCAGATGTTCGGACAGTTGCTCAACTGTCGGCCCCATCCGCTCGTTATAACGTGTCCAGGTCTCTTTGTTCCAAATCTCAACACGGGTGGAAACGCCAATCACGACAACATCTTTTTCCAATTTCGCATAGTCACGAAGATTGGGAGGCAGCAAAACTCGCCCCTGTCTGTCCGCTTCCAATTCGGCTGCACCGGAAAAAATATAACGGGAAAATGCTCGTGCTTCCGGTTTCACGAGCGACAACTGTTTCAGTTTTTCTTCCAGCGTTGCCCATTCGTCCCTAGTGTAGACGAAAATACAATCATCCAGTCCCCGGGTAGCGATGAATGTGTCGCCGAGGCCTTCCCTGATTTTGGCGGGAAGAATCAGCCGACCCTTGATGTCAAGCGTGTGCTGATATTCACCCATGAACACATTCATTCACCCCCTTCAGGTTTTATCCACCACATTCAACCACTTTAAACCACTTTATGCTATTATAATTCGGAAAAGATAAAAAAAATCCTTCAAAATAATTGAAGGATCAAAGTTTTTTTTAAAGTCAGGACTTAAGTCCTATTACGATTCCGTTAAAACCGATGCAAAAGCCGATTAAAATTAAAATGCGACGTCGACTATTTGGGCCCCGATGATCTCCCGCAGGCGCTCAGGCGCGATCGGCAAAGCGGAATTAGCCGTTCCTGCTGCTGCGTAGACCACATCATAATCGTAGAGCCCCTGATCGAGGAAAACCGTTATGGACTCATCCAACCCGAACGGGCAAACGCCTCCCGGTTCAAACCCGGTTGCCTGCAACACGCTTTCGGCATCGGCAAAGCGAACTTTTTTTGCTCCCACTGCTTTCCCTAACTTTTTTGCGTCGATTTTGCGTCCGCCGCACGCCACAACCAGAACCGGCTTGCCGTCCGCCAGAAACATCAAGGTTTTTGCGATCTGGGCCACTTCAACCCCCACTGCCTGAGCCGCCAGTTCCGAAGTATGCGTACTTTCATCAAACAAAAAGATTTTTAGATCCGGGTACGGCGCAATTGCTTTTTTGACTCGCTCCAATGCTGCTGACATATTCTCACATATCCTCCCAACCGAAACTCACTGCCGCAGTCTGCGACACAATAGATATATTTTACTGCACTAAAAAGAAAAAAGCCACCAAGACAGATTCTTCTCTGCCATGTTATACTATGTATGAATAAAAGGAGGTGTTGTCCATGGCTATCATTGATAAAAGCATGAGCATCATTGATGTAGTTCAAAAATACCCGCAAACCGCCGAAGTTTTCCGAAATTTTGGCATGGGTTGTCTGGGTTGTATTGCTGCTCGGTTCGAAAACATCGAACAGGGCGCATTGGCTCACGGAATCGCAATCGATGAACTCATCGCCGACCTGAATAAGTCGGTCGAATAAGACTGAAAAAAATCTGGTTTCAAGAAGGAACTTGGCTTATGCCAAGTTCCTTCTTGATTCTGTAGTGAATACAAAGATGCTCAAATCCCGGACCTCCATACTTCACATTTTCCGCCGCAAAGATACAGGCCAGCAATTACCGAATCAGCAGTCGGTTTGGCAACAGATCCGTCTGCCAAAAACGAAGTCAATCTTTTTTGCCAGTCCGATTGTGGCCCGCCGACCGCCAATGCACTGAGAAGCGCATCCTTGCCCACTGCGTGACCCGCCCAACAGAGAAAAAAATCTGCCCACCATTGCCGGAAGGCGGCTGAACTCTTTGCTCCGACAGTTTTAGCAAAATAATGGCACAGCAAAAAACCGGCGCAATAGTCATTCAGCGTCTCGCTGGATCCCTCCACATCGCCGATCAGCTGGTGAATCGCCGTCGACATGATGGCCGGTTGATCCAGCCCGCAGCGAATTAACAATAGATTTGTCAGATATACCACGAATCCTTCAAAAAACCAACCCAGACCGGGTTCCCTGGCCCGGATCGACAAACCGATCCATTGGTGCAGCAGTTCATGCAGCAGCAGCCAATAGGTTGATGACAAATCGCCGTCGTTAGGCAACGCCAGGCAGCAACTTTCGTCCAAAGATAACCCTGCTCCGAAAGTTGAACCGGGATCTTCCCAGACAAACAGATTCAGATTCACAAACGACGCCGGGGCAGCGAACCAATTCCGGCATTCATTTAACAACAGCGGAACCTTGCCTGACCATAGCGCGGTCTGGTCAACCAAAGCCTGCGGCTGGATCAAAAACAGGTTCGGCCTGCTCAGGCATTCAACCTGAAACGAGCCCTGAACGTAGCCCGTTAAAAACAGTTGCCTGCGATCAGTGCAGTGAAAATTCCGCCGCTGCCCCTGACGGGTTGAATAAGTTTCCTGATCAAATTCGATTTCATATTCGGCGATCCCATCAGCCGCCGGAAACAAGGCCAACCCCAGGAAATATACGAACCGGCCGTTTACATGGCCGCGCAGCAAAGCCTCTTTGCCGCTGTCAAACGATTCAAGTTCAACCTGATAGCTGAACGAAACCGTTCCGGCTGATAACGCGAGGTCAGTTTCGCTTGCGCAGTTGAAACAGGATTGAACGCTGCCATCCTCCAGCATAAATTGCCAGTTGTGAAATCGGGAAAAATAATCTGAAACGGCTCCGTAGGATGCCGGCGAATATAGCCTGCATCCTGGCGTGCTTGCTTGGGTACCCTTCTGCTTTGTCTGAAAGCGTCCCTGAATTGCGAAACAGCCGCTGGTTTTCGAGAGCACAGAATAGAGTATTTTCATTGCATTTCAGCTCCCCGCGCTTGAGTATCGTCGCAAGCCCCGGTTGAAAAGCAGGAACGCCGACAATAGAACCGTTAGCGGCAGCAGCAGCAATACCCACCCCTCCAGCGCATACCCCGGCAGAACCCCTCCGGCCGTCAGCAACGCTTCACTGGGATAATATGCAACAAAGCCCAGGGGAACAATCGTGCTCAAAATAATTTTCAGCCATTCGGGGTAAATAAAGATCGGATACTGGGCCAGTTGATTCAGGCTCAGAAGCGGTGCGACAATTGAACTCTGCCGGGCAAACCAGAACCCTGTGGAAAGCAGCAGTATAAAAATGCCGCAATAGGTTGCCGCGCCGACACCTATTCCGAACAGCAGCATTAAAAAAGTGGCCGGGCTCCAGACAAATCCGGCCTGAATCGAGGAAATCACGACAATGATCGCGCCTTTGACTGCCGTCAGCACATCGTTGACGTTCAGATTGCGCAAAATCAAATTGAACAGGGGATGAACCGGCTGAACCAGCAGCGCGTCCAACTCCCCCTCCAATATATAAGCGGAATCAAACACCAAAAAAGAACGAAATACCAATATTGCACTCAGACCAAAGGTCATGTCACCAACTCCAAATAAAAAGACGATTTCCCAAAAACCCCACCCATTGATCCGGGCTCCCTCCGGCAGAAACACGTCGATAAACACGATGCTCAGCAGGCTGAACACCATTTGACTGATCAAACCGACCCAAAAATTCACCCGGTAAGTCATTTCCATTTTCAACTGCGCCGTTAGGCAACGAACCAAAGCACGAAGTTCAGGCATGTTTTCAGCCTCCATAGACATTTAGCCGCTTAATAGCCTGCTGATAAAACCACTTGTTGAAAAAATAAAGCCCCACCACCCACAATAGCCCCCCTGCCAAGCGGGACACTCCGTCCTCGAAAGGCGCCTGTCCGAGCCAAGCCTGAATCGGATACGCATAAATATGAGGAAACGGCAGATATTTCAGTCCGGCCTGCAACGGCGCAGGCAACAAGGTTAACGGAACAACCAGGCCGGCTACTAAGCGTATGGTCATGTCCAGAGTCCAGGATATCTGATAGTTCATGGTGGTATAAAAGGAAATTCCGCCAATAAACAATTGCAATTCAAACAAAATCAAAAACCCAATCGCGGCGGAAAACAAAAACAGCCAAGGACTTGCCGGGATCAATCCCGCGCTTGACTGAGCCAGAACCAAAAGCAAAACAGCGCCCGGCATGGCATAAAACAATAGCCGGGCCGCCGCGCAACCGAGCGCCTGCGCCAGCAGCCAGAGGCTGAAGTCCATTGGCCGCACCAGTTGCAGTGCAATATCACCGTGGGCGACCAAGCCGCTAACGATCAGGTCGGTCTGCTGATGAAAAAGCATCCGCAATAACCAGCCCAGCGAATAATACAAGGTCAGCTGCTCCAGCGGCATGACCAATTGACTGCTGCCAAACCGCGACAATGCTTGCAGAAAGAAGAAATAACCGAGGAAAACCACCGGATAGGTCATGAATTCCGTGACCACATCGGCTGGATAAGCAGCAAATTCACGCGCGCTCATTCGGGCAACTGCGAAAAATGGCGCCCCATTAGAAAGCTCCGCGGAACGCATTGAGAATCACCTCCTGCAAAGACGGTTTCTCAATGTAGTAATCGGCAATCCCTTGCTCCGACAACGATCGAGCCTGGGCTATCAATAACAGTTCCGTGGTCTGTCCTTCCACAACAATCCATTCGATTCCATCCGGCGTACAGGTTCCCTGGCCCAAATCCTTTAACGCGTCCATCCGGGATGGGTCCAGCATCTGGCCTGAACGCACGGTCAAGCGCAATTTTTTATAGCGGGCATAGCGCTGCACCGCTTCCAGTACCGTTCCGTCAAATACAACCGCGCCCTGATCAAAAAGAAGTATCCGGCCGCAAAGTTTCTCAATTACTGCCAGATCATGTGAGGTGATCAGAATCGTCGTCTGCCGCAGACGG
Organism: Negativicutes bacterium; assembly: GCA_963665275.2. GTDB lineage: Bacteria > Bacillota > Negativicutes > UBA1444 > UBA1444 > UBA1444. Next base: position 152,867 of record CAXXIN010000004.1, read on the forward strand.
TTGATTTCCTGAAGCATTTGAATCAATTGGGCTACGGTGACAGCATCCAGACCGATGGTCGGTTCATCCAGAAACAGGATTCGGGGGCGGGGCAGCAATGCCGCCGCCAGGGAACAACGCATCCTTTGGCCCAGACTGAGAGTCCGCACCGGTTGCCCCATCAATTCCGACAAACCAAAAACTCCGTCCAGATCAGAAAGCGTCCGGTCAAATTCGTGGCGAGGAATTCGGTACAACACTCTGACCAGTTGAAAAGATTCGCTGGCTGGCAAGTCCCACCACAAATTACAGCGTTGGCCGAAAACAACTCCTATCTGCCGGCAATAGTTCTGCCGTTCAGAGAACGGATCCAGCCCCAAGGCACGAATTGTTCCACTGTCCGGACAAATAATCCCGGTTAGCATTTTAATCAGGGTTGATTTCCCAGCGCCATTCGGCCCGACCAGACCGGTTATATCACCGCCGTTAACATTGAAACTGAACGGATGAACGGCTATATGCATGCGAGACTTGCGGTAAAACAAGCTTTTTAATAAGCCGGACATTCCCTCTCCCGCTTCTGGAATCGAATAGGTCTTGCTGATTTCATACGCTTCAATCACCGGCAATTCGTTCATGCCGGTTTTTTCAGTAGAATAATCATCTGACTCTGCCCCTTCGCCGGTGAAAAAATACGGGTCAATTCCGTAACGCCCCAATAAATCAGTCTTGATTCAAGAAGTCCCAGCAGAATCGTCCTGATGCCCGTCAACAAATAGCGATCCATGAACCGGGATGGTCGCAGCAGAATCCAGTTCCAGACTCCCGGATAGAATTTTCGGTCCAGCCGTAAAATATTGGGCGAAAACAGCCGCAATTTTTCCAAATACTTGATCTGATCCAACCATTCAATCAGCGGCAGTTCGAACCGATAATAACAATTTCGATAGATCCTGTCGACAGCTACCCGGTCGAAACGTTCGTCAATCAATTCCAGGAGTGATTCCTCTGAAAAATGGCCGGTAAAAAAGACATTCACACTGACAAGCAATTTACCCTGGGGCTGCAGAGTTTCATACGCCTTCTGAAAAAACTGCTGCTGTTGTTCGTGGGAAAAATAGTACAGAACCTCCAACGCGGTGATCAAATCAACGGCGTTTTCATCGACTTCCCCCGTCAAAAAGTCTTCGCAGCGAAAGTCCAATCCCGCTGTCGAGACATAATTCAACCGATTATCCTTAATCCGCCCCGAGTTGATGTCAAAGCCGGTGACTTTGGCGCCAAGACCAGCCAGAAGCGCTGAAAATTGACCGTTGGCGCAACCGATATCATAAGCGCTGTGCGGCGAAAAATCCTGCGTCTGAATCAATTTTAAGCAGCGGGCAAATCGATCTTTTTGCGATGCCCGCGTAGAGACATACCAAGGTTCATTCGCCAGCCGGTCGATCGTATTGTCGTCAATTGTCTGCATAACCGCTCCTGCCAAGTTGATGGATAAAATCAGCTGCCTGTGACCCATCCGAGTAGTGAATCTGCCAACATCGACCGGGTACAAAGGAGTTGATCAGTCGTCGAAACAAGAATTGATCGATCGCTTTTAACCGAAAACAATTTGCCAGAAAGCGTTGAACCGAATCCAAAACTGACAACGAGTGAACCTCCAATTCGGGACCCGTTGGATCAAAACAGGGAAAAATAAAAAACAGCCGGTACGGGCCCGCACGACCCCAGTGGGGCGGATTCCCCGGCGGCATTACGTAATACCGGTCATCAATCGGGCTGGCATAACCCCCCTCCAGGGAAAAGGGTTCATTCTGGGATTTGAGCAGCAACTTGCGGTGAAACGGCAGCAAAAAACCAGTTTTATTCTGGAAACCGGTTGCTTCATCAGAACCAAGCCACATGCCGCGCTGCAACAGCCGATAGCTCAGGCAGCTTTTGCCGCTTCCCCCTTCGCCCGCCAAAATATAGGCATTGTGACGGCAACCGACCCAGGCGGCATGAAACACGGTCAGTCCCTCAGTTTCCCCGACAGCGCGGCTCAGGAGGGCATGCTCCAGTTCGAGTATGGCCTGGTCTGCATTCGTCAGTTGTTTGTGAAGCAACGAATCATAAAACAAACGATATTCGTGGTTCTTCCTGTCAGGTCCGATCAAGGTAATCCCCATAGTCCGGCAGTCTATCCTTCTGCCCGTCTGAAGCCGAAAAACATTGCTCAAGTATTGATAAACGGCCTCCACATCGGTCTCGACCCGAACCGTCCGATTAAATATCCGCAATGTTAGTCTATACACTGCCAGAATCCTTTGTCTGCAGCAGCCCGTATTGGTCCAGCATCGATAGAATTATCCGAATATCTTCCGCTGCCTCGCCTCGCTGAATGGGGAAAAAAAGCATAAACTCATCGACAAGCTTTTCAAATGAAACCGGCTCCAGACACAACTGAAAAATCACCTTGGCGGTCGGATTAAAACAATGAACCCGGCCGGATTCAACATCTAGAACATATAAATCATCGTCTTTTTCGGCCAGCAGCAATTCTGTTTTCAATTGAATCATTGGTCTGCGCCCTCCGCTGCCGGGATCTCGATACTTCGCTCCAGCTCTGCCGTCCAGTAATTGTGAATCGGCAAAGGGATACGCTCGTTCAGGCAATGGAAAACAGCGGCGATTTTCTCAGCTCGCTCTTTATCCGCCGAGTCAAACCCGCCCTGCAATTTGTTTATCAGTTGAATCGCCCCCAGAGGGCGCCGGTTGGGACTAAAAAAAGGCGCCGCCAATAACGATTGTGTTTGAAATCCGGTATAGTGGTCCCTTACCCGGCAGAGCGAACGTACATCATAAGCAGCCTGATTGCTGAGCAACGCTTCACCGGCGGCGATCGCCTTGCCCACCAGCCCTTCGCCGGATTTGACATCAACATCCATTCCTTCCAGACCCTGCGCCAGGGCTGATAGGAACTGTTCATCCCGATCCCGCAAAAAAATGGTCGCCCGCTGGCAGGAAAAATCTTGTTGCAGGAGTTTGGCCAACCGGGCAAGCAATTCAGCTACCGCCAATTCACGATTCTGCAATAGGGACATATATCCTGAAATAGCCTCTTCCACTTTACGCCTCTTTTCTGGCCACAATAATCAGCTTCTCGCTCTGGTCGGTAAAAGGGCTGTCAAAAGCATAATCACCATATTCCGCCAAAATAGCAAAGCCAGCCTGGGCAAACAACCGCCGGGTCGGCTCGATATACATGCGGAAAAACGGCGAGACAAAAACGTCTTGACTCAGCACCGCGCCATTTTGGCGTTTTTCGTAGGTAAAAACAACTTCTTTGTGAAAATCGTCAACAATCCTGTTCTGACTCGTTACAATCAACTCGGTTCCGTCTGGTTCCTTTTGCTGATGGAGCGAAAAAATCTGCCCTTCCGGATAGCGGCGCAAATTGTTTTCTTCAGGCAACAACTCCATCACCAGTAGTCCCTCCGGCTCCAGCGACTGATAAATCGAGGCGAGAGCGCGTTTTTGATCCAGCTCATTATCCAAAGCGTTTTGAAATGAGTAAAACATGTTCAGTGTTAATGAAACCGGCGGAATTAATTTGAAGTCGCGCATATCCGCCTGAACCGACGCAAATGGCACACCGCGAACCCTCGCTTTTTCGCAGGCAATCGCCAAGATCTCCGAATCAAGATCAAGTCCCAGCACGGAATATCCCATCGCGGCCAGTTCGACAAGATGGGTTCCCGTTCCGCAGGCAATGTCGGCGATGCAACCGACTTTCAGTTGATAAGCGTCAATTACCTGTCGGATAAAAACAGACTCATGCGAATAATCCTTGAAAAAATCAAAAGTCCGATCATATTCACTGGCGTAAGACTGAATATTGATCACCTCTTCGACTGTTCAGTGTCGGCACGATTGTAGCATATCCATCAGACTTGAACGCGAAGTTGACCAATATCAGGAGTCCGTCTTGAGTTGCGACGGCCAGATCAGGCGGATTACCGCACGGCCTTTTGGACTTTTCTGGACAATCCCGGTCACCGAAATCATTTTGCCCAGCAGAGTTTTCTCCGGTTCGCCGAAATAGTGCCGATTCTCATGATTGATCACAATTAGCACAGGGTCTAGCGGATAGGGCGCATCGAGATTTAGATAAGTCTGCCTGCCTTCAGTATCTTTATTAAATTGAGCGCTGGCAACTTTCCCATAAACAGTAACGAACTGTCCGGCATAATTTACAGCGTCCACGGCTGCGACACGAGTATCTGCCAGTTTAAGCTGTTCAGACTCCATAACCAGAATGAACGGCTTGCCGGATCGGGGTGAAGTGGAAATCAAACCGTTGGCGCATACCGGTTGGCCCGCCTGCAGTTTGTCGATCGGCAAACGGCTCAGATCCTGCCCACCCGTGACCAGCAAAAAGGGACTCTCAGGCCAAGCTAGATCCAGATTGACATAGAACGGCGTTTGTTCGGCTTTGACAGAGTGATGGGTTCCGGCCACTACGCCGCAGACAGTAAGTGTTTCCCCCACTTTGTCCGCCGCGTCGATTGTCTGGATCACACTTTGAGCCTGCCCAGCTTGCGGCAGCAGCACAACCAACGTGACCCAAACTGCCATAATCGACAACTGTAGCTGTTTGTTCATGTCCCTCACACCTCTTCTTTACTCATTTTGGGTACAGTCTGGCGAAACTCAATCGGCAAAACTGATGAGCTGTGCGCTTTGAAATATGCCAAGTTGCTGACGGACATCGGCTAAAACAAGCTCCTTCGAAATATTGCCGACCTCAGCCAAATTTTCGGCGATCATTCCAACTGTCTTTTTTCCGTCACACTGATTCAAAATATAAGCCGCAGTCAAATTCAGCTCATATTCGCCTCCGGTTTCCATCTGTCGAACCATTCTTTCATCAGGTCGTTGCAAAAATTGACTCATCACTGGAATTTCAGTTTCCAACAAATAATCTGCCCCCAGCAAACGTTTCAACGCAAGGGGCGCTCTTTGCTCCAACTCGGTGAACAGCCGCAGGGCTAATTTGACATTATGTTTGATAATAGTGCAGTTTTCCAGGGTCGGCGCAAAGAAATCTCGATTATGAAAATAATTGTCGCAAATGCAGAAACCACCGCACAAAAATCGAACTTCACACGCCGAACAGCTATCGCGTTGCACAACACTGTGTTGCCAGAATTCGCGGTAGCGCTCATTATTGGTTCCGCTGCGTACATCTCCCATGCAAAAATCCTCATGCCCAACCAGCTTATGACAGGGATACACCCTACCGTCTGCTGCAATAGTGACATAGTCGATCCCCATGTTGCAACCGCGCAGACGGGGCGTCCGCCTGGAGATTTTGCGCAGCAGGACTACAAAATTATCGACGACGTGACTACCGCCGGCAATCAGATGCTCCAGGTATTGCTCCGCAATAGCCGAAAAAGCTTCTTTAACCCGTTCAATATCTTCCTGACGAACGAAATACGGACTGTTCGCCGGCGACAACCCTCGCTCAAAACGGGTTTCCGGCACGCCCTGGGCCAGTAATGAGACAAACGCCCGCTCCAGATCCACCGTCGGCCGGAAATAGGTAACATTGACTTTATACTCCAGCTCCGGCAGTTGTCCCAATAGCTGCTGAATATTTCCCCAAGCCCGGTCATACACGCTATCATCACTATTTTTAAACACGCGCAGTCGATCGTTGGCAGTCTTGTCGCCGTCTACACTAAATAAAAACCGTATCCGATGTTTTTGAAAAAAAGCAGCCATTTCCGCTGTCAACAAAGTCGCATTCGTTATTACATTGTACGCGAAAAAATCGGGGTACTTTCGTTCCGCATATTCGACGGCCTCTTGCAGCAAATCAAACTTGAGCAGGGGCTCTCCACCATAAAAAGTCACGTTCATCCCTGGCAGGCCAGCCCGATAAATATAATCCACGGTCTCCCGAACCAAATCAACATTCATGGTTGCCTGGCTTTCCTGATAGCCCTGCTTTAATTCAGGCATCGCCATAATACAATATTTGCAGGCCAAATTACATTGATGGGTCAAATTGAACAGTACCGAAATCAACCCTGTCGGGCAATGATCTTCGCTTTCAGCAATATTAAACCGGCTTATCTGCATTTCCTGCAAAGAAACAACACCCTTCCCCTACAGCACTCCCACTTGAAAAGAAAACCTGTTCCTGATTCTGCGACAAGCAAAATCAAGAACAGGCCAAAATCAAATTCTATTTCTTTTTGGGTTTTTTTTCCTTCGGAAAATTGAACGCACACGGTTGCTCAAGATCGCGGACTTCGGTCGGAGTCACGACGGTTTTCATGACCGGCTTCTGATACGGAATACTTTCTACCGGGCTATTCATACAAAATACCTCCTTTCAGTTAATTCTAATGTATAACTTGAAGAAATATTTTTTATAGTTACTTTAGTATACCATGGATGGAAATTAAGTCCAGATAAATTTACAAAACAGGGAACAATGTACTAAAATCCATGAATTAACTATACTACCAAGAATTTTACACACAGAATTAAACTTGGCTTATTCAAAGCCAAGTTTAACAGATTGTTGGGATTTCGTGGTTTTATGTGGTTGTTTTTACTTGGTCATATCCTTCAATATGAACAAAAATCCCGGTTGATCTTGAAATCAGCCGGGATTTTTCATTTTAGATTTTTGCGTTAATTTTTTCGACAATCTTTTCTTTTGGCATGAACCCGATCAGACGGTCCACTTCACTGCCGCCCTTGAACAGGATCATCGTCGGCAGCCCCTTGATGTCAAATTTTTGGGCCAAATCGCGGTTTTCATCCACATTGACCTTCATAATGCCGACCTTGCCGTCTAGTTCCACCGCAACTTCATCGAGCAACGGTAAAAGTTTCTGGCAATGTCCGCACCAGTTTGCAAAAAAATCTAAAAGGACAGGATTGGGAGACTCTAAAACCGATGCTTTGAAGTTGTCTTTCGTTACGATCTCTACGTTCGCCATTTTTCCTTCCTCCTCTTTGGGGGACTAGCGCCCCTCTATCTAGTCTGGTACTTGAAATCGTTTACAGGTACGGGTCTTGCTTGCGCACTTCAACGAGAATACAGGACTTGTGGATCACATTCAGTTCCGCTTTCTTGGCGGCTTCGACCACATTGTCCCCATTGGCGCCGGGCTGCAGCCAGACGTTTTTTATGCCGAGGGCAGCGCATTCGGCAACGATGGCTTCACCGACTTTGGGAGGGACAACGAAATTGACCGCGTCCGGCTTCACAGGGAGTGCAGTGAGGGACGGATAACACTTTTCGCCCAGCACTTTCTCCAGTCCCGGATTGACGGGGAAAACCTTGTAACCGGCCTTTTGGAGCAATTTAAATATTTTGAAGCCAAATTTATCTTCGTTGTCGGTAGCCCCGATTACGGCCCAAGTTTTCAAGTCCAGCATTGCGTGGATTTGATCGGTTGTATCCATATCAAAAACTCCTATCCATTAGAATATCTTATTTATATTGTAGGCCGGTAATCGCTCGGGGTCAAGTGATTCCCAATCATATAGGTGATTCACATCGTTGACGAGCCTGAGAATATTGTGCCGCTCTTCATATTCCACGATATTCACCGCCGTATTATCCTGCCGGAAACTCCAAAGGTTGTCCAGATGGATGCCGAGAGCCGAGCAAAGCATCGTACGGATGGCGCCGCCGTGTGTAACGACTGCGATGCATTCACCGTCATGCCGCTGCCGCAAGATTTCCAGGCCCGCATCGGTTCGTTTTTGCACGTCATGAAAGCTTTCTCCGCCGGGGATCTGAACCTTGCTGGGAAAGCGAAAGAAGTTTTCGATCTCAGAGGACCAACCGGAATAAATCTGGTCGTACTTCAGTCCCTCCCACTCCCCGAATCCGACCTCGCGGAACTCCGGCATAGCCACTACCGGTAAAGAATGGGGCGCCGCAACCTTTTCCGCCGTGACGACAGCCCGCACCAAGTCACTGCAATAAACGGCGGAAAATGGTTCGCGTTTCAGTCTGAGCGAGACCTGTTCAGCCTGCGCCAGACCTTCCGCCGAAAGTTCAATATCACTGTGTCCCTGGTATCTGAGCGTTTTGTTCCAAAGAGTTTGTCCATGTCGTATGAAAAATATTGTTGTCATTCACTATCTACTCCAAGCATTATTTTTTTGAGCACATCGAGGAGATGTTGATTCTCCGCAGGACCCTTGATCGCCAGCCGGATGAACCGGTCTGACAACCCATCGAAATTCGCACAGTTGCGGATGAGAATCCTGTGCTGCAGAAGGGCCTCCTGCAGTCTGGGCGCATCCCAGCCGGAATCTCCGATATTGGCCAATATAAAATTGACGGACGGTGGAAAAACCCGAATGCCGGGAATAGATTGGAGCGTGCAGCGCATTCGTTCTTTTTCCTGTGTGATCAGTTCGACGGTTTTTCGCCGGTATTCTTGATCCGCCAACCCCGCCACTCCGGCGGCCTGAGCCATCACGTTGACATTCCAGGGGTCCGCAGCGTTTTCATCTGCTCGA
>CAXXIN010000005.1:0-192744 GCA_963665275.2 Negativicutes bacterium
CCAAAACTGACCGAGATCACCAGAGACAGAAATTGGTTTCCCCATATTGAGACGATCTCTGTGTATGACAACCAGTCTCGGCTGATTCATAGGGAAGGGCCCGCTCGATCCTCCTTCGTGATGCCCTTTTCAAATCAATCTTTCCTATACTACAAGGGCGATTGGGTTGGATTGGTGCAGTTGGAAAGCGGGCTTGATTTGATTTGGTTATGGACAGCGTTGATTTTTTTACTAGGATGCGCCGGTGGCGGATTTCTTGGATATCAAATTTATGCGAGCGCCAACCGGAACAATCGATTTGCAGAGAGGCAAAGTCTTCGAGCGTTTGTCAAGATGATCCAAGCTAACGAGTGGATGGAAGACATGTCGAATCGTGACAGTCAAACCGGGGCCAATACGATCACATATGTCAGTAAGGTGTTGACAAATGTGTTTTCAAATACTGCCGAGAAAGTTGCCGTTCTGTTGGTCGACATCGATTTTTTCCGTCACTACAATGAACGGCATGGACACGAGAGCGGCGATGCCGTTTTGCGTACCTTAGCGATCCTATTGCGCCAACTATTGCGCGAACAGGATATTATCGGCAGATTTGGCGGAGAAGAATTTATCGTTGTGCTGCCGGGCGTCGGGAGTATGGAGGCCGTCAAGGCAGCGAATCAACTTCGCATAGCAGTGAAAGAGCATGCGTTTATCGGCGCCGAGGTTCAACCCAAGGGGCGGTTGACTGTCAGCATTGGCATCTCTTCAACGGAAACTGCGGCATCGGTTCAAGACTTGTTCTTTCAATTGGATGGCGCCTTATACAAGGCAAAATGCGCAGGTCGAAATTGCGTCTGCGCATTTGAAGTGCCGGAAGCCAAAGCTGATCCGGTAAATTTTGCAGAAAAGTCACCTGCGATGAAAGCAGAAGTGACAGTTAAATTTATTAAAAGATTTTTCCATGGAACGTCTAATGAATTATTTCAATTATATGATCCAACGATATTAGCTTTTTTAAAAGCGTTGGAAATTTGGGATGCGGAAACTGTACGGCACTCATTACGAGTGAACCGTATCGCTATGGCGATTGGAAAAGAAATCGAACTGCCAACAGCTGACAGACTAACTCTGAATCTGGGGACGCTGTTGCATGATATTGGAAAATTGACCATTGGCGATACGGTTTTGATCAAACCTGGAAGGTTGACACTAGACGAGTATGAATTGATGAAAAATCATCCACGTATCGGCTATGATTTGGTCAGTGACAACCCGGGTCTGCATAAGGCTTCGGATGTCATTTTCATGCACCACGAATGGTTTGACGGAACCGGATATCCACAAAAACTGGCTGGGAAACAGATTCCCCTACTGGCCAGAATTTGTGCCGTGGCTGATGCAATGGACGCTATGATGACCGACAGACCCTATAGAAAGGGGCGAAAGAAAGCGAAGTTCGCAGTGAGATTGCCAAAAGCAAAGGGAGCCAATTTGATCCTGAAATTGCCGATATTGCTTTGTCTTTGGATTGGCAGCAGTTTTATCACCCCTTGGATTTCGCTGCATTCAATATGATGCCGGAACTGGATCCGGCATGATTCTTCTGCCGTGAGGTGCGGACAAGCATGCAGAAAAGACACAATAACCATTGTTGTTGGATTAGGCCCACGCCAGTGTAGTTTCTATATGGGAAAATCGTGACATAGGCCCCCTTTTGTATCTGGCAGGAAAATGGTAGCACATGCAGAATCAGATTCATTAGGTTATGGCGAATCAATGCCAGTAGCATACTTCTGGAGACGTGCAAACTCATAGGCGATTTATAAGCTGAATGGGTACGAAAATAACGAGTGGAGGTTGCGTGATGAGTTGGTTGAACAGACTTGTAGGTGTGCTTATCTGCTTTGCATTGGTTAGCCCATCTTTGGCGTGGTGCCAGTCCACTACTGACGGTGAAGTTCCGAATGCAGTTGCAACCGCCCGCAGCGAAATTTGGAAAGAAATCACTGCCGGCCATGCCGGCAGTGCAACCGTGGCTATTTTGGATGATGGGAAAGTCGTTTATGCGGAAGGCTTTGGCATGGCCGACAGAGAAAAAAGTGTCCCGGTTGATCGGAACACTTTATTCAATATAGGCTCGATCAGCAAGATGTATTGTGCGACGGCGATTATGCTACTGGTGGACGCAGGCAAGGTGGAACTGGATAAGCCGGTGATCACTTATTTGCCGGAGTTTGTTATGCCTGATCCCCGTTACAAGGAGATTACCGTCAGAATGTTGCTGAATCATTCCTCGGGTCTGCCGGGAACCAACTATGTCAACTCTTTTGGATTCGCCTACAATGAAGATTTTTATCAAGAAACTCTGGCGATGTTGGCGCAGTCAAGATTGAAGCATCGCCCTGGCGAAATGGCCATATATTGTAATGATGGATTCACTCTGGCCGAGATGATTGTGACTAAAGTGTCAGGTAAGTCCTATCGACAGTTTTTGGAGGAGCGGATTTTTAAGCCGCTGGCTCTTGATCAAACAGATTTAGCGGTGGGGCAACGACCTCCCACCGAATTGGCCATGGCCAGGTATTATAATACACAAGGGGTCCGCGAGCCACTGGAGGCACTGTCTTTCCTAGCCTCGGGGGGGCTCTCTACAACGGCGGCTGAGTTATGCCGCTTTGTTGACAGCTTTTCTGATGCCGGGAAACATATTCTGTCCCCTGACTCGTTGGCCGAAATGAGAAAGATGCAACCTTCAGATTTTTGGGGGAAACTTCGTAATCCGCAGATAAGTTATGGTTTGGGCTGGGACATGACTGATATTCCCATCTATAGTAAAAACGGAATTCAGGTATTGGGAAAAAGCGGTGGAACCGGACACTATAACTCCATGGTTTACACGTTGCCTGATAAACGGATTGCCGTTGCCGTTATTATTGCCGGCCACAGTTCAGCTCAGGAGGTTGCCCAAAAAATTCTTGATGCTTACCTGATGGAAAAAGGCTGGATTGCTAAAGAACCGGTTGCGGTTAAAGCGCCGGTGAAAGCACAACCACTGCCGCCGACATATCTGGAATATGCAGGATTTTATGCGGGTGATGCCGGAGCCTTGTATAAAGTCGCCATCGATGCACAAAAAGGACTTTTGACGACCTATAACCTGGAGAATGGACAAGAAAAACTCGACTTTACTGCAGAATACGCAGATTCTTATTTTCATAATGCCAAAGGGAATAAGTTCTATTTTGCAACCGTGGAAGGCAGTCGTTATTTCGTTTTGTCCGATCCACAAATGGATTTTGTATTATGGCAAAAAATCGAACCGATCGCGCATGACAAACAACAACGGCTGGCTGTGGAGGTAGACGGACAGCAGTGGTTGCGTCGGAACGTCAAAGCTTATGACGGGATAATGTTTGTGCCAACCCATCTGATCACTTCCCACATGATAAATGGTTTGGCCGGCTATGTTGAGTTTATGGGCGCCAAACCGGTGATGTCGGCTACATACGCAGGGTTGCCGGGGAAAGCCGTTCGGGATGGTACGGAAGTCAAGCTTGTGGGACCTAAGGGATCATCTTGGGTATGGCTGTCTGGCGGGGTATACATGAATGCCAGGGAAGCAGTCGCGGCGAAAGTCGGCAAAAATACGATTGCCCTTGGGGTGCAGGGCTATAATGAATGGCTGAAGACGACGGAGGACGCAGTATTATCTTTCGAGAAGCCAATCAAGGGCCGCGTTATTGTGTTTTCTCCAACAGGAACTTCTACGTATGACAGTGAAGTCAATCGAGGCGACGTATTTGCGCCGGCGGGAAGTTGGATTGAAATGCTGGGTAATCAGGGTGATGTGTTTCAAGTAGGGGTATTGGCAACTAACTGAGGCATGCCGCCTAATTCCGGCAAAAGAAAAGAAATGGAGTTGGTAATCGTGACCGCGTTGGACGAAGCAAAAAAAATCAGCCCGGAGATCATTGCCTGGCGGAGGGAACTGCATAAAATCCCGGAGATTGGCCTGGTTTTGCCGCAGACGGCTGCGTTTGTGAAGGCGAGACTGAATGAAATGGGCATTTCCTATACGACGTATGAGCGGCACTCCGGGATTGTGGCGCTGATTGGGGAAAAAGCAGGGAAAACCATTGCGCTGCGTGCTGATATGGATGGGCTGCGCATCAATGAAGAGTCGGAGTTTGAGTATCGTTCGCAAAACAGTTATATGCATGCCTGCGGGCATGATGCGCATACGGCGATTTTACTGGGAGCCGCCAAGCTGTTAAAGCAACATGAACAGGAATTGACCGGTCAAGTGAAACTATTGTTTCAACCGGCGGAAGAGGGCCCGGGCGGCGCGCTGCCCATGATCGAAGACGGAGCGCTCGAGAATCCAAAAGTTGATGCGATTCTGGCGCTGCATGTCGATCGTAAAAAATATGCGACTTCTTGTAAAAACGGCGATATCCTTGTCAAATACGGTAATAGTTCGGCAGCGGACGACCAGGTGGATATCACGATCATCGGGAAAAGCGGCCATGGATCCCAGCCGGACCTGTGCGTTGATCCGATTGCGATTTCTACCTTGGTGGTAACTGCGATCCAGTACATTATTAGCAGGGAAATCAGCCCGTTCTCCCCCTGTGTGATTACTTTCGGCACAATGACCGGCGGGGATGGCGCAGAGAATATCATCCCCAACAAGGTCGAGCTGCATGGCACGATCCGAAATCAAGATCTGGATACGCGGGAATTCGTTTTCAAGCGCATTGAAGAGGTTGTCAAATATATTACCAAAGCGATGCGCGCCGACTACAAGGTGACTTTTTTGAACGGCTATCCGCCCACGAAAAATGATCAGTCCGTGGTGGACAGTGTCCTGGAATCGGCGCACAAGATCCTGCCCGCCGAAGATATCCATATCAGTTCGGAAGAGACGATGGGCGGCGAAGATGCCGGATTCTTCTATCAAAAGGTTCCCGGCTGCTTTTTCCGTCTATATAATCCGGCGCCCTTTGTCGATGGCGAAATCTATCCGGCGCATAGCTCGCGCTTTGTATTGGATGATTCTGTCCTATATCGCGGGACCGCATTGTTTGTGCAAAATGTTTTTGACCATCTATGCATTACTATGGTAAAGTAATAGATATGGAATTTTAATGAAAAGGGGTCGTTACCATGAAAATGAAAAAAAATCTGGGTCAGATCATCCTGGCGATTGTGCTCGGCGTACTGATGGCTGTTGCCGTTACCGGTTGTTCTTCCACTCCCGAGAAAAAGCCGGCTGCGAATGCGCCTGCCGCTGCTCCTGCCGATGACAGTCTGGCTAAAATCAAAGCGAAAGGCCGGCTGGTTGTTGGGGTCAACGCCGATTTCGCGCCGTTTGAGTTTCATGCGATGATTAACGGCAAAGATACGGTTGCTGGTTTTGACATGGACTTGGCGAAAGAAATCGCTAAAGACATGGGTGTGGAACTGGAACTGAAAGAACTGTCTTTCGATGCGTTGCTGACAACACTGCAGTCAGGACAGATTGACGTCATTATTTCCGGTATGTCGGCGACGGAAGAACGCCGCAAAACTGTTGATTTTTCTGATGTATATTACAGAGGGATCCAAGTACTGCTGACAACCAAAGACAACTTACCCAAGTTCAACAGTTTTAGTGACCTGAAAGATAAAAAAATCGGACTTCAACTTTCTTCCCTGCAAGACAAGCTGATGACCAGCCTGATTCCTGATGGAAAGTATACCAAGATTGAGAGCATGAATACTCTGTTCCTCTCCCTCAAATCCAATCAGATTGAAGGGATCGTGACGACCAAAATTGTCTGCCAAATGGCTATTGCGGCGAATCCTGAATTCGTGATTGCCGAGAAAGTAGTCATCGATGATTCTTCGCTCAAAAGCCCAGGCGTAGCCGTGGCTCTGCGAAAAAATTCTTCCGCGTTGCAGACGCAATTAAACAGTACAGTCAAACGTCTGAATGATTCGGGACAGATGCAAAAATACGTGGATGCAGCAGCCCAATTGGCTGGAGTCAGCAAAAAGAAATAACGCTTCAGTGATAAACCGGGGGTAGGGGGAGCATTTTGGATTTTGAGTTTGCAGGCACATACCTGCCGATGTTTTTCAGCGGCATTAAGCTGACGTTGCTTATTTCGATAATTTCTATTGTGCTTGGAACCATTGTGGGGGTTGTGGTGTACCTGTTTAAAACCTCGCAGCTGGCTGTGGGAAAGATCTTTCCGCTTCGCATGGTGGCCTTTGCTTTTATCGAAACGATGCGCGGCACTCCGGTGTTGCTGCAGATCTTGGTTGCTTATGTACTGATCGGCATGCACCCGAATTCTTCCAACCTACCCAGCAATATGGTAGCGCTGATTGCCAGTATTGCAGCGATTAGTCTCAATTCCAGCGTGTACATTGCCGAAATAGTGCGGGCCGGGATCCAGTCTGTGCCGCATGGTCAGATGGAAGCGGCCCGCAGCTTGGGAATGACTCATTTTTTGGCGATGCGGGAAATCATTATGCCCCAGGCGATCAAAAACATTCTGCCGGCGATCGGCAATGAATTTGTTGCGGTGATCAAGGGCTCTTCCATGGCCTATGTGCTGGGAATCGCCGAACTGACGTTTACTGCCAAGGTTGTACAGGGCGCCACTTACAAGGGATTGGAACCTCTGTTGATTTCCGCCCTTTTCTATCTGGTCCTGACTTTTTCGCTCGGACGGTTGATCAGTTGGGCGGAAAGGAGGATGAAAGCCAGTGATTCGCATTAATGGACTGCACAAGTATTTTGGTGATAATCATGTTTTAAGAGGTATTACCAATCACATCCAAAAGGGCGAGGTCGTTGTGGTCATTGGCCCCTCAGGCTCAGGTAAATCTACGTTTCTGCGTTGTATGAACCTTTTGGAAGTGCCGACAGCGGGGGAAATCATTCTTGAGGGACAAAACATCACCGATCCCAACGTCGATATCAATAAGATCCGGACAAAACTAGGTATGGTCTTTCAGCAATTTAATTTGTTTCCGCACAAGACAGTAGTGGAAAATATTATGGTTTCACCGATTATGGTGAAGAAAATCCCCAAAGAAGAGGCTTATAAGAAAGCTCTTTCATTGCTCAACATGGTTGGCTTGGCGGAAAAAGAAAATGCCTATCCGTCTTCTCTTTCCGGCGGTCAGCAGCAGCGTATCGCTATTGCCCGGGCTTTGGCAATGGAGCCTGATGTCATGCTGTTTGACGAGCCAACATCCGCTCTTGATCCGGAGATGGTGGGCGAAGTGCTGGGCGTAATGAAGCAGTTGGCGATTGAGGGCATGACGATGGTCATTGTTTCTCATGAGATGGGCTTTGCCCGCGAAGTGGGAGATCGGATTTTATTCATGGATGAAGGACAAATCGTGGAAGAAGGTCCACCGGATCAGCTGTTTAATCAGCCCCAAAATGCCAGAACCCGGGACTTTCTATCTAAAGTTTTATAGCAGATTTTGACCATGAGCCCGCGAGATTCGCGGGCTTTGTTTTGCCGATCTTGTTGTGAATCGGATATAATCATATTCGACAACGCATCCAACCAGGATTCGAAAAGGGGTTTTTTGAGTGGAGATTTTACAATTTGACAAAGTACATTGCAAAAACTGCTATAAATGTGTCAGGCACTGTCCGGTCAAAGCCATTGAAGTCAAAAACCACCGCGCTCAGATTTGCCAGGTGGACTGCATTTTATGCGGCGAATGTACGATTGTATGCCCGCAAAAAACCAAAGGCGCCATTAGTGAAGTTGCACAATTGCAAGAGGCCCTGGCTAACGGCCGTAGAGTGATCGCCAGCATCGCTCCGTCCTGCTTCGCTTATTTTAATGTTTCGCTTGATCCCTTGAAGTCGGCCCTATTGGCGCTCAAGTTTGCGGATGTATGTGAGACGGCCGAAGGGGCCTATCTTGTGAAATCCGAATATGAAAAGCTGATTGCCGACCAGCCTGATCATGTATGGATATCCTCCTGCTGTTCCTCAATCAACCTGCTCATTGGGCGGTATTATCCAACGGCTTTGTCTTATCTTGCTCCGGTAGTGACGCCTATTCAGGCTCACGCCAAGCTATTAAAAGAACGATATCCGGATGCGTTGATCGCTTTCATCACTCCCTGTATTTCCAAAAAAGCGGAACGCTATAGTCTGGAATCCCAAGTCGACTTTGTGCTTGCCTTTGAAGAATTGGAGAGTATGTTGCAAGAAGCAGGTCTGGAGCTGAAGGAATATTCTACGGAACAGCAGCCTCAATACTTATCACGAAAATTTCCTGCCGATGGAGGAATCGTTGCCACACTGAACAAGGTCCCCGGACATAACTATGTTTCAGTCAGCGGTTTCAATTCCTGTGTGCAGGCAATCCGCGATATTCAGGCGGGGAAAATATCTTCCTGTTTTGTTGAAATGAGTCTTTGTGAAGGAAGTTGCATCGGCGGCCCCTCTTTTCGCAAAAAAGAGTATTCCCTGTTAAGTTCTTCACTGCAAATCAAAAAGCAGTCTTCTGCAGGAGATTACTCGGAAGACTATAACATACCGTATGAATCTGCTTTAAGCCGAGCCTTCCCCGTTCCGTCCAATGTCGCGCATGCGCTGCCGTCCGCAGACCAGATCGATGCTGTTCTGCGCAAGATGGGCAAGCGTTTGGCCGAGGATGAACTGAATTGCGGCATGTGCGGCTACCCTTCCTGTCGGGAAAAAGCGGCTGCGATCTTGGCCGGCAAGGCCGAGATCAACATGTGTCTGCCATATATGATTGAACGGGCCGAATCTTTTTCCAACCAGATTATCAATATAACGCCCAATGCGATTGTCTCCGTGGATATGGATCTCAAGGTGCAACAAATCAATCAGTCAGCCTGCGAAATTTTCAAACTTTCGCCGGAAGACGTCTTAAAACAGCCTGTTTCCCGGATTTTAGACGAGTTCAGCTTCGTAGATATGATCATGAACAACAAAGAAAAACTGGAAAAAACGGCGTTTTTGCCCGAATATAATGCGTATCTCAATCAGGTTTTCCTCTATGATAAGGAAAGCAGCATGGTGGTCTGTATCATGAAGAATATTTCAAAAGATCGGCAGAAACGGAATCTGTCGATGCAGAAAAAGGTCCAGGCGGCAGCCCTGGCGGACGAGATTGTCGACAAACAACTGCGCATCGTGCATGAAATCGCTTCCTTGCTGGGGGAAACGGCTGCGGAAACGCAGATCGCCATACGGGACCTCAAAGAAACTATTATGATGGATGACGAGGAATAAGCCGTGTTTGATGCAGAGTTTCAATTCCTGGAAACGGGATGGGCCAGTGTAAACAAGCACGATGAAAAACTGTGCGGCGATTTCTTCAAAATTTTCGATAGCAAGGGGAAAAAGGTGTTCGTTCTGTCGGATGGGCTCGGCAGCGGCGTTAAGGCGAACATCCTATCCACACTGACGACGACGATTCTGGGAACCATGCTGTCACGCGGCGTTCCTCTGGACGAGTGCGTCAACACTGTCGCAACAACCTTGCCGGTATGTCGGATGCGAAAAATGGCATACTCAACCTTTACGGTTCTGCAGATCGAGAACAGTATGGCCTATCTCGTGCAGTACAGCAATCCGTCAGTTATCCTGTTACGTCAGGGAAAGAGTTTGAACTATCCGCAAAGTATCCATTTTATCGGCGAAAAAGAAATCAACGAAAGCCATGTCCCGGTTCTTACAGGTGATATTCTGGTGCTAATGTCGGATGGAATTACCAACGCCGGCATCGGGAAATTAGCACCTGATGGTTGGAAGCGAGACGAGGTGGTCGCTTTTTTGGAGAGACTGAATACGACAGAGATGTCCGCTTCCCATATTGCGGCGCAAATCGTGAACGGCTGCCTGACGCTAAGCGAAGAGTCGCTGGATGACGATACCACCGTTCTGGTGATCAAGCTGCGGGAGCGAAGTGTCGTCAATATGCTGGTGGGGCCACCGGAAAACAAAGAAGACGACAATCGGATTTTGAAACTGTTCTTCGCCAAGGAAGGAATCCGAGTCGTCTGCGGCGGCAGTACGGCCCATGCTGTCAGTAAATATCAGCAGAAGCCGTTTGTAGCGATTGCGGATAGCCAGACGAATGAAATTCCTGCGATGGGTCGCATTGAAAATGTGGACTATGTTACGGAAGGCGCCATCACACTGAAAATGTTGTTGCAGCTTTGCCGCGAGTATTTGGAGAATCCGATGACCCTACTCCGCTTTTGCCACAAAAAAGATGCCGCGTCCATATTGGCGCGGCTATTAATCGAGACAGCCACAGATATTAATATTTACTTCGGCATGGCGGCCAATCATGCGCATGAGGGAACCGACTTCGATTTTCAGGCCAAGCTTGCATTGATCAAGGAACTGGAAGAGTGTCTGGGGCGAATGAATAAAACTGTAAAAATCAGCTTTTGCTAGGATCTTGTGGTTTTGCTGAGGGAAGGTATGAAGGAAAACTGCGTTGAATTGTTGTATTTATATCATCTTTATCGAAAGGAGCTGGAAACTATGAAACTTTTAAACCTGTGCAAAGAATCTCGGTATGAATTAGGTGTGTTGACGCCGCAGGGGGTTCTGGACGTCAATCGTGCAGCAATCCATTTTGCGAAAGCTGTTCCCGCTACCATGGAAGCGTTAATCGAAAGCGGCGCTGTGGGATATCAGGCGCTGGAAGGGCTGGTTCGGCAGGCGCAGGCGGAAAATTCGGAACTGCTGTTTTTGCCGGAAAAAGATATCGTGTACGGACCCTGTGTGACCAACCCGGAAAAAATTCTATGTGTGGGGCTGAATTATCGAAAACACGCAGTTGAGACGAAAATGCCCATTCCGGCCTCGCCGGTGCTTTTTAGCAAATTCAACAGTGCGTTGGCAGCCCACCAGGAAATTATCCACCTTTCGCCTTTGGCTGAAAAAATCGATTACGAGGTTGAATTGGTCATCGTGATTGGGAAAACCGCTCAAAGCGTTTCTGAATCCGAAGCATTATCCTATGTGTTTGGATATGCAACAGGCAACGATTTGTCTGATCGCGGCCTCCAGTTTAAAAGCAGCCAGTGGCTGTTGGGCAAGGCTTGTGACAAATTTGCCCCTGTCGGGCCGTATCTCGTGACGGCGGATGAGGCGCCGGACCCTGATCGTCTGCATCTGGAGTGCCGCGTGAATGGCGAAATGCGGCAATCATCCAACACGCAAGATATGATATTTAACTGTGCGGCATTAATCAGCTATATTTCGCACTACATAACATTGAAACCAGGCGACCTGATTTTCACAGGAACGCCGGAAGGCGTCATTGTCGGATATCCCCCGGAAAAACAGGTATGGTTGAAGGCAGGAGATGAAGTCGTAACTTCGGTCGAGGGACTGGGTGAATTGCGGGTAGTTTTGGCGTAGGAGACGGATACTTAATTTGGCGCAAATTCGCACATTTTTCAATTGTTATTATGCTTTTGTCGAAATATAACGATACATATTAGTAGAACTGTAACCACATTTTGAGTGGCAAGGATGAAAAACCGCATCTGTGGGGAGACACAGTTCGAAAAAAATCCAAGGAGGGATTATTATGGCCATTAATTCAGTGAACACGGCGACTCAACAAGGAGTTGCCAGTTCGGCAAGTCTGGTCCGTGAGACAGCGAATAGCGCTGCGGCTACGGAAAATACCCAAGTTGCTTCAACGGGAGAGGCTGCTGTTTTTGAAAAAACAGCTCAGGCGGTGTCCGGAAACAAAACGTATACTCGCGATACTGTTACGCTAGGTGAAATTAATCAGCAGGTTGAAACAAAGTTGTCGTCGCTGCGCGCCGCCGTGGAAAATCTGGTGGCAATGCAGGGTGTTAAGACCGGTGAAGCGCAGGGACTTAGTTATGACCAGATCATGACAAAATATGACGGAAAACTGAAGGAGTTTTATCAAAATCTGAAGGTTGATGATGCTACTCGCTTAAAGGCGCAGCAGGATATTTCGGCAGACGGGTTTTGGGGAGTTAAACAGACTTCGGAACGAACGATAGAATTTGCCAAAGCTATATCGGGCGGAGATCCAGCCAAGATCGAATTATTGCGTCAGAGCATCATCGATGGCTACGCAGCGGCTGAAAAATCGTGGGGCGGAGAATTACCGGAAATCAGCAAGCAAACGCAGGAAGCTACACTAAAGGGACTGGATGACTGGGCCAAAGAAGCATCCCAAACGGCGTAGGCTACTTTCATAGCGAATGATAATAACGAAAACCCGCGAAGTTCGCGGGTTTTCTGGTTTCTGTATAGCGTCACGACTTGGCCTTATTCAGTGATTGATTGTGCTTTCGTAATAATGATGACTGCGCAAAGGATGATGGACGCTGCAAAAGTATCAGAGGAGGTTAGCTGCTCACCAGCCAGCAGCCAACCCAGGAATACGGCCACGACCGGGTTTACATAGGCGTAAGTGGAAACGATCGTGGAATCGGTGGATTTCAGCAGCCAAATGTATGCGCCAAAGCCGATGAGTGAGCCGAAGATGATCAGGTAGATCAGCGAGAGAGCAGAACTCATTGAAATGGTTCTGAATGAAAAGTTAGCCCATTCACCTAATAATAAGCTGAGGAGGAAATAGCAGGCGCCTCCGGTAAGGTTTTGCAGTGCAACCGACATAAAGGGTGATTTCGGTAGGCGAGAAGTACGAGAACACAAAGAACCCCAAGCCCACGAGACGGCCGCCAACGTTGCTACGAGGTAGCCCAGCCATTCCAACGTATTGCCTTCAATCTGAGTTACCGAGTTTTTGACTAGCAGAATTACGCCGCAAAATCCCACGATCAAACCCAAAATGACCAAAGGCTTGGGGCGGTCGCCACTTTGAAATACCCAGTCGATCAGAGCCATCCAGAAAGGAACTGTAGCAAAAATAATAGCAGCAATGCTGGTGGGGATGAATTGTTGCGCCCAGACCAGCCCCCCCATTGAAAGAACTAGTAACAGAGTGCTTACCATGGCGGCGCTGAGCCACTGCGATTTCCCCGGATGCGGGTTTCCTTTTCGCCATTCCCATAGATAGACCAAGGCGCCGGCCGTGAAGAAACGCAACCCACCCATTAGAAAAGGCGGAATGGTTTCGATCGCTACCTTCATTGCCAGATAGGTTCCACCCCAAAAAAAGTATACTGCGAATAAAGCTGCGATAATCTGCATGCGCAAAGTTTGAGGCGAGGTTGCCTGTTGTTGCATGATTGGTGTCTCCTGTTTTCAAGCCGATTTTGATTGTTTAACTGTAAGTATAAATATATAATTTGCATTAGAAAAGAGAATGTTTTTAATGCATTGCATGAGGAAAATTCATATAAGGCTGGGGTTGAAGAGATGACGATTTCCCGCTACGAAATTTTTCATTCGGTTGTGGAATTAGGCAGTTTGACCAAAGCGGCTGAAAACTTGAATCTAACGCAATCCGGCGTTAGTCATGCCATAGCCAGCTTGGAAACGGAACTGGGGTTTTCATTACTTACACGAGATCGGGCTGGCGTGACCTTAACGACGAACGGCGAACTTGTTTTAAAGTATGTGCGGGAAACTTTGCAATGCAACGACCGTTTGCAGCAACAAGTAGCTGAAATTAAAGGAATTCAAATTGGAACGGTAAGGATTGGTACGTTTACCAGCGTGTCTTCCCAGTGGTTGCCTGGGATTATTAAGGAATTCCAAAGCCAGTATCCCATGATCGAAATCAAAATGTTCGAGGGAGATTATGATGACATCAATCGCTGGATAGCGAATGGAACTGTTGATTTTGGCTTTGTGTCCCTACCTGTAACCCAGGCATTTGAGTTCGTACCCTTAAAAAAAGATAAACTGGTATGTGTATTGCCCAAAGACCATGCGTTGCAGCATCAAGCTGAAATCACTTTTGATCAGATCAAATCGGAAGCGTTCATAATGCCGAAGTGGGGAACGCATGGGGATGTGCGGCGAATTCTGTTGGAAAACAATTTAAAACCGCACATAAAATATGAAGTGGTAGAAGATCAGGCGATTGTTGCCATGGTGAAAAATGGCCTGGGGATAAGCATATTGCCAGAGATGGTACTACTCAACAATACTCGTGATATACAGGTGATGAATCTGGAGAAAACGGCATATCGAACAATCGGGATTGCTCTGAGCTCGATGGAAAAGAGTTCGCCTGCCGCAAAGAAATTTGTGACCTGCATACGATCCTGGCTAAATAGCCAAAAACTGTTGGATTTTTAATCGTAGCGCGATCTGGGGGCTTGTAACTGTGGATTTTTATCTCGATATATGATATAAATATTCTCGACTAGGCAAAGAAGCCTGTTTTCTTAATTGTAAGCAAACAGGCTTCTTTGCTCTATTATATTGATAATAAGGAGGGTAAATGAGTCGCTAGGGCAGAGAATACTGCTTTATGTGAACATCTGGGCGAAACTTTTTGAAAAGAGAGGATTTTTATTATGATGATTATTCTTGGCTCGATTGTGGTGCTTGTGACAATTTATTTTTTAATCAAGCGGCATGATGCGCGACTGGTACTGCTCGTTTCTGGCATTATTATGGCCTGTTTGGCCGGCACGCCGATGGCATCATTGGATGCCTTTGCGAAAAATATGATTAATGGCGGTCTGATTCAGGCCGTTTGCTCTGTTATGGGCTTTGCGATGGTAATGCGGTATACAGAATGCGACAAGCATTTAATTAATTTTATGGCCGCAGGACTTTCCAAATTTCGCCCGATTTTGATTCCTGGCGTTGTATTTGCAACGTACGCAGTCAATGTTGCACTACCCAGCGCTGCGGGAACCGCGGCAGCAGCCGGTGCGATATTTGTGCCGCTGATGATGTCGGCAGGCGTGCATCCGGCGATGTCGGCTGCGGCCGTAAAATGCGGGACCTATGGCAGCATGCTGAATCCGGGCTTGTCACACAACCCTTTTGTGGCCAAGATTGCAGGCGTCAGTGTTATGGATGTTATTGGATTCCATTACAAAGCTAATATTGCATCTTTGATTATTGCCGCCATTTTAATTACGGCGCTTGCTTACTACAAAAAAGAGCATAAAGGCTATAAAGCTGAAGGGCTGGAAGCCGAAGCCTCCTTCAAAGTGAATTATCTGTATGCGTTGATGCCTCTTTTTCCGATCATCATTTTGATATTAGGAACAACCAGAATTGTGCCGTTTTTTAAAATGGATGTACCGCAAGCCATGATTATCGGTGCGATAGCGTCGTTTGCGGTGACACGAAAAAATCCTGTCAAAATGAGCAATGCTTTCTTTGATGGCATGGGAAAAGCCTATGGTGAAATTCTCGGGATTATCATAGCGGCGGGGGTATTTGTTTCCGGTATGACGGCCATGGGACTTGTAAAGGCATTTACTACGGCGATGTTGAATAATCCCGCCATTGTGAAGCTTTGCGCCGCAGCCGGTCCGTTTATTTTGGGATTGGTTACCGGTTCCGGGGATGCCGCCGCCTTTGCCTTTAATGAAGCGGTTACGCCCCATGCAGCCGAGTTTGGCATGTCGCCGGTGCAAATGGGTAGCATGGCGATGCTGGGAGGAACACTGGGGCGCACAATGTCGCCGATCGCCGGAGCAACCATCATTATCGCCGGCATTGCCGGTGTAAATCCGATGGAAGTCGCCAGACGCAATGTCTTACCGATGGTGGGGGCTGTGATCGTCGGTATGACTATTTTGCTGATGTAGAGCTTTTCCTTTTCTCAATGTAAACTATGCCGCAAAAATCCCGCGAATTTCGCGGGATTTTTGCTTTGGGGGCAACGCGAACAGTGAAGGGAATAAGGCCTTGGCGTTTAATAATATATAGGTGGATACTAACCGTGAGGAGAGTTGAAACATATAAAATTGAAAGCAGGAGGCACGAACAATTATGATCAATTTCCAGCTGGCGCAAGAAATGATTGACAAGGCGGTCGAAATGGCGGTAGAAAAGTATCAGCGGCCTATTTGCGTTGCAATCTGTGACAATTATGGTTTTTTGATTGCCTTTGCGCGCATGGATGGAGCTCCGATTCGCAGTATTGAGATTTCACAGGGAAAAGCCTATACTTCAGCGCGCATGTGCGTAAATACCAATGCTTTTTTGGAACGACTTCACCGCGAAAATATTCCTGCCAGCTACTTCTGCGATGAAAACTTGACCGGATTGGCTGGAGGCAGCATCTTTAAGGATGCCGGAGGAAATATAATAGGCGCTGGCGGAGTTAGCGGACTGACTTCTGGTGAAGATCAGGAAATCGCCGATATGATGGCGGAATTAGCAAAACAAGCTTAACCGATGCAAAACGAAAACATAGTGCGGGAATCCCATTAGCAAGGAGGGGTGTGCTTGTTCAGGGAGATGCGGCGCAAAGAAAAGACAATGCCGGAGGCTGATGCGCTCAGAATCCTCAGGGAGGCGGAGTTTGGGACGTTGGCAACAGTAGGCGCGGATGGGTATCCGTATGCGGTTGTCTTGAACTATGTATTGGATGGGAATTCGATTTATTTTCATACGGCTCATGGTGGTCATAAAGTTAGCAATATTGGTTTCTGTGAACGTGTCTGTTTCTCAGTGGTCGGATACCACAAGTTACTGGCAGAAAAGTTCGATACTGAATATGATAGTGTCATCGTATTCGGTACTGCTAGCCGTGTGGAAGATGAGAACGAAAAGAGAAAAGCCTATATGGGGCTGATCGAAAAATATTCGTCCGCCTACAAAGCCCAAGGAGTGGATCATATTGCCCAGGCCAGTGGGACGGCGGCCGTTTACCGGATAAACATTGAACATAAGACAGGGAAAGTCGGACGGTAAGACAGGCAGCTATACATTGAGAGGGAAAACCGGGAGGGGTAAAGAGATGACGAAAATAGAAGAACTGCAACAGCTGATTTCTGCCAGCGACAACATCGTGTTTTTTGGTGGAGCCGGCGTATCGACCGAAAGTGGAATCCCTGATTTTCGCAGCGTTGATGGGCTTTATAACCAGCAATATAAGTATCCGCCGGAAGTGATGTTGAGCCACACTTTCTATGCAGAACGCACTGCGGAGTTTTTTGATTTCTACAGAAAAAAGATGATTATCCCGGATGCGAAGCCGAACAAGGCGCATTATAAGCTGGCTGAACTTGAGAAAGCTGGCAAGCTCAAAGCGGTCATCACACAAAATATCGATGGGCTGCACCAAATGGCGGGCAGCAAGATGGTGCTGGAACTTCACGGGTCGGTAAAAAGAAATTATTGTGAGCGTTGCAAAAAAAAATATGATGATTCCTTCATTTTGCACAGCGTTGGCGTTCCGACCTGCTCCTGCGGTGGATCCATCAAACCCGACGTGGTTTTGTATGAAGAGGGGCTGGACCAGGACATAACGCAGCAAGCGGTGGCGTATATCTCAAAGGCTGATGTACTGATTGTCGGTGGAACTTCTCTGGTGGTTTATCCCGCAGCCGGGATGATCGATTATTTTCGCGGCAATAAGCTGATTTTGATCAATCGGGCCGCAACTTCCACGGACCGAAAGGCCCATCTTTTGATTCAGGATAGCATCGGCGAGGTGCTCGGCCAAATTTCGGCAGTTTGAGCGGAAACCGATAAAAACTTCCGTAATTCCTTTTTAATATATAATAGTATTATTGAAAAGAGGTGCTGAAATTTGAGAGCAGAAAGAAGTTTTGTGAACAAATTGCTCGGTGTTTTAATGCTGGCGATGGTGGCGTTAAACTCCATTCCATCCCAGGCTTTGGCTTTTACCATTGATGTTAACAATCCTTATTCCGAAAAGATGGATGTTGCTTTCATTGATTTTGAGGATCAGGTTGGCAAGTGGAGGATTCATGGTTGGTTTTCGGTAAATCCGACAACTACCAGACGGATCAATATGCCCTCATCCACAATGAGAAACTACATTTACATGTACGTGCAGACCGCCAATGCCATGTGGTCTGGAGAGGGGATTCCCAGTTCGATGGTTTACACGGTGGTCGGCAACGCATTCAACTATTACGAGGGGCAAACCGCGCCAGCGGGTCCTAACCGACGACAAGTATTCTTTGTGAAATATGAATTGGACAAAGGGTTCATGTATTGGACGCCGGACTCAGAATAAGCAGGTACGCAGATGGCGGCCATCACACAAAACATCGATGGGTTGTGTGACGATAGATTCTCTTTGCACCAGACTGCTGGCGCTTGATTTGCAGTACGGGAATATGTTATAGTGATAAAAATTGAAAAAGAGCACAAAATGGGGAACACCACCGAAAGGGTGTCACTCTCATTCTGTGCTCTTTTTATTTTGTGTCGAAGAAAGGGAGGTGAGAGGCATGAAACTTAACGGTAAGGTGGTAACGTTGGAGCAGGAGCAGCCTTTATCTGAGTTCCTTGCAGCGCAACAATTTAACTACAGCGACATTGCGGTGGAGCGTAACGGAGAGATTGTTCCCAAAGCAGATTATGGGAACATCCGGATTTCTGATGCAGATACGTTGGAGATTGTTCGATTTGTAGGTGGTGGTTGATCAATGCAAGTAAGCGTGAATGGGAAAAGACGCAATCTCAACTGCCGAAGTGCCTTTGAAGCCAGAGCGCAGCTGGGAAATGAAACCGATATTGTTATTTTAAACGGCTTTCAGATCGACAGCGACTGCCCCTTGTCAGAAGGAGACACGCTGGTGATCATTCGAAAAGGCTCCATGCCCGGAAAAGAGGAACTGGAGAGCATGATGGTGGCGCGACATACGCCGGCAGTGCATAACAAATTGAAGCAGGGCCTTGTTGCAATTGCCGGCCTGGGTGGTCTGGGATCCAATATTGCGGTTATGCTGGCCAGAATCGGAGTAGGACAGCTGCTTTTGGTCGACTTCGACATCGTGGAGCCCAGCAATTTAAATCGGCAAAGTTATTATATCCGTCATTTGGGAATGCCAAAAACCTTGGCGCTGCAAAGCCAATTGGCGGAAATAAATCCGTTCATTCAAATCCAAACGCGTACGGTGCGGGTGGCTGCAGAAAATGTCGCCGAGTTGTTCGGCGGCTATGGGATCATTTGTGAAGCGTTCGATAAGCCGGAGGCCAAGGCTATGCTGGTAAATACGGCGCTGGAAGAACTTCCGGGGGTTAAAATCGTTGCTGCTTCTGGCATGGCCGGATTCTCGAGTTCCAATTCGATCAAGACCAAACGCCCCATGGACCGGCTATATGTCTGCGGCGATCTTGAAACCGGCGCCGGAATCGGCACAGGGCTGATGGCGCCCAGAGTGCAGATCTGTGCGGGGCATCAGGCCAATATGGTTTTGCGGCTGTTGGTGGGAGAAGAAGAAATATAAGGAAGGTGATTGGCATGAACGATCAGTTAATGATTGGAGGACATGCATTTCAGTCTCGATTAATTTTAGGCTCAGGGAAATTTTCGCTTGCACTGACGCAGGCGGTAATCCAGCATGGTGAAGTGGAAATGGTGACCCTCGCCTTGCGCAGGGCTAATGTCGGCGGGCAGGAGAATATATTGGACTACATTCCGAAAGGGATCACGCTGTTGCCGAATACTTCCGGGGCCAGAAACGCGGCGGAAGCCGTTCGGATTGCCAGGCTGGCGCGCGAAATAGGCTGCGGTGATTTTATTAAACTGGAGGTCATTCACGATTCCAAATATCTGCTGCCGGATAACTGCGAAACCATCAAGGCTACGGAGATTCTCGCCAAAGAAGGATTCATAGTCATGCCTTACATGTATCCGGATTTGTATGCGGCCCGCGCGCTGGCGGATGCCGGGGCTGCTTCGGTCATGCCTCTGGGGGCACCGATCGGCAGTAACAAGGGGCTGTGCACGAAAGAGTTCATCCGCATCTTGGTGGAGGAGATCAATCTGCCGATCATTGTTGATGCGGGAATCGGACGGCCGTCAGAGGCCTGCGAAGCGATGGAGATGGGAGCAGATGCGGTGATGTGCAATACGGCTATCGCGACCGCCGGCGATATAGCGCTAATGGCAGGAGCTTTCAAGCAGGCGGTTCGGGCCGGACGTGCGGCATATTTGGCTGGTATGGGGCGAGTTTTGGACACCCAGGCGGAAGCGTCCAGTCCCTTGACCGGATTTTTGGAGGCGTAATGCTATGAATGGGTTGACTAATCCTATGGAGTATATGAACGGGATGGAAGTCATTGAGTCAGACTTGATGGAAAAAGTTCTGGGCCTAGTAGAAAACTATGACTATCGTCAGGCTACAGGCGATGACGTGAAACGGGTACTGCAAAAGGAAAGGTTGTCGCTCGAAGATTATGGCGCCCTACTATCGCCTGTGGCGACGGATTATCTGGAGGAAATGGCTGCAAAAGCCATGACAGAAACTCGCAAGCATTTCGGCAATGCAATTCAGTTGTTTACACCACTCTATATTGCCAATTACTGTGAAAATCATTGCGTCTATTGCGGGTTCAACTGCCATAACCAAATCAACCGGGGGAAACTATCGGCAATGGAAATTGAAGAGGAGCTCCAAACGATCGCTGAATCGGGGTTGCAGGAAATTCTGCTGCTCACCGGTGAATCCCGGTATCAGTCTGGAGTTGAATATATTGGGGAAGCTGTGAAAATAGCGGCTCGTTATTTTTCGACGGTCGGGATCGAGATTTATCCCTTGAATAGCGATGAATATGCATATTTGCATGATTGTGGAGCCGATTTTGTCTGTGTATATCAGGAAACATACAACACGGATAAATATGAGCAGGTGCATTTGCAGGGGCCGAAGCGGATTTTCCCCTACCGGTTTCATGCGCAGGAAAGAGCGCTGCGGGGTGGGATGAGAGGCGTAGCTTTCGGGGCATTGCTGGGGCTGGACGATTTCCGCAAAGACGCTTATGCTGTGGGGGTGCATGCCTATTTTCTGCAGCAGAAATACCCTCATGCGGAGATCTCTTTTTCGACGCCGCGCTTGCGGCCTTATATTAATAATGCACAGAACAATTCCAACGATGTTCACGAACGGCAACTCTTGCAAGTCATGCTGGCTTATCGACTGTTTATGCCTTTTGCAGGAATTACGATCTCGACACGTGAACGGGCCGGTTTTCGCGACGAGGTCATCGGCATGGTGGCGACCAAGATCTCGGCGGGGGTTAGCGTTGGCGTCGGTGGACACAAATCAGAGGAAAAAGGGGACGAACAGTTTGAGATTGCGGATCCACGCAGTGTAAAGCAGGTGCATCAAATGATCATTAGCAGAGGGCTGCAGCCCGTTTATTCCGATTATGTGCGAGTGTAGCTGTGAAGCTGATTTGTGTGACCCAGCGCCAGCTTTGCCCGGGAGATTTCTTACAACGCATTGAAGAGTTGGCTCAGGCGAGACCCTATGCGGTAATGCTGCGGGAAAAAGATCTGGATTTGCATGCCTATGAGCAGTTGGCCTGGCAAGTGAAGGAAGTCTGTGAACACTATGGTGTCCTCTTGATTCTCCACCAGAACCCTACAGTCGCCGAAAAAATGAAGCACACCCATCTGCATCTATCAATGCCGAGTTTGCGAATCTATCGGCCAGAAGCACAGGGCTTGGCGATCGGCGCATCCGTTCACTCGGTTGCGGAAGCAGTGGAAGCACAAGCATTGGGGGCGGCATATATCATTGCCGGGCACCTTTTTGCCACGGATTGCAAAAAAGGCGCTCCCCCCAAAGGCTTAGACTTCTTGCAGCAAATCTGCCGGACAGTTGCCCTGCCAGTTTTCGCCATTGGAGGAATCGGCATCCAAAACGTGCAGGAAATAATGGACAGCGGCGCGAAAGGTTGCTGTATCATGTCGGCAGCCATGACCTGTGATGATCCGGCAGCTTTAGTGCGGGAGTTCGAAGCGGCAAGCAAATTCGCATGAGAGCGGTTGATCGGGATTTCGGCGTATCCTAAGAATAAAGCAAGGGGGAATATGTATGAATGATGATTGTTTCTATTGCACCAAGGATCAAAGGTTGGATGACTTAATATGAGGCAATGGTTGACTTGATGAAGGCTAATTTGCGAGACGAAGCATAATTATGGGAGGACAAGATGAGAGAATTTTTGAACCCCAATGAGCCGGATGAACTTTATGTGCTATGGACTAGCAGTGACCGTGAAGTAGCTCTCAAGATGGTGTTCATGTACACCGCCAACTCCAAACTGAAAGGCTGGTGGAAGGACGTCAATCTGATTGTTTGGGGACCGTCCGCCAAACTGCTGACCGAGGACCCCGAACTTCAGGAATATATCGCCAGGATGAAACATACAGGCGTGAACGTTGTCGCCTGCAAGGCCTGTGCCGACTCGTATGGCGTGGCATCAAAGCTGGAAGGCCTGGGCATTGAGGTTAAATATATGGGGCAGCCGTTGACCGTGCTGCTGAAAGCAGGCAAAACGCTTATCACGTTTTAGGCAGGAGTTTCATTCGTGACAGAGAAAAGACTTAGTGGGAGGTGTTAACTATGAAATACATTCTGGAGATTCTGGATTTTGCCATGACGATGGAACAGGAAGGGAAGTTCTTCTTCTCGGAATGGTCTGGACGGGTGAAAAACCCCACCACGAAAAAGCTCTTCCAGGAATTGGCCAAGTGGGAAGAAGAACATTGGCAGTACCTTGCAGGCCAACGCAATGCACTAGAGAAAACAGGGAAAATCATCCCCGGCGAAGCGACGATTGCCGCGGCAGAGCATAAAGCGTTAGAGACCTTCCACCAACGTGGTGCAGGCGAAACCAGCCCAACGGAAGTTAACCGCTGCATGGGCGATCTTTCGGCATTACGATTGGCGATAACGATTGAGCACGATCTGCATGAGTTTTACGGCAATGCTGCTGCCAAAGCAATGGACCTTGATTTGAAAGAAATGTTCGAGATGCTGAGCCGCTGGGAGCAGAATCACCAGGAAATTTTGGAGAATGAATATAACGAACTCAAACAGGAATTTTGGAGCGAAATGGGCTTCCAGCCGTTTTGACGAAACCAAATAACTCAAATGCAAGTCCGCTTTCAGCCTCTACCGGCGAAATGCGGACTTTGTTTTATTGTGTTCTTTGCATCCCGCTGAACTGACACGAGCGGCGTTGATGCAAGGATGAGGCAGGAATGAGACGCCGCCTGTCGAAAACTAAATAGATGAAAAGACCGCACCAATTCTTTTAAGAGGGGATGTTACTATGGAACTCAATTTGTTGGAACTGCAAAAAGTATTGCAGAGTTACGGCGTGCTAATTAATTTTTCAGGTCGATTTACTCAAGCTGTTATCGAAGAATTGGGAGATGCGGTCCAAAAATATCTTGAAACTGAAGCGGCATCGAAAAATAATACGTTTAACGTTTTTTCGGTGTTTATCGAACAGACCCAAAATATAAAAAATTATGAGACTCAAAAAGCTTCCTCTTTGCTGGGAGAGCGGATTGCAAATTCCGGTATTGTTGCAATTGGAAAATCGGAGGCCGGATATTTTGTTTCATCAGGCAATGTTATCGATAATATGGACCTCGGTGCACTTGCGATGAGATTGGATGAAATGGCCAATTTAGATAAGGCTGCACTAAAAAAACTCTACAAAGAACAAATGAGAAAGGTAATTACACCCGGGAGCGCTGGGGCGGGCCTAGGTTTGATCGATATGGCCCGTCGTGCCAGTCGACCCTTGGATTATTCAATCGTGAAGCTGGATGAAAGCACTTCGTTTTTTACACTGAAGGTCTATGTTTAGGAGGTAAGTATGCGTAACCTATATATTGAACAAACGAAATCAACGCCTCGAATTCAATTTGAGGCGAATAGTAACAAATTGCGTATAGAGGGCCAGTCGTATCCCGAAAATGCCTTTAAGTTTTATGAGCCGGTGCTGGACTGGATTGATGATCACTTGCACCAACCTTCACAGGAGATGGTGCTGGAAATTTTCTTTCATATGCCTTATATCAATACAAGTAGTTCGAAATGTGTGATGATGTTGTTGGAAAAATTGGAAAATGCGCACTTGGCGGGACAGAGTGTGACAGTCCGTTGGTATTATGACAAAGAGAACGAGGCCGCACTGGAATGTGCCGAGGAATTCAAAGAAGATCTGACCGTTCCGTTTAAAATCTACCCAGTGGATGAGGATAATGAGTAAAAGTAATCTCGGCGGCTTAGGAAAACAAGACGTTCGTCCTGATGATAAGGGGATATTATACGACAGAGGGACTGTCAGAGTCGTAGCGTTTGCCTGCTTGATCATTGTGTTGGCAGTGATGCTCACGGGCGGCATCAGCTATTTTATCACCCGCAAGGCTGTCGTGGAGAAGCTGAAATCGCGTGACCTTGTGATTGTTGTAGATTCGATTGCTTCGAAAATTGATGATCGTATTGCGAGAGCAAAAGAAACTGCCTTAATTTTGGCGAAGGACCCAACAATCATCCAATGGGTTGTTGGCGCCGAGACAGATGAGCGGTTAGGCGAATATTCCAAAATGAAAATTAACGACATAGCCAAAGAATACGACTACGCAAATGCCTTCGTTGTCAGTGCCGTTACCAGGCACTATTGGTCGGAAGGATCGAAATTACTCCAGGTTATGTCAGAGACGGACCCGAATGCAAGATGGTTTTTCGATGCGCTAAAGTCTGGTAAAGCGATCAGTTTGAACATTGACTACAATAGTGGACGACAAGATACTTTCGTATTCCTGAATTCGTTGGTCGGTGATGTCGGGAACCCCGTGGCAGTGGCGGGAGTGGGCATGAGCATAAAAGAGCTTGCTCAGGAAATGCAACGGTATAAATTCGGTGATAAAAGCAATTTGTGGCTTGCCGACGGAACTGGGAAAATCCATCTTTCGGATGATTTCCGACAAAATGGGCAATACCTCAACGATTTTGTTCCGCCAGAGGTGTCGTTCCAGATTATCGGAGAGGCAAATAAGTATAAGATTTCTCCCCAAGTTCTCGAATATGTTGACAAAAACGGAGAAATCGTTGATTTGGTTTTTCGGGCAACAAAATCTACCGACTGGAAGCTGGTTTACCAAATTCCGCGTAGCGAAAGCATTGCCATTCTTGGGAATATCAAACTATATACTGTCCTTGCCAGTCTGATTTCCATTCTAGTGATGATCTTTATTTTTTATGTTGTCTCGCGACGGATTGCCGATCCGCTTAAGCGCGCCCTGCAACTCACACAAGAGATGGACGAACAGGTGCAAGCGCGAACCGTTGAGCTGGCAGAAAAAAACCGAAAAATTATTGACAGCATTGATTATGCAAAGCGACTTCAAGAAGCTGTATTAGCCCCGCAGGAAGAGCTTCGCAGCGTTCTCGGCGAATTCTTCGTTCTCTGGAAACCGCGAGATATTGTTGGGGGAGATTTTTATTGGGTAAAACGCATAGATAATGCCACAAGCCTTTTTGCCTTGGCCGATTGCACAGGCCACGGCGTGCCGGGTGCCTTCATGACGATAGCGGTAAACACGATTCTCAATCATATTGTTGCTGAGGGGTATACAAAACCTTCGGATATATTGGCGGAACTGAACCGGCGTGTGAAGACAACGTTGCACAGGAATGACCACGACCAAATGACTGACGACGGATTGGATATCGGGATCTGTCTTCTCGGCCCCAAACAACGTCTGCTATTTGCCGGCGCGCGAATGCAACTATTTATCCGCAGAGAAAACCAGGTTAAAATTATTGCAGGAGATAAGAAAAGCATCGGGTATCGTCGTTCAAGGAATGATCTTGCGTTTACGGATCATGAATGGGATATTCAGACGGGCGATAGATTCTATATGACAACAGACGGCTATATCGATCAAAATGGCGGGGAAAAGGATTTTTCAATGGGAAAGAGCAGGTTTCTTCAGATTATAGTCGAAAATGATGTGCAGGAGATGTCCCGGCAAAAACATGGATTCGAGCAGGCCCTGTCTGAATATATGGGGGCCGAACCTCAGCGGGATGATATAACGGTTGTTGGATTTGCATTGCGGGAACTGGAAGGTGGCAATTAATGAACAGAATTGTTGGGGAGAACTTGTTCGAGATTGAGCAGGAAGTACTGCGTTCAGCAATAAGCGAAGCTGCAAACCGTAGCGACGAAGGCGATGAACTTCTTCCACACTATAAATTCCTGATAGGGCATTATGCAAAACTTCTCAAGCTTACCAGAAAAGTCTTTCATATCAGCGATATCCAGGGACAGAGCTTACAGCGTCATCAGGCGGAACTGCGGAACTTGCTGGACAATGCCAATCAAGGCTTTTTGACGTTCGGGCCGGATTTGATAGTCGACCGACAGTACAGCGCTGAGTGTTCCAGGATATTCGGCAGGAAAATCGCCGGCAACAGAATAACGGAATTGCTGGACCAAGGCGATTCGAGCGGCACGCTGCAGACCATTCTGCAGAATGCGTTTTCCAGCAGTGAGGAACAGGGGACTTTGGTATTGCAGCAGTTTCCTTCGAAGTTTCATATCGGCGAGAAAGATATTCTGGTGGAGTGCAAGCTAATACCGCAGCCGGCCGAAGTGACAGACAGTGCATTAGTGATGATGATTCTGACGGATGTAACTGAAAGATTAAGAGCGGAAGATCAAATCCAGTTTCTGAGTTATCATGACAAGTTGACGATGTTGCATAATCGTGCCTATGTCGAAAAAGTTCTTCCCGAACTGGAAAAGTCGGAAGTGTTGCCGCTTAGTATCATAATGGCGGATATGAATGGACTGAAATTGGCCAATGATGTTTTTGGGCACCAGCAAGGGGACTTGTTGTTGGTTGAGCTGGCGCGAGCCCTAAAAAAATCCTGCAGGCAGACTGATGTCATCGGGAGATGGGGTGGTGACGAATTTGTCATTTTGCTTCCTCGGACTGACAAGGACGCTTGTGATAATATTTGTAGCCGAATCCGTAAAGTTTGTGACGAGGTTGATGTTGGGGTTATCCCGTTAAGTGTTGCGCTTGGCTCAACTACGAAAGAAGTTGGCGTTCTTCGCCTGACGGAAATGCTTAGCACGGCGGAAACCAAGATGTATACCGATAAGTTGATCAAGAATAAGGAAGGACGCAAAACAATTATCGCGAGCTTGGAGAAAATGTTTCTCAGTCGTGAATTGGAAGAGATCGGCCATCGTGACCGGACGGCGGAAATGGCATTGGGGTTTGCCAACTTTATGGGAGTCGATGTGGGTGAGTCCGAGGGCAGTTTACTGAAGCAACTGGCGCAACTTCATGATATCGGAAAAGTGGCTATCCCGTCGGAAATATTGACCTGCAAGCGGTCGTTGACAGCTGTTGATTGGGACATAATAAGAAGTCACAGTGAGATTGGCTATCGCATTGCGCAGTCTATTGGCGAATCTGCAGTGGCTGATATCATTTTGGCGCTTCATGAACGTTGGGATGGCAACGGGTACCCGCTCGGACTGGCGGGGGCTCAGATTCCTTATTGGGCGAGAGTGTTTGCTGTCATTGATGTTTACGATGTGATTACTCACGAGCGCCCTTATGCGTCGACAATGGATGAGAAGAAAGCTTTATTGGAAATTGAGACGGCAAGCGGTTCCCAATTTGACCCGAAGCTTGCACAGCTTTTTATTGAATATATGGACAAGGGACGTTGAATGAGCTCTAATTTATTTTATGCGGAAGGAGAGCGTTGTGGATTTGGCAAAGCACAAGCTGCGTTTCTCTGTATTGCGAGACGAAGCCGGAATATGCAGATTGCCACCTGAAGCAATCATTCCGGAATGGGCGTATAGGGGAGAGTTCTTCTCAATCACCAAAACTACGGAAGAACTATCCATCGTATGTCTGTCGAGGGTTATCCCTGAAAGTGTAGACCAGGAGGCAGGCTGGCAAGTGCTTAAGATCGAAGGCATTCTGAGCTTCGGTCTGGTTGGAGTATTGGCGCAGGTTAGCGCGGTTCTTGCTGAGGCGGAGGTCAGTATCTTTGCGATCTCCACCTATAATACCGATTATGTTTTGGTCAAAAATAGGGATTTCGACGCGGCAGTAGTTGTTCTTAGAAATGATGGGCATGAAGTAGTTCAGGAAAACTCCAGATGCGTTGAGGACGAACCGGAAAAAATTAGATGTAAAACTAATTAATGTAAAAGTGGCCGTGCCAAAACAAAAGTTTGGGCACGGCCACTTTTTAAATGCAGGGGCTGAAAAGTTTTTCTGGAAAGGATCTATCTTTGCCCCGCGGGAACCCTATCCTTTTCCAGCATTATGTCGAGAATCACCTTGTCCGTTGCCAGCATGCCGGGGTTGCTCACCATGCCAAGACTGCGGATGGTATCGTCGGCCGAGGGGAAGATGATGCCGTTGCTTGAAGGAACCAACACGTTTTTTAACGCCAGCAGCGCCGTTTCAACCGCCACGCTGGCAGCGGTAGAAAGTTTCAGCGCACAGCCGACCTTGCCGCCGTCGCAGATCATGCCGGTCAGGTTGGCGATCATGTTTTTTACCGTTCCATCAATCTGAGCACGGGTGCCGCCCAGCATCCAGACAATGGCCGCGCTGGCGCCGGTGGCTGCCGCTACAGAGCAACCGCAAAGGGCCGACAGGCTGCCGGTATAACTCTTGATATAAAGGGTGGTCAGCGTGCTGATCGCCAGCGCGCGCTGCAATTTTTCCCGGGGAATGTTCATCCGTTCGGCCACGGCCACAACCGGCAATATTGCAGTCAATCCATGGTTGCCGCTACCGGCCACACTCATCACCGGGATATTCTCGCCCGACATCCGGGCGTCTGCCGCGGCTGCTGTCATCACTTTCGCATAGCTGACCAGATCGTCGGACAGGACCTTTTCATTGATCAGGTCCTGAAAGTTGGCGCCGACAGCCATGCCGAGGCGATTGTCCAGGCCGGTCTGAGCGGCCGCCGTATTCATCCGGATGCCTTCTTCGAAGAAAGCAAAACTGTCATCTGTCATTGCTTCCACAGCCGAGATCAGCTCTGACAAGTTGACATCGGCATTGTTGAAAGGCTTGACGACGACTTTCCGAGTCGAAAGATCTTCTTTTTGCGCGATGACGGCGCCATCTTGTTCCAAGGAGATCAGATTGGTATGCCGACCTTCGATCACGGCGCGTACGCATCCCTTCCGGCCGAACACAGCCGCTGAGATGTAAAGTCCCTGATGGTCATTGAGTGATATTTCGATACGATTATCTGCGATCATGATTCCGGCTTCCAGGAGTAACTCTGGAGTAATATTGCTTAACACCGAAAGTTCCAGAGCAGGATCGCTTATTAGGGCGCCCAGGGCAGCGGCGATGGCCAGCCCGACTTTTCCTGTGCCGGGAACGCCAACAGCCATGCCGTTCTTGTAAACATTTGAATCGACACTGACTTCCACGCGAATCGGTGTTTCGCCCAGCGCTTGTCCGGCGTAGGCGGCGGCCAGCGCAACCGCACCCGGTTCAGTGCACCCCAGTGCCGGTATTACACCTGCTTTAATCAAGGCGATCATTTCATCCTGAAATTTCATGGGTTAATCCTCCAACCTTCTCAGTACCTTCTGTCAGCTTTGTTAATGCAATTTGCATGCCAACTGAAAAGGAGGAATTTCTCCCGGAAAGCGGTCACTAGAGCGGGATGAATTCTCAAAATGAATTAATGAATTGGACACTTATCCGATAAAGGCCGATGAATCAACGGTTCTCATTTTGATTTATAAGTTCTCATTTTGAGATATTTTCTGTGGTTTCGTCATATTCCTTAAGCTTGCGATACAGGGTTGCCTTGCTGATACCCAGCGCCAGGGCCGCCCTGTCCTTGCCCTGCGTCGTCGGACCGAAATTCTTTATTGCGCCGAGGATCGCTGCTTTTTCCAGTTCTGCAATAGGGGTGACCGGTGGGGAACTTCCCTCCATGGAGAGTTTCGCCGGCACGGCGGAAGGGGTTCGCATGCGCGTTGGAAGGTGGCTGACCCCGATTTTATCTTCGCTTGCGATATTTACCATATATTCCATCGTGTTTTCCAATTCGCGGATATTGCCGGGCCATTCATAGTTCAGCAGGCAGTTATAGGCTGCCTCTTCAATCGTGCCGATATCTTTCTGCAACGTTTTGCGGTACTTGTCCAAAAAACTCTGGATCAATAGAGGCAAATCTTCGCGCCGTTGGCGTAAGGGCGGAATCTGCAACGGAAACACATTGATGCGGTAGTATAAATCCTGCCGAAACGCACCGCTTTGCACCATGGCTTCAATGTCCTTGTGCGTGGCGGCAATGATCCGGACATCGATAGGGCTGGAGTCTGTGCCGCCCACCCTGTCGATCTGGCGCTCCTGCAATACCCTGAGCAGCTTGGATTGCAGGGTCAGAGACATATCTCCGATTTCATCAAGGAAAATCGTTCCCCCGTCGGCGAGCTCAAACTTGCCTGGTTTTCCGCCACGTCGGGCGCCGCTGAAAGCGCCTTCCTCATACCCGAACAATTCGCTCTCCAGCAAGGCTTCAGGAATGGCCGCGCAATTGATCGCAATAAACGGTTTTTCCTGTCGATCACCGGTGCAATGGATTGCTCGGGCAAACATTTCCTTACCTGTGCCGCTTTCGCCGCGAATCAGCACGGTGGCGGTTCCGGCAGCCGCCTGGGCGGCTTCCTGCTTGACTCTCAGCAATGCAGGACTGCTGCCGAGAATCATCCCGAAGGTATAGCAGTGAACCTGCGTCGATAAATGTGAAACGAATTTGCGAACCTCTGACAGCTCGCGCAACGTTGCAACGGCGCCGCGCACTTCACAGTCATCCAGCCAAGGTTTGACGGAAACAATGTAATGGACGCGACGACCATTGATCAGGCGGAAAACTTCGCGGTTGTTGATGTCGCGACCAGTGTCCAGGACGCTGTCTATTGCAAGCCCGGAAATCAGCTGGGCCAAATCTGCGCCCAATAGCGATTCTTTATCGAGATGCAGCATTTTCGCCGCCGCAGTATTCAAATCAACGATCTGGCCGTCCCGGCCAACTGCGATGATGCCTTCCTGGACGGTATTGAGGACTGTGGTCATTTGCTGCTGAATATTTTTTAGCTGGACAATTCGCTCCTGTTCTGCGACCTTGCTGGCAAGTAGTTCCGACATCCGCTGCAAAAAGTCCAGCAATCCGCCTTGATTGGACAGCAAAGCCTGACGTTGCCGCTCGTCAAAAGCGATCAGTGCAATAATGCCGATGATCTTATTATCCAGAAGGATGGGACAGCATACTTCTGCACACTCGCTGCAGTCGCTTTTTCCCTCACAGGTGTTGCAGGCAGTGTGTTCGCGGGGATTCGAAATGATGAAACCTTTTCCTTCGCGCAATACTTTGGCGAAGGCGGAGTTCCCGTCCAGTTTGTCGCCCACCGTTCCTGCATAACGCCCGGTGCCGGCGATTCGCCGCAACGCATCATCCACAATCGTCACTTCCACACTCAGCACACTGGCGATCGCTTGCGCAACATGGCGGACATCGGCCTGATTTCTGTTTAATCTGGATGAAATCGACATAATAACCATCCTATTTTCGCTCCAGGTTTCGTTCGATTCTTGACAGGATTGCTTCCAATGCGACTGCGTCCGCTGAACTCATTCCAGCGTATATCCGGGTATTCAATTTACCGGAGATGCTCTGGAGCAGAGGCTGTAACGCCAACCCTGCCGGCGTCAGGCGTATGAAGGTGACACGACTGTCGGTGTCGCTTTTGCTTTTGCTCACATATCCGCAGACTACCAGTTTGTCGATCAGAACCGTCACCGTCGGCCTACTGCGGTGGATTTTTTCTGCGATATTCTTCATTGTCAGCTCTTCTTTGCTGAACAACTGGGCCAGGATTTCGCCGTGTGAAGGCACGAGGCCTGCGATTCCGTTTAGCGACAGCTCCTGCATTATGAATTTATCGGCCCTGTTTCGGATTTGACTGATCAGGGAGAGCGCGTTGCTTTGTTTCATGCTTACATTTTAATTAGACATCTAACAGTTGTCAAATTAATTTTCGTTTGTCTGATTCTTGACGAAGGCGAAAAGGGCATTGACGGTCACGTATCGAAGTATCAAGTGGATGAAAAACTTGGGAGAGTGGTTGTTTTGAAATTGGTATCCTGGAACGTAAACGGATTGCGAGCTTGCATCGGCAAGGGTTTCGGTGATTTTTTCACATCTGTGGATGCCGACATCCTTTGTATTCAGGAAACGAAGATGCAGCCGGGTCAGGCAGAAATAAATTTCGCTGGCTATGAGCAATTCTGGAATAGCGCGGAGAAGAAGGGGTATTCGGGAACCGCTGTATTTTCTAGATTGCAGCCGTTGTCGGTTTCCTATGGGTTGAACATGGAGGAACATGATCGTGAAGGACGCATCATTACATTGGAATTCAACGAGTTTCAATTGGTGAATGTATATACTCCCAACTCTCAGCGACAACTGACCCGACTGGAATATCGACTGCGCTGGGAGGATGATTTTCGGCAATATATAGCGCATCTCAGCGCGAACAAGCCGGTCGTCATCTGCGGCGATCTAAATGTGGCCCACCAGGAAATCGATATCAAAAACCCGGCCGCAAATAGAAAAAACGCCGGATTTACCGACGAAGAAAGGGCTAAAATGACGCACCTGCTGGGAACGGGACTCATCGACAGTTTTCGGCGGCTCTACCCTGACAGGCGCGATGCGTATTCCTGGTGGTCCTATATGTCGAATGCCAGGGAGCGCAACATCGGTTGGCGGATTGATTACTTCCTGGTTTCAGAGGCGGTCAGTCCGCTGATTCGGGAGGCGGGCATTCTCCAGGAAGTGCAGGGCAGCGATCATTGCCCGGTAACCCTCGAAATCTTTTAAGTGGTACGACCACAGAACCGAGCGCTAGAAAAGAACCAGGATGATGACTATGGACACAAACGCATAAACAAAGGCGAATCCGCCGTTCTGCTGCAGCCCGATCGCCAGAGGACTCTGTTTGGAAAGGCTGCCAACCATTAGATTGACGGCGGAAAATGGCGAAAGCACAGAGTACAGTGTATAACCGGCAAGAAAGGAGCCCGCCAATTGGATGGTGGACAGGGGAATGCTTCCCGGGGGCAGGGAGGCGGCAAGCGCCGCGATGGTAATCATGGGGTGGATGCCGACCATGGAGAGCAAGCCGATGGCGAGTACCAGCAGCGGAACCAGCGTTGTCGGCGTGTCCAGACCCAAACGGTTGATCAGGATCGGAATGTAGGATGGAATATCGGAAATCCCCAGGGCATAGCCGAAAAATCCGATGGCGGTAAACAAAACAACTTCGTTGTTCATCTGAGGCAGTCTGCATGTGAGAAAGTCCCGGACCTGAACGACATAGGCTTCAGTCTTGCCATACGCCAGCGCCAGCACCAGCGGACCTGCAAAAGAAACTAACGGTACGATTACCATTGCGCTCTTATGTGTGAAATATTCCAGCGCCACAATCAAAGAAATCAAAATTCCGGTTTGGAACAACAAGGTGAACAAGCTCCTGGAGGATTTTCTGCTTTCTGAAGGGGAACTGGTTACGGCATTTTTTTCAATAGGATTTTCCAATCGCCCATACTCCAGATAGCCAACCAAGAGTAGGGAAACTGATCCGGCCAAGGCCAGGGTGATCCCGATCGGCGCAATGGTGAACCAGGAAATGTTGGCGTATTGAGCTGCCAACGCGACAGATATGTAGCTGGGAGACCAAGTCGTATTCGGCATGAAGCCGCGTATCAACGCGGTGTGGAATAGTTTGGCGGGATATTTTTCGGCGGTGGGTCGCAATAATTGATGCACAAAATGAAAACTGGCCAGGTTGATCAAAGCAGCCAACAACGTAAGCATTGTGGAGGTAACGACATAAAATCGATAGGGCGAAGAAACAAAGCGCGAAAGTAATGTCGAGAAGTGTTGTTGATAAGGTTCGAAATAGAGAATGCTGCCTAATAGTGGAACCGTGAGAACCAAGGCGATCAGGGGTGCATTGTATATGCAGGCTTTGATCCAACCTTGCGGCGGGATTTGATAAGTCAGCATGAAATAGGCGCCAACCGCAATCAAAATAAGCGACATGAGGCGAGTGGCGGAACGCGTCTCTGAAAAGGCAAGCATGAACAGCAGCAGTGCGGAAAAACCCATTGCATATTGTAAAAACAGCATCGGGGAAAAAGCGTTCAGGATAAACATGGCTACAAAAGCGAGTTTGATGAGGGTGGAACCCCATTGTCTGCCTTGAAGAATATTGGTCCCTTCTTTCTACTAGCGGAGCTAGATTTAAATTTGTCGTGGTTGCTGTATTTTATTTTAATTCGCCATGGACGGCAGGGTTCCTTTGCGTTGACTGACCCGTTGCAAAAGAAGACCCTGGAGTTCCTGCTAAGGAAGCCCCAGGGTCTTCTTGAGTTCGCGAGTACTACCGGAAGAAGATGAAGGTGATCACGACGAAGGTCGGTACCAGAATCGCGCACGACCAGGCCATGTATCCGAAAAAGGAAGGCATCGCTACATCGTTTTCTTCAGCAATGGATTTCACCATGAAATTCGGCGCATTGCCGATATAGGAGTTGGCGCCCATGAAGACGGAGCCGCAGGAGATCGCCATCAGGATCTGTTCCGGTACGGTTCCCATGTCGGTGACTACGCCGGTTTTGGCGCCCAGACCAACAGCCACGCTGAGGAACGTCAGGTAGGTCGGTGCATTATCGAGGAAACTGGATAATACTCCCGAAGCCCAGAAAAACTGCCAAGGTTGCGTAACCCCAAGTTCGGCGCCCCTTGCCTGAAGAATCGCCATCGGAGGGATAATGGTGAGAAAGATGCCGGCGAACAAGACCGCCACTTCCTTGATCGGCCCCCAGGTGAAATGATTGTCTTCGCGGATCAAAGAAGGCGTCAGCTTGAGTGACAAGAAGCCCAGCAGCAAGATGGTTCCGTTAAAGAGCAAATTCAGGTAGGGCAGGATCAGGGTATGGCCGTGCAGGGCCATGAGCGAAAAACCGATTTTGGTGTCGGTACTGGCGTCGTAAAACATAGGGTCCTTGATATAAATTCCGCCCAGGACAACGGCGGCAACAACTCCGGCCAGAAGCAAAAAGTTGAAAAGTCCGTCGACGCAGATCGCTTCCTTATCCTCATCACAGCCGCAGGGTTCGGTTGCAGGCTGCGGTATATCCTTGCGATAATAGTAGGAGTCAACCATGTAGTAAATTGCCAGCACAATACCAGCCGTAACAAGGAACGGCAAAATTAAACGAAGCGTCCAAAAGAAGGGCACTCCATGCAGAAAGCCCAGAAAAAGAGGCGGATCGCCGAGCGGGGTCAGAGACCCGCCAACATTGCTGACCAAAAAGATAAAAAAGATCATCGTATGCGCTTTGGCTTTGCGAAATGCATTGGCCCGGATAACCGGCCGAATCATCAGCATGGAAGCGCCGGTGGTGCCAATCAGGCTTGCCAAGAGGGTTCCGATGATCAGCAGAATGCAATTGAAGATCGGTGTACCCTTTAGGGCTCCTCGGACGATGATGCCGCCGGATATTACGAAAAGGCTGCCGAGCAGAATGATGAAGGGAATATAGTCAAAGATGTACATGTGAAGGCAATAATAGATGGCGGAAGAAAAATCCAACAGCATAGCAAAAGGGATGAAAAAGGCGAGTGCCCAGAATAGGCTGACTTTGCCTTCGTTATGCTCCCACCAGTGCGAATTTACCAACGGACACAGAGCAATCGAAAGCAGAATTCCTACGAACGGCAAGCCCATCCACAT
Organism: Negativicutes bacterium; assembly: GCA_963665275.2. Classification (GTDB taxonomy): domain Bacteria; phylum Bacillota; class Negativicutes; order UBA1444; family UBA1444; genus UBA1444. Next base: position 35,756 of record CAXXIN010000005.1, read on the forward strand.
TGGCAGTATTTTGCCGATATCGGGAGCCTCTCCGGCCGTTTCCGCAGCCAGCGCCACAGAAGGAATCGCGGACAAAATAAAAAGACCCAGGACTGTTATAATGGAAGCAACGCGGTACGGCCGCAACGCGGCGCAGGATGAAACGTTCAACTGGATGGCCTCCCCTCAATATTCACGCAATTTCTGCAACAACCATGCTTGGCGTTGCTGTACTACATAATCTATAATCTTCTATAGGAAAAAGTTAATCTCCTGCTGTCTGACAAAAAAATATTCAGTTTTTTATGCCAATTCGGATTAATTGTGTTTTACACCTAAGCGTGTATCAAGACGACAACAGTCGGGTAGTTTTCATATGAGCGTTAATGGTAGAATATAAAAGTTACCCGCAAAAGCGGTTTGGTGACCAACTTTGGGAGGATTTCATGGACAAATCGAACGTACTGGAGAAAAAAAGGTTTCCACTCTATTGTGGAATTATTCCGGGCCTGCGATCATCGGCATGGTGGTCAATGCTTTGTACAATGTTATAGACAGCATTTTTGTCGGCCGGGGAGTCGGCGAGATCGGGCTGGTCGCTGTAACGCTCGCATTTCCTCTAATGATGATTTTGATGGGTGTCGGTATGTTTGTTGGCTTGGGCGCCGGAGCTCTGATTTCTATTCGCTTGGGACAAAAGGATAAACCCGGAGCGGAGTTGATTTTGGGCAATGCCCTGATGCTGGTTATTATACTGGTCCTGGTCAGCACATCACTGTCCCTGTGGTTTTTGGATCCTCTACTGGTTTTGTTGGGCGCGACCCCGGATGTGATGCCTTATGCCAGAGATTTTTCCGCGATTATTCTGGGCGGCAGCGTTTTTATGCATGTGAGTTTTAGCCTGAACAATCTGATCAGGGCCCAGGGCGACCCCAAAACAGCCCTCAGGACGATGTTAATCGGAGCCCTGCTCAATACGGCCCTCAATCCGCTGTTCATCTTTGTTTTCCATATGGGTATCAAGGGGTCGGCATGGGCCACTGTTGCGGCGCAGGCCGTGGCGACGGTGTGGGTATTGTCCTATTTTATCAAGGGAACAGGAACGATGCGGTTGAAAAAAATGAATCTTCGGATTCGCCGCGATATCGTGCTTGAGATCGCTCGTATCGGCATGGCGCCGTTCTTGCTTCAAATGGGAGCCAGTTTGGTGATGGTCGTGTTGAACTTCAAGCTGCTGACTTATGGTGGCGGGCTGGCAGTGGCGGCCTTCGGGATCGTGAACCGTGTCCTGATGCTCATCATGATGCCGGTGATGGGGATCAGTCAGGGAGCGCAACCGATCATAGGGTATAACTTCGGCGCAGGGAACTATCGCCGGGTTATTGAAGTAATGAAACTGGCGGCCGCTTCGGCGACGGGGCTTTGCGTGTTGGGTTTTTTGGGTGTGCAAATTTTTGCCGAGCAGATCGTGCGGCTGTTCAACGGCAACCTGGAACTGGTCCAACTGGGCTCGACCGGATTACGATTATATTTGCTGTTGCTGCCGTTGATTGGCTTTCAGTTGATCGGCGCCAACTATTATCAGGCGGTTGGTAAGGCCGGGTACGCAATTGTATTCAATTTGCTGCGGCAAATCGTACTCTTGATTCCAATGGTGTATATTCTCTCTTCGTTTCTGGGACTGACAGGGGTTTGGCTGGCCGGACCTGTTTCGGATCTGGGAGCGGCGATTGCCACAGCCTGGTTTTTGGTCAGAGAACTGAAAGGATTACGCCAGAAGGCTAATTTGCAAATATAAACTAGTAGGAATGAGCGGCGCAAGCGATGAAATAACAGAGAATCCTGCCGACATGTCATGTTCGGCAGGATTTATACTTTATTGAGCTAAATATAATCATATTATGAATATGATTTAAGGCTGGTTGTAATTGGAAAGGATCCATGTGCGAGAGGAGTAACAAAGATGAATAAAACGATTACGGAGCTGATCCGCCAACGCTTTTCCTGCCGTAGGCATCCAGAGAAAGCCATCGCAGCAGATGCGCAGACGCAACTGCAGGAGTTCCTGAGCGGCCATCAAGAAGGCCCTTTTGGCTCGCAAACCCGCTTTCAACTGATTGCTGCGACCGAGCAGGATCGCCAATCCTTGAAAGGCGTGGGGACTTATGGATTTATTAAGAATGCGCAGGGATTCATCGTGGGCGCTCTCGGACCGGGACCCAAGAACCTGGAGGATTTCGGCTATCTGATGGAATGGGCGATCCTGTTTGCAACCGATCTGGAGCTGGGGACTTGTTGGCTGGGCGGGAGCTTCACAAAAAGCGGCTTTGCCAAAAAAATCGCGATAACCGCAACAGAAACGGTTCCAGCGGTGACCTCTGTCGGATATATTGCAGATCATAGTAAAGCGGAGGATTGGATTCGGCGACGAGCCGGGGGGGGCGATGCGGCTTCCGGCGGAACAGTTGTTTTTTGCAAGACAGTTTGGTGAGCCCCTTCAAATGGAGAGCGTCGGTGACTTTGCCACAGTGCTGGACATGGTGCGATGGGGACCTTCGGCATCCAACAAACAGCCGTGGCGCATACTTAATGTCGGCGGAATCTGGCACTTTTACCTGCAGCGAACGCCGGGATATGGCAAAGAAAGCATGTTGGGCAGGCTTCTTGGGGTGGCTGACGTTCAGCGCATCGATATGGGAATCGCCATGTGCCATTTTGAACTGTCCGCCCTGGAAATGGGGGTGTCGGGGCGTTGGTCGGTCAGCGCACCGTCAGGGATCAAACTGCCGCCGAACACGGAATACGTTGTTAGCTGGACGGCGGCAGAAAACGAGTAATTCTTTTCGCTAGGCAGGATTTCAAGGCTCCTGTCACGGAAACGTACTAGATGGGGGCGTGTTTGGAACCAATGCACAGTTTCATGGCCGGCGTATTTTTGATATTCCTTTCGGCGTTCGGTTTTGGCCTGATGCCTATCTTCGCGCTTTATGCGTACCGCGGCGGTGTCAATGTTTCCACGTTGCTCTTTCTGCGATTCACGAGCGCTGCGCTGTGTTTCTTTGCCTATTTGATATCGAGTCACACCTGTATCAGGGTCCGACGGCGCGAGATGGTCGGGTTATTCTCGATGGGAACAGTGCTATACGCAATGCAGTCAACTCTCTATTTTTCGGCTGTCCGCTATATACCGGCTTCACTCGCGGCCCTGATCCTTTATCTGTATCCCGTCCTTGTGGCATTTCTCAGTGTTATAGTGGATAAGGAATCCTGGTCATGGAAAATGGTGGCGCCGTCAGTGCTTTCGTTAATCGGTATAGCGGTGGTTCTGGGGGCGCCGCTTGACAGGCTGGATGGATTCGGCGTACTGTTGGCTTTCGGCGCGGCCCTGGTGTATTCGATCTATATCGTTATGGGCCGGCGCATCCTCGCGCAGGTCTCTCCTGTCGCTACCAGTGCATTCATCTCTGCGTTTGCCGCATTGAGCTTTTTGATATATGGCGGAATTACCCATTCGCTGGTATTTGAACTGTCGGTGCAGACCTGGTTGGTGATTGCGGGGGTCGCACTATTTTCAACTATTCTGGCGATGGCGACTTTCTTCGCTGGTATGAACATCGTAGGACCAACCCGTGCTTCGATCCTGAGTACGATTGAGCCAGTAATCACAATCGGGTTTTCTGCCCTGTTACTTGGCGAGAAACTTTCATGGGAACAAGGCGCCGGCGCAGTGCTCGTTATTGCTGGAACCGTCTGGGTGATCAGTCAGCGCGAACAGTCATAACAAAAATTATAAATAAAAAGAGGAGGGGTTTGTATGTTTCTTGACAAGGTAAAAGCGAACCGGAGTTATCGGCGGTTCTATGAAGAGGAAGCCGTAACTCGCGAGAAGTTGCTGCAATTGATCAACTTGGCTCGATTGTGTCCGTCGGGCGCCAATCGGCAAGCGCTGCGTTATTTTATTTCCTGTGAACCGGTTCAAAACGACAAGGTGTTTTCCGCATTGGGGTGGGCCGCTTATTTGAAGGAATGGCAGGGGCCAGATGCCGGTGAGCGTCCCGCAGCCTATATCGTGATGGTTCAGGATCAGGGTTATAAAATGGTCAGCAGTATCGACCCCGGCATTGCGGCGCAAACTATTTTGTTGGGAGCAACAGAGGCGGGCTTGGGTGGGTGCATGATCGGTAACATCAATCATGCGGTTCTGCGTCAGGCGCTGGATATCCCGGAACAATATGAGATTCTGCTCGTGATTGCAATTGGCAAACCGAAGGAAGAAATCGTCATCGAAGAAATTGAACCCGATGGTGACATCAAATATTGGCGCGATGAAAAACAGACCCATCACGTGCCCAAACGAAAACTCAAGGACATCATCTTGAATTGAGTTTGGATACCCAAAGATAAATTTGCGGGAACAGGAGATAAGAGTGATGATTCAGGAAAACGACGTGCGGTTCCTGCGATTGTTGGCGGAACAGTACCCTTCGATGCAGTCCGCCTCCAATGCGATTATCAAATTGTCAGCCCAACTTCAGCTACCCAAGGGAACGGAACATTTTCTGTCCGATGTGCATGGAGAGCATGAGGCTTTTTCCCACGTCATCCGGAATGGAGCAGGCTCGATCTGGCGCAAGATCGACGAAATGTTCGCCAATAGTCTGTCCCGGCGGGAGCAGCGGGATTTGGCAACCTTGATTTATTATCCGGAAGAAAGATCGATATTGATGCTGCAGTCCGTCCGAGAGCCGGAGGAATGGAGCCGGCTCACGTTGATACGACTCATCCGGCTTTGCCGAATACTCACCTCGAAATATCGACGTGAAACGATCAGAAGGTTTTTGCCCGAACAGGTGGCGCCGATCATCGAAGAACTACTGGATGAGCAGGAAACGATCGAAAACAAGGCGACCTATTATCAAGGTTTGATTGATGGGATCATTTCAACTGGCAGCGCCAGGACATTTATCATTCACCTGGCTGAACTCATACAAAGGCTCGCGATATCCCGGCTGCATGTGATCGGTGACATTTATGACCGTGGACCGGGTGCGCATATTATCTTGGATGCATTGATGGACTACCATCAGGTGGACATCCAGTGGGGGAACCACGACATCTTGTGGATGGGGGCCGCAGCCGGCAGTGAAGCCTGTATCGCCAATGTCATCCGAACCTGCCTGCGCTACGGGAATATGGAAACGCTGGAGAATGGTTATGGTGTAAGTTTGTTGCCATTGGCTTCGTTTGCCATTGAGACGTATAAAGATGATCCCTGTGAATTATTCATCCCCAAAGTCCCTGCCGATGATGGGTTCACCAGTCAGGAAATCCGCATGATGGCACAGATGCAAAAAGCCATGGCAATGATTCAGTTTAAGCTTGAATCCCAATTGATCAAGCGCCGGCCCCATTATCAGATGACAGACCGCCTGTTGTTGGATCGGGTTGACTTCGAACGGGGCACAGTCACTGTGGATCATATATCCTATCCATTGTTGGATATGAATTTCCCGACCATCGACCCGGCGCAGCCAGACCTCCTCACTGCCGCTGAGGAAATGGTGGTGGCAAAGTTGCGACTTGCTTTTACCAATAGTAAAAAGCTGCAACAGCATGTCCGGTTCCTGTTTTCCAAAGGCAGCATCTATTTGATCCACGATGGCAATCTGCTCTATCATGGGTGTATCGCCATGGCGGAGGATGGGTCATTCCGTTCGTTCAATGTCGACGGACAGAGTTTTGCAGGGAAGCCTTTTCTGGATCGGGTTGACCGACTGGCTCGTCAGGGCTACTATGCAGCGGACAATACACCGCAGAAACAGTATGGCATGGATGCCATGTGGTTCATGTGGTGCGCGCCGCAGTCCCCCTTATTCGGCAAAGAGAAAATGGCGACCTTCGAGCGCTATTTTATCGCCGATCCCCTTACCCACAAAGAAAAACGCAATGCCTATTATGCCCTGAGAGACGATGAGGAGACCGCCTGCAAGATTCTCGTGGAATTCGGCTTGAATTGCGCAACCGGACATATCATCAACGGCCATGTACCGGTAAAAGTTGTGAAAGGGGAAAAACCTGTCAAGGCCAATGGGAAGCTGATCGTCATCGATGGCGGTTTCTCGCGGGCTTATCAAAAAGAAACCGGCATTGCGGGATATACCCTGATCTCCAATTCGCGCGGCTGGTTGTTGTCCGCACACCATCCCTTCGAGTCGACGCAGAAGGCGGTGTCTGAAGGAATCGACACCGAGTCGGAAACGGAAATTATCGAAAGTCATCCCGAACGGATGCGCATCAGGCATACTGACCAAGGCCGGGAAATCCAGCAAGAGATTGACCAGTTGACTGATCTGCTTGAGGCCTATCGGGAAGGGCAGATTAAAGAGCATCAATGAGGAGAAAGCCCCGACTGAAAGTAAAAAAATCCTGCAGGACCGCTTCCTGCAGGATTTTTTACTTTCCGGAACATACGAATAGTTTTTACAGGTAGGCCGTCAGATCTTTCACATAGGACCGGATATTGTCGACGGATTTGGCAAACAATCGATCTTCGTCGGCGGAGAGCGGCAGATCGACAACTTGTTTTGCGCCCGCTCGGTTAACGATAGTCGGCACACTGACGCAGACACCCAGTTCTTCCTGATAGGTACATACAGGCAGGACGGCGTTGCTGTCGCGAACCAGCGCTTCAAGCACTGCACAGGCAGATACGGCCGGGGCAAAAACAGTGCCGCCTTTGAGCGCAATCACCTGCCCGGAGGCCGCAATGACCTCGCTGACCACGGAATCCAGCGCTTCGGGGCTGTACCCGGGCCATTGGTCCAAGGGAATGCCGCGTACCCTGATTCCTGTTTTTATTGGCACCATCGTTTCACCATGTTCGCCAATAACATAAGCGTCGATATCCCGGGCATCGGCACCGAAATCGCGTGCGAGCGAAGAACGGTAACGGCTGGTGTCCAGAACGGTCCCCATGCCGATAACCCGTTCGCGCGGCAGGCCGGAGGCCTTGAAGGCCAGTTGGGTCATCACATCCAGTGGGTTGGTGATCATGAATAGAATGCAATTCGGGCTGAAGCGAACTACTTGTTTCACGATATCGCCGATTAGCGCGGCGTTGCGGGAGAGCAGCAGAACGCGGGGTTCATCTGCTTTGCGAGGGATTCCGGCGGTGACCACAACAATGTCCGAACCGGCGGTGTCGGCCAAATCCCCTTGGCGGACGCTGGCCTGCGGCGCAAAAGCACGACATTGCAGGACATCCAGGGCTTCGCCTTTAGCCTTGTCGCAGCTGGCATCGACCAGTACGATGTCATCCGTCAAGCTTTTGAGCAATGCTGTATAAGCGACGGTCGAACCGACCTTGCCGCAACCGACTACTGAAATTTTCATTGAAAATACATCTCCTCTATAATGATTCAAGTGGGTTCAAGATGGTGAGTACAGTTGGAACTGAAAATATCATATTTATAATTCTTTACAAATGAAGGATTATCCTGCAACCCTGTTGGTTGTTTTGTTCACTGAAGGAATGGTACTAAAAAGGGATTTGTTCAAATATAAAGAATAATACAAAAAAGGAATTGTTTGTCATTGGGAAGCCTCTGAACCTTTAACAATGTATTTTTCACGTCAGGAGTGCGGCGCATTGTGAAAAAAAGACTGACAAATAAGATGTTCCGTTGGATTCTTATCAGTACTTTATTGGCGTTTATCATGTTAAACATGGCAAACTATTATTTTGCGTCAAAGTCCTATTTTGATCGAATCGCCAAAGAAAATCTAATTCACACAAGAAATGTGGCTCTCAGTGTGTCGTCTTTTTACGAAACGGTATATCGGGTAGTCGGGGAAATGGCGCAGGCCCAGGAAATTAAAAGCATGGATTCTGCGCAGCAGCAACCTTTTGTTAATGAGCGATTTTCACAGTATGGTTTTTTTGATAATCTAGTTATTCAAAGAGTTCCGGATGGCGAACAGACTGCACGGGTGCGAGGGGAAAAAGCAATCCGCCCTGACCGGTGGTGGTTCAGTAAAGTTGTGGATGAGAAGCGCCCCTATGTCAGCCCCTCTTTTTATTCTTTTGGATACGACAAAAACATGCCTACCACCGCGACAGGTGTTTTTTTTCCGGTGATGCGGGGCGATACGCTCGTCGGAGCAATGGCGGCATTTTTGCGGGTGGAAGAAATCCAGAACCGGGTCGGCCGACATTATCTTGGCGATGACCGATACACGTATATTCTGGATGAAGAAGGCGTTGTGGTTGCGCATCCGGAGTGGGAAAAAGTTAAGGCGCATCATAATTTAAAAAATGGTCAGAAAGCTCGGGTAGCTCGAAATTTCAAAGGGGATACGCTGCTGAACGGACAGGATTACCTGTTGGACTACGAAGCGATAGCGGTGGCGCCGGGGCTGCAGCAAATCGTCGCGAGGGTGTTGACCGGCGAATCCGGCGCAACGGAATATACGGATCTCGACGGGAAGGTAATGTTCTGCAGTTACGTTCCGCTTATCATGCCCGGCTATGGTGCGTCGTGGGCCGCTATAACCGTTCAGGATAAAAACCTGGCCTTGGCTCCAATGCAGCAGGCGGCGGGCAGAAATGCAGCACTGTCATTTATTGTGATGGCTGGGTTGGCCGCTATGATAATTCGACAAAGCCGGGAGATCGAAAAAAACTCCTTGCAACTATCAGAAACCAATATAGTCCTGGAAAAAGAAGTATGCGAACGGACCCGGGCGGAAGAGGACCTGCGGATAGTCAACGAAGAACTAACAGCCATGAACGAAGAAATGGTTGCAGTTACGGATGAGTTGCAACATACAAATCAAAAGATGCTGCTGGAGATCGCCGAGAAGCAGACCGCAGAAATGCAGTTGCATCTGCGTGAGCGGCAGTATCGGGCCATGACTCGTTTAATTGTCGACAACAACGCTGAATTTGACGTCCAGATGCAAAGCATGTTGGAAAGCGCCCTGGGTTTGGCTGATGCGGCTGACGGGTACATAACTCTCATTGAGGACGGACAGGCTGTCATTCGGTATGTGCGCGGCAATCGGGATGTCTTGCTTGGTACAATATTGTCGATGGATTATGGGCTGTTTCCCTCATTGCTGGCGACAGGCGAGCTTCAATATATGGAAGATTATCAGAACTTTCCGGGGCGCCGTCGTGGAGTTCTATGGGAGAATCAAAGCACCGCTGTCATGTTTCCGTTGAAGCGGGAAGAACAGGTTGTGGGCGGATTGGCGATAACCTGGAAAGATGACATTCACCCCCTGCTAACCGATGAAATCGAAATGCTGCAACAATTCGCAGACCTAGCCTCGCTGGCGCTGCAGGGTGGAAAATTGCGGGAGGCGATCAAACAGGAACTGCTGCAGCGGGAGATGTTGCACCAAAAGATCAGCCATATGGCCTTCCATGATAGTTTGACAGGCCTTCCGAACCGCGCCTGCCTGACGGAACGTCTTCAAGTGGAACTGGAGGCGGTAGCACAAGGGGCATGTGGCGGGGTCATCTATTTCGTTGACCTGGATGATTTGAAGAGTATCAATGACAATTTCGGTCATTCGGCCGGAGACCGCCTGATTATTGCGGCCGGTAAGAAAATACAAACCATCGCAGGTGAAAAGGCTTTTGTCGCGCGTCTGGGCGGTGACGAATTTATCATTGTGCTGTCGGACTGCTTGGAAACGGCAGAGATTGCCGGTCTCGGGCATCGATTGATTGATGGACTTAACAGGGATTATCAGGTCATCAATGAGACAACTCAGGTGTCTGCCAGCGTGGGAATTGCCCTTTTCCCGCAAGACGGGAACACGGTTGAAGAATTGATGAAAATGGCGGATAACGCCATGTATGCGGCCAAATCCGCCGGCCGGAACTGCTGGCGATTCTTCGACCCAGCCATGCTGCGCGATTCCCAGGAAAAAATGCTGCTGACGAACAGTTTGCGCCGGGCTCTGGAAAGAAAAGAGCTTCAAGTGGTCTACCAACCGCAGGTGGATATGAAGAACGGCAGGGTTGTGGGTTTTGAGGCGCTTCTCAGGTGGGATAGTAAGGAGCACGGAGTCGTTTCTCCGGTTCGCTTCATTCCCTTAGCCGAACAACATCAGCTGATTATCCCCATAGGCAGGTGGGTAATGGAGCAAGCCTGCACTTTCGCCAAGTGGCTTTCTCAGTCGGGATATCCTGAAGTGCGTGTTGCGGTAAACCTCTCGCCGAAGCAGCTGGCCGACGAGCATTTGATTGGCGACGTAGGTCGACTGATTGAAACAGCCGGTATTCTTTCAAGCCAACTGGAACTGGAAATCACGGAAAGCGCATTGTTGGCGTCAATCGAAGACAGCAGTCGAAAATTGCATGAACTGGATGCTCTCGGTGTCCGGTTAGCGCTGGATGACTTTGGGACGGGGTATTCGTCGTTAACTTATTTGCGCCTGTTCCCGGTCGAGACGTTGAAAATTGATAAGTCATTCATTGACAATATTCCGGAGCGAGAGACCGTACTAGTTCAATCAATCATCCATTTTGCCCAGAGTCTGAACATGAATGTCGTAGCCGAGGGAGTGGAGCGTCAGGAACAGTGGGATTTCTTGAATGAATGCGGCTGCGATTTGGTGCAGGGATATTTCATGAGCCGACCAGTGCCGGAAGAATCTGCGGTTCAGTTTTTGCTGGAAAGAAACGGCCGGAGCGATGCATAGAAAAAGCCGGGACTGGAGACATGCGGGCGAAACCCATTGAGAAGGGGGCGCTGTGATGCAGAAAAAGTCAAGGATTGCAGGAACTTGGGCTAGCTGCATGATTGTTTTGATTGCAGTCGTGACAGGCTGCTCAAACGGAACTCCCGGCGGCTTGAGCCCTTCGCAGCGAGTGGTGTTGAAGTTGGGCACGGAAACAGCAATTAACACACCAGAAACCCGCGGTTCGCAGAAGTTGGCTGACTTGGTAAAGGAAAAATCAAAAGGGACGCTGATGATTGAAGTTTTCGAAGATGCGAAACTGGGCTCGATGAAAGAGCGGGCCGAAGGCATGCGTATGGGAACGATCGATATGGGAACTTCGTCAGTCGGCTTTTTGGCTTCATTTGTACCGGTTCTGGGTATTTTTGATTTGCCATATATTTATAAGGATAAGGCCCATGAATTGCGGGTATTCGATAGCGAGGTCGGGAAGGAAACCGACAAAAAAATGCAAGCTCAGGGCTTGCGTGTAATTTGTTATTTCGATGCAGGAACAAGACAGATCACCAATAATCGCCAGCCTGTTCAAGCCCCGGCTGACCTTAGAGGCATTAGGATTCGCGTGCCGCAGACAGATGCCAGTATCGAAGGATTAAAGGCATTGGGAGCAATCCCGACGCCGATGGCATTCGGTGAAGTCTACTCTGCATTGAAGCAAAATGTGGTGGAAGGGCAGGAAAATCCAGTTTCACTGGTGCTTTATAATAAATTCTATGAAGTGCAGAAATATCTCTCGTTGACAAATCATCAGTATTTTATTCAGGTGCTAACTATCAGCGAAAAAATTTGGCAAAAATTATCGCCGGAACATCAAACAATTCTATTGGAGTCTGCGCAAGAAGCGCAGGGCTATCAACGAAGCCTCGAAGCTGCGGAAGAACAAGAACTGGTTAAAATTTTAAAAGATCGCGGCATGCAGGTTAACGAAGTGAATAACGTGAGCGCGTTTGCCGAACTCACGTATCCATTGCGAAATTTCTACATAAAAAAACTGGGGCAGCCCGCCAAAGAACTGTTCGATAAAATCGACACCCTGCGCGACCAATAAGGCCGCTCAATTCTTACATTGCTGCCACATCTATGTCATATTCTATTTTTCGGGCAACCTTTTGCGCGACTTCGATGCCGAACAACTCCCGCAGCAGGTAAAAACCCAGTTCGATGCCGGAACTGACACCGCCGGCGGTGATGATGCCTTCCTGCGGAACCACCTTTTCAGACAGGACTGTTATATTGTAGGCGGCCAACTCTTCAAAGCACTCATGATAGGTTGTCGCTTGCTTGCCGGTCAGCAATCCGGCTTCCGCCAACAGGAACGCGCCGGTGCAGACAGAGGCGATGTAGCGGGCCTGAGGTGCTTGTTTTTGAATGAATTGAATGAGTGCAGCGTTCTTCATTGCAATTAATCTGCCCTTTCCGCCTGGAACAACCAAGATGTCAAGTTTTGGGCAGGTTTCCAGCGCTATATCCGGCAAGATCCTCATGCCGTTATATGCCCGTACTGTGTCGGTCGTTTCTGCAACCAACAGGACCCTCGTGCTGTCCGGGCGGATTTTGTTTATATAGCTCAGGACTTCAAACGGCCCCACAAAATCCAGCTCTTCGACATTCGGGAAAATCAGTATGCCGATCATTAACACAACAATCACTCCTTGAGCAAATAATAGGTCCCCTTCAATAATAGCGCCAAACATTGAGTATGGCAACAGAAACGCATTTGTCCCTGCCGGAGGGTTGCGCAGAAAGTTGGCAGGGTAGGAGCCCGTTGAAGACACTTAGATGTTTTAGATTGAATCGGCAGCTTCTTCCGCGGCTACGGCCCCGGCGTCGATTTTAATCGGATTGGTATCGAGAATATGGACAATGAGGAAGATGCTGACGCATACCAGCCATTCCAGGTAAATCACATGCGGCAGTATACGAATGGCGGGAAATGTCTGCCAAAGCACCAGGGTCAACAGGCCGCCCGCGATGGTATAAAAAGCCGAATTCTTGCGGCAAAGTCCAGGTGCGAACAGAGTGAACAGGACGACTACGCTGAAAGCAGCGGTCAGACTGAGCCCGACCATCAACGTCTGGATGATGCCGCTGACGGTCATGGCAAGCACCAACGTCAAAGCACCCAGTACGAGTACGGAACCTTTGGTTACCAATAGCAGTTTTTGTTCCGAAGTGTCAGGATTGATCATCCGTTTGTAGATATCCTGCGAAAACAGTGTGGCCGAACTGAGCAGCAAATTACAGGCTGTAGAAATATCGGCGGCCCAGAGCGCGGCGAGGGTTATGCCTGACAGGACCGGATGCAGGGACATGATCATCAACGGCAGGGCCATGGCGGCGCTCACATCGGGATGGTTTGCCTTGGCAATGATGCCCATCAGGGCGCAAACGAAACCGATCGGGAGCATCATGATGCCGCCGATGACGAAGCCGCGCTGTGCGGTAGCAACGTCTCGGGCGCCAAGTGAGATCTGAATGATGCTTTGCAGGGAAAGATTCACTGTGACCAACACCAGGATCCAACCGATGATGCCAAAGGGACCCACTCCGTCGATCAGGCTGGTATAGGGAACCGATGGCGGCAACTTGGCGACGATCGCGTCCATGCCGCCGGCTTGCACGACGCTGACGATGGTGGCGGTCACAATGCCGACATAGATCAGAAGCACATTCAGTATGTTCGATAAACTGGCCGACCACATGCCTCCAATGAAGGTGATGCCGATAAAGACCACCGCACTGGTCAACATGCCACTGGAGAAACTGAAGATGTTGGGCAGCATGACATGTAGGATGGTGCCGCCGGCGATATATTGCAAAGATGTAATGACGAGTTGGATGATGATCTGGCATACAACGCCGATCACCATTCCTTTTTTATCATAGAACCGTTCCAGCAGTTCGGGGATGGTGGAGATTCGTAGCTGCCGGTATTTTTTGGCGACTAACAGGCCCATGCAGATTGCTCCGATGCCCCACGCCGCAGTGTACCAACCGGCTGAAAGGCCCACTTTATAGGCCTGCTCTGAGACTCCGATCGTTGACGCGCCGCCGATGGCCAGACCGACGATCGAGACGGTTACAAGGGTCGTCGTGAGTTTGCGACCAGCCAGGACGTAATTCTCCACACCGCCTCGGGCGCGTTTTTCCGCCCAGAAACTGATTAGAAAGAGCACCGCGATGTAAATTAGAACGATTGCCAATGGAATGCTCATGATGGACCTCCTTCAATTTTTTTGCCTCCGGAATCCGATTTTGGGGCAAAAAAAATCATCCCCCGGAAAGGGACGATTTTATCGCGGTACCACCCAAATAGATCAGCGTCAAGACATAAAAAAAGATACCGCACAGGGGCGAATTGTCGCGGTACCACCCTTTTAAGGACGCATGATCCTCTCAAAGCCATTAACGTCGGCATACGGCGCGGCCTACTATCAGTTCAGCCTGCTGTTCGGGAAGGAACTTCATCTTGCGTCTGCAACCGACTCGCACCACCCGTCGGCTCTCTGAATGTTTTCACAAGATTACTTTTTTCCGTCATCACATTTATTGATTTACAGTTCTTGATAGAATTATGCAGGAATGAATAGGATTTGTCAACTGCAAACCCGAAAAATAAAGGATCAATGTTGAATGTTCCAAGGGCTGTTTTTTCAACCGATTGGTCAAACAATTAGAAGTTGATTCCCCTGCGGCCTTGACGGTCCGAACTTCAGGCGATAGAGTGTAGATAGCAAAGTCGTGAAAAACGCGGCTCCTGCGGCTAGTACCGGTGAAAGAAAAAACAGAAGGATCGTGACATGAATTTACTAACTGTGGAAAATTTGACTAAAAGTTATGGCGAAAGAGTTCTGTTCGAGCAGGTGACGCTGAGTATCAACTCAGGAGAAAAGATCGGGCTGATCGGCGTCAATGGAACAGGTAAATCTACTTTTTTGCGTGTGTTGACCGGCGGCGAGCCTGCCGATTCCGGCAAGATCATGATCGCAAGCGGCGTGCGGATTGAATATCTGTCGCAGAATCCTGAGTTTGACGACGCTGCCACCGTGTTGGAGCAGGTTTTCAAGGGGAATTCACCGGCTATGCAGACGATACGGGATTACGAAGAGACGCTGGAGGCGGTCCAGCGGGAACCGGAAAATGCGGTTTGGCAACGAAAATTGATTAACCTGACTCAGCGCATGGATGAGACTGATGCCTGGAGACTCGAAAACGAGGCCAAAACGATCCTGACCAAGCTCGGAATCCTTGATTTTGCAGCGAAGGTCAATCTCTTGTCGGGTGGACAGCGCAAGAGGATAGCGCTGGCGTCGGCCTTGATCAATCCTGCTGATTTGCTAATCCTGGACGAGCCGACCAACCATATCGACAACGAGATGGTCGCTTGGCTGGAAGAATACTTGCAGGCTTATACCGGTTCACTTCTGATGATCACCCATGACCGTTATTTTCTGGACCGGGTTTCGAATCGCATTCTTGAAATCGACAAAGGGAAACTGTATCCCTATACCGGAAATTACGGCGATTTTCTCGTCAGCAAGGCAGAGCGTGAAGAACGTCAGGAGGGGAGCGAAAGGAAACGCCACAACCTTCTGCGTAATGAACTGGCCTGGATACGCAGGGGCGCCCAGGCGCGGTCAACCAAACAAAAAGCTCGGATCGAGCGATTCGAGGAATTGAGCGCACAAAAAACAGACCTGCCGACAGGCAAACTGGAGATGGAGGTGGGTGCAAGCCGTCTGGGACGCAAGATCATCGAACTGACAGGAGTATCACACGGTTATGGCGGACCCGAATTGATCAGGGACTTCAGCTACAATGTGTTGCGTACTGATCGTATCGGCATCATCGGTCCGAATGGCAGCGGCAAATCCACCCTCCTCAACATCGTCGCCGGGCGTCTGGTTCCTGAAAAAGGCTCGATAGAGATCGGTCAGACCGTGAAGTTGGGTTTTTTCTCACAGGAAAGCACTGAAATGGACGAAAAACTGCGTGTGATTGAATACATTCGGGAAGAAGCCAACTTCATCACCACGCTGGATGGGGAGACTGTCAGCGCCTCGCAGATGCTGGAACGGTTTCTGTTCCCCCCGAACGCCCAGTGGATGCCGATCGCCAAACTATCCGGCGGTGAGCGGCGACGGCTGTTCCTGCTGCGAATCCTGATGGGAGCGCCGAATGTGCTGTTGCTTGATGAGCCGACCAATGACCTGGATGTGCAGACCCTCACCATTCTCGAAGATTATCTGGACGACTTTCCCGGAGCGGTGGTTGTTGTGTCCCATGATCGCTATTTTTTGGATCGGGTCGTGGAAAAAGTTTTTGCTTTTGAAGGAGACGGCGTGGTCACGCAGTACTCCGGCGGATTTAGCGACTATCAGGGAAAGCGGGTGGCGCCGGAACCGGCTCCCAGGGTGAAGGATAAAACCGGTGACGCGAAAAAAACGCTGCCGCCTGAGGCCGTCCGCTCGACTCGCAAATTCACATTCAAAGAGCAGCGTGAGTACGAAGAGATTGATGCGGTGATCGCCGGAGTAGAGACTCAGTTGCAGGAGGTCGCCGGACGAATCAATAGCGCAGGAACGGATTTTGAACTGTTGCAGAAGCTGACAGTCGCCCAAAATGAATTGGAACAGCAGTTGGACGAACTGATGGAGCGTTGGACCTATTTGAATGAGTTGGCGGAAGAAATCCAAAAAGGCAGGGAAACAACCCGCTTGGATTGAATTTTTATAAACATACGAAATAGTGGGGGTAATTCATGATGAGATGGGGATGGTTGGTCATGAGGAGCGCGAGAATTGGACTTTTGCTGCTCCTTGGACTTTTTGTGTGGATCGGTGGAGGGAACACGGTTTTGCAGGCAGCTCAGGCGAATCCCTATGCGGTAGCGGGAATCGAGAATGCCGCGGAATTCGAAAAGGTTTTTGCAGCTCTGCAGAAGGTTGTGTCAGTCAATGACCGAAGCAAAGTGGCGGATCTGGTTCTCTATCCGCTGCGTGTCAACGGCTGGACCGATGACGCCAAAGGCAAAGGCTCCGTACAGTTCGAAACGAAGGCGGAGCTGCTCGATAACTATGATGAAATTTTTACACTGCAAGTCCGGGAGGCTATCGCCGGGCAAAAAGTTGCGGAGTTGTTCGTGAACTGGCAAGGCGTCATGGTTGGTAAAGGCGAGGTCTGGTTATCGGCGTCGGATAAAAAACCAGGCCGTTATGGCATTTCCGCAGTTAATTTAGTCAATCTGCCCCAGTGAATTACAAATCCGAGGCGGAAAGAAGGGTGAAAAACTAGAGTGAAGATCGGCGCCCGCATACTCAAAACCGGCATTGCCGTGACGATAACCATGTATCTGTGTAAGCTGTTGAACCTGGAGCCGGCCTTCTTCGGCGCCGTCGCCACGGTAGTCAACATGCAGCCGACGATTTTTTTGACGGTCAAGTCCGCGAAAGACCAGATCCTGGTGCACCTCATCGGTGTTTCCGCTGGCTTGGCGTTTGGCTATCTGATTGGTGGAAGCCCCTTGATTATGGGGGTTGTGAGCATTCTGCTCATTGTGGTATACATCCGGTTGGGCCTGAATGCCGGTATCTCCATGGGAATCGTGGCAGCCCTTTTCGTGATGGGGTCGAGTCAGGAGCTGTTCCTGCCGCATGCACTGAATCGGACCGGCGTGATCTTTACGGGTCTGATCACAGCGATGGTCGTGAATGTGTTTTTGTGGCCGCCGCGTTATAGCCGGCAATTGAAAATCAGGCTGAGAGAAAGCAATGAAGCGACTGTGGCCTATTTTTGCCGAGCGGTGGATGAGTATATAACAATGGAAAATGAAACACCTGAGATCGATTCCGCAGAGAAGCAACGGGTGCAACGACTCATTGCCGAGGTGCGTTCGCTATCGGGACGGCTGGCCAGCGAAGGGGAACTGCTGGGATCAGGTACGGCGGAGCAAAACCGCTGGCGGATTCTGGCGGAGAAATTTATCGACTACAACTCGACGCTCGCGGAAAAAGCAGACCGCATTTATGCGATCTTGCCGGTGCGGCTTGACCGCCGGCATCAGGCCGGGGATCCGCCGATCAGCGAGGAGTTCCGGGAAATCCTGATGATCCTGGGTCAAGGGTGCCACAGCATCAGGCGCATCAACGGGAAACTGCGTTCTGTCATCATCGATGGTGAAGATGCGGAAACGGAGGTAATCAGTGAAGCCTATTGGGAAAAGCTAACGGTGGCTATTGAACAATGGCAGCCTAAACTTACGAGCAGCTATTATGTGCACGCTCTCATCGAGGCGGCCGTTACGGCCGATGAAATTCGGTGGGCCGCTCGTCAGGGGAAGCTGATCTTGCAGGAAAGCGCAATCGAAGGAAGTGAAGAAGACGACTCCTGAATTTTGTGGGCAGCAGGAGCCGGGAAATTTTCGTCGAAGCAAAAGGTAATGAATTGCAAGCATACGAAAGGGGGTCCTGTTGTGCTGAAAGAGTTCAAGGAATTCATCATGCGTGGAAATGTGCTGGATTTGGCTGTTGGTATCATTATCGGCGGCGCTTTCGGGAAAATCGTTTCATCCTTTGTGACCGATATTTTGATGCCGCCATTGGGGCTGATTATGGGAAAAGTGAATTTTTCCGATCTGTTCATCAATCTGTCTTCCACCGCCTATCCGACGGTGGCTGCAGCTAAAGCCGCTGGTGCGCCGACGATCAACTACGGCCTGTTCATTAACACGATTATCGACTTTGTCATAGTCGCATTTGCGATCTATCTGATGATCACACAGGTGAATCGCTTACAGAAAAAACCGGAGGCTGCGCCGCCGGCGACCAAGGAATGTCCGTTCTGCATTTCGACGGTTCCAATCAAGGCGGTACGTTGCCCTCACTGCACTTCCAACTTGGAATAAGCGCAATTGAACGGATATGAGCAAAGGCCCTCCAGAATCTGGAGGGCCTTTGCTCATATCAGGCGCTGTACGTGAATGTCACAGTCTTCTTGAGGTCGGGGTGGAGGCTGTTGTAAACAGGGCACTCTTTGGCAGCCAGTTCTAAAATCTTCTTTTGTTTGATGCTGTAATCGTTGGGAGGGAAGGTGAAGTTGGTAATCAGTTCGACAATTCGGCGAGGCTCGGTTCCCATGACTTTCGTTGTTTCAACTTTGGTTCCCTCGATGCTGAATCCGTGGGTTTTCGCAGCGATTCCCATGATGGTGAATACGCAGGCGCCGTAAGCCGTGGCTAGGAGATCGGTAGGGGAAAAGGATTCTCCTTTTCCCTGGTTGTCGGTCGGCGCATCCGTGACAAGTCGGGTGCCGGATTGGAGGTGAATGGATTCGGTGCGCAGATCACCCAGGTAAGTTGTTTGTATTGTAGCCAAAATAAGGACACTCCTTTGTTTTTGATAATTGATATTTCAACAGAGTCTGGTTATCTTCCTGCAGTATGTCTGACGGACAGGAAAAAAACTGGACATAACGGATCCGTGGTGGAAATTGTAGTGGTGTCTTGACGATACAAATGGTCCGCTGGTATAATAGCCGCAATCGAATACTTTGATATCGGGTTGAGGTGCCCCAACTATATGGGGAGAATAGGGAAGTCTGAGCATGCACAAACGCATGCGTAGGCGCGGGCCCGCCACTGTACCGGGGAGATCTTGCAATGCCACTCGCAAGGGGAAGGCGCAAGCAGTTGAGGAACCGGGAGCCAGGAGACCTGCCGCAACCAGGGTGAATCCTTCGTGGAAAAGAAGGCTTTTTTTGGATTGTTGTCCCAAAGAAGCCTTCTTATTTTTTTCGCTAAAATGAAAATTTTAACAGGAAATGGTGGAGGTTGCCGTGAAATTATTGGCGGATACATTAGAGAAAATCAAGGCGACTGACGGTCACGCCCAACAACACGTTCGGCAGGAGTTGGAGCGGCTGATGCCGCAGAATCGTACTTTCGGGCGGCTCGGGGATATGGTTGGACAATATGCTGGAATCATTGGGGAAAAACGGCCGCGAGACCCACGGCCCTGCATGGTCGTGACCTGTGCTGATCACGGCGTGGCCCGGAATGGGGTCAGCGCCTACCCGGTAGACACCACGCGGCAGATGGCACTGAACTACGTTGTATCCAAAGGCGCCAGCGCAAATGCTTTCGCGAACTATTCCGGCTCGGATATGGTGGTGGCGGATGTGGGGGTGGCTGGAGATCTGACGCAGGCAAAGGGGCTGTGGCATAAAAAAATCGCCTACGGAACGCAGGACTTCACGCGGGGGCCTGCGATGACCCGCGAACAGGCGGTACAGGCGATTGAGACGGGAATCGAGATTGCCGACGAACGGGCCCGTTGTGGATACAACTGTTTCAGTCTGGGCGAGATGGGCATCGGCAACACTACGGCAAGTGCCCTCATTGTAGCCGTATTTACCGGCTTGTCGCCGGAGGAGGTAACCGGCCGGGGTACCGGGATATCCGATGCAAAATTAAAGGTCAAGACTGAGCTGGTGCGCAGAGCGTTGGCACTTAACCAACCCCGGCGGGAAGACGGCATCGACGTGTTGGCGAAAGTCGGCGGCTTTGAAATCGGTGCCCTGGCCGGCGTGGCTCTGGGCGCTGCCGCCAACCGATGTGCGGTTATCGTGGATGGGCTCAATACTACGGCCGCGGCGATGATCTCCGATGCGCTCCACCCCATGAACCGCCGATATATGTTCGCCTCGCATCTGTCCGGTGAGCCGGCTCACGTTAAAGCTCTCGGATATCTGGATCTCTCTCCGTGCCTCGATATGGGGGTGCGCCTCGGAGAAGCCATCGGCGCATCCGTGGTAGTCGAGATGTTGAAAATGTCTGTGAAGACTTATAATGCAATGACGTCAAAGGAGGGCAACGAATGATTGAACAGGTGATCCTGGCGATCCGACCTTTGGATCAAGTCGCCATGGATAATTGCCAGCTAAGGCTCGATAATCTTACAAAACCGCTGGGCAGTCTCCATTCTTTCGAGCATTTGGCCCGAAAGATGGCAGGCATCACCAGGAATGCCCGTCCCCCCCAGTTGCCCTCCGGCATCGTAATCATGAACGGCAGTCTCCGTACGCCGGGACTGTGCGATATATTCGCGGCAAATGTTTCGGCCCGCATTATCTCGTTTGACGTGCATGGCGAAGAGGCACGGACCAGGGAACAGGCGGCGCAGCTTTTGAAAAAAGGCATGGAAATAGCCGGCGCAGCCACCGCCTCGGGAATCCGGGTGATTGGCATCGGCATGGTTGGAACGATTTCTCCTGCCGTCACCTCTGCGCTTCGGGCCTGGCATGCGGCAGGCGGCACGGATCCCGTTGCGTCGGTGGCTGCAACCGGTTGCCCCGAACTCGTTGGCCTGACAGGAGTAATGTTGGGAGCGGCAGCAGGGGGAGCGGCGGTGGTGCTCGATGGAGTGGAAACGTGCCTGACGGCCCTGGTTGCTGTAAGCATGGCGCCCAGGGTTAGGGATTATCTGGTCGGGTCGCATTTCGGCAGGGGCTCGTTGCACGCAGAGCTTTTGCAGTTGCTGGAGGTGCCTGCGTACCTTTCTCTCGACATGAATCTCGGCGAAGGGGTCGGAGCAGCGCTGGGAATTTCATTGATACAGGCAGCGTTGCATGTTCTGAATGATATGAAGACCTTCGGTGAAGCCGAGGTACATGTGGCAGAGGATGGCCCGGGCGCTCTGGTTCAGAATGCCAAAGTCAGGGACTAACAAAGGATTTTTTGGCAGACGAGGATATCCAGCCACTGGCCAAACTTCCTGCCTATTTCTTTATAATGGGCGCATCGTTCGTCTCATCTTGCTAACCTCCTGAATTATTTTTAAAAAAGACGAGGAAACAGGGAACTGTGTGACGAATCCCGTAAGTAGACTTTGGTGAGACTGAAAGGATATTTAGGGGATGAAAAACGATTTGAAACGATTGCTGATGGCGCAAAGAGCGCGGGCTGCATATGCCGAAAATATTGAAAAAAACCGCACTGAGACTGAATGGGCCAACGGAACGGTGCAGGAACGTGCTGTTGAAACCTCTGCCGGCAAAACGAGAATTCTCCTGTATTGGCCGAAACAGGAGCGGGGGCAGGGCCTGCCGGTGTTCGTGAATATTCATGGCGGCGGCTTCATCCAGGGAAGCGCCGGGGATGATGAGGCGTGGTGCCGGCAGATCTCCGAGGCCGTAGGGTGTGCGGTGGTGAACATTGATTACCATCTGGCGCCGGAGTACCCATTTCCAGTGGCGCTGGAAGAATGTTATGATGTTTTGAAATGGATACAGAGCGAGGGTGCTGTGCTGGGGCTCGATCCAAGTAGGATGGCGGTCGGCGGACACAGCGCCGGGGGGAATCTGACGGCTGCTTTATGTCTTTTGGCACGGGAACGGCAGGAGTTTTCCATCCTTTATCAAGTTCTGAACTATCCGCCGCTGGATTTCACCGTCGATCCGTTTTCAAAACCTTCCAGGGATACCTTGCTTACGGCCAGGGCCCAGGAGTTTTTCACTGCCTGCTACCTATTCGACCAGGAACAACGGGAGAATCCTCTGGCGTCGCCGTTATTGGCGGAGAGCTTGGCGGGGCTGCCGGCGGCCTTGGTGATTTCGGCGGAATATGATCCCCTGTGTGCAGAAAATGCTTTGTATGCTAGACGTCTGTCGGCCGCCGGTGTATCCGTGACCTATAAAATGTTCGCCGGATGCATGCATGCCTTCACTCACTTTGGGCCGGAACCTGCGGCTACCGAAGCATGGATGTTGATTCATGAGAAACTGCGACAGGTCTTTTCGCGGGATCGGAATGAAAAACACGAGCCGAATGCTGCGCAAGAACAGAAGAAAGGGGCCGACAGCGAGTGAAAACCATGAAAATTACTGACATTGAAGGCGTACGGTTCGGGAATGCTCAGAACTTGGCGGCGGCTACCGGCTGCACGGCGATCATCTGCCCGGCAGGTGCGACGGCAGGGGTTGATGTCAGAGGCGGTGCACCGGGAACCCGCGAAACGGACCTGCTAAAACCGGAGAATCTGGTGGAAAAAATCCATGCCGTTATGCTGGCGGGTGGCAGTGCATTCGGATTGGACGCAGCCGGTGGCGTGATGCAATACCTTGAAGAAAACGGGATCGGCTTCGATGTCGGGGTGGCGAAAGTGCCGATTGTGGCCGGCGCCGTCCTATTTGACCTGCCTTGCGGCGATGCCCGGGTGAGGCCGGATCGGTCCATGGGTTATCAGGCTTGTGCGGCGGCAGCGACCGAAGAATTTTCTGTGGGGTCGGTTGGGGCTGGCACGGGAGCAACGGTTGGCAAAGTTTTCGGCATGGAGCATGCGATGAAGGGTGGGCTGGGAACACACTGTGTCAAGATCGGCAATCTCATAGTAGGGGCTGTGGTGGCAGTCAATTGCCTGGGCGATGTGGTTGATCCGGCCAATGGGCAGGTTCTGGCCGGCGCTTATGAGCTCGAGCCTTTTCGGTTCATGGACAGTGAAGCGGGACTGTTGCAGCAGTGTGAGGGTTCGGGCAGCCAGTTTGCAGGGAATACGACCATCGGGGTCGTCCTGACCAACGCCAAACTGACCAAAGCGCAAGCAACCAAAGTGGCGTCCATGACCCACGACGGATATGCCCGTACGATGCGGCCCGCCCACACGATGCTTGACGGCGACACCATTTTTGCCTTATCGATCGGTGAAGTGCAGGCCGACATTTCTGCCGTTGGCGCGCTGGCGGCCCAGGTGATGGCGCAGGCGGTGCTTGGTGCAGTTAAGGAAGCATCTCCGTTGGCTGGGTTTAAGACAATGAGTGACTTGCAGGGAAAAGGAGAACATAAAAAATCAGAATCGCCTATCGGACGATCCTGATTTCAAAGAATTAGTTTGTTGGCGTGGTTACTTTTAGTACTTCGATGGCCTTGTCCAGCTGTGGATCTTGCGGGGCGTCTTTGTCGATTTCTTTGGGCATTTCGACAACGATGTCAGGCGCTAGCCCTTTGCCGTGAATGGCGCGGTCTTTGGGAGTGTGATACTCCGCGATCGTGATTTTGATCGCGGAATCCTTGTCCAGCGGAACCAGACGTTGAACTGAACCTTTGCCGAAAGTTTTCACGCCGATCAGTTTTCCCACTTCGAGATCCTGGATGGCGCCCGCAACGATTTCCGAGGCGCTGGCGCTACCGCCGTTGACCAATACTGCCAACGGAATCGTCGGTTTATCCAGCGTCGACTGCATTGTCTCCCGTGAACCGTCTTTGCTGATGACTGATACGACAGGACCTTTGGGAACCAGCAAGCTGGCTACCTTTACACTTTCGTTGATGAGGCCGCCGGGGTTGTTGCGCAGGTCCAGGACCAACGATTTCATGCCCTTTTCCTCAAGCTCGGCCATCTTTTGGGCGAAATCTGCGCCTGTCGTTTCGCTGAACATGGATAGGCGAATGTATCCAATCTCGTCGCTCAACATTTTTCCACTGACGGTTTTTAGAACGATGGTCGCGCGGGTAAGTTTATATTCTTTCGGCTCTTGCGCGGGGCGCAGAATTGTCAGCGTGATTTCGCTGCCTTCCGGGCCGCGGATTTTGCCCACGGCCTCGTCGAGGGCCATGTCTTTGGTGTCAAGTGCATCGATGCGGATGATCGCATCGCCGCTCAGGATTCCGGCTTTTTCTGCAGGGGTGCCTTCGATTGGCGCCACAACGGTGAGTGTTTTGTCTTTGACGCCGAGGACGATGCCGACGCCGCCGAAGGAGCCTTTGGTCTCCAACATCAGTTCGCTGTACATTTTGGGATCCATGTAAACGGAGTAGGGGTCGCCCAGGGCGTTGACCATTCCTTTGACCGATCCGGTCATCAGGGTGACGCCTTCCACGGCGCCGACATATTGGCCTTTGACTACCTGAATGGCCCGAAATAACTTGAGCGTGGCGGCTTGTTCCTCAGGACTCATTTTCGAGAGGTAATAATTGATTTCCAGCTCTGTAATATTTTGCTGCAGAGCTGGGCCGGGGAGCGCTGTTTCTGATTGGGCCCAACCCGTAGCCGCGCCGAAAGAGAGATTGGCCATTACCAATAAGGCAATGAGCAGGCGCGACAGAAATTTCTTTTGCAATAACATGGTGTTTCCTCCAGTACAATAAAATGCCCGTCTGGGATTTTTGGTTATTTAACTTCATTACATTCGCCGCACAGAAAGATTTTTCCTGCGGGGCCGACCGTGGAAACGAACGGGTGCACTGATTTACTAGACCGGAGAGGATAAAATAGTTGGTGCAATGTGCCCGGATCTAAGGTAACCTGTAGTAAGGATTAGTAGGAGGCGTCAGCGATGAAAGAACCAGTTGTAAAACGTTATACAGGAAACCCGATATTAACCAAAGCCGATGTTCCTTACTCCGTTCACACTGTCCATAATGCAGGGGTGGCCAAGTATCAGGAGCAATACTATATGCTGTTCCGATCTCACCTCGATACCGGACGTTCCATTATCGGATTGGCGGTAAGCGATGATGGGTATTCTTTTTCTGTGAAGGACAAACCTTTTATTGTTCCCGCAACAGAAGGAGTTTTCAAGGAATACGAAGCTTTTGGGGTGGAGGATCCCCGGATTTCCTGTATTGATGGCGTATATTTCATCACATACAGCGCTTATTCCAAACACGGGGTGCGAATCGGACTGGCCAAAACCACGGATTTTAAATCGTTGGAACGAATTTCGCTGATTACCGAAGCGGATTACCGTAACGTGGTTCTGTTCCCGGAAAAAATCAACGGCAGGTATGCGCGTCTTGACCGGCCCCATTCCGAAATTGCTCCGTGGGCCATCTGGATCAGTTACTCCAAGGACTTGGTCTATTGGGGGGAATCGGAACTGATCATGATGCCGGTTCCGTATCACTGGGATGCAATGAAAATCGGTCCTGGAGCGACGCCGATCAAAACGGATCAGGGTTGGCTGTCCATTTATCACGGCGTTTTCCCCACTATGGACGGAGCGATATACCGACTGGGCGTCGCCCTGCACCAATTGGATGATCCGGCGAAAGTCATAGGAGTCGGCGATAGTTGGATCCTACAACCGGAAGACCCGTGGGAAGTCACGGGTTATGTCCACAATGTGGTATTTACTTGCGGTGCAGTCCCGGAACAAGACGGGACTGTCAAACTTTACTGGGGGGCCGCCGACTCTGTCATGTGTGTAGGAACAGCCAAAATCGAAGAATTGGTGGACCTGTGCCTCCATCATGCCCGTTCTGCCATGCCGTAAATCAGACAGGGCATCTGCCCAGGATTTCTTTATAGACGTCGATGTACTCCTTGACCATTTTTTCCTGTGTAAACCTTTGCTCGACCGAGCGGCGGCAGGCTGAACGGGAAAGCGCCCGAACTTCTTTGAGTTTATTGACCATTTCTTCTATATCGGCAACGATGAATCCGTTGATGCCGTTTTGAATAATTTCCGGCATGGAGCCTCGGTTGAAGGCTAGGACTGGGGTGCCACAGGCCATCGCTTCCACGATACTGAGGCCGAACGGCTCGTTGAAGTTGATCGGATGCAGCAACGCGTAGGCATTCCCAAGGACTTTGTTCCTTTCCTCGGGCCCGACTGAGCCGATATAATGAATGTCATTTCCCAGATGCGGATTGACATATTCTTCATAATAGGCTTTATCCTGAATGATTCCGGCGATGACCAGCCGCATGCCTGATTTTTGGGCGACCTGGATGGCTTCCCTTGTTCCTTTGTCGGGATGGATCCGGCCGAAGTAAACCAGATAATCGCCGCGAGCCTCGTTCAAAGTGAAACGTTCAATATCGATGCCATGGTACACGGTCCGTATATAATCGAGTTCCCCGTTCCGGTCTGCATCGCTGATCGAGACATAGTGCGTCTTCTTATTGTATTTTTTATAAACCGGCAGTATTTTTGGCGAAGAAAACCCGTGTATGGTTGTCAGCACAGGGGTTTTGATCAGTCCACTATAAGTCAGCGGTAAAAAATCATAATTGTTGTGAATAATGTCAAATTCATTTGCCTGTTCCATAACTTCGGATATATGCAGGGACTCCCAGACCTTGGCGTCCAGTTCTCTGTTTTCTTCATAGGGCGATTCGCAGACGCTGCGCAGTTTGCCGGCTGTTATTGAGTCGCCGGTGGCGTAAAGGGTTACGTCGATGTTTTCTTTGACGAGACCTTCTGCCAAGAGGGAAACCACTCTTTCCCATGGGCCGTAATGCCGCGGCGGAGTTCTCCAGGCGATCGGTGAGATTATGGCAATTTTCATACGGGAAAAGTCCCTCCCTTCGTTGCGTACTAAGTTGTTTTGGGCGCACATTATGTGTTCATTTTATCATTATAACGCATTTTAGCGGGGCGTGGAGTCTGGCTGGAATATAGTGGGTTTTTCTGGATTGTGATATTGTATAAAGGAAAAGGCTGATGCACAGCTTGCGGGACTTGGGACGCTTCTGCATGAAACGGATGGCTCCGCAATGCGCCGCGTTGGTCGATAGAAAAATTGAAAAAGGATCGGAAAAGAGGAGAGGGGTAAATCATGCCGCATACACAACGAAAAAATATTGTTCCCGGCACTGCAGTCCAGGTCATCCAAAAGCCGCATCAGCGCAGTGGGCAACTGACGGATGGAATCGTGAAAGATATACTGACCTCCAGTCCGGTTCACTCACGGGGAATCAAAGTTCGCCTGACCTCCGGAATCGTGGGACGCGTGCAGAAGATCCTGACGGCGATTTGAGGAAAGCATGAAAAAACGATGGGAATGATGATCGGATTTATTGCTCCCTATGCGGAATTGGCCGAAGTAGCTTCTGAAGTGCGGGAGGGAATGGGCCTCGATTTCCCCATTGCCGTGGGGATACTGGAAGGCGCAGTTGGTGTTGCCGACGCGCTCATTCACCAGGGCGCGGAAGTAATCATCAGTCGCGGTGGTACGGCGGCTTTGCTGCGCAGCAAGCTGGACCTGCCTATCGTAGAGATCAAAGTGACCGGATATGATGTGATGCGGGCGCTACATCCCTATATTGGGACAAACCGCAAAATTGCCATCGTGGGTTATCGAAACGTGGTGCACGGATGCCGGATATTTGGTGATTTGTTTGGTCTTTCGATCCGTGAACTTATTATTCCGTCCGAAGAAGTGGACAAGGACTGGGATGCGGCCCAGTTGGCAGTTCGGCGGCTGGTTGCTGAAAACGACATTGATGTTGTAATCGGCGATTCGTTGGTGAAAGGCCGTCTGAAAGTCGAGAATATCGAAGTTCAGATGGTTGAATCAGGGAAGGAAGCGATCATTCAAGCCATCGAAGAAGCAAAAAATATTTCCCGGGTTCGTGAAAATGAACGTCGGGCCTATGAACGGTTGCGTACCATCATCCATTCGGTGCATGACGGCGTTGTCGCCACAGACGAACAAGGTCGCATCACGGCGGTCAATCTGGTGGCGGAGGAGATTTTTGGATTCAAGGAAAAAAACGTACTGGGCATGCCGATTGGCGAAGCCATCCCCAATACCAGGATCGACAAAGTCCTGCAGACGGGCCAGGCAGAACTGGAACAGTTGCAGCAGACTCCCAAGGGCTATATTGTTACAAACCGGGTGCCTTTCACGTTGGAGGGCCAAGTGCAGGGTGTCGTCGCTACGTTTCAGGAAGTGGCGAAAATCCAAAGCGTGGAGCAAAAAATCCGTCAGACTCTATTTAATAACGGTTTGTTCGCCCGCTATCATTTCGATGATGTACTGACTGAGGATCCGCATTTGAAAAAGGTAGTTGCCATCGCAAAAAAATATGCACAGACAGATGCGACGATGCTGATTTTGGGGGAAAGCGGGACCGGAAAAGAACTTTTTGCGCAGAGCGTTCATAATTACAGTTCACGGCGCAAAGAGGCCTTTGTGGCGATCAATTGCTCGGCATTGCCGGGCCAGCTGTTGGAAAGTGAATTGTTCGGTTACGTCGGCGGGGCTTTCACGGGAGCTCGAAAAGAAGGCAAGCGCGGTTTGTTCGAGTTGGCCCACAATGGCACGATTTTTCTCGATGAAATCGGTGATATGGACAAAGAGCTTCAATCGCGACTGTTGCGGGTGCTGGAAGAGAAACAGGTGCGGCGCATCGGTTCGGACAGCATCATTCCTGTCAATGTGCGGGTGATTGCGGCTACCAATACGGACTTGTGGAACGAAGGGGTAAAGGGAAATTTCCGTCTGGATCTATACTACCGGCTGAATGTGTTGAACATTAAATTGCCGCCACTGCGAGAGCGACGTTCTGATATCGCGTTATTGGCGAGATATTTGTTGCAGCGTTACTGTGACCAATATGGCAAAAAAATCACAACCCTGCCGCCAGAGATCGTCGAGCGATTGCAAGAACACCCATGGATTGGCAATGTCCGTGAATTGAAGAACGTAATCGAACGGATCGTGCTTTCAAGTGAAAATGGCAGGGTTGATCCGGAAACGGTAGATTTGATGCTGGACAAACCGGCAGTCTTGTTGGAAGAAACCGGGTGGACGGATGATAACGCCATGTTGCAGGGAACGATGGATGAAATTAAGCATAAGGCTGCGATGTTTATCTTGGCGCAGGAAGGGAATAACATCGCCCGGGCTGCGAGACGATTGGAAATTGACCGGAATACGCTCAAGAAAATATTGCAGCAATAAAGCAAAATATAATGAAAAAATAACCAAGTGGTGAAAAAATAACCATTTGGTTATTTTTTTTGCCCCAGATAAGCGGGAATTTCGCTGATTTAAGTTGGCACAATTATTGCATTTAGAGTTTTCATGTCGAAATGAAGTGCGAAATCCATCATTTGGAGGGCAAGGCTGAAATGGAAAAAAAGGTTAAGATCCCTTATGGAAAAGACGTTTTGGAGTTTGCGGTGGCCGAAAAAAACCCTCATCGGTGTTTATTCACCGAAAGAGGTTCAGGTGGTTGCGGATATTTCACGAGAAATTCTTCGAGCGCTTGATGCGCCGATCGGCGCCCGGAATCTGCGTGAACTGGCAAAAGGCGCCAAGAAAGTTGTGTTGGTAGCTGACGACAATACCCGGCTGACACCGACCAAGGAGATTATCCCAATCTTGCTCAATGAACTTAACGCCGCCGGAATAAAAGACGAGCAGGTCACAGTTATCATTGCACTCGGTACCCACCGGCCTATGCGGCAGGAAGAAATTTTGGCCAAGTACGGAGAAGAGGTTGTTCGTCGGGTAACGGTGAAAAACCATAATTTCCGTGATCCTGAGCTGATGGTTGACTTGGGAACGACGCCTAATGGCACCCATATCAAGGTTAACCGGGAAGCGTACGAGGCAGATTTCAAAATTGGTATCGGGAGTATTGTACCCCATTATATTCCCGGATTTGCGGGTGGCGCCAAAATTGTGCAACCCGGGATTTCCGCCGAGCAGACAACAGCGGAAACTCATCTGCTCAGCACCTGTGAGCCACGTTCGTTTTTGGGAATCCGGGACAATCCGGTTCGTATCGAACTCAACGGCATTGCACGGGCGGTGGGGTTGCAAACGATCATGAATACGGTGCTCAACTGTCATGGCGAAGTAGTCGGCGCTTTTTTCGGTGATGTTGTAGACGCCTTCAACGCTGGTGTAGAGTTGGCCCGCGAGGTTTATTCCGTGGAACTGCCGGAGGTTGCGGATATTGTCATTGCCAGCTCTTTCCCTTGCGACATCGAATTTTGGCAGGCGCATAAAGCTTTATACCCTGCGGACTTGGCGGTTAAGGCCGGTGGAATCATAATTTTGGCAACTCCTTGTTGTGAAGGAGTATCGGTGACACACGCGGATATTCTGGAGATTACCGGGGAATCGATGCAGGGACTGAAAGATCGCGTGGCACGCAAGGAAGTGCATGATGAAGTTGCTGCTTCGCTGGCGATTGGCTGGGCCCAGGTAAAGGAACGCGAATCGGTGTATATGGTGTCATCCGGTGTCTGCGACGCAGATGCCCGGAAACTTGGGTTCAAACCGTTTGATTCCGTTCAGGCTGCATTGGCAGCGGCATTGTCGGTTAAGGGGGCGGAAGCTCGCGTAACGGTTTTGACCCATGCACCTGACATGCTGCCGGTCATACAAGGGTAAGGATTCAAAATGATATTGACAGGAAATCATTGCAAGAGTGAAGGAGATGTATCCATGCAGTTCAAGGGATACCGGCGGCCTGACGGAAAAGTTGGAATTCGCAACCAGGTTTTGGTTTCTGCCCAGCGTAGTCCTGCGCGAACCGGGCCGCGCGGGGGATTTCTCAGGCAGTGGCGGGAACGACCTGGGTCGAGCATCAGCATGGTTGTACCCAGTTGGGGGCTGATGCGGAACTCACGGCCCAGGTTTTGGTTGCACATGGAACCCACCCGAACGTGTCTGGTGTAATCGTGGTCGGGCTTGGTTGTGAAACCATCCGGGCCCAGGATATCGCAGCAGAAATCAAAAAGCAGTGCCCCTATAAAAATGTTGCAACTGTCATTATTCAAGACGAAGGGGGTTCGGTCAAAGCCATCAGCGTCGGCGCCAGTGCTGCCCGGGAATTCGTGGGTGCTGCCTCGGCGGATGAGCGTGAGTGGATTGATGTATCCGAACTGATTTTGGGGACCGAATGTGGCGGCTCTGACGCCTGCTCGGGAATTTCGGCCAATCCGGCTCTCGGCGTGACGAGCGACATGCTGATTGATGCCGGCGGTAGCGTGATTTTGGCGGAGACGACGGAAATCATCGGGGCCGAGCATTTGATCGCAGCAAGGGCGATCAACCCGCAAGTGGCGCGCAAATGTTTCGATGTCATCAATGCCTGTGAAGCCTCTGCCAACAAAATGGGCGTGGACATGAGGGGCAGTCAGCCTACTCCGGGTAATATTGCCGGAGGGCTGTCCTCGATTGAGGAAAAATCACTGGGGTGTATTTATAAGGCGGGAACCCGGCCGCTGCAGGATGTGATCGAGTATGCGGCTCCAGTCACACAAAAAGGGCTGGTGTGGATGGACACTCCGGGTCAGGATATTGAACAATTGACCGGCATGGTTGCAGGCGGGTGCCACTTGGTTGTATTTACAACAGGACGCGGAACTTGCTGCGGCTCAGCGATTGTTCCTACGATCAAAGTCTCCACGAATACGGCGTTGTTCGAATGGATGAACGACAATATTGATATCAATGCCGGTACGGTGATTACCGGCGAAGAAAATGTGGAACAAGTCGGGCAACGTATTTTTGCCGAAATGCTGGAAGTCGCTTCAGGCAAGTTGGCAAAAGCGGAAATACTAGGCTTCAACGATTTTGCCATCCGGCGAATCGGGCCTACGATGTAATGGAAATCGATTCGAAAACAGAGGGGTTGGGGAAAATGGCCAGGTTACAGGCGATCGTAATGAAAACAAAAGATAATGTATGCACTGTAGTTGAAGCGATTGCGCCCGGTATGGACGTCGGCATGGAGATCGGCGGAGAGATCCAAAGTGTAAGGGCCAATGAGCCGATTCCTGTGGGGCACAAACTGGCAATCCATGATATCGACAAAGGTGACATCATCATGAAATATGGCGAAGTCATCGGTCGGGCGACGCAGGATATCCGCATCGGACAGCATGTTCACGTACACAATCTGGAGAGCTGCCGCGGCCGGGGCGACCGCTAGGAACTAGAGACTGGAGGAATGAACCATGGAGAAGAAATGGAACGTGTATGTAACCCGCATGATTCCACAGGAAGTGCTGGACGAACTCGCGCAGCACTGCAACGTGGAAGTCAATCCGGAAAACCGCCCGCTGACGAAAGCCGAACTGATGGAGAACATTCGAGGACGGGATGCAGTATTGACTCAGGCCGGTGACCCCGTGGATGATGCCGTCATGGAAGCGGCGGGGCCACAATGTCGAATTTTTGCCAACTATGCGGTAGGTTATAACAATTTCGAGCTGGCAGCGGCGGCGCGCCGGAATGTCTGGCTGTCCAACACGCCGGACGTGGTGACGGACTCGACGGTTGAAATGGCCTGGGCTCTTTTGTTCGCTGTAGCCCGCCGTCTCGTCGAGGCTGATGCTTATGTCCGGTCAGGAAAATTCAAAGGACTGGATCCGATGCTGTTGTTGGGAACGGGTCTGGCTGGCAAAACTCTCGGCGTGATCGGCGCCGGTCGAATAGGCAGCAAGTTCGCCCAAAAAGGCCGGGCTTTCGACATGAAGATCATTTATAACGATGTGGCTCCTAATCCCCGTTTCGAAGCAGAAACCGGCGCAACTTACGTTGAAAAGGACAGCCTGCTCGCGCAAGCCGACTTTTTATCGCTGCATGTACCGTTGCTGTCGGCGACCCGCCATCTGATCGGAGCCAGGGAATTGAAACTGATGAAGAAGACTGCTATTCTGGTTAACTCATCCCGCGGCCCGGTAGTCAACGAAACGGAATTGGTGCAGGCCTTGCGCGAGGGAGAAATTCGTGGTGCGGGGCTGGATGTGTTTGAGAACGAGCCGTTCCTGGCACCGGGGTTGAGCGAGTTGTCTAATGTGGTGATGGCGCCGCATCTGGGCACCGCGACGAACGAAACCCGTTTGGGTATGGGGCGCGTGGCCATCGCGAATATACTGGCCGCGCTGCGAGGCGAAATCCCGCCAAACAAGCTATAACGATCTAACGATTTGTAGACGTCGAGTGGGGGAGGAGGGTGTTCGACAAGCAATCCTGGGCGCAATTCGCAATTTATGAAAACAAAATGTGAGGGGGAGAATTATGTCTAAAATATCAAAGAGTATTGTCGCACTCGGAGTTGCCATTTTCATGATTTCCATGCTGCTGGTCGGGTGTTCCGGTGGTAACAAGAGCGCTGGCGGCGATAGCGCGGCTACTCCGAAAAAGGTCATACTGAAGCTCGGCACTGAAACGGCCACATCTCACCCAGAAACCAAAGGTTCCCAAAAATTGGCCGACATAGTCAAGGAAAAATCAAAAGGAACCTTGGAAATTCAAGTGTTTGACAGTGCTAAAATCGGTAGTATGAAAGAAAGAACCGAGGGAATGCGGCTCGGAACGGTGGATATTTCGACCTCTTCCGTCGGTTTCCTGGCTTCTTACATCCCGGTACTCGGCGTATTCGACCTTCCCTACATTTATAAGGATAAAGCCCATGAATTCCGAGTGTTCGACGGCGACATCGGCAAGGATATCGACAAGAAGATGCAGGAAAAAGGATTCCGCGTTGTCTGCTATTTCGACATGGGATCTCGTCAAATCACCAACAACAAGCAAGCCATCAACTCGTTGGAAGACATTAAAGGGATGAAGATTCGCGTGCCGCAGACAGAAGCAAGCATAGAAGGCTTCAAGGCGCTGGGCGCCGCACCGACCCCGATGGCTTTCGGCGAAGTTTACATGGCGTTGCAGCAAAAAGTGGTTGATGGACAGGAAAATCCGCTTTCTGTCGTTGTCTCCGCCAAGTTCAACGAAGTGCAGAAATATTTGTCCCTCACCAACCACCAGCTCTTTATTCAAGTATTGTCTATTAGCGAAAAAACCTGGGCCAAACTCTCTCCTGAGCACCAAAAGATCCTGATGGAAGCTGCGAAAGAAGCTCAGGCCTATGAGCGCGAAATCGCTGCCAAAGAAGAGACTGAGTTGATCAAGACCCTCAAAGACAAAGGGATGGAAATCAATGAAGTGAAAAACATTGCACCCTTTGCTGAAGCGGCCAAACCGCTGCGGGAAATCTATATCAAGAAACTCGGCCAGGACGCCAAGGATATGTTCGGCAAGATCGATTCAGTTCGTAATTAACCCTGCGAATGATGGTGGCGTGCTTCAACTTGGAAATCCAGGTTGAAGCATGCGACCGGCATCAGTGAATATACCCTGAAGGAGTATTGGCGAAATGAAGTTTAACAAGTTCCTGGATGGCGTGACCGTCTTGTGTATGGGCTTGATTCTCATATTGGTTGTTGCGCAGGTTGTCCTGCGGTATGTCTTCAACTCGCCGTTGACATGGTCGGAAGAGTTGGCGGTATACATCATGGTGTGGATGACGTTTATTGGCTCGGTTATCTGCATGCGGGATAACGAACATATTGAAGTGACGATTCTGGTCGACTATCTGCCGCGCGGCCTTCGGCGTGCTGCGATTCTCTTTAGCCGTCTGGCCTCGGTGATATTCTTGCTGGTTGTCATGTATTATGGAACTGAATTGGTTTTGGAAAATCGCAGTGTGACCTCTGCTGCTAACAAGCTTAACATGGGCTTGGTATATTCTATTCTTCCCATTTGCTCTCTCGGAATGTTGTATTACGTTATCAGATCCATTATGAGGGGGGAATAGGGAATTATGGAAGCAACTATTATCATGGGCGTCATGATGGGGTTGATGATGCTAAGGGTGCCTGTGGCTTTTGCGATGGCATTGTCGGCAATCGTTGCATTGGTTATTGGCGACATCCCTCTAACCTTGGTGCCACAGCGGATGTTTAACTCTCTGGACTCTTTTCCCCTCCTGGCAATTCCCTTGTTTGTTTTTGTCGGCGAAGCGATGAATACCGGCGGGATTACTACCCGGATCTTCAATTTTGCGCGGGAATATGTGAAGCATATTACGGGTAGTCTTGGACATGTGAATGTTATTTCCAATATTATTATTGCCGGCATGTCCGGGTCGGCGGTAGCTGATGCCTCGGCCATCGGTGTCGTTGAAATCAAAGCCATGGAGAAAGACGGATTTGATCGGGAGTGGTCGGCTGCGCTGACTGCTGCCTCTTCAACAATCGGACCCATCATCCCTCCGAGTATTCCTTTGGTCATTTATGCGATTATTACTGAAACCTCCATTGGCCGGCTTTTTCTTGGCGGAGTAGTTCCCGGCCTGATGATGGGGATTTCTCTCATGATACTGGTCTACATAATGTCCAAACAACGGGGCTATAAAGTTGAACCCAAAGCGACTTGGAGCGAACGTTGGGATGCCACGAAAAAAGCAATTCCATCTCTAATGACACCTGTTCTCATGTTTTCCGGGATCGTATTCGGTATTGTTACTCCGACTGAAGGCGCCGGTATTGCTGCGGCCTACGCGATATTTCTCGGGTTCGTGATTCACAGGGAAATGAGTTTGCCTGAGTTGTATCATATTATGCTCAGAACTGTTCACTGCACGGCGGTGATCATGCTGATCATCTGCAGTTCGTCTGCTATTACTTGGGTAGTACAGACCTCCGGGCTGCCGAACCAGGTGGCTGCATGGTTATTATCCGTCAGTGACAGCAAAATTTTGCTGCTGCTTTTCATTAATGTAGTTCTGCTGATCATGGGATGCCTTCTGGAAAGCAATTCGATCATCATGATCATGGTGCCTGTGCTGATGCCGTTGATTAAGGCGCTGGGTGTGGACCCTGTTCATTTTGGTGTGTTTTTCATTCTGAATGTCATGATTGGATTAATCACGCCTCCTGTCGGAATGTGTCTTTATGTAATATGCAACATATCGGAATGTTCTTTTGATAGGCTGTCGCGGGCAATCGTTCCATTCATCATTCCGCTGGTAGTGGTTTTGTTTATGATTACCTTTATTCCGGATTTGGTTATGTGGCTACCGAATCATGTGATGGGCATTGCAAAATAACGTGAGTGAATATGGAAAAAAGAAAGAAGGGGATTCAATGAAAACTGTTGTAGCGATCTATACGGCGATGGCGGTTGGGTTGATGGCTGACATCAAACAAATGGTGGCCGAGGAAATTCCGGATTGTCGACTGATCAACATCGCTGATGACAGTCTGATCCAGGATGTCATCAAGGCTGGTGGACCTACCATCAACGTGACCCGACGGTTGCTAGACTACTATCGGGCGGCTGAAGACGCGGGTGCTGATGTCATTCTCAACACTTGTTCATCGATCGGCGAAATTGCCGAAATGGGGCGGAAATCTGCCAAAGTGCCTCTGGTCAAAATCGATGACGCCATGGCGTTGAAAGCCGTCAACATGGGGAGCCGAGTTGGCGTTATTGCGACTCTGCCCACAACGCTGGGGCCGACTGTGAGGCTGGTGCAAAGTCAGGCGAAAAAGATCGATAAATCGGTTACTGTTGTGGAAGGGCTGGCCGTTGGCGCTTTTGAGGCGCTGATGTCAGGTGATGCCGAAAAACATGATGCACTGATTCTGCAGACGGCGAAAGACATAGCTGACAAGGTTGACGTGATTGTTCTGGCGCAAGGATCTATGGCGAAGATGCAGGACAAACTAACCCAGGCAATCGGTAAGCCGGTTTTGTCCAGCCCGCGGCTAGGTGTGCAGGAAGTACGGGATATATTAAAGGGGGCGACGCAATGAGTTGCGAGGCCGTAAACTTGGTGGACATGGCGCGATTACTCCGCCGCGATGTGGTGGATACGGTATACCGGGCGAAAGACGGACATCCCAGTCCCGCGCTTTCCTGTGCGGATATTGTGGCTGCGTTGTTTTTTAAAGTGATGAAGCTGGATCCGCAAAATCCCACGTGGGCGGACCGTGATCGCTTCGTGCTGTCCAAAGGACATGCCTGCCCGGTATTATACGCTGCGCTGGCACGCAAAGGGTATTTTTCCCGCGACGAGTTACCGGGACTGCGCAGCCTGGGGTCGTGCCTGCAAGGGCATCCCTGCATGCGCAAAACTCCGGGTATCGACATGACCTCCGGTTCCCTCGGCAATGGGATTTCCATTGGTGCGGGCATGGCGATGGCCGGGAAGTATCTGCAGAAGGACTATAATACCTACGTAATCCTGGGAGATGGCGAAATTCAGGAAGGTATCGTTTGGGAAGCGGCGATGGCTGCTGTCAAACATAAGCTGGACAACTTGATTGTGTTCATCGACAACAATGGACTGCAAAGCGGCGGCAAAGTCAGCGACGTAAGCGGGATCATGCCGATTTATGAAAAATGGCAGGCTTTCCAATGGCATTGCCAGGAGATTGACGGCCACAACATGAATGGGATCCTTGCTGCCGTTGAAAATGCGCAGCAGACGAAGGGCAAACCTTCGATGATTCTGGCCCACACCGTCAAAGGAAAGGGAGTTCCCTTCATGGAAACAGATAATTCCTGGCACAAGCGCGTTCCGACGGACGCCGAATATAAGGAAGCAATGGAGATACTGGGAGGGATGGATAAGTGAGTAGCTACAAAGGATCCCGGGAAGCTTTCGCGGCAGCGATGATGCAGCTGGCAGAGGAAGATCCCTGCTACGTAACGATTTCTCCCGATTCGATGAAAGCCATGCGCATGGTCGATTTTGCGGAGAAATATCCGAAGAAATTCTTTGAAGTCGGCATCGCTGAGCAGAATGCAGTAGGTTGCGCAGCAGGTATGGCCGCTTGCGGTCTAGTGCCTTTTGTAGCAACGTATTCCGGGTTTATTACCATGCGGGCCTGCGAGCAGGTGCGAACCTTCGTGGCGTATCCGCAGCTCAACGTGAAACTGGTCGGCGCCAACGGCGGCATCTTCGGCGGCGAGCGCGAAGGGGTCACTCATCAGTTCTTTGAAGATCTCGGCATTTTGCGTTGCATTCCGGAAATGACCATCGTTGTTCCGTCGGATGCCTCGCAGGTGTTTGCCGCAACCCTTGCGATCGCCCGAAAACCGGGACCGGCATTTATGCGCATCGCCAGTGGACGCGAACACGTGATTTTTAACAAAGAAATTCCGGTATTTGAACTGGGCAAGGCGCGAAAGCTTGTTGAATACGGCGACGATGTAGCGTTGATGACTTGCGGTTTTATCTTGAGCCGGGTGCTGGAAGCGGCTGAAGTATTGAAGGAGCAGGGTATCAAGGCGACGGTGCTGGAAGTTCACACGTTGAAACCGCTCGACGTAGCGGCGATTGCGGCTGTTGCGACTGCTACCGGTGCGGTGGTAACTGTGGAAGACCATAACGTGATCGGCGGGCTGGGGAGCGCGGTGGCGGAAGTCATTGCTGAACAAGCTCCGGCTTCTTTGGTCAGAATCGGTTTGCAGGATGTGTTCCCCGAATCGGGACCGGCTGAAGCTTTACTGGATTACTACAACATGGGTGTGGATGACATCGTCAAAGCCGCGAAAACCGCGATGGCGAAACGGGATCATCGACGGGTCGGTTGACAACAAGCGAATAGGCGGCTATATTTAGAGTGCAAGCTGCATAGGGGTAAAGCCCGTCCCTCAAGTGGGATGGGTTTCCCTTTTTTTGCGCAGTCGGCAGCCTGAATATAGAGGAGGGTTTTCCATAATGTCTGTACTGGATACACTGATCGAACGCGGCTTTGTCCATCAAATGACCCATGAAGATGAAATCACTGAACTGCTGGATAAAGAAAAAATTACGTTTTATATCGGCTTCGATCCGACGGCGGATAGTCTGCATGTCGGTCATTTTCTGGGGATGATGGTCATGGCTCATATGCAACGTGCCGGACATCGTCCTATTTGCCTGATCGGCGGGGGAACCGCCATGATCGGCGATCCTTCCGGCAAGACCGATATGCGCAAGATGATGACGCCGGAAATCATTCAACATAATGGGGACTGTTTCAAAGAACAAATGCGTCGGTTCATCGATTTTTCCGAAGATAAGGCGCTGATGCTAAATAACGCGGACTGGCTGTTGCAGCTCAACTATGTGGAATTGCTGCGCAGCGTCGGCGCAGGCTTCTCAGTGAACCGAATGCTGACGGCTGACTGCTATAAGCAGCGTCTGGAGCACGGACTGACTTTTCTTGAATTCAACTATATGGTCATGCAAGCCTATGACTTTTTGGAACTGTACCGGCTCACCGGTTGCGTCATGCAGATGGGCGGCGCCGATCAGTGGTCGAATATTCTGGCCGGGGCCGATCTGATTCGCCGCAAAGAAGGCAAGCCTGCGTTCGGCTTGACGTTTACGTTGCTAACGACGAGTGATGGCCGTAAAATGGGAAAAACCGAAAAAGGCGCCCTGTGGTTGGATCCCGAAAAAACTTCGCCTTATGATTTTTATCAATATTGGCGGAATGTTGACGATGCGGATGTTGCGAAATGTCTGGCATTGCTGACGTTCCTGCCAATGGACGAAGTACGTCGGTTGGGTGCATTGAAAGATCAGGAAATCAATACGGCAAAAAAAGTCTTGGCCTATGAAGTGACCCAGTTGGTGCATGGCAAGGAAGAAGCGGACAATGCTCAGCAGGCGGCGGAAGCCCTTTTCGGCGGCACGGGCGCTTTGGACAACGCGCCGACGGTGACGATTTCCCGGGAAATGATCGGGACCAAGCTGGTTGATGTTTTGACCGCGACGGGAGTATTCACTTCCAAAGGTGAAGGGCGGCGACTGATCCAGGGCGGCGGACTGTATGTAGGAGATGCGAAAGTGTCGGATCCCGACTTTCTGTTGACGGATGATCTGTTTGATGGCGCCGGTTTATTGATCCGTAAAGGAAAGAAGAGCTACCACCGGATTGTGATTGGATAAAACTCAAGGAGTTTCCCCGATGTGATAAACTGATGTCGTAAGGTACATTGGCGAAATAATGGAGGTTCTGCTTGAAAACTGTTAAATCACCGTTGGATGGATTTATCATATCCGTGAATGTATCGGTTGGCGATCAGGTAACAAAAGGCCAACTGCTCGCGGTTGTGCTTATTTTGAAAATGGAGAACCCTGTACTGAGTGACAGGGACGGGGTCGTCAAAGAGGTTTTTGTCAAAAACAAAACCCGGGTTAAGTACGGGCAACCGTTGCTGTGTATCGAAAAAACCGTCTGATTTTGAGGAGGGACGTACCTTTGGAAATGCCTTTTCCGCCGGCTTTGCCGGAACAACCGCGTTACGCTGGATTTTGGATCCGCCTTCTCGCATATATTCTCGACGCCATTGTTCTCGGCGCCATTACTTATCCGTTGATCCGGGTGCTCTCGAGCATGGGGATCGGCGACAGCTCCTCCAATATTCTGAGCATCGCAATTAGCTGGATGTACTTTGTGGTATTTGAAAGTTCCGAATGGATGGCCTCGCCAGGCAAAAAAGTGCTGGGATTGATCGTTAC
This sequence comes from Negativicutes bacterium, assembly GCA_963665275.2. Classification (GTDB taxonomy): domain Bacteria; phylum Bacillota; class Negativicutes; order UBA1444; family UBA1444; genus UBA1444. The sequence continues at coordinate 76,531 of CAXXIN010000005.1, forward strand.
CGATGAACAGGGGAAGAAAATCAGCATTGGCCGCGCAACCCGGCGCTATCTCGCCAAAATAGTTTCGGGATTGATCCTGGGTATTGGTTTTATCATGGTCGCCTTTACCGCCCGCAAACAGGGGCTGCATGATAAAATATTCCACACGCTGGTTTTGCGGACGAAATACTAAACAGACTTATCCACAAATTTTGTGGATAAGTCTGGGGATAAAAAATATTATGGTCCACAATGCAAACAGTCCGCATAAGAGCATAAGTTGCTTTCATGCGGGCTGTTTTATGGTTGGCAATAATTATACGAACTGTCGTTACACTCTCTTTTTCAGATATGGGACGAGTCCGCCGTCTGAAACCAGCTCCATGATATGGGGCGGAATTTTACTGCAGTTGTAGCTTTCATTTTTGGTCAGATTGTTGATCATGCCAGTTCCCAAATCAATTTCGATCTCATCCTGATCACTGATCTTATCGGTTTCAGCACATTCAATCACGGGGATCCCCAAATTGATTGCATTACGGTAAAAAATCCGCGCGAAAAACTTAGCTACAATTGCGCCCACACCGAGGTAGCGCAGAGTAAGAGGAGAGGTTTCACGGCTGGATCCTGAACCGAAATTGATGCCCGCAACCATGATGTCGCCTTTTTTTACTTTAACCGGGAAATCCGGATCAACCGCATTCATTGCGTATTTGGCAGCCTCGGGAATGCTCAGTTCCATATACTGGGGCGGCGAAATAATATCGGTATTGATGTTATCGCCAAATTTGAGGACGCTTCCTTTAATAATGCTCATGGCGGCCTCCTGATAAATAATTTCTGGGATCGGCAATCGTGCCGGAAATCGCGCTCGCAGCCACTGTCATCGGCGAGCCAAGATAAATCTGGGCTTTTTTGCTCCCCATGCGCCCGATGAAATTTCGGTTGGTCGATGAGATGCATACTTCGCCGTCAGCCAGCAATCCCGAGTGCAAGCCCACGCATACTCCACAGGTCGGCGCCATGATGACGGCGCCTGCTTCGGCGAGCGTGGCCAGAATTCCGTCGCGTGAGGCCTGCATCCAGATATCCTGCGAAGCGGGCGATACAAGGAACCGAGTGCCGGCTTTGACTTTATGCCCCTTGAGAACTGAGGCGGCGGCGGCGAGGTCGTAGTAACGACCGCCGGTGCATGAGCCGAGATAGGCCTGGTCTATCTTGACGCTTGCAACGTTTTCCACGGATGTGACATTGTCCACTTCGTGGGGGCAGGATACCATCGGCGACAGTGCTGCGGCGTCAAACTGGATTGTCTGGCAATATACCGCGTCAGGATCGCTTTCCACCATCGTATAGGGAACGGTGATGCCCCGCTCGGCGAGGTATTCGATAACTTTGGCATCCGGTTTCATCAGTCCGGCTTTCGCGCCCATTTCAACGGCCATATTGGTGATTGCCAACCTTTCATCCATTGGTAGCTCGGCAATCGTACCGCCCTGGTATTCGACCGTTTTGTAGGTGGCGCCGGCATGTCCAATAGCACCGATGGTCTTCAGCGAAATATCTTTGGCCATGACACCGGGCTTCAAGCTCCCCTCCCAGATTACGCGGATCGTTTCCGGCACCCGTAGCCAGGTTTTTCCCGTAATCAAAACTCCCAACATTTCGGTTGAGCCGACTCCTGTGGCAAAAGAGCCCATGGCGCCGCCCATGCACGTATGGGAGTCCGTTCCCAGCACTATCGTTCCGGGCAGCACGTGTCCCTTTTCCACCATGAGTTGGTGGCACGGTCCGGCGTATTCATAATAGTTGTCGATTCCGTATTTCTTGGACCACTCCCTGGTAAATTTGACAATCTCCGCCTGATTCACTGAAGAAGGCGGTGTGTAGTGGTCAGAGATAACGACGACTTTTGACGCATCCCAAATTTCATCCTTGATTTCTTTCATTCGGTCTGCGATTTCCACGCGCGGTCCGAGGATGTCGTCCATCATGGCTTTGTCGATGTTAACCCAAAGAATGTCGCCGGCCTGTGCTTCTGCAACCCCTGCGCCCATAGCCAGAATCTTTTCCGACATTGTTTTGCCCATTTGATGACCTCCTTCCAAAATTTATTATATTCCCCAGATTCGATACAAACCAAGACCGGCCAAAGCGGAGACGATCGCTACGCCGCAGGCGGCCACAATGAACATCTGGATGAACATCTTGTTTTGCTGTTCAGGGGTGATATGAGCATTGGCGGCATACGCAGCCATAGCCAGAGCGCCGCCGGTCGAAGCGGGACTGGTGCCTGCAGTGTGCGCCGACATGGTAATGGCGGAAACCAGATCCAAAGAGGATACATTGCCGCCAACCGCCGTCATTAATGAAGACACGGTTGGAATCAACGTCGGCATGACAACGCCGGACGTGCTGGAAAACCAGGACATGATGCCGGCCGTCAGGCCGATGATGAACGAAGCTGTATTTTCGGTCATCAATGTGGAGAGGAATTTGGCCAACAGTTCGATGCCCTTGAGCTTGATAGCGAGGTTCATCAGAACGCCTACGCCGCAAACCAGCACAAGCGTTCCCCAGGGAATTGTCGAGATGGATTTCCGTTCATCCGCCACTTTGAGCAGCAATAGAACCACGCCCACCAAAAATGCGATGAGGCCGACATTGGCTTTGGTTACTAAGACAATCAGCACCATTGAGATAACGCCGATCATGGTGATGAACTGCTTTTTGTTAAAAGGAGGAAGGTCTGCCTGGGTGAGGACTTTTTTCGTTTTCAGTTTGTGACCGCCCAGAGCAAAGTAAAGGATGGTGGCCCAGATTGTTTCAGCCATCAAAGAATTATAAAAGTATGGCATATCGATGCCTTTGATTCCCTGTGCTGCTGACAAGGTGATTCCGATAATGCCGGTAGGGGCTATGGGCGAAATTCCGCCGGCGGCTGAACCCAATACCACAATGGGGGCAAGCAATACAGGTGAAATGCCGGTTTCTGCAGCTAATGCCATTGCAATCGGCATCGTCAGCGCCATGACAGGAATCGTACCGGGGCCAATGGCGGCTAAAAAGGCGGTCATAAAGTATACGGCGACGGGGATCATTTTGGCTTGTTTCCCTGACAATGCCACAACTTTTCGGGCGAAGAGTTCCAGAGTTCCGTTGGTCTGTGCAATGCTGAACAAGAACATGACGCCGAACAGCATCATGAACAGGCCGGTGCTCCAACCGGCGATCACGTTGGCTTCGCTAAATCCTGCCAGAGGGCCGAGTACAACGGCAAACGCGATACAGAGAAGGCCGACGTTGAGTTTCTGAAAAAAACCAAGACCGATGGCGACTACCAAGAGTATTAATGAAATAATTCCCCAGTTCATATGTTGCTCAGTCCTTTCGTGTTTTGTTAACAGAGAAAAGTGCTAAAAATTGGTGGAAACTAAACTGGCGCCGCCCGAAAACGTCGCCAGTTTAAATGGAGACTGTATGAGAAATTCATTTTCTGGTTTGATTTTAGTTAGATCACGTAAGTTACCAGAGGCCAAGAACCTTCCACCAGAGTCCGCCGACGCCAATCCAGATTACCATGTTGACGACGGAGGCGCCAAATCCAAGCTTCCACCAGGTGCCCTGATCCACATAACCCGCTCCGAAATATATCGGAGCTGTACCTGTGGAATAATGGGTCAGGCCGCCGCAAAGATTGGATAGAAAAGCCAGTGATAGGGCTGCGAGAAAGGTCGGAGCGCCGGCGGCCACAGCAACGGCAACAAATGCCGGATACATTGCGGTAACGTGTGCGGTCAGACTGGCAAACCCATAGTGTGCATACATGTAGACGACGAGTAGGATGGTCAGTGCCGGTATCCAAGATATGCCGCCTAAGCTGGCGGCAACCGTTTTGGCGAACCAGGGGATGAATCCAAGGGTGTTCAGGAAACCGGCCATGCCGACCAACCCGCCCATCCAAATCAAGGTATCCCAAGGCCCTTTGTCATCGAGGATATCTTTCCAGGTTAGTACATCTGTTATCAACATGACGCAAACGGCCATCAAAGCCACAAGCGTTGCGTTCAACTTGGTGAAGCTGGCGGTGGCCCAGAGAACTAGCGCCCCGATAAACAGCGCCAATACGATTTTTTCATCCCGGGACATCGGGCCGCGTTTTTCCAGTTCCCGCGTTGCAAGCTCCTTGGCTTCAGGGGTGTGCTTCAGTTCGGGAGGGAATACCTTGTAAAGGAAATAAGGCATGACGATCAATGCCACGATTCCGGGGACGGATGCAGCCAAGGCCCAGAGCCCCCAACTGATGTCGATTTTCAGTACTTGCTTGGCCAGTACTGCTACCAAAGGGTTGGCGGCCATGGCGGTCATAAACATGGCTGACGTGATACAGTTGCATTGGAATTGCGTAACCATCAGATAAGAACCGATACGACGTGCGGAGGATCCGCCAGGCTCTGATTCAAAAGCGGAACTCAGACTTCGGACGATAGGATATAACACGCCGCCGCCGCGGGCCGTGTTGGAAGGAGTCGCTGGAGCCAGGATCAAGTCGCTGAGGCATAAGACATAACCGAGTTTTAACGTGCTATCGCCGATGGCACGCATCAGGAGATAGGCGATCCGGCTGCCGAGACCTGTTTTGATAAAGCTGCGTGCAAACAGGAAGGCGCAGACGATCAACCAGATGGTGACGTCGGAAAAACCGGATAAAGCTTGCGGCACTGTCAACGTATTTGTCAGCGCGCAGACGGTGATGCCGATCAGGGCCATGGCGCCCATCGGAAGCGGGTTCAAGATGATGCCGATGATGGTGGCGACAAAGATTGCCAACAAGTGCCAGGCTTGCGGTTTCAGCCCGGCAGGAACAGGCAGAAACCAGATAATGGCGCCGAGTACGGTTACCAGGAGGAAGGATTTCCATTTGCCCATCCGAGTCACTCCTTATTGTTTTAATTTAAGCAGTCGTAAAGTTTGGCCTTGGCGAGGTGGCTGTTTACGGGTGCGTCTACTTTTTCAGCAACCAAGCTGACCACGTCAATCAGTTTCTCCCGTGATACGCCGGTAGCAATGTTCATGTCCCTTAGCATATTGACCATATCTTCGGTGGCGGTGTTGCCGGCGGCGCCAGGTGCAAACGGACAGCCGCCCAGTCCGGCGATGGATGTTTCGAATGTTGTGATTCCGGCCATCAGTCCGGCAAGGGTGTTGGACAAGCCCATGCCGCGCGTATCGTGAAGATGGAGAGAAAAATCAACATCCGGAAATTGTTGGCGCATGTACGCGGACAGTGCGTGGACCCGATCCGGCGTTGCTACGCCGATCGTATCGGCGAGGACGATTTTTCGAACACCAAGTTGATGGATTTTGGCTGCCAAGGCGCCGACCGCTTCCGGTTGAATCCACCCTTCGAACGGACAGGCAAAAGCTGTGGCTAGGTCTACCCGCACCGACATTTCCGGCAGCGATTCGAGCATTTTTGCCAGATCGGCAATGGATTCATCATGGGTGCGGTTGATGTTGGCCCGGTTGTGGGAGGCGGATACGGAGATAACACAGGCTACCTCCCGGATTCCGGCTTCCCATGCGGACTGCGCCCCCCTGAGGTTGGGAACGAGAGCGCTGCCGTTGATTTGGTTGCCATACTTGGCAAGGATCGTGCGGCAAACCTCTGCAGCATCGGCAAGCTGTGGAATCGCTTTGGGCGAGACAAAGGAGGTGAGTTCGAAATTTTTGATTCCTGCAGCAATCAGGGCTTCAATCATAGCAATTTTATCGGTGGTAGGAATGAAGGTTTTCACGTTCTGGAACCCATCCCGAGGTCCCACTTCGTTTATTGTTACGTTGGACGGCAAATGTTTGAACACCTTAAAGGACCCCCTCCTGCTTTAACGCATCAATTTCTTCTTTTGTCATGCCAAGCATCGAGGTAAGAATTTCTTCATTGTGCTCGCCTAGTCCGGGAGAAGGGGTGCGAATACTTGATTTTGTCTCGGAAAATTTGATGTGCGTGCCAGTGAGTTTGATGGGGCCAGCCTTAGGATGAACCGTATCGACGAACATTTCACGTGCGCCGCCAATGTGTGGATCAGCGACAACTTGGTCGATGTTATAAATTGGAGCAGCGGGGATGCCAACGGCGAGAAGTTCCTCGACAATTTCTGATACAGTTTTGTTTTTTGTCCACTCTTCGACGAGCTGCTTAACCACGACATGGTTTTTTACGCGATCCCGCGTCCGGGCATAGTCAGGATGATCCACCAGTTCCGGATGACCGATATGTTTGGCGAACAAAGCCCACAGCTTGTCGTTGCCACCGCCGATGATAACCAGGTCGTCTTTTGCCTGGAAGGAGTCATAAGGATAGACGGATTCGTATCGGTTGCCGATGCGTTGGGGCAAGCGGTTTTCAACCAGATAAATCATGTTTATTATTTCCAGACTGGCGACTGCTGAATCGACCAGCGCAACATCGACAACTTGGCCGCGGCCCGTATGAGATCGATTGTAAATCGCTGACAGGATGCCGATGGTGACGGATAAGCCTCCCAATACGTCGCCCATGGCGGTGCCGGAGCGGGTGGGGGCGCCGCCGGGCCAACCTGTCGTGCTCATGAGACCGCTCATTGCCTGGCTGATGATGTCATAGCCGGGGCGTTTGGTATAGGGACCGTATTGTCCAAAACCCGAAACTGCCGCATAAATGATCGCTGGGTTGATTTCGCTCAATACCTCATAGCCAAGACCAAGCTTGGTCATGGTGCCGGGGCGATAGTTTTCCAGGACTACGTCCGCTTTTTTTACAAGATCCTTGAAAATCTGTTTGCCTTTGGGCGACTTCAAGTTCAGGCTCATTCCCTTTTTGTTTCGGTTAAGATTCATGTAGTAAGCGCTTTCCCCATTAAGAAAAGGCCCCATTTGACGACAGTCGGCGCCTTTGCCGGATTCTTCAATCTTGATTACATTGGCCCCCATGTCTGCCATCATCATGCTTGAAAATGGTCCAGCCAAAACACGCGTCAAATCGAGGACCGTAATTCCCTCCAAGGCTCCCAGTCTTTGCATTTGAATTCCCCCCTGTTTTATATTTTCGCTTATTATTTTGAATTATGCAATTTTTATGCCAAGCGGTTTATTTGAAAAAAGCTTGGCGATTGAAGCTGGAATGATTACAATCAATATAGGGTGTGGGAGCCATAACGTCAAATGGCGTCGGGAGGAAGCAAAAAGTGAGCAGAATCGTGATGATCTCCCCGTTCAAGGATTTGGAGGAAGCGGCACGCCAAGTCGCCGAAGAATTGAACATTTCGTTAGAAATCTATAAAGGCGGCATGGATGCAGCCAGTGAAGCCATCGACCGTCTAGCGGGACCGGAAGTGGATGTTTTCATTAGCAGGGGCGGCACCTCGGACTATATAGCCCGTCATTATAGCGCGCCCGTTGTGAACATCAATACCGGTTTGTATGACATTATGGAATCCTGTGAGGAAGCTCGGAAAATTTCACGCAATATCGCTATCACGTCGTTTGCTAAGCCTTTCGTCGGTATGAGGCTGCTGGAAAAAGCTATGGATATCGCTATTACTGAACTGGTTTTCCGTAGCCAGAACGATCTTGAAAAACTCATTGCGGACCTATCCAACGAGGGCAATTATTGTGTGGTCGGTGGCGGGCAGACTGTGCCGGAGGCTCAGAAAAACGGGTTGCCGGCAGTGTTCCTGCGTGCAAGTCGTGATACAATTCGCGGAGCTTTGCTGCAGGCCGTGGAGGTGGCGCGACTGCGTCGGGAAGAAAAACGGCGGGCGTATCGTCTGAAAGCCATTCTGGATAGCGTGTATGATGGAATCATTGCTGTGGATGGGGAAGGGAAAGTGGAAATAATGAATCCGGCCGCCGAACGGATGCTGAATATCAAGGCGGCTCAATCCATAGGCCGGCAGGCGAATCTGGTGATTCCCAACAGCCGTTTAAATGAGGTTCTAAATACTGGCAAGGCGGAAATTGGAGAACTGCAAGATATGGGGAATATCCATATCGTTACTAATCGCGTTCCGATTAAGGATGAAACTGAAATTATGGGAGCGGTCGCGACTTTTCAGGATGCATCCCGGTTGATTCAGGTTGAACACCGGCTGCGTCGTGAGATGAGCAAAAACCGGTTTGTCGCAAAATATCGCCTGAACGATATTTTGGGAGAGTCGCCGCTGATTGTTGAAACCAAAGAGATGGCTGCCAAGTTCGCTTTGTCTGATCTTACCCTGTTGATTTATGGGCCTTCCGGCAGCGGCAAGGAGATGTTTGCCCAGGGGATTCATTTGGCCGGAAAACGGAAGATGCATCCCTTTGTGGCAATCAATTGCGCAGCTTTACCGCCGACATTGCTGGAGAGCGAATTGTTCGGCTATGATGAGGGGGCTTTTACCGGCGCCAAACGCAAGGGAAAGCTGGGGCTTTTTGAACTGGGGCATGGAGGGACGGTCTTTTTGGATGAAATCGACTCCTTGCCCATTGAACTTCAGGGACGATTGCTGCGAATTTTGCAGGAAAAAGAAGTTCTCCGGGTTGGCGGTGACATGATCATTCCGGTCGATATCCGGGTCATCGCTGCTACCAATAAACTGCCGCATGAACTGGTTGCCGCAGGGAAACTGCGCGAAGACCTGTATTATCGTCTTAATGTTTTGTATCTGGAGATTCCGAGTCTCAGGGATCGGATTCAGGACATACCCCTCTTGAGTCGGCACTTTTTGACTGCGCTGAAGGCGGAAAACGGACTGCTTGGAATCAAAGAGCTTATGCCGTTCTTGCTCCGCTACCGTTGGCCCGGCAACGTGCGGGAGTTATTGAATTTCTGCCAACGGTTGTCTTTTTATCAAGACGGCGTATTGCATGCCACCGAGGCGGAAAAACTTCTCCGCAGAATAGCTCCCAATATGCTCTCGGCTGTGAAAATGCAGCTGGATGAAGAAGGTCTTAGCACTCGGGTGAACGCGTTCGAGGCTGGAATAATCCGGGAAACTTTGCAAAAAACCGGTAGCCTGCGCAAAGCTGCTGAAAAGTTGGGTATGCCGAAATCAACGTTGGCTCGCAAAATAAAAAATAAAAACGAGAACGATTGAGGGCGTTCTGTCCCGAATGCGGGACAAAATGATTCGAATGTGGGACAGGGCGAAAATTCATTTCAGGTTGACAATTTTGGTATAAAGGGCTTTTTGATCGGCATCGAATTTTGCCAGTACTGCGTCTTTTGACTTGGCGCGGAATGCCGCAACGTCAACATCGATAAACGTCATTTTGGTTTTTAGGTAGGCTTCCAGTGATTGCTCGTTCTTCAGGAAGATCGCATTTTCATAGAGCTGCATCTCCTTGGCGGCATCGAGAACAACTTTTTGAAGGTCGGTCGGAAGCGATTGGAGGCGTTTTTCGCCGATGCAGACATAGGCCCAGGAGCGGACGTGACTGGTTTTGTTCAGAAATTTCTGCACTTCAAACAAATTGGCGGTTTTTATGAGGGAATAAGAGTTTTCACTAGCTTCAATGGCGCCTTGTTGAAGGCTGGTGAACACTTCGTAGAAAGCCACCGGAGCCGGATTGGCGCCAAGAGCCTGCCAGGTATCGACGAATAAAGGAAAATTGGCAACCCCGACTTTCAGACCTTTCAGGTCATCCGGGGTTATGATAGCCCGGTTGGACGTAAGATCGCGAGGGCCCCGCTCGAAATAAGCGATTGGATGAATCCGGACTTTTTCGATAACCTGGGCTTCGATTTCTTTGCCGATTTCGCCGGAGGCAACTTTGCGGAGCTGAGCGGAGTCATCCAGCAAATACGGTGTCGCCATCAAAATGGTTTTGCTGGCCCCGAATGCGGCAAGGGTTTCGCCGAAGATGCCGAGGTCCGCTGTGCCGTTCTGAATACTGACGACCAAATCTTTTTCCCTACCAAGCTGTTCGTTGGGATATAATTTGACTACGAGGCGTCCGTGGGAATTCTTTTCGGCGATTTCTTTGAATTTTAACGCGGCAAGATGCCAGGTGCTTTTTTCGTCAGCAGGGTGTCCGAATTTCAGGGTGATTTTATCTGGCGCAGTGGGGACTTCAACTTTCTTTTCTCCATTGCCGCAGCCTGTGGACGTCAGAAGTGCGAAACCCATTACAGCCACGCCTGCCAGCTTAAAAAATTGCTTCATGCGTACACGGTCCTTTCCTAAATTCATATAATTACAATTATTCGATTTTGTTCCCTGGATTCCTGTAATCAATAGCTGAAATGGAAGGTTCTTTGGCGTAAAGGGTAAAGTGTTTGGCTGGAAAATGGCTTCCAAAGACAATTGAGGCCTTTTTATGAGGTATATAGTATAATAAAGAAATAAACGCACTTTTGCTCTCGAAAATTATGAATAAGATGATATGGGAGAAACGATGAAAACTTCATTCGAACAACTGGGAGTCAAACCGGCATTGGTTATGGGACTTGCCAAGGCGGGCATCTCGATTCCGACGCAGATACAGGAGACTGTTATACCGGACGCCTTGAACGGGCTCGACGTCATCGGTCAGTCAGCAACCGGCACAGGGAAGACGCTGGCTTATTTGTTGCCGCTATTTCAGAAGGTAGATACCGCAAAACGCGAGATGCAGGCGATCATTCTGGCGCCGACGCATGAACTGGCGATGCAGATTTTTCGGCAGACCGAACTATTGGCGCAAAATTCGGGCGAACCGGTAACTGCGGCGGTGATCATCGGGGAAGTGAACATCGTCAGGCAGATCGATAAACTCAAGGAAAAACCCCACCTCATCATTGGCTCGGCTGGTCGAATCCTGGAACTGATCCAAAAACGCAAGATCAACTCACAGACGGTTAAAACCATCGTGATCGACGAAGCTGACCGACTACTGGACGACAGCAACCGGGCGGCCGTAGCTTCTGTGATCAAGTCTACGCAAAAAGATCGGCAACTGATGCTGTTTTCGGCCACCATTACTCCGCCGGCAGTCGAGAAAGCGGCCGAATGGATGCAAGATCCGGTATTTTCGGCCGTGCAGGCTGATTCTGCCGTTCCACTCGAGATCGACCATGTTTTTATTATGGCAGATGCCCGAGACAAGATTGACACACTTCGCAAAATACTGGCCAGTCTCCAGACGAAACGGACGTTGGTTTTCGTCAACACCGCCAACTCCATAGCGGAAGTTGTCGCCAAGCTTTGCCATCATGGGGTGGCGGCAGTTGGAATTCACGGCAGCTCCATGAAGGGGGAACGGCAGGCGGCGATGGAAGATTTTCACACCGGTCGTGCACGGGTCATGGTGGCGTCCGATTTGGCAGCTCGCGGACTGGATATTCCCGGCGTGGAAAACGTGGTCAACCTCGACTTGCCGGAAGACCCGCAATCTTACCTTCACCGGGCGGGACGGACTGGCCGGGCGGGAGAATTCGGCAGCGTCATCTCGGTCGTGGACCGGACGGAGGCCCGACATATTAACTTTCTACAGAAATCACTGCAAATCCGGATTCCGGAAAAACTGCTTTCATATGGGAAACTCGTTGATCCGGCAAAGCCGGTTCGACGTGAGACCCTGAAAAAATCAAAATAGGGAAAAGGTAACGACGAGGGTAGCTTTATACAATTGGTATAAACTTACCCTCGTTTTCGTATGTTAACTTTGAAACATCAGGATAATGAATGCACGTTGTGTTTCCGGTAAGATATAAATACCAATGGGGCGAAACTGATGCGATGGGCGAAACCATTACCGCTGTGAAGGCTTTCCGGAGGTGTGCGATGAGCTCGAAAATAGTGCAGATGGTCCGCTATGGCAGTACGGGGGCTTTTTTGTTCGGCCTGGGGTTGTTGATATTTATTTGTGGTGGGGTTCAGTATCAAGTGTATAGTGAACAACAGCGGGGGTATGCTGAAGCGGCCCAGCCGCTCCCACTGGCGAATGCGAAAACTGATTTTCCATATAAGCTTGATGAGGGTTGGATGGGTGCACAGACAAAGAAAAAAGAGCATCTGGCGTTGCAGGATCAGATGCTCTTGGACATGAAAAAAAAAGAATATCAGTTGCGGGTCGCAGAACACTTGCGAGAATGGGGAACGAGCCGGGGGGTACGGCGGGGGCAACAGGTAACGCTGGAATCAACGGGATATACCTGCGGTCCGGAGTCCACCGGGAAATATCCGTCCGCGCCCGACTACTGTCAAACCGCGTCCGGGTATAGGTTGAGGCCTGGCGATAAAGTGGTTGCCATGGGGAAGAAATATCCGTTTGGCGCCGTGGTAATCATTCCGGGCTACGGGGTGGCTACGGTCAGAGATCGTGGCGGTGCGGTTAGTGACAGTCATATCGACCTTTATTTCGAGCGGGTGGAAGATGCATTGCGATGGGGGCGAAGAATGGTGAATGTAACGGTTCTCTAAAGTAATTTGACGAATTGTCCGACCAAGTGTGGATCGAATTGTGTTCCTGCGCAGCGGTGGAGTTCTGCAATCGCACTGGTTTGACTCAGGGCTTGGCGATAGGGGCGATCGTGGGTCATAGCGTCGAAAGCGTCGACGATGGACAAGATCCGGCATTCCAACGGAATGGCGTCTTCCGTGAGCCCAAGCGGATAACCGCAGCCGTTCCACCACTCCTGATGCTTGAGAATCCAACCGGCGATCGGCGCCAGATCTGGCGTGGACATCGCGATGCGATGCCCGATTTCGCAATGCTTCTGCATGATCGTCCGTTCGTCTGCATTCAGGGGGCCGGGTTTGAATAAAACATTGTCAGGGATCCCGACTTTTCCTATATCGTGAAAGTGAGCCAACAGGCGAAGATCCGGCAAACTGCTCTCTGGCAGTTCCAGGGACCGGGCGAAGTTTTCGACGAGGTCCTGAAGCCGGTCTCCATGACCTTCGGTGATGAAATCCCGAACTTCGAGAGCCTTGACAAGTCCCTGAACAATAGTGCTGCGGGCGCTGTTTTTTTGATGGAGTTTCTCGCGATACATATTGTTGTCGGCTTCTTTGAACATTGCGTTCATGTCAACCGGACTCTGACGGCTTACGGCATAACCCAACGACAGGCTGAGCGGCAGAGTGGGATGCAGAAGGTTGTATTTCCGGACGTGTTTCTTGATTCGGTGGCAGGCGTTTTCACAAGCTTTGACCGAATTAGGGGTAAGCAGGACGACGAATTCATCCCCGCCAATCCGTGAGATGACATCGCCGGGACGAAACGATTGACGCAAAATATCAGCTGCGCTCTTTAAGACGTCGTCGCCGGTCTTGTGGCCGAGGGAGTCGTTGACGATCTTTAACCCGTCCACGTCGCACATCAGTAAGCTGACGGCCTTTTCGCGCTGCATTTCATACCTGCGCATTTCTTCTTCAAAGAACGTTCGGTTGTAGCAGCCGGTTAATGCATCATGCAGGCTGAGGTGCGTCAACTGAGCTTCCATTCTCTTGCGGTCCGTCACGTTACGACAGAGCGCTAACGCCTGATCGCCGGTTCTTAATGCGATGCGGGCTTCGTAGAAGGACAGTTTGTCGCCGTCAGCCAGCTCATATTCGAAAAGCTGCAGATCATTGGTTTCGAAAGCGCGCTCAAGTTTTTCTTCCATCAGGTCTTTGAGGACAGGCGGGAAGATGTCGGAGATTTTTTTGCCAAGAAACAGTTCCGAGGGAAGAAAGAAAGCGTCAGTCCCCTCATGGCACTCAAGAAAAGTTCCATCGCGGCGCAACACGAACAACAGGTCGGGAATTGCATTGATGGTAGCTTGCAACGAGGTTTCCGCTGTGCGCCGTTCTCGATTCTCACGCTCGTACGATTCAAGGAGAGTCGCGTTGTCCAGAGCGACGGAAGCCATTTCAGCAAATCGGCTCAGCAGGGACACTTCTTCCGGCCCGAATTCTTTTCCTAGTTCACAATAGGCCAGTCCGATCGTGCCGATGACCAGGGATTCTGCTTTAAGTGGAATCTGCAGAACCGCATAAATATTATCGGCTTGCACAGATTCGGGGTTTTGCTTTTTCCAGGTGTGATAGTCATTGATCGTAGCCGGCGCTCCAGTCCGGTATACCAATCCGCTGATTCCCTTGTCCGCAGAGATTTCATGGCCGATATCCGCTGCATAGATCCCCAGTCCATGGGTCCGCCGGAATACTTGGCGCGAGCTGTCCAGAATATAAATAAAACCGTGATTTGTGCCGACCAGACTCGTGGCGTCGGCGACGATCATGGATAACAACTCGGCGGGATTGCTTCTGTGCATAAGGCCGAGGGCGGTTCCCTGCAAGGACGATAAAATCGCATTCTGGCGCTGAATTTCCGATTCTTTCTCCAGCAGCTCCTGGAACTGCGACCGCAAATCTTCTTCAGAGGCGGTGAGTTCTTCATTGGTGGCGGTGAGCTCTTCGTTGGCAGCCGTCAATTCTTCATTGGCGGCAATCAGCTCTTCGTTTAGGCTTTGCTGCTTTTGCTCGCTTTCCTGCAGAGCCTTCTCCAAGGCAACCGTTGCGGTGATATCGCGAACAATGCTGATCACGGCCTTGAGCCCGTTGATCTGCAGATTTTTGGAGTTCACTTCGACAGGGAAAGGTTCGCCGCTATTACGCTGATGTTGCGTGCGAAACGAAACGGAGCCTGCATAAGCGGCTGCCAGCTGAAGTTCAAGCTGAGGCAGCTGATCCGGCGCCCGCAGGTTTTTAACGGATAGGGTCTGAAGTTCGGTCACCGGGTATCCGTAGGCATCCGCCGCTGACTGGTTGGCATACAGGATCCTTGAATCTGGACCGACGACAAGGATAATGTCCTTCGCCTGATCCAAAATATCGTAAAAAATATTGGAGCTTAGAGTGGATAAATTCTCAAAGGCTGTATCAGTGGTCAATTTCAACAGAAATCCTCCCTGATATACAATTTGCTATCAAACAAAATGATATGAATGAAAATTCGCTATAGACAACTGTTCTTCCTGCAATAGAAAGATAATTTATGCAAGCAAAAAAAGAGGGATTCTCTGCCAGAGGTCAAATATTGAATATTAGGGCAATGCGGTTGTTGTCAGTGTATATAGGGAAGGGGTAGAGAAAGATGTATTCTATGGGCAACGCCACCAGAAATACTATTGCGATGGTGCTGGCGGGCGGAAAAGGAGAACGGCTGGGTCAGATAACCATGAATCGTCCCAAACCCTGCGTCGATTTTGGCGGTAAATACAAGATCATTGATTTTGTGCTCAGCAACCTTTTCAACTCCGGCATCAAAAAAGTGTATGTATTGACTCAATACCGAGCATACCCGTTGAATAAACACATCAAGGAATTCTGGTCCCGTTTGGTTGGGATGGGAGAGTTTTTTGACACGATCTCACCGGAAACGAACAGTGAGTCAGAGGAATGGTTCAAAGGAACCGCGGACGCGATTTACCAGTTCATGCGGTTCGTGGAATCTACCGATGCGGATTATATCGCTATTTTTGGCGGCGATCACATTTACAAAATGGATATTAGCCAGATGATCGGCTATCACATCATGAATCATGCAGATATTACGGTAGCGGCCTTGGAAGTTTCAGTGTCGGACGCTTCCCGGTTCGGTATCTTCGCCGTCGATGAAGATTTTCGCGTGAGTTCCTTTGAGGAAAAACCGGTCAAGCCAAAATGCATCCCCGAGCGGGATACATGCTTCGCATCGATGGGTAACTATATTTTTTCCACCCGCAAACTCATCGAAGTATTGAAAGAGGGAAAAAAGAAACACGACGATCTGGACTTCGGCAAGCATGTCATTCCGATGATGCTTGCCAAAGGAGACCGTGTGTTCACGTATAACTTCATGGACAATATGATTCCCGGGATGAAGCCGGAAGAACGCGGGTATTGGAAAGATGTCGGCACGATTGATTCTTATTACGATGCTAACATGGACTTGGTCAATGTGGCGCCGCAGCTGAATCTTTACAAT
Source organism: Negativicutes bacterium (assembly GCA_963665275.2). Taxonomy (GTDB): domain Bacteria; phylum Bacillota; class Negativicutes; order UBA1444; family UBA1444; genus UBA1444. The sequence continues at coordinate 92,464 of CAXXIN010000005.1, forward strand.
TACCGATGGCCGATCCTGACCAATCAGGGGAATCTGCCGCCAGCCAAAACCGTATTTGATGAGGACGGCAGGCGGGGTGAAAACATCAGCTCCTATGTCTGCGGCGGCTGCATTACCAGCGGCAGTACCGTGAGACGTTCCATCATCGGCCCGCGTGGCAAGATCAACAGCTACAGCCTTATTGAGGATTCGATCCTATTCACCAACGTGGAAATCGGTCGTCATGTGAAGATTCGGCGGGCGATCATCGACGAAGACATGCGTATTCCCGAGGGAACGGAGATTGGCTATGATCACGATGCTGACCGTGCCCGCGGTTATATGGTTACCGACTCTGGCATCGTAATCGTGACGAAACGATAATCCGTACAATACGACTGCGAAGATTTCGAGCCAAGTAGTTTTCCATCCGTAATGCGAAAAATGTGCTCATCTGGCCGACGAAAATTCCAGCGTCTGCAAAGACCTGGAAATAGCGTTCGGCCAGTTTGTCATGAACCCCGCCCGATAATTATGTGGCAAAAATAATGGCGTTGAAAATGCCCTGGGGGATAGATATGTTGAATTTCCGACGCTTTTTCCGCGGGGCGGCAACAGCCGTGTTGCTTCTTTGTTTATGGACGGGATCATCTGCCGCGCTCTCCGCTGAGCCGGATCATATTGTTTTGACGTGGACGAAAGACCCCATGACGACGCAAACGATCACCTGGAGGACCGATGCCGAAGTGACATCCGGGGAGATTCGACTCTATGAAAGTTTGTCGGATAAGACAATTCCGTCGCCGGTCACAATCCTCGCGGCCCGGACGAACAGCCTGGAGACTTCTGCGGGAGTCATGAACTTGCATTCTGTGACTGTGAACGGATTGACGCCAGGGCGGCGTTACCGATATCAGGTTGGCGGAGCGGATACCTGGAGTCCCGAGTACAGTTTTCAGACGGCGCCGTTGAAAGACGGTGGATTCAAATTTTTGATTTTTGGCGATTCGCAAAGTCTCGACTATGGCGTCTGGCGGACCACGCTGCAACAGGCTTATCGGGCGAATCCGGATGCTGTTTTTTTTACCAACGTAGGGGATTTGGTCGATGTGGGACAGGATTACGCGGAATGGGAAGCTTGGTTCGCCGGGGTGGAAGGGGTGGCCGAAAGCCTTCCGACTATGCCGCTTACCGGGAATCATGAGTCGTATACACCGGAAAGAGTATTCTCCCGGCCGGTGTTTTTCACGGCGCAATTTGCGTTGCCTGACAATGGTCCGGATGGACTGAAGGGGCAGGTTTACTCTTTCGATTATGGTGACGTTCATTTTGTTATGCTTGACAGCCAGGAGGGGGAACAACGAAGTTTTGTTCCAGACTTGATCGAAGCACAGCGGGTGTGGTTGGCGGCCGACCTGGCTGCGACGCAGAAAAAATGGCGGATCGCTTTCATCCATCGTCCTCTTTATGGGAACAAACCTGAGGGCGTGAATGAACGTCTTCGGCAGAGTTTTGCGCCGCTTTTCGATCAGTATCATGTGGATGTGGTGTTCACCGCCCATGATCACGTCGTTGCCCGCACCGCACCGTTGTTTGACGGTGAAGAGATGGCAGCGCCGGCAAGGGGTACGATCTATGCGGCGACAGGCCGCAGCGGCACCAAAACCTACACGAATGTATCCGCTAAAGAGTGGAACGTGTTTTTTCATAACCCGGTAGAAGAGCCGAACTATCTGGTGGTTATGGTAAACGCCGATCAACTTCGGGTCAAAGCCGTCACGCAGAGCGGAAACCTGATCGACGAATGGTCGGTGGATCGACCGTGATGTTTGTATATCTGGATATCGTTGAGAAGTTTACATGTCGGCAATGCGGCGTCTGTTGCCGAAACAATTGGCTGGTGACGGTCGATGAAGCGGGTTACCGGAGGAACCGGGAACTTTTTCAGGCAGCGGGGCGCGAAGATGAGTTTCTGCAAGCCTTTGTTCCATTGCTAAGCGAAGCTGATTATGGCGAATATGCGCGGATTGCCAAACGGGCGGGCGGGGGCTGCTGGTTTTTGACGCCGGAGAATCTATGCCGTCTGCAGCAAATTGCCGGGCATGAGCACCTAGACACCGTATGCCAATGCTTTCCACGCTATCCGATGGATACTGAGCGGGGAATCGAACTTTCGCTAAGCTTCAGCTGCCCGGCGGCGGTGAAGCTGGCGTTGCGCGAGCAGCCTCTTCGGATCGTCCGGAGTGAAGACTCGCCGATCCCCAGATTGCCGCTCGATTTCGTCAATCATGTTTACCCATGCCAACAGCCGGAGCATAGTGCGCTGCGTTACTATTTTGAAATTGAGCAGCATTTGATCGACCTATTGCAGCAGCGGCAACTGACGATGGCAGAGCGACTGTCGATGACACGGCGATTTGTGACGGCGCTGGAGTGTCTCGCCGATCCGGAAAGGATGGGCAGAGAGATAAATTGTCTGGTGCAGTCCGATTATGAGCGGATCGATGAGATAACGCCAGTGGGAGGGGCAGATCGGAGTGGACCCGTACAATGGCTCATCGAGAACTATTTTGTGAACTTCATTTTTCGTAAGAGCCTCTATAGCAATGGGTTTGCCAAGACACTGCAGCAACTTGGCCTGATGCAGGAACGATTGGGTGGGTTCCTGCGGGAGGGCGTCGCATGCGACGAGAATGACGTCGCTCAGGTGATCCTCCAGTTGGAATTGGAGTATAATCATAACAGCAGAAAAAAATAACATTAAAGCATCGAGAGGGGAAGATATCATGGATCAGGTTTTGTTGAACAAAGTCGCGGTGGTCACAGGAGGAGCTGGCGTTCTGGGCAGTGCTTTCTCCAAAGCGTTGGCGCAGGCGGGGGCCAAAGTAGCGATCATGAATCGATCTGCTGAAAAAGCCCAGGTGGTTGTGGAGGCAATTCAAGCCGCCGGTGGCGTTGCGATGGCGGTTCCTTGTGATGTGCTGGATAAAAGTGCAGTTGAACGCGCTGCGGAAATTGTCAAAGCAAAACTGGGGCCTTGCGATATTTTGATCAATGCGGCCGGCGGAAACCATCCTTCAGGTATTTCAGCCAAAGAGATTTTTCAGCCGGACATTGAAAATCCGTTGCAGGGAACTTTCTTTGATCTGAAAGTGGAAGGGTTTGAATCAGTATTTCAACTAAATTTCATGGGCACGTTCATTCCGACGCAGGTCTTTGCCTTGCAGATGCTCGGTCGTCCCGGAGCTACCGTCATCAACCTCTCTTCGATGAGCGCCTATCATCCGCTGACCAAGGTCGCGGCTTACAGCGCGGCCAAGGCCGCTGTTAGCAACTTCACCGAGTGGCTGGCTGTTCATCTGGCGGAGACGGGCATTCGCGTGAACGCGATCGCGCCTGGATTTTTCCTGACGGAACAGAATCGGACGCTGTTAACGAATCCGGATGGATCGTTAACGCCGCGGGCGCAAAAAATAATCACCCACACGCCGATGAAGCGATTCGGTGATCCGCGGGACCTGCTCGGCACGCTACTGTGGCTGGCGGACGAAAAAGCCTCCGGCTTTGTCACCGGCATCGTGGTTCCGGTAGATGGCGGTTTTAACGCTTACGCCGGAGTATAGGCGAACAGGTCGGCCTATTGCCAAAGCGATGCGAGGCTGATGAGGCCGAAGATGCAAATGGTGATGCCTGCTGCAACATTGACAAAAGACAGACTGCGATGGTCGAACCGGCTGCGGAAAATTCCGACAGCACCGCTGAGAAGGATCCACCAGAGCAGCGAGCCGCTGAAGACTCCGCCGACCATTATGGCTGCCAACCGGTAGTTTCCTGGCGTGTCGCCGACTCCGAATCCGGCGAAAATAGCTGTGAAGGAAAGTATGGTCAGCGGGTTGGTCAGGGTCAGAACAAAGGCTGAACCAAAGTCGCCGAAACGGTCTGTTGAGAATGATTCCGCCGGGCTGGAGGCAGGAAGCGACCGAAAGAGATTGCTTCCCATGTAGAGCAGGAAAATGCCGCCGCCCAGGCGGAGGTAAAAGCTGTACTCCAGTAAAAGGGATGAGACTGCGGTAATTCCGAATGCGGCGATCAATCCGTACAATGCGTCGGCCACTGCGGTCCCCAGACCGGAAGTGAAACCGGAAGCGATCCCGCCGGAAAGGGTGCGTTTGATACACAGCACGCCAATGGGACCGACCGGAGCTGCGATGGAAAATCCGAGCAAGAGTCCTTTTAAATAATAGGAAACCTCCATGACTCAACCTTCTCCTACGGAGATGGGGAGAATGGAGGTTTCTTTAATTGTGGACAGGATAACGGTGGTGCGGGTTCTGGACACGCCGACGATGGATTTCAGGTCATGGCTGATGAGGCGTTCCAGATCGCGGGTGGTGCGGCAGCGAACCTTGAGGATGTAATCCTCATCCCCTGCGACATGATGGCATTCCAGAACCTCGGGGAACCCTTGGATGCTTGAAAGAAAATGTGCACGGGCGTCTGACGTAGACAAAGATACTGAAATCAGGGCGGCCATGCCGCATCCGGCGGCTTCCGGGTCGACGGCGGCAAAATATCCTTTGATCACGCCTTTTTCTTCCAACCGCCTGACTCTGTCAGCGGCGGCTGGGGCTGACAGTTTGAGCAGGGTTCCTAACTCGGACCAAGTGGCGCGGGCATTTGACATCAAATGGTGAATAAGTTTTGAATCAATTGAATTTAACATTATTATAACCTCTTTAATAAGTTTTAATCATATTATACAGAATATAAATAAGAATTTGCAATATGAGAGAAGAAAAAAACGAGGAGGAATATAGTTGACAATTCAACTATATTCCGGTTAAAATTCATATTGTGTAGAAGATGACGCAAAAAATAAGGAGACGCATGAAGGAACTGGACAGTGAAATATTACGAGATATTGGTGCGGTGTCGCGTTCGATCCAGTCGATCAGCGATATTTTGTTTCGCCGGTTGCAGCTGCAAAAAGGGCAATTTATCTTTCTTACCCGCATCTGTGAGCATGCGGGAATTAATCTGATCGAACTGTCGCATCTGCTCCGGGTTGATAAGACGACAACGACCAAGGCGGTGCAAAAACTGATCCAGGCCAATTATGTAAGGAAAGAGCGCGATGAGTCCGACCAGCGTGCCTGGCGATTGTTTCCAACTGAACAGGCAATGCAATGTTACGAGAAGGTCATTGCTACAGAAAATCAGTTTATTGCACAATGTTTTTCTGGTTTCAACCCGAAAGAAAAAGCTGTAGTGAGTGAACTGCTGGCAAGGATGCGGGACAGCATTGAAAGCGAATGGAAACGACAGAAACGAGTCCGGTGAACACAAAGATCGAATCAGTGCAGCAGAGAAGGAGGAAGTTGAAGTGAGAGGGTTCGCAATTTGTGAATATGAGGCAAAATACAAAGACGGTTTGATTGCCATGATTCTGAGCATACAGCAGAACGAGTTCGGGATAAAGATTACGCGGAAGGATCAGCCGGACCTGGAGGAAATTTCGCGATATTACCAACAGGGAAACGGAAACTTTTGGGTTGCAGTGCATGAGGAAAGTGTCGTAGGGACGATTGGCCTGATCGATATCGGCAACCAGCAGGCGGCCCTCCGAAAAATGTTTGTAAAATCAGCTTTCAGAGGCCCTGAACATGGGGTGGCGCAAGCACTGTTGCAGGAATTGATGGGGTGGTCTGCTGCGCATGGAGTGCAAACGGTTTACCTTGGAACTACTGATAAATTCAAAGCGGCTCACCGCTTCTATGAAAAAAACGGATTTGTTCGTATAGAGAAAGAAGGATTGCCAACTGAATTTTCGGTGATGAAGGTCGACACGGTTTTTTATCGGGCAACGACTAATTGACTGGATATAGCAAAAGTCAGCATTCCTAAATTGGAACGCTGACTTTTGTTTTACAGGACATTCAGAGATAGAAAATAGGCTATGGTTTTCTTTTGTTATATCCCGCTTCTCCATAGGGTTGCAACTTCTCCAGCCATGTTTCCAACAATTCTGCAACTGCGGCAGGCCACTGTTCCGGCAAATAATCTTCCGGCTTTAGCCGTGCGAGAACATCGAATGAGAAAACATCGGCCCCGTAACGGTTCCAGTCGGCCTGCAGTTCTGGGTTCCGATGCATGTTCCGTTTCAGTTCTAGCTGATGACGGTTGATGATGCCCGGAATGTCCAATGCTTTCAGCAGAAACAGCTTGCCGTTGGCGTTGTTCTTGATTTGAAACACTCCCATTGGACGGGGTGTTTCTTTATATTCGCGAATAAGTTCTTTTTTTCGATCTAACATTTCATCTTCTCCTTGTGCAGATTCTTGGTCAACACCAGTTGCAGTTGATGATACGACTCTATATTCGCTGCCATCGTACCTGCGAGATAATAATCCATAATCGATCAACAGGCGGCGCAACAAGACATGATCCTCATAAATTGCGCTGAGAATCGAATTGACTTCTTTTTCACTGTAAACCCGGACTGACGAAAACCGGGTGGCGATTTGCTTTAGCACGATGAGCCTGCGTTTTTCCCGGGCAGGGAATGTAGATAGGGGACCGTCGGTTCCCTGGGGGAAGTAAGTCGCCAGGATTTTTTGGGCTTCCTTATTTGGGTCGCTTTCGGTGAGTTGCTTTTCCAGAGTTGTTTTCGGCTTATCCGGCGTTTCCATGAGTTCGCCGATCGCCAGGAAAATCTTTGCTTGCTTCACCCTTTCCCGCAGCAGGAATCGGTGATTGCGGATAGTGGAAACGCTGCCTGAATTAAGTTGGCGGGCAATTTCCTGATCGCCGATTCCTGAAGCGAATAAGGTGACCAAACGGGTTTGGAGCTCGGTAAGGCCGGTCCAGCGCTTGTCGAGCTGCAACAAAAAATGCAGTGGCGAACCGTGTTTCTGACGGATGTGGTTGCGCATGGCTGAATTCGCATCGAAGAACCCTTCTTCTATCGGATAGATGCGGCCGGACTCGGTCTGAAATCCGCAGCAGAGGCAGGTGAATCGGCCGGATTCTTGCATTTGCGAGTAGCCTTGTTTGAGTTCTGGCAAAGAAGCTCGCCAAAACATGTCGTTCGGTTGCATGAATAAACCTCCTTGAGATGTGTTGCTGAATATAGATATAATAAAACATAATCTAGTTATATGCAAGATTGTTTCAAATAAATCTAAAATTATTTCTTTTGCTTTACAAATCCCGGTATGGGGAATACAATACAGTTGAAGTGAATAATGCAGTGAGCTAGGGGGGCCGCAAGGCTGAGAGGACGAGTCCGACCCTTGGAACCTGACGTGGTTCGTACCACCGTAGGGAAGCGATGAAGATCGGGAGCAAGCTTTTCTGCGCATGCTTCTTTTTTTATGCTTTGAATAAATAGAAAGTTGGGGATGAATTATGAAGTATTCGACTCAAATGGATGCTGCCAAGCAAGGTATCGTAACACCGCAGATGCAAATCGTTGCTACAAAAGAAAAAATGGATCCACAGCGTTTGAGAGAACTCGTTGCCGGGGGTCAGGTCGTCATTCCAGCCAACAAAAATCATGCCAGGCTTGATCCAGAAGGGGTCGGGACTGGGCTGCGCACCAAAATCAATGTCAATCTCGGTGTATCCAAGGATTGTTGCGACCTTGACCTGGAACTGGCCAAAGCGCACAAGGCGATTGAGCTGAAAGCGGAAGCGATCATGGACTTGAGTTGCTTCGGCAAAACGCAGACTTTCCGGAAACGGTTGATTGACTCTTCGACGGCAATGATTGGGACGGTTCCCATGTATGATGCAGTCGGCCTTTTGGATAAGGCGCTAAAAAGCATTACGGTTGACGAGTTTTTCAAAGTGGTGGAAACGCACGCGGAAGATGGCGTAGACTTCATGACGATTCACTGCGGGATGAACAAGGCGACTGCAGAAAGAGTCAAACGTAACAAGCGACTGACCAATATCGTATCCCGCGGGGGTTCGCTGTTGTTTGCCTGGATGGAAATGAATCATCAGGAAAATCCCTTTTATGAATACTTTGACCGCCTGCTCGACATCTGCGTGAAATATGATGTGACGTTGAGCCTGGGAGACGCCTGTCGCCCCGGTTCCATCAATGACGCAACCGACGCGTCTCAAGTTGAAGAACTGATTACGCTGGGCGAGTTGACCAAACGAGCGTGGGAACGCAATGTTCAGGTTATGATCGAGGGACCTGGTCACATGGCGATCAATGAAATTGCCGGCAACATGATGATGCAGAAGCGGTTATGCCATGGCGCGCCGTTTTATGTTCTGGGGCCGCTCGTTACTGATGTGGCGCCGGGATATGATCATATCACCAGCGCGATCGGCGGCGCGATCGCTGCCGCCAACGGCGCTGATTTTCTCTGCTACGTGACGCCGGCCGAACATTTGCGGCTGCCGGACATGGATGACATGAAGGAAGGCATCATTGCCGCCCGGATTGCCGCTCATGCAGCAGATATTGCCAAAGGATTGCCGGGAGCGCGGGATTGGGATAATGCCATGAGCGCTGCCAGGGCCGAAGTTGATTTTCCCCGGATGATCGAATTGGCGATGGATCCGGAAAAAGCTCGGAAATATCGCTCTTCTTCCAAGCCGGAGCATGAAGACACCTGCACCATGTGCGGCAAGATGTGTCCGATGAAGAATATGAAAAAAATCTTAAATGGGGAAGATGTGCAACTCGATTAATATTTATCGCGGAACAAATATATAAAACGATATGAAAAATGTAGTGCACAGATTCCTCGTTTGGAATTTATGCACTATAATTTTATGGAACGGTATTATCTGTTAATAAAGGCGGCTAGAACATGGGACTTACAGCAGAAATGGTCTGGTCCGGCACTATCATGGCAGGTGTTCTTGCCATATTTACGCTGGGAAAAAGCCCGGTATTCCGTGTAGACAGAGCAGGCGCCGCTATCATTGGATCGGTGCTGATGATCGCATCCGGGGTGCTGAGTTTTGAAGAGGCCAGCGAGGCTGTTGACCACAGAACCATTGTCATCTTGTTTTCATTGATGGTGGTGGTGGCCAATCTGAAGCTGGCCGGTTTCTTCGAACTGCTGGGTGATGTCGTGGCGCGCAACGTAAAAAACCAGCATCAGATGCTGGCGGCGACGATTGCGGTCAGTGGGGTGACCTCGGCAGTGGCGATTAACGACATTGTTTGTCTGTTGTTCACGCCGGTGGTTCTATTATTGTGTCGCAAGTTTCAGTGCAATCCGTTACCGCATTTGCTGGGAGTCGCCTTGGCTTCAAATATGGGAAGCGCAGCCACGCTTCTCGGCAATCCGCAAAACATCCTGGTTGGCGGGCTGTCAGGCCTTTCCTTCACTGCTTATTTTTTGGCGGCAGGACCAGTGGCAATCGTAGGATTGGTTTGCACCTATGGATTATTGGCCCGCCTTTATCGGGAAGAACTGTCGGAGGGTTTGATTCGCGGCGATGTTGATACAGTCGTAACTGTTCACACGTATTTGATGCGTAAAAGTCTCATTACGCTGATGTTCGTAATCGCATCCTATATAGCCGGTATGGATCTGGTGCTGACTGCAGCTGGCGGCGCTGCTTTTCTGCTCGTCACACGGCGGGTCAAACCCAACAAGGTATACACCAGCATTGATTTTAACCTGTTAGTGGTATTCATCGGTTTGTTTGTTGTCGTAGCTGGCGTCGACAAAAGCGGGTTGATGGGCTATATTCTGCAGCGGCTGTCGTTTTCTGGCTTCACCAACATGGGCGTGTTTGCTGGAGTGACGGTTGTTGTGTCCAATCTCGTAAGCAATGTGCCGGCGGTTTTGCTGCTGAAATTCTTTATCCCACAGCAGCAGCCGGAATTTTGGTGGAAGGGCTTGGCGTTGTTCTCTACTCTTGCAGGAAACCTGACAATCACCGGCTCCATCGCCAATCTGATTGTGGCGGAAATCGCCCTTCAGCAAAAAGTGCGCATGACGGCCAGGCAATATTTTCGTGTTGGATTTCCCTTGACGGTGGGAATGACTATCGTGGGAGTGGTCTGGTTACAGATTGTGGCTCGTTGAATTCATTAGCAGGGGGCGGTGTTCGACATGAATATCTTAGCGATCAATGGCAGTCACCGGGGGCGCCGGGGGTGCACACAACTATTGCTCGACAAATTGAGCGAAGGCGCGACTTCGGCGGGTGCTGAATTTGAAACGATAGTATTGGCCGAGAAGAAAATAAACAGCTGCATCGCCTGCGGATCTTGCGGCAAACCGGAAACCATGGGTCATTGCATCTATGAATCGGAAGACGACGTAAAAGAAATTTTCGACCGGATGCGGGCAGCTGATATCATCGTCTACGGTTCACCGGTGTATGTGTTCGGGTTGACGGGACGGATGAAAACTTTTATGGATCGATATAATTGTACGGGAACGCAAGAAGGCTTGTGCCTGTCTGAGAGCGGGCTGATATTCCACCACGTTGACCAAGGTGTGATCGGGAAGCCGCTGGTGATTCTGACGCTATGCGCCAATTTGGAACCGGAAACTGTGAAAAACACATTGTCATATTTTACGACATTCGCCAAGTTCGCAGATGCTCCTGTGGTGGGGACTTTGGCTCGCAAAATGTCGATGCTGCTGGAACAAAAAGACTCCCCGCTTGTGCAGGAAGTCTTTCAGGCGTATGTGCAGGCAGGCAAAGAACTGTGTCTGCAGGGAAGGATCAGTTCTGCTACTGAACGCAGAGCCAATCAACCCTTATTGAAAATACCGTTTCTGGATTTTCTCATGCACTTTAAACTATTTAAGCAGCGTGCGATTGAACAGGCCAACCGGGATAATCGCCGATAGAGAGAAGTGACCGTAGCACACTAATAAAAAAGATCAAATAATTCTGGCGGTGACCATTCCTGCCCAGGTCGCAACCAAACCGGTGGCAAGATTGGCGGCCAGGTTGATGAACGCCGGGGTCCAAGCCCCCTCCTGCACCAGCATCAACGTTTCATAACTGAAGGAAGAGAAGGTTGTGAGCCCGCCGAGAAAACCGCTCGCTACGAGCAAGCGCCAATAGTTGGGCAATAGCAGTTTTTCGGTTGCAAGGATCATAAATAAACCGATGATATAGCAGCCGACAATGTTGACAATCAAGGTTCCAAAAGGGAAGTCGGTTCCCAGGCGTCCCGCCGCCCAGACTGAAACAAGGTAACGGGTCACAGAGCCGACACTGCCGCCGAGGGCAACGAAAAATATGCTTTCCAACCATTCCACCCCTGATCAGCCACCCGGCCTAGTGTTTGGGCGGCTTATTGCCGTATTTGATGACTTCGACATCGTCGAGGGTCACGAGGCCTTCTTTAACCATCAGATCGAGAAACGGCAGGAGTTTTTGAATGTATTCATCGCTGTCAATGATTTCAATCATGATGGGTAGATCGGCGGACAAATCGATGAGGCTGGCTGTGTGGATTCGACTGCTGGCGCCGTACCCCGTGCAGCCGTGAAAAACAGAAGCACCGGCTAGATCGAGCTCTCTTGCTTTGAGAACCAGTGCCTGATAGAGAGACTTTCCTTCCCAGGAATCAGCTTCGCCAATATAAATTCTGAGGCGTTTGGCGCGGGCCTGGATTTTTGGCATTTGCTGTCACCTCCATTATAAATATCGAGTTGTAGAATGCGTAAATAAAGAATTATTATTAATAATAACTTCGCCATAGGATGGAAATTTCCTCTGTAAAAATTAAAGTCGAGTTCAGTAAGTAATACGGATAAATAAAGCCGCTGCGATTTTTTGCGCAGCGGCTTTGCTTTAAGGTGAAAAAACTATTTTATGCTGATTTTGTCGAAAGTAGTCAGGGTCGTCCGGGCGCGGGTGCCGGGGGCGTTGAGCATGTGCCAGGCTGTATATTGTTCGGCGTAGGATTCGACGGACGACATGCCGTCAACTGGAATGATGACCTGGAAGCCGCGTATGGACGCGCCGGTGGCGGTGTGCAGAACGGCTCCGTGTGCGACGGTGCCGGAAATAATAACTGTTTTGATCCCTTTATCCTTTAAAATTTTTTCCAGGTCGGTGTTGTAAAACTTATCGACGCTGGAGCGGACAGAGGGTTCGCCGGGCAACGGCGATACAGCGGCGACAATATCTTCGGGGGTTCCCGTCGGAGTCAGACTGTATATGATTGGCATGGAATGGATCCGGGCGTTGAGCAGAAACTCGGCGATTTTAGGCACTGAAGCAGCGCAACGGGGGCGTTGTTCCGTATTGCACATTGGTTGTTGTATGTCGAGGATCAGGAAGGCCGTAGTTTGGGGATCGACTACCACTGATTTCAGCACCGGCGCCGGGGGAACGGCGGTCGTTTTCCAGTCGTCGATGATGGTACTGGCTGCGGCGGAAACTGGCTGGGCAAGGAAGATAATGAGGAACAGGAACAAGAACAGTGACAGCGCGAAAAAACTGTTTTTTGGGGTTCCTTTTTTCATGTAAATTCCTCCTTCTTCTATATGCGGTCAGTGCCAAAAACGGTGGCTATTTTTTATGGGGGTCAATGACAGCCTTCATCACTCGGTGGTGCTCGACATCGTTGATAGCTTGGTTGACTTCATGCAATCCGTAGCGTCCGGACACGAATTTTTCCCAGGCGAAGCGGTCGTGGTGCTTCGCCATTATTTGGATGGAACGGTAAAAGTGACTGAGATCGATGCCCCAGGTGCCTTTGATCGTCAGATGCTTCTTGTTGATATCAAGGTGCGGATTCATCGAAATATCGCCGTTGTTGGTGTATTGCCCGACCACCACATAGGTTCCGGCGTCACGGGCCATCGCCATGCCTTCTTTGACGGCGGCGGGAAAGCCGGTGGCTTCGATGACAACGTCGGCGCCACGGCCGGCTGTCATTTCTCTGACGGCGGCGATTCTTTCTTCCGGCGTTGTGCCGTCGATGTTGATGACGGCATCCACGCCGAATTGCTGCGCCAGTTCAAGGCGATGCGCCGGTCCGCCGACGACGATGACTTTGACCGCTCCAGCCAGTTGAGCCAGAATGGCGGAATTCAGGCCAACAGGGCCGCTGCCCTGGACTACCACGGTATCTCCGAGACGTATAGCTGCCTGTTCGATGGCGTGATAGGCCGTGGGGAGACCGCAGCCGGCGCCGATGAAAGCTTCGGGCTTGACTGTCGGCGGCAATTTGACGACCTTGACACCGGGTTTCAAATAGATTTTTTCACTCCAACCGCCCAGGATTCCGTCCTGCAGTCCGTAAGTGATGCCATATACTTTGCGACTGGGGCAGCGGGTCGAAGCTTTCGCGACCAGGCAAAACCAGCAGTCGTGGCAAGTTTCGTGTACGTCGAGGAACGTGACCACATCGCCGATCTGCAACGGCTGGCCGTCGGCATCCTTAACTGTTCCGTTCGTTTTTTCAACCCGGCCTACGTTGATATGCCCGGGAATGATCGGATAAGGCACGCCGGCCAAGCGACCGTGATAAAGATGCACATCTGTTCCGCATACCTCGCTGTATAGAGTCTCCAAGAGGGCGGCGCCCGGCTCAAGTTCTGGTTCGGGCAGAATTTGAATTTGAAGCGGCGTTAAAGGTTTTTCCAAAATAGCGGCTCGAATCATTAATAACACACTCCTGTCTTCCATTTGCGTATTCAGAACTTCCCTATTCGAGAACGAAAATCCTGCCGGTGCCAAAATTTGAGAGGCTGGAAAAATGGAATGATAAAAAATTCACTAATAAAATGAGAATTTTTTCACTAATTGGTTGAATTTCGACTTTTATTGAAGTAAACTATGGTTGGCATAATAATTGCGAATTTACAGGAGGGCTTGTCGTGAAAGCAACGGTTGATTTCAGGGACATTGATGAAATTCTGGTCAAGTATCGCTATTCTCCCGGCAGTATCATCGCAATACTTCAGGACATCCAGGCCAAATACAGGTACATTCCCAAAGACGTATTCCCATATCTTTCGGAAAAACTACATGTCAGCACCGCTAAGATCTACAGTGTGGCCACCTTTTATGAAAACTTTTCCCTCCAGCCCAAAGGAAAATACGTTATCCGGGTCTGTGACGGAACCGCCTGCCATGTGCGCAAGTCGATTCCGATGCTGGAGCGGCTGCGCAAAGAACTGGTTCTTTCTGAGACCAAGGTGACGACGGACGACTTCCTGTTTACGGTTGAGACTGTTTCCTGTCTCGGCGCATGCGGTCTGGCGCCTGTACTTACGGTGAACGACAAGGTATACCCGGCGATGACTCCGGGACAAGGCAAGCGAACTTCTGGCGAAGCTCAGGGAGGAATGCGGCGATGCTGTTAAATAGAGAAGACCTGCAAAATGCAAGAGAACATTATAAAACCGCGCAGGAAGCGCAGCGAAAGAAGATTCTCGTCTGCGCCGGGACTGGCTGTGTAGCAGGCGGATCGCTCGAGATACACGCCGAACTGGTCAGGTTGATTGAAGCCAGAGGACTTGCCTGCGCCGTTAGCCTGGAAAAAGAACCGCACGATGATTCGATCGGCGTGAAGAAAAGCGGTTGTCATGGATTTTGCGAGATGGGGCCGCTGGTGCGAATCGAACCCAAGGGTTGGCTTTATATTAAAGTGAAGCTGGAAGACTGCGCGGAGATCATCGAGCAGTCGATCGTTGGCAATGCAGTCGTGGATCGTCTTACGTACAGGAAGAACGGCGAGCATTATCCGACGCAGGAAGAGATTCCTTTCTACAAAAAACAGACTCGCCTGGTTTTGGAACATTGCGGGCATATCGACGCCACGTCGCTGCAGGAGTATCTCTCGATCGGCGGTTATAAGGCGTTCGAAAAAGCACTGTTCGACATGACCCAGGATGAGATAGTCAAAGTAATCGATGAGTCTAATCTGCGAGGGCGTGGCGGCGGAGGTTATCCGACTGGACGTAAATGGTCCCAGGTAAAGCGTCAGACATCCGAAGTCAAATTCGTGGTCTGCAATGGTGACGAAGGGGATCCCGGCGCTTTTATGGACCGGAGTGTAATGGAAGGCGATCCCCACCGGATGCTGGAAGGAATGATGATCGCCGGCATTGCCTGCGGTGCGGCCTACGGCTATATTTATGTGCGGGCTGAATATCCGCTGGCTATCAGCCGGTTGGAGAGAGCTATTGAACAAAACCGGGAGTTTGGGCTGCTGGGCGACAATATCCTGGGCTCCGGTCGTTCTTTCGACATCAAGATCAGCAAAGGCGCCGGCGCTTTCGTTTGTGGTGAAGGCAGCGCGTTGACGACTTCCATCGAAGGCAAACGGGGCATGCCCCGCGTGAAGCCGCCGCGGACGGTGGAACAGGGGTTGTATGGCAAGCCGACAGTGCTGAACAACGTCGAAACTTTTGCGAATGTGCCCTTGATTATCAACCGGGGCGCGGCTTGGTACAAGGCCATCGGACCGGAAAAAAGTCCGGGCACCAAGGCGTTTGCTCTTACGGGAAATATTGAGAATACAGGCCTGATCGAAGTTCCCATGGGAACTACCCTGCGCGAAGTCATTTTCGACATCGGTGGCGGGATCCGGGGAGGCGCCGGCTTCAAAGCGGTTCAGATCGGCGGTCCTTCCGGCGGATGTCTGACGCAGGAACATCTGGATTTGCCGTTGGATTTTGATTCCCTGAAGAAAGCAGGGGCGATGATCGGTTCCGGCGGCCTGGTCGTCATGGACGAACATACCTGCATGGTCGAAGTGGCGCGGTTCTTCATGAACTTCACCCAGAACGAGTCTTGCGGAAAATGTGTTCCCTGTCGCGAAGGCACCAAGCGGATGCTTCAGATTCTGGAACGGATCGTGGCAGGGCAGGGAGAAGAAGAAGACCTGGACATGTTGCTCGAATTGGCTGACACTATTTCTTCGACCGCCTTGTGCGGTCTCGGCAAGACGGCGCCTCTGCCAGTGATCAGCACCATCAAGTACTTCCGGGATGAGTATGAAGCCCATGTGCGGGAAAAACGCTGCCCGGCCAAGAGTTGCCAGAAGTTGAAGAAAATCATCATCGATCCGGCGTTATGCCGCGGTTGTTCGAAGTGTGCCAGAGGGTGCCCGGTCGAAGCAATCTCTGGGAAGATTAAAGAACCGTTCGTAATCGACCAGGCCAAGTGCATCAAATGCGGCGCCTGTATAGAAACCTGCCCGTTCAAGGCGATAAGGGAGGACTGACACCGTGAGCACAGATTTTATGATGATTGACAATATGCCGGTGGAAATCGAGGGCGAGAAGAACATTCTTGCCGTCATTCGCAAAGCCGGTATCGACCTGCCCACCTTCTGTTATTACTCCGAACTTTCAGTGTACGGCGCCTGCCGCATGTGCGTGGTGGAAGACAAATCCGGCGAGATCCATGCCTCTTGCTCCACACCGCCCAAAGCCGGCATGGAGATTCGTACCAACACGCCGCGGCTCCGCAGATACCGCAAGATGATCCTCGAACTGCTGCTGGCCAACCATTGCCGCGACTGCACGACCTGCGAGAAAAACGGGAAGTGTAAATTGCAGGAACTGGCCCAAAGATTCGGCATCAAGCAGGTTCGTTTCAACAATACAGCGGGAGAATCAGATCTGGACAACTCATCGCTCGCTATCGTCCGTGACAAGAGTAAGTGCATCCTCTGCGGCGACTGTGTGCGTATGTGCGAGGAAGTTCAAAATATCGGCGCTATTGATTTTGCGCATCGTGGCTCCAAAATGTGTATCAGCGCGGCGTTCGACGAGCCGATCAACGATACGAAATGCATCGGCTGCGGCCAATGTGCGGCAGTCTGTCCGACTGGCGCGATCGTGGTCAGGAATGACACGTCGAAGCTCTGGAAAGATCTCAGCGATGCCAATGCCAAAGTGGTCGTCCAGATTGCACCGGCAGTGCGCGTCGGCGTCGGCAAGGAAATGGGCCTGGCCGAAGGTGAGAACGTGATGGGCAAGATCGTTGCGGCGCTGCGGCGAATCGGCTTCGATGAAGTCTTTGATACCACGACTGGCGCAGACCTGACGGTGCTGGAAGAGGCGGGAGAGTTTTTATCGAAGGTTCAGAAGGGCGAAAAACTACCGTTGTTCACATCGTGTTGCCCGGCATGGGTCAAGTATGCCGAACTGAATCATCCGGAACTGATGGAAAATATTTCGACCTGCCGTTCCCCGATGCAGATGTTCGGCGCCGTACTGAAAGAACATTACAGCCATTCACACAAACGGGTGGTTGTAGTAGCCATCATGCCGTGCACCGCCAAGAAGCAAGAGGCGGCGAGGGACGAATTCAAGGAAGAAGGGGTTCCCTATGTCGACTATGTCATCACGACGCAGGAACTCATCCAGATGATTAAAGAAGCCGGCATTGTATTTCCCGAGATCGATCCGGAAGCGGTCGACATGCCGTTCGGAGCAACCAGCGGCGCGGGAGTTATCTTTGGTGTAACCGGTGGCGTGACGGAGGCTGTGATCCGGCGTATTTCCGACGACAAATCAGCGCCCGCCCTGCGCGCTATTCCCTTCACAGGGGTTCGCGGTCTGCAGGGAGTCAAGGAAACCAGCATAGATTATAACGGTCGGGAAGTGAAGATCGCGATTGTCAGCGGTATTAAAAACGCTGAAAACCTGATCAAAAAGATGCAACAGGGCGAAAAAACCTATGATTTTGTCGAAGTGATGGCTTGCCCCGGCGGCTGTATCTGTGGGGCAGGACAACCCGTCACCAATAGCGAGGGCAAAAAACGCCGAAGCGCAGGCCTTTATGAAACCGACAGGATGAGCACGATCAAGCGGTCGGAGGAAAACCCAGTGATCATGGCGCTGTATGGCGGATTGCTCAAGGGCAAGGTGCATAAACTGCTTCACGTGCATTATCATGGAAAGGCGTGAATAATATGATCGTAATTAATGTTTGTATTGGAAGTGCCTGCCATATCAAAGGCTCCTATAATGTGATTAACTCAATGCAGCAATTGACCGAGGAATACGGTTTATCAGACAAAGTGGATACACGGGCGGCTTTTTGTCTGGGGCATTGCACTCAGTCCGTATCGGTTCGGATCGGCGACGGCGAGGTGCAGAGCGTGTCTGGGGCTAATGCACGCGAGTTTTTTCGTTAATCAGGTTTTGCCGCTAGTGAAATAAACTATCGTAGAACGTTGTGCGGAGGGGTACATGTGAAAACGGTGAAGTTGGAAATCTGCAGGGGAATCTCCTGCCATTTGCTAGGGTCGCAGGATCTGATTGAAGCGGTGGAGTCCTTGCCGGTTGACCAGCGCGAGCAGATCGATCTAGGGACCATCGATTGCCTGAAAAATTGCCGGCAGGGGCCGAATGTCCGGATTGATGGGACCGTTTTTTCTGAAATGTCTTCAGAGCAGCTACTGTCCTTGCTGGAAGATAAAAAATTATCGGCGGAAGACTAAAAATAACGGATGTAACGGATGTTTTGTTTATCAAATTAACTCAAAAAGGCAAGGCTGCCGGAAAATTCGCATATCCGGAAGCCTTGCCTTTTTCTTCATTATCGTACAGAGACAACATTGGTTACTTTGTAAGTAATACAAGCGAGAGAACGAGGATTTCAATCTGTCGTAGTTCATGATCGTGGCGTTGTTGTTCGACCCATTGGCGGTGGCGCCATTCCCATTCGTCTTCATGCGCGAGGCGCCGCATCTCCTGTTCGTGTCGTTGATGCTCCCACCACCGGCGCTGTCTGATATCTTCCCTTTGACGTTGGAGACGTTGTTCTTCCATCCATTGACGATGACGCCATTCGCGCTCGCTTTCAAACATCGACCGCCTCAGGGCCATTTCGTGTCGTTGTTCGTCGACATGGCGCCAATGGCTTAGATCCCGATCCTGCAGTTCACGTCGTTCCTGCCATTCACGTCCTAGTCGGAGTTTTTCATTGTGCCGGTATTCCTGTGACCGAGGATGATTCGAGTGCCGGGTCTCCCGCACTTCTTCATGTTGTCGTCTCTGATCTTCTCGAGCTGCGGCCTCGGCGACTAAAGCGCCGCCGCCGAACTGAAGGAGACCAATCAGAACGGAACAAACAATTTTTTGTGGTGTGTTGGTTTTCACACAGCAACCCTCCGTTTTCAAATCTTCCCCTGTTGAAGCGTCACGGCAATGGATGGAGCGTTATCTGTTTTGATTATACGGGAGAAACTTTACGAAATTATGTCGAATTTGTGACGAATTTGTGAAAAATATAGTAGAATAAAAACTAGATGTGTTAAAAAAGGTGCGAGGGGCGAGGCGGCCAGGTGCAACAATTGTTTGACAAATATCGGGAAAGGGAATATCTTCTCTTGCTTACGCTTGTTGCGTTATCCCTTTATCGGACGGCGGGACATGCCTTCTGGCTTGTATTCTCCGGCCGTGGCCTGCCGCAGACGCCGGATAGCCAATGGTATATCAACTATGCATACGGATTGTTGGAAAACTTTTCGATCGGTCTGCATATCGACGAAGTGTTGTACTTGGGATATAATCTGCTGTTGACCCTGCTCTTGGCCTTGTTTAAAACTCCAACGGCGGTTGTCCTGCTTCAGTCGGTTGTTGCCAGTCTGGCGATCATCTTGGTGTACAAGATTGCCGGTATATTGTTTAACAGAACTACAGCTGTTCTGTCCGGCCTTTTTTATTTGTACATCTGGGACATTACTTTCTGGTCGGTCCATGTTCTGACGGATAGCTTCTTTGTCAGCCTGATGCTGTTGTGCGTTTATCTGTTGCTTCGGGCTTTGGAGCCCA
The DNA here is from genome assembly GCA_963665275.2 of Negativicutes bacterium. GTDB lineage: Bacteria > Bacillota > Negativicutes > UBA1444 > UBA1444 > UBA1444. The sequence continues at coordinate 112,194 of CAXXIN010000005.1, forward strand.
AGCAAACGCTGTTCAGGATGTGTTTGGCCGCGACCTCTCTCTATCTGTGCTTTTTTCGTCCAACAGGGGTGCTGGTTATGGGGATGTTACTTCTATACAGCGTAAGTCGAATCGACACTAGCCGAATGGCAGGCATTTTGCGACGGCATCGGCGAATGTTGGGTAGTTTTCTGGCTGCGATGCTTTGCGTGACAGGGTATCTATACGCCTGCGGAAAACTGGATCCATTGATCTGCTCTTTTCAATACAATGTGAAACTGGTATTGTATAATGTATATGCCAAAGGGTGGATTTATGATAAATCCACGGCATACGACTATACCTTTCGACCTGATTATACGATTGATATATATGACAGTTTAATTTTGAGTTTCATCGTGAATAATTGGGAATCCGTCAGTGTGCTTTATTTTCGCCGGGCCGTCGCCTTTCTCGGTACCTGGGCCTGGGAGACGAACATTCGTAATTTGGGCGATGCCTTATACTATGGTTTCAAATTGCTGCCGTTAGGGATATTTATCGTTGGTACCGTTGCCGCAATTCGCAACGGGAAATTCGCGCAGGCGTCCATACTGTGGTTGATCATACTGGCTGTGTTTTTGTTCTGTGTTTTGTTGTTTATTGACGCGATGTATCGATACCGCTTCCCTGCGATGCCGTTTATGTGTATCGTGATTGCCTATGGGGCTGACAGAATCATATCAGGGGGACGATTGCTTGCAAAGAACGGCTGAATATGGGACTCCGCGGGAACGGTCCTCGACATTGGCGGTTATTCCGGCCTATAATGAACAGCACAATATCATGCAAGTGATTCAGGAAATACAGGTGGTTTCACCGGCTGTGGATATCCTGGTCGTGAATGACTGTTCGACCGACGCCACTTCGATGCAGGCACGGGGTGCGGCGGGAGTAAAAGTTGTTGATCTTCCCTGCAACCTGGGGATCGGCGGGGCGATGCAGACGGGTTTTAAATATGCACTGGCGGCAGAATACGACTATGTGGTTCAGATAGACGGCGATGGCCAACATGTGCCACGGGAGGTAGCCAAGCTGAAGCAAGCCATGAAAGAAAGTGGCTGCGACATGGCGATCGGTTCCCGTTTCCTGGATGTGGAATCCTTCCGTACCACCTGGTGCCGAAGGGTGGGAATCAAATTATTTTATCTATTGTTCCGTGCGTTGGTCCATGCCCGGATCACAGACAGCACCTCGGGCTTTCGGCTCTACAACCGCAAAAGTCTGGTTTTGCTGTCCCAGTATTATTCCAGCGACTATCCCGAACCGGATGCCATCGTTCTTTTAAAAAAACATGGACTCAAGATCTGCGAGGTTGGCGTTGAAATGCGGGCGCGTGAAAATGGCATTTCTTCCATCACCCCGCTCAAAAGTCCTTATTACATGTCCAAGGTCATCCTGACGATACTGGTTTCATGCGCCAGACCGAGGCGGTGAAGCGACGATGCCATTTGGACACTTTGAAAAAATTCAGTGGCTGGGGATCGTCTTTAGCCTGATTATCATATTGTCAGTGATTTTTCTGGTTCGTGAACGGCTGCTCAAAGAGAAGTACTCCCTGATTTGGCTCTTGATCGGACTTTTCGTTTTGGTGGTTTCGCTATTCAGGGGGCTGTTGGAGGGCTTTTCCGATTTTATTGGCGTCTATTATCCGCCCTCGGCCTTTTTTTCGCTGTTGATTGCCGGCGCCTACCTGCTATTGCTGAATATGAGCGTAAGCATCTCAAATTTAAAGGCTAAGAATAAAGCAGTCGCGCAGGAGTTCGGCCTGCTCAAACTTCGGCTGGAAGAATTGGAAAAAGAAATGGCCAAATCCGACAAGGGGAATTCGCAATGAAGCTAATGATTCTTTTTGGCAGTGTGACGATGACGGTTGTTGCCAGCGCACTGCTCAAGATCGGTAGCCGAACCGTCAATTTTGACGGTGGCGCCTGGTCGATCGCTACAGGATATATGACTTCGCCCGGCATTCTCGCCGGCTTCTTTTCTTATGCGGTGGCTGCGTTGCTATGGGTGTATTGTCTGTCCGTGTTTGATCTTAGTTATGTCACCTTTGTGGCCAGTCTTCAGTATGTCTTGCTGCTGGCGGTATCGATCTTGGTGTTTCAGGAACAGATCAGCCTTTTGAAATGGGTGGGCTGCGCCTTTATCATGGTCGGCGTCATCTGTTGGCTGAAGGGATAGCCGGAATATGCTGCGCTTCGTTGCCTACTCTGAAGCCATGAGAGAGGAGTGGGATCGTTTCGCGTTGTCGCGCGGTACGGTATTCCATACGATTGGGTTTCGCCAGATCCTGCTCGATTCTTTTGGTTACCGGTGCGTCTACCATGCTGTGATCGATGATCATGACCGGATCTGTGGGCTGCTTCCAATGGTCGTCGGCCGCAATCTGAAGTGGAACCGAGTTGGTGTTTCACTGCCATTCGTCAATCATCTGGATATCTGCGCAGACGGTGAAGCAGCTTACCGGACGATGCTGAACGCTATTCCGGGAATCAAAAATGACCTCGATCTGCAGACGGTCGAACTGCGTCTGAAAGCGCAAAATGTTGATCTCCCCGGTTGGCAAGCTCATTTGCAGAATTGTACGTTCGAGTTGCCGCTGCTGGGGGATGAAATAGCGACGCTTGCACAGGCCTCCGCCAGCTGCCGCAATCATGTGCGCAAGACTTATAAAAACGCTTGGTTCGCAGTCTCTTTCGATCCCGGCCGGCTGCCTGAATTTTACAAGGTGTATGTCAAAAGAATGAAACAGTTGGGGTCGCCAGCACCGGCCCTCGAATTTTTCGCGAATTTTTTTCGTTGTATGCCCGACGAGACCACTTTGCTGACGGTGCTGGAACGGGATACGGATCGCGTTATCGGCGGAATGCTGTTGCTCGCGGATCCCAGCAATTCCAAGCTATATTACCCTTATGGCGCAAATTTGGTGGAATACAATCATCAATACCTGAATAATTTCATGTACTGGGAAGCGGTGCGTTTGGGTATCCGGCAGGGCCTGCAGAGCTTAGACCTCGGTCGGTCGCCTGTTGGCTCTGGAACGTATCATTTCAAAATGCAATGGGGGGCAAAGCCGGCGCCGCTCCAATATTTATTTTATGGGAACAAAGAAGGCGCAGCTGGCCCCCCGGACCGTGAAAAGCTGAAGGTGTTCATCGAACTTTGGAAGGTTATGCCCGCTTTCGTCACGGACCGCATAGGGCAAACGCTGATTAAATATCTTATGCCATAAAGACTGACAGGGAACAGCAACGGAGGTTATCAGACATGAGCGATTTCGACTGGAAACAGTATTTTGACCAAAAGGCCTCCCGGCATGGGGCTTCCGTCAAATCATCCGATTATTTTGACGACACGAGTTTTTTTGTACAGAGGGATCATATTCTGAACTGGCTCGGCGACCTGCAAGGGAGGACGATCCTCGATGCGGGCTGCGGCGTCGGCGCGTTCAGCGAACCGTGGGTCAGGCACAACACCGTGTATGGCGTGGATTTTTCCGAAAAAAGTCTGGCTTTCGCCGCCGACAGGGGACTGAAAACGCTGACAGGGGATCTGGGAGCCCTGCCCTTTGAGCGCGGGATGTTCGACGTAGTCGTGTGTATTGGAGTGATCCAGCTAATAGAGGACTACGAGCCGGTGCTTGCCGAGCTGGCGCGGGTTACCAAACCGGGAGGAACTTTGTTGGTACAGACGCTGCACCAAGGCTCCGTGCAGCGCAAACTGCTGGGATTGGTTGAACGCAGCAAAAAATTCGACCGGATGTATGCTATGGATGGATTGGAGCAGACTTTTTCCCGCCTGGGTTTCGGAGCAATCGAGTTTTTGAAGCAATATCATCCGCTCGGGACTGTGACGCGCGGTTGTGAAGCCGGAGGCCTGACGGATTTGTTCTGTACCTCCTTTGCGATCAAGGGGACCAAGACCATTGAGTGATTCGGGGCAATTCCGGCAGGCGGGAAACATCCTGACCTTCGATATTGAAGACTGGTATCATGCCAACTATGACGGCGTGAATTTGGACGCCTGCAGGGGAACTGCTTCCCATTTTCGGGCCAATATGGAGTTGGTGCTGCGACTATGCGAGGAGGCCGGATGCAAAGCAACCTTTTTTGTTTTAGGTTGCATCGGGGAAGAGTATCCCGACGTGGTCAGGGCAATTGCCTGTGCCGGGCACGAGGTCGCTTCGCACGGCTACAGCCATCAATTGGCTTATCAGCAGACATTCGATGAGTTCCGGGCTGATGTGGAAAAGTCCATCGAGATTCTGCAACCGCTCAGCGGCATGATAGTGACCGGATATCGGGCGCCTTCGTGGTCGATCATTGAACGAAATCATCACTATTTGGAAGCTCTGGAATCCCTAGGGATGAAATATGATGCCAGCATCTTTCCAGTCAAGACTTTTCTCTACGGGATTCCGAACGCTCCCACCGCCATCCACCGGCCCTGTGTAAACGGTCGTGAACTGGATCTGTACGAAGTTCCCATGTCGGTGATGAACGTATGCGGCAAAAATGTCGGTTTTTCCGGCGGTTTTTATTTTCGCCTGTTTCCTCAATGGCTGATCAAACGAGCCATTCGTTCCGCCAACAGACAGGGGGACAGCGCCATCATCTATCTGCACCCGCGGGAACTCGACGCAACGGAACGCAGGCTGAGTTTGCCCAGGTTGGAGTCCTTCATCCAATATTACAATGTTGGAAAAAACCAGACCAAACTGGAAAATGTTCTGCGCAGCTTCCGCTTCACATCGATAACGGAGAAATTGAACGAGCTGGAAAACGAAAGATGAACCTGTGGCAAATCCTGAAAAATCCGAGTCCGATGCTGTGTTGCAGGAAAAAGGGAAAGCAGGTGAGGACGCATGAAAATGCCGGTCGTATTTGTTGGGCATGGATCGCCGATGAATATTATTGCGGATAACCACTACACCCGAAGTCTTCGTGAACTTGGCAGAACGTTGCCCAAGCCGGCAGCGGTTTTGGTAGTATCTGCACACTGGCAGACTAGAAAAACCCAGATAACCAGTGCGCTAAAACCCCAAACAATTTATGATTTTTACGGATTCCCGAAAGAACTATACCAGGTCAGGTATGAGTGTCCCGGATCGCCGGAAAAGGCGGCGCTGGTTGAGAATATAACACAGCAGAAAGCCCTCGTGAATGACCAGCGAGGCATCGACCATGCGGCCTGGGCGGTATTGCTCCATATGTATCCGGCGGCTTATATTCCGGTCATGGAAATGAGTCTGGACGTGGAACGCTCACCTGCCGAGCATTATGAACTGGGCAAACAACTGTCGGCGCTTCGGGATGAGGGGATTCTCATCATGGGAAGCGGCAATCTGGTACACAATTTGGCGCAAGTCAACTTTGACCAAGCGGAGGGCGGAGAATACGATTGGGCGGTGGAGTTCGACCGACTCACGGAAGAACTGTTGGTGAGGCGGGAGCATAAGCGATTGATTGAATATGAACAATTGCCTGGCGCCGGCCGGGCCATTCCCACCAACGAACACTATCTGCCCATGCTTTATTCCATAGCGCTGCAGGAAGAGCAAGAATCGTTGCGGTTTGTCTGCACAGATATTCAGAATGGATCCATCGCCATGCGCAGTTTCGTCATTGGTGAATAAAAAACTGACGCCAATGTGGCTCTATTTCAGCAACAATTCAGTTCCCTCTTTTAATAGCAGGATGGCAAATAGGAATAACACCACTCCCATGATTTTCATCAGCCAGAGATAGGTCCTGCCCTGCAGAAAAGTTCGTGAACGACTCACGAGCATCGCCAGCACAATTTTGGAACCGACCAGCGCAAGATAAAAACCCGTTACGAAGCATAACACTTCGTTCCAGCCTTGCGCCCGGGCATTCAGAATGATCGGACCGCCAACCATGATCCAGAACAGGTAGGGGTGCGGACTCAGGGCGTTGACAAGAGCGCCTTTGGTCAGTGACTGCGGCGACGTTGCGCCGACAGGCGTTCTGATATCCTTGCTTTTCATGCTGGCATACGCCATCTGCAACAAAAATAAGCCGCCGCCGATAGAGATGAGGCCTATCAGCGTTTGATAACCAGCCATACCTGCCAACAGGAAGGCGGATAGAAAAATAATCGGTATATCTGTAATCAAGGGCGAAAGAGCGATCTTGACCCCCTCAGTCAGGCCATATCGAAGGGTTTGTGAAATGACCATCGCGAATAGCGGACCGGGAGATATTCCGGCGGACAAGCCAAGAGAGAGGCCCACGACTGCAAACACAAACATAGTGATTTTAAGCTCCGGTGATTTTTGGCGCCTGTTTCAGGCTGAGGGCGATACGGTTACGCGCCGCATCGACATTGAGAATGACGACTTCCACGATATCCCCGACTGATACGATATCCAGGGGATGACGGAACGGCTTGTTGCTGAGTTCAGAACGATGCAGCAGGCCGTTGATTTTTACGCCGATGTCGACGAAAGCTCCAAAGTCGGTTACGTTGTGCACGGTTCCCTTAACGACGGTGCCGGGAAGCAAGTCGTCGAGTTTGACGATGTTTTTGCGGGTCATCGGAGCGGGCAGGTCTTCGCGCGGATCGCGGCCCGGTTTGGCGAGCGCGTCCAGAATGTCGCGGACAGTCGGTTCGCCTGCGTTCAACTCGCGGGCCAGCAGGGCGGCATCCGCAGTCTTGAGTGTTTCCTGCAGCTCGGCCAGTCTTTCACGGGAGCTTAGGTCGCTCTTGGCGAACCCCAGCCGGGTGAGAATCGTTTCGGCCAGTTCGTAGGACTCGGGGTGGACAGGCGTGTTGTCGAGCGGATCTTTCGCATCTGCCACACGCAAGAAACCGGCGCACTGGACGAAGGCGGCCGGGCCGAGGCGGGGAATTTTCAACAGTTCTTTGCGACGGGTGAAGCGTCCGTTGGCATCCCGCCAGGCAACGATGTTTTTGGCGACCGGACCCTGGATCCCGGCAACATGGCGCAGCAGTTCGACAGAAGCGGTGTTGAGGTCGACGCCGACATGGTTGACGGCGGACTCCACTACCCCATCCAAAGCCTGCAATAAGGCTTTCTGATCGACATCGTGCTGGTATTGACCAACGCCGATGGCTTTGGGCTCGATTTTGACAAGTTCGGCCAGCGGGTCCTGAACCCGTCGGGCGATGGACACGGCGCCGCGCAGCGATACATCGAGATCGGGCAATTCGTCCTTGGCCAGTTTGGAAGCTGAGTAAACGGATGCGCCCGCTTCGTTGGTAATGACGTAATGCATCGATAGGGAATGATCGCGGATCAATCCGGCGAGAAAAGCTTCTGTCTCATAGGAGGCTGTCCCGTTGCCGATGGCGGCCAATGTAACGCCATGTTTCTGAATGAGGTCCAGCATAAGTTTGGCGGACGACTGGCGCTGCGATTCACTGTGGGTCAGGTAGAAGACGGTAGTGGCGAGTACGCTGCCCTGCGGGTTGACGATTGCAGCTTTGCAGCCGGTACGGTAACCGGGGTCGAGGCCAAGAACGGTATGCCCGGCCAGCGGCGGGATAAGCAGGAGTTGGCGCAGATTCCGGCCAAACAGACTGATGGCCTGTTTTTCGGCGTTTTCGGTCAGCAGATTGCGGACTTCACGTTCCATGGAGGGGAAAAGCAAGCGCTTGCAACTGTCCTGCACAGCCTCGGTGAGATCGTCCTGCCACAGGGAGGGACGGGTGACGACCTGCCGGGTAACGAGGTCGGTCAGGCTATCCTGAGGGATTTCAAAATGAACCTTGAGGGCTTTTTTGGTTTCGCCTCGGTTGACGGCGAGAATTCGGTGGGAAGGCATATGGTTGACCGCCTCACGGTATTCCTTATACGTCAGAAAATCCGGCGCTTCGGCTTCAGATACGGCCAATCCCGTTGAGATGGCTGCTGTTTTCCAGGTCTCCCGCCGCATCAGCGTTCGCAAGTCAGCACGTTCGGCTATCGTTTCGGCCACGATGTCGCGGGCGCCGGCCAGAGCGGCTTCCGCATCATCTACGCCTAAATCTGTATTAATGAACTTGGCTGCGAGGGCAAAGCGATCGGCGTCCGTCGGATCGATCTGGAACAGCATCCGTTCAGCCAGCGGTTCGAGACCTTTTTCCCGGGCAATCTGCGCCCGGGTTCTTTTCTTCGGCCGGTACGGCAGATAGAGATCTTCGAGATCCTGCAGCTTTTGCGATCCTTCGATTGCCGCTGTCAACTCAGGCGTTAATTTGCCCTGAGATTCGATGACGGCAAGTATCTCCTCCTGCCTTTTGGCGACGTTGCGGAGATAGAGCAGCCGTTCTTCGATCACGCGTATCTTGTCTTCATCCAGGTCGCCGGTGACCTCCTTGCGGTAACGGGCGATGAAAGGCATCGTATTACCTGCGTCGAGGAGCTCGATGGTCGCCTCTGCCTGGTTGGGACGAATGCTGAGTTCTCGGGCGATCATGACAGGAATTTCATTGATTTTCATACAGCACCTCTTGTTCTTTGCTTATTTCTTATATAATCGGGCGGCCTGCCGTTACAGGCGGAGGCGGAATGGCTTCCGAAACTGAGGATAGTGCACGGCCCAGGCGACGGATTCCTTCGGTCAGTCGATCCTCATCGTGGGTGGCGAAACAGAGCCGGATTTCGTGGCTGGACTGTCCCTGGGCATAAAAAGCATCGCCGGGAACAAAGGAAATTCCCAGTGCCGCTGAGCGCCGCAATAATTCGGCCGGCGAAACGGAAGACCCCATGCGTCCCCAGAGATAAAGGCCTCCTGCGGCAAGATCGAACTCCATCAGCGGGGCGCAATATTTTCGCAGAGCTGCGGCCATGGCGTTCCGACGTTTTTTATACTCGCGTCGTACCAGCGCCAGATGGCTGGGCAGTCTGTCTTCTTCCAGATAAGCATTTAGCATCATTTGCGCCAGGTTATTGCTGTGCAGATCCACATACTGCTTTTCCTGCGCCAATCGGTTGATGACAGGCGGAGCGGCGTGGACCCAACCGGTTCGTAGCCCGGAGAACAGGATCTTCGAAAAGGTTCCGAGGTGGATAACTCCGCCATAGGTGTCGAGTTGTTTCAGAGACGGCGGGGGCGGCGAGTCATAGTAAAGCAGACTGTAGGGATCGTCCTCGATGATGGTGAGACGGTGGCGGGCGGCGAGACGGAGCAACTCCTGGCGTTCCGACAGTTCCATCACCCGTCCGGTTGGGTTTTGGAAGTCCGATACGGTGTAGAACAATTTGGGTCGATAGCGGACGAGATAATCCTCCAATATCTGCATGTCGATTTTCTTGCCGGGCGGCAGGCAAAGCAGTCGAGCGCCTGAGGCTTCGAGCAGCTGGATGGCGCCGAGGTAAGTGGGGGACTCTACAATAACATAATCCCGGGGTTCGATGAAAGACTTGACAATGAGATATAAACCCTGTTGCGAGCCGGAGACAATCAAGAGCTGATCCGGCGAGGTTGTATTTCCCGAACGTGACTGCCAGGTAGACAGGGAACGGCGCAGCGGCAGATACCCTTCGGTTGCTATCAGGCCAAGATCGGCTGGGTCGAACGAATGCCGTCCGGCGTTCAGCATCGGCTGCATCATTTCCAACGGATAAAATGCGGGGTCGGTCATGCCGGCCGCCATGGAAATGGTATCGTCGGCGGTGGGCGAATCAATGAGCGAACGCATGATGGAAGAAAGCGGCGCTTTATAACCAGCAGTGAACAACTGGTCCCAAGGCATGGAAGGAGCCTGCGGGTTGTTCAGGGGGGCGTCGTTGTTGACAAAAGTGCCGCTGCCAACGCGGGTAGATACCAATCCGCGTTCTTCGAGCAGGCTATAAGTGTTAATGGCGGTGGTGCGGCTGACACTAAGCAGTCGGGCCAATTCTCGCTCAGGAGGGAGGCGGGTGCCTGTCGGCAAGGTGAAATCCTGGATTTTGGCGGCCAAAGCACTGGCGATCTGGAGGTATAGCGGCACAGACACTGCGGAACTCAGCCGGATGCCGCTTAGAATTTTGGTAATGTCCATTTGAAGAAATATCCTCCAAAAACAAAATTGGTATCTTAAATTTATTATATTGGATATTCACAAGGGAATTCCTGCCGGATAAGATAGAGGAAATCATAAAACTTCAGCGTGATTAGCTTGATCAATCTGAACGCTAAAATATTCGAGGAATGCAATTGAGGGGAAAGAGGTGGGGAAAATGCGAATAGACAGTTTGGCGTTCCAAGCCGGAGTTCGCGACACACTGCCGCTGATGCTGGGAGTATTCCCGTTTGGACTGGCCTATGGAATTTTCGGACAGTCGGTCGGGTTGACTTCTGGCGAGACTCTGCTGATGTCGCTGACTGTTTTTGCCGGAGCGGCCCAATTCATCAGTCTGCCGATGTTCGCCGCCGGATCCGGCTTGTTGATGATCACGTTGACGACTTTGCTCATTAATCTGCGGCATCTTTTGATGGGGGCGTCTCTTGTTTCCTATATGGAAAAATTGTCGATGCCATGGAAAGCTTTTCTTTGTTTCGGTATGGCTGATGAAACCTATGCGGTGACCATCAGTCGGGCTCAGACTGCCGGCTACAGCCGCGACTATCATTTTGGCAGCAATGCCACAGGCTACATTACCTGGGCTGTTTCCACCGTTCTCGGCGTAATGCTGGGCAGCCATATCAGCAATCCTCTCGCCTGGGGGCTCGATTTTGCGATGCCGGCGACTTTCCTGGCGTTGCTCGTTCCCAGGTTGATCGACAGGACCAGTCTGGTAGTGTGCGGAGTGGCGGGGGTTGTCAGCGTGGCGGCTGCGGTGCTGATTCCTGGGAAATGGTACATCATTTTGGCCTGTTTGGCGGCTGTCGCGGCCGGTGCGTGGATGGAAGGGGGCGAGCCGGATGAGATCTGAAATCGTTCTCACGATTCTATGCATGGCTGCAGCGACCTATTTCACCCGATTTGCGAGTCCTTTGCTTTTGGGGCGAACGGGTGTGCCCCGTTGGTTGGCCCGACTCCTGAAACATGTTCCAACGGCCATGCTGACAGCTTTGATTGCACCGGCATTATTGGCTCCCCAGGGATTCGTGGAGATCGGTCCGGCCAATCATTATCTGATCGCTGGCGGGGTGGCGGCATTGATGGCTTACCGTCGTCAACATCCGGCAGTAACAATGGGCTCGGGGATGGCAATGATGCTGATTTTACGTATGGGAGGGTTCGGATCATGAGTATGGTGTATGCGACCCGGATGGATTCGTTGCGGGCTTCGGAGATTCGTGAGATCTTAAAAATTACTCAGCGCGAAGAAGTGATTTCCTTTGCCGGGGGTCTGCCTGCGCCTGAATTGTTTCCGGTAGAAATGCTGAAAGAGATTTCGGTGCAGGTGCTTGCGGAGTCGGGACGTTCTGCGTTGCAGTATTCGACTACGGAAGGGTATGAGCCGTTACGGCGGAAAATCGCCGAACGGATCGGACGAAAGTTTCAAACGAAGGTCAGTTCGCAGCAAGTCCTGATAACATGCGGATCGCAGCAAGCCTTGGATTTCACAGGTAAACTTTTTCTGGATGCGGGTGATGTCGTTCTTTGCGAAAGCCCGACTTATCTGGCGGCCATTAGCGCGTTTCGAGCGTATCAGCCTCGGTTTGTTGAAGTGCCGACTGACGACAACGGGATGATCATGGCGGCTCTGGAGAAAATATTGGCAACAACTGAACGAGTCAAATTGATCTATGTCATTCCCGACTTCCAGAATCCCACGGGCCGGACCTGGTCGCTGGAGAGGCGGCAACGACTGGTGGAATTTGCCACTCGATATGAAATTCCGGTGATCGAAGATAACCCCTATGGAGAGCTGCGATTTGAAGGAGAAATTCTGCCCTCTTTGAAGTCGATGGATAGCGCAGGGCTGGTGATCGGAACCGGGACTTTTTCCAAGACCTTTTGTCCGGGAATGCGGATCGGCTGGCTGATTGCCGAACCGGACATCATTGAAAAGTATGTGCTTATTAAACAAGGCGCCGACTTATGCACTTCATTGCGCAGTCAGATGGAAGTGGATATGTTCATGGAGCGTTATGATTTTGAAGCAAACTTGTGCAAGTTGACCGATTTGTATCGAAAACGGCGGGACGCTATGGTGGGGGCGTTGGAGGAAATGATGCCGGCAGGGGTAAAGTTTACCCGACCGCAGGGAGGACTGTTTCTCTGGGCTGAGCTTCCAACGCACATTCCGGCAGTGGAGCTGCTGCGCGAGTGCCTGAAACGGGACGTTGCCTTTGTGCCGGGGGATGCCTTTTTCCCCAATGGTGGAGTGAAAAACACTTTGCGCCTGAATTACTCCAATATGCCGGAAGATCGGATACGCGAGGGAATTCGGCGGCTGGCCGGGGTGGTACGACAGATTTCTATGCAATGCGCCGGATAGTGCAGGGGCGTTGTAGATAACGAAAAACACAAAAAAAGCACCGCGATTCAGCGGTGCTTTTTGCTTGCCGTAGTAGCTTAGCAGTAAGTTGCGACGTATTCTTCCGACAGGGTTTCCAATGTTGCTCGGATCTCACTGATGGCCTGCTCGGACAGTGAATACTGGTGCAGGTCTTCGCTGTGCGCCAGAGCGGCCAGCTTGCTGATGCGGGCTAAAAGTAAACTTTTTTCCATTGTTAATACACCTCTTGATAATTATTATTGAATGAATGACTTCATTATAATAACAGGAGGGAATAACAATAGCCAGCGAAAAACAAATAGACGCAATAGAAAGTTTGTTTGGTGTTTTGTGACAATATTACGAAAAGACGCAATGACTCGCCTGGGTTGAAATGGAGTTACAGTTTGTCCGCCCAAAGTGCCAAGTTAGGTTGTTCTGCACGAAGAAATCAGCGTCATTGCCTATACAGGTATAGCTAGTGAGGAAAAGAGAGGGCGGATTTTACACCCGAAATGGTATCGTTAACTGGCTGACTGTATTAAAATAGGCAACAGAGCCGGTTGTGCCCGAACTTGGTTCACACGCGACAATATGATTTTGGGAACAGAAAGGTGATATTTTGGCTGCAGCATTTGTATTTGTCCTGTTTTTTGCATCATTGTTGGTTAGTCTCTATAATGGAATTTCTATACTATATCCTTTAATGCTGGGTTTGGCCTGTTTTATTTTGCTGTCCTGGCATCGAGGCTATCCATTGGCGGCATTGGGAGGAATGTTGCTGGCCGGCTCCAAACAATCTCTCATCGTGATACGGATTTTTGTTCTGATCGGTGCGATTACTGCTGTTTGGCGAGCCTGCGGCACCATTCCCTTTATTGTTTATCACGGCATTGCCCTGATGAATGCGCAGTATTTTATCCTGGCGGCATTTCTCCTGAGTGCTATGGTATCGTTTCTGCTTGGCACGTCCTTCGGCACGGTGGGGACGATGGGTGTTGTTCTGATGGTTCTGGCGAAAAGCGGTAATGTCGACGTTGACGTGACCGCTGGCGCCATTATTGCCGGCGCTTATTTTGGCGACAGGTGCTCGCCCATGTCCTCCAGCGCAACGCTGGTCGCCGCGCTGACGCGAACCCAGCTCTACCTCAATTTGGGGAATATGCTGAAAACGTCGGTTCTGCCTTTTTTGTTGTCCTGCTTCGGCTACGTTTTCTTTTCCTTGAAAAACCCGTTGTTTGTTGGTGATAACCCGATCTTATCATCGATACCGCAGGCCTTTGACATCAGCCTGATCGTGCTGTTGCCGGCAGTTCTTATCCTGCTATTGGCCGCTGCAAAGATCGATGTAAAAGTATCCATGGGCCTGAGCATTCTGACAGGGATCGCTATCGCATTGCAGGTACAACATGTAAATGTGTCAGACCTGCTGCAGTACATTGCGACCGGATATCGGCTGGAACAGCCCGGTCTGTTGGCGAACGTTATCCAGGGCGGTGGATTATATTCAATGCTGCAGGTGTCTCTGATCGTATTGATTTCTTCCGCCTATTCAGGCCTTTTCGCCGGTACGGGTTTATTGCAGGACATTGAGCAGAATTGCGAACGCATCAGCCGAAAAATCGGCGTTTACGCCGGAACTGTGGTGACAAGCATCGCTACCGCCGCTTTCAGTTGCAACCAGACATTGGCCGTGATGCTGACACATCAACTCACTTATAAAACCTATGAGAAAATGAAGTTGAGCAATTACCGCCTGGCGCTTGATCTGGAAAATACCGTTATTATAATCGCAGCGCTGATTCCCTGGAATATCGCCGGCGCCGTTCCTGCTGCCGCATTGTCTGCAGACATAGGCTTCATTCCATATGCCTTATATCTGTTTCTTGTCCCCCTAACCAACTTTTTTACCAGAAACGCGCCGATCAAGACCCCGGACTGAGGCAGAGTTTTAAACGATATAGTTAAATGCCTGATCCAAGTAAAACCAACGCGATTTTGCGGTGAGGTTACTTGGGTTTTCAGTTTGAAGAAAAGTATACATTTGCAAAGAGGGGGTACAACGGTAGACAACAGAAACGGTTTGGCATAGAATAATTACGAAGATTGTATTATCTGCCAGGTTGTTATTTGCAGAACAGAAAAAATGTAGGAGGTTTGCCCATGAAACGCTTCAAACAATCCGGAATCATGACTCTCGCATTGTCCAGCCTGCTCATTCTCGCTTTGGTGATTGCCGGCTGCGGTGGCGGCAGTAAACCTGCTGAACCGGCCAAAGCGGCAGCTCCAGTGAAGTGGGTCGCTAACTCGGTGTGGCCGCCTAACAACCACCACAGCGTAGGTTTGACAGACTTCGCCAAAAGAGCGAAAGAGGCAACCGGCGGCAAAGTGGACATTACGGTTCAAACCGGCGGCGCCTTGGGTTACAAGGGACCGGAATTGTTGAAAGTCGTTCGTGACGGGCTCGTTCCCGTATCTGACATGTTGGCAAGCGGAGTCGCCGGTGATGAGCCGCTCTTTGATATTGTTACCCTGCCGTTCCTGATTCAAAGCTTTGATGAAGGAAAAATTCTCAATGATATAGCCCGGCCGCATTTCGACAAAGTGGCGGAACAGAAGTGGGGACAAAAGATTCTTTACATTGCCCCGTGGCCGGCAGCCGGCATCTGGACCAAGAAGGAAGTCAAATCCGCAGCTGACATGAAAGGCCTCAAGACCCGCACCTATGACAAAAACGGTGCGCTTGTGATGCAGGCTGTCGGCGGAACTCCTTATCCGCTGCCGTTCAGCGAAGTTTACTCGTCACTTGCAACCAATCTGATCGACTCCGTTCTGACCTCGACGCCGACGGCCGTCGATGCGAAGTTCTGGGAAGTTCTGAAGTTCTATGCACCGATCAATATCACCATGGCAACCGACCTCGTAACCGTCAACCTCAAGGAATTCAACAAGCTTGACAAAGCAACCCAGGATGCGTTGATTAAGCTGGGCAAAGATATGGAAGCCGAAATGTGGAAAAAGGTCGCCCAACTGGATAAAGATCAGGAAGCGATCAGCAACAAGGGCGGCATTGTTACGGTTCCTCCCAGCAAAGAGTTCTTGAACGAGCTGTCCGGCGTCACCAAAGGGATCCGTGAAGAGTGGCTGAAAAAAGCTCCGCCGGAAGCTAAAACGATCGTTGATGCGTTCAATGCCAAAGTGGGTCGAAAATAACAACTTGAACCAGAGGAGGCCGATGGGAGTTGTCTCGTCGGCTCCTCTTTTTTTTAATGGGAGGGAGATAGATGGAGGTTTTCGTTCGACTTTGTGACCGCCTATCGGTTGCCTGCGGCGTGGCGTCGGGATTTCTCATGGTTGTGTCCACAGTGCTGGTGCTGGTGGAGATCGTCATTCGCACTGCTTTTTCCAAGACCTTGTATATTACGGAGGAGTATTCCGGTTATCTGATGGCGGCCATGACGTTCCTGGCGCTGGCTTACACGTTGAAGGAGAAGAGTCATATCCGTATGACATTCCTGCATACGATCGCCAAAGGAAAAGCCAAAGTCTGGGTGGACCTGTTTGCCTTCAGTGTCGGCTTCGCATTTTGCGCCATGTTGACGTACACTTGCGCGGATTATTTCTGGGACTCCGTAATTACAAATAGCCGTTCCATGCAGATATCACAGACCTATGTAGCGATACCGCAGTTTTTCATGCCGTTTGGCACGCTGGTGATGACACTGCAGTTCGCGGCGGAAGTGATCCGTTCCATTTTACTGCTCCGGTCCGGTCACGTGGGTGACGTGGAAGCCGAGTCTACGCTGCTGGGTCGATAAGGAGGAGAATTCATGGACTTATTTACCGTTTCCTTTACCTTGTTGGCCTGCCTCGCCGCTTTTCTACTGAGCACCGTGTGGATCGGCATTTCTCTGTTTCTGGTCGGCATGGTGGGATTTGTCGTATTTACCGGCAGTCCCGCGACAGCTATTCTTTCCAACATCGTCTGGAACAGTACGAGCGGATCGACAATGCTGGCTTTGCCGCTGTTCGTCCTAATGGGTGAAATCCTGTTTCGTAGTAAAATCTCGGAGAATCTGTTCAACGGGTTATCGCCGTGGATGGATCGCCTGCCGGGTCGCCTCGTGCATGTGAATATTGTTGCCTGTACACTGTTCGCCGCAGTCAGCGGATCCTCCGCGGCTACTACAGCTACGGTCGGTAAAATCACATTGCCTCAATTGTTGCGGCGCAACTATGACCGGTCCCTGGTTCTGGGATCGTTGGCCGGTGCTGGAACGCTCGGAATTATGATTCCGCCGAGCATGATGATGCTTGTTTATGGAATATTGGCTGATGTCAGTATCGGTAAACTGTTCATCGCGGGAGTGATCCCCGGATTGCTCCTGGCGGCCGGATTCAGTGGCTTTGTCATGTTGCGGTGCATCCTTAACCCCAAATTGGCGCCGCCAAGCGACTTGACCTATACCTGGCGCGATCGCTGGAATACGATTCCCCAGCTGCTGCCGGTCATCTCTCTGATTGTGATGGTTTTGGGCAGTATTTACCTGGGCTGGGCCACACCTACCGAGGCGGCCGCCGTCGGCGTGCTTGGTTCGGTATTCTTTGCCTGGATCACGAAAAGTCTGGATGTAAAGGTGCTGGCAGAAGCATTGATGGGCTCGGTCAAAACCAGCTGCATGATCATGTGGATCGTTTGCGGCGCGTCATTTTTGTCGGTTGCCGTTGGCTATCTCGGGATTCCCAACAACCTGACGCTCTACATCGGAACGCTGGGCCTGTCCAAGTATATGCTGATCGTGATTCTGTCGATTATGTATATTATTCTCGGATGTCTGCTGGATGGTTTCTCCATGATCGTTATGAGTCTGCCGATCGCTTTGCCGCTAATCAAGGCGGCTGGGTTCGATCCCATCTGGTTCGGGATCTACCTGGTTGTCATGATCGAGGTGGCGCAGATTACTCCGCCGGTTGGCTTCAATCTGTTCGTCATCAACGGCTTGACCCATGATAGCCTGTTTAAAATTGCCAAATATGCGTTGCCATCCTTCATTATCATGATGACGTTCACCGCGCTTATCACCATCTATCCAGAGCTTGTTCTGGCATTGCCCCGCCTGATGATCAAGTGAGGCTGGGCTGAAACCTTCGTATATATTACGAAAGAAAAGTCTGTTTCTCGGTATCGGAGAAGCAGGCTTTTCTTCAATATGCGGCGTATTGTTTTTAGGGAAATGCTTTATTGCGAAAGGAAAGTTTATATGAATATCCAGATATTCGGCACGAAAAAATGCCGGGATACTCAGAAGACCGAACGGTATTTCAAGGAACGTCGGATTCCCTACCATTTAATCGACCTCAACGAAAGGGGTCTCTCCAAGGGAGAATTCGAAAAAGTGAAGGCGGCTGCCGGGGTCGAGCGTCTGCTGAACCGGGAGAGCAAAGAATATGCTAAGCTCAACATGCAATACATCGTTCATAATCGGGAAGAAATGATGATTTTGCATCCGATGTTGCTCCGAACTCCGATCGTACGCAACGGACCCAAGGCGACAGTGGGGTATTGCCCCGAAATCTGGCAGGCGTGGGATTGATGGGGCCTTGCATTTACATAGTGGAGTGTGCGGATGGAAGCTATTATACCGGCTGGACCAACGATTTGGAAAACAGGCTGGCGGCCCATAACGCCGGAACTGGCGCCCGCTACACTCGTGGAAGGGGACCGGTCCGGCTGGTTTACAAGGAAGAGTGTGAAGACAAACAGTCTGCGCAACGGCGCGAGTGGGCGATAAAAAAACTGACCCGCGCTCAGAAAGAGCAGCTGGTCAGCAGTATTAAGGCAGAATAGTCTGAGGCGCAGAATGCTTGGAATCGGCAAGGCAGGGGGTTTATTGCGGGTTATTATCCGGCGCAGCATTAAAAACAATCTGGTTACGCCCCTGCAGCTTGGCCTGGTACAGGGCTTTGTCGGCCGTGCTGATCGCTCTGGTCGGGTTGATGTCGTTGGTGGGAGAGATGGAAGTGTAGCCGATACTGACTGTGATTGTTGCCGCAGCTGAGGCAAAACCATGACTCATGGATTGCGCCATTACGGATTGACGCATAGCCTCCAGCACTTTTATGGCTCCATCCGAATCGGTATTCGGTAAAATGACGACAAATTCTTCGCCGCCATAGCGTGCGCAAAAATCCGCCGGACGTCGCAGTGCATTATTGATGGTAGCGGCGATGGCCTGCAGGCATTCATCGCCGGCAGTGTGCCCGTAATGGTCATTGTAGTGTTTGAAGAAGTCGAGGTCGAGCATTGCGATCGATAAGGTTGTCTGTTCGCGTCGGGCCCGGCTCCACTCACGGCAGAGGACTTCGTCACAAGTCCGGCGGTTGGGAATCTGGGTCAAGTAATCAATGGAAGCCAGTCGTTTCAGTTCATCCAGTACAGCATCGTGCTGAAGGCAGGAATAGGCTTGACAAAGGCGGCTGATGGATGACGGGGTGGCAATTCGCGGCGGACTGACTAATACAGTGGTATCTTTGGTGAGATAGGGACCGAATTTTTTGTATAAATCCTTGCCGGGACCGATATATGAACTGCCGCCGGTGATGAAAGTTGCTGCCGCGATTTTTTTGGCAATAGATGCCGGCTCCATTTCATCGTAGGCGACAACGTCATAATCAAGATGCATCAAATCGTACTTCCGCAAATGCTCCATCAAAACACGCGTTCCGGCGATACTATTATTGATGACTAACACTGGCGTTCCGGCGGGAATCTTGCTGAGCGCGAGGAAATATTCGACAGGCGGCACAAACTCAAGCGCAACGACCTTTTCACAACCGAAGGCTTCTTCCATCTGCTCTTTTCGGTTGACCAGACAGACATATAAATCCGCATCAGTCAGATGGCGAAAACTATCAATGGTGGCAGTTTCGATTTCGATACCGCCAGCAAGACTTTCCACCACGACGTTTTTGATTTCTTCTATATTAGCAGGATTAGCGCCGATCACGGCAATTTTTATCGACAAAATGTCGCCTCCCCAGTCAGCAGATGGAGAACCTTTAAACTAATTTGACAGAAAATTCAATACTCCTGCTTACCGCTTCAAAGCTTTTTGTAATCTGGGCGCCAGGAAGAGGGCAACAATCAACCCGACAGAGGAGGTAAGGAGAGAGGCCGGCATATTAGAGAAAGCCACGGCAAGACTGCCGGTTACCTGCCACCAGGCGATGATATAGCCGCCCAGTGTCCAGGTCGCTGCTGCCAGACACCCGAGTGTTGCACGGAGAATCCACCGCCCACGGGCTACAGGGGACTCTGCTTGGATATGCGGCCATAATCCGTGGGCAATTACGCCGGCGAGGAGGCCGGCGATGCCCTTGATGAGAAACGACCAAGGCGTATAAGGGGAAAAACCCATCAATAAATCGAAAAATGCGGACCCGATGGCTGCCGATAACCCGGCATATACACCGCCGAAGATAATGGCTACCGTGAACATGAAAGCGCTTCCGAGGTGCACCATGGCGCCGACGCCGAGAGGAATCTTGATGGATGTGGCGATCGCGCACATTCCGGCCAGCACGCCAATGGTTACCGTATCTTTGAGTTCAAGCTTGCGTTTTTTCGTCATGAACATACCCTCCACTACAGAGCTGAGATAGCCGATTTTCCAGGAGAATTCCTTCACGGGCAGGAGTCCCGGCCGTGAAGGTGTCACGGACGGCGGCGGAAACAAAGTTGCCGGCACGGCTAATGGCCATTGGCAAAGGCGCTCCCCACAATAGTTCGCCTAGCAGGACGCTGGCGAAAATATCTCCGGTTCCGGGGTATTTCGCGGGAATCAGAACGCTGGTGAATTGCCAAAATTGGTTCAGGTTGCGGTCGTAACCAAGATTGACCACTTTGCTGCCGGGAAGCGGGACGCCTGTGACAACAACACGGGGCGGTCCCATTTCGGATAAACGGACAAGCCAGGATTGTAGGGCACCTGCATCTGGAACGATCGATTGCCAGGTTTCGCCAAGCAAAAAGCAGGCTTCGGTGTAATTGGGGGTGATGACGTCTGCTTTTTGGACCAAGGCCTTGATTTTTTCTTTCATGGTATTTGTGAAGAAAGAATAAAGCTTGCCGTCATCGCCCATAACGGGGTCGACGAGAACCAAAGGCCGCCGGGAGGAAAAATCTTCAATAAAGCGGGAAACGATACCGATCTGTTCTTCAGAAGCAAGGAACCCGCTATATATGCAGTCGAACCCGATACCCTCGCGCTGCCAATGCGCCGAAAAATCAGGAATGTGGCTGGTGAAATCGCAGATCGAGACGTCCGTGAAACCACCGGGGTGGGTACTGAGAATGGCGGTGGGAAGAGGACAGACCTGGATTCCCATGCAGGACAGAACAGGCAAAATGACCGTCAGGGAACAGCGGCCGACGCAGGAGAGGTCATGCACGGCAGCGACTTTCTTTATCTGGGCGGGAATCATGGATAGCCTCCATTCTTTCGTGACACAGCACAATCCATTTGCTTTCGCAATATGCGCGAAGGGGGTAGGGATTTCGTCGTCTGAATTCGAATACTGTAATTATACCTCTATAACTATTAAATATGAAAGCAGGGATGAGAATGTTTGTCAAAGATTCCGCCAAAACTTTACTGTCTGTTGTGCCGGGGGTGCAACGGAAAACTCTCGCCGTGGGTGAGCATTCCCTCATGACGAAATTTGTACTGGAAGCCGGTTCGGAATTGCCAATGCACAAACACCCCCACGAACAAGTCGGTTTCCTGGTGTCCGGGCGTCTCGTCCTCACGATCGGCGACGAATCCTGTGAAATGGAACCGGGCGACAGCTGGGCGGTCCCTGGCGACGTCGAACACTGTGCGAAAGTCATTGAACGCGCTGAGGCGATTGAAGTGTTTTATCCGGTGCGGCAGGATTATTTATAAGATTATTTTTGACTGCGCGGCTCTCCTTGCGATAGAATAGAAAAGATTACGACATACTCTATTTTTATTTCGGGGAGAGAAGATAACAAGACATGAGTGTATTGAATGTAGAAAATGTTACGCACGGATTCGGCGCCCGCCGGATACTGGAAGAAGCTTCATTTCGTTTGCTGAAGGGAGAACATGTTGGCCTGATTGGCGCGAACGGGGAAGGAAAGTCGACTTTTCTCAGCATCATCACCGGTCAGCTGCAACCGGACGCCGGCAAGGTGGAATGGTCCAACCGCGTCACGGTCGGTTATCTGGACCAACATTCCGTTCTGGCCAAAGGCAAGACGATCCGCGACATCCTGCGGACGGCCTTTCAACAGATGTTCGACTGGGAAGCGGAAATGCTGGGTATCTACGACCGGATGGCGGAAGCCGGACCGGATGAAATCGACAAAATGATGGAAGACGTTGGTGAGCTTCAGGATCTATTGGACCACAGCGGCTTTTATACGCTGGACGCCAAGATCGAGGAGGTTGCCAACGGACTGGGACTCGGGGACATCGGACTGGATCGCGACGTCAGCGACCTGAGCGGCGGGCAGCGGACCAAGGTATTATTGACCAAGCTGTTGTTGCAGAACCCGACCATCCTGATTCTCGACGAACCGACCAACTATCTGGACGTGGAGCATATCGAGTGGCTGAAACGATACCTGACGAACTATGAAAACAGCTTTATTTTGGTATCGCATGATATTCCCTTCCTGAATGAAGTGGTCAATGTGATCTATCATGTGGAAAATACCGCTTTGACCCGTTACACTGGAAACTATGAGCAGTTCCAGCAGTTGTACACTATGAGAAAGAGCCAGGAAAATCGGGCTTTTGAGCGGCAGCAACAGGAAGTCGAACGTCTGGAAGACTTCATTGCCCGCAACAAGGCGCGCGTCGCGACACGCGGGATGGCCAACAGCCGCCAGAAGTGGCTGGACAAGATGGAAGTGCTGGAGAAACCCCGTGAAAAACCGAAACCGACCTTCCAGTTCCGGGAAGCGCGGACACCGGGGCGCGTGATGGTGGAAGCGGAAAATTTGGTCCTCGGCTACGAAGAGGCGCTGACTCGCCCGGTGAAGTTGTTGCTGGAACGCGGGAAAAAAGTCGCGATTCGCGGCGTCAACGGCTTGGGCAAGACAACGCTGCTGAAGACGCTGCTGGGGAAAATCTCTGCGTTCGAGGGCGAAGTGAAGCTGGGCGACAACTTGTTCCCCGGTTATTTCGAGCAGGAGTCGGGCCGCGACAATACAAATACTGCGATGGAAGAAGTATGGCAGGATTATCCGGGCATGAGCAACGGCGAAGTCCGGGCGGCGCTCGCACGCTGCGGCCTGACGAACGAGCACATTACCAGTCAGATGCAGGTGCTCAGCGGCGGCGAGAATGCCAAAGTCCGCCTGTGCAAACTGATGCTGCAGGAAGTGAACTGGCTGGTGTTGGACGAACCCACCAACCATCTGGATATTGATGCCAAAGCCGAACTGAAGCGCGCCCTGATGGAATTCAAGGGAACGATCCTGCTTGTCTCGCATGAACCGGACTTTTACGAGGACTGGGTGAGCGACATCTGGAATGTCGAAGACTGGACGAATAAAGTCGTATAAATGATGAGATTGCTAAGAAAATAAAATAGATAAATAAGAGGAGAGATGCAATTATGCCAAGAAAAGCATTTACCGCCGCCGGTGCGACTGCCGTTGGACCTTACTCGCATGCCGTGGAAGCCGGAGATTTGATCTTTTTGTCCGGACAGACCCCGATGGATTCGGCAACAGGCAAACTTGCAGAGGGCGACATCGCAGCCCAGACCGAACAGGTCTTCAAGAATCTGTTCAATGTGTTGGCATCTGCAGGACTAACTGAAGCGGATGTTGTCAAAGCGAATGTATTCCTGACGGACATGGGCAATTTTGCCGCGATGAATGCCGTCTACGCAACCAAGTTTTCCGCTCCTTATCCTGCCCGCTCGACAGTTGCGGTTGCAGGACTGCCGCTTGGTGCGCAGGTTGAAATCGAACTGATTGCCCGCAAGGGATAAAAAAGGATAGCATGAAGCAGACAAAAACGATCGCAGGGACTGCGACTTCAGGCGGCACCCAGCGATATGCAGAAAGTCATCAGGATTTGCCGTTTACACCGCTGGGATCAACCGACCTCTTGGTCAGTGCGGCCGGATTCGGCAGTTATCGGGTCGATGTGTCGGAGCGGACTCACGAACTCGCTCTGATTCATGCGTTGCGTTCGGGCATTAATCTCATTGACACCAGCGCCAACTATGCCGACGGCGGCTCGGAACGACTGATCGGCAAGGTGCTTGCCGCAATGGCGGCGCAGGGAGAAATCACTCGCGAACAGGTGGTCGTGGTGTCCAAAGCCGGCTACCTGCAGGGCGAAAACTATCAGCTGAGTCAGGAACGCAAAGCAGCAGGGAATCCTTTCGCCGATTTGGTTCTGGCGGGTCAGGGGCTGGAGCATTGCATCCACCCGGAATTCCTCGCCGATCAGATCACGCGGAGCCTGGCCCGCTTGAAATTGCAGAGCCTGGACTGCTGTTTGCTGCACAATCCCGAGTATTATCTGACGACCGCGAAAGCTGAAGGCGTACCTGTCGAGCAGGCTCGCAGGGAGTACTACCGCCGCATCGAGGTAGCCTTTCGCCACCTGGAGCAGGAAGTGCAGGCGGGACGGATCGTTTCCTACGGTATCAGCTCGAATACTTTTCCTGGGTCAGTCGAGGATCGCAACTTCACTTCGCTGGCGAAGGCGTGGGAGATTGCCTGCGATATCTCTCCAGCTCATCATTTTCGGGTTATCGAATTTCCCTTGAATTTGATGGAAACTGGCGCGGTGCTGCGCGAAAATCAACCGACGGGACAAAGTCTGCTGGAATTTGCGCGGGAGAAAAACTTGGGAGTGCTGATCAATCGTCCGCTGAACGCAATCGTGGGAGACCGCCTGGTACGGCTGGCGGAGAACCATTATACCGGCGATGGCGTCACTCAGGCCCACCGTTTCCGTGACAAAGTGGCAGCGGTGGATGAGGATTGGTCGTCCGCCGAAACGTTAAGCCAAATAGCGCTGAGGGCGATTCGCTCCACCGCAGGAATCTCAGCGGTTCTGGTCGGAATGCGCGCCGAGGAGTATGTCGGGGATGTGCTCGCAGAGCTGCGACGCTCCTGCCCAGTCGATTCCAGAGTGGAAAGCTGGCAGAAAGTTGAAGACCTTTAAAAGTTGAGGTCGGTTAGGAGACAGAATGTTTTCATTGGAAAAAGCAATGGATGCAATGCAGGGAATCGCCCGCCAAGTCGGAACGCTGCAACGCGAAAATCTGGGTCGGCAGGATTTGGTAATGAACCGCAAATCCACCAGCATTGATCTGGTGACAGAAATCGACCGAGCGTCGGATGATCTCATCGTCGGATACCTGCATCAGGAATATCCTGATCATGCGATCCTGGCCGAAGAATCCGGTGAATCCGGGCAGGATTCGGAATACCGCTGGGTCATCGATCCACTCGACGGCACAACCAACTATGCGCAGGGATTGCCGATCTTCGCGGTTTCAATCGCCTTGGAATATCGGCGGGAGGCCGTTCTCGGCATCGTCTACGAACCGGTCACCGATGAGCTGTTCACCACGATCCGCGGCCAGGGCGCCTACTGTAATGGCAAACGACTGCATATCGCCGATAAAACGGAACTGATCGACTGCGTGTTGGCGACGGGTTTCCCATACGATATCGCGATCCATCCGGTCAATAACATCGACTATTTCATTTCCATGGCCCCCAAAGCCCGGGCGATCCGGCGCATGGGCGCTGCCGCTTATGATTTGGCCTGTGTCGCCTCCGGCCGATTCGACGGGTTTTGGGAAATGGCTCTTTCGCCGTGGGATGCGGCAGCCAGCGCATTGCTGGTCAAGGAAGCCGGCGGCGTAGTGTGGCCGTTCCGCAGTGATCGCAAAATTTCGATTGTTGCCGGTAACGAGTGCATCAGCCGCCAAATCATGGACGTTCTGCGTCAGGTCGATCACCTTGTCGAACCTGATCTGAAGTGCTAAAATAGAGATATTACCAAAGAAGTGAAGCTAGGGGAGCCGGAGCGGCCGGCTGAGAGTCAGACACAGAGTCTGTTACCCTTGACCTGATCTGGATAATACCAGCGTAGGAACAGCGAAACATTGCGACAGCGACGAACAGCGCATTCCTGCGGGGATGCGCTTCTTTCATTTTGGGGTCTTCGCGAAACGGAGGAATCGTAAGTGGAAACGAGAAAATTGACTTTCACGGCCTTGTTCATGGCGGTAGGGGTGCTGTCCGCCCACTTGGTGTATATTCCGGTGGGCGTGTCCAAATGTTTCCCGATACAGCATGCGATCAACGTTCTCTTGGCGGTGTTGCTCGGAACGCGGTACTCCGTTGGCGCAGCTTTTGGCGTGTCGATGTTGCGCAACATTCTGGGGACGGGATCTTTGCTGGCATTCCCCGGCAGCATGTTCGGCGCGGCACTGTCCGGCATCCTGTATTCGAGGACGCACAGCATCTGGGGCGCATTGGCCGGCGAGATTATCGGGACCGGCATTATCGGCGGCTTGGTCGCTTATCCGGTTGCGAAATATTTCTTGGGGTCCGGCGTGGGCGCGATGTTTTTCGTTGTGCCATTTATGATCAGCACGGTTGGCGGCAGTATTATCGCCTGGGGGCTGTATCATTCGCCAGTGACCAGTTTTTTGCGAGAACGGTTGGGTCAACGGACAAAATAGATTTAGGGGATAAGTGAGTGGAGGAATCGGTTGATGGACATGGGAGAAAAAATCAAAGCGCTGGCAATCGAGCTAACCCAAATTCGCAGCGTAGTCGGAACTGCCGGTGAAAACGCCGTAGCACAAAAAGTGTATGACAAGCTGACACAGCTGGAATATTTCCAACAACACCCTGAGAACCTTCGCCTGATGCCGGTACAGGGAGACGAGCTGGGGCGGACAGGTGTGTTTGCGATGATTGAAGGGACGCATACGGAATCGAATAAAACGTTGTTGTGCATTGGCCATATTGATACGGTCGGGGTGGCGGATTACGGCGGACTGCAGGATATCGCCACCGATCCGGCTGCTTTGAAGCAGCAACTGGCGGCGGCGACGAAGTTCAGTGAACCGGCCTTGTCGGAGATTTTGTCGGACGGCTGGCTGCTCGGTCGTGGCATTTTGGATATGAAAACAGGCGTAGCGTCGCTCATGGTCATGCTGGATCATTTTTCCCGGTGCCCAGAGACGTTGACAGGGAATCTGGTATTCTGCGCCGTGCCGGATGAAGAAGGTAATTCGGCGGGAATGCTCTCCGCCGTGCAGGATCTGGCCGCACTGCAAGGTAAACGCGACTGGGAATTCATTGCCGCTATCGACACCGATTTCATGACCTTCCGCTATCCGGGCGACGAACACCGTTACGTTTATGTCGGAACGACCGGCAAATTGCTGCCCTGTTTTTTCATCTACGGCGAAGAAACTCATGTAGGAGAACCGTTCAATGGGCTGGATGCCAATCTGCTCGCATCCGAAGTGATGCGCCGGATCGATCTTTCTACCGATCTTTGTGATATCGCCGATGGCGAGGTTGCCTTGCCGCCGATCAGCCTCCATCAGCGCGACAACAAGACGGAGTATTCGGTGCAGACAGCGAACACGGTCAATCTTTATTTCAACTGGCCCACCCACTGCAGTGAGCCTGCCGAAGTCCTGGCCAAGTGCCGGGGGAAGGCGCTGGAATCATTTGAGGCGGTTATCCGCCATCTGAATGAGGAGTATGAGAAGTTCTGCGCCTTGAGTCATATTCCGTTTCAACGGTTGCCGTGGGAGGCAAATGTTCTGACTTACGACGAACTCTATCAACAGGTAAAATCGGAAATGGGCGAGGAAATTGACCGGAGGCTGGAAGAACTGATTGAACGCCTGCGGGCAAGGAATGCGGATGACCGGGAAGTTTCGATGGCAATCGTTGATGAGGTGCATAAAAACTGCTCAGATAAAAATTCCAAGATCGTGGTATATTTTGCGCCGCCATACTATCCGCACAATTTCGTGAGGGACGGCGACGAGCGGAGCGACGTTTTGCTGTCCGCCGTGGAACGGGCCGTGTCGGAAGCGAAGGCAACCTTTGATTATTCCATCGTGACCCGCAAGTTTTACCCGTATATTTCAGATTTGAGTTATTGCGGAATCGCCGCGGCCAAGCACATGGACAAACTGACGGAAAACATGCCGGCCTGGCAGCGCACTTATCATCTGCCGGTGCAGGAAATTCAGTCCATCAGCATGCCGGTGGTCAACATCGGACCTTACGGCAAGGATGCGCACAAGTTGTCGGAGCGGGTAAGCACCGCCTATTCTTTCGATGCGATGCCATTGATTTTGCGGCGGACGATAGAAAATCTGCTCGGGGTTAGTTCACAGGAGGCATCACGATGAAGTTCAAAATGCCATTATACCGGGAACCGGATTTCTCAGCGGAGTCGTTCCGAACCAGTCCCGATGCGGTCACGATGCCGGTACTGCGGGCTGGAGTCGCGCCAGATAATTTTCACGCCACGACAATTTTCCCTGAATACTATAAGATCGATGGAAGCTGGGTATTGCTCAATCAGGGCCGCATGGACGGGGTCGTGGTTCTGCATGACGATGGGAAGCTGGAAGTCAAAGAGTTCAGGCGTCTTGCGGCGGGGGATCGGGTTTTTGTCGGACGCACGGAAGATGGCAGCGACGGAATCTTCGTCCATGCCACAGGTTTCTGTCAGAGCGAAACTGATGCCGAAACCTTTGCCTTCCGCACCGGCCGTTCCCGCGAAACCTCCTATTCACGCGATTACGACCGATTATATGAACTGCTGCGATACGAAAAAGAGCATGGCTACATTGTGTGGGTGTTGGGCCCGGCGGTGGTGTTCGACTGGGACTCGAAGCAGGCGTTGATCTCCTTGATTGAAAACGGTTATGTCGATGCCATTCTAGCCGGCAACGCGCTGGCGACGCACGATCTGGAAGGGGCGTTGTTTCAGACGGCGCTCGGGCAGGATATTTACACACAGGAAAGTGTGGCCAATGGTCACTACCATCATCTGGATGTTTTGAACCAGGCCCGGGAACATGAAACGATCTCCCAATTCGTTGCGGCAAAAAATATTCAGGACAGTGTTGTGTCCGCCTGCATCAGGACCGGAATCCCCATGGTGTTGGCAGGTTCGATCAGGGATGATGGTCCGCTGCCTGAAGTGATCGCTGATGCCTACGCAGCCCAGAATTCGATGCGGCAGCAGGCAAAACAGGCAACGACAGTAATTTGTCTGGCAACGCAGCTTCATTCCATCGCTACAGGAAATATGACGCCCGCCTATCAATCCGTGGGAGGCGTAATGCGACCAGTATTCATTTACAGCGTGGATGTATCGGAATTCGCCGTGAACAAGCTGAAAGATCGTGGATCGCTCGAAGTGACCTCTATCGTGACCAATATTCAGGATTTTTTGGTGCATATCCAGCGCGAACTGGTGTAAGGAGTTGGACTGGCAATGAAACGATTGCTGACGCGCGGCGAAATCTGGCCGCTGCCGGGGGGCGGAACCGCCGATGAAATTGTGGCGGTTGCCCGGGAATTGCAGATGGATTTTTGTTTTTTTGATCACTTTCCGGGCGCGCCAGCGAAAGCTAACGCGTTGGGCTTGTCAGTCGGAGCAGTGGTCAATGGCCCTTGGCAGCGATGGATGATTGAGGTCGGCTGGGAGTCGGCCATGATGAAAATCGGCCGGGGATCCACTGAAGTGACGGAGGGTTTGGCTCAGGCAAAAGCAAAAGCCGAAGCCGAGATCGCTGCATGGGTTGCCGCGGGAATCGATATGATTCTGCTGGCGGATGATGTCGCTTATGCCGGCGGACCTTATATGTCGCCGCAACAGCTGGAAAAACATCTGCTGCCATTGTATTGCGAGTTGAGCAAGCAGGCAAAAGCATCAGGCGTTACCGTGGGATTCCATACCGACGGCATGGTTGATGCGATTCTGCCACTGCTGAAACAGGCCAGCTTCGAGTTTTTATCTTTGGAACCGGAAGCGACTGATCCAATCAAAGCCTGGAGCATTTTGGGCGAGGAGCTCACTCTGTTTTCCGGTCTTCCTGCGGCATGGCTGGCCTCGGGCGGATTCTTGCCGTCACGGGAAGGTCGGATTTTGCGGGAGTGGTTGTCATCAGGTCCGTTGGTCGTGACTTCGGCCTGTGGTCTTTTTCACGCCGACGCCGCGAGTTCCCTGCAGGAAATCTATCGCTGGCTCGACCAGGAAAAAAATATTTCGCACCAGCGAAAATAATAGCAGGATTTTCAGCGCGAGTGCCTAAATTATAATATAACGGATAAATATTATCCATAACAGAATGGAGGGAAAACAAATGAAAAGAATTGCTGTGGGAGATATCGCCCCGGATTTTGTATTGAAGGATAACCGCGTTCAGGATGTGCGGCTGTCGGATTTTCGCGGCAAGAAAGTGCTGCTGGCGTGGCACCCGCTGGCGTGGACCGGTGTATGCGCCAACCAGATGAAAGCCCTAGAAGACCATCTGCCGGAGTTCGAAAAATATAACACTGTGCCACTCGGAATGAGCATCGACTCCTACCCGAGCAAGAATGCCTGGGCCAAAGAATTGGGCATCGCCAAGGTCCAATTACTCGCAGACTTTTGGCCGCATGGTAAAGTGGCGCAGGATTATGGCCTATTTCTCGAAGACAAAGGATTTTCTGAGCGGGCCAATGTTCTCATTGATGAGGAAGGCAAGGTTATCTGGGTGAAAACTTATGATATCCCTGAATTGCCGGATATTGAAGAAATTTTGAGCAAGGTTCGCGGGGAAAAATAACAAAGATCGAAAAAGAGATAAAGAGATGCTGACAACTTTACGTTTCAGCATCCCTTTTTTAATTAAAACCGCAAAATCAAATTCACTGAGCTGCCGATTTATATTTCAACAAAATATGATATCATTTGGGTAGAATTCCTATCGGAAGTAGCTGTCAGCCATCTGTCGCGCTAAAGAAAGATAATTCGTCAATATGGAGGTTAAGGTTTTGGCATTATTCAACAAAGCCCCATGTAGTGAAGCTTCTGGCATTATTCAGTATGTGGAAGATCGACTGAACGGCAAAATCGTCAAGCAGCCCAGTGCCGAATATCCCATTCATCAATCGATGTTAAAACAGTTTCTCCATCTTCTGGCGAGTGAAGAGAAAATTTCGGGCAGTGTAAAACAAATGGTGGGTATACTTCCCTCCTTGAGCGACTTTGATGTAAAGATGAGCTATTCGTCCGACAAACTCACTCGGTTCGCGGCGGAAATTGCGGCGCTCAGCGAGTCCAACCTTGCTATTGTTGAGCAGATTACAGCCAGTATGAATGAAGTGACCGGAACCATTAAGACTACTTCTGAAACTATGGGGCAAGTAGCTCGTTCTTCGGGAACCCTTATCGAAAAAAATGATGAGAGCATGGATCAACTGAAAGCGATTCATGCTTTGAAGGAAGACGTCGTTCGAGACACAACACAGATGAGCGCCCAGATAGAACAATTGGTTGAGATGGCGACCAAGGTCAATGAAATTGTAAATGGAGTTGCGGCTATTGCGGAACAGACGAATCTTTTGGCGCTGAATGCATCGATTGAAGCGGCCCGCGCGGGAGAATCGGGGCGAGGGTTCGCTGTGGTGGCGACTGAAATCCGCAAGTTGGCTGATAATACAAAAGCAAGCCTTAATGATATGCGGGGTTTTGTGAAAAATATTCAGGGTGCGGCTCAAGGAAGCCGGGGCAGCTTGGAAAATACCCTGCAATCTACGAGCAAAATGAATGAAAAGCTTGATGTTGTTTCGAATACAATCAACCAAAATGTGTCGATGCTAAAAGAAACTGTTCAAGATGTGAAAATGATTTCCGAATCGATGCGAAGCGTTGAAGAGTCAACCAGACAAGTCAACCAGGCCATGGGGCTATCGGCCCAGGATGCGGAGAATTTGCATGGTATGACCCAGACGATTCACGCAGACGCGCAGCAGAGCGCCGAAAATGCACGGCAGATTTCTCGAGTGGATGAAGAATTAAGCACTATTGCTCGTGAAATGATAACTTCTTTGACTGGCGGCATACATGCGATATCCAATACAGAGTTGATCAGCAATTTGGAGAAAGCAAAATTGGCGCATGAAAAGTGGGTTAAAGCATTAAACCAAATTACAGAAGAAATGAAAATATATCCGTTGCAAACGGATTCAAAACGTTGCGCGTTCGGACATTTTTACCATTCTGTTCACGTTGACCACCCGGAAATTGCCAAAGACTGGAACGCGATTGATGGAGTTCATCATGAACTGCACAACATGGGCATGAAAGTGATTGAGGCGGTGAGAAAAGGTGATCAGGTATCGGCCAAAACATTGTTCCATGAAGCGGAACAACTTTCAAAGCAAGTCATAGGGCATATTAATCAAACCATTCATGCGCTGGAAAGCTTGTCGAAGCGTGGAGTTGAAGCGTTGCATTAATGACTTGGGATTAATGCGGAAAGCCTTATAGGGATAAAGCAAAAGGCTTCCAGCCATTCGTGATTGGAAGTCTTTTGCGTTGGGCAAGTGAAGTTTGCTATCAGGAAATGTTATACTCACCGGGCGTTACCCCAACCATCTTTTTGAATACGGTGGAGAAAATGACACTGGTCAGTAAAATCTGCCCTTCTTGAAACGCCTGCAGAATATCCAGACTCATTTTTGCCGAACCTCTTTCAATTTTGCGATTTGTTTAAAGATATTATCGCGTGAATGGCAGGGAGAAGTATTGAAGATTGTTGCTTTTTTTGGCTGAAGTAAAAGGATGGGACAATTTCACGTGGACTTCTTTAAGCAATAAAATATAATTAGGATAATATAGTGAAAGGCGGGTAAGAATATGCAAATTAACGCTGTACCTTTTTGTACCATTGATTGGAAAAATATTGCTCCGACTGAACATGCGGGCACAACCGGCGTAGCTTACTGGCGTACTTTTGAAATGGGAAATATCCGTGTAAGAATGGTGGAATACACTCCAGGGTATTTGGCCGATCATTGGTGCAAAAAAGGTCATATTTTATTGGTGTTGGAAGGTGAATTGGTGACAGAGCTTGACGATGGGCGCAAATTTACCTTGACGCCTGGTGTCAGTTACCAGGTTGCTGATGATGCCAATCCCCACAGGTCGTATACGAAAACAGGCGCGAAACTGTTTATTGTCGACTAAAAACTTTTTCCCATAATTATTCCAGAGATGCTAAGGAGATGGTTTGAGTGGATAAAATCAATCTGGCTCAGAAATTTAGCCTGTTTAACGAGCATTGGAGTCCGAAGATTGTCGGGGAGTTAAATGATTCCTTCATCAAACTGGCAAAGCTCAAAGGCGAGTTTGACTGGCATCATCACGAACGGGAAGATGAGCTGTTTTTGGTTGTTAAGGGCGAGCTTATAATCAAATTCAGAGATAACGAGGTTTCCCTGAAGCCAGGGGAACTCATTGTCATTCCCAAGGGGATTGATCATCTGCCGGTGGCAACCGAAGAAGTGCAGGTAATGTTGATTGAGCCAAAAGGAACATTAAATACAGGGAATGTGGTGACGGAAAAAACCAAAGAGATATTGGACCGAATATAAGGAGCAAGATGAAACTAACCGTTTTAGTGGATAATAATACCATGATTGATCGATATTTTTATGGCGAGCCGGGAGTGTCCTATTTCATCGAGTGCGACGATAAAAAATACTTGTTTGATACCGGATATTCGGACATCTTTCTGCAAAATGCCGCTAAAATGGGCATTGACCTATTGGCGGTAGATGCGATAGTTCTCTCGCATGGTCACAATGACCACACATGGGGACTATGCGAGTTGGTTAAACGATATTCCGAGGCGATGGCTGAAGGCTACGAGCACAAAAAAACTGCGATAATCGCGCATCCCGACGCGTTTTTGGATAAGAATGTGGATGGGCTTGACGTGGGGTCAATGTTTTCCGTGAATCAATTACAGAAATCATTTTCGATAAAGCTGAGTAAAGGGCCAATGTGGCTCAATGAAAAACTGGTGTTTTTGGGAGAAGTTGAAAGAGCTAATTCTTTTGAGGCGCAAACGCCAATCGGCGAAACCCTGCGGGATAATGTTTGGGAAGAGGACTTTGTTCTGGATGATTCGGCTATGGCATATATGTCCGACAAGGGTTTGGTTATCATTACAGGATGTTCCCATGCCGGGATCTGCAATATTATCGAATATGCGAAAAAGGTCTGTAAGGAAGAACGGGTTTATGATGTTATTGGGGGATTTCATCTGCTAAATCCT
Source organism: Negativicutes bacterium (assembly GCA_963665275.2). Taxonomy (GTDB): domain Bacteria; phylum Bacillota; class Negativicutes; order UBA1444; family UBA1444; genus UBA1444. Next base: position 145,996 of record CAXXIN010000005.1, read on the forward strand.
TCGAAACACACGTTGGAGAATACCATGGAATATCTTCAAAAATGCCGCCCTCACGCCATCCATGCAGGCCATTGCACTGATTTGCATTCGAAAATAAGGTTGGCTCAAGTTGCAAATGTGGAAGAGGTTGGCGTCGGGCAAGTGGTGGAATATAAATAAGAAATAAGGCTTATGTCAATTGGAGAAGTGGGCGGAGTTTTCTCGAAATGGGAAAATGACATAAAAATGATAATAATCCCCTTAAGGTAAAGCTGCAACTATTACGATATAAGGTATGAAGATATTTACCAGGGGGCAAGAACATGCAGAACTTATTTTTCAGGAACGCACCTTCAATTTTTGTGGTTCTTGGAACAATCTACGGATTGATGTTATATATTAACATTCCGCGAGGTGGCACCGAGGCAATCTTTATTGCAACAATCGTAATGCTTGGCTATTTCATTTATTCTGGAAAAGTTATTCAACAACTTTATGAAAAGGTATACACGGACAGCCTGACGGGTCTGAAAAGCAGAGCGGGGTTTGAACCGATGAAAGAGAAAAGGAAGGGTCATACTGGAGCGCTATCGTCACTATTGATGGTTGATGTGGATGATTTCAAAGCAATCAATGACGAATATGGTCATCCAGCAGGTGACGTGGCGCTGAAATCTCTTGCAACGATTCTCCGTAAAACCGTACGGGACAAAGATAGCGTATTTCGTTGGGGCGGAGATGAATTTGTCGTCATTCTCCCGGATGCTTCACCGGAGGTTGTAACCATCGTTGCTGAAAGAATCAGAGCTGCTGTCGAGACCTATGGACTGTATTCCCTGACTGTGAGCATCGGCATAGCCACAATCATTAACGATAATGTTGGAGCGGCGCTCGCAGAGGCCGACAAAGCAATGTATGAAGCCAAAGAAATAAAAAACTCAATCGTAACGTATAAGGAAGATCCTAATCGGATCATTATAAATCCGCAGAAATGCCTGCAAGCAGAACATAATGCTGACGTGATATGGGTACAATAAAAAATAATTTGCCACTGGGAACATTTAAACGATGAGTTTGATTGAGCACGCTATAATGGCGTGTTTTTTTTGTCCAAATAAAATAGCGCTAAATGAGGACTTGCAAATCAATAAAAAGGAAGATAAAATAGAAACCAAATACAAGCGAGTGATCACTCGCTCGAATGGTGAAAACATGACGATTAATTTTTTGCATCGTAAAGAAAGTGTGATACTGACAGCTATTGAAATAATTGACGAGCTGGGCATTCAAGGGCTGTCAACGCGAGAGATTGCGAAGCGGCAAGGGATTTCAGAGGGGACGCTCTTCCGGCATTTCAAGTCGAAGAATGAGATCGTAATTGCTGTTTTGGACTATTTTTCCAAATATGACGCGGATATATTTGACTCAGTAAAGTTGAAAGGCTTGAAATCCAAAGAAGCAATCATATTCTTAGTAGACTCTCATGTGTCATACTATGAGAATTATCCAGCCATTACTGCAGTGACACAATTATACGGGGTGTTATCAGCTGAACCTGATTTCACGGAGAAGATAAAGAGTATCTTTTTTGGGCGCATGAACTTTCTTAAAGAGGTCATTGAGGGGGGGCAGAGAGCCGGTGAAATAAAACCGGATCTTGATAGCAACATAGTGGCGCATATCATAGACGGAACTTTCAGAAGTATATGTCTAACGTGGCGAATGAATGGGCGCACTTTTCCTTTGCGGGAGAAAATGCTTTCGGCGATTAATGTCTTGTTGGAGGCGTTTTGCCAATAACAAAATAACGAACGGGAGGATGAAAATGAAAAGAGTATTAATTGTGGATGACATGGTTTTTATGCGGTTTGCGCTCAAGGGAATGCTGACTAAGAATGGATTCGAGGTCGTGGGAGAGGCGGAAAACGGTGCTCTCGGGGTAGAAAAATACAAAGAATATTCGCCTGATATTGTGACAATGGATATCACGATGCCGGTAATGACTGGACTTGAGGCGCTGCAAGAAATCATAAAATATGATCCTCGGGCTCGAATTGTAATGGTTTCTGCAATGGGACAGGAACGCTTTGTAAAAGAAGCGATTTTGTATGGAGCGAAATACTTTATTGTGAAGCCGTTTAAAGAAGAGCAGGTATTGGAGACGATTAAAAAAGTTGCTGCTTTGTAGAAGAGCAGATTGAAGGGGTCGATAGTGATGTCTGACCACAACGTACTGGAACCCATGCTTGATTTGTACCTGTTTGAAACTTCTCAGCTGGTAGAGCAGCTAGAGCAAAACATAATATGCAGTGAGAAATCGGGCGGCTATAATTCTTCCCAGATTGATGAAATTTTCCGAGTGATGCATTCGATCAAAGGGTCATCGGCGATGATGATGTTTGATAACATTGCTACCTTGGCTCATTCTATCGAAGATGTCTTTTATTATTTGCGCGAGGCGAAACCAGCAAACGTTGATTGTTCACAACTAACGGACCTGATTTTGGCAGGTGTCGATTTTATCAAAAACGAGTTGGAGAAGATCAGAAATCTTAGCAATGCGGATGGCGATGCATTGCTATTAATTGATGCCATAAAGACCTTGCTGGAAGGGTTGAAAAAATCCAATCCCAATACTGTGAATGGCGAGCCTGCCAAAGGCGCTTCTGCTAAGAAACAGCAGTACTATATCAGTCAGAATAAGAGCAAAGGCCTATTTAACAAACATTTTTTCATGGCCACGATATTCTTTGAAGATCATTGTGAAATGGAAAATATCCGGGCCTATACAATTATTCCGGGACTGCAGGAAATTGCCGAAGATATTTCCTACATTCCGGAAAATATTATGGAAGACGATTCTACAGCTGAAATTATCCAACGAGAAGGATTCAAGCTGTTTTTTGCTACAGAGCGAACACATAATGAAATTTACGAATATCTTGGGAAAACCATCTTTCTGAAAAAACTGGAGTTGGCGCAAAGTGATGAGTCTACTCCCGCCAAACAAATTCTGCGACCCCAACGGATTCTACTTGAAGATGCACCTGTAATTGTTCCGCAGACTGTGGAAAAGTGTGTGGTCGAAAGAGATGCCGAAGTCGTTGCCGCCAGCAATCCCAGTATGATCAACGTCAATGTGGTCAAACTGGACAAACTGATGGATCTGGTGGGTGAATTGGTCATATCCGAGGCCATGGTAACGCAAAATCCTGAACTGAAAGGCCTCGTGCTCGATAATTTTACGAAGGCGGCTCGTCAACTGGAAAAAATCACTGGTGAATTGCAAGATATGGTCATGTCGATTCGAATGGTTCCGTTGACAACGACATTTCATAAGATGCACCGGGTTGTTCGGGATATGTGCAAAAAACTTGGCAAGGAAGTTCAGTTGGAGCTGATCGGCGAAACCACGGAAGTGGACAAAAACATTATCGAACATATTTCGGACCCTTTGATGCATTTGATTCGAAATTCTCTCGACCACGGCCTGGAATTGGGCGAAGAACGAATAGCAGCAGGAAAACCCGCTGTCGGTAAAATAACTCTGGAAGCAAAGAATGCCGGCAATGATGTTGTTATTCTGATTAAAGATGACGGACGAGGGCTGAACAAGAGCAAGATTCTTGAGCGAGCCCGGCAAAAAGGGCTTTTACTTAAACCTGAAACCGAGTTGACCGATAAAGAAATTTTTTCCTTCATCTTTGCCCCTGGATTCTCCACCAACGACCAAGTGACGGAGTTTTCGGGCAGAGGGGTGGGGATGGATATAGTATCCAGAAATATCAATAGTATCGGCGGCATCGTATTGATTGAGAGCACTCCAGGCCAAGGAACGACCATTTCTCTAAAAATTCCCCTGACATTGGCGATTGTTGATGGTATGACGATTGGAGTGGGGACGGCCCGATATACCATTCCGATTACATCGATCAAAGAATCGTTCAGACCTCGCGAAAAGGATATCATAGTCGATCCCGACGGAAACGAAATGATTATGGTACGGGGGCAATGTTATCCGATACTTCGTATTCACCGAATATTTGCCGTCAAAACCGACGTTGCCAGCTATACAGACGGGATCATTATCATGGTGGAAAACGAAAGTAAAATTCTTTGTCTTTTCGCGGATGAACTTATTGGCGAACAACAAGTGGTTGTAAAAGCGCTGCCGCCTTACATCAAAAATATCCGGCAAGTGGAAGGCTTGGCGGGATGCACTCTTCTGGGCGACGGCAGTATCAGTCTGATACTGGACATCGGCGGATTGATGCACAGATGCTACGCGTAAAGTGAGCAGCGACGTTAAATTAATTATAACAATATAAGGAGGAAGACCGATGAACTGGTTCCAGAATCTCAAAATTGCAAAAAAACTTATTGTTGCGTTTCTCGGCGTGGCGTTGATTACGGGTATCGTTGGTATCGTGGGGATCGTCGGCCTGTATAATCTGGCTCAAGAAGATACTCTATTGTATGAGTTCTATACCGTGCCGATGGAGCAGATGGGGAATGTAACCGAGGCGTATCAAAAAAGTCGCGTCGATTTTAGAGAGGCTCTTCTCAATAAAGACCCGAGAATCCAAGAGGAAAATTTTAAAAAATTTGATGATCAGATCAAGAGGATGAGAAGCGAAAGCAGCAAGCTCACGAAGACTTTAGTCAGTGAAGAGGGGCATAAACTTCAGAAAACGCTTGAAACGACAATCGATGGATATGACGTTTACGCCAAAAAGCTATTTGTTATGGTCCGAGCCGGTCAAGTTGACCAAGTGAATCAACTGATGCAAACAGAGGGATACAAGATTGCCGAGATTATGGGAACGACTCTCGGGACGATGGGCGATATGAAAATCCAATTGGCGAAACAGAAAGCAGCAGGCAATAAACAGACCGCGAACATGGCCATCATCATAATGGCGGCATTTATCGTCGTTGGAGCGTCCCTGGCCATGGTGCTCGGTGTTTATATCGCAAGGGTGATCTCCAAACCAATTCGCGCTATTGTTGAGGTAGCCGACAAAATTGCCGCCGGTGATTTAGATGTCAATGTAGACATAAAGACACGCGATGAAATCGGCGCGTTGGCCGGGGCTTTCAATGTAATGTCGGATAATATGAACAAGGCGTTGTTTAATATCAACGAAGCGGCTGAACAAGTGACGGCGGGAACTCAGCAGATCGCTGCATCCGGCGAAGCTTTGTCGCAGGGTTCCACCGAGCAGGCTAGCGCGATTGAGGAGATTACGGCCTCGATGGAACAAGTGGCCGTTCAAACGAAGGCAAATGCGGTGAACGCCAATCAGGCGAACGAACTGGCTATCACTGCGAAAGACAATGCGATCCAAGGTAACCGTCAAATGCAGGAAATGGTCAAAGCTATGGCGGAAATCAACGAGTCTTCGACTAATATCTCCAAGATTATTAAAGTTATTGATGAAATTGCATTTCAAACGAATATACTCGCGCTCAATGCGGCTGTAGAAGCGGCACGAGCAGGACAACACGGCAAAGGATTCGCTGTGGTGGCTGAGGAAGTCCGTAATCTGGCCGCCAGAAGCGCCAACGCCGCCAAGGAAACTACAGCGATGATCGAAGGCTCGATCAAAAAAGTGGGCGCAGGAACGCAAATCGCCAATCAAACAGCGGAAGCGCTAAATGTTATTGTGGATGGGGTATCCAAGGCGGCCGTGCTGGTTGGCGACATCGCGGCGGCTTCCAATGAGCAGTCAACGGCTATTTCTCAAGTCAACCAAGCGATTGCCCAGGTGTCCCAGGTGGTCTTGACGAACTCGGCGACGGCGGAAGAAAGTGCAGCGGCGAGTGAAGAACTGGCGAGCCAGTCGGAAGCGATGAAAGAAAATGTGGGGAAATTTAAACTAAAAAAAGCAGATCGCGGGTTCAAAGATGTTGAAAATCTGAGTCCTGAAATATTGCGGGCGATTGAAAATATGATGGCGCAGAAAAAGCAGGGGTATGCAAAATATGAACCTGTATCGGCGCGAGGGAAAATAGTTCTTGACGACAGCGAATTTGGCAAGTATTAAGACCTGAAAATGCGGTTTTGATACAGGAAAGGAGCAAGCGCCATGACTGCAATTACTGACAATGATTTGGAACTGGAAGAAGATACGCAGAAGGGCAAGTTCTTGACATTCCCCCTGGGTGCGGAAGTCTACGGCATCGAAATACAGTTTGTTACAGAGATCATCGGGATGCAATCGGTAACGGAAGTGCCTGATCTGCCGGAATACGTAAAAGGGATTATTAATCTCCGAGGGAAAATCATTCCAGTCATTGATGTACGATTACGGTTCAAAAAACCACCCATGGATTATAATGACCGAACTTGCATCGTAGTTGTGGAGATTAAGGATGTCGCCGTTGGACTGATTGTCGATACGGTCGCGGAAGTGCTGACTATTGCCGACCAAGAGATCGTTCCACCGCCGCAACTGAATAACGGCAGCTATCAACAGCGCTTTACAAAAGCGATTGCTAAAGTGAATAATGATGTAAAGCTGATTTTGGATTGCGACAGACTGCTAAGTGATGACGAAATGGCCAACTTGCCGCAATCCAGCTGAGAAGCGGTATTGAAGGACGGAAAACCATGGATGCGATAACCGATAAAGAGTTTATCGAGCTGGTTCATTTTATCAAGAAAAATTACGGGATTGATCTCTCGCAGAAAAGAAGCTTGGTATTGGGCCGTTTGCATAATTATATTTTGCAAAGTGGCTTCGACACTTTTTCCGCTTATTTTCAATATGTGTGGCATGACTCTTCTGGTAAGGCGGGGGCCATCCTGGTGAACAAGCTGACAACCAACCACACTTATTTTTTGCGTGAGCCACAGCATTTTGATTTTTTGGAACGAGTGGCGTTGCCGTATCTTGCCAAGACCGAGACGCGGGATAAGGATTTGCGGATATGGAGCGCCGGCTGTTCGACAGGGGAAGAACCCTATACGGTGGCAATGATTATTGATTCATTCTTTGCTACGGAAAAAGCCAAGTGGAATACAAAAGTTCTGGCTACCGACATTTCCACTGCCGTGTTGGAAAAGGCGCAGGAAGCGGTTTATCCCAGTGAACAGTTGGCGGTTTTGCCGGACGTCTGGCGAAGAAGATATTTTCGCAAGGTCGACGAGGAGAATAGTATTCTGCACGAGAAAATGCGAAATGAAGTCATCTTTCGACGGCTTAACCTGATGAATGAAGCTTTTCCTTTTAAGAAAAAATTTCATATCATTTTTTGCCGCAATGTAATGATATACTTCGACGCCGAGGTAAAGCGGGCTTTAATTAACCGGTTTTACGACTATACGGAGCCGGGCGGCTATTTATTTATTGGCCATTCCGAATCCCTGAATCGTCATGAAACGAAATATGATTTCGTGGGGCCTGCTATTTACCGAAGGGGATAGATTATGATAACTGCTAAGAAAAAAATCAGAGTTCTGGTAGTAGATGACTCCATTGTTTTCAGGGAAACCTTGGCGCGAGAACTAAGCCGCGATTTTTTTATCGAAGTAGTGGCGACGGCGCCTGATCCCTACGTGGCCAGGGACAAACTGTTGGAGTTTGGACCGGATGTCATGACTTTGGATGTCGAAATGCCACGCATGAGCGGTATTGATTTCTTGCGAAAGCTCATTCCCCAGTACCCTATACCGGCGGTAGTGGTCAGTGCGGTCAGCGCCAACATATTCGATGCGTTGAGCGCCGGGGCCGTTGATTTCGTCACCAAACCGGATGCGAAATCGCCGAAAAACATGGAACTGTTCATTCAGGAGCTAATAAGCAAGATCAAAATCGCTTCAACGGCAAAAGTCGAGCCGCCGAAACGAGAGTCTGTCCGTGACTCGGTTTCCGCTGGCGCTATCACAAAAAGTGGTAATAGAATAATAGCCATTGGTGCATCAACCGGTGGAACGGAAGCTATATTTGAAGTAATACGGTCTTTTCCGCGTAACATGCCCGGCATTGTTATTGTTCAACATATGCCGCCTATATTTACCGCAATGTATGCGCAACGATTGAATAATTCCTGCCTAATGGAGGTGAAAGAAGCGGAGACCGGCGATGTGGTAGCGCCGGGAAGAGTGTTGCTGGCACCCGGAGCCCTGCACATGCGTATTAACCGTCAGGGGGGCAGATATATTGTCGAGTGTTTTAAAGGGGAGAGCGAAAATGGACACTGCCCTTCCGTTGATGTTTTGTTTAACTCTGTGGCGGAGAGGGCCGGTGCGGCCGGTATCGGCGTCATTCTAACAGGCATGGGGTATGACGGGGCCAAGGGATTGCTAAAAATGAAGCTGGCTGGCGCAGTCACAATCGGGCAGGATCAGCAATCCTGCATTGTCTATGGAATGCCCAAAGTTGCTTATGAAATCGGAGCCGTGGCCAAACAAGCGCCTCTGGGCAACATATCACGGCTTATTTGCTCTTACTTGAATTAAATTCGGCAGCGGGTGATGACGATGATGAATAACAGTTTAACGGCGCAAATATTAACCTCCATTGGCGATGGCGTTATCGCCGTCGATACAGCGGAGAAAATCATTTATATGAATGCGGCTGCGGAGAAAATCACCGGTTGGGAGAGTGCTGCGGCGAGCGGTATAGAGTTTTCCACCGTGTTCAGTCTCTATAATTTACATACCAAAGAGCGGCTGGACAGTCCCGTCGCCCGGGTTCTTCAAACCGGCGCCGCCATCGGACTTCAGGATCAAACCGTGATTGTTACCAAGGATGGATCGATAAAATTCCTATCTGCAAGCTGCGCACCAATCGAACATAGGGGAAATGATGTTACTGGCGTAGTGTTAGTGTTTCGCGATGTCACACGGTATAAAATCTTGGAAAGAAAACTCGCAAGTGAAGAACAAAATTTCAGAACGATCTTTAATTCCGCACCTGTGGGAATGTATATTGTGGATGAGACAAGAGCGATAACGAAGATTAATGATGCGGCTCTTAAGTTGCTTGGTGGAGAACGAAGCCAAGTAATAGGCTACAGCTTTGGTAACGCCTTCAGCTGCCAAAGGAGCTTTGAAGACGAACGGGGCTGTGGCTACAGCGCCGCTTGCCAGTACTGCGAATTTCAACGTGCGGTTTCGCTTGCCTTTGAAGGTTCGACAGTATCGGGTATCGAATGCACCAAGACTATAGTCCACAATGGGAAGGCTGTTCCATTATGGTTTCGAGCCAGCGCCACCCCAATCGAAATCGACGGCGATAATTTTGTGGTGGTGGCTTTGGCCGATACCACCGACCAAAAACAAAAGGAAATCTCTATTACCAAAACTCGGGATTTTTATCTGCGAATTTTTGAAAGTTTTCCCACGATTATTTGGCGGACCAACATGGAAGGCGAAACTGAATCTTTCAACGAAAATTGGCAAACGCTGACCGGTCAGCCGGTTGAGCAGGCTTTAGGATATGGCTGGATGGAACGGGTTCATCCAGACGATAAACAGAAATGCTCGGACCGCAACAAAAGAAAGAAAAACGAACATGATCTGTCCGAATGCGAGATTCGGATATTGGACCGCAAAGGACAATATCGCTGGATGTTTTGTGTTCACAAGTTATATTACAATATGTCCGGTGTAGCCGAAGGCTATATCGGTATGGGCATTGACACCACTGAACGAAAGATGGCGGAAGAAGAGCGTAAACGGGCCAAGGATAAAGCGGAAGCCGCCAATAAGGCGAAAAGTGAGTTCCTGGCCAATATGAGCCATGAAATCCGCACCCCCATCAACGGCATTATGGGAATGATCGAGTTAACCCTTTTGACGGAGCTGAATAGTGAACAAAAGGATAATCTGATAACCGCGAAATCCTGCGCTCATTCGCTACTGAGCATTATCAATGATATTCTGGACTTTTCTAAAATGGAGGCAGGGAAACTTTTACTGCAGAATAATACTTTCCAGCCAAGGGAACTGTTGGACGAAGTGGTAAGAACATTTTCGCACAGGGTCAGCAGCAAGGGGCTGACTTGGGAATACACTTTTTCAAACTCCATTCCGGAAATACTTCTAGGGGATTCCAATCGACTGCGCCAGGTTTTGAATAATCTAATCGACAATGCGGTAAAGTTCACGGAACAGGGTGAAGTGTCGTTAGCAGTACAATCTACAAGTATCGGCAAAGATTCGGTGGAACTAAAATTCACCGTCAAGGATACCGGCATCGGGATTGCTCCAGAGGATATGGATAAGCTGTTCAAAACCTTTAGTCAAGTGGATGGGTCAACTACCAGACGCCATGGGGGAACCGGACTGGGACTGGTGATTTCTAAAAATCTGGTCAAAATGATGGGTGGACAGCTGTGGGTCGAGAGTGCGAAGAATCACGGCAGCACTTTTTGTTTTACTCTGCCGTTTACTATCGGCGCTTCCGTGGAGGAGAAACCGCAACTTCGCCAAAATCTTGGCGAACCGGTATTGGCGATGAAACTCCTGTTGGTTGAAGACGATACCGTCAGTAGAAATGTCATCCAAAGATTGCTCCAGAAGATCGGCCATCAGGTAGATACTGCCGTCAATGGTGTTGAAGCATTATCGCTTTGGCGGCAAAAAAAATATGATGCCATTGTTATGGACATTCAAATGCCTGAACTGGACGGAATCGAAACAACAAAACGGATAAGGGCGGAGGAGTCCGATGCTGGAAATCATATTCCTATTCTGGCATTAACTGCCCATGCCCTGGTTGGGGACCGGGAAAGGTTTTTGGCGGCCGGGATGGATGAATATATGGCAAAACCAGTGCAAATGGCGGAACTGTCCAAAAAACTCGAGCTGCTTTCGCAGCCAAATCAGCGAGAAAAATTCACCGCGATTAGTAGTATCCAGATCAATGATAGCGGAGAGGTTGTTTATGTCTGTGCAGTTGCAGACTCGCTGAAAGACGCGCCTTCTGCATTGTCCGGCATGGAAGAACTGATTGCGGGAATGGATGACGAAACTTTGCAGGACGTGAATCAGATTGAAATCGTTGCTCATGAGATTAAAGGACTAGCAAATCAAATTGGCTCAGACGAATTAAAAAGCGTTGCATTCAAAGCTGAGCTGGCTGCACGACGCGGAAATTCAGCGGAAGCGGTTGAACATATCAGGCATATCGGCAGAATTTGCGAAGCCTATAAGAAAACAGGATTGGGGGCTGGATGATGAGAATATTAATAGCCGAGGACGACATGGCCAGCCGAAAGTTTCTTTTTAAGATTCTTTCGCAATATGGGGAATGTGACTTGACAGTAGACGGGCTCGAAGCATTGAATGCCTTTTTGCTGTCATTGAATGAGAACAAGTGTTATGATTTGATCTGTCTGGACATTATGATGCCCAAAGTGGATGGGGTTAAGGTCTTGAAAACGATCAGAGATTTGGAACGCGAGAACAAGATCGCGCCGGAGGCTCGCTCCAAGGTAATCATGACAACGGCCCTCGGAGAGACCGCCTATGTTCAGCAGGCTTTTGATATAGGTTGTGAAGCCTATGCGTCAAAACCCATTGATGTTGAGAAGTTTGTGAAAGTGATGGAAAAACTGGAGTTGATTCATCAAGCCGTATAGAGAGTGACAATACTTAGCCGCTGTTAAAGTGCGGCGTGGAGGGTATCATGCTTCGTTTGACAATTGGACAGCTTCAACCAGGAATGGTTACGGCTCGGAACCTTTTTAGCGCGACGGGGAAGCTCTTGCTGGCGCAGAATTTAACATTGGACGAAGCCTTGATTTCAAGGTTGGACATGATGGGTATTGATTCTATATTCGTCAATCATCCATGCCTGGAAGTTGAAACTCCGGAAATTATTAATGAGCATACTCGGGTCGAGACGATCAAACTGACACATCAAGCATTTGAAGGCTTCGAACAGCATCGGACGCTCAATTTGGCTGGAATCCGCCAAATGATGAAAAAAGTGATTGAGGATGTAGTAGACAATCGCCATGTGTTGATACATCTCACCGATATCCGTGCCCACGGGGATTATACTTTCGGACATTCCATAAATGTGTGTTTGCTGTCGGTAATGCTGGGGGTAAAAATACACCTGAATGAACAGGAACTGTCTGAACTGGCCATGGGAGCAATTTTGCACGATTTGGGAATGATGTTGGTTCCTCCCGATATTCTTCAAACCCCAGGCCTACTGTCCGCTGATGGTTGGAAGATAATACAAGAGCACACGGAAACAGGCTTCGAAATTCTACGCAAAGTAGGCCCGATTCCCTTGGTTTCTGCGCATATTGCATATCAACATCATGAGAACTTCAACGGTTCCGGCTACACTCGCGGGCTATCAGGGGAGGACATTCACCTATTCGCGAGAATCGTCGCGGTTGCGGATCTATATGATGCTATTACTTCCGATAGACCTTATCGGAAAGCGCTTCCCCCGCATGAAGCCTATGAAATCATGTTTGCTTCCCGAGGCATTAAACTTGATCCCCAATTGGCCGATGTGTTTTTGGAAAATGTAGCGCTATATCCAATGGGGGCTACTGTTTTGTTAGACACAGGCGAGATCGGGGTGGTCGTAGAAGTGTTTCCCAAATTACAAGCGCGACCCTGCGTGCGGGTTATTGTGGACCGGCTTGGTCGCCCATGGCGTGGGCAGGAAAGAGTAGTTGATCTCACAAAGGACTTAACCAGGTATGTTATCAAGGTTTTGCGACCTGAAGAAATATTTGCTTCCAGTCAGGGGAGCGCCAATATGATAAGGGAAGATAAGCGTACATTTTGAATCCGCAGAAATATCTGCAAGCGGAATATAATGCAGACGTGATATGGGAACAATAATGCAACACGAAACTAACAGTTTTTGTTGACAATAATAACACGAGTATATAAGGACTTCCAGCCATTTGCGGCTGGAAGTCCTTGGTATCTATAGTTGGACTATTTTTTTACCGGGAAGTAGATTTCGGTAATATAATCGTCGGGAGAAGGGGTTGTGGCAGGGTCCGTTACGTAGATTTCGTAAGGCGGCGCGGCTAATTGGTATTTTTCCTTCTCCATCCACTCCACTATTTTTGCATAGGTGGATGTGAGCCCGGAATAGGCGCCTTTGTGCACTCCTTTCACGCATAACCCGCCAGGAAGTTCGCGAGTTCCTTTTACTCGCTCCGCAATAGGAATGGCGATTTCCGTATCGTTGCTTACCGGATTGAACTCTTGATCATGATAGATGGCAATCGGGGGAGCTAGGCACGTCAGTTTTTCTCGCGCAATGATCGCGAAAAGTTTGCCGAAATATTTACAATACTCGTCAATGCTCATTTTTTGGCGTGAAAACAAAATGTTTTTGGGCTCTGTTTCCACTAGCTCCACAGTGATATTATCTAAATATGCCATAATATCGATACCCCTCTCTAAATTGTGAATATCTTCATTCAGTTGTTTCAGCACATATTGGTCATTTGCCAATTTTTCCTGCAGTGCTTGTTGTTTTTGTCGGATCAGCAAGGATAACTTTTCCTCACCGGTATCTCTGATTACGGCTTCGATTTCTTCCAGCGAAAAAGAATACATCTTCAGTTTGTTTATGAAAAGAATCGTTTTCAGCTGGTTGACATTGTAATAGCGATAACCGTTGTGTTCAGTGATAATCACCGGCTTGAGCAACCCGATTTCATCGTAGTACCGTAAGGTTTTGGTTGTAACGTTACATATTTTTGAGAACTCGCCTATAGGCAGCATTGAAATACCTCCATGAATTATTGAGTGTAAACTAACCTAGGTTGATTTTAGTATACAGCTTCCCCTTAGGGAAAAGTCAACAGCAAAATGAAACACTAACGATCAATGGCGATGGGAGTGTACTCGGCATGATACAGTTTTATATTGACCCGGAATTGCCTTATTTCGAACTGAAATTGTGCAACTCGACTGAGTTGTCCTATAGAAAACATGCGCACGAGGAATATTCAGTTGGCATTGTCGAATTGGGGAAAAGTCGCTTTTGGTATGAAGGGGAAATTCTCGATTTAGGTCCGCAGACTATCATTTATCTGCCGCCGGGATTAGTGCATTCGTGCAATCCAATAGATCGCAATCAGTGGAAATATAAAATGCTCTATATCAATAAGGAATGGATGGAACATTTCCTCGCAAGCAATAGCGCATTAGCATTGAATCTGCCTATAATCAGAGCCGATTCGACCGGTATGGATTTCGCACAAGTGACTAAGATGATGAAACGGTTAAATGGTTGCGTTAGTCCCTTGGAAAAAGAAGCGAACATCTTGGCTGTATTCGAGCAAGCGCTACTTGGGCAAGAGCTGACGCGCGAGTTGAAGCTGCCTATGGAGCAATTCCAATTAAAAATCGTTCGGGAGTATTTGCAAAGTTGCTTCACGGAAAAAATTACCTTGGATCAACTGGAACGGTGCTCGGGGATCAATAAGTTTCATCTGATCCGCTTATTTAAAGCAGCGTTCAAAATACCGCCGCACACTTATCAAACCTTACTCAGAATAAATTATGCTAAGAAAGAACTGCGCCGAAACGAAACCATATTGGAAGTTGCGCATAAGGCTGGATTCTATGATCAAAGCCATTTTAGCAAGACATTTAAAAGCTATACAGGGACAACCCCGGAGCGATATCAAAAATCAATGTGAATCGCGCCGTCAATTTTTTACAATACACTTCAAACTTGATTTGCTACCCTTGTAAGATAAAAGGGGGAGATCAAGTGAAGATAGTGATGATTATTGGGACAGAACTGCCGTTGGGATTGGTGGCGAATACGGCTGCGGTGCTGGGAATCAGTTTAAGCAAAATGTTTCCTCAGGACATTGTGGGGCCGGACGTTCTGGATGCTGACGGCAAGATGCATGTTGGAATTACGGCTCAAACGATTCCTGTATTGGCAGGAAGCCGCGAACAGATTAAAAATATCCGGGATATTCTATTTGACAGTGCCTACGCTGATGTTGCCGTGATCGATTTTAGCGAAGTGGCGCAAAAGTGCCTGGATTATGATGATTACATCAAACAGTTATCTGGTTTTTCGAGCGAAGAACTTCACTATTTGGGCATATGCCTATACGGACCCAAGAAAAAAGTCAATAAATTAACAGGGAACTTGGGATTGTTACGCTAGGATTCAGGTCATCCTATGTATAAGGGCGTCCAGCCATTTGCGGTTGGACGCCCTTTGCGCTAGGTTATGAAGTTTGAGATGAGTGGTGGTCGTGAAAAACTACAGAGACAGGGGTTCGGTTTTTTTGTCATCATTTTTACGCCGCGGGTGATTCGTTTTCCTGTTGAGGACAGAGGCGTTTTGATTAATTCCAAGTTGTTCCATCAGACTGCGCTGCAGGATTTGTGAAACATTAAGACTGTGGCGATCGGCTTCTTCCTTTAGCCATGCAGGTAGCGTAACCATTTTATTTACCGAGCGGTTGGCGCGTTTATCACGCAAAGGCGGTAAATAAGCTTCTACTAGAGAATAGAAAGAGCCTTTCGGTGGGGTAAACTTTTCAGGATTCGTGGGCGGTGGAATAAAATCGCCATCCCGTTCCATGCCCAGGATGTGCAAAGCCAATGCTTCTTTAGCCATAGCAATGGCTTCATCCACATTATCTCCCTCGGTAACGATTCCCGGCAGATCAGGAAAAGTAATCGTGTAACCGCCCTCTTCGCAGGATTCAAAGAGTGCCGGAAACCGATAGGTGTTTTGCATAAATATATCCTCCAGTGCAAGCAAGGTTACTCATACCAGCCATCTTCACGTAATAATTGCAATACTTCTTTAAACGAATAAACCATTTGATGAGTCGCCTCGGTTGATTAAAACAATAATAACGTATGTTTTGACATATGTAAATGAACGGAAAGCTGCGCTGCAAGTGTCGGGAAAACTGGAAGTGCTGAGCGACATCTTTGGATCTGCAGCAGGAGGACATCTTTTATATAACATTGGAACGCATTGACGAATGTTCGATTCGCGCAGAGATTTTAATTTCGCTGGCAAACAAAGGGAATCTAATTGCTTTCGAGAATAAAAGTTATGAAAGCAATTGCTGTTTTATTTAAGGATGTGATTCTTGTGGCATTTGAACCAGGTGGCAGAGCGGACAAATTGGGCAATCGACATGAAGGAAGATGGGTTGTTAAGCAACTTCTTCGTCTAATAAATGAAGACATCAAATCAGTCACAATTGAATCTATTGGCGACGATGAACGCGGGGTTGATTTAGTGCTTGTGTTGAATGATGGGCGGAAGCAGTTTCAACAATGCAAAGCACGCAATACAAGCGAAGATTCTTGGTCCATTAGCCATTTAAAGGCGCGTGGAGTCTTAGAAAACATTCAATTTCAGCTGGATCGCGATCCAACTGTGGAATTCATTTTTGTAAGTGGTGTTCCCTCTACAACTCTTCGTGATATTTGCCATAGTGCCCGAAACTCTAACGGCAATGCGGAAGACTTTTTTCAACACCAACTTAAAGGAAACCCTCGACAAGACGCAATCCGCCAATTTTGCAGTGCGCTGGGACTTGATCCAGCAGAAAAAAGCGTCCGTGGGAAAGCATACGACTATTTGCGTAGAATTTATATACAAACCTATCCTGATGACGAAAATACTTGGAATGATTTAATTGCTTTGTCAGGATTTATGCTTGATGGTGCTCCGGAAACTGTTATTTCTACATTGCGGACCTACGCAGAAAACAACGATAAAATGGGTTCTCCTATCTTTGCAGATATATTGCTGGATTATCTTGTTAGCCAAAACATTCACCCGAAATATCTGGCGCGAGATTCCAGAATATATCCTGTCATTGAACGGTTGCACGAAGAATTTAGCGACTCCATTGCTCCTGGGCTTATTAATGCTCAATGTATTCCACGAGAAGAGACAACTAAATGCATGGAAGCTATTGAAAGTAAAGGAATTGTCATATTGCATGGCCCAGCAGGTTATGGGAAAAGCAGTATATTATATGAATTAGTCTCCAAATTTAAGGAGAAGGGAATATTATTTCTGCCAATAAGGCTTGATCGTCGCATCCCCGAAAATACGGCCACGCAATTTGGTGAGGATATGGGGTTGCCGGATTCACCGGCTTTATGTCTTGCAAAGGTTGTAGAAAAACGTTTCTGCGTTCTCTTATTGGATCAATTGGATGCTATTCGCTGGACTACTGCCCATTCGGCAAATTCTCTTGACGTATGTAAAGAATTGGTACGGCAGGTACTATCGTATAGAAACATGGATAGAAACATAAACATCAGCGTTGTACTAATTTGTCGCACTTTCGACCTAAACCATGACCCGGAAATAAAAAATTGGCTTAGCAATAACAAGGATTTAGAGCAAGCGACCAAAGTGGAGGTTTTGCCTCTTCCCGACGTGACGGTACGACAGTTCGCTGGAAACTCTTATGAAAAAATGAACGAGCAGCAAAGAAGAATTCTATCCATTCCCCAAAATTTATCTATGTGGATAGAATTAAGTAAACAGGAAGGGCAACCACTTTTTGTATCATCAGTTGACCTGATGAAGCAATTCTGGGCTATAAAAAAGAGCCAATTAGAAAATAATGGCATATCAACTGAAGATATAAATAGTGTCATAGACACTCTAAGTAAATGGTTGGAAGAAAAAAGTAAGATTACTGCACCAAACAGAGTGTTGATGCGTTGTTCTGAAAATGCTGTTGCTGCTTTTAAATCGTGTGGAATAATTCAAGAGCAGCATAATAGCGTCGGATTTTATCATCAAAGTTACTTGGATTTTTTGATTGCAAGCAGAGTAATTGAACAAATCGATTCCGGCGGTAGCATTCTGCAGTGGTTGGGTGAAAAAAAGCAGCAAACTCTTTTTCGAAGAGAACAATTACGGCAAGCCCTGGCCATGTTAGCTATGGAATCGCCACATGGATTTTATGAAGCAGTAACACAAATTCTATCCAGTGACGATGTTCGTTTTCATCTGAAGTATCTAGTGCTTGAATTAGTTGGAGAAATAGAGCAAATTGACAGTCGCCTTTTCGATTATCTCTACAATCTTTCACTTCATGACAATGGGGAAAATCAAGTAATGGACACGGTTTTTTACGGTCGCCCCAAATTTATACAAGAACTGATCAAAAGAGGAATAATTAACGAGTGGATTTGTTCTGGCAATGACATCAGCGTGAATCGGGCATTATCGCTTTTGCGATCTGTGTCTGAAAAAATACCCGAGCAGATAACCGAAATTTTATCTCCACTAGTTAGTGCAGGGAATGAATGGCCATCCAAAGTACTGGAAACACTTTGTTGGAAGCTATCCGATGATTCAGAAGATATGTTTGCATTGCGGTTACGCTTAATGCATTTGAGATTGATACCAAACTTTGTAGACTGGAAGGATATCTGCGCCCAGCATCCCCTCCGAGCAATTCGTTTGCTCAATTCATTTCTGGAAACATGGGATATTAATGAAGATAAAAGAGAAAAAAACTCTCGATTGGAATATTGGTATGATATTGATCTACAAGAACTATTGCAAGCTGCTCAACGTAACCCATTAGAAACTTGGGACTGTTTGATGCCACATGTCATACGACATACTACATTTGAAGCAACGCCATATTATGACACACGACTATATAAATGGCGAAAGGACGATATCGATTACAGTCAGCTGGATATTGCTCGTGGCATAGTGGAATTATTAATAAAGGCGGGGCAAACTATTGCCATAGAAACGCCGGAATTATTGTTGGATCGTTTGCCAAGTGTAGAAGATAGCCTTTCGGTTGTAGTGCAGGAGATTCTTCTGGATGCTTTTTTATATCTTCCGCAGCAATATGCCGACGTTGGTGTTCGTTGGCTGCTAAAGGATCTTGCCAAAGTGAATTTAGGTTATGGCACAAATGAACCCCAATGGATGCCTGCCTTTAGGTTGGTTCAAGCACTTTCTCCCTATTGTTCAAGTGAACTTTTTGACGAGTTGGAGAACGCTCTCGTTACTTACCACGACCCAAATGAAAAGCAATATGCAAAAAGTGCGTTAAAATCATGGCATCGTGAAGATTTTGACTACTTTTGGGGAGAAGCGCAGTACTTTTTGTTGCCCGCGCTAGACGCAAAGCGTATTAACAAAAAGACCGCAGAACTCATCCAGGTTTTAAAACGAAAATTTGCAGGTTGCTTTTCATCTCGTAGTCATACGGGCGGGTTTATTGGTTCCAAACTTGACAAAAACTTGCTTCGTATTAGCGATAGCGCATGGCTGGATATTATATCGAACGATAAAATTCCAATTGAGAGTCGTGGTAAGTGGGAACAGGTTGGCAATGACCACATTGTAGAAACGTCGATTTGGCAGTTTTCAAGCAGTCTCGCTTGCGCAGCTAAGTGGTGGCCGGAACGATTTGCGAGACTATCGCTGCGGTTTCCTGCTGGCACTCATACGAGTTACATTTCAGCAATTCTGGATTCGTTGCGTTTGAAGCAGCACGATAAAGACACTCCTGAAAATATTGCAATGAATTGGAAGCCGGCTTCTGTAGATGCAGTATTAAGAGTAGTCGAAAAATATTGTGATTTGAAGGAGCGCGAAGTAGCCATTTCTTTTTGCAGGCTAATAACTGATCGCGCCGAGGAAAATTGGCCGGATGCAGTTTTAGAGAAGCTTATGCATTTAGCTGTGGAGCATCTCGACTTGGAGGAGGATAAACTGAATGTCGGATGTGACAAGGCCGCCAGAGAAGCAACCGTCGATACGTTGTTTCAAAACACCATCAATTGTGTACGCGGCGTAGCTGCTCATGCAATCGGGCAGTTGCTTTGGCAACATTCTGAACTGTATCAAAAAGTTTGCCCGGCCATAGAGTCTTTGGTCGCCGATCCGCATCCAGTTATTCGAATGGCTGCTATTGAGATATTGCTTCCCGCCTTGAATATTGATCGAATGCAAGCAGTCAAATGGTTTTGTGCGGCTACTGTGAACGATTCTCGAATTCCTTCTTCGCCACGAGCAACTATTTTTTTTAACTATACAATCTTGCAGTATGCCGAACTATTGGAGCCGATAATAAGCCAAATGGTTGACTCAGGAAACACTGAAATTTCCCAGCATGGGGCTGAGATTGCAACTGCTTATTACTTGTTTTATTCTATTTTGAAAGGTCCTTATAGTGCTTGCCTTCTTGGAAGTACTTGGCAGAGAAAAGGTGTAGCAAAGGCTGCAGCTAGATTCGTTTCTGATCGCAAATATGCAGAAAAGTGCAGAGATATTTTGATTGAACTCATGAATGACAACGAAAAAGAAGTGAGAGTTGAAGTATCGAATCTGTTTAGAACTGATGTTTTGCACATTAACGAAAATATTTCTTTCGTTCAATCCTTTGTAAAATCAAAATCGTTTCCAGAAGAAACTTTTGGTTTTTTTCATTGTATCGAAGAACACAAAGAATCCTTGATTCCTTTCGCAGACGTCATTTTGGATACCTGCGAAGCGATTTGCAATGCTGACGATTCCAAAGATAAAAGTACAAGATTGTATTTTGCAAATACCCAAATTTCACCGTTGTTGCTACGGCTATATGAACAGTCACAGGATCAATCTCCCGATATTTCTGATCGTTGTTTGGATGCTTGGGATGAGTTGTTTGAGAAACGTATTGGAAATACGAGAGAAATGACGAAAGGAATAGGTTTATAATACAATAAGAGTAGTCTAGGAGTGGGTGTAAGGAGTTGATTTGGTATGGAACCAATAAAAGTTTGTGATATTGGCAGTTTTTATGTTGGCGGAAAAGAAGTGACGTTGTCAGGACTGCCAACTTATGAAGCGTCTATGGCACTGGGTGGACCTGCACGCGTCGTTAATCCCAATGGAGATTTTGAAACTGGACAGATGTATGTTCAATACATTCGGCTGGCAGAGGCTAAAGCGAAATATCCTCTCATGCTTTGGCACGGTGGTGGGCTAACGGGATCAACGTGGGAAACGACACCTGATGGACGGCAGGGATGGCAGATGTTTTTTTTGCATGCAGGGCACGACGTTTATGTAACAGATGCAGTAGAACGCGGCAGGGCTTCATGGTCAAGATATCCGGAAATATATACAACCGACCCGATTTTTCGCACCAAAAAAGAAGCCTGGGAATCGTTTCTGATTGGTCCAACTTATGTTAATAAACCAGAAGATAGAGTGGCGTTTCCCGACACAAAATTTCCGATTCAATTCTTTGATCAGTTTATGAAAGAAGCTGTTCCTCGTTGGTCAACTAATGATGCGGTAACACAGGAAGCATACGATGCTTTGCTACAGAAAGTCGGACCGTGTGTTATTGTCGTCCATAGTCAAGGGGGTGCATTTGCCGAACAAGCCGCTCTCAATGCTCCAGATAAAGTCAAAGCTATCGTTTTTATCGAGCCGTCAGGAGCGCCAGATCTTTCAAATATTAACTTGACGACAATAAAAAACATTCCGCATTTATATATATGGGGAGATTATATGGACCAATATCCCACGTGGATCAAATATTATGCCAATGTGCTGGAATATAGGGATGCGTTAATCGAGAAGGGGGTGCCGGTAACTTGGATTGAACTACCGCGGATAGGCATCAAGGGAAACTCACATATGCTGATGATGGACAAGAATTCTGATGACATTGCGATGATTGTTCAAAATTGGCTGAAAGACCAGCAATTGATGAAATAACAAACAGATTTCGCAAAGAATCACTAATGGCGCGATGCCGGTTCTCTGCCGCTTTTCCTGTCCGTTGGAGGCGCTGGCCGCATCCGAGCGGGTGTATGTGTGTAAGGCGGAAACGTTGTGAACCGTTTCATAGCTTTTGGCCGAATCGAGAAATAAAATAAAAAAAGACCGTGGTTTTGCGCCAAGAAAAGTACCGTGCAGACGCCGCGGCTTTTGTCGTAGGATTTTGACTGCGCACGCTAGAACGGCGTGCTCTTTTTTGTTCAAGCAAAATGGTGGAAAATGCAATGAAAAAATGACAGAAATCAGTGAGATGGCTGATGAATAAGGCGTTGAGTGGCGTTTCGTCTTTGAGTGAAAAGCAAAAAATGCTTATGCGTTGAGTTACCGAAGTTATCAAAGTTACCGTAAATTGCATTAATGTGTAATAGAAAAAAGTTTCACGCCATTATATTCATTATAGGATTTTTCGGTAACTTGAGTAACTTGGGTAACTTTGCATGATATAATAATTCAAAAAATTGTTGTCTCATATGTGATATGTGGTGAATCAAGAAAATTTTGGAGGCGTGCTGTGTTTAGAGAAATGCGAAGAAAAGATCGGGCCATGTTGGATGAAGAAGCAATTTCAATCCTGGAGACTGCGCAGGTTGGGACGTTGGCGACTGTAAGTGAGAAGCACCTTCCGTATTTGGTTCCCATGAGTTTTGTTTATACCGAGGGCGTGATTTATTTGCACAGCGCGGTGGAAGGGAAGAAACTCGATAATATGCGCAGCAATCGAAATGTTTGTTTCAATGTTGTTGAGGCGGTTGAGTTGTTGCCGGCGGCTTTTTCCACCAATTATAAGTCGGTTACTGTGTTTGGGACGATTTCTATCGTTGAAGAGGTTGAAGAAAAACGCCAGGGATTGATCGCTATCGTGAAAAAGTATAGTCCTGATTTTTACGAAGCTGGCATGCAATACATTGACAAGGCGATCGAAAAAACCAAGGTGCTGAAGATTGCAGTGGATAGGATAAGCGGCAAAGCAAGGGTTTAACCGCCGGGAAGGGAAGATACGAAAGGCTGCGGAAGCGCTGATTGAAAAGCTCGCCTGCAGCCTTTTTGATATTGTCTTGTATTATGCGCAGCTTGTTGTGGCGAGAAAGTTGCCTAACAGAGTAGTCCCCTCGGGCGTCAGGATCGACTCGGGATGGAACTGGACTCCCTGCACATTGAACTGCCGATGCTTCATGCCCATGATTAGGCCTTCGTCATTGGTCGCCGTGATTTCCAGGCATTCCGGCAGGGTGGCGCGATCGACGATCAGGGAATGGTAGCGCCCTGCTGTAAAGGGCTGGGGCAGGTTGGCGTACAGGCCGTTTCCCTCATGCTGGATTCGGGCGATTTTGCCATGCACCGGCTGCGGCGCACGGATTACTTTGGCGCCAAAGGCTTCGCCGATGACCTGATGGCCGAGGCAGATTCCCAGGATGGGCATCTTTCCGGCGAAATGAGTGACGACCTCCTTGCTGATTCCAGCGTCGTCGGGCGTGCCGGGGCCGGGCGAGATAATGATGGCGTCGTAATGAGCGGCCGCAATTTCATCCAGGGTGATCTGGTCGTTGCGCACGACTTGCAACGGCTGGCCCAGGTTCGCAACGGCTTGATATACGTTGTAGGTAAAGGAATCATAATTGTCGATGAGAAAAATCATGGTTCAGTTCCCTCCCAGCACTTGAAACAGGACTTTGGCCTTGTGGTGGATTTCTTCGTATTCCGTGGCGGGCACCGAGTCGGCGACGATGCCTGCGCCGGTCTGGATCGTCACTTCTTCGCCGTCCACGCTGAAGGTGCGGATGGTGATACAAGTATCCATGTTGCCGCGAAAATCGAAGTAGCCGACAGCGCCTGCATAGGGGCCTCGGCGCTCGGTCTCCAGTTCGTTGATGATTTCCATGGCCCGGATTTTCGGTGCGCCGCTGACCGTTCCTGCAGGGAAACAGGCTGACAGCACTTCGGTTGCCGTGTATTTCGGATCCAGCGTTCCGTTGACTTCTGAAACGATATGCATGACATGGGAGAAGTTTTCGACTTCCATCATTTTGGTGACATTCACCGTACCTGGCAGGCTGATCCGTCCGATGTCGTTGCGACCGAGATCCACCAGCATGGCGTGTTCGGCGCATTCTTTTTCGTCGGCGAGCAACTCCGCCGCCAAGCGGGCATCCTCCGCAGGGTTCTTGCCTCGGGGGCGGGTGCCTGCGATGGGGCAGGTGAATACCTGACCGTTTTGCAGCTTGACGAGCATTTCCGGTGATGCGCCCACAAGCTGCCGCTGACCGAAATTGATGTAAAACATGTAGGGGGAAGGATTGATCCGGCGCAGGCGTCGGTACAGGGAAAATGGTTTTTCTGCCAGCGGGCGGCGGAAGGCGTGGGAGAGAACAACTTGGAAAATGTCGCCGGCAGCGATGTATTCTTTGGCTTTTAGTACGTTGTCCATGTAGTTCTGCCGGATTTTTTCGGCGTCCATCGGCGGGACCGGTGCGGGGGTAGCTGGGGCCGCTTCATCGGCGGGGAGCTGCAATGGGCTTCGCAGGAGTTCGCTGATTTCTAGGATACGGGCAGCGGCCTTGTCATAAATTTCGGCGAGTTCGTCCGCAGTAGTTTTTTCTGGGATTTCC
This sequence comes from Negativicutes bacterium, assembly GCA_963665275.2. Taxonomy (GTDB): domain Bacteria; phylum Bacillota; class Negativicutes; order UBA1444; family UBA1444; genus UBA1444. The sequence goes on from CAXXIN010000005.1 coordinate 170,345, forward strand.
GCCAGGTAGATCAGTTTGGCGGAATGCGTCAGATGGTCCATGGCGATGATCAGGCGGCAAAACATGTACTCGCCGAGAATCATGTCGTCAGGAACATTCATGCCGCGAATCCGCTCCCAAGTGGATACCGACTCAAAACTGAGATAACCGACCGCGCCACCGCTGAAAGGCGGCAGACCTGGCAGGTCTGCGAAAGAGAATCGGTTCAGGATGTCTTGCAGCGCTTTTAGGGGCGCTTTTTTCATGGACTCGCATCCGTCGGCACTTTTCAATTCCAGGCCTGCTTTGTGCGCTTCGATCACCAGGAAGGGCTCGACGCCGATGAACGAGTACCGTCCGAAGTTTTTGCTGGTTTCGGCGCTCTCCAGCATGAAGCCGGGTTCGTCGCCCACGATCTTATAGTAAAGTGACACCGGCGTTTCCAAATCGACAGGCAGGTCGACATAGACGGGGATGAGGCTGTGCTTGGCGGCGAGACGGAGAAAGTCCGCTTTACTTGGGGTCAGTTGCATGACTTGCATCCTCCCGGTCAAGCTCCTGCCGGATGGAAGCAATCAAATTTTTCACGGCAGCGACGTCTTTGGTTTCGAGCAGCTGGACTACGGCGCTGCCGACAATGACGCCGTCTGCGTAACGGGCTGCCTCCCGGGCGGCTGCCGGAGTGCCGATGCCGAAGCCGATCGCGATGGGAATGTCGGTGATGGAGCGGGCCAGTTCGACGGTGGGCTGGGTAGCGCTGTAATCGACAGAGCGAACGCCGGTGACGCCGGTGTTGGAAACGCAGTAAATAAAACCGGAGGCGTTGCGGCAGGCGAGGGCGACCCGCTCCTCATTGCTCGTGGGTGCGATGAACGCGATGAGGTCGAGACCGTATTTGTCGCAGGAACCTTGCAGCATGTCGCTTTCCTCCGGCGGCAGGTCGGGCACGATGAGTGCGTCGACTCCTGCTTCGCGGCAGTCATGGGCAAAAGCTTCCGGCCCGTGGTGGAGAATCAGATTGATGTACGTCATGAAGGCGAGCGGGATTTGTGATTTTTTGCGCAGGTTGCGAACCAGTTCGAGCGAGGAGCGGGTGGTGGTTCCGGCGGCCAACGAAGCAACGGCGGCTTTTTGAATGACTGGGCCGTCGGCGATCGGGTCGGAAAAAGGAATCCCGAGCTCCACCAGATCGGCGCCGGCTGCTTCCGCCGCCAATACGGCGGCTTCTGTCGTTTCCATGTCCGGATAACCGGCGGTGATATAGACGATGAGGCTTTTATGCCCCTTTGCTTTGTTTGCTTTCAATTTGTCAGCTAACACAGACATCATAATCCCTCCAGTACTTTTGCTACTTGCTGGACATCCTTGTCACCCCGGCCCGAGAGACAGACGACGACGCTTTCATCGGGGCGGGTGGTTGGCATCAGTTCTTCCAGATAAGCTAGGGCGTGGGAGCTTTCCAACGCCGGGATGATGCCTTCGGTTAGCGCCAACCGCTGAAAAGCAGCGAGAGCTTCAGTGTCGGTAACAGAAACATAGCGGGCGATCCCGGTTTCTTTGAAGAAGGAATGTTCGGGGCCGACACCGGGGTAGTCCAGACCGGCGGAAATCGAATAAGCGGGGATCACCTGACCGTCGGGGTCCTGCAGCAAGTAACTCAGCGCTCCATGCAGTACGCCGGGACGACCGAGAGTGAGCGACGCCGCATGTTCCAACCCCAGTCCTTTGCCGGCGGCTTCGACGCCGATTTTCTGGATGGAAGCGTCATCCTTGAAAGGATAGAAGATTCCCATCGCATTGCTGCCGCCGCCCACGCAGGCGACGACGTAGCGAACCGGGGCGTCGGAGAAACTCTTGATCTGCTCTTTGATCTCCTGCCCGATGATGGACTGGAAATCGCGGACAATCATCGGATAGGGATGAGGGCCGACGACCGAGCCGATGATGTAGTGGGTATCGCGAATATTGGTGACCCAGTAGCGGATCGCCTCACTGGTGGCGTCCTTCAGGGTTCCGGTGCCGCTCGTGACGGGAATGACCTCGGTGCCGAGCAGTCTCATGCGAAAGACGTTCAGCGACTGGCGCTCCATGTCTTCTTCCCCCATGAACACGCAACATTCCAATCCGAATAGGGCCGCAACGGTCGCGCAGGCGACTCCGTGCTGCCCCGCGCCGGTTTCGGCGACGATCCGTTGTTTGCCCATGCGCCGGGCCAGGAGTGCCTGACCGAGCGCGTTGTTGATCTTGTGCGCGCCGGTGTGCAGCAGATCTTCGCGTTTCAGATAGATTTTGGCTTTGCCGTAGTGGCGGGTCAGATTTTCGGCGAAGTAGAGCAGCGTCGGGCGACCGGCGTATTCTTTCAGATATCGGCTGAATTCCGCCTGAAATTCGGCGTCGTCCTTGATTTTCAGGTAGAACTCTTCCAGCTCGTATAAGGCGGGCATGACGGTTTCCGGCACGAACCGTCCACCGAAATTTCCGAAGCGTCCTCTTTTATCAGGCATGTTGATTCCTCCTATTCATCATTTCAGGTTGCGCCAGAGCGCGGGTCATGGCGCTAATATCCGGGGCGCGTACCAGGCTTTCGCCGACCAGTACGCCTTTCACTCCAGCTTCCTGGAGCCGCCGGGCATCGGCTGTATCGTGAATGCCGCTTTCGCTGATGATACGCCAACGGGGATCGCAGTGCGGCAGCAGGTCGAAAGTGCGAGCGATGTCGGTGGTAAAGGTCGTCAGATCCCGATTGTTGATGCCGACAGTTTCGGCGTCGGTTTGCTTGACTCGTTCCAGTTCGCCGAGGGTGTGGACTTCCACCAGACAATCCATCCCCAAGCTGCGGGTCGTGGCGAGATAGCGGTTCAATTCGGCATCGCTTAGGATCGCTGCGATCAGTAGGATGGCATCAGCTCCGGCGGCGCGTGCTTCGTAAATCTGGTATTCATCAATGATGAAATCTTTGCGCAGGATCGGCAAAGGGCTGACAGCCCGGACGGCGGCGATATCTTCCAGCTTGCCGAGAAAAGGAGTGCTGGTGTGGACGGACAAGGCGGCGGCGCGACCTGAGGTGAAAATCCGCGCCAACTCCGGCACTGTATGAGTCTGGCATAACCTCCCTTTGGAGGGGGAAGCCAGTTTGCATTCGGCGATGAGCGCCCAGTCGGTTGCGACCAGCGCTTGGCTGAAGGCGTAAGTCCCGGGCTGGACTGGCAAGGAATCCTGCGGGTGCGAAAGCTTGCGGGCGGCGACTTGCTGCCGGATGGTTTCTACGATCTGGTTCAGCATGTTGGTCTCCTTTCTGCAGCCGACCGGGCTGCTGCGATGAATCGCCGGATTTTATCCGGGTCTTTGGCGCCGTTCGTTTCCACGCCGCCGGATACATCGACCCCGTCAGGGTTCAGGATGCGGATGGCATCCGATACATTTTCCGGGGTCAGGCCACCGGCGACGAGAAATTGCTGTCGGGGTCGGCCAATGCGCAGGCTGACAGCGCGCCAATCAAAAGGGATGCCGGTGCCGCCCGGCTGTCCGGGAACGAAACTGTCCAGTAGGAGGTAATCTGCAGGATAGTCTGCAACCGCCGCCGAAGTGAAGTCCGGCCCGACGCGACAAGCCCGGAACACGGGGCGGTTCAGAGCCCGACAGTAGTCCGGGTCTTCTTCGCCATGAAGCTGGAGGTAGTCGAGACGACAGCGATCGGCGATTTCCAGAACATCGGACAAAGGTTGATTCACAAATACGCCGACTTTGCCGGGCCCTTTCACTGCCACTGATATAGTGGCGGCGGTTGCTACATCGATTTTCCGCTTGCTGTCGGCGAATACGAAGCCGATCAGGTCGGCGCCGGATTCAGCAGCGGTTTGGGCCGCTTCGAGGGTGCGGAGTCCACAGATTTTGATGAGCATGAGATCAGTCTCCCCACACAATTTTTATTGCAGGCTGAGTTCGCGCATCCGGTCGAGTTTCGCGTGGGCGGCCCCGCTGTCGATGCTATCGGCGGCCAGTTTCAGGCCTTCCTTGATGTTCTCCGCTTTGCCGGCCACGACGAGAGCGGCGGCGGCGTTGAGCAGCACCAGATCACGGCGCGCGCCCCGGTTGCCATGCAGGATGGATTGGATAATATCGGCGTTTTCTTCCGGCGTGCCGCCGCTGATAGCGCTCAGGTCGGCGGAGGGAATCCCGTAGTCGGCGGGATCAATCATGTAAGAACGGATTTGTCCATCGACCACTTCGGATACCTGGGTTGGTGCGGACGTCGATATTTCATCCAGACCATCCAACCCATGCACTACCATGGCGCGGCGGGTTTTGAGCTGCAGCAGCACTTCGGCCAGCTTGTGGGTCAGTGAACGTTCATAGACTCCCATCAGTTGCCGTTCGGCAGACAGCGGATTGGTCAGGGGGCCCAGAACATTGAACACAGTGCGGAAGCCGAGTTCGCGTCGCGGTTTTCCTGCATACTTCATGGCCGGATGGAAAGTGGGCGCATAGAGAAAGCCGATCTGCGCGTTTTCGATGATAGTGGCGACGTTTTGCGCCGGCAGGTCGATCCGGATTCCCAGCGCTTTCAGCACGTCGGCGCTGCCGCAGGAACTAGAGACGCCGTGGTTCCCGTGCTTGGCCACAGATGCGCCCGCCCCGGCCACAACGAAGGCTACCGTCGTGGAGATGTTGAACGTTCCTTTGCGGTCGCCGCCTGTACCGCAGGTGTCGAGCAGGTCGGACTGAGTGCAGTTCACTTTCACGGTGTGACTGCGCATGCTTTCGGCAAATCCGGCGATTTCGTCGCTGGTTTCTCCCTTGATCCGCAGGGCCGTAAGCAAACCGCCGATCTGTGCATCGCTGGAGGCGCCTGACATGATGGCTTGCATGGATTCACGCGCTTCCTGTCGGGACAGGTCTTCGCCGCCGATTACTTGATTTAGAGCTGCTTTTAACATGTTGTTTTCCTCCCCGTATTTTCTATAGATTTTTTGATAAATAAAAAGAACCATTCCACTCCCTATACAGGGGCGAAATGGTTCGCGGTACCACCCTACTTCGGAAAACTGACGTTTTCCCTCTGATTCAGGTACGAGCTCGCGCCGATACCCTAAGCCTTGTAACGGAGGCGTTCCGGCCCAGCCTACTTTGTGAACAAAGCTCGGTGGGCAGCTCGCGGGACCATTCGACATGGACTCTGGACCGGTCATCTCACCTCCGGTTACCCGGACACCGGCTCGCTGATACCAAAGAAAACATGTGTACTTTTCCCGTTCATCGCTATGCGTGCAATATGCAATTTTGATAAATAAAAAGAACCATTCCACTCCCTATACAGGGGCGAAATGGTTCGCGGTACCACCCTACTTCGGAAAACTGACGTTTTCCCTCTGATTCAGGTACGAGCTCGCGCCGATACCCTAAGCCTTGTAACGGAGGCGTTCCGGCCCAGCCTACTTTGTGAACAAAGCTCGGTGGGCAGCTCATGGGACCATTCGACATGGACTCTGGACCGGTCATCTCACCTCCGGTTGCCCGGACACCGGCTCGCTGATACCAAAGCAAACATGTGTACTTTTCCCATTCATCGCTATATGTATGTTGAATTGCGTTTACTATAGCACAAAGCAAAAAGGACTGTCAACACGAGAGAAAAAAAGATGCGAATATCCGCAATGTGTAACTCAACATTGTTCAGCACTCAAACAGGGGATTCGGCATCGCCGCGCGAAATCATACTCGAGGAAATTATACGGAGCCAACATCGCCTGGCAGCGTGAGGAGGATTGACATGTCCTATTCGGAAATGGATTTGATTGCCTATCTTGAGGAACGCAATTTTAAGATCAGTCAGCTGATTTCGGCGGAAGAAAAAAGCATTCTGCAGGAACTAATCGAAGAAATATCAGCTGAATTCGATATTGCGACGACACTTTCCGATCCGGACGGCAATCCGGTATTTCCCTATTGTAATTTTACCGAGCTTTGCCAGGAACATATCCGAGGCTCGGCTGAAGGCCTGAAACGCTGCAAACAGGAGGCAAGCCGACAGGGACAGCTGTCGGAGGAACGGGGAGAGCCCGTAGTCTATCAATGCCATGCCGGAATTATTGACTTTACTGCCCCGATCATGTTGCTGAACCGACGAATCGGCAACGTATCGGGCGGACAGGTGTGGACGGAGAAGCCGGATGCGGCAGCGGTAGGAAGGTTGGAACAGTATTTTGATGAAATTGGCGTGAGGGACAAAAAACGCGCGCTAGCATCGATTGATTCACAAAAAGTCAATGATTCGGCGAAAATTCGTCGATTGGCCTCTATTTACCATAATATCGGCAAACTATTGTCCAATTATTTTCATTTCCAGGCAGAGTATGGCTATTGGAAGAAATCCCTCCTGGCGCTCAATACTGAGCTGGAAAACCGAATTCGTCAGCGTACCAAATTGCTGGAAGAGACGGTGCAGGATCTGAATCTGGCGCAGCAATTGTTGAAAACCCAGAATGAAGAGCTGCGACGCAGCGCCGAAATTCAATCGGTTCTCCGCGAAATCAGTGAATCAGCGGTGTTGGCGAAGTCCCTGGACGAATTGTATGCGACACTGCACCGTCTGCTGAAGCGAGTTTTGCCAGCGAAAAACCTTTACATTTCCCTGTTGGACAAGGCGACCGGAAAGATCGTCCGCCCCTACTGCGTTGACGAGACCAATTCCGTCTTGCAGCAAAGGCCTCTTGGCAAAGGCGTTACGGAGTACTTTATGGGACTGGGGCACTCTGACTATATCCCTGCCGAGGACTTTGCCCGCTTGGTGGAAGAGGGGAAAATCACCAACGACCTCGACGAAGCTTTTGATTGGCTGGGAGTTCCCCTGAATGACTCACGAGGGCAGGTTTTCGGCGTCATTATCCTGTTCTCCAATGATCGGACGCAATCGTTCAAAAAAGAAGACAGCGAGGTCTTGGCGATCATTGCCGCACAGGTTTCCATGGCGATCGAACGGAAACAGGCCGAAAACGCGTTGCGCGAGAGTGAGGAAAAGTATCGTTTCATCACCGAAAACATGGTGGATACGGTGTGGCTTCTGGACGTGGGGGATATGCGGTACCGTTATGTCAGTCCCTCCGTTGCCAATTTGCGCGGATACACACAGGAAGAAGTGATGCAGCAGGAGTTTACGGACACCTTTGCACCGGCTTCCGCCGCTTTCGCGGCGCAGATCCTGCCAGACCAGATAGCGGCTTTTGAGGCTGGAGATCATCGGGAGCGAGTCAAGACCCATGACGTTGAGCAGTCCTGCAAAGATGGAACCCAGGTGTCGACCGAAGTCGTTACCCGGCTGGTCACAGACGAAAAGGGAAAGGTCACCTCGGTGTTGGGAGTATCACGGGATATTTCAGAGCGGATTCTTTTTTACTCCGATATGGCGCCTACGCTCTCTCTAGCAAAACGATCGGAGATTATCGCGAAATATCAGACGCAGCTGCTGAACCAACTTCAGGAAGCCATTGTGATTACCAACCGTGAGAACAGGATCATTTACTGGAACCAAACGGCGGAAGCTCTGTTCGGGTTTTCGGCGGAAGAAGCGCATGGGCTCGATGCTACAGTGCTGATTGCAGGGAATGTGAATGAGCAAACGGAAAAAAGGCGCCAGATCGTTACTGCCACGGTGGCAGGGGGTCGTAGTACGACGGAGATTCTCGCCCGCCACAAAGAAGGGTGGATTTTCCCTGCCCAATTGTTTTCGGTGCTGCTCAAAGACCAGGGCGGTGAATTTTCCGGCATTGCGATGTTTGCGGTTGATTTGAGCAAATTGCGGGCGGCGGAAGATACTATCAGCAAAATCAAACGGGACCATGAACGGCAACTTTTGTTAACTGAACTGATCAAAAGCGGGGAACCGGCGACTCCTGTGCTATTGGAAAAAGCGGCCGAACTTGATTTGGAGTGGGGCCGTCCCTTTACTGTTTTGGTTTTGGAGTTGTCTGAACGACCCGTATTATCGCACTTGTTGGCGATGGTTCAGAGGACTGATTCGTCCATCATTGCCTGGGAATATAAAGATGCGGTGGTGGCGATGACCTGCGATTTTCCTGGAGCCGTGGAGGGTTCTCCACCTGTCGCGAGCTGGTTTCAACGATGGGAAACAGACTTGCGGCAGTCATCTCCTGGCGCTGTCCTGGTGATGGGAATAGGGAGTCGGAGCGTTTCGTTGAATGGGCTGAAGAAAGCCTATGAACAGGCTAAACAAGCGGCCTGGTTTTGCAAGGCGATGGATGGATCCGGCCGTCCCTGTCATTTTAAAGACTTGGGCATTTTCCAACTGTTGACGCCAATCTGGGATTCCAATCTGGATGATTTTTCTCGGCAAAGTCTCGGGCCGCTGCTAGAGATGAAAGAACCCAAACGTCAGGAATATATGGAAACCCTGGAGGCTCTGCTACGGGAAAACACTCAGAAGGCGGCAGCTGAAAAACTATTCGTGCATGAGAAAACAATACAGTTTCGCAAACAGCGAATCGAATCGGCTTTGGGTTGTTCTCTTGATAATGCCTCGCAGCGGATGGCGCTGACGATGGCCCTGAAGTTTTGGAAAAAATAATTTTTTTTATCTAAAACGATAAAAAATGTTGGCTTTTCTTATCTCTGATGTTGCAGGAAGAAATCGACGCTGAATCGTATATTCCTGATAGAGAATCGAGGCGGGTTTATACCGTCGGCTTTTTCTTGTCAAGAGGACGGACACCTGAAAAAACAGTGTGAACCCTGCGACCTAAGTGAAAATCCGGAGCTGTGGCCTGTACAAAGGGGCAGCATCCAAAACGAAGGGGGAAGAAGAGTGGCGACCTATAATCCATTGACTGCGGAGCTGGTGAAAGAACTCGAAACTATCGTGGGCGCTAAAAATGTTAGTATCGACCCGGATAAACTGGAAACCTATTCACACGACGAAGAAACCGACAAACGCTATCAGCACATGCCTGAAGCGGTGGTCTTCCCGGAAAATGCCCAGCAGATTGCTGAAATCCTGAAGCTTGCCAATCGTGAATTGGTTCCGGTCGTCGCCCGCGGCGGCGGCACGGGACTCGCTGCCGCCGCCGTTCCTCTGTTTGGCGGAATCGTGGTCAGTACGGAACGGATGGACCAGGTTCTTGAAATCAACGCAGATGCCATGTATATGGTCGTCCAACCCGGAGTCAGAACCGATGATGTGCAGAAAGCCGCTCGTGAAAAAGGACTGTTCTACGCCGGCGATCCCTGCAGCGGCGACAGCTGCGTCATCGGCGGCAACGTAGCGACCAATGCCGGCGGCAACCGGGCTATCAAGTACGGCACGACCCGCAATCAAGTGTACGGATTCGAAGTTGTGACCCCTCTGGGTAAAATCGTGAACCTGGGCGGGCGGCTGGAGAAATCGACTACCGGCTATTCCCTGGACCATTTGGTGATGGGGGCGGAAGGCACGCTGGGGATCATCACAGAAATTACGCTGCGCTTGAAGCCATTGCCGAATAATGTCATCGATCTGCTGGCGATTTTTCCGACGATTGATCAAGCCATCGGCATCGTGACCAAAGTGATTAAGGCAGGGATCACGCCGACCTGCGTAGAGTTCATGGATAACGGCACCGTCAAAAGTGTTGAGCATTTTCTGAAAGTGAAGCAGCCGCATAGTGACGTTGGCAACTATATCATCATTCAGGTCGAGGGACAAAGTGAAGAAGATATGGAAGACAAGAGCATTTTACTGGACGAACTTTGCATGGCCAACGGCGCTCTGGAAGTGCTCGTGGCTGATCCGGCCAAAATCTGGCACGCGCGAAAATCTTTCCTGGAAGCGGCGCGCGAAGAGAGCCTGATCCAATCAAAAGAGGACATGGTGGTGCCTGTCAACCAAATTGCCAACCTGATGCATGAAGCTGGAGCCATTAGCGCCAAGTATGGCCTGGCCGCCCGAATTGCCAGTCATGCCGGCGATGGAAATGTTCACTTCCATGTGCTCAAAGGCGATCTTTCCGATGAGAAGTGGGATGAAACGCTGAAACTTTTTCAAAAAGAGATATATACATTGGTGTACAAACTCGGCGGCAAGCTGTCCGGCGAGCACGGCATCGGCTACAAACGGCGTCAGTTGATGGAGGAATACACGAATCCTGACGAATTGGACATGATGCGGGCGATCAAAAAGGCTCTGGATCCCAACCTTATCTTGAACCCTGGGAAAATCTTCACGGTCAGTTGAACCGGAATGCATGATTCGAAAAAATGAATAAGGGGGTTTCCCAATGAAGTGGGTTCAAGTCTATGATCCTTTGAGCAACATTTTTCTGTCCGCGCTGATTGCAGCGATCCCGCTGATGCTGTTGCTCTACATGTTGGGAGTTCGGCGCGCCAAGGGACATCATGCAGCGTTTTTGGGCACCGGGTCTGCAGTTTTGCTGGCCATAGCAGTCTGGGGGATGCCTGTGTCGATGGCGGTCAGCGCAACGCTTAACGGGATGTTGTACGGGATATTTCCGATCGTCTGGATCGTCATCACGGCGATCTGGGTTTACAATATGACGGTGGAATCGGGAGAGTTCGAGATTATCAAGAATTCCCTGGCTTCTGTGACGGATGACCGACGCCTGCAGGCGATCCTGATCGCGTTCGCATTCGGCTCCTTCATCGAAGGCACGGCAGGGTTCGGCACGCCGGTGGCCATTACAGCCGCCATGCTAGTCGGCCTCGGATTCAACCCCCTCTATGCGGCGGGAATCTGTCTGATTGCTAATACCGCACCGGTTGCTTTCGGCGCCATCGGCATCCCTATCGTCGTGGCGGCGCAGGTGTCAGGACTGGACATGATGCATATCAGTCAGGTGGTTGGCCGCCAGCTGCCCTTCCTCTCTTGCCTGGTTCCTCTCTGGCTGGTGGTTACCATGGCCGGCTGGAAGCGTGGTATGGAAGTGCTGCCGGCCGTTTTGGTCGCGGGCGGACTCTTCGCCGGAACTCAGTTTATTACTGCGAACTATGTGAATCCTTACTTGCCTGACATCACGGCGGCTATCGTGACGATTGTCGGGTTCCTCATGTTCCTGAAAGTGTGGAAACCAGCCACTGTCTGGCATTTTCCTGATGAAAAACCGTCTGCCGGTGGCAAAGCTGTTCTACAGTACTCACACGGAGAGGTGCTGCGGGCCTGGGCGCCCTATCTGATTCTGGCGGGACTGGTGTTTCTGTGGGCGGATGACAAGTACATCCAGTTCAAACAGGTCGTGGTCGGCGTCGACAAGTTGTTTCCCTTTTTCTTAAACAGCTGGCCCGGACTGGATGGTCTGGTCATCAAAACGACTCCGGTGGTTGCGAAAAACACTCCCTATGCCGCGGCATACATGTTGAACCTGATTTCCGCCTCCGGCACGGCGTTGTTTCTTTCCGGCATTTTGTCCCTGCTTGTCATCCCGAACTATGGCCCGGGAAGAGCAGCTGCTTGCTTCGGTAAAACCGTGAAACAACTACAGTTCCCGATCATCACGATCTCCATGATTTTAGGGTTGGCCTACATCATGAACTATTCCGGTATGAGTTCGACCCTCGGAATCGCATTTACAGCGACGGGCTCGCTGTTTCCGTTCTTTTCTCCGATTCTGGGCTGGCTGGGCGTGTTCCTGACCGGTTCGGATACCTCAGCGAATGCATTGTTCGGCTCTATGCAGAAAACAGCGGCGGAACAGATCGGCGTCGATCCCTATCTCACTGTGGCTGCCAATAGTTCCGGCGGGGTATGCGGCAAGATGATCTCGCCGCAAAGCATCTCTGTCGCCACGGCGGCATCAGGCCTGGTCGGCAAAGAAGGCGACCTCTTCCGCTTCACGCTATGGCACAGCATCGCGATGGTGTTGGTGATGGCGGTGATCACGTTCCTGCAGGCGTATTGGCTGAAGTGGATGTTGCCGTAGGAAAAATAGGAATGGGTCAAAAAAGAGAAGTCCCGCACGCAAGCGGGACTTCTCTTTTTTGACCAACAGACCTCTGCTAGGTTCAACGTTTTCTAATGCGCGGCACTGGCAGGAGCCGGCGAAAAAATGTTGAATAAGTGTTGAATAACTAATGAAAACCGGGAAGGGGCAAGTATGAATAACGTTCGAGTCGCCGCTGTACAAGCGGATGATTACTCATCCGACAATATCGCTGGGGGTATTGATGCAGCCCTGGGGCTTTTGGGAGGGATGAAACAATTCGTCCATGCAGGAGACCGCGTGCTGCTGAAACCCAACATATTGGAAGGGATACCCAGTGAATGCGCGATTACCACGCATCCGGAAGTGGTGCGGGCAATGATCCGGCAGGTGAAAAACCTTGGCGGCCTTCCAGCCGTGGGCGATTCGCCGGGGGTCACCGGGACCCTGAAAGCGGCGGAAAAATGCGGTATTTTGTCGGTGTGTCAGGAAGAAAACGTGGAACTGGTTCCGTTCGAAAGAACGGCGGAGTTCCCGTTCCCCGACGGACTCACAGTCAAGAAATTTCAGCTTGCCGAGGCCCTCACACAGGTAAATAAGGTAATCTCGCTGTCCAAGATGAAGACACACACTTTCATGGGAATGACCGGCGCGACCAAGATATTGTTCGGTTGTATCGTCGGGATGCAGAAAGCCCAGTTCCATCTGAGGATGCAGCAGCGCCGCGAATTCGCAGGTATGCTGATAGACCTGGCAAACCTCATCAAACCGGTGCTTTCCATCGTGGATGGAGTGGTAGGCATGGAAGGAAATGGCCCCCGCAATGGAAGGCCGTTCCAAGCGGGCGTTATTCTCGCTGGCACAAATTGTTTCGCTGTGGATATCGTGATGGCCGAAATGATGGGGTTACCCCCTGAATCATTGCCGGTGGCCGCGATTTCTCTGGAAAGAGGACTGACGCCTTCTTTCGGGGGAATTGCTCTGATGGGCGACGGGCGCGGGATTCGACATCAATTTGCGGCTCCTCGTAGTATGATGTCCCTCGAAGACCGGGTGCCGGCCTGGCTAGCCGGTTGGGGAAAAAAACGCCTGACGGCCCGTCCGCAAATTGGCCCGAACTGCATCGGCTGCGGTCGCTGCGCTCTCCACTGCCCGCCGCAGGCCATGACCGTGGTGGAAGGACGGGCGATTATCGATGATGCGAAGTGCATTCGCTGTTACTGCTGTCAGGAACTTTGCCCGGAAGATGCGGTGCAGCTTCGGGAAGGCAGCTTGTTGAAGTTCGTTCAGCAGTTCGAAAAATAAGCGTTCCGCTGTTGGCCGATTCCTAGAGTCTGAACAGATCACTGCGTCGGGCCCGCTCAGCGAGATTCGAAGAACACTCCCCCTTGCCGCAGACTTCGGCGGGAGGGATGGACAGTTCCCTGGCCAGCAGTTCGCGGACGCGGGGACCGCAGAAAGCCCCCTGACATCGTCCCATGCCGGCGCGGGTGCGGAATTTCACCCCATCCAGCGAGCGGACAGGAATTCCCCGGTTCAGGGACTCGATGATCTCCGCTTCGGTGACCTGTTCACAACGGCAAATGATATGGAGCGACGGATCAGCGATATTAATATCGCCGGCGAAATCCGCCGCTTTTTTGCGGATGATGGGTGGGCGCTGGGCCTGGAACTCCGGATTGGGTTCCAATACCAAGCCGCATTTTTGAAGGATGCCGGCGACCTTAAGCGCGATTGCCGGGGAGGCCGTCAAACCGGGGGAATCTATTCCGATCAGGTTGATGAAGTTCTTCACGCGACTTTCGCCGATGACCCAGTCTTTTTGGTTGGAAACTGGCCGGTTCCCGGCGAAAGAAGTCAGAGCCTTGCGCATGTCGAAGCCCGGTACAGAGCGGCGGGCTTGCTGGACAATGTGCTCGAGAGTTTTGAGGTCAGTGCCGACATCCGCTTTGTCGTCAATTTCTTCGGCATTGGGTCCGATCATCAGATTGCCGTGGAAAGTCGTCGTGACCAGGATGCCCTTGCCGAGATTGGTGGGGACCTGAAAGATGACGGAACGAACCAGGTAATTCTGATCTTTGTCCAGAAGGACGTACTGACCGCGCCGGGGAGTGATCCGATAATCTTCGATGCCGATCATGGCGGCGATGCTATCACTGTTGGCTCCGGCGCAGTTGATGATGTATTGCGCTGTAACGGTGCTCCGGTTGGTTTCGACACGAAAGGCAGCGGGGGTCGTTGCGATGGCTTTCACTTCTTCGTTTAGCCGTAAGTCTACGTGATTGGTGAGGGCGTTTTCCGCCAACGCAATGGCGAATTCATAGGGCGAAGTGACACCGGCGTCTTCACAGAAGAGCGCCGCAACGATCTCCGGGCTCAGATGCGGTTCCATACGACGGACTTTCTCGCCGTCGATGATTCTCAGACCTCCCACGCCGTTTTCACGTCCATACTCGAGCAGTTTTTGCAGCGTCGGTACTTCTACGTCGGAAAAAGCGAGAACGAGCGAACCGGTCCGGCGATACCCGAAATGCAACTCCCTGTCCAGTTGTTCATAGAGATGATTGCCGGCGACACATAACTCTGCTTTCAGTGTGCCAGGCTCGTCGGAGTAGCCGCCGTGGACGATGCCGCTGTTGGCTTTGGTGCAGCCGCGCCCCACGTCTTCTTCTTTGTCGATGACACAGATTCGCAGGCGGTAGCGGGACATTTCCCGGGCAATGTTCAGACCGACTACGCCGGCGCCGATGATACAAAGGTCGTAGGGTAAATTCGAATCTTGGCTCACGGCGTTATCACTTCCCCGTTCAGCAAATCGAAGGTAAGGGTTTTGGTGTTGCGCTGCTTGTTCTGGGACTGTGCAACTTCCAGTTTCAACAGGCCGAGCGTCTCATTGATGGATGCTTTCGTCCTCCACCAGCGGGAGCTGACGCTGTGGGGAACTTTATTGAGTTCTGCCGCTGACAGCAGAGACTCTAATGAATGCTTTTTCAGCAGGGCGCCTGTTTCATCGTAAAAAACGATGACTTCATCACCAAAACCGGCGGAGTACCAGCTGTCGAACGTGACCACGCGCCAGCCTCCATTGGCGATAAGGGCAGTGACGGGGAGATTCTGCAGGGGCGCCTCCCATCGTTTGATCCAATCGGCGGAATCAGTTCCGGTCTGTTTGGTGTAGACAGCGCCACTGCTGGACAGGAGTGCACTTGAATGAGTAGTGGCGGTCACAATGAAGCGGGCATCCTGCGCGGCAGATTCATAAGTTGCCTCTGGTTTGGGCGGCAGCCAGGAATCAGCGTAAGCAGTCGGATTCAGGGTGGACAGGACCATGAATAGAATCCCGAGACGCAAAAAAAGCCGGAACGACATGAATGCACCTTCTTTCCTAAGCCTTGAAAATAAACGATGGGGAGAACTCTAATAAATCCTTTCGTGACGGGGGCCGCATTTCCTGCCTTCAGGGAACTTGAGGCTCCACGCGGACAATAATGAAAACGCCCCTGCACCAGGTGGGAAGCAATGCTTCGCCATAACTGCGGCAGGGGCGGATGTTCTACAGAGGGTCAGATCGCAGTTGCTTTTTGAGTGCAGGGTTAGTGGCGTAACGACATAATCAAGGTGCTTTTATTTTTTTTGTTATAAGCGGCGGAAACTTCGAGTTTGTCTTTTTTCCCAGAAAACATGGTCTGAGAATCATCGGAGATTTCAATTGACTTGACAAAGCCGCTGTCTTGTAATTTTTTCACGTAACTGCGATAGATTTCTTCAGTTGTGTTATCAATCATGACGCTGACTTTCTTTTGCGCTGGATCCGGTTTGGAGATCCGCTTCAATGAACCTCCTTCATATTTGGGAACTTCTGCGGGGATGTCCGTCGGCCAGGCTTCGGAGAGTTGACCCGCAGGAGATTTTGGGGACTCGGCTTGTTTGGCGGCTTCTGTAGCCGGCTTGATCTGTGC
This sequence comes from Negativicutes bacterium, assembly GCA_963665275.2. Taxonomy (GTDB): domain Bacteria; phylum Bacillota; class Negativicutes; order UBA1444; family UBA1444; genus UBA1444. Next base: position 186,204 of record CAXXIN010000005.1, read on the forward strand.
AGCTTGGATCGCCGGTGGAGTGGGTTTGTCACTGGCGCAGCCAGTGACAAAAACTAATACAAGAATCAGAAGCAGGGAATAAGTTAGCCCTCTTTCCATCAAATGGGTGCCTCCTTGAATTTGGTTTTTTTATAGAAAAAGCCATATGCAAAACAGGATCTGTTTAAGATGCATAGGGCTAATAACAGCAATATTCTACCATTAAATCCATGCGATTTCCAATACGATTTAAAGAAATGAAAATACTGAGGTGGCATGACAAACAAAATAAGAATGGACGGAATATCTCAGTGTTTTGAGAAAATCGCCAGCGCAAGCCAGATGAGACCGAAAGAAATCGCGTGTGTCTGCGTGAAAGGCTCGTGGTAAAGAAAGACCCCCGTGAGCAGCGCAAAAGTCGGCGACAGGTATTGTATGAAGCCGAGCAACGACAAAGGCAGGTGGTTCGCGGCGTTGGCAAACAGCACCATCGGCAGGGCAGTGACGATGCCGGCGCCGATGAACAGGATTGTTGGGATGGGGTTGGCGGGGCCAAAAACGCCGGTTCCCTGTGAGTTCAGGAACAGCAGATAGATAAGCGCCGGTGGTGCGATCAGCAGAGTCTCCAGGGTGATACCGGTGATGGGTGAAATCCCCAGCATCTTTTTGCATAGACCATACAGGGAAAAGGTGATGGCCAGTGACAGGGCTACCCACGGGACAACGCCAAAATACAGGACGAGATTCAGGACGCCGAGGGCGGCCAGCGCGACGGCCAGATATTGCCGCTTCGAGAGTTTTTCTTTCAATAGGGCGATCCCCAGCAGAACGTTGACCAGTGGATTGATGTAATAACCCAGACTGGTCTCGACGATGCGGTTGTCATTAACCGCCCAGATGTAGACTAGCCAGTTCAGCGAGATGAGCACTGTGGCAGCGAAGACACCCAGTATCCGACGCGGGTCCTTGCAAATGCTGCTGATTTCGCTGCGAAAGGAAGGTAGCCGCCGGGCGATGATCAAAAAAATGAGCAGAAAGAACAGAGACCAAAGGACACGGTGTGACAGGATTTCTATCGCGCCTGCCTGACGCAGGAGCTTCCAGTAGATCGGCAGGAATCCCCACATCAAATAAGCGCAGATGGCGGAGGCGATTCCTCCTGATCGATTATTTAGCATGCAACACCTTCCTAGCAAGATATGCCCATTGTAGAGGATCCATGTGGAAATGACAACTTGTGCCAGAAACGATTGGCAGGAATATGAAATGAATTGACGAATGAAAATAGCACAAGGTAAAGAACCGGTATGAGGGTCCGGATTTAGGAGGTGTGACCGCAATGAACAAGATAAAGTTGCTGATCAGCTTGGCGATCTGTTTTGCGGCGGAGGGCCTCGGCGGTCTATTTACCGCTCAATCCGTCGGCGCCTGGTACCTGACGCTGCAAAAGCCGGCTTTTACTCCGCCCGGTTGGATTTTTGGACCGGTTTGGACGCTGCTGTATTTGATGATGGGGATTGCCTTATATTTAATATGGAAGAGGGCGGGTTCCGGCGCGGAGGTTCGCGGTGCGGTAACGTTGTTTGCGTTCCAGTTGCTACTTAACGTGGCCTGGTCAGCGGTTTTTTTCGGCAGGCAGTCTCCACTGGGAGGGTTGCTGATCATTGTGGCGTTATGGCTGACGCTGGCGCTGACAATTTGGCGTTTTCGGCAGATTTCCCCCTTGGCGGCGGGACTGTTGCTACCCTACTTGGCGTGGACTTCCTTTGCCGCAGTTCTCAACTTTGCGATCTGGCGTCTGAATTCTTGACGACTGAGGATGGAGCTTTCGCATAGCGCTTAAGTTGAGCTGTACGAGGTAAAAGGTTGACAAAACCGTGAAGGAGGACAAAGTCATGTTCGGGTTTGCTGGAACCAAGTCGTTGAAATTCTGGGGATTGGCTCTAGCCTTGGTGTTCATGACCGCGCTGCCGCTGCCGGCAGCTACTGCCGGAGAATTGTCGGTGTCGCCGGTCAGTGTGGGCACGAGTCAGGAGGCTCTGGAGTACTATCTGGATCTCGTGGAAAAACTGGATGTGACGACCGCTATCGGAAAATCGGTATTTTACTCAGGACAGGGCAACCGGAAGTTGGCTGAGCAGTTCGCGATCGCCGAAGACAAGACGACGTTGGAGATGACTGCGGGAGGCAAATTCCTGGATGACCTGAAGCTGTTCGACCAGGGGAGTCCGTTGAAACCGGAACAGGCGACGCGCGTGTGGTCGCGGCTTTCGCAGCGTTATGCGGAGCAGGCTGCGGGGGATGTGTTTTGTTTCGTTACCGGGGCGCGGCCAACAGGCGTTTTCACAACGGTCGAACTGCCTGAACTGAAGAAGAACCGCAAAGTGGGGGCTATGTACAATGTGTCCCGACTATGAAATCAGCATCCCGCATTTCTACTGCCTGGAATATCGGGAAGGCGGCAGGACGATGCTGCTGGAGATCGATTTTCGTGACTCGGTGATTTATCTGGATGATACACTGGTGATGGCATGGGAAACGCCTCACGCAGGAGAAACAATTGCATCAGCTGAAAAAAAAAGAATCTTGGACAATGTGTACGAATATCTGACAGGGGAACGGGGATTTAAAAATGTGGAGTATGCCGGGTCATCGTTGTCATGCCAATAGGGCCGGACAATGGAGCACAGCGACGTTTGATTAACCTTCGTCTACCCCATGGCCCGGCCCCTATTCAATCAATTCCAGTTTCTGATCATATCGCAGTGATCACATTGATTATTCGAGATAATTATTGTCGCCGCCGGCAGGAAGTACAGGCGTAAAGATGGAAATGAATTTCAGGTCATCTGTGCCGGTGACACGGGTGGCGTGGATGTTGCCGCGCGGGTTCACATGCACGTCGCCGGCTTTAACCGGCATCCAGACATCATTGATCAGGACCTCCCCGCTGCCGCCCATGACAATGACGATTTCATCGGTGGTGGAGTGGAAGTGGTTCTTGATGACTGTGCCTTTACCTGCATCGCGCACCATAACGACTGCGCGGGGCGAGGTGAAGATGGTTTTGCCGGCGATTTTGGGTTCGCCCGGCTTGGCGTTGGCGGCGTACCATTCATCATAATTGACCAGGATCGAGTTGGCGGGTGTGGAATCAACCAACCCCAGAGGGATGACAGCGGGTTTGCCTTCTTCGAGGAAATTGGCGTCACCGCTGGCCGGGAGCACAGGCGTGAAGAGGGAAATGAACTTCAGGTCTTCCGTGCCGGTGACACGGGTGGCATGGACATTGCCACGCGGGTTCACGTGGACATCTCCGGCCTTGACCGGCGTCCATACTCCGTTGATCATGATTTCGCCTTTGCCGCCCATGACAACGACGACTTCATCGGTGGTGGAGTGGAAATGACTCTTAGCCAACGTGCCGATTCCACCATCGCGTAGCATGACAACTACGCGGGGGGAAGTGAAAATGGTGTTGCTGGCGATTTTGGGATCGTTAGGCTTGGCATTGGCAGCATACCACGCGTCATAATTGACCAGGACTGCGTCAGTGGGCGTGGAATCGACCAGACCTACGGGGATGACCGGTTGGGCAGAGCAAGTCAGCGTTCCGAGCAACAAGAGAACCACGAGTGCGAGTGAAGCTTTTTTGAACAATTTTTCTCCATCTCCCTTGTATTAAGATATTTAGTACTTCATTACCAATACTTCTGAGTTTGATTGGAGAATCCTGCCAAAAAAAATAAATTGATACAAATATTTTGTTTTTGGATTTACTTTAGGAAAGGGGCGATGATTCGTGATCAGTGTTGGTGAGAAGAAAATTCACATCAAGCAGGGAGACATCACGGCAGAAACTTCGGATGCCATCGTCAATCCGGCCAATTCACAGCTGATGCATGGCGGGGGAGCTGCTCGTGCCATTGCCGTCAAGGGAGGATCTGTAATCAACGAACAGAGCCGTCGTCTGATCGAGCGGATCGGGACAGTTCCGGTGAGCAAGGCGGTGCTGACGGATGCGGGAGAGTTGCCCTGCAAATTTGTGATCCATACGGTTGGGCCGGTTTGGGGTGAAGGGGACGAAGAGGGGAAACTTCGCCGCGCGGTATGGAATGTGCTGACGCTGGCAGACCTCTATAACCTGGAGTCAGTATCGATGCCGGCTATCAGCTCGGGCGTGTTCGGGTTCCCCAAAGCGATGTGCGCGCAAATTTTGCTTGATTCAACCGTGAAGTTCCTGCAACAGCCATATGTTACGCTCGCGGATGTGGTCATGTGCAACTTTGATCATGAAACGGTGGAGATTTTCCTGGCAGCGGAGCATACATTGAAAAAAGCTAGACAGCATTAATGACTTGGCGAACGACAAAACTGCGTGATAGCTAGGAGGATCCGCATGGAAAGCGAATTCTATCGAAAATGTCTACCGTTTTCCCGGGGGGATATTCCAGCTGAGCTGGTGATTCGCAATGCCCGCGTGGCCAATGTGTTTTCCCTTGAGTATGAACTGACGGACGTGGCGGTTGCGCAAGGAATTGTGGTTGGCATGGGCGAGGGATATGAAGGCCTCGAAGTTGTTGATGCTGCGGGAAAAGTATTGATCCCGGGAATGATTGACGGGCATATCCATATTGAAAGCACGCTGATGACGCCGGCGCGATTTGCAGAGGCGGTGGCCATCCATGGTACTTCGGCAGTGATGGCTGATCCGCATGAAATTGCCAATGTCATGGGAATCGAAGGCGTTAAGAGCATGTGGCGGAATGCCCAGGACTTGCCGGTGGATTTCTTTTGGGGAGCTTCTTCCTGTGTACCGGCATCCGGGTTTGAGACGTGCAGGAAACCCCTCGGACCTTCGGACTTGTCGACGCTGCTGCAAGACGGAATCTGCCAACACTTGGGCGAGATGATGAATTATCCTGCGGTGATTGGTGGCGATGCGGAGATTTGGGCCAAAATCGCCGCTGCCCAGGGAAGACCCTTGACGGGGCACATTCCTGGTGTGGGCGGCAAAGACCTCTGCGCATACTTGCTCAGCGGGTGCAACTCGGATCATGAAACAGTCAGTTACCTGGAGGGGTTGGAAAAGTTGCGGCGAGGCTGCTGGATTATGATGCGCTCAGGGTCGGCAGCTTCAGACTTGTCTGCGCTTGCTTCTCTGGTGATTGAAAACCCAGCCCGTTCGTCACGCTGCATGGTTGTGAGCGATGATTTGACACCGACATCGATCGCGGCGGGCGGACACATGGACGCCAAGCTGCGGCTGATGTGCCGATTGGGGATTGATCCGCTCGTTGCCTTGCGGATGGTGACATTGTCGCCAGCCGAATATTTCATACTGCCGCGACGGGGCGGAATCGCACCCGGCTGGATCGCAGACATGTCGCTTGTAGACTCGCTGGAGTCATGCCGGGTGGAGGCGGTCTGGCATAAGGGAAAGCTCGTCGCCAGTAGAGGACGACTTTGCCAGCAAACCAGCAGGGCTTTCCCCAATGAAAAAATGATGCTGCCGCCACCCGCTTCTGCCGATGATCTTCGCGTTGCGGCAATTCCTGGCACACAAAAAATCCGCGTTATCGGCTGGAAACAAGGATCCTTGCTGACCGAATCTCTCTGCTTCGCTCCACGGGTTGAACAGGGCCTTGTAGTCGCTGACCCCGACAGGGACATTGCCAAATTGGTGGTGCAGGAAAGAAATCGGCGCACTGGTAAAGTAAGCGTTGGGTTCGTAAACGGCTTGGGACTCCGGTCGGGGGCTTTGGGCGCATCTATGGCTCATGATGCTCATCCTTTCATCGTGGCAGGGAGCGATGATCCATCGATTTTGCGGGCGCTAACTTGGTTGCGTGAAAATGGCGGCGGATTTGTGGCCTGCAAAGGTGAACGGGTTTTGGCTGCATTACAGCTCCCCATTGGAGGATTGATGAGTGAGGCGAACCTTGCAGAGGTGGCGCAGGCTTTGGACAAAGTCGATAGGGCGGCAGCGGGACTGGGAATAACGGGCGCTCATCCCTGTATGGCATTATCCTTCCTGTCCTTATCCGTTATTCCTTCCCTGAAATTGACGGATCAGGGTTATGTGGACATTGGAAGAGGAGGGGGACAGGAACTGTTTGTGGATTGACTGGTTTTTAAAAACTTGGGACAATATTGATAATGGAGGTGACCCAGTGTTCAGACGATACAAAGCCATGACCAGATTCTTTCTCGTGTTGCTTCTCAGTGGGGTGGTGTCAGGTTGTGCTCAGAGCCCGGCATCTGCTGGCGTGGATGTCTCGGTGGAGGAGGCTCAGCGGCTATGGCAGAATAAAGAAGCAATCATTATCGATGTCCGGACTCCAGGCGAATATCGGGACGGTCATATTCCCGGCGTGGTCAATATTCCGCTTGATGAGCTGGAGAAGCGCATGAATGAAGTACCCAGAGATAAAAAAGTGGTGCTCATTTGCCGCACAGGAAACCGGAGTGCGCAGGGAACCCAATTGCTGCGCAGCAAGGGCTTCCAAAATGTATTTAATAGTACCGGCGGGATGTCTACGTGGAAAGGACCTGTGGAAAA
>CAXXIN010000006.1:0-90163 GCA_963665275.2 Negativicutes bacterium
AGTAATAGAGTAATATAGAGTAATAAAGATCGGTTTTCAACCCGTGGATTTCACTAACCCACGGGTTGAAAACAAATTAACCCAGTATGGATGTCCGGTATAAAAAAAACAGAGACGGAGGAGGGTCGACAATGCATGAGGTGTGGATTGTTGGAGCAAAGCGGACACCCATCGGTGATTTACTCGGAAAATTAAAAGATGTCAGTGCAGTTGATCTGGGAGTGACGGCCGTAACCGCAGCCCTTGGGCAGGCCGGCGTTTCCCCCGCAGAGGTGCAGGAACTTGCCTGTGGTCAGATCTACAAGGCAGGCGCGAAGGGGAATCCCGGACGGCAAGTACAACTGAAATGCGGAATGCCTGTGGAAGGCTATGCCTGCACGATCGACCAACAGTGCGGCTCAGGAATGAAAGCCTTTGAAATTGCCAGTCAGTCGATCATGCTGGGCAAAAGCGATGTGGCTGTCGCCGTCGGTATTGAAAGCATGAGCCAGGCGCCCTATTTATTGAAGGGAGCGCGTGAAGGCTATCGCATGGGGAACGGTGAGCTTCTGGACAGTATGCTGTATGACGGTCTGGTCTGTGCCATTATGGGCTATCACATGGGCAATACGGCCGAGAATCTGGCGCAAAAATACAACATTACCCGGCAGGAACAGGATGAATTGGCCCTGCTGAGTCATCAACGCGCCGTCAAAGCCATCCAGGGCGGTGTTTTTGATGCGGAAATCGTGCCGGTCACGATTGAATCCCGCAAAGGGCCCGTAATCGTCGACCGCGATGAGCATCCCCGCGCAGATGTCACCCTGGAAAAACTGTCCGCAATGAAGCCGGCCTTCAAAAAAGACGGCACGGTGACCGCAGGCAACGCCTCCGGTGTTAATGACGGTGCAGCTGCTCTCGTGCTGGTATCCGCCGAAAAAGGCAAAGCCCTGGGGTTGAAACCGATGGCGAAACTGCGCTCGACAGCCAATTTTGGCGTACCGCCCGAAGTCATGGGCATCGGGCCGGCCTATGCAGTACCCAAGGCTATTGCGTTGGCGGGGTTAACAGCTGCGGATATTGGCTACTACGAAATCAACGAGGCTTTTGCCGCGCAGTTTCTGGCGGTGAATCGCGAGCTGAAACTCAGTATGGATCAGGTGAATGGCAATGGCTCCGGAATTGGACTGGGTCATCCCGTGGGTTGTACGGCTGCCCGGATCATTGTCTCCCTAATTTATGAGATGCAGCGGCGCGATGCTCGGTTTGGGCTTGCTTCACTATGTGTCGGAGGCGGTCCGGCCATAGGAACAGTCATAGAAAAAATGTAAAAATTAAGGGAGGGACTATCATGCGAGGGTTGAAGGATAAGGTCGTGATTATCACTGGAGCAGCCGGCGGTATCGGCAAAGCAACGGCACTGCGGTTTGCTGAAGAAGGCGCAAACATTGTCGTGGCCGATTTTGCCGATGGCTCGGGTACTGTTGCGGAAGTCTTGAAGACAAAGGACAAAAAGCGATTTATGTTCAGACGGATGTCACCAAGCATTGATAGCGCCGTAAAGCTCTAGTCCAGCCAAGGCAGTGGAGGCTTTTGGCCGCATGTAGACGTACTCATTAACAACGCCGGCATCACCAAAGACGCCATGATGAAAAAAATGGCGAAAGATGCTTGGGATTCCGTCATATCCGTCAATTTGACCGGCGTATTTTTTTTCAACTGTACGTCGGCTGTGCTGCCGACGATGTTGGAGCAGAAGTTTGGTGTCGTATTGACGACTTCCTCCATTGTCGGCATTTACGGTAATATTGGGCAAACCAACTATGCAGCAAGTAAATGGGGCGTAATCGGCATGACTAAGTCATGGGCCAAGGAAATGGCTAAAAACGGATTGCGCTTTAATTGTGTCGCTCCGGGTTTTATTGGCACCGATATGGTCCGAAAAATTCCGGCCGATGTTCTGCAGGAGAAAGATCATCGTTAAAATTCCGGCAGGGCGTCTGGGCGAACCGGAAGAAGTTGCAGCCGCCTTTGCTTTCCTGGCTTCGGACGATGCCAAATTCATCAATGGAGCCGTGCTTAGCATGTCGATGGGGCGTGCACCATTTAAGCAACGAGCCAAGTTTAGGGTGCGGACTGAAGCGCAATTTTAGTGAATAGGCTCCGTGCATTAACGCGGAGTCTATCAGATTTGTGCTACAATATACAATGGGATGTCTAATGCTATTGGACAATATGTCGTGCCAGGTCTGAGACGAGTAGGGGAGGGATTCAGTTGATGCGTGTCCGCGATTTAATGAGTAAGAAGCTGATTCACATTAAATTCCAGTGCTGTCTCTTGGCTGATGCAGCCCGCATTTTTTTTGAAAACAATATTGACGGCGCTCCGGTGAGTTGATGACGATGGAACGCTGATCGGTCTTCTGACCAAAACTCATTTGATTGAGTGCGATTGCGCAGAAGCATGCCGATGTATCTTTGCCCGACCGGTTCGCGAGGTCATGACCTCTGAAGTTGTTCAGCCTTAAGGATACCATGCCGATCAAGGAACTGCAGAACAAACATAGCCTGATTTTTCAGCTACGGACGTTTCCCTGTGGTAAACTCGCCAACAACAAACCGATCGGATTCGTTACCAGAACCGATATGGTGCGTTATCTCTCGGAACAGTCTGCTTCGGTGGCGGAGGAATTCGAGGCTGTTCTCAATTCTGTAAGCAATGGGGTCATGGCGATTAATTCAGTTGGAATCGTGACGATTTTCAATCCGGCAGCCCAGGCGATCACTGGCATGAAGGCGGACAATGTCGTAGGGCGGCCTGCCATCGACATGATGCCGAATGACACGGGACTGATGAGTGTGCTGGAAACCGGCACGACACAGATGAATCAAAAAACCATCTTTGGCAACTCGCAGATCATCACCAAGCGCTCGCCGATCGTGAAGAATAACAAAATTGTTGGGGGCAGTGGCTATTTTTCAGGACGTTACCGAGTTGCGAAAAATGGCATCGGAACTTGAAGAAGTCAAAGATCTTAAGAGCACGCTGGATTCCATCGTGAACAGCAGTCTGGATTGTATCGTCGTGGTGGATAAAAACGGCTTCATAACGATGATGAACGAAGCCTATGGTGAGTTTTTTGCAGACTGATCCCAAAAAGGCCTTGGGGAAACATATCACCGAAGTGATTGAGAATACCCGCATGCATATCGTCGCCCAGACCGGCAAGGCGGAGCTCTGCGACATGCAGAAAATTGGGCAAGCACAACGCGGTGGTCACCAGGATACCGATTCTCAAGGATGGAGCAGTGACCGGCGCCGTCGGCAAAATGCTGTTCCGCGAGCGTGAAAGATTTGCGGGTGCTTGCCCGCAAACTGACATCCCTGCAGTCGGAACTGGAGTATTACAAAGAGGAACTGCAAAAGGTTCAAGGCGGCAAGTATACGATCGACAGCATCATCGGCTCCGGGGAAAAAATCCAATGGTTGAAGACACTTGCATTGCGTGCGGCCAAGGGGAATTCGACGGTTCTGATCACCGGTGAAAGTGGCACAGGCAAGGAGCTTTTTGCGCAAGCCACCCATTATGCGAGCGGTCGCCGCCACGGACCCTTCATAAAAATAAACTGCGCGTCCATTCCGGAAAATCTGTTGGAGTCGGAGTTGTTCGGCTATGAAGAAGGCGCCTTTACCGGCGCCAGAAAAGGCGGCAAACCCGGGAAGTTTGAATTGGCCAACGGGGGTACCATTTTTCTTGACGAGATCGGCGATATGTCGATGCCGATGCAGGCGAAACTGCTCAGAGTACTGCAGGAGCGCGAGATCGAGCGCGTGGGCGGGACCAAGACCAGCCCAGTGGATGTGAGGGTAATTGCAGCGACCAATCAGGATCTCGAAGACATGATGAACCGTGGAACCTTTCGGCAGGATTTGTTTTACCGCCTGAATATCATCGCGTTGCACATCCCGCCCTTGCGGGAACGCCGCGAAGATTTGCCTGAACTGTGTGAGGCATTGCTGCGCAAGATCAATCGGAACTTGCAATTCGACGTGGAAGGCGTTTCCAAAGAAGCCTTGTTTCGCCTGATGGAGTACGATTGGCCCGGGAATGTGCGCGAACTGGAAAACGTATTGGAGCGTTCTGTTAACTTGATGGATGATGTCGGGGAAATACAGACGGAGCATCTGCCGCCGACCATGAAGCGGGCAATCAATAAGGGCGAGACGATGAGTCAGGAAAAGAAACAGGAGCTTGCAGGAATAATGGAGGATGCAGAGAAACAAGCTATATATAAAGCATTGGAAGCTGCCGGTGGAAACAGGAGTCAGGCGGCGAAGCTGCTGGGAATTCATCGTTCAGGATTTCTATCAGAAATTGACTAAATACCAGATTAAATTATAACCGGAGGGCAGCGAAATGTGGACAGTTATTCATATTGCGGCAAACCGGGCGCAGGCCGACATGATGAAAGGTCTGCTCGAGAGTGAAGGGTTGATGGCCGAGGTTCGTCCGGCAGGAATCTCCATGTTGGGAGACGGTTTGTTCGAAGTGATGACCCTCGAATCTGAGGGCGGAAGAGGCACGGGAAATTCTGTGCGAGACAGGAGGGTGCCAATGAAAAAAGACGAAGATAGTCTGTACGGTAGGTCCGAGCACCGATAAGCCCGGTACATTGGAAGCGATGTTGAGTGCGGGCAAGGATGTTGCCCGGGTTCAATTTTTTCGCATGGAAACCATGAGGATCACGCCTTGCGCATGAAACAAGTCCGCGATGCGGCTGCTGCCGTTAATGCGCCTGTGGCCATTATGTTGGACACCAAAGGTCCTGAACTCCGTATGGGAACTTTTGTGGATAAGAAAGTCGTATTGCAGGCAGGAGCTCCTTTTACGATCACGACCCGGGATGTTCCGGGCACTGCGGAAATCGTTTCGGTCAATTACAAGGGTCTGCCGCAGGAAGTGAAGGCGGGGCAGGTCATTTTGCTGGCCGATGGGCTACTCAGCCTTCGTATCGAAAAGGTCGACGCGACAGATATCCTGACGATCGTAGAAAATTCGGGCGAGATCAGCAATTTCAAACGGGTGGCTGTGCCGGAAGTGCAGCTGGGATTGCCGTTTTTATCCGAGCAGGATATTCAGGACATTATATTCGGCATTGATCAGGGCATTGATTTCATCGCCGCCTCTTTCGTGCAAAAAACCGCCGATGTGCTGGGCGATTCGCCGCGTTCTAGAATCCAAGGGTGCGGAGTGCCATATCATCGCCAAGATTGAAAACGCCGCCGGAGTCAAGAATATCGACGAGATCCTGAAAGTCGCCGATGGTGTCATGGTGGCGCGTGGCGATCTGGGCGTTGAGATACCGACCGAGGACGTGCCGATTGTCCAGAAAATGTTGATCCGGCGCTGTAATGAGGCTGGAAAACCTGTAATTACAGCAACCCAGATGCTGGAGTCTATGATGACGAATCCCCGTCCGACCCGGGCGGAAGCTACGGATGTGGCCAATGCGATCATGGATGGGACGGACGCTATCATGCTCAGCGGCGAAACTGCCTCTGGAAAATATCCGGTGGAAGCGGTCACGATGATGGCTACTCTCGCCAAACGCACTGAAGCTGCGTTGAGTTTCAAGGACATGACCGTTGCGCGATCCGAGTCCTGTGCCTTGATCACGACGACTGACGCCATCAGTCATGCAACGGTACAGGTAGCGCATGAACTGAATGCTGCCGCCATTGTAACGTCGACCGAGTCGGGTTATACCGCCAGGATGGTTTCCAAATACCGGCCGCAAGCGACTATCGTCGCCGTGACTCCCAAAGAAAAATATGTGCGGCGAATGTTGCTGTTATGGGGCGTAATGCCTGTGTTTGTTCCCCAGTCTTCCAATACGGATGAAATGATGTCCAACGCCATCGAAGGCGCAATGCAATCCGGCTGGGTTAAAAACCGGAGACCTGGTCGTGATCACCGCCGGCGTTCCAGTGGGTATCACCGGAACGACCAATATGATCCGCGTGCACACCGTAGGGCAGATTCTGTTGCGTGGTGTCGGCATCGGACAGCAGAAAGCAACCGGTTCGGTCTGTATCGTGAGATCGATGGACGATATCATCAATAAGTTCAAACCGGGGCAAATCCTGGTTGTCGAGAGTCTGATGGATGAGATGGCGCCCTATGCAGCCAAAGCCTTGGCGATCATTGCCGAGGAAGGGGGTCTGACATCTCATGCAGCCATTATTGGGGTGAGCTACGGCCTCCCGGTTGTCGTCGGTGTTGAGGGAGCGATGGAAAGCCTGACTGATGATATGATGATTACCGCTGATACGGAGCGCGGTCTGATCTACAAAGGGGAGATCCATGTCCGGTAACGCAGTGGGCCTTCTGCGTCAGCAGATAGCCCGTGGCGAATTCGAAGAGGCGCTAAAGGCAGCTCCCCATATTGCTGAAGCAAAGGCGGCGACCTTCACGGACTCCGTCAGTCTTATCCAGCATTCGCTAAGTGCGCGCCAGTCCGAGCTGGCAGTGGCTTTGCTTGAAGGGAGCCGCCTCTTTTTTGTCACCGCCGATCCGACTGACGTGCATCAACTGGTCGAGGAAATGACAGCGGTGCTGGCATCCTGTTGGCGTGAAAAACTTGATGCGCCTGCGAGGAAGGCAGTGTCATTGGTTTTGGAATTGCTGGAGTCTCCGAACTGCCCGGCAGGAAAGCCTGATCGTTCGACAGTCGCGCATTTCGCCGGCTGGGCCGGACGGTTTGCTCTGCGGCGAAATGACGAGGTCTGGTTTGGAGAAATTGCTTTGCAGACGGCAGCCTGGGCTGCACGGGATATGGATGGACAGGACGGCGAGTCTTTTTTGCCGGCTTTTGATTCCTGGCTGCACCGGATTTTGCGTCACGACCGCACAGAAGCGATCCCGGTTCTGTTCGAAGCGATGTCCCTTCTATTCGCGGCAGAGACCGATAAAGCATCTTTTATGGCGGAGTTCCTGAAGGAATGGCGCGCTGTTGCTGCGACAGCCTGCCTCAATCCCGACAGCCCGGTGGCCTCCGAACTGGTCGAGCAATTACTGCTGTTTACGGTTCGAGCCGGCAGTGCGGAACTATGGTCGCCGGTCACGGAGAGAATCAGTGAGGTTGCGGCATTGACTGTGGCCAAACACGGCGTATCGGTTGGATTTCTAGTTTTTCGGCCGATGCTCGATGTTGGCCGGGTCAATCTCGGCGACGAATTGAAATTCGGGACGGGTCCGGATCCTGACAGCATGCGTCAACGGATTATTCGTCTTGTGTGTGCTGAGGCGATCTGGATTGCCGATATGGCGGCGCATTCGGATTTTTCCAAGGTTGCGGGTGATAAAATCGAAGAGATGTACCAAAGCTGGATCAAGGATCCACAGTACGAACCTCATATTCGCCCGATCCAGCGGTTTTGTCAGTTGCTGCTGATTTATTGGTCCAACAACAGAAAACGGGCCGCCAAACGATGGACGCCCCGTGAAAAATGCCTTTCGGAACCATTGCTGTTAACAGAAGAAGATCAGGCGAAATTGACTTTTTTACTCTGAACGGAGCTTGCGCAGCGCCTCACCGGCGACTAGGGTGACGAGGAGACTGGCGATTGCCGTGGCCACATAGAACAGTATCGTGACCGGAATCGTCATCACCCACCCGAGCGCAGACAAGGCTTCATGAAAGTAGTACATTAGCAGGGGATGAATCCAGAAAACACCGTAGGAATGTCGTCCAAAGATTTTGAGGCAGCTTTGCAGCGCTGGGTGGAAGGGTTCCTCCAACCGCTGCATCAGGTACAGGCAGGCTGCGAGGGTGTAAAACAGACCGGCGGGGCTGAGCTGGTGAACGGTGTTGACGGCCTGCTCCAGCGCGTAATGGCGGGAAAACAGCAGGAAATAGTAATGGATGAGCATTGCACATAGCGACAACAGGAAAAACAACCAAACTTGCCGGCGATATCGGCGCAGCAGCGACATGACCGGATCGTACCGGACAGCGAACACGCCGCCCAAGAGGAACAGGAACAGGTAATGCAACAGCCACCAACTCATGCGGTATTGGATTCCCAGGTTGAAGTAAAAGTTCGCGAAGGTTGGCCGCAAAATATAGCTGGAATAGTAATTGAACAGCAATTGGGCTCCGAACAGCAGCCCCAGCCAAAGTATGGGCCGTTTCAGGATGAGACGGACCCACTCCCGCCAAAGCGGCATAAACAGATAGAACCATAGTAACAGGACCAGAAAATAGAGCTGGTAGGAGGCCATCCCGAAAAAGAAAAACTGGTAGATGAGGATGGGAAACCAGATGCTCCAGTCGCTGGTCAGATAAGAATAGTGAAGCATGTACAGGATGGAGCCGACGATATAGGGGAAGAGCACGCGGGTAAATCTGCGCTGGTAGAATCGCCCGGCGTCAAAAGGGAGGTCCATTGGATACTGTCGGAACAGCGAAAAGGCCGATACGAAGAAGAAAATCGGCACACTGAAACGGCTGATAATCTCCAGCAGGGCAAACAGATGCGGATTGGCGCCCGGATTCGACAGCAGCACGGCGCCTGTATGGATGCCGATAACGCCCAGCATGGCGAGGCCGCGGATATATTCGATGGATTCAATTCTGTTTTTCATAGGATCCTTTCCAGGTTGACACCCTGCAATTATAATCACTGAGGAGGGAAAAGCATGACAGATATTCAAACCGGAACCAAAGCGCCGGATTTCACTTTGCCGGGAACCGGAGGCACAACGAGCCTATCGGATTTTCTGGGGAAGAAAAAGGTGGTTTTGTACTTTTATCCCAAAGACAATACCCCTGGTTGAACGGATGAAGCTCGCGAGTTTCGCGAGATCTACACTGAACTGGCGTCCCTAGATACCGAAGTTCTGGGGGTCAGCCGCGACGATCTGAAATCACATGAAAAATTCATTTCCAAACTGGAAGGCTTGCCCTTTCCGTTGTTGTCAGATACTGAAAGCAAAGTTTGCACCGCCTATGATGTGATCAAGGACAAGAACATGTACGGCAAGCTGGTCAAAGGGATTGAACGATCTACTTTTTTGATTGATGAGTCAGGAATCGTCACCGCACTGTGGCGCAAGGTCAAAGTGACCGGACACGCCCGGGAAGTACTCGCGGAAGTGAGAAAACTAGCTCACGCGTGAATGGTACTATCATAAACTATTTTTGGTGTGAAGTGAAGGAGGACATTTGAGTGGGAGCCTTAGGTTTTATTGATGGACGGATCGTGGATCTGAAGGAACTGGTCATTGCGATGGAAGATCGCGGGTATCAATTTGGGGACGGCGTGTATGAGTACACCAAAATCTATAACGGGAAGCTTTTCTCATTGAAACCCCATATCGACCGACTCTATCGGTCTCTGCGCGAGCTGCGGATTCCGGCGGTATTCACTTTTGATGAGATGGCGGGAATTCACGAACGCCTGATCGCTGAGAGCGGCATCACCAGCGGCGGCATATACTTGCAGATCACCCGGGGTTGGGCGCCTCGGGCCCATAATTTTCCCGATGCGATCGTTCCCTGTCTAACGATGACCATCCGTCCCAGCAACTTCAATGCCGCGCAATGGGATACAGGCGTCGGAGTCATGGCGGTTCCCGACGAACGCTGGCTGCGCTGCGACATCAAATCGCTGAACTTGCTGGCGAATGTATTGGCTAAGCAAAAGGCGAAAGAAGCCGGCTGTTATGAGGCGCTCCAGATCCGTGACAAGATGGTGACCGAGGGAAGCAGCAGCAACTTTTTCATCGTGAAGGACGAAGTTCTCTGGACTTATCCGGCTAGTCATCTAATCCTGAAAGGTGTGACCCGGACCCGGCTCGTGGAAGAAGTCCTGCCTCTGCATGGATTGTCTGTCCTCGAAAAAGCGTTCCCGCTGGAATTTGCGCTTGGCGCCGATGAAGCGTTCCTCAGTGGTACAACGACGGAGATCATGCCGATTGTTTCGATTGATGGCAAACCGGTGGGCGGCGGTAAGGTCGGCCCGATTACCCGGAAGATCCAAAAAACGTATAAAGAAATGATCGCCAAGGAGTGCGGACTGGCGTAATGGCCTTAGAGAAAATACGGAAACGGAGGAGGTAGCAGCTTGGCTGACAATCATCTCAGGAAGCTTTCCCGGTCAGCCTTGTTGCTGGCTTTGACGCTTGTGTTTCAGTCGTTGCGGTTTGTGGTTCCCGTACCGCCGATCGCATCGACCTTTTTAATAGGTTCGCTGGTGAATGCCAGTTTGCTGGTGGCCTTGCAAACTGTGGGCCTCAGCCCGGCCTTGCTGATCGCCTGCGTGACTCCCATTGTTGCCTATCTCCAACAACTGTTGCCGCTGCCGGTCTTTATCGTTCCGGTAGCGATCGGCAACTGCCTGTTCGTGTGGCTGTTTTTTAAACTGCTGCGGATCGGCCCGGTTTGGCCGGCTATTGGCGGGGCAGCTCTCGGCAAGGCGGCATTTTTTTATCTGGCCTTTTCCTGGATTTTGACTTTTATTAAACTGCCGCCAGCCATAACGACCGGTTTGCTGTTCGTGATGGGCTGGCCGCAATTGGTCACGGGTATATTCGGCGGAGTTCTGGCATGGTGGATCGGCAAAAAACTGCAGCCGATTCTGGGAAATGACTCGAAAAAAACAAAAAGATAAGGGGAAATGCTGACGATGATTCAGACGGAGAAAGAAAAAGCCTTGTACGAAGCGGCAAGCCGCAACTACAAGGCCGGGTATAATTGTGCGGAATCCGTATTCCGGGCTTTTTGTGAAGTGCTGCCGCTCGACGTGACAGCAGATGCTAAGAGAACAGCTGCTGGTTTTGGCGGCGGGATTTATTCCAAGGAGGGTCCGTGTGGCGCAGCTACCGGCGGGGTCATGGTGTTGGGGATTTTGGCGGGTCGAACGGATCCGACCCAAGACAAAAAACCGATGAAAGAGCTTGCCAGGGATTACATTGCGCAGTTCACGGAAAAATTCGGCGCGCTCAGTTGCGGTTGCCTGAACAAGTACGAACCGAACACGCCGGAGCAAAAGGAAAACTGCCACGCCATTACGGCGGAAGCTGCGGCTCTATTGATGCGGTTTATTGAAGACCGGGGCCTTCATAACGGCATTTGAGCCCCAATGGATTGAAGCAGGCATTGCAGGACACGCAGGTTGCCCTTGCCTGTCCAGCCTGCAACTTGTTGATCAGGTCTGGTTCACGAACGAAGGGGCGGCTGAGAGAAATCATGTCTGCTGTTCCATCGGCGATCAGACCCTCCATCACAGCAGTGGAACGCAGGCCGCCTACCAGAATGACGGGAACTTTGACCGCGGCCTTGATTTGTTTGGCTGCCGGGGCGAAGTACGCTTCCTGTTCGGGTTTCAGAATGCCGGGTTTAGCCATGACAACACGGCTTTCCTTGATGGTTCCGCCACTGGTTTCGATCGCATCGATACCATGCTCGGCGATCATCTTTGCCGCGTAGATCGCATCTTCTGAGGACAGCTGTGTTTCGGCCGTTATGCCGTCAGTCGTGTTCAGTTTGGCGAAAACCGGAAACTGTTTGCCAACTGCCATTTTTACCCGATACGCCACTTCGCAGAGAAGGCGGATTCTCTTATCGACGGATCCTCCGTATTCATCCTCTCGGTGGTTGGTGAACGGGGACAGGAATTGGGCCATTAGATATCCGTGGGCCATATGGATCTGAACTCCGTCAAACCCCGCCCGTTTAGCCCGCATGGCAGCTGCTTCGTAGTCTTCGAGCAGACGCTCGATTTCGTCGACTGTCAGGGCGCGAGCCGTTTGCTGCCCTTTTTCATCGAACATATCAGACGGAGCAACAGGCATTTGGCCATCGATGAGCTCGGGCACAGTCTGACGGCCGGCATGGGCCAGCTGTAAAAAGATTTTGGCGCCATGCTGATGCACGACATTCGTCATTTTTTTATAACCATCGATGAATTTTTCATGATAAATTCCATTCTGCGGGTTCGCAGCTCGTCCGAGCGGGTGGGACACATAGGAATGACCGGTCATGATCAGACCGGCGCCGCCGGCAGCGAGCTGTCCATAGAGTTCCAGTTGCGCGTCGGAAACTTGTCCGTCGCTATGATTCAACCAGTCCTGGGTGGCGGAGCGGACGAAACGGTTGCGGAAAGTGGTCGTTCCGATCTGAAATGGTTCAAATAATTTGCTCATGGGATGGGCCTCCTTTCTTTTTGGGGAGAGTTGTTTTGGAGTAGATTCAGTCAATATAAGTCAATACTAGAGAAACAAATGGGGGAGGATTTCAGATGACGGATAAAGCAATGGAAGCGAGAAATGCCGCAGGACAATACTTCAAGGACGGGTATAATTGTGCGGAATCGGTACTGCGGGCAGCAGCTGATGCAATGGGAATTCCGGTCGAGGCGCAGGCGCTGCGTATGACGACGGGCTTCGGCGGAGGGCTCGGCCATGCGGGCTGTGTCTGCGGGGCATTGGCAGCTTCAGTCATGGTGCTGGGACTACTGAAAGGCCGGACGGATGCCGCTCAGAGCCGTGAAGAGGCCTATGCCCTATCCGAAGAATTTCACCACCGTTTTCAGGAAAAGTTCGGCGCCACCTGCTGCCGGGCTCTCAATCCACATGAATTCGAAACCCGGGAACATCTGGTGAATTGCGTGAAGATCACCGGCAATACGGCCAAGTTACTGATGGAATTTCTGGAAGAGAAGAAACCAACTATCTAGATTGCTAATCCGGACATCGGATGGGGATGGTGGATGGGTGAATGGGTGAAAATTCCGATCAAGGACAGATTCTCTCTTCGGTAAAAAATTCCCTGCGTATTTTGCGCAGCTTTTCCCTGACTGAACCGGAAAAGAAAGTGACAGATCTGGCACTTGAACTGGGTATCGGGAAAAGTACGGTCAGCCGTTTACTGACGACTCTCTCCAGCGAAGGATTTGTGATCAAGGACAAGGAAACACAAAAATTTCGTCTGGGGTTGTCGATACTGAACCTGAATACGATTCTGACATCCAGTCTTGAAATCAACCAGGAATCACTGCCGGTTCTCCAGAAACTGGTGCATGAGGTGGAAGAAACTGCCCATATCGCGGCCTTTGCAGGTACGGACGTAGTCTACCTGAATATCGTCGAGTGCAAACACCCAGTACAGATATTATCGCACATTGGACGCAGAAATCCGGTCCATTGTACGAGTTCAGGAAAAGTAATGCTGGCTTTTCAGAATAAGACGGTCATTAATCAATTTATCGATCGGGGGCTGGAGAAATACACAGCCAGTACGATAACGGATCCTGATGAATTTCGTGCGGTTCTGACAACCATCAGAGAGCAGGATTTCGCGACCAGTGTCGGAGAAATCCGTGAAGGAATTGCATCGGTGGCAGCACCGATTCGTGATTACACAGGCAGGGTCTCTTATGCGGTGACGGTCATCGGTCCGGCCTATCGGATAACTTCTCACAACTTGGTTATTGCTAATAAAGTGAAGAATGCGGCGCGGGAAATCTCGCGACGTCTGGGCTATTTAAAAAAATAATTGGTGAGTAATGATCGACAGGGATAGCGACGACTATCCTTGTTTTTTTTTGCGCTGATTTTTGAAAAGTTTGGTTTGTTGCGCATAGCGGAACGCCGTGATTGTGTGGTCGTTGTTTCGAAGCTAGTATTATATTCAGAACATTTCCAAAGTGAATTTATTATGAGGAGGAATTGCAATGACAGATGTTGAGAAAGGCTTATTTATTGACGCGGGGGGAATCAATACTCATTATCATGAGGATGGGCAGGGAGAGGCGCTCGTCTTGCTTCACGGTTCGGGTCCAGGGGTATCGGCCTGGGCCAATTGGCGACCGGTATTCCCGATTCTGGCGAAACATTATCATCTCTACGCGCCGGATGTGGTCGGCTTCGGATATACCGACCGCCCGGCAGGCGTCACTTATGGCATGGATCTCTGGGTGAAGCACATCGTTGATTTTTTGGAACACAAAGGACTGAAAAAAGTCTCGATTGTGGGAAACTCCATGGGTGGTGGCGTGGCGATCAACTTGGCGCATCAGCGGCCGGACCTCATCAATAAGCTCATTTTGATGGGTAGCATGGGAATCTCGTTTCCAATCACCAAGGGCCTTGACGATGTATGGGGATATACGCCCAGCGTTAAAAACATGCAAGCCATGCTGAAAACCTTTGTCTCGAACCCAGCCATAGCCAATCAGACGGGTTTGGCGGAAATGCGCTATAACGCCAGCATACAGCCGGGTTTTCAGGAATCCTTCTCAGCAATGTTCCCGGCGCCTCGCCAACAAGGCGTAGAAGGCATGGCCCTTTCGGAAGATAAGATCCGCAAAATCATGATACCCACTTTGTGCGTGCATGGTCGTGAAGATCAAATTATTCCCATTGTTGAAACAAGCTGGCGGCTTGCGAACCTTATGCCCAATGCTGAACTTCATGTTTTTTCAAATTGCGGCCACTGGACACAAATTGAAAAAACAGTTCCCTTCGCCAGCGTAGTGCATGAGTTCCTGAGTCGGTAATGTCATCCGGAGTGAACGTTCTGTGCGCTTAAGCGTTCACTCCGCCTTCTGATCCTGCGTGATTAGAAGCAGTGCCAGGTCAAGTTGCCCCCTGAGTCCTCTGCATGAATCTAGATTATATGTCTACCAAATTAGAGGAGGAGTAATGTAATGAATGCCACCGCGAAAGAACTCGCCTCCGGATCCATAGCCGAAACTCCGACCCGTACGCGCATCCTGCTGGCGGTTATACTCTTCATTACCCTAATGGTGTCATTTCTAGACCGCGTGAATGTATCGGTACTGGTGGCTGATCCCAAGTTTCTTGACGATATGGGGATCACCGGACAACCCGTGAAAATGGGTCTCTTAATGACTACCTTCTTATTTGCGTATGGAATTTCAAATATTATTACCGGCCCGATCGGTGATAAATTGGGACCTCGCAAAGCCATGACGCTGTCGATCGTATTGTGGGCTGTATCAACCGCTATTGGTGGTTTGGCCGGATCCTTCGGAGTTATGGTTGCTGCCCGCATTATCCTTGGCATCGGCGAAGGCATGCACTGGCCCATGCAAAGTTCGTTTGTGAAAAATTGGTTTCCTCCTAGTGAAAGGGTGCGAGCAAATTCTGCTTGGCTTGTGGGCATAATGGTGGGTCCGGCTCTGGCCATGCCGATGATTTCTAGTTTTGTCGGCAGCGTCGGCTGGCGAGCCAGTTTCTTTTTTCTCATCGGGATCAGTATTATTCCGATGGCGCTCATCTGGTTTCTTACCTCCGACCAGCCGCGACAAAGTAAGTTGGCCAACAAATTGGAAGTGGATTATATCGAAAGAGGGTTAAAGATTGAGAGCGATGCGCATGCCGCAAGAATTGCCGCTGCCGGTGGAACAAACAAGAAATTTTATCGTGATTACCAATATTGGATGATCACTTTCGCATTCTTGTCTTCCGCGAGTATGTTTTGGGGAAGCATGGCCTGGCTGCCATCGTATCTGAAAGTAGCGCGCGGTTTTACCTGGGCGCAGATGGGTTCTCTGGCATCCTTGCCTTATGTTTTGGGGACCCTCACCGTTCTGGCTTTCGGATATATCGCCGACCGCTCCAGTCGAAAAGGTGTTTTTCCCATGGTTGCGCTGAGCGGCGCCTCTGTATGCGTTTATATGGGCGCCAATGTAGTTGATAATATAACCAGCGCCTATCTCCTGTCTGCGGCTATCGGTTTTCTTGGCGTTGGGCTGGCTTCGTACTGGGCCATCATGCAAGGCATCGTAGCTTCTGCCTCTATTGGAGCCGCTGCCGGCGTTATGAACGGCGTGGCCAGTATCGGTTCGGCCTTTGTTCCGACTATTGTAGGCGTTTTTATCCAAATGACGGGTTCTTATGTGGGAGGCCTCATGGTTTTAGTTGGCATGGGTGCGCTTGGCGCGATTTGCATGTTAATACTCACAATAAAGAAGATATAAGGGAGGCAATAGGGCATGGACCTCAAGCTGCGACAATCTTTAGGTATCGAAATCTATCATGCAGGAAAAACAGGGAAAGTGGTTGCTCCGCTTACCGAACGATTCCCGGATATTGCGATGGAAGATGCCTACGCTATTCAACTGCAGGTCCTGGAGCAGTATACCATGAACGGTAGTAAGGTGACAGGCAGAAAAATCGGTTTGACTAGCAAAGCCATGCAGGAGATGTTTGGTGTGTTCGAACCTGATTTTGGCAGTTTGCTGGATCATCTGGCTTTTAATTCGGGTGACGCGATACCGGCGGGGTTGCTCATCCAGCCTAAGGTGGAGGCGGAAATTGCCTTTGTACTGAAAAATGATCTGGCAGGCCGCCGCATAACCACACGGGATGTGCTGGATGCGACCGCCTATGTTACGGCCGCTATCGAGGTGGTGGACAGCCGTTTTCACAATTGGAAAATCAAATTACCGGATACGGTTGGTGATAATGCTTCTTTTGGTGCGTATGTGCTTGGAAATCAGACTTTCCCTGTGGAGCAGATGGATCTGCGGCTGCTGGGCATGGTGCTGGAACGCAATAATGTTGTCATGAATACCGGCGCCGGCGCGGCCTGCATGGGACACCCGGGCAACTGTGTAGCCTGGCTGGCCAACAAAATGAACGAACTGAACAACCCATTACGCAAAGGAGACGTGCTTCTCTCTGGTGCTGTGGCGGCAGCGGTGGAAGCCAGGCCGGGAGATTATTTCCGTGTGTGCTTCGATCGTTTGGGTGAAGTAAGCATTTCCTTTGGCTCTTTGGAATCATAGCAACGGGAAACAAGGCGAGGGAGGAATGAAATTGGCAAAAATACGCGCAGGTATTATCGGTTCAGGCAATATAGGCGCCGACCTGATGTTCAAATTACTGCGGAGTACGATTTTGACTCCGACATTGATGGCAGGAATCGATGCCGGATCATCGGGCATGCAGCTGGCAATTGAAAAAGGGCTGGAAGTTACGGCGGATGGGATCCAGGGCGTAGTTGAACGTGCTGATCTGGTGGATGTGGTATTTGATGCGACAAGCGCCAAAGCTCATCGGGTCCATGCCCCGATTTTGAAAGAACTGGGGAAACTGGTAATCGATCTGACGCCGGCGGCCATAGGGCCTTATGTCGTACCGGCTGTCAACATAGACGAGTTGCAGATGGCCGATAACGTCAACATGGTTACGTGCGGCGGGCAGGCAACCGTGCCAATGGTGAAGGCGGTCAGTCGGATTGTGAATGTCACGTATGCGGAAATTGTGGCTTCCATTTCCAGCAAATCGGCCGGTCCGGGAACCCGGGCCAATGTGGACGAATTCACAGAGACGACGGCGCTGGCCCTCGAAAAAGTTGGGGGCGCACAACGAGGCAAGGCCATCATTGTTTTGAATCCGGCCGAGCCGCCTGTGATGATGCGTAATACTGTGCGCTGCATCATGGAAAAATCAGATTCTGCCACGTGTGAGGCGGTCAAAGCTTCGATTGAAGCGATGGTTCATGAAGTACAGCAATATGTGCCGGGCTACCGGCTGAAACATCAACCGTTATTCGAAAACAACATGGTTACCTTATTTGTCGAAGTGGAAGGCTTGGGGGATTTCCTCCCCAAATATTCCGGCAACCTGGATATTATCACCTGTGCTGCGGTGAAGACGGCAGAAAAATTGGCAAAGGCCCGCTTTGGAATATAGCGGAAAGTTTAGAGAAAGGAGTGATTTTGTGGGACAGAAGAAAATCAGTTTTACCGATGTGACTCTGCGTGATGGGATGCACGCGGTTTCCCACCAGCTGACAGTGGACGACATGGTCAGAGTGGCCACTGCTCTGGACGAAGCGCAGGTGGATATCATTGAGGTGACTCATGGCGACGGTTTGGGAGGCAGTTCCCTGCAATATGGGCTGGGCAGACACACAGACGAAGAATATCTGGCGGCTGTCGTGCCCAGGATGAAACATGCAGGAATATCGGTCCTGCTTATACCGGGAATCGGCACGATCGAGATGCTGGAAAAAGTTATGCCCCTGGGTATTAAAACTGTCCGCGTCGCAACTCACTGCACGGAAGCAGACGTAAGCGCCCAGCATATCAGTTTTTGCCGGGATCACAAACTCGATACCGTAGGTTTTTTGATGATGGCTCATATGATTTCGCCGTCTGAATTGGTGGAACAGGCAAAAAAAATGGAATCCTACGGCGCAAACTGCATCTATGTTACCGATTCTGCCGGGGCCCTGCTGCCTGACGGGGTGAGTGAGAGGGTCGCTGCAGTGCGGCAGGCTGTTAGTGTGGAAATGGGTTTCCATGCTCACAATAATCTCTCTCTGGCGGTGGCCAACAGTCTGGCTGCCATTGAAGCCGGAGCGACTCGCATCGACGCGTCTCTGGCAGGAATGGGCGCAGGTGCGGGCAATACTCCGCTGGAAGTGATGGCGGCAGTGCTGTCGAAGAAGGGCGTTGATACGGGAGTGGACCTCTATCACCTGATGGATGCAGCGGATGATATTGTCCGACCCTTAATGCGTCAGCCGATCCAAGTGGATCGTGTATCTTTGTCGATGGGCTATTCAGGCGTGTATTCCAGTTTTTTGCTACATGCCCGCAAGGCGGCAGTTCAATTTGGTGTTGATGCAAGAGATATTTTGCAGGAACTGGGCCGACGCAAAATGGTAGGCGGCCAGGAAGACATGATCATCGATGTGGCGCTTGAATTGGCGAAACAAAAAAGGATCCTGGCATAAAAATTACACCAGGTATAATTCATACAGCGAGAATTTTGGAGAGCAAGGTTCCATTCAGGCGCAACCAGCGGCGCTGATTCCGGCAGTTGGGATCCCACCGGCCCACTTCTGTCCAAAAAGCGGCGGAATGGTTGGGATGCAGCATGTGGCAGAGCTCGTGGATGACGAGATAGTCGAGCACTTCCGGCGGAGCCATGATGATGCGCCAGTTGTAGTTGATGGAGCCACGGGAAGAGCAGCTGCCCCAGCGGGTTTTTTGATCCCGGAGGGAGATCCGGCTTGGGCGTACGCCGATCTGCGAGGCCCAGTAGTGTGTTCGCTCTACCAGACGATCCAGGGACTGATCCACATACCATTTCTTCAGTGAACGATAAACGGCGGGGTCGTTATCTTGTCCGACGAGTTCGGACAGATGAACGGATATGGAGCAGTGTGCGTAAGTCACGTGCGGTTTTCCCTTGCCGTCCGCCAGCAATAGCAGGGTGTGTGGCGCTCCCTGATATAAGAGCGTCGCGCCGTGGGTAAGCGACGAATTCGCAGGGTTGGCGGCAACGGTTTCCAGTCGGCGGATCTGCAACCTGATCCAGGGATGTTTGGATTCGATCAACTGCTGGATTTTATCCCAGGACATCCCGGACGGTGCGGCGATTTCCAGGCAATCCGGCTTGGAAAGACGGATCTGGACCGTCCGCCTCCGTGCACTGTAGCGTAGTGTGCAGGCGAGAATATGGTTATCAATTTTCAAGGTTTTCATAATCTATATATTTTCCACCGAACGTTATTTTTCCTGCTTCTTGACAAGGTAATACGTCGATGATATGATATTACTTGCCTGTAAGGGCAACTGAACGTGCCGAAGTGGCGGAATTGGCAGACGCAGCAGACTCAAAATCTGCCGTCAGCGATGGCGTGCCGGTTCGAGTCCGGCCTTCGGCACCAGCGAAAATTAAGGCTTCCGACGATATTCGTCGGAAGCCTTTTTTCACAGTCTGCCGTCAATTGAACATATTTTGAACACTTCCTGAATTTTCCTGTTATTTTCGGGTTTCCAGTTTTTCTTTGATCCCATCCATCATAGTTTCAGTTTTATGGATGTAAGTGTCCATTGTGAATGTAGCCGAAGCGTGGCCCATCAGTAATTGGATTTTTTTTGCCGATACATCCATCTCTTCCAACGTGCTGGCATACGTGTGCCGGAGATCGTGAAAATGGAGTTTGGCAGGGAGGCCGAGTTCGCGTTTTATGTTTCCCCAGTCTCTTGATGCGTTGGCCGGATCTTGCGGCGATCCATCCAGTTGCGGAAAGACCAGATCAAATTCAGCGTGATATTTTAGTCCACATGACAGGCGATGTTCGGCCTGCCTTTTTTTATGCGCTTTTAGTGCGAGGGCGGCGCCGTCGGTCAGCGGCAAAACACGCTTTGCATTATCGCTTTTCAGCGTTTTGGACAAGTGTACGCCCTTTGTCTTGGTTCGGCGAACCGTTTGTTCAACGGTGATGGTGGATTTT
This sequence comes from Negativicutes bacterium, assembly GCA_963665275.2. GTDB lineage: Bacteria > Bacillota > Negativicutes > UBA1444 > UBA1444 > UBA1444. The sequence continues at coordinate 20,266 of CAXXIN010000006.1, forward strand.
TTGTAGTCGATAGCCGACCAGGTGAGTCCCATGAGTTCACCCAGGCGCATGCCAGAATCCCAAGCAAGGGTTGTGAGCGGCTGCAGCGAAGAGTTGGCTACAGCTTTGAGCACGGTTTCGTATTGCTCTTTGCTGATCACGATATACTGACGCTTTTCGCTGGTCGGCTTTTTGACTGCCTTACAGGGATTCCACAGGATCATCCGGTCGTTTTCTGCTTGCGTCAACGCCATATTCAGAACGGTATAAATGTACTGGACTCGGCGACCGGATAAGCCGCCCTTCAATTTGGCTTTGATAATGCTGCGTATGTTTGACGGTTGCAGGCTTTGCATTCGGATCGATTCCAACCGCGGTTTCAGATGCAGCCGGATCACATCGCGTAGGTATCATAGGTCCGTTCGCTCAGCGTTTCTTCATCGACATCCATTTGCCTTATCCGCAGCCATTCATCCAGCCATTCGCCAACCGTGGCAGTTGCGAAATTACCCAGCCCGGCCAACTTTTTTGCATTATCTTTGGCGGCAGTCAATTCGGCTTCCGTGTTGCCATAAACACGTTTGATTATCACTTTGCCTTCGGCATCATAACCCATTACTACATTGGCCTGATAGCGGCCATCTACACGTTTTTTGAGACGGGGCATTTGGATCACCTCCGGGTTAAATTTTTACCGGCAGTAATCATGGTTTGAATTTGTTCAGTGATGGCATGGCAAGTGCGGATCGTCGTTTGCATTATGTGATGGATTGTTCCCATCCATCTTGTATGAATCATGAGAAAGAGGATTGAAATGAATGCCTAAATGCTGCAAACGATTTTTCATGGTATCCGGACTTACGGAGAACATTTCGACCAGGGCGACAAGGCTGTCCTCGTTGACAGACTTGCCGTGACCGCATGCTGAGCGTATCCAATCTGCCGGCATCAATAGGTTTTCTGCAAAATGATCAGCTTCATGTTTCAACAGTTGAAACTGTGGTGTTGTTAGGCGTGTATTGTCAAAGTGCAGATGATTCATGAATAAATGTCCCATTTCGTGAGCATGGATAAAACTAGGGCTCCGCTTGGATAGTTTGCTGTTAATGAATACGTACCATATTGAATCTTGCTCCAAACAGAAACTCATTTCTGTCGGATGCTCAAACGGTGAAACAACGGCATATTGCTTCAATAATTCTTTGACTGGCACTGGCGGCTCCATGATTCGCTCGTGCAGCAGAATTCTTTGGGCGGTCGCATCTGCCAATGCCAGTCTTGCCTGGTCCGGCGAAGTTTTCATGCTACTCTCCTTCTTCCAAAGATGTGTCAACGGCGCACAGTATGAGGTCGACCGGGTAACGGACGTGAGGCGGGTAGCGGCGCTGAAAACCGGTGGGTTGGGGATGCGGCACGGTGAGGGTACAGGGGAAAAAGGTTTAGTTGTTTGGGGATGAGGGTAGGTGGTTTTTGGAGGCGTAGAAAAAAGCATATTTTATGATAGGAAATTACAAGGGATTATATAAACAATCCAGAAGATAAATTAATAACGAAGGTACATCATTTTTTTGAAATGGAGACGTTTTATGGATGAGCATGATTGGCGTTTGCTAAAAACATTATTTGAGAAAAAGAGCATTACTAAAACTGCGGCAGCATTGTTTGTGTCGCAACCAGCATTGTCCAGCCGGTTGCAACAGATTGAAACCCGCTTCGGTACGACAATTGTAGTAAGAAGCAAAAAAGGAGTGCAATTTACACCAGAAGGTGAATATCTGGTTAGAGGCGCCTGTGAAATTCTGAAACGGATACAAATTTTTGAAGAAGTTGTTCAAAATATGCGTAATCAAGCGACAGGAACTTTGCGTATTGGTGCATCAAATTTTTCTACCAAGTACTTGTTGCCGGAATTATTGAGGCGATTTAAGGAGTTGTACCCGGGGATAGAGTTTAAGGTTACTACGGGCTGGAGTAAAGATATCGCCAATCTTGTATATAATAATGATGTCCATATTGGTTTTGTTCGGGGTGAATACAGTTGGCCGGGTGAGAAACTGTTATTGTTTGAAGAAAAAATGTATGTTTCTTATAACAAAACAATTTCGATGCTTGAATTACCGCATATACCAAGAATTGACTACCGCAATGATTATTCCGTTCAATTGTTGCTGGATAAATGGTGGAATGAGAAATTTTCAGTACCTCCATTCATTGGGATGGAGGTCGATAAGGTTGATACATGCAAAGAAATGGTCATGAAAGGGTTAGGATATGCCTTTTTGCCGGAGATGATTATCAAACATGATGACGACCTGCACAATATTGAGATGGGGCACCGGAATGGAAAACCAATATTACGCAGCACCTGGATGTTTTACCATAGAGAAACTATGGAATTGAATCTGGTCAAGGCGTTTTATGATTTTGTTCGAAATGTGGATTTTAAACGTCTATAAATTTAAAATTAGTTATGCGGGCCTCTTGATGAGGCCCTTCTTTATTGCTGATTATCCATAATTAAAAACTATGGATAGTTAAAATTTTTTTGTATTAACTAAATGGTTGGAATTGTATTTATAATTTGATTGTAGGGAAATTTGACCAGCCGGCAGGGAAATACAGCAAAAAATCTTGGGAGGTATGATTATGAACGGTAAATTGACACGTGCATTGGTCGTTGTTTTGGTTGGAGCAATCATTTGGTTCTTACCGGTTCCAACTGGAGTCAAGCCTGAAGCATGGCACTTGTTGGCAATTTTCGTTGCAACGATTTTAGGTTTTATCCTTCAACCGATTCCCATTGGCGCCATAGCATTTATGAGTTTAACATTTACCGCTTTAACCGGAGTATTGAAAATAGGGCAAGTGCTTAGTGGCTTTTCTCAAACGGTAGTGTGGCTCATTGTTGCGGCATTCCTGTTCTCTCGTGGTTTTGTAAAAATCGGCGTTGGGCGGCGGATTGCCTTTCAATTGATCAAGTACTTTGGCGATAGCAGTCTGAAATTATCGTATGTGCTTATTATCAGCGACCTTTTTATTGCGCCGGCGACACCTTCCAATACGGCGCGCGCTGGTGGGATACTATTCCCTGTTGTTCGTAGTTTGGCAAGTTCTTTTGGATCTGAACCAGGTGTGACTTCAAAAAAAATTGGTTCGTTTCTGATACAGGCCGTCTATCACGGGGACACGATTACGTCCGCAATGTTTATGACAGCAATGGCTGGAAATCCATTGATGGTGGCATTGGCTGCAAAAGCTGCCGTAGTGGACGTGAGTTGGGGAACATGGTTTGTTGCGGCAAGCGTACCTGCCATTATATCCCTTGCGATCATTCCTTACTTCATTTATAAATATGAATCGCCGGAAATCAAGAAAACGCCGGAAGCAAGGCATATTGCCGAACAAGAGTTGTCAAAAATGGGCCCGATGCGACGGGAAGAAAAATATTTATTAGCGATTTTTGCGGGGGCATTGATTCTTTGGGCAACTTCTCAATTTACAAAATTAGATGCAACATTAGTTGCCATGATGGCGGTTTCAGGCATGATCGCTACAGGAGTTCTTGATTGGAGTGACGTGACGGAAGAAAAAGGCGGCTGGGACACGATGATATGGATGGGCAGTCTAATTTGTCTGGCAGGCTTCCTCAACACTCTCGGATTAATTCCGTGGTTTGCCAAAGTCATGAGTGCATCTGTTACAGGTATGCCTTGGCACTATGCATTTATCGTCATTGTACTGGTCTATACTTATGCACATTATGCCTTTGCCAGTTTAACGGCCCATATTGCCGCTATGTTTTCGGCTTTCTTGGCGGTAGCGGTGGCGGTGGGAACTCCGCCTTATTTGGCGGCGTTGTCTTTGTTTTTTGCATCCTCCATATCGCAAGGAATAACGCATTATGCAGCAGGTCCGGCACCGATATTTTTTGGAGCGGGCTATGTCAGCCAAGCAACGTGGTGGAAGTTAGGCTTTATGGTTTCAGCAATTAACCTCGTAATCTGGATTGGTCTTGGGTCTATTTGGTGGAAAGTATTGGGCTTATGGTAAAAATGACACTCAATCTTTATAGTGGGGGAGAGAAATTGGTGAATTTGAAGGGGGGATTCGATATGAAAAAGATAATTTCCGGGTCATCCGTCGGTATTCAGGTACCCTATTCGGCTGGAAGAATGGGAGCGTCCATGACGATTCCCAGTAACGCTTGCGACAGCCATCACCATATTTATGACCCTGTGCGTTTCCCATATTTGCCGACTGACGTTCGAAATCAGCCACCGGCAACAGTGGATGCCTATCGATTGCTGCAAAAAAGGCTGGGCCTTGAGCGCAACGTGATTGTCACTCCATCCGCCTATGGCACGGATAATGGCTGTACGTTGGAAGCATTGAAACTAATGGGGCTGAAATCACGCGGAGTGGTTGTTGTCGATAATACTGTCTCAAATGATGAATTGGAGAGGATGCATGCAGCCGGGGTGCGTGGCGTCCGATTCAATATTGCAACAGGTGGCTCGAATGACCGGAATCTGATCCTGTCGCTTTCGCACCGAATCAACGAGTTGGGTTGGCATGTGCAATTTTGGATGAGTGCAACCCAAACTGTAGAGATGGAAGATTTTTTATTTTCAGTGCCTTCTCCCATTGTGTTTGATCATCGGGGACACATTCCACAACCGGAAGGAGTGGAGCACCCGGCGTTTGGAGTTATTTGCAGACTGCTGGACACAGGCAAGGCATGGGTGAAATTGTCCGGTCTTTATCAGGATAGCCAAATTGGAGATCCAACCTACGCGGATACTGTGCAGGTCGGCAAGGCTTATGTTGCATATGCGCCGGAGCGTATGGTGTGGGGGACGGATTGGCCCCATCCGACAATTTTTTCCGAGCGAAAGCCCTGGCCGGACGATGGCTCTATGCTGGAGTTTTTGAGCGTGCAAGCTCCTGATGAAGTGATTCGTAACAAGATATTAGTGGATAACCCTGCAGTGTTGTATGGGTTTTAAGAATTAAGCAAAGTATTAATTATAGGAGGCGGTTTTTATGTCACAATTTTCGACACCTTGTAGTGTATATCGTGGAGGAACCAGTCGAGGGTTGTTTTTTCAAAAAAAAGACTTGCCGGAAGATATTCAGAAGCGAAACATAATTTTTCTTGAAGGAATTGATTGTTATAACCCTTCACAAGTAAATGGCTTGGGGGGGACAACTTCTTCAACTAGCAAGGTTTGCGTCATTTCACCCTCATCTCATGACGGCGCCGATGCTGACTGGACTTTTTACCAACTCGGAGTTGCAGAAGTCGTAGTGGACGACAAGGGTACTTGCGGCAATTTGATGGCGGCGGTGGGAGCTTTTGTTGTTGATGAAGGATTGGCAACTGTTGATCCTACAGCTGATATGGCCGAAGTGTTTGTGTATAACACGAATATCAAAAAAATGTTGCAAATGGAAATACCGGTCGTCAACGGCAAAGCTAAAGTTGATGGAGACTATTTGATGCCGGGTGTTGTAAAACCAGGGGCGATGTTCCGTGTTTCAATCATGAATCCTGGGGGAGAATTGACGGGAAAGCAATTATTATTGGGAACTACAGCCGAAGTCAAAATGGATAAAGACACCTATTCATTGACGTTCTCGGACCTCATAAATCCCTTTGTATTTTTAGCGGGGCAAGATGTGGGATTGTCCGGGAACGAATCGCATCAAGAAGTTGCCGCAAATCAAAAGGTTTTAGATGAACTAAACTTGATTCGGGACAAAGTGGCTGTTATCGCCGGTATGGCAAAAACAGAACAAGATGCAAGACAAAATAAACCGAACGTTCCTAAAATCGCTGTGGTTAGCCCCGCACAGGATTATGTAACTACCAACGGCGAGTTGATTCATAAAGATGACGTAGATATTCTTGTCAAAGTCGTTTCAATGGGAAAGCTGCATCGTACAAGTCCGGCCAGCTGTCTGTACAATTTAGCGGCCACGACCCTGCTGCAAGGAACAATTCCCAATCAAATCGCCGGACTCCGCGCTGGAGTAAAAGATCAAATGATTCGAATCGGGCATCCCGAAGGAATTGTTCAAGTCCGAGTCACGTTAGGCGAAGATGGCCAAAAGGTTGCAAAGGTTGGCATGGAGCGGACGGCAAGAAGGATTATGAAGGGTGAATTATACACCCCTGTAATGTAAGGAAGGGCGATTTATGGAAGAAATAATTGCAAAGATCCAAAAAGTGCCTAGTACGTGTGTGGCAGATGCAACAGACGGAATGAATAATATGGATACTGCCATAAAGCCACTCAAAGCGGGATATAAAGTATGCGGCAGAGCGGTTACGGTCAAAATGCCTGCTGGCGATAATTCAGCCGTACTTCGTGCTATTCGTGCGGCAAAGCAGGGGGATATACTGGTTATTGATTCTAAAGGATACACTTCACGAGCGGTTGCAGGCGACTTCGTGGCAGGCCTGGCCCAAATCTTGGGATTGGGAGGAATGGTAGTGGACGGCAGTATTCGTGATGCTATAGGGATTGGCAACATTGGATTTCCAGTCTTTTGCAGAAGTGTTACGTCTTCTGCCAGTACCAAAAATGATGGAGGGGAAATCAATGTACCCATAGTCTGTGGCGGTGTTGCTGTCAACCCCGGGGATATTGTTGTCGGTGATGATGATGGGGTAGTTATTGTTCCGAAAGACCGCGAACAGGAAATCTTGCTGGCGGCTGAAAAAAAATTACTGAAGGATCAAGAACGTGCCGAAGCAGTGCTGCAAAGTCCAGACACTGCACGAGATTACCTGGATAAATTATTGGGAAATTAACAAAATGATGAATTTTATTTGAGATAGGAGCGAAGAACATGGGAAAAAATTTGATGGAAAAAATTATCGCTTCTCATATAGTGTCGGGCGAAATGATACCCGGCAATGAGATTGAAATTCGCGTCGATCAGACCCTGACCCAGGATGTGTTGGGAACGATGGCATATCTGCAATATGAAGCTCTGGGAGGTGGACAGGTTAAAACAAATTCCGTGTCCTACATTGACCACAATACTCTACAAGATGGGTTTGAGAATGCGGATGATCACCGCTATCTGCAAACCGTAGCTGATAAACATGGAATAAAATGCTCAAAACCAGGGAATGGCATTTGCCATCAGGTTCATTTGGAAAGATTCAGCAGGCCGGGTGAAGTGCTGGTTGGCGGCGATAGTCATACTCCCACCTGTGGAGCCGTGGGAATGGTGGCGGTTGGCGTGGGTGGCTTGGAAATCGCCGGAGCTATGGCAAGTGGAAAGTGTTTTTTAACCTATCCCAAAACTGTCAAGATCAATTTGGAAGGCGAACTGAAACCGTGGTCTTCTGCTAAAGATATAGCACTTGAAGCTTTGCGTATTTTTACGACAAAAGGGAATGTCGGGACTTCTATCGAGTATGGTGGCAGTTGCATCAAGAGCCTTACTGTACCTGAACGGGCGACAATAACTAATATGGGCGCGGAAATGGGGATTACCACGTCGATATTTCCAAGTGATGAAGTAACCCAAGCTTTTTTCAAGGCACAGTCACGTTTGGAAGACTGGAAAGAAATAAAACCGGATGCTGATGCAACGTATGAAAAAATTATCACCATCGATGTCAGCAAGATAGTACCGAATGTTGCCTGCCCACATTCCCCGGACAATGTTAAAACAGTCAAAGAAATGGAAGGCTTGCCGGTAAATCAAGTTCTGGTGGGAAGCTGCACTAATTCTTCTTATCGAGACCTGTTGCTTGTGGCATCCATGCTCAAAGGGAAACGTGTACATCCGAATGTAAGCTTCGGGATTGCGCCGGGAAGCCGTCAAGTCCAAGCGATGATCGTCAAAAATGGGTTAATGGATATTTTCCTATCAGCGGGAGCCCGTATTTTTGAAAGCGTCTGCGGTTTTTGCTGTGGAGCAGGCCAGTCACCCCAAAGCAATGGAGTATCCTTGCGTACAAACAATCGAAATTATGAAGGGCGTAGTGGGACCAAAGATGGGCAAGTTTATTTAGTTAGCCCCGAAACTGCGGTAGCGGCTGCGTTGACTGGAAAGATAACGGATCCGCGCGATCTCGGGTTGGAGTATCCGACGATTTCGTTGCCGGAAGTGTATCCTATAGATGACAACTTGATTTTTACGCCATCTTGCGACCCTGCCGTCGAAGTTTTCCGGGGCCCAAATATTGGCGCTCCGCCCCAAAATACCAAAATTCCTGAGACTATTAAAGGAAAAGTTGCCATTAAGTTGGGGGATAAAATTACGACGGATCATATTACTCCCGCTGGGTCTCTGCTAAAATATCGATCCAATGTTCCCAAATACTCTGAATATGTATTTCGAGATGTGAAACCTGAATTCGCTAAAGAGTGCATGAAAAATAAAGAAATGAACTTTTCTTCAGTGATTGTGGCTGGACAAAGTTATGGACAAGGATCGTCGCGAGAGCATGCAGCGCTTTGCCCAATGTTTCTAGGGGTGAAAATTTTGCTCGCGAAAAGTGTGGAACGTATTCATGCGGCCAATCTGATCAACTTTGGCATTCTTCAATTGGTCTTTGCCCAAGAAAGTGATTATGACCGATTACAGGATGGTGATGAACTTTTGATTGAAAACGTGTATGCGGGTGTCGAACAGGGAAACGTGATTGTACGCAATGTTACGCAGGACTATGAATTTCCCACGAATTGCTCTTTGACACAAAGGCAGAGAGAAATTGTCCTTAACGGCGGATTGCTAAATTACATGGTCAGAGATAGCCAATAGAGAAGTAATTGAGTTGCCAATGCCGGTATAACTTTGCACAATAGTGGATACGGATGGTTTCTTAGACTGAACCGATATTCTCAAATTAAATGATGCCTAAACAAAAAAAGTCGGGATGGATTTGTCCATGGCCGCAGTGATTCCAAAGAATCTGCATGGACATCTCCATCTCGGCTGACTATTTTTTGTTGTGGCAGGCGATTTTTAGCGGTAGTCAGGATAATACGGCTATACTTGTCAGAAATCTTGATAAATGAGGGTGTTGACTGTCAACGGCAATGATAAAATGCAAAAAGGCAAATTTAGACTGGCGTTGACAGTCTTTTTTTTTGCGCTTTTAGTGCGGGGGCGGGCCTCGGAACATGACGGCATAGTGGTGGTAGGCTGAATGATGGCAGAGAGTTAGCTGGAGAAACAAAGCGCAGGCAACTCGGTTGAGGGCTTGCCTGCGGGGCATATTTCGCGGCATTTCCAACACTGCAGTACAGGGAATCCTCTGGGCAGCTTCGTCCAGCAATGACTTCTGCAAGAGGATTGATGGATGGAATGGTTATTCTTTAGAGCTTTTCCAGGACATGCGTCGATGCATAGTTGGCAACTCGGTGGGCATAGTTCGTTCGTAAGTACGGCGTCGGGTTCGATTTCAAGGTCAGTAACGATGGAAACAAGGTTCACACGATTTCCGAATTGTGGCGTAATCAGCAGAGTGTTTTTCCCCAGCACACCTAGCCCAGCGGCTACGGCTGCATGCTTGTGCGACAGATCGCCGGCCGCATACTGAGTTTCTTCATCCCAATGGAAGTAGGGCGTCATGGCGGGTACCGGAATCGCGCTGGCTGCAAAAGTTTCTTCGAGGAACAGAGATAGATGATACGCATCATGATCCAGTCGAACAACATTACCGTCGTGAACCGTAGTGTAGCTGGTCCATTTTTTGTTTTTCACCGGGCCGGTCAGGATTCTTCGGGCCAATACGATAATGGATTTCGCCTCGACCATGATATCTTGCGGTTTGTGATTTTCCGGCGCCGCCGCAAATCTTTCGACGGGAGCTACGCCGATCAATTCAATACCCAAGCTCTGGGCCTTGTCTAAAAGATTTTTTTTAACATCGGCTGGTTGAAAAATATAGATCAACTCCTTTACTAAGACAATTATAGATTCAGGAGCCTGTGTGTGTCTTATCGATTTTCGCCATGTAATTCGGTGGTGGCAAAGCAAAGGAGATGGAGCAAGCTATGAAAACAAAATTCGGCAAGAAGCACTTTCATCAGAAGTGTTTGCGTCGGGTTATCTTCTTCATTTCGTAAGTTTCTTCTACCAGGCAACCTCCCCAGTAGGCACTCAGAGGAGAAATTCATTTAGCTTGCAGGAGTTTCAAGGTTTTGGCTGATGAACAATGAGTCCTTCAAATTCCGATTTGATCACCTGTTCCAGGTAGTGGTCGAATATTTTCAGGCTAGCAATCGTGCTAGATTTCGGCTGCTTATGGGTGAGTTTGTAAACAATCCTGTCAGGTGGCGGATCGGACAGGAAAAACATCACATAGTTTCCCAGCTTTTGCGATGCTATCGCCATTGACAATGGCATGATGGCCCATTGTTCGGGCTCCTGCAGACCCAGAACCAAAAGTCGTGCGGTATCGAATTGGGCCATGCACGGCATCGATGGATCCCACCTTTTATCATGCCAAAGTTGAAAACTTGTTGACCATCGGACATAAAGCTCATGACTGCGATCCAATTCGCCGGGATGGAGCAAACCAGATTGGGAAAACGGTGTGGGCGCGAGTTTCAAAACCACCATCGGTTCGGAATAGCATGGAGATACGATTACATTGGGATGATTTCGTTCTAATTGAGAAAAAGCAACATTGACATGTCGCCTGTCCACTTCTTCGTAAGCTTCAACCGAATGAGATGTAATTACATTGAGCTGTATTTTCGGTTTGTGGTGGCTAAGTGCCGTATATAGCGCAGGGAAAATTGAACTGACAATGCTATCAAGCATAAGGATGGACAAAGATAGGTGGGGCCCGGAAGACAGTGCGACCTGGGTTTCTCGAAAAAGCAAATCCCAGCGCTCGGCCAGTGCAACGAAATTTTCTCCGGCCGGGGTGAGACGAATCGTCTTTAAGCCTTTTCCTCTCTCGAAAAGAACAGTTGTCACTTCCTGCTCTAATACACGGATCCTTTTGCTGACAGTTGTTTGAGATAAATGGAGCTGTTCGGCGGCCTTGCTGATGTTCTGGGTCCGAACTACCGCCAAAAAAGCTTCAATTCCGCGATTGTACATGCTGCACCTCCTCTTTGGAAATAGCAATAAAGGTAATATATATTCGCACAAATAGTCATTTTACTTGCATTTTAAATTGGCTTAATATTAGCACAAAAGATGCAATTGCGGCAATAAAACTTTCAATTCGCTTAATCTATCCGGGATGCATACCGGATGATGAACTAATAAAAAGATAGGGAGGGTTCTATTAATGTCAAATGTTAACTTCCGAATTTACTCAAAAATTGAAAGACCTTCAAAAGAACTCGTGAATGCTTTTGCAGGAATCCCTGTGGCGAACATTGGAGACTGTATGAACCGAATGTCCTGTATCGATGCCGGACTCCGTCCACTAAACAGCGCACCTTTGCTCGGAACCGCATTTACCGTCAAGACGCGCCCCGGTGACAATCTTCTTCTGCACAAGGCGATCGACATGGCAGCGCCTGGCGATGTCATTGTTGTGGATGCCGGGGGGGAAACGAGCAATTCGATCACCGGCGAATTGATGATTCTTTGGATGCAGGGTCGCGGTGTTGCCGGACTAATCGTTGACGGGGCAATTCGAGATCTTGGTTCAATCCAAAAGATGAAATTTCCGGTCTATGCCGCGGGTGTTCAGCCCAAAGGACCCTATAAAGATGGCCCGGGTGAAATCAATGTTCCGGTTTGCTGTGGCGGCGTGGTTATAAAACCCGGCGACATCCTGGTGGGTGATGAAGACAGTGTCATTGTGATCGATCCTAAAGATGCCCCTGAAGTTCTGGAAAAAGCCAAAGCAACGGTAGCCAAAGAAGCAGGAATGATGGAGGCTATCAAAAACAAGACCTGGGATCGCAGTTGGGTTGACAAAGCGCTCAAAGAAAAAGGTTGCGAATTTATTGACTGAAGCATGACCTGGTTGAATCGGAAGTGTACAACATATAAGCGTTAAAAAAGTAAAGTGGCGCAAGCCCTGAGGGAGAAAACATAAATGAAACTGGGTTTTATCGGATTCGGTGAAGTGTCTTTTGAAATATCAAACGGGCTAAAGATGGAGGGCTTGCAGGAAATCGTTGCCTTTGATCCAATGCAGAATGATCCCCAATTCGGTTCTTTTGTGAGGCAAAGAGCGATAACTGCAGCGGTAACCTTGCTGGATACGCCGGGAGCGGTGATCGCCGCAGCTGATTTGATTATTGCCGCAGTTCCAGGCAGCAAAGCGCTGCAAGCTGCGGAATCGATCCTCGGAGATTTGAATGAATGCAAAATATATGCGGACGTATCCACTTCATCACCCACGACCAAACAAAAAATCGCGACGCTTATTGCTTCGACCGGTGCTCTCTTTGTCGATGGAGCGCTCATGGGCGGTTTGCGGTTGCAGCAGCACAAAGTCCCCACCTTGCTCAGTGGCAGCGGCGCCGATAAATTTATCGAGCTGATGCGACTCTATCACATGTCGTTGGAAAAAGTGAGTGACAAAGCCGGCGATGCCATCGCAATCAAATTGGTGCGAAGTGTCTACATGAAAGGGATTGCATCGTTGCAGGTAGAAATGTTGGAAGCAGCAACGAAACTACAGGTGGAAGACAAAGTGCTCGCTTCAATATCCAACACCATGGATGCGGGTTCCTTCATGAAAACCATGAATTTTTTAGTCACTGCCGGTGCTATTCATGCAGAGCGGCAGTCCCATGAGATGAAAGACTGCATGGTGATGCTCCAAGATCTTGGAATCCAGCCTACAATGACCGAGGCAACCATGATGCACCTGCAGGGGTTGGCAAGCAAAAAACTGAAAGATAGGTTTCAGGGAAATGTTCCCGCAAAATGGGAAGATGTCATACAGAATTTAGCGGGATAAAGAAACAAAACCCGATTGGAAACAAAAAATACGAGAAGCATGTGTTGGGAGAGATTGAAAATGACAAACACGATTCAGGATACAGCTTCATTTGAATCAAATACAATGAAAAAAGTTAGAAACCGACTCATTCCATTTCTTACACTACTGTATTTCTTTGCCATGTTGGACAGAGTAAACGTTGGGTATGCCGCTCTGACGATGAATAAGGAGCTTGGAATCTCTAGCGCGCAATTCGGACTTGTGGCAGGTATTTTTTTCATAGGATATTTTATATTTGAAGTTCCCAGCAATATAATCATGACCAAGGTCGGGGCGCGTCAGTGGATCGGCCGAATCCTCATTACCTGGGGAATTGCTTCTGCGGCGTGTGGCCTGATTCAAAATGCAACGCAGCTTTATATTGCGAGATTCATTCTCGGCGTGATGGAAGCTGGATTTTATCCTGGAGTTATGTTGTATCTCACTTACTGGTTTCCTGCGAAGGAGCGCGGAAAAGTGATTTCGTTATTTATGCTGGCGCTTCCCATTTCGTCAATTTTAGGCGCGCCGATTTCAGGGTTAATTCTTGATCATATACATTGGGCAGGAATCTCAAGTTGGCGCTGGTTGTTTTACTTTGAAGGATTGCCTACTCTTATTTTTGGTGTCATTACGATTCTTATGCTTCCGAATACTCCGAGTGATGCAAAATGGCTCTCGACGGAGGAAAAAACATGGCTGGAAGACAAAATCAAACGTGAGCACGAAGCAGTCGCCAGCAAGCATAAACATTCCATGTGGAGCGCTTTGGCCGGGAGTACAGTGTGGTTATTGGCCATAATTTACTTTAGTAAAACAATGGCCGTATATGGAGTGACTTTCTTTGCCCCAACGTTGATCAAAGGTCTGACAGTGGGCTTGTCTAACTTCCAAATCGGGTTAATTAATGCGATTCCGTTAGTTTTTGCCTCGTTCTTTATGGTTTGGTGGGGCAATCATTCTGACAAGACAGGGGAACGCCGCTGGCATACGGCACTTTCAGTATTGCTCTGTGGAATAGGTCTGTTAGGGTTAGGATTTACAAGTAGCCCAATACTGGCAGTGGTTTTCCTCACCGTCGTATATTGTGGTGCTTATAGTATTTACGGTGCATTTTGGTCGCTGACGGCTATGGTATACACTGGGAAGTCGGCAGCAGTGGCTATGGCATCCATCAATTCCATAGCAAATTTGGGAGGATTTATCGGTCCGGTTGGGATCGGGGCATTAAAAACGGCAACCGGCGGCAGTAATTATGCTGGTTTTTATGCTTGCGCGGCACTCCTGTTCATTGCGTTTGGAATTACGCTTTCGCTGAAGTTCGCAAAAAAAGACGACACAATCGTTGAAGCAAAAGTGGCGGCGGCAAAGTAGCGGAGCAGCACCGAACGAAAGAGATGGCACTAAATTGTCTTTCGCCAAGAATCGCAGCACCCCCGGATACGATGCACTGTCGTGTCCGGGGGTGCTGCGTAACAAGATTTACTTGTTGTCGAGTTCACCCAGTCAGATTTTATTGCCACATTGCAATACTTGCTTATTGGACCGGCTATTTGAATTAAAGTTTCGCAGATTATCCACCACCGGGAAAAAGTACGCAATTTGTTCGCTGGTGACGGCACAACATGATGCGGAAGCCAAAACAAAGCCTCCGGCTCTGACCTGGACAAACGGCAAGTAGTATGAGGTCGACCGGGTGGTAGATGCAAGGATATAGTGGCCTGGGAATGCGGCATACATGCAGGGTATGAGGCTTTTGTTCAGCTGCAGTAACGAAACGCCTTTATATTTTCATCATGGCAGGAAATATCCAATCGACAAAGGAAATAATGGTTGTATCATGAATCAATAAGCTGAGATAAAAAAATCGCAAGAAAGGGTGATTTAGAGTGACCAACCCACAGATTGAACTTCCAAATTCTCCAGTTAGTGACGAAGCACGAGAAAAGTTCGAGGCGGAAGTCCGACTGATCCGCACCTATCCTATGCCGCGCGACATAGAACCCCAAATTTGTCGGGGCAAGCAGGTAAGGCTATGAACAATATTGGGATAGAAACTCTTACTCTAAATAAAGCGTCGACGTTGCTCCGCTCGCGGAAACTATCGCCGGTTGAACTGGTTCAGGCATGCCTGGATAGGATTGAACAGGTAGAGGGCCGAGTAAAAGCTTGGGTTACATTGCTCCCGGATCAGGCCCTCGCTCAGGCCAAACAGGCGGAACATGAAATTGTTCACAACCAATATCGGGGTCCCCTTCATGGGATTCCCTATGGGGCCAAAGATATCATCCATACGGCGGGGATTCGCACCAGCGGAGGATCTCAGGTGGAGCCGAATTTTGTGCCCCGTGAGAATGCGACCATTATCCATAAACTGTCGAGCGCCGGAGCGATTTTGCTTGGGAAAACAACCACTACCGAATTCGCTTTTCTTGGCGGCGAGCCGGCTACGCGTAATCCTTGGAATTTGGCGCATACGCCAGGGGGATCTAGCGCCGGATCGGCTGCGGCGGTGTCTGCATCCATGGCGCTGTTTGCCCTGGGAACGCAGACGGTTGGTTCCTTGCTCCGCCCTGCGTCTTTTAACGGTCTAACCTGTATTAAATCTACCTATGGGCTTGTGAGCCGAAGGGGCGTAATTCCTGCCAGCTGGAGCTTGGACCACCTGGGGGCCTTTACCCATACGGTGGAGGATAACGCGACGGTATTGTCTGCGATTGCCGGATACGATCCGCTGGATCCCGCCTCACTTGAGGTCAACATCCCTTCCTATGCCGATTCGCTCGGAATGTTGCTCGAGGGAAAGACGATTGGACTGCCCACTTCTTTTTTCCTTGCAGAAGATCCGAGGATTATGCAAGCTGTGGAACAGGCGGTTAAAGTGCTGGAAGAATTAGGATTCCAAGTTCGAAAGATAGATTTGCCGACATGCCTGGCTGAAGCAAATGCCTCTTTGCAAATTGTGATGCGCTCAGAAGCGGCATCCTATCATCAAACGCAGTATTCAAAGGCGCCGGAAAATTTCGGTCCGTATATTCGAGAACAGATTGCCTTGGGAAGACAAACCCTTGCGGTTGATTATCTGCAGGCTCAGCGGATTCGGACCATGTTCCGTAATGAAATGCTGAAACTGTTTGATAAGGTGGATATCCTTCTTACCCCGTCGACAACTACGGTTGCACCCATCGGCTATGGCACCGGAAATCCTATTTTCAACGGACCCTTTACGAATGCTGGACTGCCGGCCCTGACTGTTCCTGTCGGGTTTGATGCATCAACCGGTCTGCCGATTGGTATGCAATTGGTGGGGCCGCTGTTGGCCGAACCGTTGTTGCTGGCAGTCGGCGCCCAATATCAAAAGGTGACTGATTGGCATCAACAACGCCCTGGACTTGATTAGGTGCGTCGCCTCAAATGATAAGGACGTTGAAAATTGCAGAAAGGAATAAATTTGGTGATGCCTATTGAAAATTGGAAGTTCTTTCATGCAATGTTTGAACATATTTTGAACACACAGTGCCAAAACGGCATGGGATGAGATGGGACGGAATACGCAGTTAAAAACGGCCTTCGCCTGGCGCCGTCAGTTGACTACTTGCTTTTTTGCCTTATTTCGAGTTTCCAAATTTTCTTTGATTCCATCCATCATTGTTTCCCACATTTTAGATGCAAGCTTAAAAAGTTTATTTAACTGGTAAATGGTAACAATAACATCATAGGCTGCGTATATTTTCATAGCGCCCTTCTCCCGAACTCCAGACACTTCCTCTCTGATTTGCGTTGCGTTTCAGAGGGGATTTTTGTTTTCAGAGTTGAAAAGATTGTCAATGCTTCTACAGCTTGTTATTGATTTGCAAATATTCATGGGCGAAAAAGGGAGTATAATAAGGTGACCTAATTAAATTGAATATTTATTAAATTTAATTATTGACCCAAAATAGAATTTAATAAATATTATTCACGATTCTATGATAAGAAATACCGGAGGTGCATCATGCGCCAGACTCCTACAATAACTATGCAAGTACTACGTACGATACTTGATAGTGTTCACGATGCGATCATTCTGCATGACATGGATGGAATAATTATTGACGTCAATAATCGAATGTTGGAGATGTTTCAGGTTGAATATGATGAATCCTTGAAGCTAACCATCGGCCAGGGTTATTCCGGGCCCGAAAACGACATTGCTTCATTGCCTGACAGCTGGAAAAAAGTAGTTCAGGGCGAGCCTATGTTGTTTGATTGGGTAGCGCGTCGACCCCATGACCACTCGTTGTTTGATGCTGAAATTTACTTGTGCCGAGTAAAAATCTATAACACTGATGCCATCCTTGCAACGGTTCGGGACATTACGGCGAGAAAAAAAACGGAGCAAGCGTTGAACAACAGTGAAAAGAAGTTCCGCAAATTGATTCAATCGGCGCCGGAAGCGATGGTCTTCGTTGACCCTCAGGGTAAGATCGTATTGGTCAATGACCAAATGAAGAAGATGTTTGGATATGAAGAGGTTGAAATGAAGGGAAAAGCGGTGGAAATGTTAATTTCTCTAAATCATATTGACCATGCTGGACTTCGCGCCGATTTCTTCGCCAACGCTTCAATTAAAGCTATGAAGGGTGGCGCAGAGCTGCTTGCTGTGCATAAGGATGATCATGAGTTTCCCGTAGCTGTAAACTTGAGCCAGATTGCAACGGAGGATGGGTTGGTAGTATGCGTAGCGGTCCGGGATATTACCGAGAACAAAAAAACCGAGCAACAGTTACGGTTGTGGGCTGAGATATTAAAAAACAGTGGCGAGGGAATGTTTGTCACGGATGTAGAGGCTAACATTATCCTGACCAACGATTCCTTTGTCCGCATATCAGGATACTCAACAGAGGAGATTATTGGCCAAAAGCCAAGTCTTTTCAAATCTGACCGGCATGGCAGAGAATTCTACCAGCGTATGTGGAACTCTTTGCGGCAAACCGGATATTGGCAGGGGGAAATATGGGACCGGCGTAAAGACGGCACGGTTTATCCAAAGTGGTCTACGATCAGTCGAGTCATCGATGATAAGCAAAAGGTGACTCATTATATTGCTATTTTCAACGATATCACCGATCGTAAAAAGGCGGAAGACCGCATCCGTTATCTTGCATTTTACGATGACCTGACAGGCCTTCCGAACCGGAGTCTATTGCAAGACCGACTACAATCCGCGATCGAACACGCCAAAAGATTCGAAGAAAAATTAGCCGTGATGTTCATGGATCTGGATAACTTTAAAATTATTAATGATTCGTTGGGGCATTCCGCCGGAGATGATTTATTACAACAAGTGGGGAAACGGCTGGAGGGCATTTGCCGTTCATCAGACACCATTAGCCGATTCGGCGGAGACGAGTTTGTCATCATCCTGCCAAGCAGTGAACATCCGCTTCACGCCGTTCATGTTGCTGAAAGAGTGGCCCAAGCCTTGAACACGTCTTTTGATATCAACGGTTTTTCGCTACGAATGACGGCAAGCATAGGGATCTGTTTGTATCCCGAAGATGGCGGCGATGTTGACAGCCTCATCCGAAATGCGGATGTCGCTATGAACAATATCAAGGAGAACGGGCGTGGCAATTATCGGTTTTATTCAATGGAACTTAATGCCATGGCAGCTGAACGTCTTTCTTTGATCAATGACCTGCGCCTGGCGCTGGAACAAAATGAATTTGTGCTACATTATCAGCCAAAAGTAAATGCCATCAGCGGGAAAATGACCGGAGTCGAGGCGTTGCTTCGCTGGAATCACCCGAAGAAAGGGATGGTACCGCCACTGGCGTTCATTGCCGAACTAGAGGAAACGCGGCTCATCATTCCTGTCAGTGAGTGGATATTGCAAGAGGTTTGTCGGCAACAAAGAGAGTGGGCCCAAATGGGCCTTGGACAAATTTCCGTTGCGGTCAATATATCTGCTGTCCAGTTTCAACAGCCTGCGTTTCTCGAAACAATTAAGGCGTTTATTGGCACTTGTGAAACTTGGCAATGCATCGAATTCGAGGTTACAGAGGGGGTTGTTTTGAAGAATCCCGCTGAAGCCATAGAAATAATGGAAAAACTTAAAGATATGGGGTTGCTTTTATCCTTGGATGATTTTGGCACAGGCTTTTCAAGCCTGAGTTATTTGCGCAGGTTGCCGATCGATAAATTAAAAATTGATCAAACTTTTGTACGGGAAATGATGGGGAATCCGAAGGATATTGTTATCATCAAAGCAATCCTGGATCTAAGTAAGGGACTGAATTTAAAGACGATTGCCGAGGGTGTGGAAACGGAGGAACAACTGTCGATCCTTCGTTCAATGGGCTGTGATGAAATTCAGGGATATTATTTCGCCAAACCCATGCCTGGCGAGGCCTTTGTGCGTTGGCTGGATAGCCGGCCTGTTCTGGAAAAGCGGCTCCGGGTTGCGCAATGGAGGTGAAGGATACAATACGAATATCAGGCAGACATTCGTTCTACAATGCAAGCAAACGAGAATATAGCGGGGGCTTTCGAAAAACACATCTGGTACTACATGGATAACAAGAGAAATAGAATGAAGCAGAACGTGAAAGTCTCTTGTCACCAGAAACGGCGGCGGGGGCTTTCACAATTCTGCTGACAACTTCTTCTGTGGTGATGAACATTTAGCGGTTATCAAAATAAATCAGGAAAATCTATAGCTTATGCCACAATCAAATCCATTATATTAGTGCTATGCAACATAGTTTATATATAAAGGCCCGGGAAGTTTATAATGTTTATGATCCTAGATATTGTTGAAGGACGTGTCACTGTAATACACGTAGGGTAAGAAAGCTGCGGCAGGATTTCGATTTTAAATATCGAAATGATTATAAAAGCTTGAAACAATACGGACAGGCGAATGTGATTGAAACTTAAGGTCGGTCAACAGTTGGAACTAAAGATGGCAAATGGTTGTTTTGTTCAATTCGCAGAGAGGTGCTTTTGATGAAGGCGATAGACTTGCAAGTCGGAGAGGAACAGTATGGGCAATCGGCGGAAGTGTCTGATGATGCCGACATCAAGACGTCTGAAGAACTATCACACGAAGCAATGTTACAGCTGATCCATGAATTGCAGGCGCAGAATAAACACCTGCTGCGCACGCAGGCGGAGCTGGCGGAAACATTGCGTGCTAAGGACGTTTTGCTGGAAAAGGCCGATACTCTCATGGCGGATAATCGGCAAACTGTACCCAGTCACGCGACTCATGATCCATTGACCGGCCTGCTTAAACTTCGCGGTGCACTGAAGCTGTTGTCCAAAGAACTGGCGCGTAACAAAAGAAATGGGGAAGAACTAGCCATCGGACTCTGTGATATTGATGGTTTCAAAGAGCTTTACGATACCTACGGACATCGGGCCAGAAATGAAGTGTTGTGCTGGGTTGCCCAGACACTAACAACATGTCTCAGGGAGTATGATACTGTAGCACGAATCGGGGGAGAAAAATTTTTGTTGATAATGCCACTTCAGCCCGGAGGTGATGCCGAATCCGTCTGCGAGCGTATTTGTGAACAAATCAGCAAAAGCAAAATAGCAACTGTACGCGGAGATCTTAGTGTTACCGTTAGTATCGGCATTGCCTATGCCGCACAAGGCAGCGTAATTAATATTCTAAGGGCGGAGGCGGATGCCGCTTTGTCTCATGCAAAGAAACTGGGATGCAACCGAACTGTTTTTTTTGCAAAAGCTTAAAGATGGCTTCATAGCGGATTAGAAATGTTTTTTGGGCATTGCCGAGAGTTACTGGATATATATATAGGGAAATACTGATTTAATCTCCCTAAGAACAGGCATTTTATCAATCCGCGCCGAATATATGGTAATAGGAAACGCCATATAGATTAAGGCGCGGAGGGATCGAGGATGGAAAAGCAGACCTCGTTCAGTGAATGGGAATACAACGGTAAGAAAAAGCAAACTCGTCGAGATTTGTTCCTGGGAAAAATGGAAACCTTGGTTCCCTGGCAAGAATGGGTGGCACTTATTGAACCTCACTATCCGAAGGGAGAACGTGGACGCCCGCCCATTGGATGTGAACGAATGCTTCGCCTGTATCTGCTCCAAGCTTGGTACAATTTGTCGGACGAAGGGATGGAAGATGCTGTTTACGACAGCCAAGCCCTCCGGCAATTTAGTCGGATTGATTTGGCGCACGAATCTGTTCCAGATGCCACGACCTTGTTGGAATTTCGCCATCTGCTGGAGAAATATAAACTACCGAAGCAGATGTTTGAAGAACTGCGCACCCGCCTTGGCAACCAAGGCGTTTTCATGAAAGAGGGAACCATCGTGGATGCCACAATCATTGAATCATCCGGCTCAACAAAGAACGAGCGCCACGAGAGAGACCCCCAAATGCACCAAACCAAGAAGGGCAACGAATAGCATTTTGGCATGAAAGCCCATATCGGAGTGGACGCTGCGAGTGGGCTGGTCCATACGTTGGTGACAACGCCAGCCAATGTCGCCGATATTGCGAAGACCACTGAATTGCTGCACGGGGAAGAAGAGATCGTATATGCGGATGCAGGTTACACAGGGATCGAAAAAAGGGAGAACATCAAAGAACAATGGGGCAAGATCACCTGGTTGGTAGCTAAAAGGCGCGGCGGGATTCAAAAGCTGGTTGAGAGTTTGGAAAAGGAAGCTGTGCTGGCGGAGGAATACGCGAAGTCCTCGGTTCGATCCCTGGTCGAGCACCCGTTTCACTACATCAAGAACTTATTTGGATATGCCAAGGCGCGTTACCGGGGTCTGGAAAAGAACGAATCACAGTTGTTTGTGCTCTTTGCTTCAACCAACCTGTTGATTGCCGGACGCAGAAATGTTCCGGTGACCAGTTGATGTCCGCATAGAGGAAGAAGTCTGCTCCGAAACCGGAATAACCGGTTGGCGCAGGCGAAACAACTACTGTTTTACGTGACCGAAGGCAAGCTTTCATCAAAACAAATGAGCATTGCACAGTTGAATTTGTGACAACATCGATTATTCAGTAGTTCCTTAGTTTGCAGACTTTTCATTACAACTATCCACTTCTGTCTATTTGATCGTTTTCATTTTGCCTAACCATATTTCTCGACATTGTGCAATTTCTTCCAGCTTGTTTTGCCAAATATAAATATTTATCTACTATACTTAACAATTGCTGCATATTGACATCTTCTCCGTTAAAGGTATGCACGCCAAAGCTTGCAGTAATGCTGATAGGCCCAGCCGTTGTTTCCGTAACTGTTTTTTCAACGTGAATCCGCATTCTCTCGGCAACTTCATAAGCTTCACGCTCTTGACAATTGGTTAAAAAAATCAGAAATTCTTCTCCCCCATACCTAGCCACGCAATCTCTGCCGTTTTGCCGAATGTACTTACTAATTACATCTGCAAATGCAATTAGTATCTCATCTCCAACCCCATGTCCGTACTGGTCGTTTACTTTCTTAAAATGGTCAATATCAGCCATTACGAGAGATATGGGTTGTTGGTTCATGCGCGTAGTTCCCATTTCCATAGGAAGAGTGTTCGCTATATATCTTCTGTTATAAATATTTGTCAACTCATCCATATTGGCAAGATTGTACAGATTAGCAAAAGCATCGTGATTATTATCTTTCAACTCTTGAAAGAGTCTTTCAACGCTCTGATCGTTAATACATTTTACAAGCTCTATCGCAACAAGTTCCTGCCCAAAACGAACAGGCATAGCGATTACTATGAAAACATCTCCATGTAGTTGCACTATGTTAAAAAGGGTCTCATTAAGCTCTGCTGCTTTTAAAGCAATACAACATTTACATTTTTCTCCTCCATGAGACAAGCAAAAGCAATCCTCTTTATTATTCTGCCGCTTTCTGGAGTTTGAACTATTAGCTTTTGTCTCTAACGGCTTAATTACTTGAACAAAATCAAAATACCCGCTAAACACTTTCAAATCTTCAAGGAATTTCCCTTTTATTTCCACACGCCTCCTCAACATATAATCTTTTTCATTAACATTGCGACGAAAAATAAAAAACCTCCATCAACAAGATGAAGGCTTTTCATAAGGCAGCTAAAAATAACAATACTTTACTGCATAACTTTGCCACTAACAAGCATATTAAAATCTATGAATTTTGTTCATGCGATGAATACTGCTTGTACTACCTGCTCCACCATCGTGATCAGTGTGCAATAGAAGCTGCAAGCTTTGCAAAGTAAACCAATCCTCAATTAAGATATCACATCATTATCGCATTGTCTAGCAATCACTACTGCAATTAAAAGGTTTTTTTCAAAATCAACCTTGATACGTTTATCAGGAATATAATTATATTCTGAATGGAATACATGATCAATTACTTCACTGAGCAAACTTGCCAGCAATTCACGAACAGAAAGACCTTCATCGCAGCTGTTTGAAACATAGTTATTTATATACAACGGTATAATCCCAAAAACACATATTACCATGTACTGATTGCCTAAAATCGCGGTTGTTATCCGCTCTGGCCCCCTGCCCGACAAATAACGAATATGGCTTGATGCCATTCGTGTCAACTTATCTTCCAAATTTCCGTTGTGTATTCCAACAGCCTTAAATATGGGCCTATCAAATATTTTGACACTATAAGCACAGACCTCATCGTTGATAGTGCTGGGGCAAGCGTTGGGGCAAAACATGTACCAAAAATCTATTTTTGCCTTATAATACTCTTCCAGTTTTTCGCGCATATGGGAGCAAGTTATTTCCATTATAAACTGCACGTATTTTTCGACTGATATTGTTTGTAAATATTCAATTTTGACCCGCTCCCATTTTTCACGAGAAGTCGTCATCAAGAAAAGCTGAATGTCTTTCCGGCAAATGCACTGCGTAAGCTTAAACACCCCAGGTAATTTATATTGTTTTTGCATTGCCTCCATTAATTGCCCGTGAGTATTTACAAATTGTTGAGGTTCATACCTTTCCGCCGAAATTTCATCATATGTCATCATAATATCGGCCCCCAAAAAAAGAATCCTTCTTACGTAAAACGTTAGATAATGTAGGATTTGCGGAAACAAATATAAAGCTACTGCTCTACAACTGAATAACTTGCCATATAATATTTTCTTCATTTGTTGCACAATACCTTCCTGCTATAAAAACGAGCGACTTTACCAAGATTTGATGGACAACCAGAATGCCTCTATAATAAGATAGCGTACAATTAAGTTCGCAAAAGTGAAAAAGGAATAGCCATCGATGACTCCGAAAAGGTAAGTGCTCAGCAAACCAAGAAGGAGAGTGTATCATCGATGGCTTACCCAAATTTTAACGTACCTTTTGAAAAAATGCTAATGAAATTTATGTCAGAAGAAGATCCCATGCTATCCATGCTCAAGTGGCTCTGCGAAAGGCTCATGGAAGCAGAAGTGGATGAAAAGATCGGCGCCGAAAAATCTGAGAGAGCATCAAACCGACAAGGCTATCGATCTGGATATCGGATTCGCCGATTCGACACACGGATGGGGACGATGTATTTGATGCGCCAAAGGCGTATCCACTCGAAAAATCGAAAAACTGACTAAGACCTTGGGCATTGAATCGATCTCCCTCAGCCAGGTATCGATCATTACGAAGGACCTAAATGAACAGGTCGAAGCCTTTCGCAATCGACAAATTGAAGCTACCTATCCAGTCCTGTGGGTCGATGCTCTGTATGAAAAAATTCGCGACAACCGTAGTGTCAAAAACATGGCGGTATTAGTTGTAAGTGGCATTACCGTGGAAGAAAAACGAGATATTTTGGCCATAGAACCCATGTGTGAGGAATCAGCTACCACTTATAGCGAACTCTTTGAAAATCTCAAAGCACGCGGTCTGGAAAAGGTATGGTTGGTAGTTTCGGATGCCCACAAGGGCCTAATTAAAGCAGCCCGGGAATCTTTTGTCGGTTGCTCCTGGCAACGGTGCAAGGTGCATTTCATGCGCAATATTCTGGCGCATATCTCTGGCAGGGATAAGAAATCCTTTGCTGAAAAACTCAAGCAAATTTGGCTCCAGCCCGATTACGACAGTGCTAAAAAGTACGCCAATTCACTGATGGACGAGTATGAATCCAAGTATCCCGAGGCCGTGGCCATTCTGGAAGAGGGGTTAGAAGATTCACTGCAGTTTTTCAGTTATTCCGAGATTGACTCCCGCAAGATCGCGTCAACCAACATCTTGGAACGGTTAAATCGAGAAATCCGCAGAAGAACCAAGGTTGTAGGAATATTCCCCAGCATGGATTCTTATATTCGACTAGTGACCAGTTATTTGATTGAGTACAGCGAAGACTGGCATAGTGGTCGTTCCTATATTAACCCGAAAATAATCGATGCAATCCAGCAGGCACATGAACAGGCTGCATTATCCTTGAAGAGTCAAGATGGTTTTTGCGAACATTTATTGACACTATCAAGCGAGGCTCCATGCAAACGAAGTCGCGCCTGTCGGCGAAAATATTCGAAAACATCGAAGTTACCGGAGAGATCGTTTCGACCATGGTGCGCGGGACTTTCGTGAAAGAAAATGGAGCCATGGTAGCAGAAAAAAAGGGTTTGGGCAAATATTGAAGCCGTTAGGGCGGCGTACGGCAAATTAATTGAATGGAAGGCGATTCTTGGAGCATTGAATGAGCATAAAGCAGTGAAATAAGTGCAGGGAAAGTTGGCGTTGCGCTGTTACACAGCTGTGCAAAAAAAATGCTTTTTAGAATTCGCCTTTCTTGACAAAATATAACTTTGGTTTTATACTAAACAAATAATAAGCTGGCTAACTATATTGTTGGAGGAGTTGTTATTCTGGATATTCAGAAAAAAGCATTTCCAACTCGTGAAGCTCTGCGTCAGTTTGCTAACCAAGCACCGGGACTTGATGTCTCGGCTGCGGAAGTGATGCTGCAAATTTTGCAGACTTCCCATGAAATTCACCAACAGGTCTTTGACATACTGGAAAAAAAACACAAGGTATCCAAAGGAAAATTGATGGTCATGATGATCCTTTATCAGTCGCTAGAGGGGATTGCACCCTCAACATTAGCTGAAAAAGCCGGTGTAACTCGTGCTACGATTAGTGCCATGCTGCGACGGATGATTCGAGACAAGCTTGCCTGCTCTTTTTCAGACTCGGCAGACGGGCGCAGAAAACTTGTCGGACTCACAGAGAAAGGCCGAGCATTTCTGGACGAGATTTTGCCTGATCATTTTAAGCGCGAAGCTCGATTGATGAATAATGTTTCGGAAGAAGAGCGAATTACGTTGGTTCAGTTGCTGAAAAAAATTAAAGCAAACTGACCTTTGAGAAACTAAACAAGAGAAATCTTGCCTATATAGTTAGCGGACTAATTAGTGTCGCTGAACATTGCGTTTGCAAGGAGGGATCCTATTATAGTTGGAGTAATATATTGAGCGAAAGAGCGATATACAATAAGTTAAGCTATAGGAACAATATTTTTCGCGCCGATAATTAGCTGGCTAACTATTGGTGCGAAAAATATTTTTAACAAAACAACATGGGATTGGAAGTGCTTTAATGATATTGAACAAAAAGTCGATGCGCGTGAAGATGGCTAAAATGGTAAGGTTGTTGAAGAATCCGGCAACAACTACAAAAGGAAAATCATTGCGTATGGGAATTGTAGTTCTAGTTGTACTTTTCGTTGGCGGAACAATGTTGATGCTTATGGGGCATGACGCTGTCTCGGTAGCTTTGGAGAAAAAAGAAGGGATTTTGTCAGCAGAACAGGTTAAAATCGCGTTTGAAAATGTCGGGGGACGTTTGGTGAAGGAAGCGGTGCAAGAATCGCAAGAAGTCAAAAAAGGTGACATCCTTATGATCATTGATAGCACTGATATTGATCTGTCAATAGAACGAATGAAAACACAAATCGCTCAAGTGGAAGCTAAAATTAACCAGCTAAATGGCAGTATCGTCATTGGATACCAGAAAGCGACTACTACCGAAACACAGACCTATCGCCTGATCGAACAACAGAAAATGGCACTGGACGCAGCGAAATCTACCTATAACAATCAGAAAATAAATTATAATCGTAAGCGCGCCTTGTTAGCTTCGGGCGCTATTTCACAGTCGGAACTTGACAGTGCGACGATGTCGTTGGATGTGGCGTTGGCCAATATGGGACAAGCGCAGCGAATGCTCGACAAAATGCTTGCAGGCACTGGCGAAGCTGCAAAAGAGCGAGTGTTGACGAGTGGAAATGCTGATAATATTTACTTGGCGGAGATTGATCAACAGCGTCAGGAATTGGAAAACAATAAATTGGGTGTTCAAGACTATATTCACCAAAAGGATAACCTGCTTGTACAGCTAAAAGAATTACAGATAAAAAAAGAACGGCTGACTTTGCGCGCGCCGGAAGATGGCAAAATACTAAGAATCATTGCGAAACAAGGGGAAATGATTTCGGCGAACACTCCGGTCGTTTTGCTCGAGAGCAAGCGTTTTTATTATGACATTTACGTGGATGAACAACTGGCTTCACGCCTTGAAGTGGGAGGTAAGATTGTCGGTAGCACCGTTGCCGGAAAAAGAACCATTCCGGGTAATATTCGCTTCATTACGGCTGCCCCTGGTTTTGCCGATTTGAAAATGAGCCGTGAAAAAGGGCAGGCCGACCTTTCGGCATTTCAGGTCAGGATCTATGTTGACCCGGCAAATCTGCTGCCCGGAATGACGGTTGAGGTGAGCAGAAATGCATTTCTTAAAGGATGAACTGACATATTTCTTCTCAGGAAAAGGCATGCCGTATGCGAAAGTGTCGATTGTAGTCGCGCTGGTTATAACATTGGTATTTACCGCTGTCTTTTCCAATAGCTATATAAAGGACGGAAAAGTAGTTGTCGTGGATCTGGACAATTCCAACTATAGCCATGAATTTATCGACACACTTAACTCGTCGCCATATATTAAAGTTCGAGAAATAATCAATACTCCCGTCGATCCAAAAACACTGCTGTATCGTGATCGTTGCCTTGCGGTCATTTATCTGCCCGCCGGTTTTGAAAAAAACCGCTATAATCAAGCTGCAAATAATATTGGCGTTATTTATGATAATATCAATGAAGCGCAAAGTGGCCATCTAAAAGAAGCACTCTTCACAATCGTTGCTGTTGAAAACCTGAAGATTGGTATGCCGCAAGTTCAGGCTATGGGTATCAACAGTGAACAGGCAGAGGCAATCATGAATAATATATCTCTCAAAGAACGTTTGCTGTTTAACCCAACAAATTCGCATAGCAGTGGAGAAGTCATGGGGTTCTTATTCTTTTTTTCCTCAATGTTTTTTGCCTTCGCGACTCTTGGAATGGTCGCCCGGTTGCGATTGGAGCATAAATGGAATGCCCAGCTCTTGGATGGCAATGTCTTTGGACTTATGATACGTCTTGTTCCATATATTCTCTGCCTGACAGTGGCTATTGTAGTGGGATTGGTCATATTGCGAATCGTTGGCGATTTGAGTTTTACCGGGAACTATTTCGCGCTGTTGCTTTCAGTATTGCTGCTTGGAAGTTCCTCTGGCCTGATGAGCTTGCTTTTCGGGTGGAGAGAAGTTGATCCAGGAGGTGCTGCCAGCAAGATGATTTTGTTTGTGCCGGGCGGCTTTATTCTCGGCGGATTTTCTAATCCGATGGATATTGTGCCTGCTTGGGTACAAGTCGTATATAATGTATTTCCTCTTGTTTGGGAATTTCGTCTGATCAGGGATATTATTCTGCGTGGTGCAGCCTTTATGGATATTGCCCGGGATTTCGGCGGGTATATGATCTATACGGGAGTATTGGCGTTGCTTGTCTCCGCCAGATTTTATCATGACCGCAAAGTGCTGCTCACTCAGGCGGATTCCAGTTCTGAAAATGGTGAAATTGCAGCATAAGTTTCCTAGCGTCGGATGAGATAATATTTACCATACGGCAGGCGACATTATCCTTGCGATAGAGGATGTTCGCCTGCTTTTTCTATGTGCTTTCAAGGTTGGTGCTGGCGGCACTGGTCGGCCGGATCATTGCCCAGTATCAGAACTCATAAAGTAAAAGTGCTTAGTATTAAAAAGCATTTCTTCCCGTCCCCGAAAGTATGGACATCAAGCGATTTCAAATTTAAATGATCCATGATGTCGCCAGTCATTATACAGTAGCAGGAAAATGTTTGTGTTCAAGCGAAAAGATAGGCATATTGCAAATGCCATAAACGAGTTCTCACTTCGGCTGTTCACTTTATATTGGGGATCTGTTGCCTTTGATTTTCAAGGACCGTTGATCACCCCCTGAAGCTTTGGACGCATGAGACGGAAGGAGTTGAATGGTAAATGCAAAATAACGAAAATTTGTCAGGGAACGTTGTAGCAGGTCTTACCACTTCGGCGGTTGTGATTCCTAAGGCTATGGCCTATGCAGGCATTGCAGGCTTATCGGTTGAAGCTGGAATGTATGCAGCGCTGATCCCGATGCTCGTGTATGCTTTTCTGGGCTCGTCCACCAAGCTGAGTGTCAGTACGACCACTACCATTGCGATTCTTACGGGCGCGCAGCTGACGATGGCTGTGCCGGACGGCGATCCGGCGAAACTAATGTCGGCGGTGGGGGCACTCGGAGTATTGGTGGGAATATTCCTGCTCCTTGCCGGCTTTTTGAAAATGGGATTTTTGGCTAATCTGATCTCCGATCCCGTTCTTACAGGATTTAAAGCCGGCATCGCTATGGTGATCATAGTGGACCAGTTTCCCAAAATATTGGGTCTGCACATAACCAAGACTGGCTTCCTTCGTGACATTTTCTCCATAGGGAACCATGTTCCGGAAACCAGTATTCCAACTTTGCTGTTATCCGTGGTTGTGCTGCTTCTTTTCTTTGTCACCGAACGATATTTTCCCCGGATTCCAGCTCCTCTTTTAGCGGTGGCCGTCGGAATCAGTGCAGCAGCTTTCCTTGACCTGAAGGATAACGGAGTGGCATTGACCGGGCATATCACGGCAGGATTGCCGATGCCGAAATTGCCTGACCTGAATCTTTTGACGATCTTATGGCCCGGAGCGCTTGGTATTGCCCTCATGTCCTTTACTGAATCAATGGCGGCTGCTCGCGCATTTATCAAAGATGGAGATCCTCCGGTCAAACCAAATCGGGAATTGATCGCGATTGGCGCGGCCAATCTTGCAGGCGCCTTATTCCAAAGCATTCCTGCAGGCGGAGGCACTTCACAGACCGCTGTAAACGCCAAAGCCGGTGCTCGGACCAAAGTTGCCGGAGGAGTGACCGCGCTGGTTGCACTGGCTACTTTGCTGTTTTTGGCTCCACTGGTCAGCCTGCTGCCCCAGGCCGTGCTTGCAGCCATTGTTATTGTTACCACCGCGCCCTTATTCAGCCCCAAAGAGTTCAGCGCCATTCGCAAAGTTCGTCGGCGAGAGTTTCGCTGGGCGCTTGTGTCCTGCGCTGGAGTTGTGGTGCTTGGAACATTGCCGGGGATCTTGGTCGCAGTGGGAGTAACCTTGCTGACTCTCTTTTACGAGGGCGTCCAACCTAACGTGTATGTTGTCGGGCGCAAACCGGGAACTGAGTTTTTTCGGCCTCTGCTTGGGGATCATCCCGGAGACGAACAAATCCCCGGGCTGCTTATTCTCAGAATAGAAGGACGCTGGACTTTCGCCAATGCACCGCAGGTGCGGGACCGCCTACGGACACTCGTACTTGCAGCGAAACCTCGCGTGGTTATTTTGGACTGCAGGGTAATGATTGATCTGGAATATACCGCCTTGCGCGAATTGACCGAAGCGGAAAAAGGCTTGCGTGAAAACGGTATTCCCTTGTGGCTGGTCGCACTCACTCCCGCCGTTCTCAAAGTCGTGGAAAACTCGCCTTTAGGAGGGGTTCTTGGACACAAGCGTATGTTTTTTAAATTGCATGATGCGATTGAGGCCTATAAATTAGATTACGCTGAGGTGAAATAAAATAATACAGTTGGAGGAGGGGGACGTATGAGCAAGAAACAAAAGAAACTAGAACTTGGCTCAATAAACGATAAACCGGACTCTCCAGAGGAAAATTGGACAAAGACGTATCAGGACCGTTACGCTGCAGGGAAAGCACTACGGCAGACCTGCCCCCGCGATTCGCATGCGGGCTGGGAGCCTCCGACAGACCGACCGGATCCGGTCCAGCTGGTTCTTTCAGCCGAAAAAGGAAGACTTGAAGATCTGTTGCCACTTCGCCACGGCCGCATGGCAAAGTCCCCATTCACCTTCTACAGGGGCGCGGCCCTCACCATGGCCAGTGATCTTTCATCCACACCGAACACCGGGATCCACGTCCAGTGCTGTGGGGATGCCCACCTATGCAACTTCGGCGGCTTTGCCACCCCGGAACGAAAAATCATCTTCGCCCTCAACGACCTCGACGAAACGCATCCGGCCCCGTGGGAGTGGGACGTCAAGCGCCTTGCCACCAGTTTCGTACTAGCCTGCCGTGACAACGGCCTGAAGGAAGGTGCGGCTAAGGATTGCACCCTGGCGTGCGTTCGATCCTACCGCGAATATATGACCGAGTATAGCCAGATGAAGACCCTGGATCTCTGGTATGAATCCCTAGGACCCGATGAACTCTTGCCTCCGGGCTCGAACCCCAAGCTTCGCAAACGGATGTTGGAGCGTATCCAGAAAGAACAGGCAAAGAGTCGCGGCGAAGAAATGTTCCCAAAATTAACGGAACTCAAGGGAGGTATGCCCGTCATAAAGGACCAGCTTCCCACCATCTTCCATGACGAGGTAGCTCCTCCGGGGGTTATCCACCAGGTCGTTCTGGAAGCGCTTGCGGGATATCGCGCCACGCTTGCTCCTGCCTATCAGTCACTGTTTGACCGTTACGAACTGCGGGATGCTGCAGTCAAGGTAGTGGGTGTGGGCAGCGTTGGGACCTATTGCATGGTAATGCTCTTAACGGCCGATGAGAACGATCCTTTGTTCCTCCAGGTGAAGGAAGCACGCGCTTCGGTTCTGGAAGCTTACACAGGAGCAACCGTATTCCAGAACCATGGTCAGCGTGTCGTGAACGGCTATCGGATGATGCTGCCTGCCAGCGATATGTTCTTGGGATGGAGCCAGGGTCCCAAACGCGATTTCTTTTTCCGTCAATTGCGCGACACCAAGATAAGCATCCGTGTGGAGACGCTCGATTCTTCAGAGATGGAACTCTACGCCACCTGGTGCGGCAGGGCGCTCGCGCTTTCCCATGCACGGTTCGGAAACTCCGCAATTCTCAGTGGGTACATGGGCAAGAGCGACGAATTCGACCGAGCTATAACGAAGTTCTCTGTTGCCTACGCCGACCAGAATGAGCAAGATTACGCCGCCTTTGACAAAGCAATTCGTGAGGGCACGGTGAAAGCGATCTTTGAAGAGGAATCGGAAACGTAGGGGTGGTCGATAAAGAATCAACTAAGTTGTCAGTTGGAGAGGGGAGGCAGCAGCGATGGGAAAAAAAACCAAGAAAAAGGAAAAACATGAACAGAAATTAGAAGCGAAAAGCAAGGCTCTGAGCTTCCGTAATGCGGAAGTGATTCCTGCAAACAAAGAGAAGATGGGTAATAAGGCGTACGAAGCTGAAATGTTCAAGCTGCAGGTCGAATTGGTCAAGTTGCAGGACTGGGTGAAACAGACCGGAGCTCGGGTCGTTATTCTCTTCGAGGGCCGGGACGCTGCAGGCAAAGGGGGCATTATCAAACGGATCATGGAACGGGTTAGTCCGCGCGTTTTTCGACTGGTTGCACTTCCTTCACCAACAGATCGTGAGAAATCTCAGCTCTATGCGCAGCGCTACATGGCACACATGCCTGCTGGAGGCGAGATCGTCATCTTTGACCGCAGCTGGTACAATCGAGCTGGTGTAGAGCATGTCATGGGTTTCTGCTCCGAAGAGGAATACCGTAAATTCCTCAAGGGCTGTCCCTTGTTCGAAAATATTTTGGTTAGCAATGGAATCATTCTGCTGAAATACTGGCTGGATGTTTCCGAGGAAGAACAGCACAAACGCTTCATCGCACGTATTGAGGATCCTTCGAAGCGCTGGAAGCTCAGTCCTATGGATCTGGAGTCGCACCGCCGATGGTATGATTATTCGCGTGCCCGAGACGTCATGCTGACAGCCACTGATACACCTACAACTCCATGGTTCATCGTCCCTTCCAACGACAAGAAGCGCTGCCGACTCAACTGCATCGCTGATATTCTTAGCCGCATCCCGTATGAGGAGATTCCGTACACGCCACCGGAACTGCCTCCAAGGCAGAAATCCAAAGGATATGTGGAACCAGCGCAGACCCATCAAGTGATCGCGCAGCGTTGGTAAGTTAACATAGCTGGCCGTGACTATTGCTTCACAAATAATATGTAGTATGGATGAACTGGAAACAGAATGCAGCCCCGGTCCACGTCAAAAGGTGGACCGGGGCTGCATTACATTATTTCAACCGTTCAATGAATCGCGCGTTTTTTGACACGACCACCCAGCACATCATGCACTTCATGGATGGTTACAAAAGCATTGGGGTCGTTTTCAAAGACAATCGACTTCAATTTGGCGACTTCCAGGCGGGTAATGACAGAGTAGAGTACTTTTTTGGGTTCACCGGAATAACCGCCCTCTCCATGGAGGATGGTTACACCTCGTCCGAGTCGATGCAAAAGAATATCGGCGATCACCTGGGGATAATCCGTAACGATCATCACTCCTTTGGATTCGTCCAAGCCTTGTATGGTGACGTCAATCGTCTTGAATGCCACGAAGTAGGCTACGATGGAGTACATGGCTTTTTCCCAGCCGAAAACAAAGCCGGCGCAGGCAAAAATGAACAGGTTCATGAACATAATGAATTCGCCAACCGAAAAGCCGGTTCTTTTTGCGAGGATGATGGCGACAATTTCTGTTCCATCCAAGGATCCTCCATACCGGATGATGAGACCCACGCCGATTCCGACCATGATGCCGCCAAAAATTGCGGCCAGAAACAGATCATAGGTGACATTTTCCAGTGGGCGGAACACGGTTGTCCAGTAGGCGAGAGAGGAAACCGAGAAAATGGTGGCGAAAGCAAAACTGCGGCCGATTTGGAGATAACCCAAATAAAGAAAAGGGATATTCAACGCGATGATATACATCGCAAACGGAAAACTGGTAATGTGGCCAAGCATAATGGCGACACCTACCACTCCGCCATCGATGATCTGATTCGGGATGAGAAATTCTTCCAACCCGAATGCGGCGATAATCGAACCGAGGAAGAGAATCGCATAAGTCGTGAATTGGTGAAGTGCATTGTGTTTCCAGTTCATAGAATCCCCCCTGCGCTATTTTATCATGAAAAAACAGCGCAGTTCAAACGGGGCGATATTAAATGAACAGGTTCATGTCCGACTGCTCCGCTGACTCGATGTAACTTGCCACTCCGGCAATTTCGACTCCGTCTATCAACTCGTCCGCCGTAAGCCCCATGACATCCATCGACATCTGACAAGCAATCAGGCGGACTCCCTGCTTCTGTGCATGGTTGATCAGTTCCGGCAGAGTGCTGACGTTTTTTTGCTTCATGATATATTTCATCATCAGCGTCCCCATCCCGCCCATATGCATTTTCGATAAGCTCAGCTGTGTAGGGCCTTCCGGGAGCATCCACCCGAACATTTTCGCCAGCAGGTCTTTGCTGACGGCCGGAGGGGGAGTTTTTCGCAGTATGCTGAGTCCCCAGAAAGTGAAGAATAGGGTCACCGGTTTCCCTGTAGCGGCTGCCCCGTTGGCAATAATAAACGAAGCAATGGCCTTGTCCAGATCATTGCTGAAAACAACGATGGTTTTTCCGCTGTTCGGGGAGGATGCATTGGCTGCTGCGTTTGCGGTGGGAACGGATGAACCTTTCCGGACCCGGGCGGTGATGATTCCCTGGCTTGCATTAATTTCGATCAAAGTATTGCGAGTGGAGCGGCACCAGGACGCAATATCGTTTTTAAAGCCGGGGTCGGTAGTTTTGACTTCAATGACTGACCCCTCAGCCGCACCTGCCACTGCTTCCGCCAGTTTCATGATCGGACCGGGACACTGTAGTCCGCAGGCATCGATGGAGAGCGAAATTTCGGCTGGATTCTGCATGTTGCCACGCTCCTGTATTTCAATGTTTGAATTATTGACGTTAGCGGCGGCAGTTTCTTTGCCATCGGCCATGATTGGTTTGTAGATGGATAATCCGCCAATCAGGTTGTATATTTCGCTAAAACCATTCTGCAGCAAAATGCGGCTGGCAAAATAGCCTTTTTGGCCTTTGGCGCAAAATGTAACAACCTTTTTGTTTTTTGGTATTTCGTCCATACGGCCGCGCAGCTCTTCGAGTGGAATGTTAACGGCATTCTTGATGCTGCCCAATGAAAATTCCAGCGAAGAGCGAACATCCAGCAAAACTGTATTTGCATCCGTCGGATTGATTTCATTCCAATGAATTGGCTTCATTTTTCCGCTTCGCATATTTTCTGCGATCATTCCAATCACATTGACTGGATCTTTAGCGGAACCAAATGGCGGTGCGTAAGCCAGTTCCAGATCCATCAAATCGCTTGTCGCGCCGGCAAAAGCCATGGCAGTGGCGAGGGCGTCGATTCTTTTATCAACCCCGTCAATGCCGACGATTTGTGCGCCCAGAATTTTCCCGTCGGTAGGGTCAAACAACAGTTTGATCGACATCGCAAAAGGATTCGGGTAATACTCGGCATGCGACCACCCGAGGGAATAGGCTTTTTGGCATGCGATATTGAGACGTTTCAGCTGTTTTTCATTATTGCCTGTCGTGGCAACCGTGAGATCAAATACCTTGGCAACTGAGGTCCCCAATGTGTGCCGATAACGGCTGTCCATGCCGGCAATGTTTTCCGCAACGATCCGGCCCTGTCGGTTGGCTGGACCGGCCAAAGGGATCATCGCTTTCTGCGTCGATACTGCGCCATTGATTTCTATCGCGTCACCTAATGCGTAGATATCAGGATCGCTGGTCCGCAGGTGCTCATCGACCCAAATCCCGCCGCTGACTCCAATCGTCAATCCGGCCGCGGTTGCCAGAGTCGTTTCCGGGCGTACGCCGATCGCCAAAATCACCAGATCAGTTTCGATTTGCGTGCCGCTACGCAAAACGACTGTTAACGTTTCACCGGCGTTAAAGGCTTGCACACCATCAGACAAGTGCAGCGCGACACCCTGATCACGGATATGCTGGTGTACTTGAGCTGCCAGTTCTATATCCAGTGGCGCCATCACCTGCTCGGAAAGTTCGACGATGGCAACTTTCAGACCCCGATGCACTAAATTCTCAGCCATTTCCAACCCGATAAAGCCGCCCCCGACCACAACGGCCTGAGAGCCGGGCTTGGCAGCCTGTTTGATTTTGACTCCG
Organism: Negativicutes bacterium; assembly: GCA_963665275.2. Lineage (GTDB taxonomy): Bacteria > Bacillota > Negativicutes > UBA1444 > UBA1444 > UBA1444. Next base: position 56,667 of record CAXXIN010000006.1, read on the forward strand.
TCCTCCACAGTGCGCACCGTGAAGATTCTTTCATCCCCAATGCCGGGGATGGGAGGGCGAAGCGGCGCGGCGCCGGGAGACAAAACCAGCTTGTCGTAAGTTTCTTCGTATTGCTCGTGGGTCTGATGATTGAGCGCCGTTACTGTTTTTCGGGTGCGGTCAATTGCAGTTATTTCCGTTTCAGTCCGCACATCCACACTTAGCAGCGCTTTGAATTTTTCGGGTGTCATTACCAGCAGTTTATTCTCATCCTTGATCACGTCGCCGCAATAATACGGGATACCGCAGTTGGCAAAGGAGATATGTCGTCCCCGTTCGAACATGATGATTTCGCAGTGCTCGTCCATTCTGCGCAAACGGGCTGCGGTACTCGCTCCGCCGGCAACTCCACCGATGATGATTACTTTCATTCTTTGTTTCAATCCTCCATTTCCTTATTATAAAGTCGCGAATTCGCTTTCAGGATCGTCGGTTGGGCATTGGCCCGTGGCAAGGTTTTGTCCATCAAGCCCTTGCAGCATTCCCCGTACCTCTTCGTTGACCAGTTTATAACAGATCAGATTTCCCTTCCGGCACCCGATGATAATTCCAGCTGCTTTCAAAACGGTAAGATGCTGCGAAATAACCGGCTGTGGCAAGCCCATCTTTTCAACCATTTTATTCACATGGCATTCATCTTTTTGCATCAGTCCGGCGACGATCTGAACGCGTACTGGATGGGCCAGGGCTTTGAAGAGATAGGCCAGTTTCTCAAAATCACAACTCATCTTTTCTATGCAACCCCTTTAAATATTAAAAAATTAGGATATTAGAATTATCTAATATAAAATTGTTCGTGTCAAGCATCCTCACGCATTATTTGGATGCAATGAATGGGTGCCTTTTTCAGATATATTTGGTTTCGGGATTTACAGTCGTGATTGTTCATGCTAAAATTTAATTATTGATTGGATTTTGGCTTGTTCTTAGTGGCAATGGGGCCTTTGCAGGGAAGTTTTCTCTGCAGAGGCCGTTTTATCTTTTATGAAGGGTTTTCAAAAAAACAGTTGAGTGCAGAGTGGAGAAATATGCCGGACACTGAGGGGATATGTTATAATTTTTCCAGGTGGAAGGAAAAAATTGGAGGAAATGATGTCGAATAATTTTGAGAGATTCAGTCCCTTGGCGAACCGCTTGGATCGGTTGATGAGTCTGGACATTGCGTGTCGCGGCGTAATCCAGGTCCTGTATACGGCTGCTGCCGAACAGCAGGGCGCCCCCTTGGTATTGTCGGCGGCCCAAAATCTGTTGCAACAGGTGCGCCCAGGTGATGCTGTTTTCATCGCCACCGGTTGGATGGATCAACCGCTTGTAGATCCTGGTCATGGTGAAACGGATGGGCCTCCAGGCGCGATTGCTCTGGCTCGCGCATTGCGGATCACTTGCAAGGCAAGGCCGATCATCCTCACAGACGCCAGCCTGGTCGACGGCATCGCCACTTTGGCCAGAGCCTCCGGATGTCAGTGCGTGCCACCGGAAAATCTGCACTACTCGATTTCTATGAACAAACTGTTGACGTTGTCGGTTCTGCCTTTTCCCGAAGATTGGACAAGCGCCCAGAAAGAAGCGCTCCGCCTATTCGACGAGTTTTCTCCGACAGCCTGTATCGCATTGGAACGAGGCGCGATGAATGAGCAGGGTGTCATCCACAATATGGCCGGCATGAATACCAACGCTTCGCAAGCTAAATTGGACGCAGTGTTTCAGGTCGCAACACAAAAATCCGTTTTGACCCTGGGGATTGGTGACGGCGGTAATGAGATCGGCATGGCGAATATTGCCGACTGTATTCGCTCCTCCATTCCTTTTGGCCGAGAATGCGCCTGCGGTTGCGGCGGAGGGCTGGCGCCCGCTACCTTGGTTGATCTTCTTATGCCTGCGGCTGTCAGCAACTGGGGTGCTTATGCGCTGGCATCAATGCTCGCGGCGCTTACCGGCATGAAGGAAGCGCTGCCGGATCCAGTACGAGAACGCCGTGTTTTAGAAGCGTCAGTCGGCGCTGGATTTCATGATGCCATCTATGGCGAAGTCTGCGGTAGCGTGGATGGGGCTTCCATGGAGACTCAACTGGCGGTTGTGCAGCTAATGCGGGAGGCAGTACTGCAGGATGCCAAACGTAACGGATGAACAGGAGGGGCGATCGTGACAGAGCTAATCAATGAATCTCCGCAACAGGTGCGTGAAAAGATCCGCCGCGGCGAGTGGGTCCGTCCCACTGCCGGTTTATGTCCGGGCCATGTACAGGCGAATCTTGCCATAGTTCCCAAGAACCTAGCCTATGAATTCCTGCTGTTTTGTCAACGCAACCCGAAGCCTTGCCCGGTTCTGGACGTGACGGACGCCGGATCGCCGGAACCTCGCTTTTTGGCGCCGGGAGCAGATTTGCGCTATGACATCCCCAAATATCGTGTCTGGAAACACGGCGAACTGGTTGATGAGCCTACGGATGTTGCCAGCTATTGGCGTGACGATTTGGTGGCTTTTTTGCTCGGTTGCAGTTTTACGTTCGAATCAGCCTTGCTGAAGGCCGGCGTTCCCGTGCGCCATATCGAGGAAGACCGGAATGTTCCGATGTATATGACCAACATCGCTTGTCGCCCGGCAGGATTCTTCCATGGATCGACTGTTGTCAGTATGCGGCCAATGCGCCCTGAGTTGGCAATTCGTGCAGTACAGGTAACTTCGCGGTTCCCTGGAGTCCATGGGGCGCCGCTGCACATCGGGGATCCGGCGGCCATCGGCATCGCGGACGTGCATAAACCGGATTTTGGCGAAGCAGTCACTATGAACTCCGGAGAAGTACCGGTATTCTGGGCCTGCGGCGTTACCCCTCAGGCGGTTGCGATGGCAGTCAAGCCGGAGCTGATGATCACGCATGCTCCCGGCTACATGTTCATCGGCGATATTCGTGATGAAGAACTGGCTGTGTTCTAAAAAATATTTGGCGCAAAGAACCTCAAAGGGCTGTCTCAAAACAGGTTTTTCAATCTGTTTTGAGACAGCCCTTCGTAAGAACAACTGTGTTGCCATCGGTCTCTTGCCTGCGGATTAATAGATGAGTTTCTAGTGGTGGTGAGCCAGCCGGCTGAGAGCGAAGACTTCTTCTTCGCCCAATACGCGGCGAATTTCCACTTTGGGATGTTCACGCAGATCCAGCATCGCTTTTTTCGTCAGGATTTTTTTGTGCGAATTGAGCATCAAGCGTATCGTCGGTCTATTCTGCATGCCCCAGTATAGCGCCACCACCACGCCGATGTCACCTGTCGACAATTCTACAACGCTGCCAACAGGGTACATGGCAAGGCGAGTCAAGAACGCCGTCAGCACTTCTGTGTCAAACTGCTGATTCATAGCATCCGCCATCATCAGGCAGGCTTCGTGAGGGAAACGGGCTTTGCTGTAAGGCCTGTCACAGGTTACCTCGTCGTAAACATCCGCCACAGCAACGATCCTCGCATATTCGAGAATCTCCGACTTGGCCAGTTGTCGGGGATAACCGGTTCCGTCCGGGCGTTTATGATGCTGCAGGGCCATGTGCATCACCGGAGCGGGGATGATCCTCGGACTGGCGGAACGCAGAATGCCAAACCCCAGTGTCACGTGTTCCATCATAATTTCGTATTCCGCTGTCGTCAAAAGGCCGCGCTTATTGACAATTGCGGGGTCGATGAGCATTTTGCCAACATCGTGCAACAAACCGCCCAATGCCACATCATGCATCTTTCGGGGCGGATAATCCATCGCCAGGGCGATCACAACACACAACACTGCTACATTGACCGAGTGACTGAAAGTAGCCTCTTTATACGAACGGGTATCAGTCAGCTGTACCAGCGATCGGGAATTGAGAGTCACTTCGGTCACGATCTGGGCCGCCATATCCATGAACTGGTGCACGTTCCAGGGCTTTCCCTCCCGGATTGCCAAAAATTCCTTCTGTAGCGACGAAATCAAACGAATTCGTGTCATTTCGTCAATGATATCGGAAGGAACGGCATCGGCAAAAAACGGATTATGAACATAAACCGCTGGAATGCCGACCTGCTTCAGCCGTTTGATATAAAGCTCTGTGATTTCCACATTGGCTCTGATCAACAGTTGGCCTTCAGCAGTGAAGATGTTTTCCGAAGTCAGCATGCCGGGACGCAGTCTTTGCAATGTTACTCGTTGTATGACGGCTCAGCTCCCTCTCCCACAAAAACATCCGCTTGTTCTAATTTAAGTATATAAGCGGACTTCCGCCTACGCAAGTCCGCACTTGCTCAAGGTAACAATTGTTTGCGATTTTTATCAGCATTGTCGGTGTGAATTTTGGCTGATTTCTGGTAGACTATAACCATGGTTCGCAGTAACCTCAAAGGCTCGGAACATGTATCCCGGCAAAGGCCGGATCCCATGACAGGATAGCTGGTTAGGGGAGCAGTGAATGGATTTGTCTTTTTTAATCGGCATAGGGAATAATATCACCTTATTGCTGGCGCTTGGCTTTCTCTATTCGGTATGCATCCGTCGCTGGGATGTCAAAACGATAAAAGGGAAACTCATCGCTGGCTTTTTGTTTGGCAGTGTGGCTATGATTGGCATGATCTTTCCCCTGCAATACGCACCTGGGCTTATTTTCGACGGGAGATCTATCCTCATCGGGATCATCGGTCTGTTCGGCGGTGGGATAGCGGCTTCTGTCGCGGTGCTGATGACTGGAACCCTGCGCATCTGGCAGGGCGGCAGCGGTATGGGGATGGGGTTGGCGACCATTCTGTCCTCGGCTGCAATTGGTGTGCTCGCTCATATTCTAAGGCCTCGCTTCAAATGGCTGACGCAAGTGCTTCCGCTATTGGGGTTCGGTTTGGTGCTCCACCTTGCCATGTTGGGTTGTACCCTTTTTTTACCGGCGAACCTTCGCGCAGGAGTGGTGGATGAATTAGTCGTGCCGCTACTGGTGCTCTATCCTCTGGCGACGATGCTGTACGGACGTCTGATCGTTGCCCTGGAAGAACGGAATCAAACACAAGAAGAGCTTGTACGAAAAGTTGAGGAAAGAACGCAAGAGTTGCAGGCCCAGAACGAAGAGATCACGGCCTTGAATGAAGAAATGAACGCTCTTAACGAAGAGGCGGTATCACTCAATCAAACCCTCGGAGAAATGAATGAAGCCCTTGAACGCCGGGTTTCGGAAAGAACGGTTGATTTAACTTCTGCCCATCAGGAATTGACTGCGCAGTATGAAGAACTGGAAATGGCGCAGGAAAAGATGCGGCGCAGCGCTGAAATTCAGACGATATTGCGAAAAATTGCTGAAGCTGCAGTTCTGGAACGGTCGCTGGATGGACTTTACAAGAGAGTTCATCATCTGGTGGGGCGGGTCTTGCCGGCCAAAAATTTTTATATCGCTCTATTGGATGCCCGCGCGAACGAATTTGTGTTTCCGTACCGTGTGGATGAAACGAGTACGATCCCCCTACGGAGAGTAGTGGGGAACGGCCTTTCAGATTATGTCATGCGGCAGTGCAGGGCTGTTTCCATCACGCCGGCGGAGCTGGCGCGACTGCGGGACCAAGGGGAGGTTCTGATCCGATTGGTCAATTACGACCAGTGGGTCGGAGCGCCCTTGATCGATTCCAAGGGGCAGGCATTTGGCTGCATGGCTTTGTTTTTGGTCGCTGAAGAAACCAGCTTGCTTCAATCGGAAGATCTGGACGTTCTCACCATTATCGCGGCGCAGGTCTCGCAAGCGATCGAGCGAAAACGGACGGAGGTCTTTTTGCGGGAAAGCGAAGAACGGTTCCGCCAAGCGATGGAGTTCTCGGAGGTGGGGCTGGTTGACGTGGACCTTTTGCGCCAAACTATACTATTATCCTCCCATTGGCGACAGTCTCTTGCACTCCCTGGCGGAGAGGGGGAGCTATCGTGGGAGTCTTATTTGTCTCTGATTCACCCTGAAGACCGCGCGCGGCAGCAACAATCTCTTTTGTCGCATCTGAGCGGAGATGCGGCGATGCATGAATCCGAGTATCGGCTGCGCTTGCCGGACGGCTCCTGGATATGGGTGCTGTCGCGAGCCAAAGCGATGCGGGATGCCGAGCAAGCTCCAGTTCGCCTGATTGGAACACTCGCGGATATTACCGAATTGAAGACGCGGGAAGGAAAGGAAAAGTTCAAGGCCGAACATGATGAGCTGACTGGACGCTATAATCGGCAGGGATTTTCGGCAAGAGTGACTGAGTTGTTGGCGATAGACCGCCGAGGCGCGCTGATGCTGATTGACATTGATGATTTCGAACTGATCAACGCCGTTCACGGGCGTGATATCGGAGATCAATGTTTGCTTGCGTTTGCTCAATTTCTACAAGACTCTTTTGGACAGGAGGCAATCGTGGCCCGCTTTGGCGGCGATGAATTCCTGCTATTTTTCCACGGAGATCACGATCTGCAGCAACCCAGACAAGTGTTTGGGTCCATGGAATCGGTTTGCCTGGAAACAAAAGCGGGTTCTTTTTTCGTTCAGATGAGCGCAGGGATATCTCTGTGTCCAATACATGGAGATCAACTGGATTTGCTGCTCCGACAGGCTGATTTGGCCCTCAGTCACGCAAAAAAGCAAGGGAAATGGTGCTGCAGGGTTTATGAACCCTCTTTGCAGCAAGTGTTCGGCCGTCGTCAAACCATCCGGGAAGAATTGAACAAAGCGATTGCGAACCATGAATTTCACCTGGTTTATCAACCGATTTTCAACATTCAGACTGAACCGGAAACGGTTGCCGGCTATGAAGCTCTGCTTCGGTGGACGAGTCCTACACTGGGAGCCGTGTCTCCGGTAGAATTCATACCGGAAGCAGAAAACACCAATCTGATTCTGCCGATTGGAAGATGGGTGCTTGAGGAGGCTTGCCGTTTTTCTGCTGCTTGCCGACAGTCTGACGGCAAATTTGCCAACGTAGCGGTCAACGTATCCATGCGGCAAATGGCGCTGCCTTCTTTTGCCGGGCAAGTCAAAGAGGTTCTGCAGAGTTCGGGCGTGCCTGCGGGCGCATTGAACCTGGAAGTGACGGAAAGCGTTCTGATGTCGGATGTGGAAAAAAGCGTGTCGTGCCTGTCGGAGCTTCGAGATCTGGGCATCGACATTTCACTGGATGACTTCGGTACTGGCTATTCTTCTTTTACCTATTTGGCCAAGTTGCCCATTGCGACGCTGAAAATCGATAAGACGCTGGTGGATGATCTAGCGGATGGAACGGAAAATAACAGTGTTCTACTACTTGAGACGCTGCTTAATATGTCGACTCTGCTGGGGTACAAGGTTGTAGCCGAAGGAGTGGAGCGACCGGAGCAGTTGCAGTTGCTGAAGGCGAAGGGCTGCAACTATTGCCAGGGATATTTACTGGGACGTCCGATGCTGGGGCAGACAATACTGGAAAACAGGGGGCGCATATCATGCTGTTGATTGGCAATGGAGCGGTAATCACCCGTGATCCAGCGGCTTCTTTTTGGGCCGAGGGATGCGTGGCGGTGCGCGGCAATAAAATTGTCGAAATCGGAACCACGGAAACGATAAGGGGAAAATATCCCGCGGCTTCGTTTCTTGACGCCGGTGGACGGGTGATCATGCCCGGTCTGATCAATACGCATATGCACTGCTATAGCAGTTTTGCCCGCGGAATGGATCTGAAAGCAGCATCCCCGCATGAGTTCAATGAGATTCTGGAGCGTCTCTGGTGGCGTCTCGACAAAAAACTGACGCTGGAAGATGTTTATTATTGTGCGGCGGTGGCAATGATCGATTGTATCAAGAATGGTACAACCACGATCTTCGATCATCATGCTAGCCCTTTCTGTGCGACTGGCAGCTTATTTCGGATGGAAGAAGCTGCGAAAATGCTGGGAATTCGGACCTGCCTGTGCTATGAGGTCTCAGACCGCGACGGGGGGCAAGTCGCGCAACAGGGGATCAATGAAAATGTCGACTACATCAAAGCTTGTGGCGAGACAAATGATCCGATGCGACGGGCTCTTTTTGGCCTGCATGCATCGTTTACTTTGAATGATGCACTTCTGCGCCAGTGCTCTCTGACGGCCGCTTCCCTGGGAGTGGGGTGCCATATCCACACGGCGGAGGCCTTGTCGGATGTTGAGGCATGTCAAACCAATCATGGAAAGCGAGTGGTGGAACGATTAAACGATTTTGGCGTTCTGAAGCCCGCAACGATTGCAGCGCACTGCGTTCAAGTCAATGAACGGGAAATCGAAATTATGCGGGAAACGGCTCCGTTTGTCGTACACAATCCCGAATCCAACATGGGGAATGCCGTCGGCTGCGCGCCGGTGCTGGAAATGCTGCGGCAAGGCGTCCGGGTGGGACTTGGAACAGACGGCTATACTACCGACATGTTTGAATCTCTGAAAGTGGCCAACCTGCTGCACAAGCACCAACAACATGATGCTGCAGCGGCTTGGGTGGAACCGCACTCCATGCTCTTTGAGCAGAATGCGGATTTTGCTTCGGCCTGTTTTGGAGAGACTCTTGGCCGACTCATTCCCGGTGCGCTGGCCGACATCCTCATCGTGGATTATGATCCGCCGACACCCATGACCTCAAACAATTTTAATGGGCATTTGCTATTTGGCATGACCGGACATTCTGTAGTGACGACGGTAATCAACGGGCAGGTCGTGATGCAGAACCGGCAGATCGGCCTAGCTGACGAGAAGGAAGTTTTCGCCAAGGCACGAGGTTTGGCTGCGGAGCTGTGGCGGCGTTTTTAGTGTCAAGGGAATGATTTTTAGGCACGTAATTGATGTTTTGCTGGACTCATGACGCGAAATACGATATCATAAATGGCGGAATTATACACATTTGTGTAATGGAGCGAAGACGCTCTGCGGGAGGATCGCCGCAGGGCTTTTCTTATAACCGGTCTAATAACCAGACGAGAAATGGGTGATTTTGGTATGTGGGAGGCTGCATCTGGTGAAGGGCAAGACCTTGATGGTATCTTTCGCGGCGCTAGTGGGTGCGCTGTTGATCGGAGCAATTTTTATTCTGCTGGCCAAATCTGATCCGATACGTGCGTACGGGGTTATGCTGACCGGACCCTTTTCCAGCATGTTCGGTATTACGGAGACTCTAGTGCGAACGACGCCGCTGTTATTGACGGGCTTGGGGATCATCATCTCCTTTCGCAGCGGTGTGCTGAATATCGGCGGCGAAGGGCAGATCCTAATGGGCGCGATTGCTTCGGCCGGCGTAGCGCTGACTTTCGCCAGCTTGCCGGGTTTGGTGCTGTTCCCGCTGGTGCTGGTGTCGGGAGCTCTGGCAGGAGGCCTCTGGGGTGGAATTGCCGGATTTTTGAAAGCAAGACTCAAAGTCAATGAAATCCTAAGCACCGTGATGCTCAATCAGATTGCAGCGCAGCTTTACTTGCTGCTGATTCGGGGAATCTTGATCGACCCGCAGGAAGTGGCGTATGGTACCGGTGTGCCGCAAACTGCGCTGGTGCCGGATGTGGTGTGGTTGACTCGTCTGATTCCGGGGACCCGACTCAATACTGGTTTCATTCTGGCGCTTGTTCTGGCTGTATTGACGTATATCTTATTGATGCGCACAACGGTGGGTTATCGGCTGCGGGCAGTTGGGGAAGGCCCCGAAGCCTCAAGATATGCGGGAATCAATGTGCCCATCTATATGGTTTTGTCTATGTTTTTGGCAGGTGCTTTGGCAGGACTGGCCGGAACAGTAGAAGTGCTGGGGGTTCACCATCGGGCGTTGGAGGACATCTCTGCGGGATATGGATTCAGTGCCATTGTTGCGGCGTTGTTCGGCCGGCTCCACCCTATCGGGATCATCCCGGCGTCGGTGTTGTTCGGTGCTCTGATTCTGGGCGCGGACATGATGCAGCGGGCGGTCAGTATTCCAGCGGCCATCGTGATGGTGATACAGGGTTTTGTCATTCTGTTCGTGGTGGCAAGCGATGTTTTCATCCGCCGGCCGGAATTGCTGGAACAGTTTAAATCCTGGCGGCGACGCCGTTCCGGGGAGGAGGCGTAGCAGCATGGATTTGATGGAGCAGGGAATTCTTGTCGGGATTATCGCTACAGGCATCCGTCTGGCGATCCCGTATTTGTTGGCGGCGCTCGGTGAAATGATGACGCAGCGTTCAGGAGTTTACAACCTGGGGCTGGAAGGCATCATGCTAATGGGTGCGTTTTTCGGGTTCTATGTTACTTTTATCAGCCACTCTCCCATGTTGGGACTGCTCGCGGCGATCCTCGCAGGGGCATTGATGGGCCTTCTGATGGCGTTTATCAGCGTTACCCTGCAGGCCGAGCAGGGAATCAGCGGCATCGGGTTGTCCTTGTTGGGGTGGGGCCTTTCCGGTCTCTTCTTTCGTCTGTATGTCGGCGGAATCCAAACTATCGAGGGAATCAATCCTTGGAAAATTCCTTTTTTGGGCGACATCCCCGTAGTCGGACCCATGTTCTTTAATCACAATGTGATTGCTTATTTTGCTTTTCTGCTGGTGCCGATTTCCTGGTTTGTCCTGTTCCGGACTACTTGGGGCCTCAGTGTGCGTGCTGTCGGCATGACGCCGCAGGCGGTAGATACACTCGGAGTCAGTGTGACGAAAATTCGTTACCAATGCCTGATTCTGGGAGGCATGCTGGCCGGACTGGCCGGAGCTACACTGACGGTCGCCAACACCCACATGTTTGCGGACAATATCACAGCCGGACGTGGGTTTATCGCCATCGCACTAGTCTATTTTGGCCGCTGGAGTCCCTGGGGAATTTTGGCCGGATCCCTGTTGTTCAGCATGGCAGATTCTTTCCAGCTTTGGGTACAGGTGCTCGGGATCAATTTCCCGTATGAACTGGCAGTAATGCTGCCCTATATCGTGACCATCGTGGCCTTGATGGTTTCCTTCGGACGTGTCTGGCCGCCTGCCGCATTGGGCAAGCCATATGAACGCGGAGTCCGAGGGTGAGAATAAAACCATTCTATTAAGGAAGAACAAAAGCTCAAACAAAAAGTTAGGGGGCAAACAAATGAAAAGCACACGCAAAATTCTCCAGGTGGTTCTCGCAATGGTCCTGGCCTTATCCCTTCTGATCGCCGGCTGTGGCGGAACTGAACAGAAACCGGCAGCGCCGAAGGCCGATGCACCCAAGACCCAGAAACTCAAAATCGCCTTGGTTTTGCCGAGCACTGTCGATGACATGGCTTGGGCCCAATCCATGTATGAAGCCTTGAAAAAACTTCAGTCCCAATCCAAAGACGGTATAGAACTGGCGGTCAGTGAGCGCATGGGCAAACCGGTGGATGCCGGTGCTGCCATCCGTCAATATGCCACGCAGGGCTTTGACATCATCATCGCTCACGGGGCTCAATATCAAAGCGTGGTGAAAGAAATCGCGCCTGAGTTCCCCAAGATCACATTCGCCTATGGAACCGGATTCCAAACAGGCCCGAATATTTTTGCTTATGATCCTCAGGCTCAAGAAGGCGCTTATGTCATGGGCGTTCTGGCCGCTAAAATGTCCAAATCCAAAATCGTCGGAATCGTCGGCCCCGTAGAAGCGGGCGACGCCATCAAATACAACAAAGGCTTCCAGCTGGGCGTGGCTGCTGCCGGCAGCGATGTGAAAACCCGCATTGCGTATACCGGATCGTTTAACGAAATAGTAAAAGCCGGCGAAATTGCCAAAACCCATATGGATGCAGGCGCGGACTTCCTGACTGGATCTTCCCAACAAGCCGTCGGTGCGATCAAGGCAGTAGCCGGCAAGCCCGGTACCTATTGGTTGTCGACTGATATGGACCAAAGCGCGGTTGCTCCTGATTCGGTAATCGCTTCGCAGGTATACAACTGGGAAAAAGTTCTCACGAAAATCATGGATCTCAGGAAAAGCGGCACGGTGGGCGGGCAACACCTGACCCTGTCCTTTGCCGACGGAATGCTGGAACTGAAATATAATCCCAAACTGGAAGGGAAAATTCCTAAAGAAGTGAAGGACGCCGTTGAAAAAGCCAAGAAAGACATCGCTTCCGGCGCCGTTAAAATCGATCTGTCCAAGTAAGAACAAAGGGATGCCGACCGGGGGAGTGGAGAAATGAGCAGCAAAATCAAACATCTGGAAATGAGGGATATCGTCAAGCGGTTTCCCGGAGTGCTCAGCAATGACCAGGTCAGCATTGATATTTCTGCGGGAGAAGTGCTGGCCTTGCTGGGAGAAAATGGAGCCGGAAAAACTACATTGATGAATGTTCTGTATGGCCTGTATCAGCCGGATGGGGGCAATATCTTCCTCAACGGCGAACCTGTTCATATCGGCTCTCCCCGGTCTGCTATCGACAAAGGAATCGGCATGGTGCATCAACATTTTATGCTGGTGCCCACGCTGACCGTTTGCGAAAACGTCGCGCTAGGCATGCCTTCGGCGAAAGGCGCGTTATTGGACCTGGCGCCGGTGGCGCGAAAAATAATTGAAATTGGCGCTACATACGGTGTAGCGGTGAATCCGGAAGCGTATGTATGGCAACTCAGTGTGGGTGAGCAGCAACGGGTGGAAATCATCAAAGCCTTGTACCGGGGCGCCGACCTGCTGATCCTGGATGAGCCTACCGCCGTGCTGACGCCGCAGGAAGCGCAAGATCTGATTGTCTTATTGAAGACCATGGCGAACCAGGGGCGTTCCATCATCATCATCAGCCATAAGCTCCATGAAGTCATGGAAGTTAGCGACCGGGTTGTTGTATTGCGTGATGGAAAGAAGGTCGGTTCGGTCAATACTCGCGACACCAATCCGGAAGAATTGGCCCGGATGATGGTAGGTCGGGATTCCAAAATGATTACCCGCGAGTATCGGGAATTTACAGGAGAAAGTGTCCTGAGCGTGGAAAACCTCTGCGTAACGAACAACATGGGTACTCCGGCCTTGCGGGGAATTTCCCTGGGAGTGAGGCCCGGTGAAATTCTCGGGATTGCCGGTGTTTCCGGCAATGGACAAAAGGAATTCGCCGAAGCCGTCAGCGGATTACGCCCTGTGGATTCAGGCAGAGTGCTGTTGTCAGGATCGGAAATTACCAACTGCTCACCGAAAAAGATTATAGACAAAGGGATGGGATATGTCCCGGAAGACCGGTTGCACGTAGGAACCATTCCTTCGTTTACGATCTGGGAAAACTTGCTGTTGAAAGATCATGGAGACACACCTTTTTCCCGGGGAAGTTTTTTAAATACTTCCTTGATTCGTTCCCACAGCGAAACCCTGGTCAGCGAATACGGCATCAAGACCCCGGATCTGGAAACTGCGACTGGAAAATTGTCCGGCGGCAACATTCAGCGCTTGATTATGGCACGGGAGATCACCCGCAAGCCCAAAGTTCTGGTTGCTGCTTATCCGACGCGTGGATTGGATATCGGCGCCGCCGAATATGTGCATGAAATGCTCCTGAATGCGAGCCGTGCGGGCATGGGAATTATCTTGATTTCCGAAGAACTTGATGAAGTGCAAAAATTGAGTGACCGGGTCGCCGTATTTTTTGACGGACGAATTATGGATGTGCTGCCGGTGGCAGCTGCCGATGAAAAAACGTTGGGTCTCTTGATGGCTGGACTTTGTGCGACAGATGAAATGGCCTCTGATAAAAAGCAGGAGGGGAAATAAATTGGCTGATTTGTCGGTTGAAATTTGCGGTTTGTATTTTGCCTCGCCCCTGATGCCGGCAGCCGGACCTCCCACTCGTGATGGCGCAGCCTGTGTTGCTGCTGCTAGAGGTGGAGCTGGTGCGATCGTGAGCAAGACCATTTCAATGGAACCGGCGCAGATTCCCCGCCCCTGCATGTCTGACGTTCAGATTGGGATGCTGAACACTGAGCTTTGGTCGGAGCTGCCGAAGGAACAATGGATTGAGACGGAATATGCCATTGCGAAAGCTGCCGGTGTGCCGCTCATTGTCGGTTTGGGTTATACTGCTGAGCAAATCCGTGAACTCGCAGTTCTGGTCCGGCCATTTGCTGATGCACTGGAACTATCATGCCATTATATTGGTAATGATCTGAAACCGATCACCGATGCGGTCAAGGCGGCAAAACAGGCCGCTGACGTGCCTGTTTTCGTGAAGATGAGCCCACATCCGAATATTCAGGATATCGCAGTGGCGGTGGAAGCAGCCGGGGCCGATGCACTGGTCATGATCAATTCGTTTGGTCCCTGTATGGGCATCGATATTGAAACAGGCTTGCCGCTCATGGGGAGTCAAACCGGTTACGGATGGTTGTCTGGGCGGGCGATCAAAGCGCTGGCTGTCCGCTGTATTTTCGATGCTTATCAGGCAGTGAAAATTCCCATCTTTGGCGTCGGCGGCATCGCCAGCGGCAAAGACGTGGCGGAGATGTTCATGGCCGGGGCGTCGGCGGTTCAACTTTGTACCGAAGCAATCCTGAAGGGACCATCTGTCTACGGTAAAATTGCCGGAGAGCTCAATGCGTTTCTGGACAGTCACGGGTATGCTTCCGTCAATGAAATCAAGGGGCTGACACAGCGCAAGATCAAGGAACGTCAGTTTTCGACCGAACCAATACCGCCAGCAGTCAATGCGGTGAAATGCATTGGATGCGGTAATTGCGTTCGAAGTTGCCCTTATCAGGCAATTACTCTGGAAAATAAAGTGGCGACCATTTATTCTCAGCATTGCTTTGGCTGCGGACTGTGCGTCAGCCGCTGCCCAGTGGGTGCGATTCGGTTTTAACAAAAAGTATTGGATTTACTCATACGATGACCATAAAGGGGTAAGAATATGGGTATTGTTTTAAAGAACGGAATTATCGTGAATTCCGACTCGACGGAACGGCTGGATCTTCGGATCGATGGTTCGGTTGTAGATAGAATGGGTCTGGACCTGGCACTAGCAGACGATGAAGTTGTCGATGTCGCCGGGTGTTATCTGTTTCCTGGAGGGATTGACCCGCATACCCACTTTGATCTTGATACAGGCAGTACTGTTACCGCTGATGATTTCACCAGTGGATCGCGCGCGGCTCTGGCGGGCGGAACGACGACTGTGCTTGACTATGCCACTCAACCTCGGGGTGACAGTTTGGCTGCGGCGTTGTCGATATGGCATCGCAAGGCGAGGGGCAAAAGTTTTACGGATTATGGATTTCATGTGGCCATGATTGACTGCAAGGAATCGATTTTGCGGGAACTGGCGGAATTGCCTCTGCGACAGGGTGTTGCATCGGTGAAACTCTACATGGCATATAAGGACATTTTGCAGGTCAATGATGGCGACCTGCTTAAAGTTATGCGCATTTGTCGCAAGCGTGGGCTGCGGGTCTGCCTACATTGCGAAAACGGTGACATTATTCAGGAATTGGTCAGGGAAGCGACAGCCACTGGAAAAAATTCGCCGTTGCAACATGCGCTAACTCGGCCGGAAGCAGTTGAGGTGGAAGCCGTTAATCGGGCGATTTGTCTGGCGGAGATCACTGGGTGCCCATTGTATATTGTTCACGTCAGTTCGGGCAGAGCCGGGGATATTATCAGGGAAGCGCAGCGGCGCGGACTCTCGGTGACAGCCGAAACCTGTCCACAATATCTGCTACTGGATGAAACTTGTTATGAAAAGGCTGGTTTTGAAGCGGCGAAGTATGTGATGTCGCCTCCTCTGCGCAGCAGGGACAACCAGGAACGATTATGGCAGGCTCTGAAAGACGGTGCTCTTGCCTGCGTCGGTTCGGATCACTGCTCGTTTAATCTGGCAAGGGCAAAAAGAACTGGGCCGGCAAGATTTCTCACGCATTCCCAATGGGGCTCCCGGAGTGGAGAACCGTTTCGGGCTGATGTACACGTTCGGTGTGGCGACAGGTCGGCTCAATTTGCAGGATTTTGTCAGTGTGACTTCTAGCAACGCTGCCAAAACTGTTTGGGTTGTATCCCCGCAAAGGGGTGTTGAGCCCTGGCAGCGACGCCGATGTCGTGGTTTGGGATCCGACCCGGCGTTCGATCATTAGAGCAGCAACCCAGCAACAAAAGGTAGATTACAACACTTATGAAGGCTTCGAACAGATCGGAGCGGTCCAGCAAGTGTTTTTGCGGGGGCTCAAGGTAATCAAAGATGGAGTGATTCAGATGGGGACCGGCGGGAATATATTTGCCTCGTAAGCCGCTTGTTATTGGGGAGGGAAGTTGATGGTTCAGTTCACATTGAACGGACAGCTGGTTTCTGTCGAAGCGGACGAAAACTTGCTCGAATATCTGCGTGAGACGCAGCGGCTGACATCGTTGAAAAATGGCTGCTCCGAAGGTTCCTGCGGCGCGTGCATGGTGTTGATTGATGGATTGGCAATGCGGGCCTGTCTCCAGCTGCTAAGCCGGGTTCATGGCAAGACGGTCACTACGGTGGAAGGGGCTGACTGAACAAGAAAAAAAGGCTTATACTTGGGCATTTGCCGAAGCCGGAGCCGTGCAGTGCGGTTTTTGCACACCAGGGATGGTAATCAGTGCAAAGGCATTGCTGGACAAGGACCCTGAGCCATCGGCCGCCCGAATTAAAGAAGCTTTGCGCGGCAATATCTGCCGCTGCACCGGTTATGTCAAGATTGAAAAAGCGATCATGATGGCTGCTCGTGTTCTACGAGGGGAGGTGGCTGTTCCCGCAGAAGCCGGCGCCGGCGTCGGAGAACGAGTGGCCCGGATGGACGCGGCTGAGAAAGTGTTGGGAACAGGTCAGTACGTCGATGATATGAAAGTTCCCGACATGTTGTATGCGGCCGTGCTGCGCACGCCATTGGCCCGCGCCCGTATTTTGGCCATCCATACGGATGCAGCCTGCGCACTCGAAGGAGTGAAGGCTGTCATGACTGCCTCCGATATTCCTGGACAGCGGCTATGGGGTCATTTGAAACGGGACTGGCCGGCCCTGATCGCCATTGGGGAAGAGAGTCGCTATATCGGTGATGCGTTGGCGATCGTAGCGGCGACGACGAAAAAAATAGCCCGAGAAGCTGTGAACCTGATTCGTCTCGAATATGAAGAACTGCCGCCGATTCTTTCCCCGCAGGCAGCAATGGCTGTTGATGCGCCGAGGCTTCACCCGGATGGAAACATTCTGAGCCGGGTTGATTTTTCGCGCGGCGATGTCGGACAGGCTCTCGCGTCTGCCGCTCACACCGTGACCCGCAGTTATCAGACGCCGCCGACGGAACACGCATTTCTGGAGCCGGAAAGCGCGCTGGCGATACCGGGGGATGATGGGAAAATCACGGTTTATATCGGCAGCCAGAGTGTCTACGACGACCATCATGGTATTGCGGCCACCCTCGGATTGCCGGGCGAAAAGGTTCGTGTTATCAGCAAGTTGGTCGGAGGCGCATTTGGCGGCAAGGAAGACCTTTCGGTGCAGCATCATGCGGCATTGTTGGCGCAAAAAACCGGCAAACCGGTCAAACTGACGCTGAGCCGCCAGGAAAGCATTCGGGTGCACCCGAAACGCCATGCGATGGAAATCACCCTCACTACTGCCTGTGATAAGGACGGAAATCTGGTGGCGATGAAGGCCCGCATCATAGCGGATACCGGTGCGTATGCTTCACTTGGCGGACCGGTAGTGCAGCGCGCTTGTACACATGTGTCCGGGCCTTATCAGATTCCTGCTATCGAAATCAACGGCATGGCCGTATATACGAACAATCCGCCTGCAGGCGCCTTCCGTGGTTTTGGGGTTCCTCAGGCTACTTTTGCCAGTGAGATGAATCTCAATCTACTGGCGGATCTAACGGGCCTCAGTCCGTGGGAAATTCGCTTCCGCAACGCGCTGGAACCCGGATCGGTCATGGCTACCGGCCAGATCGCGGATGATAGTACGGCGATTAAAGAAACCCTATTAGCGGTCAAGGCAGAATACGAAGCTGCCCAGATCGCCGGGATTGCCTGCGCCTTGAAAAATACCGGCCTGGGAGTTGGCGTGCCGGATACTGGACGCGCGATTCTGCGGGTTCGACAGGGAAAAGTGGAAATATTGACCGGCGCAGCCTGTGTGGGGCAGGGGCTGGCGACTATTCTGCGGCAGATTGTATGTGAAACGGCGCCTGTTAGTCCGGATCTCGTTCTCATGCATGCACCAGACACGGATGTGACGCCTGATGCCGGGACGACCACGGCTTCGCGGCAAACGCTGTTCACCGGTGAAGCGGTTCGGCAGGCGGCGTTGGGACTGGCGCAAGTCTTAAAGTCGGAATCGCTGGCGGCAATCGAGGGACAGGAATTCGCCGGACAATACAGGGCTGAAACCGATCCGTTAAACTCTGATAAATCTCATCCTGTCAATCATGTTGCGTTCGGGTATGCAACTCAGGTGGTGTGCCTGAATGAAACCGGCTGGTTGCGAAAAGTCGTGGCAGCCCATGATGTCGGGAGGGCGATCAATCCCACCAGCGTCGAAGGGCAGATCGAAGGGGCTATTGCCATGGGTCTGGGCTATGCATTGCAGGAAGATTTCCCGATGAACCGGGGAGTGCCGACAGCTAAGTTCGGAACACTGGGATTATTTAGGTCTACCGATATGCCGGAGATAAAAACCTATCTGATCGAAAAAAATCCCTCCACGCTCGCTTATGGCGCAAAGGGAATCGGGGAAATCGCGACTATTCCGACGGCGCCGGCGGTTGCCGGAGCTTATTATCGATATGACCGAATTTTTCGGACGCAGCTGCCTCTATCCAACACAAAATACAGCAAATACTGATCAGGAGAACTCGTTCGATACTCGCTGGTAGTCCGCCTCAGTATCGACATCCCAAAAAAACTTCGCTGAGGCCACCGGTACCTGAAGCAAAGCTTCCGGATGGCCGGCTATGATTTGTCGGGCGCCTTGGTCGCCAGACAGTTGGCAGAGGGCACTCTTCCATTCGCGATAACCGAACAGGACAGGATTGCCCCGTTGCCCTGCGTGACAGGGACAAGTGATACTTTTATCCGAAGTCCGATAGGCGTCGATGAGAGCGTCGATAAGTTCAGGTGTGATGAGTGGCTGGTCAGCCAACAAAAACATGACGGCTTCCGTAGCCGGGGCGAGTTCCTTCAGCCCTGTGGTCACGCTGCCTGCCTGACCGGCTTCCCAGTTCCCGTTATGGATGCAAGTAAGAGGCAAACCCTCTACAGAAGCTCTCACGGCATCATCACCGGCGCCGGTTACCAGGAAGACAGCATCCAGGCGGGACTGACACGCTGCAGCAGCAACATGCCAAACCATCGGTTTGCCTGCCAGCGGAAGAAGTTGCTTGGGTTGCCCCATCCGGCGGCTGGCGCCTGCAGCCAAAATAATTCCTGCAATCATGACAACCTCGCGAAACAGTTTTGCTGGACACTACCAACCAGCGCAGATTGTATCTGCGGCTGTCCGGCAGCCAGGGTTTTTTGGGCGAGATGGAATCCGGCCCTGCACGCATGCAAGGACTCCGCCTTGTTAAAAAAACGGCACGACCGCGGCAGTATCAGGACATTGCCGCAAATAACCTTCTTTATGCAGGAGCACCTTTATAACGGCTGCCGGATCGATGGGCGCGCCTGGGCAGCTGCCTGTGATCCTGGCAAAGACTTCTGATCGGTGCACATTCTCATCATTCAATGGCTGGCCCAGCACATCCAGGCCGACGATCGGAATCAGCAACGAAGTGCAGGCAGGAATTACCGGTTCATGGGACAGATGGGCTTTGAGGGAGCGCCCGGCGGAGCCGTCGCCCTCAACAAGAAAAATCGTATCCGGGGAATAGCTGCTCAGTTGCTCGACCCAGTCGACGGGAATGCCGGTGAGCTTTCCCTCTGCAGGGAGCAACTTGCCGGTTAGCGTCAGGATCTGATCCGAGCCGTGATTTTTGTCCAGCATGGTTCTCGCTTCCGCCAGACTGACCGGTTGGACAAAGGTAAAACCGGTCTGCGGTTTGTTGCATAATTTAGTTGTGGTTGTCGTGACCGCCGCAATGCCGCGTTCGTGCAGACAACGGGCCCAGAGCTGCATCAGGCTGGTTTTTCCGCCGCCCCCGATGAGGGTGATCACTCTCGGCGAACCGTTGGCGAGGGCGAGGTCGGGCAGGTTGGCCAAATTGACATGTTGATGCATGATGTTTACCCCGCTTTGATCGTTTACGAAAGAGAATAGGAGGCCATTTATGAACAGACTTGTGATTATCAAAGGCGGCGGCGATCTGGCGACTGGAATCGCACATCGTTTGTTTCGTTCCGGCTTTGACATTCTGATTACTGAAATCGCCGAACCTACGGTGATCCGGCGGACAGTGTCCTTTGCCAACGCTGTTTTCGAAGGACGGATGGAAGTGGAAGGCATCACGGCATTCCACATGCGGCCATCAGAGGTTGAAAAATGCCTGCTGGAGAGAAACATCCCGGTCGTAGTTGATCCGGCCTGCAACATCGCTGCCAGGCTGAAACCCTGGGGGCTCGTTGATGCGATCCTAGCCAAAAAAAATACCGGAACATCCATAGGGGACGCTGCAGTAGTAGTGGGCGTAGGTCCCGGATTTTCGGCAGGTGAGGATGTACACCGTGTTGTGGAAACCATGCGCGGTCATGATCTTGGGCGGGTCATTCTGCAGGGAGCGGCCTATCCCAATACCGGAATCCCCGGTGATATCGGAGGATATACGAAGGAACGTCTGGTGAGCGCGCCCTGCGACGGGATATTCAGCCCCGAGAAGAAAATCGGTGATTTCGTAGCCGCTGGTGCAGTTTTGGGCTATGTTGACGGGGTGGAAGTCCTCGCTTCCATCGACGGTATCCTGAGGGGACTATTATATCCAGGGCTCCCCGTTACCCGCAATATGAAGATCGGCGACATTGACCCGCGCGCAAAAGCAGAGCACTGCTGGACGATCTCCGACAAGGCCCGTGCGATCGGCGGCGGGGTGCTGGAAGCGTTGCTCATGGCAGAATCGTGTTTTCAACTTCCCAGCGTTTCAAGCGGCAGTAGCCCCAGGGAGCATACAGGCCAAGTGTGATGAATGTGAGGATCAATATAAGCAGCCATTGAAAGAAGAACCCGATGCCGGTTCCTACGAACTGCAGCGGCTGTCCGTTCAGATAAGTATTGGAAGCGATCCAACGCTGTTGGGCCGAATAAGCCCAAGGAAAAAAGAGTCCAGCAGTGATGACCGAGAGAAATATTGTCCAGACCAGGAGCCATATGTAGCCAAGACCGGACCCGCGAAATTCAAACAAGCCACGACTCATCCGGTTAGCCCTCCGATAACTGCGCCCGTAAATTCGGGTCGATTATTTCTTCCCGGTGGCGCTGGGCGGCTGCAAGTTTTTCGACGTACGTGCTGCCTGAGGACCATATCTCCTTGAACTGCGCTGCGTTTTTGAACCCCGTGCTCCAAAGAAAAGCGCCTTTTTCTGTATAACACGCGAGCATAAGCGGAGCTTTCAGTGATTCCGGCACGCTGCCGTCCTCGTCCGTGATCAGGGCGTATTCTCCTTCCGGGCTTTCCTCAAATGACAGCGCCCTCAACCCTTCTTCGATGGGAATTTCCTCGAAGCCGAGTTCGATAAAATAATCAAGGATGGCTTGATTCTCCAGATCCATAATAGAAGTCTCCCTCCCCTAACTGCGTTTGATTTCATTGTATCGCAACTTTGCCGGATTTACAAAAAAATGTGGAATGTTGGTAAATATAGATTGCAGGAAATCGGCTGTTCTTGTACTATTAAAAATAGGTACGGCTTCGTGTGCGGGATCGATGGCTTGATTATGAGGAGGCTAGAGCGTATGGAAAAATTTGATGGAGTGAGCATCGTCAAAAAGGCGAATATCTATTTCGACGGCAAGGTGACAAGCCGGACGGTGAAGTTCGCTGACGGGACTCATAAAACCCTGGGGATCATGTTGCCGGGCGAATATGAGTTTGGTACGGAGGCGGCCGAGGACATGGAGATGCTGGCCGGGGAGATGGCTGTGCTGCTGCCGGGCGAGTCCGAATGGAAAACCGTGAAAAGTGGTGATGCTTTTCATGTACCGGCGAATTCACGATTCAAACTGAAAGTTCAACAAGTTGTGGATTATTGTTGCTCCTACGCTGGTTAAATTTGAGCCGGAAATATTAAGTTTCAGTTTGATTTTATCGATAATCTTGATGACACCACATAGAATCAATGGAGGTGATCATTATGGCGGTCGACGATTTCTTGGTACCGCCGGTTGAAAGAAATTTGATGCATTTGGTAGTGCGTCAGGTCAGACCGAAAGAAGAGCGGGACAAAGGGAAAAGCCCTTACAAGCAACCAGACTTCGGAGGCCGGGATAAAAAGAAAGCGCCAGCGCCGGCCACAGACAACTGTGTATCCGGAAGTAAAGTTGATTGCAAGGTTTAGAGCCGTAGCGGGCTCTTTTTTTTTAGCTTGGGAAAAGAAGGAATATTCTAAGTTTTGTAGAAGAAAAACACAGGTAACTGCTATAGACACAAAATGTGGGGGAGGGTATCTGGACCATGAACTTGACAACTGTGCGACGGGTCTTGGTTTTTGCTTTTGTGGTGGTAGTGCTGGTAAGTCTTCTCGGCTGCGGCGGCGACAAGAAGGATACCCCGGCCTCGACGAATGCACCGGTTAAACCAGCTGCTACGCAGGAAGAAACGATCCAGTCGATTTTCGCCAAGGCCAAACAGACTCCCGGCATGACTTATGATTCGGTAGTCACGATGAAGGAAATGACGCTGAACAGCCGGGTGTGGGCAGAACGGGGCAAAGTGAAAATGGAACAGACCGTTCAGGGGCGAAAATCTGTGATGTATTTTGATGGAGAAGACATGGTTCAATACGACCCAGCGTCTAATCTCGCGATGAAATTTTCAACGAAGGGGATGGAAGGGAAAGGTCCCCGAAAACCTGATACGGCGGATTATACGGAGCATATGGCTCCGGATTCGATGAAAGTGATTGAGAATGTCGTTTATGACGGGGTGAAGTGTCGTGTTATTTCCTACAAGATGAAAGACAGCGACGGAACCGTAAAGATGTGGGTTCGGGAAGACTACGGCCTTCCCATGCGTACTGAAATGACCACCAAAGACGGAGAAAAAATTGTTACCGAAAACAAGAACATGAAGATCGGCGCATTGCCACCCGAGACCTTTAAATTGCCTGACGGCGCTCAGATCAAAGATATGAGCGAAATGATGAAAAGGTTGCCGCAAAAGCCGTAGTCGGAGAGAGACCGCCCGCAGAACAAAGCCGGGCGGTCTTTTCCTAGATCGTAGGAGCAGCCAGCACAATAATATTGTGCGTTACCATCGTTCACTAGCAGGAAAAAGCTGATGCAGCGCGAATACATAGTAAGTGGTAAAGACTGTGAAGAACCAACCGAAGGAGAGATGAACGGGCATGAAAACGCTGCAAGCCTTAGTGGCATTGTGTTTGGTTGGAGTAGTCTGCATTTTTTCGTTTTCGCCTGTAGGGTTTGCCGCTCCTTCAACGGTGGAAGAACGGTATAAAAATTTTTATTCTGACGGTTGGTTTGGCACTTATGCATTGAGAGAATTTGATAAGGTTGCTCCGGCGCCCGGAGTGAACTGGTTCGTCGACGATGCACAGGATTGGCTGGCGCGGGCGCAGCGTGACGGTTGGGAAGTTAAGCATAAGCCCTCCGAAGCAGTTAGCGGGGCGATCATACTCGGCTACCACGAAGGGTTGGTCTGGGTAGGGATTGCCCGTGAAGTAACGGACAAGGGCCTGATATTTGAAACGGTCATGGGTGGCGACGGTAAGCCGGCGCGCTACTGGATGAAGTTCGCCGAACTCTCGACCGCTATTCATTTTCAAGGCTGTATTTTGCCACAGAGAATTCCTGCAGCGAAAACGGTAAGCCCGATGGCGGACTATAAATCTGCCAGAGGTTTTACCGGGGCCGCATGGCCTGTCCAGGAATTTGATAAAGTGGCGCCCAAGCCTGGGTTTAACTGGCAGGGGCCAGAGAAGGACTGGGCTGGGGAAGCAGAGAAACAGGGTTGGGTGGTGGGCCGAAAACCATCCGCCGTCAAAAAAGGAAGTTTGTTGATTTTTTACAACCCGGATTCGCAAAAAACCAAGATGGCATTTATACGAGAAGTCTTGGATGGCACTCTTGTTTTTGAGTTTGTCGATCCACCCTATAGCCGAGTGATTACTGCACGGCTAAAAATCGATCAACTGATGGACAAAAATGTATTTGGCGGATTCGTTTTCAACGCGGTTATTTTACCTGAACGAAAAGGCAGGTAAAGGCAAGGAGGCGACTTCCTTTGTCAAACTACGTTAATAAACGGCTGGCTATCGATGATTTGGTTCCAGGCATGTGCTTGGGAAAAATGATTGTAACGGATGACGGCAAGAACTTCCTGAATGAAGGCGCCGTTTTAACCTTGCGCGTGATTCAAATGCTCCAGCTGTGGGGATTACGCTATGTGGACATCCGCGAAGAAGCTCCCGCAGGAGTCTTGGGGCGCCCAACGGGAGACCCTGAACCGGTGTGCCGGATAAAGACGCAGAAAGAACCAGAAGTCAAGGTCCAGATCCCCGCAGGGTTTCTGGCATATTATGAAGCGGCTGTTCAAGTGCTGAAGGGAACTTTTGGTCGGGCTCGCTTCCTCAAAGATGGTTTTGAGGTTACAGATGTGCGTCAGATGGTTGAGGAATGTGTGTTGCCGTTGATTGAAGATTCAGCGGTATTGGACAACCTTCAAATGATGCCGCATCCTGAAGATTACCTTTATCACCATTCCGTTGATGTGGGTATCCTGTCCGGTTGCTTGGGACTCTGGCTCGGTCGGCCTTTTCGCGAACTTGAAGAGATCATTTTGGGGGCTTTGCTCCATGATGTGGGAAAAGCGCTGATTCCATTGAAGGTGTTGAACAAACCCGGCGCCTTGACAGAGGACGAAATGGCTTTGATGCGATTCCACCCCGTGAGAGGCTATAATTTTCTCAAACTGAATCGAGAGTTGCCCCGCAGTATATTGCTGTGTGCGTTGCAACACCATGAACGAATGGATGGTAGCGGATATCCGCTGTCCGTTACAGGGGATAAAATTCATCCATATGCCAAAACAATTGCGGTGGCCGATGTATTTGACGCGATCACGTCAGCGCGGAGCTACGGACGCAAAGTCACTCCGTATGAAGCTGTGGCGGTTTTGCAGTATGAAATGCTGGGAAAACTGGATTCCCGAACTTGTTCGGTTTTGGTAGATCACCTGATTCCGCGTTTCGTGGGAGATTTTGTGGAGTTAAGCAACGGACAGCTTGGCGAGGTGATTTTTCTCAATGTCGCTGACAGTTCCCGACCTACAGTTAGGACGACCGATGGTGAATTTGTTGATCTGGATAAATGCAGAACTCTGTCAATCAGCAAAGTGCTTCGTACGTAGGGGTTAAGGTATTCATGGAGGAATCGAGTAAGTGCTGAAACGGCAGGTAACCAAATACAGCGTGAGCGAGCTGCAGGCAGGTATGATCGTTGCAGAGCTCATGGCCTCGGATGACGGTAAGTCTATCCTGGGCGAGGGAACCGTTTTAACGGATAATCGGATCCGCCTCCTGCGTCAATGGGGGGTCGGTCAAGTTTCTATCCTCGTTCCTGAAACTAAGATTGAAATTAATCAGGATGTTCCCTGGTCTTACGACAGGGTGGCATTTAATGCGTATTATAAGGAAACGGTGGATCTGGTCAAGACTGCCTTCAATTCTATCAGCCTGTTTCGCGAAGTGCCTGTGGCCAGGATGCAAGAACTGGCCAATGAGAAGCTCGATCCGTTGGTGGATGCGCCGGGCGTGATGAATCACATGTTGATGATTCGCCATACGGATGACTATACCTTTGAACATTCGGTCAATGTGGCGGTGTTGTCTGGTGTGATCGGAAAATGGATGGGGATTCAGGGACAGAATCTGCGCGATTTGATTTTTGCAGGCTTGATGCATGATATCGGCAAGAGCCAGGTTCCTGTTGCGATTTTGAACAAGCCTGGGAAGCTATTGCCGGACGAAATGGAAATCATGAAAATGCATACGACTAAGGGGTATTACTTGCTGAAAGAGGTCCCCAAGGTGCCGCTGGTGGTAATGTGGTCGGTTCTGCAGCATCATGAGCGGATGGATGGCAGCGGATATCCGCTGCGATTGCAGGGGAAGAACATTCATGAGTTCGCCCGGATTATTTCCGTGGCTGATATCTATGATGCCATGACATCGGACCGGATATACAGACGTCGCACAACACCCTACCACGTGATTGAGAGCCTCTTCCAACAGATGTTCGACGCGTTGGATGTCTCAGTTTGCAGCAAATTTTTGTTTCATATTAAAGATTATATGACCGGTAGCGTCGTTTTGTTGAGTGACGGCAGACAGGCGGAAATCGTTCATCCGGGTGCATTTCCGGTAGGCCTGCCGCTGGTCAAAACATCCGATGGTCAATTCATTAATTTGGAGCAAAGCCGTGCTATTAAAATCTATGGACTGATTAGCGCTTGATTTGTTACAATTCATTACATGACAGGGAGCTTTTGCAGCCGCCGTTGCTACCCAGCACGGTGGCTGCCTTTTACGACAGTATTAAGGAGGATTCTATGCGTATTTGTGAACTTTTCAATGTCAAAAAACCGGTGGTGTCTTGCGAGATCTTTCCACCGAAGCATGATTATCCGATCGAGACGATATTTGCGACTCTGGAGGGCCTCAGTGAGCTGAAACCCGATTATATCAGCGTTACCTACGGTGCTGGCGGAAGTTCCTGCACTCGTTCGGTCCAGATCGCATCCAAAATCAAAAACGAGTTTGGCGTAGAAACATTGGCTCATCTCACCTGCGTGGGAGCCGACCGTCAGGCGACCGATGAAGTTCTGACGCAATTGCATCAGGAGAATATCAGCAATGTTCTGGCTCTGCGCGGGGATCTGCCGCCGGAAGTTCCCTGCGCCAGCGGGGGTGAATATCACGAATATGCCAAAGACCTGATTGCGCATATTCAACTTAATCATGAATTTTGCGTCGCCGCCGCTGTTTATCCGGAAGGACATCCGAGATGCCCGGATCTGGCTACGGACAGGGAACATCTGAGGCAAAAAGTTGAGGCAGGCGCGGATTTTTTAATTACGCAGCTATTCTTTAACAATCAGCTGTTTTATTCAATGATGGAGCAATTGGACAAGCTCGCAATTAAGATTCCTGTAACTGCCGGCATCATGCCGGTTCTCAATGCCGCCCAGGTTCGCCGGATGACCGAATTGTGCGGCGCTTCCATTCCACGGCGGCTATCCGAACTATTGCACAAATATGGCGAGAACCCGGGGGACATGGAAAAAGCCGGAATCGAGTATGCCTGCAATCAAATTGTCGACTTGGTTGAGCATGGCGTTGCCGGGATTCATCTGTACTCCATGAATAAACCCCGGCAGACGGCGGAAATATTGCGACAGACCGGTTTGCGCCGCTAAAAATTTCGTTTCTTATAACTTGGGGTGCAGGGACAGGAATAGCTCAACAATGGCCGGATCAAACTGGGTTCCTGCGCAACGCTGCAATTCCGCGTATGCTGCCTCGATACTTAGTGGTGCACGGTAGGGGCGTTTGCTGGTCATTGCGTCAAAGGCATCGGCAATCGACAATATTCGGCATTCAATGGGGATGGCTTCGCCAGCGAGCCCAAACGGATACCCTTTGCCATTCCACCACTCGTGATGCTTCAGGATAAAATCAGCAATCGGCAGCAATTCAGGCGACACCTGGGCTATGCGGAAGCCGATTTCAGGATGACGGCGCAACTCATTAATATCGGCCTCCGTCAGCGTTCCTTCTTTATTGAGCAGCGTATCGGGGATACCGACTTTCCCTAGATCATGGAACTTAGCCAGGAGACGAATATTGGCAATACTCTTGTCAGGCAGTTGCATCGCCGAGGCCAGCGCGACCGCTGCAAACTGTAATCGATCGGCGTGTCCGTCCGTGAGGTAATCCTTGTTTTCCATAGACTGGATGAGGGTCTTCACCATGGCGTTCTTGTTGCTGCGACTCTGATGCAGCTTTTCCCGGTACATGTTGGTATCTGCTTCCTTGAACGCAAGACTCAGAGAATCCGACGGCGCAAGGCTCACCGCCCATCCCGCCGACAGACTGATCAGGCTCTTTTCCGACTCTTTATTGGCTTGAATCACACTGGCCCGTATCCGGTCAATTCCTTTTTCGATGACTTCGGGCAGCGCACCGGGGAGCAGGATCACGAATTCATCTCCGCCAATTCGCGCCACCATGTCCGAATCGCGGAACCCTTGCCGGAGAATATTGGCCACAGCGATCAGCAGCTGATCGCCCACGGCATGTCCCAGAGTGTCATTGACCAGTTTTAGTCCGTCAACGTCACAGACGATAACGCCGACACTGCCTGAGCGCCTCATTTCGAGACGATGCAGTTCTTCTTCGAAATAACTGCGATTATACAGCTTGGTTAGTCCATCATGCAGGGCCATATGTTTCAGCTGTTCCTCAACTAGCTGGCGTTCCTGGATTTCCGTCAGGGACCGCTTATATAGCAGGGCATTATCTAACGCGATGGAAGCCAGGCGGGCAAATCGGTCCAATAATTCGACTTCCTCCGCGCTGAATAGGCGATCCGGCTGTTGAAACTGGACTTCCAGGACCCCGTAGACCTTGCTGTCGGCGAAAATAGGCAGTCCGACGATAGCCCTCGTAGTTTCAAACTCCTTGAAATCCAACCGGTTTTCCCAGTTCCGATAATCTTTCAATACGACAGGGGCGCCGGTTGCCAGCACTTGCTGCACCAGTCCGCAGTCCTTGCGATGAACCAATCCGATACAGTCCGAATAAAATCCGCTGGCGGCAACCAGCTTTACGTGCAGGCCATCCTCGCATGGGAGATAGAGACTGCCGCTGGAGTGATCCAACAGACTGGTTGCGCGGGCAACCATGACCGAGAGCAGCTCGTCCAGATTGACCCGGTTCAGCACGCCGAGCGTCAATTCGTTGAGGGAAAGCAGATATTCACTGTGAATCCGGAGTTTGCTTTCGGATTCCTTGTGATTGGTAATGTCTTCAAACAGGGTTACGAAATATCCCTCCTGGGGTGAGAAAACTGCCACGGAGAACCAGCGCCGCTTGTGACTCCAATAGTATTCAAAACGGTTATCCTGGCCAGTCAGGGCAACATGCCCGAAAAGTTGAATGAGATCCGGGCTGGAACTTCGAATTTGCGGAAAAAATTTGGTGACTCTTTGTCCAATGATTTGCGAGCGGTTGCAGTTCAGGATCGTTTCAAAAGCCGTGTTGATTTCCATAAAGACGAAATCTACAGGTTGTCCGGCGTCATCGGTGAGGATCTTCTGATAGGAGAATCCGCCCAGCATGTGTTCGAAAAGCTGTTGGTACCGGGTTCGACTCCCGCGAAGAGCCTGCTCCACGATCTCTCGCTCCAGAAGGTCCTGTTGGGTTGATTCGGTCAACTTTCTGTTTTCGTTTTCTATGTCAGCTAGTTTTTGGGGTAGCAAATTTGTTTTTCGGAGGACAAAAAATAAAAAAATCGCTGTGCCAGCTAAAAAAGCCAAAGCTTGGGCATTTTTACTAATAACCGGCAGCGTGGAGCCCGAAAACCAATAGGTCCAGAACTGGTCGAAAAAGAAAATCCAGAGTATACTGACAGTGACATAAATACTGATTGTTTTACCAGTCGGGAAGGTCGGCAGCGATGGCGCGGGACTGGTCTGGGTTTCAATGTTGGGTTTGGTTGACAAAATTTCACCTTCAATCCTGGTTCTGCGCTTGTTAAGTATCGTTCTCACTGCGAGTTGGTTTTTCCTGCTAGCCCTGCAGTATAATTGTCGGATTTGAGTTCCCGAAGCGGTATCCTGCGGCATCCTTCAAGACGCCGTATCGATAGAGTAGCGAAAATGAAATTGAGAAAGGCTGGGTTGACAAATGAATCAGACAGATCAAACATGCGTCAATACGTTGAGGTTTTTGGCGGTTGATGCCGTAGAGCAGGCAAAGTCGGGGCACCCGGGGTTACCGCTGGGATCGGCGCCGATGGCCTATGTATTGTGGGATCGGTTTCTGAAACAGAATCCTGTTCATCCCAAGTGGGCGGACCGGGATCGTTTCGTGCTTTCCGCCGGACATGGTTCCGCGTTATTATATGCTCTTTTACATACGTTCGGCTATGACTTGCCGCTCTCAGAAGTGAAAAAATTTCGCCAATTGGAATCCAAAACCCCCGGGCATCCTGAATATGGCATGACTCCCGGCGTAGAAGCCACAACCGGACCGCTCGGACAAGGCTTTGCCATGGGTGTCGGAATGGCCGTCGCCGAAAAACATCTGGCATCTGTATTTAATAAGCCCGGCTTTCCAATCGTGGACCATTTTACGTATGGTCTCGTTTCCGATGGCGACCTGATGGAGGGCGTCTGTGCGGAAGCTGCCTCCATAGCCGCGACGATGGGCCTCGGCAAGCTGATTTATTTGTACGACGACAATCACATTTCCATCGAAGGAAGTACTGATATCGCATTTACCGAGAATGTCCGGCTGCGCTTTCAGGCTTATGGCTGGCAGGTACTCACCGTGCCGGACGGCAACGATCTCAATTTGATCGAAGAAGCAATCCGATTGGCCAAAGAGGAAAAGGAACGACCTTCCCTGATCGCCGTCCGTACCCAAATCGGGTTCGGCAGCCCGAAACAGGGAACCGCCGCCGCACATGGCGAACCGCTCGGATCCGACGCCGCCGCCGCCACGCGCCAAACGCTGGCATGGCCGCCAGAACCCAAATTTCATGTGCCTGCAGAGGCTGCCGCACATTTCGGCAAAGCGCTGGAACGCGGTCAAGTGTGGGAAGATCAATGGGTCAAGCTGTTTGCTGAGTATCAGGCGCAGTATCCTGAGGAAGCCTTTGCATTCCATAACGCACTGGAAGGCAAACTGCCGCAGGGCTGGGCGGAGAAACTCGTTCCTTTTGGGGCGGGCGGCATGGCGACTCGCGAATCTTCCGGCAAAGTGATGAACCAGATTGCGGCCGTATTGCCGTCGCTTATCGGCGGCTCAGCGGACTTAGCCCCGTCTACCAAAACCCTGCTGGATGGCATGGGCGATTTCAGCGCCACCAATCCGGCCGGCCGAAATCTGCATTTTGGAATTCGGGAACATGCGATGGGCGCCATGGTGAACGGGATGGCCCTGCATGGCGGGTTGATCCCCTACGGCGCGACTTTCTTTGTTTTTGCCGACTACATGCGACCGGCCCTGCGGCTGGCGGCGCTCATGCAGACGCATTCGATTTTCGTATTTACTCATGACAGCATCGGGGTGGGGGAAGACGGGCCTACCCATCAGCCGATCGAACATCTGGCCAGCTTGCGCGCCATTCCCGGACTCACGGTCCTTCGGCCGGCTGAGGCCAATGAAACCCGCGCTGCCTGGAAACTCGCCATCGAAATGAAAAAACCGGTTGCCTTGGTTTTGACACGACAAAAATTAACAACCATGGAAGAGTCGGAGGCCGGATCAGCGGACGGCGTTCCTTACGGAGCTTACATTGTGCAGGAAGCGGACGGCAAAAAGCCCCAGATCATCCTCTTGGCTACCGGATCAGAAGTGGAAATCAGTATTAAGGCCGCGATCATGCTGGAACAAAAAGGGTATCGAGTTCGGGTTGTGTCCATGCCTTCGTGGGAACTCTTCGATGCGCAGACCAAAGAGTATCGTCAGGGCGTTTTGCCGGCTGGCGTGCCGGTGTTGTCGGTGGAAGCCGGCATTACCATGGGCTGGGCAAAATACACGGGAACTCAAGGTGATTCCCTGGGGATCGACCACTTCGGCGCTTCGGGACCCGGTCCGACCGTTATGGCAAAGTTCGGATTCACGCCTGAAAATGTTGTCGCCCGGGCCCTTGCCCTGCTGAAATAGTTTCATCCATACACATAGGGAGAGTAACAGGAGGTTGTTCATGCACCCCAAATATATTATCGTCGACGGCAGCAGTCTCATTCATAGGGCTTTCTATGCACTGCCCACGATGACAACCTCCAGCGGTTATTTTACTAATGCCGTATTTGGATTTACGAACATGATCATCAAACTAGTTGCGGATCTGAAGCCTTCCGGCGTCGTGGTTGCTTTTGACAAAGGAAAGTATACGTTTCGCAATGAGGAATACAGCGAATACAAGGCGCAACGGAAACCGACTCCGTCGGAATTGTCGGAGCAGTTTCCGGCCGCCCGTGAAGTCCTCGAGGCACTCGGGATTACTGTGCTTGAATTAGAGGGGTTCGAAGGGGACGATATCATCGGTACCTTGGCGGCCCAGGCCTCTGCGGAGCAGGAATTCCTGATCGTCACCGGAGACCGTGATGCTTTGCAGTTGGTCAATGAATATGTCCACGTGCTGCTCACGAAAAAAGGAATTTCTGAATTCGAAGAGGTCGATCCCGTTGCGATGACCTTTAATTATGGGCTGACGCCGATGCAGGTCATCGAGATGAAAGGCCTGATGGGAGACACTTCTGATAATATCCCGGGCATTCCTGGCGTCGGGGAAAAGACGGCCAAAAAATTGATCACAGATTTCGGATCGATTGATGGTGTTTATGAGAATATCGACAAGGTGCCAGGTGAGAAACTGAAGGAAAAAATCCTTGCCAACCGCGAGATGGCCTACCTGTCGAAAAAACTAGCCACCATTGTCTGTAATGTGCCGGTTCCGACCGATATGTCGCAATACAAGATCACTCCCAACGTGGAGAAGGTTCGCGCGGTTGCAGAAAAATACGAATTCCGTGCACTTCCTGCCAAACTGTCAGGCTGGTTTACCGCTGGCGCCCAAGAACCCGCTGAATCGACTACCGCTGATGATGGAGCGGACACAGAGCGAATCAATACCCTGGACGAGTTCAACCCGTTGCTGGCTGCGGTCAAAAAACAAGGGATATTATACTTTTGGGCCGACACGGCAGGCCGCGTTCCTGATTGTCGATTTACTGGCGCCGCCGTATTTGCCGGGGAACAGAAGTTTTATCTCGCCGAGGCTTCGCCGGCCTGGAGTGGCTTTTTGACGTTGCTGGCTGATCCTCTCTTGCCGAAAGTCACCCATGATGCCAAGCCGGTGTATAATGTCTGTCAAGCTGCAGGAATTACTTTTGGGCCCCTGCTATTTGACACCATGGTCGCGGCGTATTTGATCAATCCATCGGGCAGCGATTACCAGTTCGAACGACTGATGACCGAGTTTCTGGGTAAAGGCGCAGGTCCCTTCAATAAGAAAAACTATGGGAGCCCCGAGTATGCGGCTTGGGCGGTCGAGAGCCTGCCAGAACTACACCTTGCCCAACAGCAGGACCTTGATCGGAGCGGCGCCGCTGAACTACTGAAAAGCATCGAACTGCCGCTCGTCGAGACGTTGTCCTCCATGG
>CAXXIN010000007.1:0-757140 GCA_963665275.2 Negativicutes bacterium
ATCTTGAACCATCATTCATTCTCCTCTCTTCGATCACTTTGCAGTGAATTTTTTCACAGACTCATTTAAAAAGGACTGTCCGACGGACCTATCAGAGTCCGCCGGACAGTCTGATCAGTTCGGTGCGTAGTATTCAGCCGTTGACTGTTTTATTTGCAGGAGGCTTTGTACTTCGCGAATTCAGCCGTCAGTAACGGCAGGACTTCCATGACATCCCCTACGATACCGTAATCGGCAACTTTGAAAATAGGAGCATCGAGATCCTTGTTAATCGCAATGATGGTGTCTGACGAGGACATGCCTGCCAGATGCTGAATAGCGCCGGAAATACCGCAGGCAAAGTAGATCTTGGGGCCAACAGTTTTACCGGTCTGTCCGACTTGGTGCAGTGCAGGTTTCCAACCAGCGTCGACCGCTGCGCGGGAAGCGCCAACCGCTCCACCGAGGACATTTGCCAACTCTTCGATTGCGGCAAAATTCTCCGGCTTGTTCATCCCACGTCCACCGGAAACGATGATGTCCGCTTCTTCCAGTTTGCAATTGGAGGTGCAAACCGAAATGATTTCCAGCAGTTTGACTTTCAAGTCTTCCGCTTTGACTTTGCTGGCCACTTTGATCACTTCGCCGGTTCGGCCGGGATCAGCAACGGGCCGTTTGAACACTTTGGGCCGTACGGTTCCCATCTGCGGACGGTGATCAGGGCAGAGGATGTCAGCCATGATATTGCCGCCGAATGCCGGACGGGTCCAGATCACTAGACGGGTTTCGGGATCAATGCCGAGGCCGGTGCAGTCGGCGCAAAGGCCGGTGCGTGTCCGGGCCGCAACGCGAGGTCCGAGATCCCTGCCGTCGTTGGTCGCGCCGACCAAAACAGCGAGCGGGTTTGTATGTTTTAATCAAATCGACGAAAGCAACCGTATAGGCTTCCGTATCGTAGTGGGAATACTCGGGACCTTCCACTAGATAGACTTTGTCGGCGCCGCTGGCGATCAGTTCGCTGGTCATGCCTGCTACCTGATTGCCGATCAATACGGCGGCCACTTCTTCTCCGAGTTCGTCGGCCAGTTTGCGGGCTTCGCCCAGCAGTTCGTGGGCAACCCCCTTGATTTGACCTTCGCTTTGTTCAGCGAAGACCCAGACACCTTTGTACTCGGTTTTGTCCATGGAAACGGTGCGCTCGATTTCTTCCCGATAAATTGCCTCTACGGGGCATACGGAAACACAAGCTCCGCACATGGTGCATTTTTCAGTGATATACGCTTTGCCTTCCTGCATTACGATCGCATCGAACGGGCAAGCAGGAACACAGGCGCCGCAACCAACGCATTTGTTCTGATTGACGATTACAGCCATTTCATTGTCCCTCCTTGCCTCAGATTATTTTGGCGTCGCTGAGCTTTTGCATCAACGCCGCAACTGATTTTTGAGCAGTTTCTTCCTGGATCAGTTCACCTTGGTTCCGCTGTTTCGGTGTGAAAATCCGGCGGACTTGGGTCGGGGATCCCGGCATGCCGATCCGTTTTTCATCGGCCCCGATTTCGGCCGCTGTCCACACGGGAATCTGAGCCCGATTGGCTTTCATGGTCCCTTTGACTGTCGGGAAACGAGGTTCGGCGATCGATTTGACCACCGTCACCACGATCGGCAGTGGAGCTTCCATGATTTCATAGCCGTCTTCATGCTCGCGGTCAACCTTGATCACATTACCGTTGACTTCGATCTTAGCAGCATACGTGATTTGAGGGAATCCGAGGTTTTCGGCAATGCCGGGGCCCACTTGCGCGGTGTCGCCGTCAATCGCCTGTTTGCCGCAGATGATGAGATCAACCGGGCCCATCTTCTCGATAGAGGTTGACAAGGCATATGCTGTGGCCAGCGTATCGGCGCCACCAAAGGCCCGGTCACTTACGAGCACCGCTTCATCGGCGCCCATGGCAAGACATTCTTTCAGAGCATCCGCAGCTTGCGGTGGTCCCATGGAAATGACTCTGACTCTTCCACCATGTTTTTCTTTCAGTTGCAGGGCCACTTCCACCGCGATTTTGTCGAACGGATTGACAATGCTCGGCACGCCTTCGCGGATCAGGGTGTTTTTTACCGGGTCGATTTTAACTTCCGTTGTGTCAGGCACTTGCTTGACACAGACCACGATTTCCATTGATAAGGTACCTCCTTAATTTCGAAGTGATATGTACTTACCGAAGCACCGCGCCACCGATGACCATACGCTGCGCCTGGTTCGTGCCTTCGTAGATCTGGCAGATTTTTGCATCCCGCATGTAGCGTTCTGTCGGATATTC
This sequence comes from Negativicutes bacterium, assembly GCA_963665275.2. GTDB lineage: Bacteria > Bacillota > Negativicutes > UBA1444 > UBA1444 > UBA1444. Next base: position 2,301 of record CAXXIN010000007.1, read on the forward strand.
GCGGATGTAACCGTAGCCGCCGAGGATCTGCACGGCGTCCGTTGTGACTTCCATTGCAATATCGGAAGCAAACAATTTAGCCATAGCCGCTTCTTTGGAGTAAGGTTTATGGGCATCTTTAAATGCGGCTGCACGATAAACCAGCAAGCGGGCTGCATCGATTTTGGTCGCCATGTCGGCGATCATGAAGGAAATAGCCTGATTGGCGGAAATCGGTTTGCCGAATTGAACGCGTTCTTTGGAATATTTCACGGCGGCATCGAATGCGGCCTGCGCAATTCCCAGAGCCTGAGCCGCGACGCCGATGCGGCCGCCGTCAAGCGTACTCATGGCGATCTTGAAGCCTTCGCCTTCTTTGCCGAGCAAATTGGCAACCGGAACTTTGACGTCCTGGAAAATCAGTTCCATGGTCTGTGAGGACCGTATCCCCATTTTATGCTCTTTCTTGCCAAATGTGAAGCCTGGCATGCCTTTTTCCATAATAAATGCAGAGATTCCGCGCATCCCTTTGGCCTTGTCTGTCATGGCAAACACAATGTATACTTCGGCTTCGCCGGCATTGGTAATGAAAATTTTGCTACCGTTGATGATGTAATTATCGCCGTCAAGAATCGCTACGGTCTGCTGTCCACCGGCGTCCGTACCTGCACCTGGCTCCGTCAATCCGAAGGCGCCCATCTTGACTCCTTCAGCCAAAGGTTTGAGGTATTTTTGTTTCTGTTCTTCAGTTCCATAAGCAAAAATAGGCCATGCACAAAGGGAAACTGTAGCTGAGAGGGAAATCCCCAGACCGGAGTCCGCTTTGCAGATCTCTTCGATTGCCAGGATATAGCTCAGGACGTCGCCGTCCGCTCCGCCATATTGTTCCGGGAAGCAGATGCTCGAGAGTCCCAGTCCGACCATTTCATCATACAGAGGACGGGAAAAAGCTTCGTGCTCATCTCTTTCCTCGGCGCCGGGAGCGACTTGCTTTTCGGCGAAATCGCGGGCAACTTTTTGCATCATCTTTTGGTCTTCTGTCAGTTCAAACATTTTTTTTACCCCTTTCTTCTTTGTTTTTTTGCATAACATATGCACCGGGAGCTCCCAGAGCCCCCGGCGCAATTACCGCCGATGGCTGGTATTCCTTGACCGTAAAAATTACAGGCGTTCGATGATGGTGGCGCAACCTTGGCCGCCACCGATGCACAGCGTCGCCAGGCCGATTTTTTTGTTCTGCTGTTCAAGTGAATGCAACAATGTGACCAAAATACGAGCCCCGCTGGCGCCGATCGGATGCCCGATCGCGATGGCTCCACCGTGAATGTTTACTTTTTCCGCCGGCCAGCCTAATTCCTTGCCGACTGCTAAAAATTGCGCAGCAAAAGCTTCGTTGGCTTCAATCAGATCCAGTTGATCGATGGTCAGTCCTGCTTTGGCCAATGCCTTACGCGTGGCGGGCACCGGTCCCATCCCCATGATGGATGGATCAACGCCGCCGGAACCGTAGCCGAGGATTCGGGCCAACGGTTTGAGACCCAGTGCTTTGGCCTTGTCGGCAGTCATCAGCACCAATGCGGCAGACCCGTCATTGATCCCGGAAGCATTGCCGGCTGTAACCGTTCCATCTTTCTTGAAGGCGGGTTTGAGACAGGCCAGTTTAGCAAGAGCCGCATCACGTTTAGGGAATTCATCGGTATCGAAAATCACGTCGCCTTTTTTGCCTTTAATGACGACAGGTAATATTTCTTTTTTGAAACTGCCGTCATCAATCGCTTTGACAGCCTTGGTCTGCGATTCAAAAGCCAGCTGATCCTGAGCTTCCCGCGTGATACCGAATTTTTCGGCCACGTTTTCAGCAGTTATCCCCATGTGATAATCATTGAATGCACACCAAAGGCCATCCTGAATCATGACATCCACGAGCTTCGAGTTCCCCATCCGCAGACCCCAGCGGACTTTATCAAGAACATAGGGAGCTTGTGTCATGCTCTCCGTTCCGCCTGCGACGATGATGTCCGCATCCTCACACATCAGTGCCTGTGCAGCCAGATTGACAGTCTTCAGACCAGAGCCGCAAACTTTGTTCACTGTGAAGGAAGGTGTTGTGTCGGGAATTCCGGCCTTGATTGAACACTGCCGGGCTACGTTCTGTCCGAGGCCTGCCTGAAGTACGTTGCCAAAGATGACCTCATCCACTTGATTGGGTTTCAGTTGCGCTCTCTTGACCGCCTCAGCGATGGTCAAAGCTCCCATTTCCGCCGCAGATAATGAGGCTAATCCTCCATTGAAGGATCCGACAGGTGTGCGCACTGCGCTGACGATGACAACTTCTTTCATAAAAACATATCCCCTTTCCCTACAAAATAGATCGTACCATTATTCACATACTTAATGCAAGTATCATGCCAGAATTACCGACCCCGACCCCAAAATGTCCTCAATCCGCTTTACAGCGATTGGAGACGGGTTTATCCAAAAGTTCTTGTCCGTTTTTATGATCCGCTTTTGGTCCAACAATTGCAAAAATACAATGGCATCCCCGTGACAGGAAGTGAAAATCTGCTTCAAGCGGTCAAATGTCTCGGGCGTTTCCTGTTCCCTGCGAATATTAATGCGCACCTCCTGAGCATTTTTTTGTCCAAGCGGCTTCACGGACTCTGCAATGATTTTGATTTTATCGTCTGTGATGCTGACGCGACCCCGAACCGTAATTGCACGGTCGATAGTCAACAAAGGGCCCGCCCGTTCAAACGTGCGTGGAAAAGCAATGACTTCCACCGCGCCTGTGAAATCTTCGAGGGTGACGAAACACATGGTTTCACCATTTTTCGTCGGAATGCGTTTAGCGGCCATCACGATTCCGGCAATCTGAACTGTTTGATTGTCTGTACACTCATTAGACACTAATGTCCCAATGGGAGACAATCCTTTGAGTTGCTCGCGATATTCATCCAGTGGATGTCCCGTCACAAAGAAGCCTGTCATTTCCTTCTCCATGGCCAGAATCTGCGGCTTCGGCAGTTCCTCCATGTCCGGGGGAACCAATTCCTGAAAGGCATCCGTCGGTTCATCGCCAAACAATCCCATCTGCCCGCTGGCTTTGTCTTTCTGGCGGGATGCCGCCAAGTCCACAGCCTGCTCGCTGACCGCCAGCAGTTGCGACCGTCGCCAGCCTGTCGAGTCAAAAGCACCGCATTTAATCAGACTCTCCAGAACCCTTTTATTGACCAGACGCGTATCAATGCGTTCGCAGAAATCAACCAGTGATTTAAAATCACCTTCCTGACGGGCTTTCAAAATGCTCTCAATAGCTCCATCGCCCACATTTTTCACACCAGCCAGCCCAAACCGAACCGATGCAGCTTCGACGGAAAAGCTGAGGCCGCTGCGATTGATATCCGGCGGCAGAATTTTGATCCCCTGCTTGCGACATTCTTCGATGAAATAGCCGACCCGACCACTGTCCCCCATGACACTGGTCAACATCGCCGCCATGAATTCTTCCGGATAATGAGCTTTCAGATAGGCCGTCTGATAGGCGACCAAGGCATAGGCGGCGCTGTGCGATTTATTGAAGCCATAATCAGCGAATTTTTCCATCAGGCTGAACACTTCGTTGGCGATGGCTGCATCAACGCCTTGTCCGGCTGCTCCGGCCAAAAATCGTTCCCGCTGGGCCGCCAGCACATCGTGCTTCTTTTTGCCCATGGCCCGCCGCAGCAGGTCCGCCTGACCCAGAGTGAATCCGCCCATCACGGAGGCGATCTGCATCACCTGCTCCTGATAGAGAATGACGCCGAAAGTGTCCCGCAAAATCGGTTCCAGCAACGGGTGTTGGTAGGCGACTGTCTTGGCGCCGTGCCGCCCGCGCACGAAGTCCTCCACCATCCCGCTGTTCAAGGGACCTGGGCGATAGAGAGCTACCAAAGGGATCAGGTCCTCAAACTGCTGTGGACGCAATTCTTTGACCAGATTCGTCATGCCGCCCGATTCCATCTGAAAAACGCCCACGGTTTCCCCGCGGGATAACATTTCACAGGTGGCCGCATCCGCCAGCGGAATTTGTTCCATGTCGACGTCGATGCCCCGGTTGTCCCGCAGCATATCCACCGCATCACCGATCACCGTCAGGGTTCGCAGTCCCAGCAAATCCATCTTCAAAAAGCCGATTTCTTCGATACAGTCCTTGTCGAACTGGGTCGTGATGAAACCGTCCGCCGAACTCTGCACCGGAACCTGACAATTCAAGGAATCCCTGGCGATCACCAGCCCTGCTGCATGGGTCGAAGCATGGCGCGGCAAGCCTTCCAGCGACATCGCCAGATCGAGAATTTTCCGGGCCGTGGCATCCGTGTCATAGGCGCTTTTCAGCTCCTGGCTCATGGCCAGAGCCTCTTTCAGCGTAATATTCAATACCGTCGGAATCATTTTGGCAATCCGATCGACTTCACCAAACGGTGCATTCAAAGCCCGTCCCACATCTCGGATTGCAGCGCGGGCCGCCATTGTTCCGAAAGTGATGATCTGCGCTACATGGTCGGCGCCGTAGCGAGACGAGACGTATTCGATAATTTTGCCGCGGCGCACGTAGCAAAAGTCGATATCGATATCCGGCATTGTTATCCGCTCAGGGTTCAGGAACCGTTCGAACAGCAGCCCGTACTTCAACGGATCGATATTGGTGATCTTCAGCAGATACGCGACAATGCTGCCGGCGGCCGAACCACGTCCAGGTCCGACAGGAATGCGCGATTCGCGGGCGAAGCGGACGAAATCCCAGACAATCAAAAAATAGCTGGCGAATCCCATGCTGCCGATAACAGAAAGTTCGTAGTCCAGTCTCTCCTGCTCAAGGCTACCGGCTGCAGGGTAACGGACAGGCAATGCCGCCATGCATAGCTCCCGCAGATAGTTTTCCGCCGTTTCTCCTGGCGGCAGGGGAAAATCCGGCAGTTTTAGGTTGCCGAATTCAAATTCAACCTGACAGCGATCCGCTATCCGGCAGGTGTTGCTCATTGCTTCAGGGTACTCGGGAAACAGCGCCGCCATTTCTTCGCCGGACTTCAGATAAAATTCCGGCGACGGGAATCGCATGCGTCCGACATCTTCAACGCACTTGCCTGTCTGAATGCACAGGAGCACATCATGGGCATCCGCATCAGAACGGTCGATGTAATGGATATCATTGGTGGCCACCAGCCCGACGCCCAGTTTCCTGGCCAGTTCCACCAGTTTCGGATTGGCTTCTTGCTGTTCCGGAATTCCATGATCCTGAAGCTCGATGAAAAAATTATCCGGGCCAAAAATATTCGAATAGTCGCGGGCAGCTGCTTCCGCGCCAGCCATGTCACCTTTTAATATCAGCGAAGGAACTTCGCCCGCAATACAGGCGCTGAGACCGATCAGCCCTTCATGATGCTGCGCCAGCAGTTCCTTGTCGATGCGGGGTTTATAATAAAACCCTTCGGTATAAGCTCTGGAGACAAGCTCGACCAATTGGCTGTAACCGGCCTGTGTCTCGGCCAGCAATATCAAATGATAATAAGACTCGCCTTCTATCGCAATCTTGTCGAACCGGCTCCGTGGCGCAATATACACCTCACAGCCGATAATCGGTTTGACTCCGTACTTTTTGGCCTGTTTATAAAATTCGACAGCTCCATACATATTGCCGTGGTCGGTTAGGGCAACAGATTTCATCCCCGCTTCGCCGGCCCGTCGAACGAGATCGCTTATCCGTCCGGCGCCGTCTAGCAAACTGTATTCACTGTGTACATGAAGATGGACAAAATCAGACATCCGTTCGCTTCTTCCCTGCACCCAGATTTCCATAATAGGAGACGACTTCGTCAACAATGTGCATCGTCGCCGGTACATAGATCTGTACGTTGTCCGAAACCGGGCGGCTACTTCCACCCAGTACGTAGGCCGCGCCGTCAAGGAAATCGACGATTCGTTGATAGCCCGATTCATCCAGGCACTCGCCATTGATCACCACGCCGCTGCCATTTTTCATGGCTTCCGCAGACCGGGCGGCATCTTCATAGGAGGAAGGCATATAAACCGCGAACTTTACGTTGTCCGTTTTGTTCGTGCGGCGGGCACTGACTTCTTCGTCCGCGTTGGATTGTTCTCCGCTTGCAAATCTTCCGGTCATTTTGGACCAGAATCCCTGTCCCATCTCATTCCCTCCCGTTAGCATCCCATTTATCCATCGCACAGCCTGTAAGACCCCGCCCTCTTAGGTCGGGGATAAACAGGCTGTAGTTCGAAGTAAATTCGACTAAGATTCAGGTGGTGTTAAAACACCATATGAATCAAGTCTACATTTATAAATTACCCAGCGTTTGGCGGACAAACTTGCGCACCTTAGCCAGGCTTTTCAAAACCACCGCCATCTTAGCTGAATCGGCCGCCACTAGATTTTCCAGCTTCTGCTTGTCTTCTACCCACTCGCTGTCCAATTCATTCAATGCGTCCTGCAATTCTTTTCCTGGAGCTTCGACAGCAGCCGGTAGTTCGGGCGCCGCAGACGTAACCTGCCAGGACCTGCCGTCAAAGGCCACCTCATCCCCATAATGCGGGATATAGGAAGGGATCGACAATTTCTCGGTGATCGTCATCGACAGAGCCTGGGCGCTTGCCACTTCACCATGGACCAGGAATATATTGGCCGGCTTTTTCGTGAAGCAGGAAAGCCATTTGATGATATCGTCGCGGTCAGCATGGGCCGATAAGCCCTCCAGATTGTAAATATGGGCTCGAACGCCAATTTCCTCTCCCATAATCCGCACTTTTTTCACGCCTTCGACCAGGCGGCGACCCAGGCTTCCTTCCGCCTGGAATCCGACGAACAACACACTGCTTTCCTGCCGCCATAGATTATGCTTCAAGTGGTGCAGTATCCGGCCCGCATCAGCCATGCCGCTCGCCGAAATGATGATGGCGGGAGTCTCCATGTAATTCAGCGCCTTGGATTCCTCGGAGGTCCGTGTAAATCGCAGCTGCGGCATTTCCAGCGGGTTTTGATGTTCGCTGGCCATCGTGGCTTTTGCTTCCTGATCGTAATATCCGGTATTGCGCCGGAAAATATCGGTGGCGGAAATCGCCAGAGGGCTGTCGATAATCACCGGCACATCAGGAATCCGGCTGGTCCGGAACAATCGGTGCAGATAATACAGGATGATTTGGGTCCGTCCTACGGCAAAGGCAGGAATAATAATATTTCCCTTACGGTCCAGCGTTTCATTGATGATTTCCGCCAACTTGTCTTCCCAGTTGATTTCCGCATGATCCCGATCTCCATAGGTCGATTCCATGATGACAAAGTCGGCTGATTTGACGCAGGTCGGATCCTTCAGGATCGGCTGATTCGGACGACCGAGGTCACCGGAAAACAAAAAATCTGTTTCTTTGCCGGCTTCTGTCGCATGAATTTCCAAAATGGATGACCCGAGAATGTGTCCGGCATCATGGAAATGCACGTGAATTCCTTCCCCGAGGGAAAAATCCACTTCATATTCAACCGGGCGGAAATGGGTAAGACATTTCTGCGCATCCTCCACGCTGTATAGCGGCTCCACAGGAGCGCGTCCCATCCGCCGACCCTTGCGGTTCTCAATTTCAGCGTCAAATTCCTGAATGTAAGCACTATCCGGCAGCATGATGGAACACAGTTCAATCGTCGCTTCCGTAGCATAGATCGGTCCCCGGAATCCTGCCTTGCATAATTTGGGCAGCAGCCCGCTATGGTCGATATGAGCATGCGTCAGCAACACACATTGGAGTTCCGAGGGCTTGAAGCCGAAGGGGCGTCGGTTGAGCGCACTGACTATTTTGGAGCCCTGGAACATGCCGCAATCGATCAATATTTTTCGGCCCCCGATTTCCAGCAGATGGCTGGACCCCGTCACGCCCATGGTAGCACCCAAAAAAGTCAAATTCATGATCTAAAATTCACTCCTCACCCAATACGATTACTTCCGGCCATAATTCGACCCCTGAATGTTGCTTGACTTTCGCCTGCACCTCGCGGATCAAGCCCTGTACATCGGCGGCGCTGGCTTGACCGGCATTGATAATGAATCCGGCGTGTTTCTCCGACACCTGTGCATTACCACAGCGCAAACCCTTGCAGCCAGCCTGTTCCACCAATGTTCCGGCGAAAAAGCCCTGCGGTCGCCTGAACGTGCTGCCGGCGCTGGGCCATTCCAGCGGTTGCTTACTTTCCCGGCGCCGGGTCAACTCCGCCATCCGTGCGGTGATTTCTGCCTGATTCCCCGGACGCAGCTTCAGCCGCACCTCGCAGATCACGCAGTGGTTTTCCTGAAAAAGGCTGTGCCGGTAACCGAACCGGATCCCGGCAGCAGCATAAGTATTGATAGAACCATCCATTCCGACTGCAGTTACCTGCTCCACAACATTGCCCATCTCTCCGTCGTAGGCGCCGGCATTCATGAATACCGCCCCGCCGATGCTCCCGGGTATACCCACCGCAAACTCAAGACCGGCCAAGCTGTTTTGCGCCGCAAACTTCGATACGTCAGCCAACAGCGCGCCGGCTCCAGCAATGACCATATCGCCCTCGCAGCGAAGAAAAGCCATAGGCTCCCCGAGCTTCATCACCACGCCCCGAATCCCCTTGTCACGCACCAATAAGTTGGAGCCTTTTCCGATCACGGTCAGGGAAATCGAACACTCGGCCGCCGCCTGAATCACAGCCGCTGCTTCGGCAGTCGTAGACGGTAGCGCCATCCAGTCAGCGGGGCCACCAATTTCAAAGGTAGTGTGGCCAGACATAGGCTCCTGAATTAAAAGTTGGTTAGCTGGAAAAGAACGCTCAGACAGCACCGCGGTAAATTCCCGTCCGGACTGATTATTTTTCGGCAAAAGGATCCAATCCTTCCCCGACGGCATCGCCGATCATTTTGTAGATGTCCTGCATCACCTGCTGAAACCGGAAATACGCGGAAATATAATCGCGCGCCCGCGCGTTCAGCGACAACAGTTCGCCCAGCTTTTGCAGCGAGTCCTGCTTCGACTTCACGTCCGCTTTGCCTGACATCACTTCAATCTGCATTTCCATCTGTTTGCGCAAAAAATCTTTCACCATGTCCCGTGCGCCCGCATCAGTATCCAACTCCCGGCGTGCTTTGCCCAGCGCCTTGAATTCGTCGGATTCTTTCAGTGCACGGGCCAATTCAGTTCCTTTGTCATATGCGTTCATATCGATTCCTCCCATAGTAAGTCATAGACCTGATTATCCCCAAGGACAGCTTTATTAAGATTTCAATAAAGCGTTGTAGAAATCCTGCATCGTCTTCGCATCTTCAGACTGCGTACCCGCTGATTCGCAAATAATCCGTGGGGTGAGCTTATGCTCCACGATCCACTGAATCAGCGGCTGATGGGGTGGTCCATAGTCATTGTGAAAACCCCAGTGACGTTTTTCGCCGCCCTTGGTAAATTCGATGCTGCTAAAATGGATGTGCAGCATTTTGGCGGTCTCATCCCCCAACCCCCGGGCAATCGTTTCAAAAACCGAACCGTAGTCTCTGGGCGTCGAAAATCCTCCGCCAGCCACGGCGTATAAATGCGCAAAATCGACCAGGGGAATCAGTTGAGGAGAAAGTTTGCACACTTCGATGATTTCATCGACCGTACCCAGCTGATTGACTTTTCCGTGGGTTTCAGCTGCCAGCTTCGGCCCCGTCAAGCCCCGTTTTTCAGCCTCCTCCAGTATTTTTTCCAACCTGCGTTTAGCAAGCTCCAGAGCTTCATAACGTGACAATTTGCCGATGCCGCCCATATGAAAAGCGATGCGGTCTGCGCCGAACCAGAGTGCCGCTTCTAGTGATTTCAGAAAATGATTCATTGTATTGGCTGCCGTCTTCTCATCCTCCGTCGCCAGACTGATATAATACGGCGCATGAACGCTCATGACGATGCCGAACCGGGCCGCCTCATCGCCAATGGCCCGGGCAGTCGTCTCCCCGACATTCACTCCCCGAGTCAAGGAATATTCATAAGCATTGAGTCCCAATCCCGCCAGCCATTCCGGCATCTCGACCGACGCCTTGCGCCCAGAAGCATAAAAACTGTCCGGATTTCCGGACGGACCAAACAAAGCCTTCTGCATCGCAGGCACTCTCCCTCATCCGTTATTTTGAACCCTCAAGTCAGTCCCGCATAACCCGTCTGGCGCAGCGCTTCATAAACGGCAACCGCCACGGAGTTGGAAAGATTCAGGGACCGGGCGCCGCTGATCATCGGCAGACGAACGCACTGCCCCGGGTATTGGGCCAGAATCTCCGGCGGCAAGCCGGCCGTCTCTTTACCAAAAACCAGAAAATCGCCACCTTGAAAGGAAGCATCACTATGAAAACGGTCACTCTTCGTCGTATGGCAGAAAAAACGCCCGGCAGGATAAAGGGCTTGCAACTGGGCAAAGCTGTCATGATAGGAAATGTCCAGCAAATGCCAATAATCGAGGCCGGCTCGCTTCAAATGCTTATCATCCGTCGAAAAGCCGAGGGGACGGACAAGATGAAGCCTGCAGGCAGTTGCAGCGCACAGGCGCGCGATATTCCCAGTATTGCCGGGTATTTCCGGTTCGACGAGCACGACGTGCAGTTCAATCGGTGTTTGATTCAAAATTCATTTCTCCTAGCATGATCTTTTCTGCTATTCATTTTACCACTTATTTTACGATCCGACCCGCGCATGCACTTGCCGTAACAATCCATAGCCAACGAAGAACGCGCTCACGATGAGTCCGGCAAACAGAGGATCCATTCCATGCGGGAACAGGAATTTCCATCCAATCGTTGCCACCGTACCCATGGCAATGGCCCACACGGCGACCTTGGGGCCAAGAAGGCCCGGCCTGAATATGGCCAGGCTAAAAGGCAAAATCATGCCAGCACCCCGCAAGCCCATCGAAAGATAATTCCATTCCAGCACCAGCGACTGCAGATTCCCGAACGTAAACAAGGCCGCACCTAACATAACCAGAAAAACAGCGATCCGATTGGTGCACAACGCATGAGCTTCACAAAATCGCCAATGGGCTGCAGGCAAAATATCACGATTCAGCATCGTCCCCACTCCCAGTGCGAGACCAGCTGCGGAACCGATGGATGCCAGCAACAGGGCGGCTATCGACAAGCCTCCCAGCCAGGGAGGCAAATAGGTGAGAACAAACAAAGGCAGTGCATTAATGGGCGAAATATCCGGATGATGCACACGCATGAACAATCCGACCATAACAGCCGGGATGCCTGCCGGCAGAGTGATCAGAGCCGCCGTGATCGCGCCGTTTCTGGCAGTTTGTTCATCTTTGGCGGAAAACAACGCCTGAATATAGGTCTGCGTCGTCAACGTTCCGACCAGCAACGACAAGGCGCTGCCCAGATCAGCCCCCCACCCCCGGCCAAGCAGACTGAACCACGGATAGGCGGGAAATGCGGCATAAAATCCGCTCCAGCCACCCATTCGTGTATAGGTAACGTATCCTGCGGCCATCAATGTGATGTAAATCAGCAGGGTCTTCAATATCCCTACCCGTCCGGTAGCCCAGACACCGCCAAACAAAACATATACCACAGTCAGGGCCATGACAAAGGCTACCGCGCGCATGGAGTTCGTCTGGAACAACACAACCACCAACGGGGTCGCGGAAAGGACATTGGCAACGATGCTGAAAAATATTCCGACTGAGGCGGCAATGGCAGAGAGCATCCCTGCACGCGGGCCAAAATGTTGGACCAGAAACTGAGGGATGGTCTGGAGTTTTGAAGCCCTTAGCGGAGCGGCATAAAAAAACGCCATCACTAGTAAGGCAAATCCGGCGCCAAGGGTAAACCACCAGGCTGAAAGCCCGATGGAAAAAGCCAGTTGAGCTGTCCCTACCGTCGCGGCGCCACCGATAATGGTACCGACAATTGTTCCTGACACCATCGGGACACCTGATTTTCGCCCGCCTAAGGCAAAGTCTGTCGCATTTTTGATCTTCCGGGCCGCGCTAACCCCAACCCAGGATATCAATAGAAGGACGCTGAAAAAAGCAATCAAATGGCCGTCTGTTAAAGTCATGTATACACCCGCCAACTATACGAATTATTTTTTTATTGTTAAAATCAACTTCTGACGCGTATTTATTGGCAACATCGGTAGGAATAAATCCGCGCGCAGCGAAATACTTACATAGCGAATTACTTAATAAAGCATCGCGCTTAATAAAAAGAGGGGGATCTGTTTGATTAAACACTACGTGCTTGATACGAATGTTCTTTTGCATTCGCCCCACGCGCTATTTACCTTCAGCGAACATACCCTCGTAATTCCGGAAGTGGTGCTGGAAGAACTGGACCGGTTCAAATCGGAATCAAACGATCGGGGCGCCAACAGCCGGGAAGTCAGTCGCCTCATTGATCAACTGCGGGCACGGGGCAATCTGATTGAAGGAGTATCTCTGAACGAAGAAGGCGGTCTACTGCGTATCGCCATCAACCACTTGGAAACGCCGATGCCTCCCCACTGGGACAAGTTCAAGGCCGACAACCGCATCCTGCAGGTCTGCCGCGGCTTGGCCGGAGAAGGGCAAACAGTCGTATTGGTGAGCCGGGATACCAACATGCGGGTAAAAGCCGATATTTTGGGGATTGCCGCCGAGGATTTCCGCAATGAAAAAGTTGCCAAGATTGAAGACCAATACACCGGGAGAGCGAAAGTGTACGCGACTTCTGATACGATCGACCGGTTTTATGCCTGCGACACCAACTTCTTATCTATAGAAGACCTGCGTATCTTTAACGACTCGACGCAAAGCATGGTCGAACCTGAATTGACGACCAACCAATTTTTGGTGATCCATGCCGACGACAATCCTCGCCAGACGGCCCTGGGCCGATTTGACGGCTCGAAGATCGTGCCGCTGAAGTATCGCGACTACAATCCATTTGGGGTCACACCCCGTAACGTCGGGCAGATTTTCATGCAGGAGTGCCTCATGTTGGGTGCTGACGAAGCCCCGTTAGTGATTATCAAAGGCCCGGCCGGAACCGCCAAAACTTTTTATTCCCTGGCTGTCGGGTTGCACCGGTTTATGGACTGCCGGCCGCGCGACTACCATCATCTGCTGATCTGCCGCCCCAATGTCCCCATGGACGAAGATCTCGGCTACCTGCCGGGCTCCGAGCAGGAGAAAATCGATCCCTACATGCGGGCGGTCCGGGATAATCTCTTCACCCTCATGTCTGGCCACGGCATTACCGAATCCAAAGAAATCGAGCAGGTAGAAGACACAGTCCAAATGCTGTTTGAAAAAAGAGTCATTCAGACAGAAGCGCTGGCCTACCAACGCGGCCGGTCACTGCAGCGATACTGGATGATTCTGGATGAAATGCAAAATTCGACGCCGCGTCAGGCCAAAGGCGTCATCACACGGCCCGGTGTCGGAACGAAAATCATCCTGCTCGGCGATCCGGAACAGATTGATCACCCGTTTCTCGATAGTCGCACCAATGGTCTGGTGTACGCTTCCGAAAAGATGAAAGGCAGCAAGTTCTGCTTCCAGGTATCGCTGAACTACGATGAATGTGAACGTTCGCCGTTAGCGGCGGAAGCAGCGATCCGGTTGTGAAAACTTCTCTTATTGTATAATAATTGGCTCCGGCGGGCAAACCAGAACGCAAAAAAATGACGCGAAAAAGCTTAAGGAAAGTGGGGACATGAATTGAAAGGGACAGTAGTTGCAACCTGGGTCCAGACCGCGCGAAGCCTATGGGGAAACGAGATTACCGCCCAAGCGATGAAACGGGCCGGTTGGGAACCGGGACGAATTTTCACTCCTACGGAAGACGTGGAAGATTCCAAGCCCAAAGCCATGGTAGCCGAAATTGCCGCCGCAATCGGCAAAACCGAAGACGAAGTTTGGATGGCAATCGGCAAGGACAATATCGGCACTTTTTTCCGAACTTACCCGGCTTTTTTCCAGAAAGAAAATCTCTATTCTTTTCTCCGTTCCATGTTTGACGTTCATGTCATTGTTACCAAACGAATTCCAGGCGCCAATCCGCCAGAACTTTTGATTGAACCCATTTCAGAAAAGGAAGCCATATTATCCTACCGCTCCCAACGGGGCATGTTCGGATACCTCAAAGGATTGCTGGCCGGTGCGGCCGCGCATTATAAAGAAGCCATTGACACAGAGATTGTTGAATCCTCAGCCCAAAACATGAAGATTAAGATCCGCTTCCCTGAAGTCATTCGCAATACCGTTTCACATGGTCTGAACCGCTTTCTTTCCTTTGGCATGATTCGCAGTGTGGCAATCAAAATAGGAATATTTTCTACTTTTTTAGCATTGGGAATTTCGGCGCTTTTAGCGCTTGCTGGTCTTTCCTCACCTTTGTGGGGCGCAGTTGCCGGCGGACTAGGCGCGCTCCTGGCCGCTACCTTGCTGTTGCGACCCGTGCAGACCATTCTCAATGAAATCAAGACCATGCAGGAACGAAAGTATTTTTATGAAACCCAGTTCCGTTCCGGTGATGAGTTTGAAACCGTCATGGAGGGTCTCGCCTCTTACAAAACCCGCCTCAAAAAAGAATTCGTCGGCTTCAAGGGTATAGCCGATGAAATGAACAAATATGCCAATGATTTTAATGGACTAGCAGAAAAAATGAAATCAACTTCCAGTGAAATTACCGGTGTTGTGAATGATGTTGCGACTGCCGCCATGCATCAGGCTGAAAACACCACCGAGTCCGTTGCAATATTGAACGGAAATCTGTCGACACTGAAACTGGTCGTCAGCGAACAGGATAAAAACAAAGCCCGGTTGGAAGCGGCAGTCTCCGAGATCAGTCAGGGTTTTAAAGATGTTGAACTATCCAGTCAAAAACTGGAGCATAGCATGAGTCAATTCGCCGAAGTCAAAACCTCGGCCGAACATCTGGAAACGCAGGCCAGTCGAATCAACGAAATCACATCCATGGTTTCGGCCATTGCCGCACAGACCAATTTGCTGGCTCTCAATGCGGCAATCGAAGCGGCCCGGGCCGGCGAACAGGGGCGCGGATTCGCCGTGGTGGCTGAAGAAGTCCGCAAACTCGCGGAACAGTCGCAACATCATTCCGATAGCATTGCCACCGATCTGAAAGTGTTGATGGAAATCATCAGCAGTGTAGTATCCATGGTCGATACCGAATATAACGTACTGGCATCAGAGGCCAAACAACTTTCCTCTGTCGTAGCAGGCAATAACCGTCATGTCGAAAACGTCCATCTCGTCGCGGATAATATTGTTGATATGATCGACAAGCTGGAAAACGAAATGAAGGCTATGAATCTGGTTTATGGCAAAATCGAGAACCTGGCTGCCATATCGGAAGAAAATTCCGCTGCCAGCGAGGAAGTGAGTGCGGCAGTTCAAGTCTATAATGAAAAACTGCATGACATGATGGCCCGTATCACTGAATTCAAAGTCGTCATCGGGCACTTTAGTGAAGACGTGAACCAATACCGCACCTGAAGAACGGGAATTAATCAAAAGTCAGCAACCGTGCGCTGACTATAGAGCTATAAATAAAGAGGATGTCCGATCTGGCAGCAGATCGGACATCCTCTTTATTGGTTCGATTATTGCTGCATTGTATGAGCTTCCGCCCGAGAATCCCCAAACAGAGTGGACCGTTGAACCGCTACCGTTTCGTCTTTGACCGGCCTCCCAGAGACTACACCGTTAGTCGCAATATAAACGGTTGGCGGGTTAATCATACCCAGCTGGCCTACCGCTATATTTTGAACGCGTTGCGGCGATTTTAGCCGAGCCATCTCCAGACGCAAAAGTTCATTTTGTTTTTCGAGGTTTCTCATGCTCCCTCTCGCTTGCACCAATTCATAACCCGCATCTACAATCGAAGAACTTCCCCACGTCACAAACATGCCCAAAAGCCCAACGAGTACTGCGGATACCAAACATTCAGTACGCAAACACACATGTGACTGATGGCAAAAACGGCGTTCCTTTTTTGCCGGGAGCTGTTGTTGTTTGCGAATTCGTCCCATTACCGAACCCCCTCTGTACTATCATCAAGTACTTTCACGAAAAGCATCAATTCGAATAATAGTAATCGAATACCTGACCGAAATCGATTCCCACCACAATCTTGCCGCGATACTGATTGTGCAGGCGCTGACAGGCTTCCTCCAGGTGCTGCGACTTGATTCCGTGCTGCATGGAAAGCGTTGCCTCAATGAAAGCCGCCAGATGGTCACAGATTTTCAGAATCTTGCCATCCAGCGGCATGAATTCCGCCGCGTTGTATTGGGCCGAAATCTCTTCATTGGTGAATCCCTTTTGAATTTCACCGCCAACCTTTACTTTGTTGGCAAATTCATCTTCGATATAATAGCGAATTTCCTCATGCCAGGAAGCCGGCAACAAGGGCAGCAGTTTTTCTTCTACCAGAACCTTTTCGTACTCCTTGATGATTTCTTCGATTCCAGCCACCGAACTCTTGACCGGCGAAACGATATCACGGGTCAGCACCTCCGGCAAATCATGAAAAAGCGCACCGAAATAATTATTGATCGTCCTCTGGGGACACGCTTTCATTTCCACAGAACACAGATACGACAACATCGCAACGATCAGCATGTGTCCCAGCACGGAAGTTTTGGGGATTCGGGGAGTCTGGGCCCAGCGTTGCTGGAAGCGGAGCTGACCGCAAAAATCAATGAAACCAAAGGACTTCTTACCCAACATCAGTTTCTGCACACCGAGCAGATCATAGTGATCTTCGATCTGGTTTTCCAGTTCTGCTTTTGTGTCTTCGATCCCATAAATGAAAGGCGTCAGATTATAAATAATTTTGAACTCCCAATTGGTGGCCAGGTAGTGGGAGGCGCGCAATATGCGCCGTTCCAACACGGAATGTCCATCTTCTTCCAAATACGCCACAAACCGTTCCTTAAAGCCGCCCGGAACATCTCGGATATCCGCATCCAGTTGTTGCAGAACCCAGCTATTGAGTTCCTTGCGCTTCGTTTGCATCAGACGGTGAAATACCGGCGGTTTCAAATCAGTCAGCACGACGCGCTGCAAAAACTCGAACAGCCCTCCTTCAATCAGTCGAACCCAATCCACAGGCTTTCCCCGTTCAGTTTCCTCGCATTTGGCCAGAACAAAGGCGATGATCATCTTATGCGCCTGCTTGTCCAGCTCCGTCAGCTCAAACGGCCTCACATGGTCATTCCAGCGCTGAATACTGGCCGCTTCATAAAACCGTTCGATCAATCCCTTACGCACGATTCAGCCTGCCTCCTCACTCTTTCTTTTCGAGTTCTTCCAGACAGTCTTCCGCCCAAAGAACCAGTGCCTCGGCTACTATATTGGAACGGCGCATGGTCATCCGCCGGTACATCGCCTGGTCGGAATTCTTCCTGGCCATTGTTTCATAATTTCTTTCCAACATGCTGTATGTCGCGATTTCACTTTGCTTTTCGCGGATGAAACGTCGCAATTGAAACTGCATTTCATCTCGTGAAGATCTGCTGCCCAAAAACACCCGCAGCGCAAATTCATCGCGGCACGGGCTCAACAGGGATTTAGGGAATTGATTCATCCATTCGGCAAAAACTTGTTTGCCTGCGGCAGTGATCGTATACACTTTTCGATCCGGTCTGGATTCCTGCACTTCAATTCTGGAATCCACCCATTCTTTTGCTTCCAGCGTTCCGAGTTCCCGATAGATCTGACTCATCTGGGCAGGCCAAAAGGGATTCAGTTCCTTGTCAAACAAAAGTTTCATATCATAGCCTGTCATCGGTCGATCCAGTAGAAGACCCAGAAGCGCATGAGGCAAAGACAAGGTGTTTCCCTCCTTGAATATAAACTTATTTATATTTTCTATTTACTATTATATTACTCATATATCAAATGTCAAATTATCAGCAGCATATTTTCCATTGTTTCCTATATTTTCCGTCCAATTCTGTGTGAATTGTTTTTTTGATGTCTCCCACTATTTTAAAAGGATTATTGCACGACGCGGCGAACTAATATAAATGGGAAAACACGAACTACTAATATTTAAGGAGGATTTTTTGGTGACCCACAAGCAACTTTCTATTACCTTACTTGCCTTATTAATGTCTGCCACAGCCTCGCTCCCCATCGCTGCGGCTGCAAAACAGGAAGCTCCGCCTTCTCAGAGCGTCACAGGCAAAATTGTCGGCAAAGTCTCCTGTCAGGTATCCTCGATTGAAAAAAACGCTGATGGAACCCTCAAAAAATGCGTACTGACCGAAAACAAAACCATTCCCGGCGCCGATTTCACTTGTTCCGCCAACAAACCTATGATATTGGACGCTGAAGGAAATTTGGCGCAATGTACACTGGCATTCGACCGTTCTTATCCGGACCCTGTAGGGGTTGTTTGCGATGATGGGCATACCATCGACGTATACCCCAACGGAAATCTTGCCAAGTGCACGGCGGCAACCCAAAAAACAGCCGTTATTGTTGGTGGCGCATGTGCTGTCAACCAGCCTGTGGAATTCTATTCTGACGGTCAGCTAAAAGAATGTACGTCCGTTTCTGGCAGAAAAATTACAGAAACCACTACCAAAGAAGTTTATATTTCAGAGCTTACTTGTGCACCCAATAGCGTAGTTGCCATACACCCGAATGGAAAAGTGGCGAAGTGCACACCGACCGATGCGGTCTTCATGCGCGGGAAGGGCACTTGCCTCGCCAATGAGAAGATACTGCTGCACCCGGATGGAAAGGTTCAGGAATGCACCTATACCTATCCGCTCTATCAGAACAGAAGCTGCAAAGTCGAAGACAGAGCCTCCTTCCACCCTAACGGGAACTTTAAAGATTGCACCCTGCCGGAAGATAAACCAGTAGGCAAAGCCATGTGCAAAGCCGACGCACCCGTGTCCTACCGGGCTGATGGATCCGTCGCATCCTGCACTCTGGCAGCACCTGCCGAACAGGCCCCCGGCAAAGTAATCCCGGCTGGAGCAGTGGTCACAATTGATGAAAAGCACGTGCTTACCGAAAAGCCTGGAACGGCTCCAGTAAAACCAGCTGCACCTCCTGCACCACCAGCAGCGCCTGCGAAACCGGCCGCTGCACCTGAGAAAAAATAGTCTTTTATTTACGCACGAATTAAGTTACAGCAACAAAAAGGTCTGCCAACCGGAAATACCGGTTGACAGACCTTTTAATTTGTCGACTTCAGAATTTAAACTTTAAGCCGCAAGCCACCCTAAAACGTCATACGTAAATATCTACATTATGTCCTAAAAATGGATGAGTGAAGCTTTGGGCATTGCCGGTTCTGCCGCCGCCACTGGTCTCCTGATTCTGGCGAGCGGCTTCCAGGGACTTTTGCGCGACCATGACCCCGATCTTATCGGTTGCGAGCTTCACATTCGGCGTCTGTGCACGATTGACTACTGAAACATTCATTTTTTACTTCCCCCGGCTCAAAATTCCTTGAACGACCCTAACTTACGAAAGAGGTCTGCTTACAGGCGGTCCAGCGCCAGCAGCAGCCCGTACAATAAAGCTTGGGGCCTCGGTGGGCATCCCGGCACATACACATCGACCGGGACGAACTTATCCACCGCCCCTTCCTGTGCGTAGGTTTCGCCAAAAACTTTCCCTGAGCTGGCGCAAGCCCCCACAGCCATCACCAGTCGCGGTGTCGGCGTCGCCTTGAGAACTGCTTCGAGCGCCGGTCGCAGGTTACGTGTCACCACACCGGTTACCATCAGCATATCGGCATGTCGCGGAGATGCAACGAAGTCGATGCCATATTGGGTGATGTCAAATACCGGGTTCAAAAGAGCGCTCATCTCAAAATCGCAAGCATTGCAGGAGCCGGTGTCGACGTGCCGGATAGCCAGCGACCTCCCTAATACCGAACGAATTTTCCGAGCAACGCTCTCGCCTAGATCCTCACATAGTTGGCCGCTCAAATGAGCGCATTCATAGTTGAGAGTATGCCGTAGGGCATTTTTTTCACAAAACTCAACACACCTGCCGCAAAAGATGCATGCATCAGAATCAACGCTTAGCTTGTAATTGCGCAACCCGATCGCACCTGTGGGGCAAACTCCCACACATTTCATGCAATCGCGGCAACTCTGGTCTTCCACCTCGAGGCGGCCACGAAAACGCGCCGGGACCCCCGACATGAAATAATCCTCGGTTGCTATCCCCTGTTGCATGATTTTTCTTAGCATTCTTAACATCGATATCCCCTCACCGGTCCAAACATGCGTAACACAGTTCGAAACTTTTATTGATCAACGGGAAATCCGGGATGATGTTTCCAGGCGCGGCAATGGTCAACGCCGGCCAGTTGGGATAGGAGGCGGAACGGATGAAGCAACGGTAAATTTTTTGACTGGCGTCCAGCATTACCCAATGAAAATTCGCACCCCTGGCGGATTCACTCCAGCCAAGTCCGGTCGCCCAGGCAGCAGCCGGTTCCAACTCAACCCGAATCATCCCTTTGTGTTCCGCCAGCGCCGACAATGTCTGCTTGATAATTCCGCAGGATTCTCGAACTTCTGCCACCCTCAGCCACATACGATCTTCTACGTCGCCATGGGTTCGGACAGGAACTTTAAAGGAAAGTTGGGAGTAAGCCGCATAGGGATGATCGCGCCTCAGATCGATATCTATCCCGGACGCGCGGGCCGCCGGTCCAACGATGGCCAGATCCGCCGCCGCCTGTCGGGGCAGGATGCCGGTGCGTCGCACCCGATCCTGCACTCCTGCGCTTTCCTGAATGATCGTGACCAGTTCATTAAAATCCAGTTCCAGTGCGTTGATAAGGCTCGAAGCCTGCCGGATGAGATCTCCGGTCAGATCAAAGGCCACGCCGCCTGGAACGATCATGCCGCGCAAGAAACGGTTGCCTGTCAGTTCTTCATTGAACCGCATCAGCATTTCCTTTTGCCGTGCACCCTGGCTCGTTCCCACTGCGAATCCGATGCCTGCGCACATATTGCCCACATCGCCGACATGATTGTACAAGCGCTCAAGTTCCGCCGTCAAAACCCTTATATAAGATGCACGAACCGGGATTTTCGTCGAACCCGTAGCCTCGAGGGCCTGGCAGAAAGAAAGGGCGTTGGATACACTGCATGCGCCGCAGGTACGCTCCACCCGCAAGATCGCCTGCGTGGCCGTCTGGCCCTCCAGAGATTTTTCCACGCCACGGTGTGTGAAAAACAGAGTGGGGTCCAGATGGATCACGTTTTCACCCGCCTGACTGAAACGGAAATGTCCGGGTTCGATGATGCCTGCGTGAATCGGACCTACCGGCACTTCAAAGACGCCTTCCCCATGAACATGAGGATGAGGGCTCTCTCGTAGCGGGGTTTTCCCCTTGGGAATTTTTTTAAAATCCTTACGCAGCGGATAGCAGCCTTGCGGCCAATTATTATGCAACACCAGGGGGCGCAGGTCGGGATGTCCCACCGGTGTAAGTCCGAACAGATCATGGATTTCCCGTTCATACCAGGCCGCAGCCGGCAAGAGCGGGGTGAGGGATGGGAATTCAGGCGGTTGCCCTTCGGCGATCCAGCCTTTAATAACAGCAAAATTTCCCGGTTCCGTGCCGGAAAAAATCACATAAATACAAAAATTTCCGTTGATCTGGCGTTCATCATTGGCAAACATTGCATGGAGAGGCAACCGGCCGCCCTTGGAAATCGCATTCGCGGCCGCACGCAGTCCAGATACCGCCACTTCTTTTACTACCGTCATTTACGCACCCCTCCCCCGACCACGATTTCCGACGCTCCGCGAAGCAAGGAGTCCAGCCAGTCAGGAATATAAATTCCACTTACAGCCAAAACCAGAACCGAAATCAAAATAGCCGGCAACATCCCCAGCGACATATCATGCTTCCCCAAGCTGTCCGACGGGGTCCCCAACGCCATTCCCAACATATAATATATCAACCCGGCAAAAACCCCGCCCAGTAGGAGGAGTGTGAACAGTGCCACCCACCAGCCTTCAGCGAACAGAGCCTGGACAATAATCAACTTACTGAGAAACAGGCTGAAAGGCGGCATGCCCGCCACAGCCAACACAACAACCACAAACAGGCAGCCCAAAATCGGCGCTGCGCCGATAATCCCACGGATACGCAGGATTTGTTTGGTGTGATACTGCTGGATCATAACGCCGGCGACATAAAACAGAGCCGATTTACCGACCGCATGGTTGATGAGGTGAAGCAGCGCTCCGTACAAGCCAAGCGGGGTCCCTGTTCCGATTCCCAGAGCGATCAGTCCCATATTCTCGACGCTGGAGTAAGCCAGCAATCGCTTGATATCATGCTGGAGGAGCAGAAACGGCACGGCCACGGCGATGGAAAACAGACCGAACCCCATCAAGAGTTTCCCTGCAGTGACCCCCACTTCCGGCAACAGATTGATCACCGCCATATTGCGCGCAATCGCATACATGGCGCAACTGAGCAGCGCTCCAGACAGCAGTCCGCTGATCGGCGTCGGCGCCTGGCTGTGAGCATCAGGCAGCCAGGTGTGCATAGGCGCCAGACCGGCTTTGGTACCATACCCAATAATAATGAATACCACCGCCAGCCTGACGAGCGCCGGATTAAAGTGCACCGCTTGCTGTCGCAGTTGCAGCCAGCTCAGCGGTTGTCCGTCAATGAAGCCTGCCTGCACCTGGGCATAATAAAGCAAGATCAGACCCAAAAGAGCCATTGCGATACCGACGCTGCAAACCATCACATATTTCCATGCCGCTTCGAGGGAAGATCTGTTCAGGTAATAGGCGACCAGTAGTGCGGAAACCAGAGTTGTCGCCTCTACTGCGACCCACAACAGACCGATGTTTTCCACCACTAGCGTGAAGATCATCGTCAAAACAAAAAACTGAAACATCGCATAATACCGTGGGATCATCTTTGTCGTCACATGACCCGCCTGCAATTCGTGGTTCATGTAAGGAAACGAATATAAAGCCGCTGTGAAACTCAGGAAACCCACAATCAGCAAAAACACTGCATTTAAGGGATCCAGCAGAAATATTCCTTGTTGGAACGGCCCCGCTGCAACAAGAAGCCTGACGATCCAGAACAAAGTCCCGGCGGTCACCGAAGAAGCGGCTAGATTCATCCATGACACCACCTCCGGATTCTTCACCCAGAGTGCCAACAGACCCGCTATCAAGGGTATGGCTAAAGCAAAGACTATAAAATCGAACATTGTTTCATCCCTTTAACTTTCGAAGTACTGTAGTATCGGTCGTCTGAAATGAAAGCTTGAGACGCCAGGTCAAAATGCCAAGTACGATAACGGCAACCAGCACATCGAAGAATACGCCGAATTCAATGATCAGCGGCAATCCCGCGGTCATGGACAAGCCCAACAGGTACAGTCCGTTTTCCATCATAATCAGACCGATGATCTGCAGTACGGCTTGTCGACGGGTGATCATGATGAGCAGTCCGATCAGAAACAAAGCCAGGGCGCCGGATAATATATCCCTACTCACGCCGGGCAGCGCCTGATCCATCAGGCCGTAGGCAACCGCAAGCACAAGCGCGGCGGCCAAAGAGGTCTGATTATGAGAGATGATTGGTTTTTCCTCCCGCTCATCACGCAACCGTTTGACGACGCGAAACAATGCATACGGAATCATCCAAACTTTGATCACGACAGTCAGCAATGCAGCAATATAAGTATGCATGGACTCGGCTTCGATCCCGCTCCACACGCAGGCCGCCGCCACAGCAACCGACTGGACCAGCAGGATCTGTATCCCCAGACGAAGACTGGAGACCCGTGTAATCAAGAAAGCAGTAAAGAGTAATAAAACGGTCAATAGGTTCATGCAACGTCCCCCAGATCAGCGAGCCACAAGGGCCAGCAAAGATAAAAGGCCCGAAGCGGCCAAAAAATTGGGCAACCGGAACAAACGCATTTTGGCGGTGCTGGTTTCAGTTAACGCCATCAACATGCCCAACAGAAATATTTTCCCTACTGTCCAGAAAAACTCCGACGGTAACAGACCCATCCAGTTCCATGGCAAAAACAGCTCAATAAACAGGAGGATCATCGCAAGCTGCCGGACATAAATCGACCACTGAAGCAGTGCCAGATGCCGCCCTGAGTATTCAATCAGCAAAGCTTCCTGAAACATGGTGAGTTCCAGATGAGTATCGGGATTATCCACAGGGATCCGGCCGCATTCCGCAATCGTCACGATGAAAAATGCCACTGCAGCCAAAACATAGGGCAAGGTGAAAGAGTGATTCACGGCAGCATTCGCCATGGCGCCAAGCTCGGTAGACACACCCGCTCCAGCGGCGGCGAGGATTGCGAGCAAAAAAGCCGGCTCCACCAGCACTGCCAGATACATTTCGCGGGAACTGCCCATGCCGCCAAAGGAGTTCCCGGCATCCAGCCCCGCCAGCGACATCGCAAAACGACTGAGTGCAAAAAGATATACAATCAGGAACAGATCGGAAATCCCGCCGCTGGCCGAATCCAGAGCGAATGGAAGCAGGCCGGCAACTGCAAAGGCAGAGCCGAAGCAGACAAACGGCGTGAAATCAGTTATCCATGACGCGGTGCGGGCGATGACCAGATCCTTGGACATCAGCTTGAACAGTGTCAGATAGGGCTGCCAGGGCGCAGGGCCCCGACGGTTTTGCAGACGGGCCTTGCACCATTGGATGAAGCCCTGGATCAGAGGCGCCAGTGCAACGATCATCAGCGCCTGAATGAACATTTTCAATATCGGCATTGTTTCACCTCAGTTCCTGCTGATCCAGGCCAGTACCACAATCGTCACGATGAGAACATACCCAACGTAAAGTTGCACACTGCCGGCCTGTAACTGTTTCGCATATTTGGCCCTCTTGAGAATCCAGCGTTGCGCCGTATTGTATAGGATCTCGTCAAAAACGTAGTGGATGGTTTGATGGTAGGCCAATTTGCGACCCGCATAAAGATTTTCATTTTCATCGACGATCCGTTCCCTCTGGGAGCGCAGAACCCACCGAAACGCCCAACGGATCGGCTTGGAAAAGCCCATCGAGGTATACTGGTTTCTGTGCGTGGGAATGATGCCGCAGGCCCATATTTCTTGGATTTCCCTGTGTGGTTTTCCTTTAAAATAGTACAACCCCAGCGCAACCATACAACCGATTGCAAATAGCACGACTACGGAATCGACCGAAAGGAAACCCTCAGCCGAATTTGCCTGAAATACGGTACCCATCCACTCTTGGCGGAACAAGCCAACCGAAGTGATGCCGGTAAACGGAGCCAGTACCTGATTGATCAGCCCAAGCAGAAACCCAGGATACAACCCGAGGCCAGCGCAACCAAGAGCCAGGGCTGCCATCGGCACTAGCGACATGACAGAAGTTTCTTTCGCAGCCTCTGCTTTTTTGGTCCGTGCACGTGCCAGAAAAGTGATGCCAAAGGCTTTGACAAAACAGGCCGCCACGAGGGCCGCCGTCATCCCGAGAGTGATGAACAACAAGCCGCCGAAGATCTTGCCTGACAGACCCGATATCGCCACAGGCAAAAAGAACAACGCCTGCAAGGTCATCCACTCGCTGATGAATCCGTTGAGAGGCGGCAATGCGGATATGGCAGCAGCCCCCACGAGAAAGAACAGCGCCGTGAATGGCATCTTGTGAATCAGCCCGCCCATAGCGTCCATCTCGCGCGATCCGGCTGCACGCACCACCGATCCAGCACCCATGAACAGCAACGATTTGAATACCGCATGATTAAAAACATGATACAAAGCAGCAGTCCATGCCAGTCCCGCGAGAAGCGCCTGATGATTCGATGCGTAGACCATGCCCGCTCCGATCCCCAGCAGTATGACACCCATGTTTTCCAGACTGGAGTATGCCAATAAGCGTTTGATATCATTTTCCATCATCGCATACAGCACTCCCATGAAGGCGGAAAGAATGCCAAAACCCATTACTACCATGCCCCACCAGGCAGGACCTACACCGAGAAACTCCAGATAAAAACGACACATCCCGTAAATCGCCGTTTTCAGCATAACGCCCGACAACAGGGCGGATACGTGGCTAGGCGCAGCAGGATGTGCTTTGGGCAACCAGATATGCAACGGGATAATGCCCGCCTTGGTGCCAAACCCGATAAAGGCGAACAGGAACACGAGATTCCGTGTGCTTTCCGGCAACGAAGTCCCGCCAAGCATCTGAAAACTGAGGCTGCCGGCCGACATCGACAAGAGGAAAAACGCGCCGATGATGAAAGCCGTTCCAACATGGGTCATGACCACGTAAACAAAGCCGGCCCTGACATTGGCCGCATGCTCATGTTCAAATAGGATCAGAAACAAAGAAGTCAGGCTCATGAGTTCCCATACAATGAGAAAAACCGCGACGTGGCTGGCTGTGAGAACAAAGAAAAGCGAAAGCAAAAACAGGCTAAACAAGGTCGGCAGGATGAAGTAGCGGGGGGTATAGTGATCCGCCGTATAGCCAATGGCATACACTGACGCCGCAGCTCCGACAAAGCCCAACAGCAATACAAAAAAAGCCGCCAATGCATCGATGCGGAAAGTTACCACTCCGCCATGCAGCCAAAGCCCTGCGTAAAAATGTTCAGTTGCGCCCTGCCCTAGAACCTTCCAGGCCAAAACCATCATTACAATGCAACCGGCAGCCGCCAGTCCATGCGAAAGCCAGTTGGCAACCACGGGGCGTCGCAAGGTCAAGATAGCCGATAGGCTTCCCGCCAATAACAATCCAATTACAATCTGAAAAAGAGAAAAAGGTTCCACCCTATTCACCATGCCTCGCTTGAAAATTCGCCCGGACCCATCCATTCCAACAGTCAGCAGCGTTAATCAGCGTACCAGCTGGGAAACAAACACAAATTGAATTCCCTTTGCTTCAAGTTCTGGAATCATTTCGCGCAAGGCCGCCACCGTTGCCGGGCGGGCATGTCCAATCACCGTGACGCTGCCCAGCCGCAACGCCATATCTCCGGCCGCACGCAGCTGCTTTTTGATATAAGTGGGGTCCGCCATCCCGTCCAGGAACAGATCATTCTCCGTCGTCTTCACTTTTTCTCGTCGGGCCGTTTCTGCGGCTACCGAGCGGCCATTCGTCCGGCTGTCAACGAAAAACAGCCCTTTTTGCCGAATATCCCTGAGTACGGTTTCCATCGTCGCACGATCCGCTGTGGCTTTGGACCCCTGATGATTGTTCACGCCGACAATTCCCGGCAGGCTGGCTGTCGCTTTGTCGACGATTTCACCAATCTGCGTTGCAGTCATCCCAACGCGTATCGTCGTCGGAACCTCGGAGGCCTCGATGCCGGACATAGGTTCCATCGGCAAGTGCAACATCACTTGGTGTCCACTGGCAAGGCCCCTGGCTGCAGCATCCTTGCTGAACTGCTTCAGGGGAATGACAGCAAAGGTAAACGAACGGCGTATCGCTGCGAATTCGGTGACCATATCGTGACTATAACCGAAATCATCAATGATCAGAGCGATCTCGCCTTTATGCGCCGAGCTGGTTTTCTGACGATTCCCCTGGGCGATCGGCTTACTGGGTTTTTCGGCCAGATACAACCGATCACAGACAATGGACAAGGGCCCGCCACCCAACTGGTCCTGGAATCCGATGTCGAACCGAGTCACCGCGAAACCGTGGTATTGATCCGGTTCTGACTTCACAACAAGGCCGCCGGCTTGCTTAAGCGCCGCTTCCAGTGCTGTTCTAATGCTGCCGACGGAAACGCCTCCTGGACTTTCAATCAAGGAGTTCCGGGCATTCCAACGGATTTTTCCTTCAGTCTTTTGCCTGGGAGCTTCCTTCGGTTCCTGTTGGACGTCAGACACCACCAGGTTCTGACCAGCCAGCACTTTGTCAACAACAGCATGCAGGGCATCGCAGCGGGCATTGAAATCAACATCATCCTTTGCCCCCGGCGTAGAACCCGGCGTTGGCGGCGTCGTCCCCGTCTGCTGAAAAACCAGATAAGCGGCAGCAAGTAAAACGATGAGGAGCGCAAGGAGAATTGTTCCCGCGCCCCAGTTGTTAGCTGTATTTTTTTTTGTTTGAGGCTTACTTTCCTTTTGCGACTTCCACATTAATTTTTAACCCTTTGATCCGATTTCCATGAAGTGCAGACACAACGCGTTCCGCCAAATCTTCCGGCACTTCAACAAAGGAAAAGTTGCTGTAAATTTTAATGAGCCCGATGGCGCTGCCGGGAATGTCAGCCTCGCCGGCAAACGTTCGAACGATGTCTTCCGGGCGGATATTGTTGTCGCGGCCGGCATTGACAAAGAGGCGAACCATACCAGATTCGGCGGCCCCTGTGGGCGACTGGGAAGAAGATTGAACCTCCACCTCGGCGCCGCCTTCTTTAAAGCCTTCCTGGAAGAGTTTCAAAGCGGCCGCCGCAATGTCGATCGGATCATAGTCCGCCGAAAGATCGGCAACAACCGGATGATAGTTGCTGAAAGCATTTTGTTCCAGCGTTTTGATAACGCGATGCTTGATAACTTCAAGTTGGCGTTCGAGAATATCGGCCGGCGAAGGCAGTTGCCCCCGGATGATCCGCTGCCGGATTTCACGTTCCACCTGTTTTAGCTGACGAAATTCGCGCGGGTGAATGAACGTGATGGCCGTGCCTTTTTTGCCTGCGCGGCCGGTTCGGCCGATCCGGTGGACATAGGATTCAGGATCCTGCGGGATATCAAAGTTGACTACGTGCGTCACGTTTTCGACGTCCAAGCCTCTAGCCGCCACATCGGTGGCAACCAAAATCTCCAGCTTGCCATCGCGGAACTTTTTCATAACCCGATCACGCTGCACCTGGCTCAAATCGCCGTGAAGCGCTTCCGCCATGTAACCGCGTGCGCCGAGAGAAGCCGTCAGTTCATCTGCGCCTTTCTTGGTGCGGCAGAAAATAATGGTCCGTTCCATATCGCCCGCATCCAGAATGCTTGAGAGGCCTTCCAGTTTTTCACGGGTTTCATAGTAATATTGGTCGATTTGCGGCACAGTCAGTTGCTCTTTGCTGACGGTCACAAATACGGGTTTGTTCATGTGCTTGTCAGCCAAAGTTCGGATCTGCTGCGGCATCGTCGCAGAGAAGAGCAGCGTCTGACGCCCTTCCTTCGGAATATTCTCCATGATGGTCATAATGTCGTCGATGAACCCCATGTCGAGCATTTCATCAGCTTCGTCCAGGATCAGCATCTTGACAGTATCCAGCTTAATGGTCTTCCGGCGGATGTGGTCCAAGAGACGTCCCGGCGTGCCGATGACTACCTGCACACCGAAGTGCAGGGCTCTAATCTGACGGTCAATGGACTGACCGCCGTAAACCGGCAGCGTTTTGATCTTCTTGAACAGGCCGATCTTGGCGATTTCTTCTGAAACCTGCAACGCCAATTCGCGGGTCGGCGTCATGATCAGCGCCTGTACTTGACGAATATCCTGAACCCTCTCCACAATTGGAATGCCAAAGGCCGCCGTCTTCCCCGTTCCTGTCTGAGCCTGACCAATGACATCATGACCCTCCATGATTGGAGGAATGGTCTTGGCCTGAATGGGGGAAGGTTCTTCAAACCCCATCGCTTCAATCGCCGACATTACCTTGTGGCTTAAGGCAAGACTGCCAAAAAAACCTTGTTCCTTCTCTTTTGTAACCATAAAATCTATCTCCTTTAAAGTGTAATTTTGTCATGTAATAGGTGTCTATTTCACTTGACTTTATATTATAGCATGGAATTGCCATTTATTAAACAATTCCTGCTTGGCGGCTCTTCTTTTTGCGCCAGAGGGCGTTGGGCCCCCGTCCCATGCAACGGAGCTTTCCGGCCGCTTTTTGCTCCTTTAAAATTTTGCGGATCAGTTCGATGCCGCACTCGGGTGCCAGCTGCTGAAGCTGCCGAATAGAGAAATCGGTCTGCAACAATCCAATCACCGTCAACACCATATTCGTCTTGACACCGCGCCTGCCGCTGAGAGCTTCTGAACGGGTACTCAAGGCACGGTAGGAATCCAGAATGACCTCCAACCAGCAGGACCACCACGGCGTAATATCCAAAGAAGAGCTTCTCGAATCCAGCGCCGCTTGCGCCAACGCAGCTCGAAACTTTTGGTCTATTGTCTCCAGTATCCGTTCCATGCTGACATATCGGCAAGCCGAATATCCCCTGCGGTTTAACAGCCACACAGCAATCAGCAGAGCAGTTCGCAGATTTCCTGATGCAAACGGGCGGATGCGCAAAAATTCGCTAATGAAAGTCCCAACGAGCAACAGGCCTTCGGTCGAGGAATCCAGGGCCCGAAAGCCGTCACACAGTTCCGCAACCGCATCGGCGGCCTCCGTTGATACAAATCCTGCAACCTCACTGCCCGAGCCGGTAAACAGCCCTGCCTGAATCAGCTTGACCGTAGTGACCTCCATAGGCAGCGTCGTCGCAGCATCCTGCAGTTCCAAAACCAACCGCCGATAGTTGGCCTGTTCGATAGAAGTTTCAGTCAGTTCCAGACGACAGGCCGCTGCCGCCGAATGCTCCGCCGTCACCTGCCGCAACAGTTCCATCGCGGCCAGAACATGAGTCCCGAACATTTCCGCCCGGCCTTTGTGCTCGCCGATCTCTCGCAAACAAGCCGCCATCTTTAAATCGATCGTCTGTTTCGCCAACCACTTTGATGACAGTACGCTCACACTTTAACCCTGCCTTCCAATATTCTGCATCTCCAATGGATTTGAAACCAGTTGGGCATATAGCTCTTTGGTTTTATCCGACTGTTGCACACAAAGTTCTTCCTGCAAAACCATACAGCATTTTTTATAGGTTCGCACAACCATCGGGATGTTCTGCAGATTTCCATAACACTGCATTTTCAACTGATAGGCCTGCTCCCAGCACTTATCATGGCGTAGCAGAACATCCGCCCAATGCAGTGCTTCTTCATAGCGGTTTTGCTGCATGCAAAGCCGGATCAAACTCTCCGCCGCTTGAATAAACAGACCGGATAAACGTTCGCGTTCCATGATCACCAGTTCGTTTTGCAAATCACAATTCAAATAGTCTCCCTGATATAACGCTATTGCCTTTTGCAGTAACCGTTTCGCTTCCCCGGGGTTCTGTTGCAACCAACTTACAGCCTGTTTGGTCAAGCTTTCAAATTCATCGGAATCGAGGTAGTACTCAGCCGATAAGTTAAACCGATAAACCGTTCCTTGTCGCTGGATAAAGCTGCAAGCCTGCCGCGGCTGCCGGTCCGGCTCCAAAACGATCATCAGATTGCTCAGCGCAACTTTGAAATTTCGGCTCGCCGCCAAAATATCCGATTCCGGCCACAAATAATACAGGAGGGTATCTTTATGGACCGGTTCATGCCGTGTGGCCAATAACAGGGCAAATAATTGGCGCGAACTTTCCCGGCGCCAGCCCGACGGAGTCACAAGCTCACCCTCACGCCAGACTTTCAGCTCCCCGAAAGTTTGAATCCGCAATTTATAGGGCTTTTCCATCTGCACTACCGGCGCCGCCGGGAAATTGAGTCGAGAGGTCGACCCTGCTTCGATTGTCTTGTCCACAGTATCGCTTATCCCCAAACGCCTTGCTTCCATAACGAAAGGAGCGGTTGAAAAATTAGCTATATCGCCAAGCAACGAAGGCCTTGCCAATAAAAATTCGCAATGATATTCCCGGCACAAGGCGCATAGCGTCCGATACGAAGCCGCAAAGGCAGCTTCCTGCCGCGTACATAGCCCGACATAAGTTGCCCACCAAGCCGCTGCCGTCTGACCAAAATGGTCGCCACAGAGTCGGAACAATCGAAAGCCTTTTTGCAAGTAAAGATCCGCTTCGGAAAAATGTTTGCACAACGCCGCGCTCATGCCCAGCGTATGATACAGGACTGCCGTAAACCAACGATCACAGCATTTTTCCGTGATTGCGATTCCAGCACAGCCGCACTTTTCAGCAGCTGGCCAATCCCCTGCCAGCGCATGCAACAATGCTTGCCCCTGCAACACTTCGGTTCGGCTGCGCGGAATATCTAGAGTAGAGCTGATTGCCAGGCTCTGCCGGTACGCCGACCAGCACTGTTCCAGATCCGGATTCGGCTGAATTAACAGGGCGTGCCCCAATCTGGCATAGCCGACAGCCGAAATGAAGGGCGAACCCATTTGATCGCCGATCTCGATGCCTTGCTTGGCGGCTGCCAAGGCTTCTGCAGCCTGCCCAGTATAGACATAACAAATCGATAGGATCAATGGACTCTCGCGAAACGAACACGGAACATGATAAATATTCTTTTCGAACGGAACTTCCTGCGTCTTAAGATCGATTACTTCTTGCAGACGCCCTGTTCGCAATAATATGCGCGCTTCCAAATTGTTGTTGTCTTCGAAGTGTATCTTGTTGCGCGCAAGTCTGATGTATCGTTCGGCACGAATCGGGCTCCCTTGATTGATCATGTTCTCGGCCATTAATATCAAAATAGCGGCTCGCGCTTCAGATTGTCCCGGCGGCAGCACTTTGTAGGCTCGGCGCAAAAAATTATCGGCCTGCAATGGTTGAATAATATCCAGATAGGTTTCACCAATCCCCAACAGTGCGGAACTTTCACTAAGCCCGTTGCGTTCCTCATGGTAAACGGCGGCGGCTTTTTCGTATAGCGCAATCGCGTTTTTATATTGGCAGGCAAATCGTGCTTCATCCCCAAGAGCCAGAATAATATCCGTCCGGGATTTCGCCTCCGGTAATTGAGCCAGAAAATGATGCAACCGGCGGTTCCTACCGCTGCGTACCAAGTCCCTGGCAATTCCAGCCAGGATATCAATGCTCTGAGCAGAGTTTCCGCCTAAAATGAAATAATGCAGGGCCCGCTCCATTTCCGCGCATTGCAGATAATATTGCCCGGCTCTACGATACAAAGAAGGTAAGTCGGCGACCCGCCGAGCCGCTTCTTGAATTAAAAACTCGCGGAACAGTTGGTGATAGCGGTACGTTCCTTTACCCACCTCGGATAAAAACAAACCGCGCTTAAAAGCCGAATCCAGATATTCATATCGAAAAGCCTCCCCTAATACGGCTTGGCATGCTTTCACAGTAAATGAGTCCAAAATGGCTGACTGAAGCAAAAAATTCTGCACTTCCAGCGTTTGACGCACCAATACATCGTGAGCCAAATAGTCGAATAGCGCCTCTATTTCTTCCGGCTGCCCCGAAGGTTGCATCTTGTGGCTTCCAGCATTGGCAAACAGGCGAATTACCATGATCCACCCTTCGGTGAGGTCACATATTCTCCGTATATCCTCCATGGTATAACGGTCCGGTAAAATCCGACTCATGAATTGACAGGTCTCTTCATAACGAAACATTAAATCGGCATTTTGGATTTCCAGCAGCTTGCCGCTCACTTGCAGCCGACTCAGCTCCGGCAGATTGATTTTTTCGCGCGACAACATCACCACATGCAAACCCGCTGGCTTGCACGCCAAAAAACGATCAAAAAACTGCTGAATTTCCGTGTCTTTATGAACTAAATGCCAATCATCAATCACTAGTACAGCTGCCGTCTGATCATAATTTTCCATCCCTGCCATAAATATCGCAAAGGCAGTCTTCCAGTTAAGTTGGCTCTCCTGCTTCAGGTTCGTAAAATACCATTCTCGGAAGCCGGGATAGGCATGATCCAGCGCTCCGGCCAAGTAAGCCGAAAACGCAAAGATGTTATCATCTTCCGGGCCGGGGTTATACCAACAGCAAGGAACCTCCAAGTTTTCCATAGCCTGTACCACCGCTGTGGTTTTACCATACCCGGCGCCGGCGAAAACCACAGTCACGGAGTATTGTTGAATATTACCCACAGTTAGCTTCAACCCTGGTCGTTGGAGAACGTCTTGATCCAATCGGGGTATCGCCAATTTACTTTTTAGCAATATCGGTTTCATTAGGATCATCCCCCATCAGGAAATACTATTCCTTCATTCTCGGTAAAAGAAAATAATGCGTGTCCACATATCCGCCCAAGTATATCTTACTCCTGTTGGCGCTTTTTTTTAATCCTTATTGGCAAAACTATTTTATCCGATGTGAAACCACAAAATCCCCAAAAGGCAGGTTGCTGCCTTTTAGGGACTTTTTACGGAAAATATTGTGGCTTCGGGGCCTGTTAAACGATTATAGTTTATACAGTTTGCGCGAGTTTTCCCGTAAAATTCGATTTGCAATCGAAATAGCGGTTGATTCGCTGATCATTCCATCCTCCAGCATTCCGGCCAAAGCCAGATATATGCCGTCTCTGGCAGTCTTGGCGCAAGTGTATACATATCTCTCGCCAAACAGAGCATCTGACCCATAGAGAATCTTGTCCCACAGCATCGGTTTATCCAGCCAGTTCCGCAACATCTTGGCGATATTTTGCGGATGATTGCCGAACATAATCCGCCCAGAAATATCAATATAAACATTATTGGGGGCAAGCCCGGCCGTCGCCAGATTATTGGCATGGTCAAACGACGGATAGCTGCCGTGCAGAATCACGATCTTTGCTTTTTGCAGCTCCGGGTCATCGATAAAATTCTTCAGATTGTACGCATCGTAATAATCGACAGTGTTATCCAATACCGCGCAGTGGAACTGAACCGGCACATCAAGCTCTACAGCTTTGCGCATAATGTGCCATACGATGAGATCCTGCAGTGCGGTATAAGCTGCCACATTGCCGTTCTTGGCCTGTTCATACAACGCCGGCCCTTCGCTTTCGCTCACCTTACGGAAAACAGTCGTGCGCTGCGTCGCCAGCAGGAATTTCAATCCAGGGCAGCCGGATTGAACATAATCAGCCACCACCTGATCAACGAACGCCAAGTATTCCTGGAAGCCGCTCATTTGGAACCGGTATTTTTCCATCAGCAACTGCAATTCATATTCGTTGCATCTCACATACCAGCTGCCCAAAACACGTTCTTTCAGATGATCATTATTAAAGGGTAAAATCAGGCAATCCAGCCAAGGAATGAGCTTGATGGTTTTCTTTCCTTCCAAGGATTTGGGCATTCGCATATTGGTTAAAACCAATTCAACATTGGCGGCTTCCATGACAACATCCAAAAAGCCGCTGATGTTTTCGCGTTTTTTGGCATAGGCCGCAGCCAGTACTTCTCGTTTACTGGGATCATCCAGCTCGGAACGGGTAAAGCCGTAAAATTTTTCATAGGCTTCGTAATGCAATTCCTTGAGATAGTCCCAGCCATAGCAACATTCCTGGGGCGTTTTAAAGACATCGGTCACAAACGCGATTCTTTTTTCCACCGGGAATGTCTCATAATACTCCACCAGTCCCAAATGGGCATGGTCGTCAATGATGGTAATCGCATCAATCGCCTTTTTCAGCACCGGATATCGAATTTCTTCCAAACTGGCCATTATTTTTCCTCCCTGCTGTTACGCATCTTTATTTCCTATGGATCATTTTGTGGCGGCAACCACATCGCCAACCGGCTGTTTCTTTTGAATCGGCCCGGACATGACGCTGACTCCTGTAGCAATCACCAGAGAAATCAGCCACATCCACCATAACATGCTGTAGCTTTGGTTGAAGGTATCAAATACCCAGCCACCGGCATAAATGCCGAATGCTGCGCCGAATGATGCAATCATGGCCATGGTACCAGCCACTGTACCGAGATTCTTGCGGCCAAATATGTCGGCAGCCAGCGCTGAAATGATTCCATAGCTTCCCATGGCGGCGCTGCCCATAACCACAACAAAGATCCACATTAAAGTTGTATTCGTCGTAATGGAGAGCACATATACACCAACGGCCTGAATGATAAAGGCAATTGCCAATGCATATTTACGTTTCACATAGTCGGAAATTGACGGGAAGAATAACATGGAGAGCACACCCAAAAACATATAGGCGGTAAATCCATCGATAACATCAGCTTTGGGCAGCCCCATCTGAACCAGATGCGGGACCATGTGGGCCTGTACGGTCCAGCTGGCGCCACCGAGTATAAAGTATGGTAAAAAGACAGTCCATGATTTTATATTCATAATCAGTTCGCTAAGAGTCCACGTTTCGTCACGATCCAATGGCGCCGTCGCAGCAGCCGCAAGATTAGGAGTTGAAGGAGCCACAGTAGCTTCGCCGTCCGGATGCAATCCCATTTCTTCCGGTGATGATTTCATCAGGAAAAATGCCGGAATTGTAACCAGGACCCAGGAAGAAACAGCCATGATCACAAACAATGACCGCCAGCCCATATCCGGCAAAATCTGCTTGGCCAGCATGCTGAACACCATAGCGCCGCCGGGTGACGCAACCAGTGCAATCGACAATGCCCGACCACGTTTTTTGATAAAAAATCGGTTAACTGCCGTCGGCCCAGGAATCATGCCCATCCCGGTATTCGCCAAACCCAGAAGAACGCCAAACAGCAATATGAATTGCCACACCTGCGTTACCATGCTACACAGCATAAAAGCCGCCCCTGTCAGTAACGACCCCAACACCAGCACCATCTTGATGCCTACCTTGTCCATATACTTGCCGACAAAAGGTGCAATAATAGCGTAAATCAGCATGTTCGCGGAAAGAGCTCCGGAAATCTCGCTTCTCGACCAATGCAAATCATTGAGCATAGGTAATTGGATTACGCTGAAAATTCCTTTGGTGCCATACGTAATGCCGATTGACAAAAAGGCAACAAAGACGATCCACCACCCATAAAAAAAATTCTCCTGCTTTTCCATACAACTACCCCCTTCAAATTTTCCGGCCACCGATCAGGTTTCGCATTTCTATCTTACAAACAACGAGTCACAAAACCGTTACAAAGCAGTTACAATTATTAGATTTATGCGATAAATTTTTATTCTTCGAGAAATTCGGCTTTCTTAGCAGTGAGAAGAAAAAAATAACAGGCATGCGCCCTGTTGGGTACTGCCTGTTTCACTAAATTCTCATCACATTTTATTTTTTGCTCTGCGATCTTGAAGCCAGTTCTGCCAGCAACTTTTCTTTCATCGCTTCAATCGGCGCCTGCGTCCCTGTCCATAACTCAAATCCAGCCACCGCTTGCCATAGTAACAGCTCCGTTCCCGGCAACGCCTGAAATCCGCTGTGCCGAGCCTGTCGCAAAAAAGACGTCTCCAGTGGATTATATACCGTTTCATAGATTACCATCTGCCGGTTCAAAAGCCCCCACTGAAAAAAGGTTTCCAGATTGCCGTTCCCGCCCATCCCGATCGAAGTGGCATTCACGAGCAAATTGGTTTGAGGTAGCGCCGTTCTCCATTCGACAGGATTCCAGTCCAAAACTTGAATTAGAGTCTTTCCCTGAGACCGCAGGATATCCGCCAGTTTTTCCGCTTTCTGCCGACTGCGGTTTGCAAGATACAGGTTTTGGCATCCCCAGCGCACCAACTCGGATGCGATTGCCCGGGCCGCTCCACCCGCGCCAAGTAAAAATGCTGTTTTCGGCGCCTGTGGGAAATGAGAATTTAACGAAAGACGAAATCCTGTGCAATCGGTATTATGTCCTTCCAATATGCCTTCTCGATTGAGAACGCAGTTGACCGCGCCAACCAAGGAGGCTTCCGGTGAAAGGCGGTCCAGGCCGGGAACAATCGCTTGCTTCAGCGGCATCGTCACATTCATGCCCCGAATGCCGAACGCACGGACCATTTGCATCGCCAGCAAGGCATCCGACTCCCGAACTGTCAGTGCCACATAGATGGCATCAATGCCATTCGCGGCAAAAGCGGCATTCATGATGAGCGGCGACAGCGAGTGCTCTACCGGATCACCGATCACGGCATACAGTCCCGTATGGCCGGAAATTCGCAGTTCCGACAACATCAAATCCCATTCCTCCAAGCAATTGTAGGGTGAGGCGAAATCCTCTCACGTATATTATAGAATGATTTGTCAATGAAAAATAGGCAGT
Source organism: Negativicutes bacterium (assembly GCA_963665275.2). Taxonomy (GTDB): domain Bacteria; phylum Bacillota; class Negativicutes; order UBA1444; family UBA1444; genus UBA1444. Next base: position 40,296 of record CAXXIN010000007.1, read on the forward strand.
CGCGTCAAACTTTCGCTTGATCGCCACTGCCTATTTTCATTTGATCCAGCCTCTCCTTATTGGATCGGCTCTCTAATCTCAGTTGCCATTACGCCGTCCGCGCATCGGACAACAATGTATCGCTCCCAAGCGGTTTCTTTTCGCGTTACTGGAACATTGTCTTCATATTGAGCAAACCGCAAATGTGGCCCCCGGCTCTCGTCGCGCAACAACGCCGCGCGAAGGACCGCTTCCGCTGTCAACAACAAGCTTCTGTTCTCGAAGAAATAGGCCGGTGATTTCTCGCCCATAGCAAACCCTTCGGCTTTGATTGTTTCCAACTGTAATAGCCTTTCCTTAAGTCCGGCTTCTGTGCGTACGATTCCTGCCCCAGCCTCAGTCAGGCCTTGCAGCGTCCGGCGGAACTCCATCGCATTCACAGAGCAGCCTGCTGAACTGGCAATCTCGCCGAGAATGTCCTCAACCGCCGCCTTCAGCGTTACGTCATCCGCCGCCAATTCATCGGCCGGCAACGACTTGCCTTTGGTCTCTTTCACACAGGCAGCGGCATCTTCACCGGCGATCCGCCCGAATACCTGGCAATCCAGCAATGCATTGCCGCCGGGCCGATTGGCGCCGTGCTGCCCCCCAGCCGTCTCGCCTGCTGCCCACACGCCGGGTACCGTAGTTCTCGCCTGGGCATTGATTTTAATCCCGCCTTGAAAATGTTGAGCGCAGGCAGCCACCTCAATCAGATCGCCTTTCATCAGATTGATCCCGTACTCGGCGAACCAATCGATTGAAGGCTGGTTGATCTCCCGCAGACGCTCAAGCGGCGTTTTGTTTCGAAGCGCCTCGCCAAGATCCATCGTCATTTCGCTGCGATACCGAGCCTGATTTTCCGCTGTCAGCCATTCAAAGGAAAAACCTTGCGGGTTTCGCCCAAAATCGAGAAACGTCCGTCGACCGGCTTTCCATTCTTTGTAGAGAGCGATATCGATGATATGGGTTTTGTGCTCATACGACACCGGCCAGCTGGCGCCCTTGAGGAATACGGTATTGGCAATTTCCGCAGCAGAGGTCCCTGCCGGGAAATATTGAGCCAGGAATTCTTCCCCTTCGGAGTTGACCAATCGGGGAATCGCCCGCATCATACTGCCGGAACAATTGAACTTGGTTTTCGTGGACGCAATGCCGATCTGCACGAATTCCATGTTGACGAGTTCCGCCCCCGCTGCGTAAGCCATGGCGAAGCCGTCACCCGTCATCCCGCCGGGGAACACATTGTGTTCATAAATCATACCGCCGCCGCCGGTAGCCAGAATAGCCGCTGGTGTGCGAATGATGAACGCGGCTTGGGCAGGATCTTTCTCGCGCGTATCCAGCGCCACAGCTCCAACCAAGCGTTTCCCCGCATGAACGAGACGCACTACCATCGCATAATCCAATACATCAATTCCCAAAGTGCAAAAATGTTTCACCAATGCGTTTTCAATGTGAACAGCTGTCCGGGGCCCGGTATAACAAGCCCTTGCATATGCCGATCCATCTGTAACGAATTGGTCGGCGTGCCCATCTTTCTTGACAAAGGGAACTCCGAGTCCGTCAAGATATTCATAGGCACCCGCAGCATTTTTCGCCAACACTTCAGCCAGATTTTTGTCTGAGACTTTGCCGCCGATGCGATAGATATCATCGGCATGATAGGACCAGGCATCGTTACCGCCCGGTTCTGTTGTCGGCAACGTGGCATGAAAAGCCATTCGATCAGAGCAAGAATTGGCAGTCACGCCGCTCTTCCCCGGCTTGCCTTTGGTCGCCACGCACACGGACAGTCCCGACTCCGCTTCTTTGGCAGCTATAGCGGCGCGCAAGGCTGCGCCACCACTGCCGACCACCAGTACGTCACAGTCTACGATTTTCATGCATGCTCTCCGCCTTTCATCTCTTGCGCCCAATGTTCGGCTACCGCTTTCGGCGCATAACAAAACATCATGATCATATTGTCAGTCGAAGTGTTCGTCAACATATGAGTTGACTGGGGGGTGATGTAAATACAGTCACCGGTCTTCACGTTCCGGGTTTCGTCATCCACTGCGACGATTCCCGCCCCGGCAACAATATAATAAACTTCTTCCTGCTGGTGAGAATGCAACGGCACGGAGCCCCCCGGATAAATCGTCACATGCCCCATCACGAACTGTTCCGCTTCCAATGGAGCGTTCGGTCCCACAATAACCCGGGTCGACCGACCGGCCGGAAACTCCATACCTTTTATATCGGCAACATTAACGATGTTCAATTCGTTCCCTCCCTAATCAACATGAGTCTACCGAACCTTGATACCCAACGGGCCTTCCAGGATCGTACGCAATTCATTCACATAGTCGCCAAAGATCACCATGTGATGGCAACCCAGCGACTCCTCGATCCGCTTTTGTGTGGAATCGATCTGGAACCGGAATTGTGTGCGGCAGGTATCCTCATCCGGATTGCTGATGAAATCAGCAGAGAATAGGGTAGCTTCCGAAAATTCATTTCCAAGCCTGAACAACGTCACTTTTTGCGGCTCCTGCACCTCGATCCGCTGCGCCACACTTACTCCGGTTTCATGATGCGACCGCACCGTATAGCTGGTTTTCGTATCGCCGGTCAAACGGCGCGGCGCGGTGCAATGCACGATATCGAGCGTATTGTCCAGGTGGTATACGGGATTGCCCATGAAAACCGGTTGTCCTGATACAGCCTTGCCGACCACCATTGATATGGCGGCGTCCAGATCACCTTCGCAGGCGGCAATAAGGCCCGGCTCATCGTTCAACAGGGAAAGCGCCAGGCAGGAGGTCACTCCGAGCTGTTTCACCAACGAGAAGCAGGATATCGCCATTGCATTGGCATTGTATCGCACCAGCAACCTTTTGAGTGCAAGGTATAGCCGATATGCGTCCTCCACGCTTGCCGCCGCCGGCTCCCGGCAGGAAGCCGCCGAACCAATGTAGGAAGCGACAAAACTTTTTACGGCCGCATCCCTGGGAATCTCATGATATTCGGCGAACAGCTCCTCCAGGCCGATATGAACGCTCTGAATCCCCAACCGGTCTTCGATCCAACGTTCATCGACACTTGTTGACACAACCCACTGCTGAGTATAGCCGATAATCAGAAGCCGAGTGGCCCGAATCTTATCCATCGCCGACAACAGGAGGCATTTTTCCTGCAACGATGCCTTATCAAAGACTTTTTCGATCTGTACATGCCGGTTTCGAAGATGCGCCCAGCAATCCATCACTGCCGGCACGGCATTCTTGGATACAATCTGGCGGATGGTCTGTTCCACCGGCGCCGAAAACAGGTCGTCCCCTGGGAAATACCACCACAACAGGGATTGTTTTGCGGCCTTCGCCACAGAAAGAACCCAGCGCTGGGTGGCCCCGGAAAGGTTTACCAGCAACGGCGTCGCGTTACTGCATCCTTCAAGGTAAGAATCTACTCCTGCCTGACTGTTCAGGTACAGAGGCTCCAAAAGTTCCGTCGCCTCAGGCATTATCGCACGAACCAGTTTCATCATCGTGCCTGCATCAGACAAAAACTGCTCCTGCTCATAATAAACCGGACTGGCAAAAAACAAAGGCTGAATTCGCATATTGCTTCTCCTCTTACTTAACGTTCCCCAAGGTATGCTTTTTTCACACCTGGGTCGCACAACAAATCTTTCCCTTTACCTTCCATCGTCACCGGCCATTTTCCAAAACATAGGCATAATCACACAAAGCCAGCGCCTTCTTGGCATTTTGTTCGACCAGCATAACCGTGATTCCCTGTTCGCGGATTTGGGCAATCAGATCAAAGATGCTTTTGACAATAATCGGGGCAAGGCCCAGCGATGGCTCATCCAACAGAATCAGTTTGGGCTCGGACATCAAGCCGCGGCACACTGCCAGCATCTGCTGCTCTCCCCCTGACAGCGTTCCAGCCTGTTGATTCCTGCGACTGGAGAGAATAGGATACAGTTGCATCATTTTTTCCGCATTGGCCTTCAGTTGGCTTGAATTTTTCAGTATATAGCCGCCGGCCAGCAGATTTTCCTCCACCGTAAGTCCGGCAAAAATCTTGCGCCCTTCCGGGACCTGAACGATACCCAGATTGACAATATCGTGCGGGACTCTGATGAGTTCTTTTCCTTCAAATTTAATATTGCCCTGCTTCTGTTTTACAATGCCGGAAATGGTGTTGAGGAGCGTGGTCTTTCCTGCACCGTTGGAGCCGATAATACTGACGATGCTGCCCTGCGGCACTCGGATGCTCACCCCGGATAGCGCCTGGATGTGTCCATAGGAAACATGCAGATTCTCTATAGCAAGCACGCTTCATCCTCCTCACCAATGTAAGCTGTCGTTACTTCAGAATTGTTCTGTATTTCGGACGGCGTTCCGCTTGCCAGCAATTTGCCGAAATTGAGCACATAAATATTGGCGCAAAGGGTCATGATGACTTCCATGCGATGCTCAATAACTAGAACGGACAAGGCGAATTTTTCATGCACCGTTCGAATGAGTCGAATGAAGTCCTGCACTTCGCTCGGATTGAGCCCGGCCGCCGGTTCATCCAACAGCAGCACCTTGGGATTGGAGGCCAATGCCCTGGCAAGTTCCAATTTGCGCTGTAATCCGTAGGGAAGGTTTTCCGGCTTTTCGTCCTCATATCCGGCCAGACCGACCAATGCCAAAAAACTGCGGCTCATGTCGCGAACTTCATTTTCCCGTCTTCGCTTGCGTCCACTGTACAGGAAAACGTCAGCCAGATTATACGACGAGTAGGGATCAGCCGCCGTCATGACGTTTTCAATCACGTTGAGTCCTTTGAACAGGCGGATATTCTGGAAGGTCCGGGCGAGACCCTTCTGGGTGATCTGATATTGCGGCAAACCGCTGATTTTTTCATCATCCAGGAATACCTGCCCTTGATCGAGGGGATAAACTCCGGTCAGCAAATTGAACGCCGTAGTCTTGCCAGCGCCATTGGGGCCAATGATCCCGACGATCTGACGCTCCCCCACGGAAAATGAAAAATCATCAATCGCCTGCACTCCGCCAAAGGCTTTGGACAGATTCTTTGCTTCCAGACGGCTCATGATGCCTTGACCCCCTTTTTCCCCAACTGCCGCAGCCATTTGAGCGTAAGCTCGAACTCGCCGAAGATCCCGATCGGCCGATAATTGATGATCAAAAGAACAATCACGCAATACACCGCTATGCGCCATTCTGATGCGAAGCGCAGCATTTCAGGCAAGCCGGTCAGCAGCAGTGTGGCAAATACTGAACCGGTCAGACTGTTGATCCCACCGACAAATACGATGATGATCCATTCGGCCGATACAATCCAGCCAAATGCCCCCGGTTCGACATAGGTCGTGTAAAAGGCATACAGAACGCCAGCGTAGCTGGTCATGGCCGCCGCGAACAGGAACGTCACCAGCTTGATGCGGTTCACGTTGATCCCCATGGCTTTCGCCGCCAGTTCATCCGCCCGAAGCGCCAGACACTGCCGACCATATTTCGAATGTTTGTATCCGACCGCCAAAGCCAGACAAACCGCCACACTGCCCCACACAATGGCAAAATTCGTGTACTGCGGAATCCCGGAAAGTCCCATGGCTCCGCCGGTCAGATTAGCCGAGTTGTTCAAGAGAGCAATGATAGCTTCGCCAAAACCAAAGGTGACGAGGGAAATATAATCCCGACGAAGACGAACCGTTGGATATCCTACCAGGAACCCGGCCAGCAGCCCGACAGCCATCGCCGCAGGCACTGCCAACAGAAATGGTACACCCAGGTCTTTCACCAGCATGGCCGAAGTATATGCGCCAACTGAAAAGAAGGCAGCCTGTCCAAAAGAAAACAGCCCCGTCAGTCCCGTAACCAGATAAGACCCCAGCACCCCGATTACCGTGATGCCTGTGAAAGTAAGAACTGCAAAAATGTATTCCAACGCCGCGCCCCCCTAAGCCTTTTCCTGCACGATGACGCCCGATATGCCGCGCGGCCTCACCAGCAGGAAAACCAGCATGACAATAAATACAAACACCGGCGCAAGACCGGCGCCTACGGCGCCAATCAGCGTCACTTCCAGAACTCCGAGCAAAACGGCTCCGATCATAGCGCCTGTGATGCTGCCCAGGCCACCGATAACTGAAGCAATGAAGCCCTTGACGATGAGCTGACCCATTTGGGGATAGAGCGTGTAGTTGATCCCCAGAAAGACGCCGGCGATGCCGCCCAGAATCCCCGCCGCAATAAAGGTGGCCATAACGACGCGGTTGGAGTCCATTCCCATCAGATTGGCAGTATTGACATCAAACGACAAGGCCCTGATGGCAAGGCCGATCCGAGTCCGGTAGAGCACCCACAGCAAAATCATCAAAGATATGGAGGAAAACACCAGCATCAACAAATCCGTCAAAGCGATATTGACGTGAGCGATATTCACCACGGTCAGCTCAAAAAATCTCGGATAGGAGTAAAATGTGCTGCTGGCAAAAATGGTCACGATATTTTCCATCAGGATGCCCATTGTAATCGACGATATGAAGTAATAAATAACCGGACTGTTGTTGTTGCGAATCCGTCGGAACGCCATCCGTTCCAGCACGATGCCGACCAGGGCGCCAGCCAGCGCCGCACTGAACAAAGTTGCGGCGAACAGGGACAATCCACTGAGCCAGGTGCTAAAGAACAATGCTGCGGCAAGTCCAATATAGGCGGTCAGGGTCATTACGCCGCCATGGGCAAAATTCGAAAATTTGAGAATGTTGAAAACCAGGGCAAACCCCACCGCAATCAGTGCATATACCGACCCCAGGGAAACTCCGTTCAACAACTGCTGAATACTCACCGGATACCCTCCACTCATATATTTTAGGAATTTTCGGGCGGGACTGGACGCAGGGGATTCTATCCCCGCGCCCATCTGTCGAACGTATTGATCATTTCGGATTAGAATATGGTAGCACCCTCATCAGAAGCGCTGGTCATTTTTTTGTAAAGGGCCAGCCAGCCGGTTGCCGGTTTTTCGATTGGCTTCCAGCTTGCTTTACGTTTTGCCAGTTCTTCGTCGGAAACTTTCACGTTCATTGTGCGGGCCGGTATATCGATTTCAATGATGTCACCGTTCTGGATCAGAGCCAATGCACCACCGTCATAAGCTTCCGGAGAAACGTAGCCGATGCCGAGGCCTCGAGTAGCGCCGGAAAAACGGCCATCGGTGATGAGCGCGACACTCTCGTCCAGACCTTTGCCGCACACCGCCGTCAGGAAAGTTTCCAGATGAGGCATTCCGGGCGAACCTTTGGGTCCCTCGTAGCGGATGACTACGACGTCTCCCGCCACAATTTCATCCCTCAGCAAAGCTTCCCAGCCTTCTGTCTCTGATTCATAGACTTTGGCAGGGCCACAGAGCCGATGGGCTTTTTCTTTTACAGCCGAGAATTTCACTATCGCGCCACGGGAAGCCATATTCCCCTGCAAAACGGCAATGCCGCCTTCCGGGCTAATCGGATTTGATACTGGATGAATAACGTCCAAATCACGATTTTCCACACCAATCAGTCGTTCCCGCAGGGTACCGGTAATCGATCCCACATCCAGGCAGAGCTTGTCTGCTGCCGCCAGTTCCTTCAATACGGCACGGACGCCGCCGGCACGATCGAAGTCAACCATCGTATAGGTATCATGGCTGGGGTAGATAGTGCTGAGCAAGGGAATCTCCCGACTGATCCGGTCGAAGTCTTCATAGGTGATATTGAAGCCTGCCTGTTTGGCGACTGCCGGCAGATGGAGGACGGTATTGGTTGAGCCGCCAGTGGCCATGACATATTTGATGAAATTCATATAGGATTCCAGCGTGATGTGGTCTTTGGGCTTCCAATCCTTTTTGATGAGTTCGACGATCAGTTCGCCTGACTCCCGGGCCATTTGTTTCCATTCCTCGCTGTTAGCGGCCACGCTGGCATTGCCGGGCAGCGACAGTCCCAGCACTTCGGCCATGGCGCACATGGTATTGGCCGTACCCATGAACGGACAGGCGCCGGTGGTCGGGCAGGCGTTGCGAACAACCCCCTTGTAGTCTTCACGCGACATTATGCCACCTTTATAGGCCGCATAGGACTGTTTCGTGTGGGTCAGGGTAATCATCTTGCCTTTGTAGCTGCCGGGCTGCATGTAGCCGCCGGTGAACATGACACTGGGCAGGTTGAGCCGGTTCACGGCCATCACCATACCAGGAACGACCTTATCGCAACTCGCCAACAAGATCATGCCATCCAGTTGATTGCCTTCCACCATGGACTCGACTTCAGCGGACACCAGATCACGGCTGGGCAGAGTATAACGATCGCCCGGCGTATTGGAGCAGATGCCGTCGCAGATGCCGGTTACGGGAATTTCCAGCGGCAAGCCCCCGGCTTTGCGGATCGCCGTCTTTATTTCCTCGACTACGCTTTTGAAATGGAAGTGTCCGGGATTGAGCTCGTTCCATGAATTGACGATGCCGACATAGGGTTTGGTAGTGTCCTCTTCTTTAAGTCCCATCGCAAACAGCAACGCATTGCGGTGGTCAATCGCTTCTTCGGAAAAATCCTGTGTTCTCATATTTCATGCACCTATCCTTTCATAATCCAGTGACTCTAAAACCGCCGCAAATGGAACCCGCCGTCCACGTTGATGACATCGCCGGTAGAATACAGCAGTCCGCCGTTACTGAGGGTGAAGATCGCCTGCGCGATATCTTCGGGCTGTCCCCAGCGTTTGATCGGCAACAGACCGTTTTTGATCAACGGATCATATTTGTCGTGCACTTTGGCCGTCAGCTCGGTTTCGATGATTCCCGGTCGTATTTCATAGACCCGTATGCCCTCCGGCGCCAGACGGTCCGCAAAAAGTTGGGTGATCATGCTCACGCCGGCTTTGGAAATGCAGTATTCCCCGCGGTTGAGCGATGTCGTGTAGGCCGACATAGAAGATATATTGATGATCATGGGATCCATTTCGGGGTTTTCCCGTTTTTCACCGATCATGATATTGGCAATCGCCTGACTGAGAAAAAATGTGCCCCGCAGATTGATCCCCAGCACAAAATCCATACTTTCTTCTGTTGTCTCCAGAATATCCAGCCTGACCTTGGGACCAACCCCGGCGTTGTTTACCAACAGGTCAATTCGCCCGAAATCCTGCATCAGCTGCCCGACCATCCTGTCTCTGTCTGCCGTTGATGCCAAGTCCCCCTGCACATAAATGACGGGATGACCGAAAGCCTTGACTGCGTCGATCGCTGCCTGGACTGCTTCAGCCGGCTGGCGAGAGTTCATGGCCACAGCATACCCTTCCCTGGCTAGCCGAACGGCGACCGCCAGGCCGATGCTGCGCGAAGATCCCGTTACCAGCGCTACTTTTTCCTTTATCATCATCTCTTGCTCCTCTCCTGCTTTATCCCATGGGTTTTTCCCGCCACATCAGGTGCAGGATATTTCCTTCCGGATCGCGGAAGAATAATAATTTACTGCTTTGGGTTTCCCTCCGCTCGATGAAATCGCTTATGCCGTTTTCCCGCAGGTGAGCTTCGGTAGCTGCATAGTCATCGACCGTGACGGCCAGATGACGAAATCCTGCGGCGGATTGACTGTAATCGGTTTTAGCGCCGCTGGTCGCAGGCAATATTTCGATCACCATTCCGTCCGGCGCCTTGAGCAAAAACGTGGGCGGTTGTTTGCCGTTATCGTAAACCACCCGCAGGCCGAACAACTTGATGTACCATTCCGCGAGCGCCTTGCTGTCCATCGCGGCAATCGCGAAATGTTCGAATCCCAAAATCATGCGTCAGCCTCCCTTACGGTTTCAGAATGATCTTCACAGCTTTCTCATTCGGGTCAAGCGCAGCTTTCATCGCCTTGTCGACATCGGCCAGCGGGAAAACATGGGAAACCAGTTTCTCCAGATCCAGGGTCGAGGTAAGGGCCAGCGCAGTGTCGAAATCCCAACAGTAACCCTGGGATCCCTGCACGATGATTTCCTGTGAAACGAATATGGAAGCTGGAATCTGAATGGTCGGTTGTTCAAATATGCCCACCATCGTCGCCGTGCCACCTTTACAAAGGCAAGATATAGCTTGGACAAAGGTTTCCTCTCGTCCGGCGCACTCGAAGGATTTTCCGATACCCCGCCCGCCAGTGACTTCGCGCACGACATCCACTACCGAATCGTTCCGGGAGTTGACAGTCCGCGTCGCCCCCATGACTGCCGCCATTTGCAGGCGGGCTTCGGAGATGTCCGTAATGATTATTTCCCGCGCGCCGGCAGCTTTGCTGACAGCTGCGATCAAAATACCGATGGGTCCGGCGCCGATAATGACTACTTTATCGCCGAGGCCGATTTTGGCGCGTTTGACCGCATGGACAGCCACTGCCAGCGGTTCGACCAACGCCCCTCCTTCATAGGAAAGATGCTCCGGCAGTTTGTAGACATAACGCTCATCGACCACGAAATAATCGGCCATGGCGCCCTGCCCCTTGCGGTAATGGTAGCTCAGGTTGTCGCAGTAGCCATAGAGACCGCTCCTGCAGGGCGGGCAGTCGCCACAGACAATGACAGGCTCGACCGTCACCCTGTCACCGATATGGACCGTTGTCACCCCCTCGCCTACCTCAATGACCTCGCCGGCTAGCTCGTGCCCCATACTCATCGGTAAGGGCGCCGAAGGATGTTTTCCCTTATAAATGTGCAAATCGCCGCCACAAACACTTGTGGCCCTGATCGCAATCAGCACCTCTGTGTTGCCGAGTTTCGGGACTTCATGTTCGATGAGTTCGGCCGTTCCCGCCGTATGAACCATTGCCATTCTAGATTTCACAGTCGATGCCTCCTCTGCTTTGTTCCAATATGTAAAGGCCGGATCAGACCGGCGTTGCTTTCTTGTTCAGTCAGATTGTTTTCTGATTGTTTATTTTGTGGGGACACCGCTATTCACGGTGTCCCCACTTGATCCTATTTTTTGTGTTTTTCCGGTACATAACGGCCAAGATCGATGTACTTGCCGTTTTCGAGTTTATACATTACCATCGACAAGCCTACCGGTTGGTGGGTTTGCGGCGAGATCGTAAGGATTCCGGTCGTTCCCTTCACACCAGTAACTTTATTCAGACCTTCGAGAATTTTATCGGGAGTAGCGCTACCGCCCTGTTTAATCGCTTCGGCCACAACCAATATTTTGTCGTAGCCCAGATAAACTTTATTGATGGGATCTTCGTTGTATTTTGCCTTGTAGGCGTTCCGCACTTCCGCCAATTGCGGTTCGGTATCAGAATAGTTGTTGGCAAAGTAAATGTTGTTGGCTGCCTGTGGATCGTTGAGCATCGAGGCGAACGGCGCTGCGTAGTCCAAGGCGCCAAGGAAGGGGATTGTCAGACCCAGCTGTTTGCTTTGCTTAGCGGTGATGATCAGCTCCTGTATGTAATTGGGAGCAAAAACAACATCTGCGCCTGAATTCTTGATTTTGTCCAATTGAGTTTTAAAATCTTTGTCGCCCTTGGAGTAAACTTCTTCGGCGACGATCGTCGCTCCGGCGGCCTTAGCATAAGCCTTAAACGGCGCCACGAGAGAAACCGCATAAGCATTGGACTGGTCATTGAAAATGGCGATCTTCTTCAGGCCCAGTTTTTCCACCGCATAACTGGCCATGATTTCACCATATTGAACAGTACTTGGCTGCACCAGAAACATGGATGGATGCACTTTTCCATCGGTGCCTACAGTAGCGCGCGGATCAGCGAAACTGCCTACGAAAGCCACTTTTTTGGCGTCAGCGATGGAGGCGAGGCCGATTCCGATGTTGCTGATCGGTGGTCCGATGACGACGACGGCTTTTTCCTGGTCTGCAAGACGATTAAAAGCCTTGATGGCTTCCTGCACATCGCCCTTGGTATCCATGCTGATCAATTTGATCTTGGCGCCGTTGAGTCCGCCCTGACCATTAATCTTGTCGATAGCCAGTTCAGCACCGCGTGTAACCGCGTTGCCCCATACAGAGGTTGGACCGCTCAGATCCTGCAGGTTGCCGACGATGATTTCTTTGGCGGCAGCCGGCGCCGCAGGTTTGGATGATTGACCGCCACAGCCCGCGAACAGAGCCATTCCTACAACCAGCAAACTAATCAGGGCAACTACTGTAACCTTTTTCATGTTTCTCCTCCTTCTTTCCCCAAAGCGAATTCGATAACGGAAACACGTGTGATCTTTCCAACTTCTCCCCCTTCCACCATCAACGGTTAAATATGTTCGGCTACCTGATCACTATCTGCCGGCGGCTTGCCTTCCCGCCCCTTCTGGTAAATGGGCGCATATTTTGCCGCATCCCGGGGAACACAGCCGGTACAGCCACCGTCACGCATGATCGTGGTGCATTTGCTGCAGGCAAGACAGACCTTGCGTGGATCAAAAGCACCTTTGGTCAACAAGTCGGTGGCAAAATCCGGATAAGCAAAAGCCTGTCGACCGAACCCGGCCAATTTCAGCCATCCCTGCTGCACGCATGCCGCCGCTACATTCGGTGCAAACTGCCGCAGCCAGGTAAGTCCGGTTCCCATGATGGCCGCCTCCGGCACTGCCGCCTGCATGACCTTCGCCGCATTCAGCAGCAATTGAATACCTTCCAGCGGATGGAACGGCGAAACATAGCCACCAATATCGCAGGGACGGGTCAGGTGCGGATTATAGTAAGGATTTCCCAAACTGATGTTGAAGAGCTTGACTCCTTTTTCCCACAGGATCTGCATCAGTTGAACGGGTTCGGTGAAATCCGGCTTGTGGTAATCATCCTTGTCCACGCCCCAGCCATAAGGCTGCGGCACTTCGTCGAACACTCCCAGACGGACTGCCAGTGTGATCCGGTCTCCGAGTTTATTTCTGACCTTGTCGACAATATTGCAGAGAAAACGGGTTCGATTTTCAAAACTGCCGCCGTAAGGACCGGGACGGGTTCTCGCCCCTAACAGTTCCGCCATCAGGTACCCATGGCAGGCCTTGATGTCCACCGCATCGAAACCGGCGTCGGCTGCCGCCTCGGCGGCGGCCACGTAAGTATCCTCCAGCGCTTCCAGTTCCGCGTCGGAAATGACAGTAACGCTGGTGAACTTCGCATCGAGATGGGGATTGTGGGCGGCGACGATTGGAGCCGGGACTCCTGCCGGTTTGCTGTTGCGGCCTGAATGATTTAGTTGGACGACCGTATATGGCTTCGGATGTCCGGCTTTGCGGGCGGCTTCCAGCGCGTCTTGCAACAAAGAGGCATAAGCATCCTTCACTTCGGCATTCAACATCAATTGACGGGGATTGGCCCTTCCTTCGCTGACAACAGAAGTCGCTTCAAACCATAACAGTCCGGCGCCGCCGGCAGCAAAGCGTTCATAACGCCGCCGGGTAAGGTCACTTGGTCTGCCGTCGCCTGTACCGTCACAGCCCTCCATTGGGTTGACTGCCAGTCGATTGGGTACGGTTTTGCCGTCAATAACCAACGGCTGCCCCAAAATGCTAAGATCAGTCGACAGTGGAATATCGACGCCGATCCGGGCAATGTCCTGTTTGAGTTCTTCCAACGTTTTGTAGCTGAATTTCGCGTGCTGTGCCATGGTAGCCCCTCCATTATTCATCAGTTTCTTGTTATTTGCTGTTCTCATTGTCATACATACATTTCGGATTACCTCTGCAAACTAAATCACCGATTTTCGGATAACCAACTGCGCCGGCAGAACTTCGATTTTGGGTCGTTTGGTTCGGCCTTTTTCAATCAGATCAATCAATCTGAGGCAGGCGCGGACTCCCATCTCATAAAAAGGCTGCGCCACGGTCGTCAGCGGTGGATCGATCTGAGTGGAAAAATCCAGATTATCAAACCCCATCACGGAGATATCTTGCGGCACCCGCAGCCCCATATCCCGAATCGCCCGGATAATTCCCATCGCCTTGGGATCGCTGGTGGCGAATACTGCGTCCGGCCTATTGCCTGCTTCCAAAAGGTTTTTCATCACCTCATACCCATCATCCCAACCGCTGATTCCGTGAATGACCATACCGGCTGGTTCAGCCATCTTAGCCTCACGCATCGCCCGCAAATATCCTTCATAGCGGTCCCGGTAAAGAGGCAGGTCGAGACTTCCGTTGATGAACGCCAGTTTTTTCAAACCACGGGACAGCATGTACCTGGTCGCTTCATACGCTCCGCCCTCATTGTCGAGCACCACCGTATTAATCGACTTACCGAGCTGGCGAATCAAAAAGACAGCCGGCACACCTTCAGACGGAAGATTCAACAAATATTCATGCCCGGGGCGGGCCGTTGAAAAAATAAACCCATCGATCAATCGGCGACGCAGGCTGTCAATATATGATCTTTCTTTAGCAATATTTTCATCCGTATTGCATAAAACAACCGTGTATCCATTCTCCTCTGCCGTGTCTTCGATACCGCGTATAGCTGCGGGAAAGACCAGACTGCGTATGTTCGGAACAACCAGTCCGATCGTGCGAAGACTACCGCCCTTGAGTCCCTGCGCAAAAGCATTAGGCTGGTATTTCAACTTGCCCACGGCCTCCATCACACGATTCCGAGCTTCTTCACTTACAGGCACATTTCCGGTAAGCACCCGCGAGACTGTGCTGGTGGAAACACCTGCAGCCTTCGCCACATCATGAATGTTAACCAATGAAGTTCCTCCAGTCTGCAAACGTTTCTGCAATCGTTTTCATGATATTATTTCGATCATTTACAGATAAATTCCTGCTTGTCAGAAAATTTTATTTAACTGACTTTTTACAAGATGAGTGTAAATATTACGGGGGCATAAAAAAGCGCACTGAATCACAGCGCGCTTTTCCTTACTTAATCTAATACCTTAAAAACGATTAGACAGTTTTGTGTGTTCCGTCACAAAACGGCTGGGTGGCTCTGCGGCCGCAGGCACACCAATAGTAGGTGTCGCCTTTCTTGAAATCTGCCGCGATTGGAGTTTTTTGACTGATAATTGGTTGTTCCATTTTCATCTCTCTCTTTTTCGTGTTCTTAATCATCGCGCTGGTTGTGGAATTCTGCAGCTTGAGCCTACTTCAAATCCGTTTCGGCGTGTTGGCTTCAATCCATGAGGCAAATGATATCATGAATTTTTGCAAAAATTGTTGCGTCCCCTCGCTGTTGAAAGCACCCGCCTCATCAAACAGCGCTGCGACATTGCCAATATAGGCCTCAGGCTGTTGCATAGTCGGTACATTTAAAAATACCAGCGATTGCCGCAAATGATGGTTGGCGCCAAACGCACTCAACCCACCGGGCGATACACTCACCACTGCACCGGGTTTCCCATCCCAGACACTTTGTCCATAAGGACGCGAGCCGACGTCTAGAGCATTCTTCAATACCCCCGGCACAGATCGGTTGTATTCCGGCGTTACGAACAGAATCGCATCAAATTCTTTTGCCCGCTCACGAAATGCTTTCCATTCAGCTGGAGGATTCTCATCAAAGTCTTGATTATAGAGGCTGAGATTGCTGATTTCGATTATTTCTGCTGAAAAGCCTGCCGGTACCAACCTTATCAGTTCCTTTGCTATTTTTCGGCTATAGGATTCTTTGCGAAGACTCCCAATGAGTACGCCAATCTTCTTCGTATCCATCTACATTCCCTCCAGAAATTCAATACTTCCTTATACCATCTTATGCGTAAGTTGTTGTGAAAGCAATGGTACGATTTCATACAAATCGCCGACGATCCCATAATCGGCGTGGGCGAATATCGGCGCGGCTGCGTCGGAATTGATCGCTTTTTGACCGGAGATTTACACATAATGATCCAGCGGCAGCCACTCTTTTTCTTCCGCAATCGGCCGGGAACACCCTAATGCAGCGCTCATGGTTGGCGCCAACGTTTCGATCAGGGACAAATCCTCTTTTGCTTTTAGCCCGCGCCCGATGCTGCAGATCTTATCGGCTTAGTTTAATGTGCACATCCGGCTGCTCAATTTTGTCCGTCTTGGTAAAAACGCCTTCACCCCGCATATAATCGATGAACGCGGTTACCTTTTGTCTTTAGACAAAGAAAAATCCACTCCATCAAATATTTACAATTTAAATTGTAATGTCTAAACCTACTTTAATGTCAACAATTATTGCAAAATAAAAAGCGCACCCCTTTGGACACGCTTTTCACCATTATCTGATTAATGTTCTTCCCGATCTTAATTCTCGATCATTTTCACCGGAATTTGGATTGATGACAAGTGTTTTAGGCTATTATTGGGTGATGAATTGATCAATAATAATCCGTTCCACCGAGTCGCCGGCGACAATATAGCCTTTTTCATCCCTGTAAATTCATTCACCGGATCAAGTTGCTTAGACATTCTTCATCTCCCAGCAGTTCCTACTATCAGCATTTTACCCCGAATTCGTGGCTAAAGAGAATCGTGATGTGAAAACAAGGATTTTTACCCCGAAGCAGCTAATTCCCTGAATAGCAATAAAGTCGGATCTGGAGGAACTGTTTTGAATTGGCGATATAAAATACTCGCGACCTTCGCGAGTCTCTTTATTGTAATTATTTGCGTCGAAGCCGCTGATATATTTGGCTTTCAAAGTTTTCGTCCCGTCGTCGCCGTCAGCAAGGCTGGTAATGAAACAGTACTGTCCTGGCAGCGCCTTCCCTACCCTGCCTATTATGAAATTGAAGTGCTAACCCGTCTGCCTTCCGCAGAAACCAGTTCCGCCAAGACACCCTACCGTCTTATGCATTTCCACACCTTTAAAAATGAATGGACTCTGTCACAAGATTTTCCGTTTCAGACGTACTGGCGGGTGTCGGCGTCCGGAATGCTGCGCCACCCTCTAGGAACCTGGTCCGACCCTGTCACCATTTCCACCACGGCGGCGGAACCGGTAACTGAATTTGCCGCGATCAAGCCCCTCCCCTCTGCCAAAGCGCCTTCCGCGAAAACAGTCGGGCCGCAACCGATACTTACCTGGTCCGTGGTTCCCGACGCCGTTTACTATGAAATCGAGTTTTTAGACCGTCCGCCCGAAAATCCGAATGGAGTGGACGAATCAAAACATCGAATTTTTGCATCGCGAGAAGTATTCGTGAACGGGTATAATCCAGATTTGCAAAACCTCAGTATCCGCAACCTGTACTGGAGGGTGCGCGGCCTGGATGTCCAGGGAAATCCCATCGGGGTTTTCTCTGATGCACAGCAGATTGTAGTCGACAAAACAAAAAAAGAGCCGCTAAAGCCGCTCATTACTTCCGAACTAGGAAAAAAAGGCACCGCCGATCTGTTGTATCCCGTTTACTCCTGGATTCCGTTAAAGGAAACTGCTGTCTACGAAGTTGAGCTCACCCGCACTCTTCCCGAGAACCCCAACGGAACAGAACCATCCCGCTATCGCATCTGGAGTTCGCGGGCCATCGGGTTCGCCTGCTATGATGAATACCCCCGCATAGAGCCTGGTCTCTATTATTACAGGGTCAGAGGCATTATCTCCGACGGTGACCCGCTCGGAGTCTGGTCTGATGTTGCCACGTTCGATGTTGATCCCCGGCGAGGTAACTTCGCCGCCACCTTTGGCGACAGCATCACCCACGGCGGTGGCGCCATCTCCTATTCGCCGGCGGACTGGGCCTATGACTACCAGACCTATCTGAAATTCCCCACTTATAACCTGGGACGCAGCGGCGATACTGCCGAAACAACGGCCGCCCGTTTTGACGCCGATGTATTGCCTTTTAAACCTCGCTTCCTCATCATCATGACCGGCACCAACAGTCTGCGCGCCAGTGTGGAGGGCGAGAGCGTCATTCGCGATCTTCAGAGCATCCGTGATAAATGCCTGGCCAATGGAATCCGGCCGATCTTCCTCACGTTGCCCCCCATCAATCCCGATGCCATCCATCGCACCTTCAGCGAAGAAACCTCTCCCCACTGGCAACAAGAACTGCAGATAGTCAACGCCTGGGTGCGGCGGCAACCTTATTTTGTAGACCTATACCCTCATTTTACGGATGAAGCGGGTGAACTGCCCGACCATTTCGCCATCGACGGCCTTCATTACGATATTTCAGGCAAAAGACTGATGGCCACCCTGATCAATGCCAACTGGGAGCGGCTCACCCGGTAACAGGCGCTTTTTCCTGAGCCAGCAAAGAGTCCCGCAGTTGCTTGGCCTCGCTGAAATAGTCGTGTATGCTGGACCTGTCGCCGGAGCGGATCATCCGGGACACGTCCGAAAGCACCAATGCCAGTTCCTCGAGATTATTCGCGATATTATCCGGGTTGGTCATACAGATATCCGCCCACATATCGGCATCTGATGAAGCGATTCGAGTCGTGTCGCGAAATCCGCCTCCGATGAACCGGGCCGTTTCGGTCGGGTTCATTTCTTTTTTCAACAGATGTACCAACGCTGCCGCTGCAACATGGGGCACGTGGCTAATCACCGCCGTCACCTGGTCATGCTGCTCAACCGCCATGACTGCTGTCATGGCACCCGTCAATCCTACGAGTCGCTGCAGTTCCGCCACCAGGTTGGGCGCCGCATCTGTCGCCGGCGTGAAAATATACCACCGATTCAAAAACAAATCCGACATGGCCGCTGCCAACCCGCTCTTTTCCCTGCCGGCCATCGGATGTCCCCCGATATATTGAATCCCCAGGGGCAACAAAGGACGCAGCGTATCCGAAAACCAGCGTTTGGTACTGCCGACGTCAGTCAAAACTGCTCCCGATTTCATATGAGGCAGCACACTCAGGGCCATGGAAAGCATCTGTAACACTGGCGTACATAGAAATACGAAATCGGCGTCTTTGACGGCTTCCTGCGGTGAGGCCGCCATAACGTCCACCGCTCCCAGGGAGAGAGCCTGTTCGCCTGTCTCCCTCCGGCGGGCATAGCCGGTCACATGAATTTTTTCAGTTTCGATGCACCGAAAAGCCAGCCCCAGAGAACCGCCGATCAGGCCCAACCCTAAAATGGAAACCCTGGTGTTTTTCATGCCTGATTACGCCCCATCGCCTGAGCGATTTTATGGACTTCTTCCATCAAACCCGTGAAGTTTTCCGGCGTCAACGATTGCATGCCGTCAGACATTGCTTCGTCCGGTTTCGGATGTACTTCAATCATCAGCCCGTCGGCTCCGGCTGCCACAGCCGCCCGGGCCATCGGCCGGACTAATTTCCAGTGACCGGTGCCATGGCTGGGGTCCACGATGACCGGCAGGTGACAGTTCTTTTTCAGTACTGCCACCGCGCTGAGATCCAGCGTGTTGCGCGTAGCTGTCTCGAAGGTCCGGATACCACGCTCGCACATGATTACCTGGTAATTGCCTTCATTCATGATGTATTCCGCAGCGTTGAGCCACTCATCAATGGTCGCCGCAATCCCCCGTTTTAAAAGCACCGGCTTGCCGGCGCGGCCCACCGTTTTCAGTAAATGAAAGTTCTGCATGTTGCGGGCGCCGATCTGAAGTACATCGGCATATTCACAGACCACCGGCACCGACTGGGGATCGACCACTTCAGTCACCACCTTCAGCCCGGTTTCTTCCCGTGCTTCCGCCAGAAATTTGAGTCCCTGCTCCTCGAGTCCCTGGAAAGAGTATGGCGAGGTACGGGGTTTATACGCGCCGCCGCGCAGGAAATCAGCTCCCGCCTTCTTGACGATCCGCGCAGATTCGAGCAGCTGTTCGCGGCTTTCGACGGCGCACGGTCCAGCCATCACCACGAGGCGATCCCCGCCGATCAAAACTCCGCCCACATCGATCACGGTATTTTCCGGTTTAAACTGCCGACTCGCCAGTTTATATCCAGAGGTAATCGCCACTACTTTTTCAACGCCTGCCAGAGCTTCCAACGGTACATCCTGCAGCAGTTTTTTGTCGCCCACCACACCAATGATAGTGACAAAACGGCCTTCCGACAAATGCACTTTCAAGCCTCGCTCCGTAACCTTGCCGATCACCCGGTCGATATCCATCTGGGCGGCGCCTGCGTTCATTACAATAATCATCTTGTCATTTCCCCTTCGCTTTTACTTTTCTACTTTGCTTCTTTGCTACTTTCCGTATTCCCGAGTGTGTTGACAGAGATCGCGAAATAAATAAAAAATCCCGCCCCTAAAATCAGGGACGGGAATCAATCACCGCGGTACCACCCTGCTTGCCATGCAAGCCACTCTCTTTCAAGTACGGGACTGCCGTCCGATACTCTAAGCCTTTGATAACGGAGGCATTCCGGCGCAGCCTACTCAAAACTTTTCGGCCTGCTGCTTGCAGGTGTATTTCTGCCGGTCCGTTCACCGGGTCGCACCAACCCCCGGCTCTCTGAAGAACTTCTCCTGCGTACTTCTCCCGCGCATCGCATTTGTGATGATGAAGTTATAAATAATTTATCAGATGTTTATCGCTTTGTCAACCTAGTGGCGAGCACATTCTACGGCTTCACCCTTCATGATGGCCAGCCCGTGCTCCAGCGCCGGCATGATGACTTCCAGACACTCCCTCACCCCTTTGGGACTGCCTGGCAGATTGATGATCAGAGTGCGACCCCGCATCCCCGCCACTGCCCGCGAAAGCATAGCCCGCGAAGTGATTTCCAACGATTTTGCCCGCATCGCTTCAGGAATTCCGGGAACCTGTCGATCTACCACCGCCAACGTTGCCTCAGGGGTAACGTCCCGCGGACTCATGCCCGTGCCACCGGTCGTCAGAATCAGGTCCAGACCGAGAGTATCGGCCATTACAATCATCTCGCGGCTGATCAGCTCCACATCGTCAGAGAGCACCTTGTAACTCTTGATTTTACCCAGTTCGCTCATCATTGTCGCGATCAGATGGCCGCTGGCATCTTCCCGTTCCCCACGCGACCCCTTGTCACTGGCAGTAATGATCCCGATATTAAACACTCCCGATCACCTCGACCACGTCGCCGCGGGAAATGCGTCCACCACGCTCCACGGTAGCAAAAATTCCTTCACGAGGCATCACGCAGTCACCTACAGCTTCCCTGACAGCGCAGCCCTGATGACATTCCTTACCGATTTGGCTGACTTTTAAAACGGTATCGCCGATATGAAGAATCGTGCCCACCGGTATTTCCGGCAAGTTCAAACCTTCCACCGTCAGGTTTTCGGCGAAATCTCCCGGCACTAGTTCAGCGCATTTTTGTTTCATCTTTTCAATGCTTTCGACAGCCAGCAAACTGATCTGCCTGTGGGCAAATCCCGCATGGGCATCGCCTTCCATCCCCAGCCCTTCAATCAGAACGGCGGTCCCTACATCTACCTTGCGTTCGCCCTTTTTGGCGCTGGTACACACTGCCACGATTTTTCCCTGCATCTCAATCACCCTCCCGCTCATAGATGCCGCTCCGGCCTCCAGATTTACGCAGAAGTCTGATGCTTTCCACACTCATTCCGCGATCAATCGCCTTGCACATATCATAAATGGTCAAGGCAGCACCGGATACGGCAGACAACGCTTCCATCTCCACGCCCGTCCGTCCTGTCGTCTTGACAACGGCACTGATCTCCACTGCTGACGCCGTGCGGTCAATAACAAAAGAAATGTCAATCCCACTCAATAGCAAGGGATGACACATAGGAATCAGTTCCCAGGTTTTTTTGGCCGCCATAATTCCGGCGACCTGCGCAACCGCCAGTACATCACCTTTGCCGATGGTTCCTTCTTCGATACGGGCCAGAGTTTCGGGCGCCATCATAATACGGCCACCCGCCTCGGCAACGCGGTCGGTTTCATTCTTGTCCGTCACATCAACCATCCGGGCCCGGCCAGCGATATTGAAGTGAGACAGTTCTTTATCCATCAGGTACTCCCGTTTGCCGGAAACAGCTCCAGTCGGTCGCCATCAGCCAGATGACTGTCGAGACTGCTCTCTTTGCCATTTCGCAAAATATTTTTCACGTGGTCAGGATTCACTTCCATCTGTTGCAGTAACTCCTCAACAGAAAGGTTATCCGGCACATCGACCGAAATAATGCCACTCGGATCAGCCGGAGTATAGCGGCGTAACGCGGCGAAAAAACGAACTTCTATGACCATTCCTACAATAATCTCCCGTCATACGCCGATCGCGTTTTTTTGGTGATTGCTAGTAATTCGCTACGGCGCTGGGAATTCCTTCTACAAAGCATAATTCTTTTCAGCCGCCAATCTGGGACATTCCCCTGACCTGAAAAGCCTGCGCGGCTTCTTCCTTCAGATGGTGCGAGGACGGTTTGCTGCGAACAGCCAGCTGGAACAGCTCTGTCACCTCTTCATCCGGGGCCTGGCGCCGCAACGCCGCGCGCAAATCAATCTCCGTATCGGCGAGCAGACAGGGACGAAGACGTCCGTCAGCTGTCAGCCTAATCCGGTTGCATTGATCACAGTAGCCTTCAGAAATGGGAGCTATGAATCCGTACACGCCCTGATCCGATTCTCCCTGCAGGTAGTGGGCGGGCCCGCATCCGTAAGGGGCCTGGCGCGGCGGCAACAGCTTGCCGCCGGAAAGTTTGTTCAGCTGCTCAGTTACCGTGGTCACGGTCATCCCCGAACTGACCCTGCAGCGATGGGAGGGCATATACTCGATGAAGCGCACAGCCACCGGTCTTTCCCGCACCAAACCCTGAAAAAAATGCAAATCGTCTTCCCCGACAGCTGCCGTCAGAACCACGTTGATCTTCACCGGCGCCAGTCCCACCGCGATCGCCGCCTCAATTCCCGCCAAAACATCCTGGACATCCCCGCCGCAGGTCAACTCCCGAAAACGCGACGGCTCAATGGTATCCAGGCTGATATTCACCCGATTCACCCCGGCTTCTTTCAGTTCTGCCGCATATTGCGCCAGCAGGCTCCCATTGGTGGTAACCGAAAGATCCTCAATGACGCCGAGAGCTTTGATTTGCCGAACCAAATTCACGAATCCCGGCCGAACCAAAGGCTCACCGCCTGTCAGCCGAATCCTGGATACGCCTTGCCGTCCCAAAATCGATAAAACGCGCACGATCTCCTCATCCGTCAAAATTTCCGACGGATCAAGCCATTTCACACCTTCCGGCGGAACGCAGTAAACGCAGCGATAATTGCATCGGTCGGTCACAGACAGCCTCAGATAGCGAATATCTCTCTGAAAAGCATCCAACACAACAAAGTACTCCTTCTATGATGCTTAGTGATGTAAATGGTTAAATTTTCGCAATAACATAGTATTCGCTGTCAGTTGGATAATTCCCTTGCTGCCAAAAGGGGATTTGTTCTGAAAGTCGAATCAATATAATATCGAAGATTTTCTAGGAGGGTTGTAAAATGCCTGAACTTAAGTATCTCGGTCATGCCTGTTTCTTGCTTCAGAATGGAAAGAACTCGCTGATCATCGACCCATTTTTGACCGGCAATCCTGTTGCGGCAACCACCGCCGATGAGATCGATTGCCAATATATCCTGGTTTCCCACGGCCACGAGGACCATATCGGCGACGCCGTCAACATTGCCAAACGAACCGGCGCCACCATCATTTCGACGGCGGAAATCGCCCGTTCCTGCGGTGAAAAAGGCGCCAAAATCCACGCGATGCATCTGGGCGGCAAACATGCCTTTGACTTCGGTTATGTTCGCCTAACCCAAGCATTTCACGGTTCAGGTATTCCCGGCGGTCACGCCTGCGGCTTCATCATCAACTATTACGGCAAAATTGTTTATCATGCCGGAGACACTGCCATCTTCGGCGATATGGCCCTGCTCGGACGGCTGGAAGCCATCGACGTCGCTCTACTTCCTATCGGCGACAATTTTACCATGGGGCCGTCGGACGCGGCGGAAGCAGCCAATTTGCTGCAACCGAAACGTGTCATTCCGATGCACTACAACACCTGGCCGCTGATCGCCCAATCCCCCGAGGGCTACAAACTGGATGTAGAAACTCGGTTCAAGATTCCAGTGCAAATCCTGAAACCGGGCGACACTTTCACGCTATAGGTTCTTGCGGACAAATCTCGGCAAAAGGACAATAAGGGCAATGAGCCACCTTGCAGGGATACTCCGCTTCTTCATGATGACTGCGGATAAACCCCGCGACCGCTTGAAGTTCCTTCTCTGCCCAACCAAGCGAAGCTGATCCAACATCAATCGAGGCAGTCTCACCCGAACGAACGAAATATAGCCTTGCATCCCGAACCAATCGACCGAACACCGCCCGCGCCGCCAGCACATACCCCAGTAGCTGGAGGCGATATCGGGCGGCCTTTTTTTGCCCATCCCCGCTGTTCAAATGGTCCGTTTTATAGTCAATGATGCCGATCGTTCCATCCGGATAGAACAGAACCCGGTCCACTTGCCCCGACAGCCACACCACCGGCAGCATCCCCTCCGGCGGCAACAAACGATACTGAAAAGCCCATTCGCGGCGCTCGTCCGTCACGTTGCTCAATTCGGAGTAAAGCGCGCTGTCTGCGTAAAGGGATGCCCATTCCTGCATCAGTCCTGCCGCGTCTTCCTGCAAGGACACCGGCATCGTTTCCTCCAGCGCCTGCGTCAAAGACTCCTGCCAAGCCTCTCGGCTGGGAAGCAGTTCCAAAAACTTGTGAAAAGCGATGCCCAACTGTAGCGGCGACACCGTCGATTCCATAGGCAAAACGGGCTCAAACGGCAAAGTAAAGCTGTCGCCAACATCGGTTTTTTCGGCGTCAACACCTCGTGGCTTGAAATCCGGCGGCATCGGCAGCCGAAAAATATGTGAATAATAATAACGTCGCGGGCAGGATGCATACTCCGTCAAATACGCCGGTGACAACACCTGGGGCTTCGCTTCTTGCACCAAAACAGCGCCCACATTGCGCTGAACAGCCGTCGGCAGGGAATCCGGCATTGTTCCCCCCGGCAGTTCCGGTTTGAAAATATCGCCTATTGCACCACTTTCCACACCATCGTCCAAACTGATATGCAGACAGGTTTCACCAATATATTTTTCGTGCGGCCATTCCTGCGGTGAGCCCTCCAATCCGAACAAATGCCGAGTCCAGTCCAACCAGCCGGATGCATTGCGCAGATTTTTCTCGCTCTTCGGGCTATTGGCGACTGTTGACAGGATGATTCGCCTTTGGGCGCGCGTCATGGCGACATACAGAACCCGCTTGAGTTCAGCCCGTTCCATCGCATTGTCCTGGCGAGCAATCCTGCGAAAGCGGCCCGACTCCAGAAGTTTACCCCGGCCGTCCGGCACTTTCATTCCCATGCCCATTCCCCGCATGAATACAGTCATTTGCGAGCGCAAAATGAATTTGCGCTGCAAATCCGGCACAATAACCACCGGGAATTCCAACCCTTTGGATTTGTGAATCGTCATGATCCGAACCGTATCTCCGGCCTCGCTGTCTATCTCCGCTTCTCCCTCACTGTCGGCCCGCTTCTGCAGATACGTCAAGAACTCGGCAATGCCGCCATTTTCACTCTCCATGAAGGCCACGGCCATATCTTGCAATTTTTGCAGATTGGCATACCGACGAACCCCCATGAACTGCGTCAACTGCAACAGTTCAAAACCGGTCGCCTCCAGCGCTTCCCTGGTCACCTGTTCCGGCGTCAGGAAGGCCCGTCGCTGCAGCCATCGCTCCAGCAGTTGTCTGGCGCGCCGGACTACGGCAATCTCCGACGCCGTCAAGTCTTTCACCGCATCTACCCCGGCTAGCCCAGCCCAGATTCCCCCTTCGCCGCCGGCACGCCGTAGCCGCAACAAAGCTTCATCCGACAACTGAAAGAGCGGGGAACGCAGAGCGGCAAACAGCGCCATTTCATTCAACGGATTGCACAGAAATTGGAGCAAATTCAGCACATCCGCTATTTCCTGCCGATCGGCAAAACCCCGGCTACCGGCAACATAGTACGGAATCCCGGCCTGCGCGAACGCTTCTTCATAGGCCCCGACATGCGTAAACGCCCGCAGCAGCACTGCGATATCCCGATATTGAACCGGTTGCTGACCCTCATCAACCAGTGCTTTGATCCGGAGGGCAATCATCGCCGCTTCCCGCTGCCTGGCATCGCCACCAGCTAAAGATTCCGCATCCAGCACCCATAGATCAGCCCGCGACAGTCCTTCTTGACTGCCGCCGCCTTCCAGATTCCGATATTCCACCGTATCGGCGCCTTCCACGTCTTCTTCGCAAACCGTCGCAGGCATCAGCCCGGCAAAAAAATCATTGAAAGCCGACACCAGATGTCGGTGAGACCGGAAATTCTGCAGTAATTCGATGACCAAGCCGCCACTCTTCCCCACATCCTCCTGCAAGCGCGCGAATACCCGGGAGTCGGCCCCCCGAAACCGATAAATCGACTGCTTCCCATCGCCAACCGCGAACAGATTGCGACTGCGCAGCACCGCCGCATCCCCTCCGGCCAACAGATAGATGATCCGTCGCTGCCGTTCGTTGATATCCTGACATTCATCCACCATCAGGAAGCGAAACCGCCGATTATAGCGCGCACAAATTTCCGGCTGCCCTTGGAGCAATTTTTCGGTTTCTTTTTCCAGATCATCATAGGTCAGCATGCGTCGAAGTCTTTTTACCCGCGCCCATTCCGCCCCAACAGAGCCAAACCATTCGCATAGATCAGGCACTAATTTTTCCACCGTCTGATCGAGCAGTGCGCCCCGCAGCAAAGCTGCCGTGGTTTTACGCTGTTGCAAGGCTTCCCGCAGCTCTTCGCCGCCACGCATGTTTTTCAGTTCTGCATCAAGATCATCAAAGACGGAGAGATCAGTAATCACACTCTCAATTTGACGTTCCAGCTCTGGCCACTTGGCCTGCAGGATGAGCAGCCGCTCCTGCGTGGCCGATTTTTTGCCGGGCGTCGGCACCATCGCGAACAGATCTTGATAATCCTGCTTCAATTGTTCCACAAGAAATTCAACATCTCCGGCTGCAAGCGGCCACAGGATTTTCGCCAAGTCCGGCCCGATGGCCCCTTCATCCAGAACGGCATCAAAAAGCGGGCGAAATTTCTGCCGGACCTGCGCCGGAGAATAAACGGCAAGCAGTCGCTGCAGCCAAGAAGCATTGCTTTTAATGGCCGTTTCCAGCGTCGTCTGCCACACTTCATCCAACAGCGACTGTTCATCCAGATCCTCCATCAAGCCAAAATCGGGATCGACGCCTGCTTCGGCGGGATGCTCGCGCAGAATACGGCTGCACAGGGAATGAATCGTCGAAACGTTGAGGGCATCCAGTCTGGCAAATATTTTGCGCCACTTGCCCCACGCTTCGGTTCCCTGAGTCAGGGCCATCAGCTCCTCCACCCTGCCCCTGATCCGCTCTTTCATCTCCCGGGCCGCCTTGCGGGTGAAAGTGATCGCGACGATTCCATCCGTATCCGCCGCACCGGTTTCCAGAATATGAATGTATCGCTCCACAAGAACCCGCGTTTTCCCAGCTCCAGCCCCTGCCTTTACCAAAAGGTTCCGGTCCAGCGTTTCAATCGCCGCTTTTTGATCCGGCGTCAATTTACTCATCCGTGCTTTCCTCCGTTCCCTCCTGGTCTGACTCCGAGTCCCGCCGACAACAAGTCCGCGCCGGGCAATAGGCAGGGCAGGGCGCCCCAGGTTGGGCCCTGAAATTCCCACTGCGAATCCCCGCTACATAACTGAGAACGTATGCCTGCGTCGCCGCGAACAGTTCTTCCCGCGACTGTTTCGCTCCAGGAAGTTTGAGCTCCGTCGCGCCCTCTCCCACCGGCAGATACATACCATCTGCCACCGTCTCACCGGTCCTGCACAGCAAGGAATCGACCGCCATCATATACAAAGGCACCTGCAGACGGAGCCCCTGCTCCACCTGCTTCCGCGCCGGAGCCTTGCCTGTCTTGTAATCAATAATACGATAGCTGCCACCGCCTGCATCGATGCGGTCCACCTTGCCCTGCAGTTCGACCGCGTCGCCATCTTCACCTGCCAGTACCATAGGCTGCTCGGTGGATTCACCATCGCAGCCCCGCCGCAGCGCCGTGCCAAAGGCCCACTCGAAATAATGCGGTACTCGATCCGTCTGCGCCTGGCGCTCCATTTCGCCGTTCAGCCAACTGCGCAGCGCTTGCTCCCAGCGCGGCTTTTCGAACCTCCACCAGATATCCGGCGCCACCCGGCCGTCTTTCTCCCGCCGATCAACCGCAGCCTCCAGCAGGCCCACCAGTTCCCGCACATATTTCTCAGCCGACTCCTGCGCCAGCTTCCTGCCGCGATATCGTCCGAGAAAACCAGCCAACACCTCATGCCATACCGAGCCGGACGACAACGCGTCGAACCCTTCCTCCGCCGCATCCCACTCACCGAGACCCAGCACTTGGGTCACAAAATAGGCAAACGGACAAGCCGCATATTGTTCCAGCGCCGATGCACTGTAGCACTGCACCGCGATCAACGCCGGATCAACCTGACCGGCGTAAGCCCCCACCCGTTCACGTTCGGTTGCCGCCACCTGTTCCAAACATTCCGGCAGCACAGAGCGCAGAGCCGAATATACGGTCGCCCATTCTTCACCTGCTAGCGGCTGACACCAGATATGATGCAAACTCGCTTTCAACAGATCCCTTTTGCTGCGGGCCTCTTCCACATTTTCAGCCACCAGTTGGTGCGGACCATAGGCTTCCGCGGCGATCGCGCCTGTGGTGAACAATCGTTTTACTTCTTCCAGATACCGTGAAGGCAGTGTCTCACTGTCCGTCACCGCACTCAGCCAAAGCTGCTCGGTAGCCATCCCGACCGCCAGTGAAAAAGAAAAGTCGGCGGCTGCGGCCCGGTCTTCCGATGTTGGCAGACTAATGCCCGCTTCGGCCAGCGTCCGGCGTTCCTGATCGCTGTACAGCCAGCTCTCCCGTGGCGGCGCCGGGAATTCCCCTTCCGCCAGCCCAAGCACGAATACCGCCCGGAACTTCATGCCGCTGGCGGTTTCCGGCGTTACCACCTGAACTCCGGTATCCTGCCGGTCCGCCAGACTGACAGATAGATCTTGCAGCGTGCGTCGCAGAAAATCGGCGAAATCGGCAGCCCCGACCATTTCCTCCGGCTGTCGCAGCACCTCGTCCAGTTGTTTCACTTGTACGGTTGCATCCCGCAGAGCCGCAAGGCTTGTCAGCTCAGCCCGGATTTCAGCCAAAGAAAGCACGCCCTTGCTACGCCGTCGCCCCAACGTTGCCGTTACATCAAACCAGTCCAGCAAGCCACTTAACCGCTTGGCCCATTGCGTCCAGGTTGCCGGGCCGGACCACTCCCGTACATACAGAAGCAATTCATTCCAGCCTTGCCGCCAGAGAGCATCCGTCATTTCGTCCGGGGCACTGCGTCCAAGCGCCACCGGCCAATCACTCCAGCCCCGAATCACTTCGCCCAGCAAGCAGCTTTCCAACTGGTCCGCATCCCAGCCCAGCTTATCACTGATGTATGGCGACTTCAGAACCGCTGTCACGCTGATTCGGCTTCCCTGCTCCTGCAACATATTCAGCCAGGCGAAAATCAGACGTGGCAGCGCACATTGAAGTAGCGGCATACTTTGGGCCAGATCAACAGGGATTCCCCTTTCGGCGAATTCGTCCCACAGCCGCGTGTAAGCGCCCGGATCACGCAGAACCACCGCTACTTCCTGCGGCTTATATTGCTTTTGCAACAACACTGTTTTGACATGATCGGCCACTACCGCCAATTCCTTGGTCCGGTTGGGGCAAAACAGCAACCCGATACCCGCAGCATCTTCGCACATGTGCGGCGCATCTTCAAACACGTTGCGACGCACATGCTCCAACGCACTCATGCCTGTCGAGGCGACTTCATGAAACTCGGCGGTGAACCCCATGCCGACGAGATCCTGATAAACCGGCTCTACTGCGCGAAAAACTCCGGGTCGGTTTTTTTCGAAACAAATGCCGATTTCTAAAGGCACCCGCTTTTTCAGCCGTTCGATCAATTGCAGGCGTAGCGGCGACAGCACCGAGAATTCGGCCATAAAAATCTGTTCATACGGCAGGGGATTTTCGCTCTGGTCCAGAGCCTCCAGCGCCCGCCGGTACATTTCCCCCACATCCATGAGGAAGTATTTTTCCAGACGCTCCTGATAGGCGAGGAAAAGTCCGGCGATATCCGCATCCCGCCCGGCATTGCGCTCGATCTCCCCTTCAAAAGCCTCAATGGCTCCTGCGAGCTCTTCCGGCAAAACATCGGCCATTTTCAGCTCGTCAAAGAGCCGGGCCAGCGCAGCTACGAAGCCGGGGAAGTCGGCAATTTGCGCAAAATAGGGGAAAAGCCCCGCCGCGGAGTTCTCCCTCACCAAACGGTCAATCAATAACTCCTGCTCCACCCGGCTGATTTTGCAGCAACCCGCCAAGTTGGCGGCCAATTCATCCAGCGACAGAACCCGTGGGAACTCCCAAGCCGAAATCTCCGTCTGCCGTAGCGCATTTCTGGCGCGTTCCAATAGATACGGACTGGGCAGCAGCAGCGCCATACGGCCGGACGTACCTATTTCCCCTGCCTGTTGCAGACGCTTGATGAAATTGTCAAACATGGATACTCCGAGCGGAGTGCAGTGCAATCGATTCAAAATAACCTCCAGAATTTAAGAGATTGCGGTCATTTATAATTATTCTGATCTATCTAGCAATTATCCTTGTTATCGAATGAATTGACTGATCATAGACCGTGATACAGTTTATGATGTTTTTGCCGTGATTGAAAAATAAAAAGCCGGGGAAAAATAGCCCGGCTCATACTTAGGATTCAAGAATTCCTATAACTATAGATCTTTTCGACTTTCTTTATTTACTATGGGGAGATTCTTTTCGGCAATGACATAGGTATCAATTTGATTACGCCAGATCCAGTATGCATCCTCATTTAAATGCAGCCCATCATAAGTATACTGCGCTAACAAACGTCCATCTTTATCGGAAAACAATGCCGTCAAATCCAAATATTCGTAGCCATATTCCACCGCAAGTTTGCGAATAGCAATATTAATTTTTCGGATATTTTCATTTCGTCTCAACCCTCTCGCAGGGAACATTTTCTCATTAAACGGCAACACACTCTGGACATAAACCGGCGTATCAGGCAATTCCGCCCGAAAGCGCGCGAGAATCAGACTATAGTTTGCGATAATATTTTCTATTGGCCGCCCAAAACAAAGGTCATTTGTACCGATCATCAAAAAGATGCGCTGTGGATGTAGTTTTATGATTTCATCCTGCCTGTTCAAAAGCCCCAAAGTCGTGTCACCGCTGATCCCGCGATTCACTACCGGAGACTCGGGGAAAAGTCGTTGCCAGTTTGCGCCGAACGTGATACTGTCGCCAAAAAACACAATTGGGTTTTTGGTGATCTCGGAGGTAATTGAAAAATAAAACCGCCTAAGGCGATAATTCAAATTGAGATAGGCAGGATCATCAGTTTTTCTACCGATCGTATTCACCCACGACAACGCCCCGGCCACCTGCTGATTCGCCAACACTGATTCGATCAACCCGTCTTGGGTTTGTACCAAACCAACCATTGCTGCCAGCAAAATTATAACAACCGCCTTTTTCACAAAACCGCTCCTTGCTAAATCATCATTTTCCGTTACAATTCAGATTGTGATGCGAATCAGTTGATCTGGTATTTTATACATTCCCCCTCTTTCTCATAGTCCATCGAATGTCTCCGTCAAAGCGAAATATCGGTATTCGTCGCAGCACAAACGGATTGGTATTGTGTGAACACGAACCCGGAATAATTGAAAACCCGCCGCAACATCCTGCTTCGCCGGCTTCCGCACCCGTATCCTGATTATAGCTTCCTTTCGGGTAAGCAACAAAATCAACGGATTTTTGCAACATTCCCTCAAGATATGCCCTGGAAAGTACCAATTCACTTAGGGCCTCCTCATTATCCATGTCTCCCAATGCTCGATGGCTCATCGTATGGGACCCAATGGACATTCCGTTCGCGGACATTTCCCGTATATGCCCCGTTGCCAGTCGGTCTTCCTCGTTGACCATATTGGTGATGATGTAGAAGGCCGCCGTCATCCCATAACGTCGCAAAATGGGGTATGCGTTCATGAAATTATCAAGATATCCGTCGTCGAATGAAATCATAATAGGCTTATCAGGGAGTTCAACATCAGCATTGATTAAAAATCCTCGGAAAGTTTCCAACGTAATGGTTGAATATCCCAATTCGCTCAACCTGGATAAATCAAGTGCAAATTTTTCCGGAGTCACAGTCAAAGGTCCCTCCGTGTCTCCTACCCGATGATATAACAAAACCGGAATAACTAAAGCGTTCAACGCACTCGCGGAGGACAAAAATGGAGAGAATCCTGTCAAGCTGACGGCAGCAATAGAGGAAACACAGTTTTTGATGAATTTACGTCGACTATACACAAAACACCTCGCAACTAAAACCAGATTGCCCAAAAGAAAAAAGCACATTATTGCGCTTTTAAACCTAGGTCTGAACTTTAGTGACCAAATCAATTTCGCAGTTTATGAAATTTTCGCCTCGAAGTTTCCCTACATCGTGCAGCAATTTCTTAACCACTTAATAATATACAACACGAAACAATAAATTAATAATATTTCTTTCCGGTATTATAATAGTTATAAACTATATAAAAAGGTGGAATGATTTTTTTGGAGCTCCGTCAACTGCAATATTTTCAATCCGTTGGGCGACTGCTAAGCATAACAAAAACAGCTGACAAGTTTAACATTGCCCAACCGTCGGTTACAATAGCGATTCAAAACCTTGAAAACGAACTGGGAGTTCAGCTTTTGGACCGAAGTCGCAAACGAATTGCGTTTACCGTAGAAGGACAATTATTCCTGCAGAAAGTTGATGAAATCCTGTTCCTTTTGGCTGATTCAGTGCTTCAACTAAAGGATACCCGCAAACTAAGATGTGGATTTATCCGACTGGGCATAACGCCTACCGCCAGCGGCTTTATATTTCCACGAATTTTTGCGGAATTTCATACGCAATATCCTTTAATTGAGTTAAACAGTGTTGAAGAAGGTTCGCTTGCGGTAATTAAGCTTTTAGAACAAGGGGAGTTAGACATAGGCATCATCATAATATCAGACTTGTCTTCCAGTCTGGAAGTTTTGCCGATCACAACAGAACCAGTCGTGCTGTGTCTACCTATAGACCATCCATTAGTAGGGACAAAGAATATAACCTTTGACTCCCTGAAAGACTTTCCTTTCCTTTTATTTAAAGAAGATACCTATTTACGACAAATCATCTTACAAAAATGCGCCCAAAATCATATCACTCCCAAAATCGCCTTTTCGTCAAGCCAAATTGAAACAATTATTGGCCTGGTGGAAGAAGGCGCAGGCATAACTTTTCTCCTTGAATCGATTGCTCGAAAGCACACAAATATAATAGGATTGCCTTTGAACGATCCGCTATCTGTACAGCTGGGAATAGCGTGGAACAAAAAGAAGTACTTGTCAAAGGCGTCCAGCGCATTTATAGATTTTGTATCTTCGTCTCATTTTGCTCCTATTTCACGCATGTTGCGACGTTGAAAATTTGTTGAGAGCAGTCCGGCTGTCCATTATTCGCCCAACTTTCGCAAGTGCTCCGCCTGTGACGCATCCGTCAAGATAAACAAATAATCACCGGTAATCATGCGGACGTTTCCCTTCGGCACGAGTTCGCGCTCGCCACGCCTAATGCTGACCAATAAACAATCGGTTGGCCAGCAAACATCTTGGACCAATTTGCCTTCCAGTTTGGAGCCACTGCCAACAGGAATTTCAATAACCATGCGTTTTTTGCCGTTGCTTTCCGCTATGGATTTTCCTTGCTTGCTCAGTATCCGGTTGAGCAATTCTTCGTAAATCGGCTTGGTCTTTGCCAGGTCGGCCATCAAATAGGCCGTGATTGAAACGATGATTAATGGCAACATATGATTGAAAGAGGCAGTCATTTCCATAATGAGTATACTCCCAGTAACAGGGGATTTGACTACCGCTGAAAAATAAGCGGCCATGGACAATATGATGATATTCATCCGATAACACGGTTCCATCAAACCGGTTTGGATGACAATATCACCGAAAATTCCACCGGTCAATGCACCAATAACCAACAGTGGCAAGAAAATTCCACCAGGAACACCCGACCCATAACTGAGGAGAGTAAAGAAAAACTTCGTTACCAACAATAGAAATAATAGGCTCAGGCTAAGGGGAGCGGATGCGAGTTTATTGACCAGATCGTTGCCGCCACCCAGAATATCGGGAAGTATGAATCCGATGATTCCTGCAAACAGCAGCGGCAGCGCCGCTTTTTTCATGCCAGTAAGCCAGCGCTGCTTTTCATACATGTCCAGCGTTTTGACCACTCCACGGTTGAAAGCGGTAGCAGATATTCCTGTAATCATCCCAAGAAAAATTACCAGAACATAATAGCGAGCAGGAAGGATTGGCAACCCGAGAAATTGAAAGATCGGACTCGCACCGAAAAAATATTGCGATACAACATCAGCAGTTAGAGCTGCGGCAATGGTCGGCATTAACACAGCGGAAGAAAAATTTTTGTGTAATTCTTCCAAGGAGAAGATCACGCCGGCCAATGGTGCGTTAAATGCTGCGGCCAGTCCTGCACTGGCGCCGCTGGTTATCAAATATCGCTCCTCCATTCTGGTGCGGCCAAGCAAGCGACTCAATCCCTGCCCAATGACAGCGCCCATTTGAACAGATGGACCTTCACGACCCAGGGAAAGCCCAGCGCCAATCGCCAAAGTGCCGCCAATCAATTTGCCTGCAAGGATTCTGCCCCATTGCATTTTCAACACTCCAAGGATCGTTCCTTTTACTTGCGGAATTCCGCTGCCAGCAGACATAGGCTCCAACACCACGATGCGATTCAACACATAAGCAATTCCGAGCAACACGGCGAACCACGCAAGAATAAGCGGCCAGTCGAAACCCACAATATGTGTGTAAACTTCGCTACGTAGGGCTTCAAGCTGCTGCAGCGCAAAACGGAACGCTACCACAACGAGGCCGGAACCAATTCCTACAATAATACCTTCTCCAAACAGTTTAAATTGAAAGTTTCGCCAATCCGCTAAAGAGGCGTATACTTTGCTAACGCGATGAACGGCCATGCACAGATCCTCCTTTGGATATTACTGCGTTATTTTACCACTCCAGCCACCTCCCTTCCAGACTAACCGTTTATGCACTGCAATCGTTTCGCACGTTTTAACCATTTAATACGTCGTTAATCCCAATAGGTTAAAGGGGTTTGGCCCCAGACCCAAGAATACTATTCTTAGCCCATATCAAGAAGAAGACATGAAATAGGAGTGAAAATGATGGAGAATTTTTTTCGGGTAGTTCCTCCGCAAGCGTTTGGCAGTAAGTCGATTGTTCGAATTAGAGATATTGACGCGGTGGTTCATAATTACAAACTTTTCAAAGAAAAAGCAGACCGTACCGGTTCTATTTGCGGCGCTGTGATCAAGGCGGATGTCCATGGCTTGCAAATGAAAGATGTAGCTCCTGCTTTGTATCAAGAAGGCGTTCGGTATTTTTTCATTGAAGAAATATCTGAAGGACTTGCTTTGCGGAACATATTACCATTTGCCGATGCCAAAATTTATGCGCTGGCGGGTTTACTGGACGGCGAAGAAGAGTACTTTTTCAAATCGCAAATCTATCCATGCATTAATTGTTTGGAGCAACTTGAAAGATGGAACAAATTTTGCGGAGAATACGGACGAAGTTCAGCGATAATCCATCTCGATACGCATATGAATCGTCTGGGGCTACTTGACGACGAAGTTGATTTGCTTAGCCAAAACTTTGACGCTCTTACCTCCAACCTTGACATAACCTTCTATATGAGTCATTTTTATGACATAAAAGGGTCAGATCATACAAACTGCTACAAACAACTGGATATCCTGACAAGCTATTTATCAAAATTGCCTTCTAGACCTGTAACTTTTGCCTGTACGGACAGCGTTATTTTGTTAAACAATGCTGAATTCAACATGGGGATGATTCGCCCAGGTATTGGGTTGGTGGGAGGAGCACCGGATGTCCGTCACCCTATTTCACCAGATGCGAAGCATACCATAGAAATTTACGCCAAGATTTCGCAAATCAAGAAGGTCAAATGCGGCGAAACCATTGGGTATGGCGGCGCTTATACCACAAAACGGGACACTGTTTTGGCGCTTGCGCATATTGGCTACAAAGACGGTTACCTGAGAGCTTTAAGTGAATTGGACGCTCTGCCCAAAGGGGTATATATGCATATCGCGCAGTACCAGGCCCCGTTAATCGGAAAAATCTCACTAGGCGCTACGACGCTTGACGTTACCGACATCCCGCAGGAGATTCTTGATCAATACAAATATGCGGAGGTTGTCGGGCCCAATGTCGATATCAAATATCTCGCGGATAAGGCCGGTTGTTATGAAATCCTGGCTTCGCTCGGAAGACCCAATATAAAAGTGGCCGATTATACGCTGCAGGCATTCAAAGATTTGTTTTAAGCTTGAATTAACGAGGACATGAGCTGATAAAAATATTCCGGCTGTTTTTCTTTGTTCAGCTTATACCAGAAAGTCAGCGTATCGGGTTCAAAAACGTCCAAGCGATCAAGGATATGATAGGCAAATTCCAACGGCGCTGTTCCACTGGCGGTGATCAAATTTCCATCCCTGACAGCCTCCTGCTGTTGATACAGCCGCGCCCCCGTGTATGCGTCGCCGGCAACTTGGCGCAAGTATGCCAAATCATTGCTGGTATGCTTTTGCTGATTCAGCAGACCGGCCCGTCCCAACGCGAACGTCGCTCCACAAATAGCGGCAACCGGAATCCCAGCCGTCAGAAAAGCCGCAGCTTTTCTAATCGCCGGTTCATGCTGCGGTTCCAGCCAGGTATTGCTCCCCGGCAATATCAGCAGCGCGGCCTCTGACAGACAAATTTCATCCACCAATAATTCAGGCATGATCTTTAGGCCACCCATGGTCGTTGCCGGATTCATCGACAGCGCGCAGGATTTCACAGTTAAAAGTTGCGCCGTTTTTTTGAAAAAACGTCCGGAGTGAAGCTCCGCTATGGCATACCCCGCTTCCCAATCCGCCAGAGAGTCTTGAAGATAAATGTACACCGTTTTCATCGTTAAACTTCCTCCTTTATAACCACTCCAAAATTCGTAGCCAAAGCTATGGCTTGTGCAGGGGCAATGATACAGCCCCGAAGGTCCTCCAGTGTCAACGCCAGTTGATAAAATTGACAAGTGCTCAGATCGATTCCTGCCAGTTTAGTGCCCGATAATTGAACCCTATCGAGATTGCAACAGACAAATCTTACGTCGGCCAGTGTGGCGGAGTAGACATCAGCTTCAGCTAAAGCAGTGTTGCGAAAGATGCTCTTTGCGCACTTGAAGTAACGCAGGACGGCATAGGAAGCATTACAGCTATCAAAGACAACATTCCGAAGAGAAGATTCGGTCAGATTGACGCCGACCATCTTGCAGTCACGAAACTGGACA
Source organism: Negativicutes bacterium (assembly GCA_963665275.2). GTDB lineage: Bacteria > Bacillota > Negativicutes > UBA1444 > UBA1444 > UBA1444. The sequence goes on from CAXXIN010000007.1 coordinate 77,897, forward strand.
CGATCCATAAAACACTGGCTGAAATCCGCATTGGAGAGGTCACATTGTTCAAATAGAATGTCGGTTAGTTTGACGTTCGGCCAATGAACACGAGTGAAAACAACGTTTTTAAAAACAACTTGGTTAATCACCAGGTTGTCGGCAGTCTGATCTTCAATTGCAGACTCTTGTATCAGGCAGAGTTCCACGCACTCTTCGTCATGAAACGCGCTTATTGGCGCCAAAGATAATTGGGGCGGCAGATTAGGCGCTACGGGGTTCAGTTCAACATCTTTTTTGGCCATGGTATTCCTCCAACTAGTCCATTTACTTTCTCGCGGCCGATATTCGGAACATTTGTTCCATATCTATAAGTATAGCGATTTATAATTCCCAAGTAAAGAAAATCTCCCCCTGTTGACCATTCCTGCTCATTTGGGGCATTTAAAGTCAGTAACGAAAATATATATTGTCGGCAACAATGATTCAATAATATAATATAAGTATAATACTGAAACTGAAAGGAGATTCATCATGCAAACACATTTTGAAAAACGCGATCATCTGTATAGCGAAATTGTGATCAATGTTACTGCAGATGGATTTGAGCTATTGAACCGGGGAAGAGTAATTTCCCGCTGGGATTCACTAGGTTTGGCCTCCATCGAACGGGAGCGCGTTGTTGAAACAATCGCGCAAATGTCTCGCCTGCGGGAACTGCAGCATTCGACTCACAAAATGTCGCACGAACCATGCTAAAAAGAACGCCGGACAATAACCGGTCCATAAACAAGTAAAAACCCCTCCGAAACGCCGCATGCGAATCAGAGGGGTTTTTACTTGTGCTACGATTCTATCCTATTATCAGGAAAGAACCCAATCCATAATCTCCTGATCTTTGAACACCTTCACGATCGTCCGGCTTTGGGTTCTCCCCAAATCCATCGAATCCTTTTCTTTTGTCCGATTGCCCCAAGGATCCATCAACAAACGAATTATGGGGCGATCAGGATGTTCCGGATTGAGCGTTTCCACTTCACCGATCTCCCCACTATCCACCTGTACCAGACTGCCCACCGGGTAAGGCGCCACCCGGGGAAGCAGGAGCCGGATGATCTCCGGATCAAGCAGGCGACTAGAAAGCGCATTAAGAATCGCGATGGCCTCATGTGGCAGATAATAATGGCGAAAAGGTCGGTCAGACACCAATGCGTCGAACATATCGGCCACACTGGCAATACGTGCGTACTCATGAATAGCGGCGCCGGAGCAACCACGCGGATAGCCTTTGCCGTCGAAACTTTCATGATGCTGGTACGCCACTTGCCGGGAGGTGGCTGGCAAAGCATTGAGTTTCTTGCGCAACCCATCCAGTCCATTTTCAGGGTGCTGCTTGATCTGCTCCATCTCTTCAGGGGTCAGGCAGGCGCTTTTCCGCAATATCGCCGCAGGAATGAGCATCTCTCCAATGTCCATCAACAACGTCCCGATCGCCAGTTCCTGCAATTTCGCCACTGTATAATCCATTTTTAATCCAACCAGGACGGATAGAACCGTTACATTAACTACATGAGCCGGCAAATATTGCTCCGGAGTCCGTAAATCGACAAATTGAAACAAGCGCTTCCGGTTTAGGATGATCTCGTTGACCATACGAGAAGCCAAATCGCGGAGAGGCGCTTCATCCATATCCGCTTTGGATTGAAAGTTTTCATAAAACTGACCAATCAGTCTGGTGGCCTCAGATCTCAATTCCGGACTTATAAAATCATCCACGGGATTGTGCTCAAGAAAGCCCGGCACGGTCACGTATGCGGATTCGAAGCCAAATTTCTGCATCGCCTCGATATGCGATTCCTGCAATGCCTGACCGCAGCGGATCAACAGGCGTCCGCCAGTATCCATCATATCCATGGCCGCAACCATCTCTGGGCGCAAGCATTTAAGGACAAGTCTCTGCATAATATCTCCCTCTGTTACAAAAATAGAACCAAATCCCAAAAGTCCGAAGGACCTATGGAATCTGGTTCTATTTTAACACATGACGAAGTATCGTTGAAACATTCGGGTACGAATTGAGGTATCGATTACTTCAGGCACCCCTGCAGGAACTTCTCCATCGCCTCGTAAAACTCGAACCTATTCTCTTCATTATGAAAACCATGGCCTTCATTTTCCTTGACCATATACTCCACAGTGACGCCCCTGGCAGCCAGCGCCGCCACCATCTGGTCCGACTCCGCCTTGTTCACGCGAGGATCGCGGGCGCCCTGCGCAATGAAAAGCGGCACTTTGATCTGGTCGGCGTGGAATGCGGGTGAAATGGCCTTCAGTAGTTCCTCATCCTTTTCCGGGTGGCCAACCTTTTCATAGAACTCGGCCATCAGCGGTTTCCAATACGGAGGAATCGTTTTGAGCAGTGTAAAGATGTTGGAAACACCGACATAATCGACGCCGCAGGCATAGACATCCGGTGTGAAAGCCAGTCCGGCCAGCACCGCATAACCGCCGTAACTGCCCCCGTAAATCGCGACGCGCTTCGGATCGGCGATGCCCTGTTTCACCAGCCAGTCCGCCCCATCGGTGATGTCGTTCTGCATCTTATTTCCCCATTGTTTGAAACCGGCTTCCCAGAACGCCCGTCCGTAGCCGGTCGAGCCCCGGTAATTCATCTGCAGTACGGCGAATCCACGGTTGGCCAGGAGCTGCACTTCCGAGTTAAAGCCCCAGTTGTCGCGCACCCAGGGTCCGCCATGCGGATTGACGACGACCGGTAGGTTTTTGGCTTCCTTTCCCTTGGGCAGCGTCAAGTATCCATTGATGGTCAGCCCATCCCGGCTCTTGTAGCTGATAGGTCGCATATCGGCCATGTCCTTTTCATTCAGCCAGGGCGAAAGCTCACGCCACTTTGTCAGCTTTCCTGTCTTTGAATCGAAAATGTAGTAAGCGCCGCGGGATTTGTCACTGTAGGTACGAACGACGAATTTCTCCTCCGCCTTGTCGATGGAGGTCAATGCCACTTCGTAGCCAGGCAGCTGTTTTTCCAAGGTGGCATAAATGTTGCGAATCTTGCTGTCGAAAAAGTGTCTGTGGCTCTTGTCCGTTGTATATCCGACACTCGTCAGCACCTTGCGGACCCGCGACCAGCCAGCACCGCCCACATCCACTTCAGGATGCGAATACAGCATCTGAATTTCCTTGCCATCCGCCGGGTTGATCAGGACCAACGCCTTGCGGTCGCGGCCGATGTTCGAAGTCGCATACAGGTTCCGGTTATCCGCCGAGAAAAAATACGGCGACACCTGATCTTTGAATCCAGTGGTGATGATCGGGCGGAATTCCTGTGCTTCCGTCTCGCGATAAAGCAGGATATTCTGGTTCGCTTCCGCATCTTTGGCCATTGCCACGCGGAGTTTCCCTTCGTGGTCCGTCAAATATCCCACATAATTGCCCGGATTTTCGGCCACCATCGTCATTTCACCTGTCACGACATTGAGCCGATACACGTCGAAAACATCCAGTCGACGTTGGTTCATGTCGATCAGTATCTCGTTTTCGACATCTTCCAGATCATCCGTCACTCCGGCCCGTACACCGGGGAATGGAGTCAAATCGCGGGTTTTTCCTGCAACAAGATCGACCGCGTACAGATGATAGTTCTCATCGCCGCCGTCATCCTTGAGATAGATCAGCGTATTGGCGTTTTTCCAGAAGTAGCCGCCGATGTCGCGATCCCGGACATCCGTCACCTGGCGCGGCTTTTCATCTCCTATTTTCTGTACGAACAGATTCAGCCGCTGTTCCACAGGTGCCAGAAAGGCTACCTGCAAACCGTCCGGCGACAACTCCAGCGCCGAAAGCTCGGGGTTCCTGAAAAAATCGCGCAATGGCACAATCGGCGCTGCCTCACCGGTCGCCATCCCGCCAAACGCAATACTAATCGTCAAAACTAAAGCCCACCTTTTCCAATTCATTTCTTATGCCCTCCATAGTTATTCCCGATCCGAGTCGACAGCTTAATGCGTCTTGCCGTCGCCTACCGAAATATCGGTTTCATAGGTGATCGCGGCTTCCAGAGCCGCCTCCAGACCTTTCACGATCGTTTCCACGGCCATGCTGGGCTGCGCCCCGATCCGGGCAGCCTGTTCCGGCAGGTACGGGATATGCACGAAGCCGCCCCTGACTTTCCCGCCTGACTGGGCCAGATGATGCATCAAGCCGTAAAACAGATGATTGCAGACAAAAGTCCCGGCGGAATTGGAAACAGAAGCGGGGATGCCTGCTTCCCGCATTGCCACTACCATGGCCTTGATCGGCAGCGTGCTCCAGTATGCCGCAGGTGCACCCTTGACAATCGGCTCATCGACGGGCTGGAATCCGCCATTATCCGGTATGCGGTAATCATCCATATTGATCGCCACCCGCTCCGGTGTGATCTCCAGACGCCCGCCAGCCTGTCCTACCGCCAGCACCAGCGCTGGATCGGTCTCTTGGCAGAATTTCACGATGGCATCAATCGCCTCGAACCGCGTTACAGGCAATTCCCTTGTCACGATCCGACAGCCGCCAATGATGCGGCCATCCAGCAGCTTGATCGCCTCCAGAGCCGGATTGACCGGCTCACCGCCGAACGGAACAAAGCCTGTCACCAACACATTACGCATCTCAGTTGTTCTCCTTTACATACAAATTTTCAAGAACTATTTCCCGGGGAATGCCAGAAAATACATCAGAAAAATATTCACGATTAGTAGGGGAACTGCTGTCATCACCTGGGCCTTGATGACTCCGTTCTTGTCCTGCATTTCCAGCAATGCGGCCGGTACCACGTTGAAGTTGGCCGCCATGGGAGTCAGCAATGTTCCGCAATAGCCTGACAGCATGGCAATCACACCGGCGATGGCCGGGTCCGCCCCATGCATCTTGATCACCAGGGGAATGCCGATGCCGGTCGTAATAACCGCAAAGGCCGCAAATGCATTGCCCATGACCATCGTGAACAGCGCCATTCCGACGCAGTAGGCAACAACTGTAGCCAGCCGGATATCCACCGGCACGACAGTTGCCACCATTTCAGCTACAACCTTGCCAACGCCGGCCTTGTCGAACAGGAAGCCCAGCGCCGCCAGGAACTGGGACAGGATGATGGCCCAGCCGATCGCGTCAAGCATCCGCCGGCCTTCTTGAAAAGCCTGCACCGGCATGATCCGCGTCAACAAAAAGGCCAATACCAGCGCCACAACAGACCCGATGCCCAGTCCGACCAACGCTCCCATCTTGGGCGCCAGCCAAGCCACCAGGAACGTCACCAGCGGTACTGCCAGCGCCGGTCCGAACAGCCACATGCCATATTTATCCGCCATTTTGCGCCGGAATTCGGTTGCGGCGCTGAGATAGTCGCCCATACCCATCCATTTGGCCCCGGCGATCAATGCCATGACGACCACCATCCCGCCGACTACCGCCGGTGGAATCTCTTTACCCCAGATAAACGTGATCCCATAGATTCCCCAGAACATCGCCGTGCCCCATTTTCCCGCATGTTTCTTGTCCAGCACGGTCAAAACGGTAAAGATCAGCAAAAACACGCCTGTGACTGCATAAATCTGATCCAGTGTGACAGTCATGCCTGCTCACCTCCCTTGTTGTTCCTGCCTGCGGCCTTGATCGACCGGTCCAGCAGGAGGAAGCGCACCAATGCGATGGCAGAAGCAGCGACTGCCGATGGGATCGCATATTGCGCCATCACCATCAAATCGACCTTATAACCGGCGTTTTCCAGCACCCCTTTAACCAGTAATAACCCACCGGCTGCCGGAAACAACAGCTGGCCGAAGAAATTGCCGTAATTCTCGGCGGAAGCTGACATCCCGCGGACGCGGTCCATCCATGCCGTTCCTTTGACGCCCTCCCGGATAGCTGCCGCCTCCGTCATCGGTGCGATGATAGGCCGGATGAAACTCGGATGACCACCCAGCTGCAAGCCCAATCCGACCGTCACCTGCCGAAACAGCTGATACACGAACATGACTCTGCCTGCCGTCAGTGTTTGCATGCTGCGGATGATATCCTCCGCTTTTTCACGCAGTCCGAATCGTTCCAAAATGCCGATGACCGGCAGCACCAGAATGAGCAGGGACATATAACGGTTGGTGACAAAAGCCTGGCCAATCGCCGTCAAAATGTCTATTGGCGTCATTCCTGCCACCAGGCCAGTGGCAAATCCGGCCACCAGAACGACCAGGAGGGGATTAAAACGAAATACTAGTCCGACGATAACGATTGCGACTCCAATTAATTTGATCAAAATTTCATCCTCCTTTGCTATGTATGATCGTCAAGAATCCGCGAGAGACGGAAATTTATGGTTTTGTTCAATCATCCGTACTATATTCATGTTCCACACCTGTGCCCTGACTCCTGCAATCAAGCGTCTTCCGGCGATAAAATACGCATTTTCAGGCACACCCCCTTGCCGGATATGGTAAAATTAGAGATATCATAATGAACAGGAGGACTCCGTCATGACACAACATCCTATTGGCAAAGAAACTCGTGAGTTTCAGACCGAAACCAAACAACTCCTCGACCTGATGATCCACTCCATCTACACCAATCGGGAGATATTCCTACGGGAATTGATCTCCAACGCCTCCGATGCCATCGATAAAATCAGGGTCCAATCGCTGACCAACCATGAACTGTTGGAAAACGACCCCAATTTTGAAATAACCCTCGCCGCCGATGAACAGGCGCATACCCTGACCATCTCGGACAATGGCATTGGCATGACCTACGATGAAGTCGTCGAAAACATCGGCACCATCGCTAAATCGGGCACCAAATCGTTCCTGGAGAAACTGAAGGAAGCCGGCACGGTCGGCGACAGTGAGCTCATCGGCCAGTTCGGCGTAGGCTTCTACTCCGCGTTCATGGTAGCGGACAAAGTCACCCTGATCACCCGCGCACCCGGCGAAGCCAAGGGCGTTCGCTGGGAATCCATCGGTGACGGCACCTATACCATCGAAGAATGCGAACGGGAAAAACGCGGCACCAGCCTCATCCTCTCACTCCATACCGATTTCCACTCCCCCGAACATCCGGAAGAAAACTTCCTCAACCAGTACACCCTGCAACGACTGGTCAAAAAATACTCCGACTACATCCGTTACCCAATCAAAATGACCTTCACCGTCAAAGGCAAAGAAGGCGAAGCGGATACCCTCGAAGTCCGCACCTTGAACTCGATGACGCCGCTGTGGGTCAAGCCCAAAAACGAGATAACCCCGGAAGAGTATAGCCAGTTCTACAAGGAAGTCTTCCACGCCTGGGATGACCCGCTCGAAATCATCCATACGAAGGCGGAAGGCGCTGTCGAATACACCACACTGCTCTTCATCCCCTCCCACGCTCCTTTCGACTTCTACCAGCGGGAGATGACGTCAGGCATCAGGCTCTATTCGAAAAACGTCTTCGTCATGGATAACTACCAGGACCTGCTACCGGAATACCTCAGATTTGTCCGGGGCCTCGTCGATTCACCCGACTTCTCGCTCAACATCTCCCGCGAACTGCTCCAACACAGCAGCCAGATGAAAAAGATCGGCAAAAACCTGGAGAAGACCATCTTCAAAACCTTGGAGAAACTCATCACCAAGGACCGGCCAAAATATGTGACCTTCTGGCAGGAATACGGCAAAGCCATCAAAAACGGCGTCTACGCCGACTTCGCCAACCGCGAAAAACTGCAGGATCTGCTGATGTTCCCGTCTTCCCATTCTGCAGACGAGCAGACGACGATCGCGGAATATATCGAGCGCATGCCGGAAACACAGACCGTTATCTATTACGCTACAGGCAAGGATCGTGCCGCTGTCGAACGCCTGCCGCAAATGGAGATCCTGAAGGAGAAAGGTCTCGAAGTCCTCTACCTGTTCGACCGGGTCGATGAATTCGCGATCGATGCTCTGCGGGAATACAAGGATAAGAAGTTCCAGTCGGTCAGTCGCGGTGACCTGAAACTAAAAGAGCTCGATTCGCCGGCTGAAAAGAAAGACGACGAAACTCTCGCCAAAGAGAGCGAACCGTTGATTGCCGCCGTCAAGGAACAACTGAAAGGCCGCATCGCCGACGTCAAAATCAGCAACCGGCTGAAATCCAGCCCAGTCTGCCTCGTCAGCGGAGACGAAGGCATCAGCCTGTCGATGGAGCAAATCCTGTCCGAAATGGACAAGCCCATCTACAAAGCCAGCCGGATTCTGGAACTGAATCCTGAGCACGAGCTGTTCGGCGTCCTGAAAAATCTGTTCGCCACTGCCCCCGACTCTGAGAACTTCAAGGATTACTGCGAGCTGCTATATGGCCAGGCTCTCCTGATGGAAGGGCTGGCGCCGGAAGACCCGGCGGGCTTCGCCACCAAAGTCGCTCGCCTGATGACCAACCTATCCAAATAAAACGTTAAACTGCTGCTATAATGCTAAAAAGGGTCTGTCTCAAGCAGGTATTAAAACCTACTTCAGGGACAGGCCCTTTGACTTTTACCAAAATGCAATTATATCTTCTGTTCCAATTTGTCAGCGGGCTAACTAAAAACGTCTTGCTGCAACGCCAACATTTTATAAAGAAAACCTTGCTTAGCTAACAGTTCATTCCATCGCCCTTGCTCCACTATGCGCCCCCGGTCCAGCACCAGAATTTCATCCATATTTTGCAGGCCGTTCAGTTGATGCGTGACCAAAACAACGCATCGCCCTTCCCGCATGATCGCCCCTCCCTCAGCCAACAATTGGCTGGCCAGATGAGGGTCCAGTCCAGCAGCCGGTTCATCCAGGAGAAGAATAGGAGGATCCTTCAGCAGCGCTCTCGCCAAAGACAGCCGTCGTCGTTCTCCGCCAGACAACCCCTGTCCCTCTTCGCCAACCATACTATCCATACCGTTCGGCAATCCTCGGACCACCTCTCCCAAACAAACCTCTTCCAGCGCTTTCCACAATTCCTGGTCCGAAGCGCAGGGTTTGGCCAACCTGAGATTGTCCGCTACCGTAGCGTGGAAAATGTGATCGTTCTGCAATACCACCCCCATCGCTTCTTGCAGCGCGGCGGGAGAGATTTCCTGGATCGGTCGGCCGTTGAGCAAAACTGAACCGCACTCAGCGGTTTGCAGGCGGGACAGCAAGGCGATGATCGTACTTTTTCCAGCGCCGCTAGGCCCCACCACGGCGATACGTTTGCCGGGAGCGAGCGCAAAACTGACTTGTCGAAGGGTGTAGACATCACCGGGCGGATAACGAAAACTCACATCGTTAAAAGCAACGTGGAATGGAGCCGCTAGAACTTGAGTTCCTACGGTGATGAGCGACAAGTCCCGGGTACCCGCCGAGAAAATCCGCTCTGCCGAATCACGGATTTCTTCCCAATATCGCCAGATGCACGGTAATGGGAAAAATGCTTCAAAGCTGCTTTGGATTACCAGAGCCCACGTCGCCAGAAAAATTCCTTCGATTTTGCCGCAACGCACCAGGAACACAAGCAATGCAAGCGCACCAATAAACACGACATTGGCAACCAGCTGTCCTCCCGCTTCCCCTAGCGCATCTTTTTGCCGGCATTGGCTCTGCGCTGACAAAAACGCTGAATTTGAGTCATGAAATCGCTCCAACATGAGGTTGCCTCGCCCAAAGGCCGACAAGTCCCGTAGTCCGCGAATACTGTCCAGAATCGATGCCTGAAAGCAGGCGCGCGCCGCAGCCAGGTTCCGATTCTTTTCGTTATCATCCCGATGGATCAATGCCGGGAGCAAAACGCCCATGGTGAGGAGGCCGCCAAAAAACCACAAGGCAAGCCAAAACTGTAACTGCGCCAACAGGAGGGTAACGGCAACGAGAACAAAAAAAGCGACGCCACCTGGAAGAATGATCCGAACCGGAAGAAACTTCAGGGTTTCCACATCTGCGACCATCCGGGTAAACAAATCGGCGGAAGAAAATCGGGCAAGGCCTGCCGGCGCCAGCGGTTCAAGCGAGCCAAAGAACCAGACTCTGATTTCACGCAACAAGCGCAGCGCAGCATCATGCCCGGCATATCTTTCAACATAACGGGAAAAAGCACGGCTTATACCGAAAAACCGCACCCCGACGATAGCAATGGAAAGTGCGGCAAACGGAGGATGCAGCGCCGCAAGTGAAAGCAGATAAGCAGAAGTAGCCATCAATCCGACATTCGCCGCAATGGTAACTACCGTGAATATTGCCGCCGCACACAGGGCAGGCCAGGTAGGAGCAATCAACGACAATAAACGTCGGATCAACATTCTTCCCTCCTCCCTGTTGCAATAAGCGAGGAATAGAATCCATGCCGTCCGCACAAGCTTACGTGAGTTCCCGACTCCACCAGTAATCCCTCATGAAAAACGAGCACTCGGTCCGCTTTTCGCGCCGTACTGGGACGATGCGCGATAACAAGTACCGTCCGGCGATCCTGAAGACGAAGGAGGGATTCCTGAATCAGCTTCTCGTTGAAAGGATCGAGTGCAGTCATCGCTTCATCCATTAACACTAGGGGCGCATCTCGGAAAAATGCGCGAGCAATGGCGATGCGTTGGGCCTCGCCGCCACTTATCCCAACGCCGCCTTCGCCTATTGGAGTGTCATATCCGGCAGGGAGTTGACGAATCCAGTCTTCCAGCCCCGACAATGCGGCTGCTTCTTCGACCTTGCCCGGTGAGTCCACGCCGTCAAAACGAATATTGTCGCGAATCGTTCCCTGAAACAAGTGAGGAAACTGAGGAACATAAGCGATGGAGGATAGCCAGTCTTGTTTTGCCAAATCGGATAGTCGCTGTCCGTTAATCCATATTTCACCTTTTTGGGGTTGGATAAATCGCATCAACAAGTCAAAGGCCGTACTTTTCCCAGCGCCGCTGTGCCCAACCAAGGCCACTTTTTCGCCCGCCGCTATAGAAAAGCTGACGGAAGAAAGAGCAGGTCGCCGATTTTCAGCATAAGAAAAAGAGACGTCCTCAAACAATAACGATGGAGCGCGCTCCATCCGAAAGTGTACCGGATTGGTCGGGCAACTTTCCGCTTTGCATGTCGTTAATAGTTCCTGTATTTTTTCCGCCGCGGTGATTCCGGCTAACCCGGCGTGGTAATGAGTTCCCAGCAGGCGAAATGGAAAATAAAATTCCGGCGCCAGAACCAACACGAAAAAAGCCTGTTGGAAAGCAAGTTGCCCAAAAAGCAGTTTAAGCCCAACCACTACGGCAATCACGGCCGTTCCCAACGTAGCCAGCAGTTCCAGGACCAGCGCCGATAAAAATGCAACGCGCAATACACCGAGAGTGGAACGCCGGAGTTGTTCACTGAGGCGGGCGATCACTTCAATTTGTTCACGGCTTCTTCCCCATACTTTTAACGTAACCAAGCCGGTTAAAACGTCCAAAAAATGACCGCCAAGAAAATGAAAAAGCTTCCACTGCCTATTTTGCAGTTGTTCGGCCCATCGACCAATCAAAATCATGAAACAAGGAATCAGCGGGGCAGTAACGAGCAGGATAGCCGCAGCAGTGAAATCAACATTGAATACGCAAACCAGCACAACGACCGGAATGACCAGCACAGAAACCAATTGGAGCAGGTATTTGGAAAAATAGGCATCGATGCCATCCATCCCGTCGCCCAGCAGGTGCAGGAGTTCTCCTGAACGTTCCTGGGCAACGCGCACCGGGCCGATAGCAAAAAAATGAGTGAGAATGCGTTGCCGCAATGAAGTTTTTATTGCCGCCGCCAAGTTAACACCAAGGCGCTCGCTGCCCCAGATCGCACTTGCCCTGATCACAGCCGCCGCCAGCATCACCGCAAAAAGAGGCCAGAGCTCGCCGATTCCTTGCTCAGCGAGAAAGGCCCCTTGAACGATGGCAGCAAAAGCGTAAGCCTGTGCGATAATGGCCAGGCATCCCAGCAGATTGATAATAACAAGACTCACCGCAAGCTTGCCGTGCGAGCGGAGTTCCTGCGCAAGAAGAGTTTGAAACATGCCCTCTCTCCATGAAAAAGCCGCCCAATCGCTACCGATTCAGGCGGCCGCCATTTTATCCATTGTTTAGTATTCTAGGTTCTTTCCCGATACCCTTCGGCGAAAAACCCAGTAAGTCCATATTTGATACGCCAATACCACAGGAACCAAAATGAATGCTGCGACGGTCATCAGCTTCAGAGTGTAGGGGCTGGACGACGCATTATAGATAGTTAGGCTCCACGCGGGGTTCAGACTGGATACGATGAGTCTCGGAAACAATCCTAGGAAAAAAGCAACCGTCGTCAACAGAATGGTGATCCCGCTCAAAGCAAAAGCCCCGGCAAAACGGCGAAGAACCACCAACGCAAAAGCAGCGACAAACGTCGCCACCGCCCCCCACAAAGCAATACCAGCGGCCAAACTACTGAACAGATCGGTTTTCAAATACGTCAGACCAACCAAAGTGAGAACAGTCAAGGCCGCGACTACTCCCACGCCCAGAGCCGCCTGCCGGGACCGATTCACCAGCTGTCCCTCCGTCTTCAACGAAAGGTAAACCGCGCCATGGAAGACAAACACCGCCAAAAAAGCAACTCCGCCAATCAGCGTATAAACACTCAACAAGTCAAAGAATGTGCCGACATAGTGCATCTTGGCATCTACAGGAACCCCTTGGATAAGATTCGTTACCGTAACTCCCCAAAGTATTGCCGGGATAATGCTGCCGGCAAAAATCAGCCAATCCCAGCTTGATCGCCAACGTGAGGAACTTTCTTTGCTGCGGAACTCAAAACCAACGCCTCTGACGATTAAAGCGGCCAACATCAGGAAAAGAGCCAAATAGAAGCCACTGAACAACGTAGCGTATACATGAGGGAAAGCAGCGAACATGGCTCCCCCTGCCGTGACCATCCAAACCTCGTTTCCATCCCAGACCGGTCCGATCGTATTGATGAGAATTCGTCGTTCAAGGTCATTTTTTCCCAGAAAGGGTAACAGCACTCCCACTCCGTAGTCGAATCCTTCCAAGAAGAAAAAGCCAATGAAAAGTACGGTCAAAAGAATAAACCAAATGACATTCAGTTCCACAGTATCGCCTCCTTCACAGTCTCGGAAGCTGTCTTAGACGCATCCTCCGGCCCTGCCCCGGCAAACTTGACAAGCAAACGCACGCCAACCACTGCCAGAATTCCGTATAAAAGAGTGAATCCAATGAGCGACGTCCAAACTGCGCCTGATGAAACCGTAGGCGAAACAGCCTGTTCAACGCGTTGCAGGCCAAATACGATCCAAGGCTGCCGCCCCATTTCGGTAACGATCCAACCTGCCGAGTTAGCCAGATACGGCGCAGGCAGGGACCAAAGCGCGGCGCGCAGAAGCCATGGCGTTTCTTCCAGGCGGTTTTTTCGTAACAGATAGAACGAGAACAGCGTGAGAAACAGCATCCACAATCCAGCCGCAATCATTACCCGATAGCTCCAGAACACAGGCAAGATATCGGGCACATAATTTCCTTGTCCATACATTTGCGCATATTGTGATTGGAGTTCCTTAATTCCCTTGATCTCCCCATCCAAGGATCCGTACACCATCAGGGAAAGCCCGCCAGGGATACCCACTTCCAGTGAATTCTTCTGGTTCTGCTGGTCAATGGAGGCAAATAAAAGATACGGCGCAGGTTTGGCCGATTCCCATAGCGATTCCATGACAGCCAATTTCATCGGCTGAGCTTTGGCAACATGTTGCGCTTGCAAATGTCCTGTTCCCGCCACCAACAAAGTTGCGGCCAACGCACAAAACAAACCAATTCGAAAAGAGGTACGGAAGAATTCCGGCTGATTTTTTCGCAGGAGATGATAAGCACTGATTGCCATGATGAAAATACCCGCCGTCGTAAAACCGCCGAACAAGGTATGGGGATATTGATTCAACACATACGGATTGGTAAGAACCGCAAAAAAATCCGTCATTTCGGCACGACCATTACGCAGGACGTAGCCAACGGGGGCCTGCATGAACGAATTGGCGACCAAAATCCAGAGCGCAGAAAGATTGGCCGCAAAAGCCACCAACCAAATGGAAGCCAAATGGACTTTCGGTGACAACCGATCCCAGCCGAACACCCACAGCCCCAGAAAAACCGATTCAAGATAAAAGGCTGTCAATGCCTCCAGCGCCAAAGGAACTCCAAAGATATCACCCATAAAACGCGAGTATTCGGACCAATTCATGCCGAATTGAAATTCTTGAACCAAGCCGGTAACTACACCTAATGCAAAATTGATCAGGAACAGCTTACCCCAAAATTTGGTCATTTTTTTGTATAGATCTTGCCCTGTTTTTACATACAGCGTTTCCATCACAGCCACCATAACAGACAAGCCCAGTGTGAGTGGAACAAAAAGGAAATGATAGACTGAAGTAATACCAAACTGCCAGCGTGCTAATAAAACATCTCCCATACAGAAACCTCCTTTTCCCATCGTCAATAAATAACAAATGCTAACAAAAATTATTATTCACCAACGAAATAGATTCTCCTGCAAAAAATGGAGAAAGTTCAGCGAAATCTCTATTAAATTATAATTGTAAGTATTGTTCCCGATTAGGCAACTACGCATCAAAAAAGAGAAAATCTGTAGAGCCGGCATGACTCTACAGATTTTCTGCTTTTAACACACTGGATATGTGGTATAACGGACAAAATAGCTAATAAATCGTTAAGACGTTATCTGCTGAGAACCTGCCCCTGATAAACTTCCTGATGAACCCCATCCTTTAACACGATATTCCCGTTCACAATGACCACATCCATACCGACGGAGTATTGCTTCGGATCGGTAAAGCCCCCTGCAATAATCCAACATCAGGCGTAAACCTTGTGACAGGCCACTTTATGTCCGGTGCAGACTGTTTTTAGTTCCGGCACGGTGTCCCGACAGGCGCCGGCTGCCAGCGGGCAACGAGTATGAAACACGCATCCACTCGGCAGATTGAGTGGCGAAGGAACATCGCCGGTCAAAATCACCCGATCCCTTTTGCGCCGGGGATTGGGATGCGGAACCGCAGACAGCAGCGCCTGTGTATAAGGATGAAAGGGCCGGGCAAACAGCTCGTCAGTTTCGGCTTCTTCCATCAAGTTTCCCAGATACATCACACCGATTCGGTCTGAAATATGCCGGACCACGCTTAGATTATGCGCAATAAATAGATAGGTCAACTTCATATCACGCTGCAACTTTTCCAGCAGGTTAATGATTTGCGACTGTGTAGACACATCCAGCGCCGACACCGGTTCGTCGCAGACCACGAATTTCGGTTTCACCGCCAGAGCCCTGGCGAGTACGATGCGTTGCCGCTGGCCCCCGGAGAATTCGTGAGGATAACGATCATAATGATCTGTTTGCAAGCCAACTTTGTCCAGCAAGTCATAGACCTGTGCTTTGCGGTCCTTATTCTGGCCGATGTCAAAAATATCCATGGTTTCCTTGATCGCAGAGCCGATCCTGATTCGTGGGTTCAAAGCAGAAAAGGGGTCCTGAAAGACCAGCTGCAAATCTTTGCGAACTTTGCGCAACTCTTCCTCACCATATTTCAGGATGTTTTTCCCCTGATAGTACACTTCACCGGCAGTCGGCTCGATCAGCCGCAATACCAGGCGGCCAGTCGTGCTTTTTCCGCAACCGGACTCACCGACCAAGCCATAAGTTTCACCTTCCTGAATCGCCAACGAAACATCATTGACAGCTTTAACAGAGCTCGGCGACTGTGCCCATCCCCCACCGACCGAAAAATGTTTGACCAATTGTTTGATTTCTATGAGCGGCGCAGCTTGGCTCGTCATTAGGCTGGCCTCCTTTCAGCGGCAAGTGCGGCGGCCTGATGCCAGCACCGGACTTTATGAGTCTCATCGACTGCTATCAGTTGCGGCGGCACGAGGCACTGCCTGTCGGCATGCGGACAACGCGGGGCAAAGTGGCAGCCCTGCGGCACCTGATAAAGAGAAGGCACGTTGCCTTCAATGACATGCAGCTCTTCCCGCCGGCTGGTTTCCATGGATGGGATCGATTTGATCAGACCACGGGTGTACGGGTGCAGCGGCGTGTCGAACAAGACCTCCACCGGGCATTCTTCTACGATTTGTCCGAGATACATGACCAACACCCGGGTGCACACTTCCGCGACCACACCGAGATCGTGGGTGATCAGGATCACACCCATATTCAGTTCTTTTTGCAGCTTCAGCATCAAATCGAGGATCTGGGCCTGAATCGTTACATCCAGCGCCGTCGTCGGTTCATCCGCAATCAACAGGCGGGGCTGGCAAGCTAGGCCCATGGCGATCATCACCCGTTGCCTCATACCGCCGGACAATTGATGCGGATAGTCGCCAATCCGTTTTTCCGGCGCCGGAATTCCCACCAGCTCCAACATATGCACCGCTTTGTCCAACGCCGCTTGTCTGTCAATTTTTTGGTGCAGCATGATGGATTCGGCGATTTGATCACCGACAGTGAACACTGGATTCAGAGAAGTCATCGGGTCCTGAAAAATCATTGATATCTTGTTGCCCCGAATGGTTTGAATCTCATCCTGCGATAATTTCAAGAGGTCCCGGTCTTCGAAGATGATTTCCCCTTCCAACCGGGTTCCGCTGTGCAAACCGAACAAACGAAGGATAGAAAGCGAAGTAACACTTTTGCCGCAACCGGACTCACCCACCAACCCCACCGTTTCTCCTTCGTACACTTCGAAACTGACGCCGTCAACAGCTGTCACCGAGCCTGATTCAGTGGCAAAATGGGTCTTCAGCTCCCTGACTTCCAGTAATGATTGATTCTTCATTCGCATCACCTTCTCCGCTCGTTTTTATTCTGACGGATCAACCTTTGGCCTTATTGGTATGCGGGTCCAGCAGATCGCGCAGTCCATCGCCGATCAGATTGAGGCCGAGCACTGTCATGACGATCGCAATCCCGGGAAATACCATGATCCACCATGCTTGTTTCATCAAAGTCCGCCCATCACTGAGAATATTACCCCAACTGGGTTGTGGCGGCGGAGTCCCCGCTCCGAGGAAACTGAGTGACGCCTCGATGATGACAGCATAAGCGAAAATGAAAGTCGCCTGAATAATCAGGGGAGACATGCAGTTCGGCGCAATATGAAGCCAGATGATCCGCCAGGAGCGTCCGCCCAAAGCCCGAATCGCTTCGATATAAGTTTGTTCCCTCACGACAATGGCGGCTGATCGGACCGTTCGGGCTACCGTCGGGATATATACCACGCTGATTGAAATAATGACATTTTCGACTTTCGGTCCTAACGCCGCCATGATCGCTATCGCCAGCAAAATCGCCGGAAAAGCCATCAATCCATCATTGACTCGCATGATCAGGTTATCCAGACGGCGGTAATACGCGGAATACAGCCCCAATATCAAACCCAGGCCTGATGAAATTACGACCACCGAAAGTCCAACCATCATTGAAATCCGACTCCCATATAAAACTCGGCTGTAAACATCGCGACCGAACTCGTCTGTGCCGAACCAATGCTCGGAGCTTGGCGCCTTCAAGCGATCGGTCACTTTCATCTGTAACGGCGGCTGAGAAGCCAACAACGGCGCCAACACAGCCATTAGGAAAATCAGCGACAGCAGAATACATCCCGTAACCGCCATTCGGTTGGAAAGGAACCTGCGCACGATGATATTTTTGTCTGAAAGAACTCAGACTGCTTTTTTTATTTTTCACTACGCTGATCGCGGCAGCATCCACAGCAATCGTCTCCTTTCGTGCAGGTCAGTTACTTCGCCAGCCGTACCCGGGGGTCAATCCAAGCATACGTCAGATCAACCAATAGGTTAATGAGTACATAAGCAGCGGCGGTCATCAGCACAGTTCCCTGGATCACCACATAGTCGCGACGCAAAACCGAAGTAACGATCAATTTACCAATGCCCGGAATGTTGAATACAGTTTCGGTAACTACCGCGCCACCGATCAAAACGGCAAAGGTCAGACCGATTACCGTAAGAATCGGAATGAAAGCGTTGCGCAGCGCGTGCTTGTAAATGACGATCCAGCGATTTAGCCCTTTGGCTTCCGCTGTCCGGATATAGTTTTCATTCAGCACTTCCAGTAAAGAGGATCGGGTCATCCGGGCAATCAATGCTCCCTGCATGATACCGAGCGAAACGGCGGGCATGATCAGATACTTCAAATGATTCAACAGCCCATTGGACAGAGGCTGATAGCCTGCCGCCGGCAGCCAGTTCAGCTGTACTGCGAATAGAAGAATAAAATTAAGCCCGATCCAAAAACTCGGAATGGAAATGCCCAGTAACGCTAATGTCATAAAGGACTGATCGATCCAGGTTCCCCTGTTGACAGCTGCCATTACCCCGATCGGAATTGCCAGTACGATGGCGATGGTTTCAGCCATGACCGTCAGGGATACGGTCGGCCCCAGATGCTGCCAAATGGCAGTGGTAACCGGCATATCCATGAAAATCGACCATCCCAGATTTCCCTGCAGAACTCCCCACAACCATCGCCCGAATTGCACATAAATGGGGAGGTTGAGGCCAAGCTGTTCACGCAGCCTGGCCAGATCGAAATCAGTGGCGTCGGAACCGAGAATAACCGCTGCCGGGTCGCCCGGAGTCAAGTGAATGATGATGAAATCGACGACCGCAACCACAGCTAACACTGGCAGCAGGGATAAGATTCGCATCAGAAGATATTTCGCCATGGGGTTTCGTCGCCCTCCCGTTTGTTTATTGCTTATCTTAAGTGTGTCATTTTACCGTAGTGTTCCAGTATTGTTTTTCGCAGAAGAACACGGCCCCTTTTACATTCTTGCGTGCGGCGGAAAATTGGTGCAGGTTGCCGAACTTGATAACCGGCACGTCATCCCAATACAAGGCTTGTACTTTTTCGAACACTTTCTTGGCTTGTTCCAGATTGGGAGCTTCCCGCATTTCATCCAGCAAGGCATCCATCTTAGGATTGCTGTACCAGCCCGCCCATTTGAAACGGGAGTCGATATACAGAGTTTCGGACGGTTCAAGCGTAATCAGGAAACCGGTAATGAAGATGCTCCAGAGTTTGTCATTGGAACGCTTGCTCAGAACGGTCGGCCAGTCGTAAACCTCCAGATTCACTACCATGCCGATTTTCTCCAGCTGGTCTTTCAGCACAACCGCACTCTTGTACATGTAGTCATAGTCCCGCGTGGTAATGATGGTCACCGGCTCGCCGTTGTAACCTGACTCGGCCAGCAGTTTCTTCGCCAGCTCCGGGTTTTTCTGGTTATATTTTTCCTTGCCGCTGTCGACATACCAGATCTGTTCCTTGAATACCAATCCATGATTAAGCTCGTAAAAGTCCGGTGTCCCCCCCCCCCCCCCCCCCCCCGCCACCGCTTTCATGATCGTTTCGGAATCGATGGCGGCATTGACGGCTTGGCGTTTTTTTCACGTCAGCGAACAATCCGCTCTTAGTGTTGAAAATCATGGAAATATAGCTCGAAGGTTTTGCAACCTGCACGTTGATGTTGGGATCTTTTTTCAGAGACTCGTAACTATCAGTCGGCAGGCCTTCCGCGAAATCATATTCGCCCGGACTGGATGCCGGCCACCCGGGTTGCCGCATCCGGCACGAAATAGAAGAATATGTTGTCCACCAGGGCTTCTTTCTTGCCCGATAGGCCGCTTGTAGGGCCAGGAGCTGTTTTGTAACCGGCGTATTTTTTCACCTGGATATATTGATTCTGTTTCCAGTCGACAAACTCGAAGGGGCCGGTGCCGATGAATTTTTTGACATTGCCGTCGCCTGCTTCTTCAATTACTTCTTTCGGCATGATGACAGCACCCTGGGACGGATACGCCAGAGCCGGCAGCAATGCGCTGGACGGTTTGGGCAGAGTGATTACGACCGTATTGCTGTCTTTGGCGGTAATGGTGGCCGGCGCAACAACCGCCCTGCCGATAGTGGAGTATTTCCGCCACCGCAGCAGCGAAGCAACGACATCATCCGCAGTCAGATCCTTGCCATTGTGGAATTTGATGCCTTTACGCAGCGGGAAAGTGAAGGTCTTGCCATCCGGACTGATTTCGATTTTTTCCGCCAGGGAGGGTACTACCTGGTATTTTTCATCGACTGTGACCAGGTATTCAAAAATGTGCCACCCAACCTGTTGCGTCACCGTTGCCGTGGTTCTGTGCATGTCGATCGTGGGCGGAGTCGTGGTCAACGCCACCTTCAAATCATTTTTCTCTTTACCGCCTCCCGCCCCCGGCGCCGTCGGCGTGGACGAACTGGAACAACCGAGAGTGAATAGAAGAATCAGAACTACCAATAATACAGAGATTTGTTTTTTCGTTGTCATACCATAGCCTCCTCATTATGTTTGTGGCAATTGCGCGAAATTTATTGGCCGCGTCTCAGGGTCCGGCCTTCGAGAGCTCCTGTATACTGACCTTGCCTGACGGCCACGGATCCATTGATCAGCACATGGTCAATTCCCACTGGATATTGGGCCGGTTCAGCAAAGGTAGCTTTATCTGCAATGGTCGCGGGATCGAATACAACGATATCGGCCCAGGCGCCTTCCCTGAGCACGCCCCTGTCGCGCAGCCCCAGTTTTTGCGCCGGCAATGACGTCATTTTGCGAACGCCTTCCTGCAGGGAGACGACTTGCTCTTCGCGGACATATTTGGCCAGCACCCGAGGAAACGTCCCGTAGAAACGGGGATGCGGCTTGCCGGAACTGGGGATGGCGTCCGACCCGATCATCGACGCCGGATGCCTGATGATGGTTTGCACATCCTCTTCCGTCAGGAAGAATATGTTCATCAATGCCAGTCCGTCTTCTTCCAATAAAACCCGGAACAGGACATCGACAGGATCCTGGTGGCTTATTTCGGCTAATTCCTGCAGATTCTTACCCTCATAATCCTTGTTTTTCATGCAATAGGCAATCATGATGCCATCCCAACCTGTTATTTTGGCGGTGTTTTCCCAGCCGGGCAGCCCTTGCGCGATGTCCCGACGCATGCGTTCCTGCAGGGCCGGTTGCCGCACCCGATCCAGCAAAGCGGTGATTCCGCCATCATGCGCCCACGGCGGCAGCAATGTTTTCAGCGAGGGTACTGGCGGCAATATAGGGATATACATCGCAAGTGACATCGTTCCCCCGCTGCCGGGAAGCATCGATCATCGCCAACGTCTGGCGGCATTTCCCCCAATTTTGGCGACCGGCTGATTTGTGGTGGGAGAGTTCCAGCGCGACCCCGGACTGCTCAGCCACCTGGATTGCCTCCGCAACCGCTGTCAACACCTCGTCCGCTTCGTTTCGGATGTGGGTAGCGTACATTCCACCTTTGGCAGCCACCACCCGGCACAGTTCCCTCATCTCATCGGCTTGGCTGAAAATTCCGGGAGGATAAATCAGTCCGCTTGACAGGCCAAAAGCGCCCTCGTCCAGCGCCTCGCCGACCAGATCCTGCATACGCCGCAATTCCTGCGGCGTGGGCTGCCGATCGTCGAATCCCATAGCGCCGATCCGCACCATGCCATGCCCGACGAGAGCCGCCACATTGCCGATCGTCTTGTGCTCGTCAATCCGGTCCAGATAGTCGCCTACACTTCGCCAATTCCATTTCACGGAACTATCTCGAAAGGTTGGCGACGCCTGCTTCAAAAACAGCGGCAGCATCTTTTCATTGACGGGCGCTACCGAAGTGCCGCAATTGCCGACCACTTCCGTCGTCACACCCTGCAATATTTTCCCCTTTTCCCGCGGCTCGGCGAAGGACAGCACGTCGGAGTGACAATGAATGTCGATGAACCCCGGCGATACGATATGACCCGCCGCATCAATCGTTTCCGCCGCCAGTGCATCGTTAAGCTTGCCGATGCTCACGATTTTGCCGTCTTTGATCCCCACATCTGCCTTGAACCAGGGATTGCCGCACCCATCCATGACATGGCCGTTTTTTACCAGGACATCATACATAGCGAATCTCCTCCATCTCACTTGGTTGCCGAAATAAGCAATGACGCTTGCAACATAACATAGGAGTTATGCCGTAAGCGTCATTGCTTATTTCGATATGTTTTTCGACTTCAGTCAGTTAAATAACCAAATTTATTTTCGCAGAACTTGCCCAGCTAAAACTCCGGTAAATTGGCCTTTGCGTACCGCCACCCGTCCATTGACAAGCACGGCGTCCATTCCTGTCGAATACTGGCAGGGATCGCTGTATTGGGAACGATCCGCCACGACAGCCGCGTCGAAAACCGCAATATCGGCCGCCATGCCGATGCGAATCATGCCCCGGTCCCGAAGTCCCAGTTTCTTCGCCGGCAGTGAGCTCATCTTGAGCACGGCTTCCGGCAACGTCAACAGTTTTTCCTCTCGCACATATTTTCGCAACACGCGGGGAAACGTACCGAAAAAGCGGGGGATGCGGCTTACCGACGCTGGGAATGGCATCAGAGCCGACCATCGATAACGGATGCCGCAAGATCGTCGATACATCCTCTTCACACATCAGAAACGCGAGCATCAGGGCATTCCCCTGTTCCTCCAGCATAAAATCAAACAATGCTTCCGCCGGTTCCTGCTTCCGATCCGCAGCCAACGCCGCCAGGGTTTTTCCCTCGCAATCATGATTGATGCCGCAGGAGGCAATCATGATGCACTCCCAGTTCGCGCCCGTTACAAATCGGTCCCAGCCTGGAATTCCTGCTTCGAATTCTTTTTTTATCCGCGCACGATTCGCCGGATCCCGCAACCGTTGCAGCAAAAGGTCGCTGCCGCCGGCCTGCATCCATGGCGGCAGAACGGTCCCGAGCACCGTACTGGAAGCAGTATAAGGATAAACATCACAATGAATATTGAGACCTTGCGCACTGGCGTCTGTCATCAATTGGAGAGTTTGGTTCACTTTGCCCCAATTTTGGGGACCAGCCGCCTTGTGATGTGAAATCTCAACCGACACACCCGCTTCCAGGGCCACATGGATGGTTTCCTGAACTGAATCAATCACCCGGTCGCCTTCATTGCGCATATGAGTCGCATACAGTCCGTCCGCTGCCGCAACGATCCGGCACAATTCCACCATTTCAGGCGTCTGGCTGAATAAACCCGGCGGATAAATTAATCCGCTCGACAGGCCAAAAGCCCCTTCGGACAACGATTCCGACACCAGTTGCTTCATCTGGGCCATTTCGGCGGCATCCGGCGTCCGGTCGTCAAAACCCATGACTGCTATCCGGACGGTGCCGTGTCCGACGAGGGCCGCCACATTGCTGATCGTTTGGCGTTTTTCGATGCACTCCAGAAATTCGCCGGTCGTCTTCCAACTCCAGGGCATCTCACCATCGGCAAAAATCGAGGAAGTGTATTTTTGCAGCAGGTCCAACGTCGGCAAGGCTACCGGAGCCGCCGACAGGCCGCAGTTTCCGATGGTCTCGGTCGTAACCCCCTGCAGAATTTTGCTCTGTTCACGCGGCGTTTTGAACAGGACGGCATCGGAGTGACAGTGAATATCGACAAAACCAGGTGTCACCACCAAACCGGCCGCGTCAATCCGCTCCTGCGCTTCCTGTCCGGTCAAGTGGCCGATGCTGGCTATTTTTCCATCTTTTATGCCCAAATCCGCCTGAAAGGCTGCTTCTCCGCTTCCGTCAACGATTTGTCCGTTTTCAATAATAATATCGTACACTGTAGTCGTATCCTCCTTTAAAACCTGACCCTGTCCGACAATCGCAATGAATACAGTTGTCGGGGCCGTCCCTTATGAATCGGCTGCTCTTCACCCACCACAACAGCCAGATTGCTTTGCCCCAGCTGATTTAGAAGTCGCCGCGCGCTGCGCAGTGAAATTCCAAACCATTGGGCCAACTCGGCGGTTGTGAGATTGCTGCGCCCATGCTGTTCATTCAGCGCAACCAGCTTATTCAGCGTCCCAATGCTGACGCCAGCTTGTTTGGCAAGAGCCAGCCGCTCCGGATCAGCGCTGCGGGCAGAGTAACTTAACTGCGTTCCTTTTCCCAACGGCCCGAGTACGGCCCTATTCGGCAAAACGGCGTAGCATCCGCCGCCGCCCTGCATTTCCGCCTTTGACAATGCTTCCTTTGCATTTCGTTCGGCTTCGTTAGCTGTACAGCCAATCCCAATTCCTTGGCTAATACATAGTTGCAACGCATCGGAAACCTCCCCGACCAGCGGCGACCTCGTAAAATTCCCGGTCAAGGACTCAATGACACCGCGGGTGGTAACGAACGTCGTGTCCTGCTGATCCGACCAATACATCAGGGTTTGCGTCTGTTCACCAAAGCTTGCCAGCATTTGATTGATGCCCTCACGAATCCGTTCGCCTTCTGCATCCGAAGTCGCTTTGTCATCTCCTGTTGCACGGATACTGACGATACATACCGCCAGCTGCGTATTGCCGACTTCCAGGCTTTTGCCTTCCAATTGGACCAATTTCAGCGAATCACAAATTGCCGATTGCGTCGGGATGATCCGGTAACAAGGAACACCCAATTCCAGCAGCCGCTCGTAAACGGAAGTGACGCAGGTGATGGCCTGGTCAATCTGGCGCTTCTGCCACAGATCATAATGGAATTGCACTATATCCGACGTCTGCAGCCCCAACCGAAACTCTTTGACGAACAGCTGCTCGGCGAGCAATCCCACTTCATTGATCCTTTCCTGAACCTCATGGCGCTTCAGGATATCGACGCTGATGCGAAGAGGCGCCTGTCCAGTATCCCCAACGCGGTCCCGTGTCAGTTGGAACAGCACACGGTATAGGCCGGCGCCTGTGTAAGGAATATATACCATGGGAATGGTTTTGACTTGCTGGCTGGCGATTTCGTAAGGAATCGGTCCTGCAAATAAAAAAATGTCGACTTTTGTCTGATAGTCCAATGTGAGTGAAAGAGCTTCCGCTTCATGCCGATAAGGTACGGGAATCAAACTCAGACCCGGATAATTCCTGCCAACTTCAGCAACCAAAGCCACGAGGTCCGGCGGGCCGATCACAGCAACTTTCAGTTTCATCGCTCCCATTCCTTTCTGCGGTGATTTGCATCCCTCGCAAGTAGTCCGTAAGTAGTCCGTAAATAACAAATAAAAAAGACCATGCAGATATGATATCGACATGGCCACATTGCCTAACTGCGTGTTACTCTATATTGGAATCTACTTTACAATGCCTGCGGAAATTTGTCAAGCCTATAATATTGCTTTACAAATCCAGCGATCAAGTGGGCCTAGTTGTTGTCGATCAATTTTTGGTATTCTGCATTCAATTGGGCGAAAATTTGACCGACGCCGTTGCCAACGGGTTTGCCGTCGATGGAACCAACCGGTACGATACCGCTGGCTGCCGAAACGAAAACTTCATCCGCGCTGGTGAAAAATTCCGGTGTGCAGAACTCTTCCACGACTTTGATACCCAGTTTATTTGCGATCTGCAGGGCAACGGCCCGCGTTATGCCCGGAAGGATGAGTTTCCCCAGCGGAGCCGTGTGAATGACGCCGTCCTTGACTGCGTAGCAATTGCTATGGGCGCTCTCGGTAACGAATTTCTTGCCGCCGTCTTCCCGTATGAAGATGACTTCCTGGCAACCGGCTTTGGCCGCCGCATTGCTGGCCATCACGCTGCCCAGCAGATTCAGTGTTTTAATATGGCAGAAATGTTGCCTTTCATCCGGATAAAAAATTGTTTTGCATCCTTGAGTATAAAATTCAGCGGGTTTCGGCGACACTGGAATAATAGAGCCGGACAGAATGGGCCGTAGGTTCGGCACGCTCACATGATTGCGCGGTGATTGCCAGCCACGGGTCCACTGAAAATAGAACATGCCGCGTTCAATGCCTGATTCTTTCAGCAGCAGATCGCTGAACTGTTCGACTTCGGCACGGGTATAGCAGGGAATGATGTCAAGCATGTTGCAGCTGCGTTCGAACCGATCCAAGTGTTCCTTGCGCAGGAAATGCTTCCCGTTGAAAACCATCCATGCATCATAAACCCCGTCGCCGAACTGATAGCCCCGGTCCTCAACGCAGACAACCGGTTGATCTTTTTCCACAATTTTTCCGTCGTAAAAAACTAATGACCTCATGACACCCACACCTTTCTCATCATATATTGGACCGACAGATCCTGTCTTCGCCGCACTCTGCGATCGAAAAAAACAAAGACCACAATAGCACAGTTGTACTATCATGGCCTCATTGCCGCATCCCAAACAAGACCCTCAACATGGATAAAAATACAACTTTCGCAGGCGTTTGTCAAGGCGTCACATGTAAAACCGCGAAAAAAATCACCAATTACATCTCGCGGTCACTTAGCCTGAACGGAGATGTTTCAAAGACGTTTGGAGACGAGCAGGGATATCGGTTCAGCCTGTTACTGACAAACACCTGGTAATATGCCAGCCTAATCTCCGAGCAGAATCTGGTGTATTTCCACCCCATAACGGCGGACAAACGCTTGTTTAGCCTGGTGATAGGCTACGCTGTCGCCTTTTTGCGTTGTCCTGTCTACATAACGGCGGGCCAGCTCGTCCGCGATCACATCCAGGAGCAGTTCCGCCAGCAAGAGCCGCGCGCCGTCCCGGAAGCGGCCTTGTCCATCTACATACAGCCGCACTGTCGGGGCTTCGGTATTGATGAGAATGAGCCGCTCCTCCGCGCTATACACCGCTCGCTCGATATCATTGTTCAGGTTGCGCAGTTCATAGCCCGAAAACAGATCAGTCGAATTATCCCTGTCCCACAGCGCCGGGGGCTTGCCGGAGGGATGCCCTCCGCCTGTCCCGACAGCGGTTTCGGCAATGACAATTTCGCAATACGCGGAATAAGGACCGGAGACCACTTGAATCCGCCCTTTGGCCCCTATCTCTGTTCCCGTCACCTTCCATTCGAACCGTCCCTCCTCCGGTAGTTCAGCAACCGCCAGATCTTCCAGAACCGGTTCCGCCGTGATGCTCTCAGGCAGCTCATAAACAAAGGACAGCAAATCCTGGGCCAGCAATTGTGTGCGGTCCACAATCATGGCCACATGAAAGGGTTGCTGCACCTTGCGGTAGTAAAACGGAGTGCTGAAGCGCAATACAGCAGGTCGCCCCGTATCAAACGGCCCGTATTTTCCTGATCCGGGGCCGGGAGGAAGCACGATTCCCAGCTCTTCCACCGCAATCTTGTTCATCCGTTGCAAAATCTGCTCGATCAGGGTCTGGGTTCGCCTGGACGTGGTCGCATGGTCCAGATGGCTCAGCCTCAGCTGTTCACTGTGGATCGCTTCAGCGATCATGTCGCTTACCGAATTCGCGAAAGCGGCGACAAAGGGATCTTTCAGGTTTAACCCTTCCCGCTCATCGCTGATGATTGGGTGGCCGCCTGCCAGCATATCCGCCAGTCCGGGGCACTCGACCGTTCCAAACAGGAATTCTGTCCCCAACTGGTTCTCAAAACGAAAGAACTGGCAGTCCAAAACCGCTGTGCCGGAGATAACGAGCAATCCATTGGTGCGCTCGTCTCCTTTGAGTACCAGTTCCGCACCATGCGCTCTGCTCAGGGTAAGGTGGAACTGGTATTTGCTGTTCTTAAAAACAAAGTACCCCGGCATGTCTGGACCGATCAGCATTTCAGCTTCCGGTTCAGCATAGCGGAGTACCGTCAAGGATTTCTTTTTGCGTGCCTGGTTCAGATTCGCCAGCTCAACATTGCGCCGCTGCAAAATATCACGCAGGTAAATATTGTTGGTGATCGCGATGAGCAGCGACCGAAAATAGGGAATATTCGTCTGCGGATTCTCCACAACAATGGTCACCTGTGTTCCGTTGCCGCCCGCCGGAAGAGCCAATCGTTCATAATCCGCCGCCCCGGCGGCGCGGTCGCCGTCCCAGTCGTCATACATGTACCCGCCGGATTCCGAACGAAACAGATCGATTCTGGCCAGCCTGCCCTCATGGACAGACTCGATCCACCCATATCCCAGTCCATAAATCGCCTGTTTCATGCCGCGCCCGAAATAGCCGCGGCCGCTGGACTCGCCCCTCGCCAGAAGGCTATGGGCGCCCCCATACGACAACACCGCGCGCATGCGATCGATAGTCATGCCTTCCGCTTGATCGGTTACAGTCAGCACCGCCCCATTCTGATGACGCTCATAACTGATCCGAATGTTGCCGCTGATTTGTGACTCTTGCCGTTCCAACCGGGAATAACTGTCATCGCTATTGGTGATCAGCTCGACCAGTGCTTTTTCGATAGACGCAAACCGCCGGGAATCGATATCAATCACCCGTTGGTCTACAGGCAACGCCAACACAGTCATGGCAATCCGCCTCCCCGTTCTTTTTAGGTTGCGAGCAGTTGCTTGGCTTGAAGGGCACCTATGGCTGCGACTGAGTGTTTATATTATTATTTTAGCATGGTTGCAGCCGGGTTGACCATGCGCCCCTGGAACAGGATCGAACCGGTTGCATTGTGACGGATGAAGAAGAGGAACGGTCGGTCGGCCTTGAATTCCGGTCTGAACTGAACGGACTTCGTCCCTACGATAACGGCGGTGGCCGCTGCCGCTTCGCTGCCTGCTTCGTTCACTTCGATCACGGCTTTGTGAATCACCTTGGTGATGTACAGATCCTTGTAGCCGGAGATGCCGGAGAAATCGGCGGGCGGCAACTCGAAGGCATCCGACATACCCATGCCGGAAAGAACGTCTTGCAACTGATATTCGGCTTCAAATTTGAATTTTGGCAGGAAAACATCCAGCTCCACTTCATTTGTTTTCGCCAACCAACCATTCAGGCTATTGGCATCGAGCTTTGGTTCCAACTCCGCCAAAGTAGTGGCAGGCAGCACGACGACCATTGACAGATCGCCGCCGACATAGGGCATCTCCAGAACCTTCAACCCGTCAATATCCGCGTAACGGAAATTGCCAAATTGATGCATCATCGGTGCCTCCACCGTTTCATCCGCCCGGATATGGAACGGGGCCGGTTTCGTCCGTTCTTCTTTGAACTTTGTTGCCCAATCTCCTTTGAAATAGATCGCATTCGTCAGTACCAAACGAGTGTAAGTCGTTAGTGACCCTTGCGGAATCAGGTTTTTGATCTTATCGTTGGTGTTTTGTTCCACCCAGCGGTTGATCGTCCCCCGGCTCGCTTCTGTCGCTCCGGCGAAGTCAACCGTATTAAATCCGCCATTATAATATTTCTGGACCAGCGCCAGAAATTCAGGCTGAAATGCATATCCCTGCTGTCCCCACAACGCGTTCGCGACCTCCAGCCGGTACCCTTTATTATGGGAATTGAGCGCAGCAGTCAAATCGCCAAAAGCCGCATGCAAGGCTGGTGACGGCAGATTGAAATGCATCGTCCCTGCCATTTGCTGCGCCGTATTTCCCCTCGCGCCGGCGTAAGTCATGGCCAGTGCCGTGGAAATGCTGAACGGCGAAAAAAACATGTTTTTGTCAGCAGCCGATTCACTGATTTTTTGGTGCAGCTCCATGGCAAATTGCGAATTACCGCTCACGACTGCCTGTAGGTTCGGATTCTCGTTCGTCGCCGAGGCTGCGGCACTCCCGGAAAATCCTCCAATGGCTAGCTGCGTCAAAAGGAATACTGCGACCAAAATCCCTGCCGTCATCTTTTGTTTCATCTCATCTGCCTCCTCAACTTTGTGTTTCTCGTGTATATCTCTATTAACGTAGAAATTCACTTTTGGTAACGTCAGGAAGCAGATTTATTTATGTGATAATAATACCATTTGCTGAGCAATATTTTCGCAGAAGCTGCCACAGGCACGGCAGTCAACATCCCGACCAGCCCGCCCAGATTGCCGCCAATCAAAATGGCCAGCATAATGAACACCGGATGCAAGCCCACACTATCGCCAATAATTTTCGGCGCCAATAAATTATTATCCACCTGTTGCACTCCGAGCATTCCCACGATCGCCCACAAAGCCAGGATCGGTTCGCCGCTCAACAGCGCCATGATGACTGCTAGCACGGTTCCGGCCAGAGGGCCTATATAGGGAATCATATTGCAAATTCCGGCGATAATCCCGATCATCAACGCATAATCGATCCCAATAATGTACAGTACGGCCGCTGATAATACGCCTACAATGGCCGCTTCCAACAATTGTCCCTTGATGTATTTTTTGAAGGTATCATCGATGATCCAGAGTATTTCATTTATTTTACTCCCAGTAGTGCTGTTGCCGAACATAAGGGTAAACAACTTGTTCCACAAGCTGGCAAAGTACTCCGAATCCTTTATTAAATAGATGCTCAACACGGCGCCGATAAAAAAGGAGGCCGTATTGCTGCCGATGGAAATCAAAAAATTGGTCGTCCCACCGAGGACGGTATAGAAATATTCCTGCACATTGCTCACGATTTGAGCAATTTTTTCGTTTAAATTCCCTGGTATTGGAATGTTCAAACTTTGCAATTTTTCACTGACAGCATTCACTGACAAGGTAGATTTCTTCACATAGTCCATGAGATAGTCCGTCACCGCGACAACGCTGGTGTTATTGGAAAGTTTACCACCAACCATAACATAAATTCCAATGAGAAGAGCCAGGAAAATCGAGATCACCAATGTGTACATCATTATGATTCCAACAATTCTTCTGGAAGCCACCTGGCTAAATATGTTTCTCTTAGTCAAGAAGTTCTCGATTCCCTGCACCCCTGGCTGCAATAAATACGCGATGACCAAGGCAAACAAAAACGGAGTCACCAAATCAACCAGCGTCCCCAGGATGCTGGATACCACGGAAAATATGCCAACGATGTGGTTAATCGTGGTAATTCCTAGGTAAATCAGCAACACGGTCCCTGTGGTATATAAAGAGTATTGCAATAACTTTTTATCTATTCTCATCTCTTTCGTAACCTTCCTTGCTCCCTAGAATAGCCTCTTAATTTAGGCTTTTCGCCAACTTCTGCGCCCTGCGCCGCTCCCTGTTTGTTCCCCTCATGAACCCATCAAAAGGGATCCTACCTGTTCTATGTAGCGGGCGATGTTAAATTTCCTTTTGAGCCCCTTGTCGTTCATATAGCGGATTTTGCCAAAAATTGGCCGTTCGCCCCAGGCGCGATCATGCACTCCGCCGATGCTCCAGGCGATCCCCGCGTAGCCGTTCGGATCGCGTCCATCCAATTCATATTTGTCATTCAGGTAAATGGCGGTTTTCATCGCAGCCGAGGGATTAGCCGACCATTCCAGAATTTTTTTCGCCCAATACATCCGCATATACCCGTGCATTTTGCCGGTAACCAGCAGTTGCCGCTGCGCAGCGTTCCAGATCACGTCATGGGTGCGGGCCTGCTCGAATTCCTCGCGGCTATAGACATATTCCCGGACATCGTCCAGATGTTCCGCCAGCGTTTGCTGGGCCCAGGCATGAAAACCACCCGGGTCATCATAGCGGGAATTGTAAAAGCAGAAGTTATCGGCCAGTTCTCGCCGGACAAAGAGTTCTTCGAGGAAGGATTCAGTGGCAGGCGTTTTTTCAACCCGGCGCAAAATGTTGATCATCACCCTCTGAGCAGAGAGCTGTCCGAAGTGCAAATAAGGGGAGAGCTGAGACTGCCTATCTTGGGTGGGGTCATTGCTTAGCGTGTCGTAAAAAGGCAGACTGTTCTCGATGAACGAACTGAGACGACCCATGGCCGCCACACTTCCCGGTGTCAGCCAGGAAACCTCCCTGACGCTGTGATCAATCTTCAACGAGGCAAGCAATGACTCAATCTCCGGGAAAGGTTCCACGGCAATTCCCGGGTAGGGATGCGACAGGACTTCAGGGAACTCCTGCAAGAATTCGGGAAGCAGCCTGTTGAGTTTGGGACGAAGAGTGTAGGCGGCAAATTCGGCTTTCGGAGAAGCAACCCAACAGGGAACGATATTGTGGGCATCGACTTCATGGCAAGGGATATCGATAGCGGCGAGCACTTGGGCTTTCCATTCCTGCTTGATTCGCAGCGGATCAAAATCAGTGACGAGCAGCCCAGCTTGCTGCTGCGAAAGCCACCGGGGAATAGTTTCATGCGGCTGCCCCCGCAGCAGAGTGCAGGAAATATGCTTCAGTCCGAGCGCGGCAAAGGTTGCCGACAGCCCGCGCAGCATGAACCCATATTGGCGCACGGTGGCCTCCAGAAAATCCGGCACGAGGCAAAAGATGACCTGAAGCGGTTGCTTGCTTTCCAGTGCAAGTTGCTGGGCATGGTGCAGCGCCCAGTTGTCCTCGGCGCGTTGATCCCGGCTCATCCAGTAGACAACCGGCCCAACGGTGGTTGGGGAGCTGTTTTTGAGGATGCGAAAACGCTGTTTGTTCATGGTCCGGTTTCAATCCGGACATTAACCGTCAACCCCGGTTGCAGCAATCCGGCGGGTGGCTTGACGAGATTAATATGAGCCAGAAAAGAGACCAGGGCATTGTCCTTCACTTCCGGGAAAATGCCTGCCACCTCCCCTTTGACAGTGACGCCGGAAACTTCGACAGACACCGGGGTGCCGGGTTGCACCCTGTAAAGTTCCTGTTGTTCCAGCGGAACGACCGCCGCCAGAGTTTCGCCGCTGCCCAGAGACAGCAGGCGTTGGCCGGACTGCACCGCCTGATCTGCTGTTGCCGCCAGATCAGTGACCACTCCTGCAATCGGCGCAACGGTGATCACTGGGCCGGCAGGAACGCCGGGCCCAGGGTTCGAATTGGAGGACGCTGCACCCAACCGCTTTTCGGCATTTTCCAGCTCTCTGCGCGAAATAATCCCCTGCTCATACAGTTTTTGCAAACGGTTGTAGTCTCTGGCAGCCGTCTCATTGGTTGGGAGTGACGCCGCAGCGCCCGTCGTTTTCTGAACGGCCGAGGCCTCCAGCTTGAACAAAGGCTGACCGGCCTTTATCGTTTCGCCTTCTTTGACATAGACTTCACTGACTCGCCCATCAAAGCCGCTATTGATTGGCAGGCGTGTGGCGTGCACAATGTGTCCCGCCCGCACAATCCCAGTCGTTGTATCGCCCTTATCCATTGGCACGGCAGGGGCTTCCACGGTTGGTGGTGTAACATCCGGTTCGGCCCGGAAGTCTGGTCGGACAACGATCGCCAGGAATACGCCCAGCGTAAGCACGGATAAGGCGACAGCCTTGCGATGTTGCCGGATAAAATTTCTCACAGTTTTCATCTCCAATAATCCCACTGCGAATCACGCAGTATCAATATCATATTCTCATCTTTCATTTTTGCGGTCAAGTATTAAGCCCCACAAGCGCTCGTGGCCGATGCAACCAAGAAATAAATTTAAATCTGCGGTATAATAAACAAATGACCATTTTATTTCACTGGAGGAAGTATCGTAATGCCAATTTCTAAAGCAAGGCGGATGTTGCTGCCGACCGCGTTGATTGTATGCTCGGTCGCGCTTATGCTGAATTATCTCCCCACCCATACCACCTACGCGGTTGCGCCAACCCAGTCGGCACAGACACAGACTAACGACATTGCTCTCGCGCAAGTGAAAGAAGCTGCAGCCAAAAAGGCAGAGAAACTGGCCGTCACGCCATCCATCTGGCCAGTTAGTGGGCCCGTCACTTCCGGTTTTGGCGGACGCACCTCGCCATTCGGCAACGGCAGCGAGTCTCATCCCGGCGTAGATATCGCAATCGAGACAGGCGCCCCCGTCGTTGCGACAGCTGACGGACGGGTCTTGCAGAGTGGTCCTGCCGGCGGGTACGGCAATTTGGTGCAAATCGATCACGGCAATGGGATCGCAACTTTGTATGGGCATAATTCGCAGCTTGCCGTCAAAGTCGGCCAAACTGTGAAAAAAGGTCAGGTAATCGCATATGCCGGCAGTACCGGCCTAAGCACCGGCCCACATGTTCATTATGAAGTCAGGGAAAATGACGCAGCCGTGGACCCGTGGAAATATCTGATTTCCAACACCCAACACGTATAAAAACAAGTAACGTTACCGCTCATATAAAGAGGCTCTTCGGACAAAAGCTGATCCGAAGAGCCTCTTTAGTTTATCGCAGCAATTTTCGCCTATTACCGCTCTACATAGCCATCTTGTTAAGCTCAACTACAGCGTCTTCGCCAAATACGCGTACGATTTCGACAGTAGGATAATCATGCAGATCAACGACTATTTTTTTGCCGAAGGGGGTGCGGTTCTTATCCAACATCAAGCGAAGCACAGGCCGATTCTGCATGCCATAAAACACCTTGGTCACAACGCCGATCTGGCCGCTCGACAATTCAACCACACTCCCGATCGAATAGATGGCAACTCGTGTGAGAAATGCCGTTAGCACTTCCACATCAAACTGTTTGCCCATTCCTTCGGCCAAGAGCATTGCCGCCTCATGCGGAAACAGACCTCGATGATAAGGACGGTCGGAAGTTACAGCATCGTAGACATCAGCAACCGCAACAATTTTAGAATACTCGTGGATCTCTGCGCTCACTATTTGACGGGGATAACCGGTTCCGTCCGGTTTTTCCTGGTGCTGAAACGCCATAAGGATCGACTTTCGGGAAATGATATGAGACGCAGTGTTTCGCAAAATTTCATATCCAAGTTCCGCGTGCGTCTGCATGATCTTGTATTCATCGGCGGTCAATTTTGCGGGCTTGTTCAATATATCCGTCGTAATTTTCATTTTCCCCACATCATGGAGCAACCCGCCCAAAGCAATTTCGAGAAGCTTTGTTCGGGGGTATTTCAGCGCAACACCGATTAAGACGCAGAGAACCGAAACATTGACCGAATGTCCAAAAGTGAATTCATTGTGTGAGCGAATATCAGTCAACTGCACCATCGCTTGAGCGTTGGTCCCTACCTCATCGACAATTTTCTCCGCAAGGGTGACAAATTGCGCCGGGTTCCATCTACGATTCTCCCGAATAGCCAGAAACTGCTGTTGAACCGCCTGAATAAGCTTGACACGGGAATTTTCAGAAATGATTTCAGGAGGAATGGCATCTTCGAAATAGGGGTTACGAACATATACAGAAAGTATACTGAAGTGAGCCAGCCGTTCAATATATCTCTGCGTCAGTTCAACATCTTCACCAATTAGGACGCGGCCATCTGCACTGAAAATATTCTTTGCAGTTACCATTCCCGGGCACAAGTGGGTCAGTGGAATCCGTTGCACAGCCAAATCACCTTTCATTTCGAGCGGACGACATCCATCAAGGGATTTTCCGATATCTATATATTCCCCTCCGGGCTAAATATTCCTTCCGTATAATTTAAATAAAAAAAGTATTTGACGTTAATCTTACAAGGCGCCGTAGACACGCAGAATGATTCAAATATTCCACCGCCGGTACTACAATCCACGCGCCCGCACAGGGCGCGAGGTATAACCATGTTTAGAAATCCGCGATAGATATGTAAGTCACACTTTAAGCCTTGGAGTACCGGCGCCTGAACAGTTCCCCGCTATCAGTAATTCGTGTTCCCTGTCGACCGACTCCACTTTCCAGGAACCCGGCATTTGTCAATTTGGCGATCCGGCTGCGCAAGGCCTGTTCGGTGATCGCAGGATGCTGCAATTGCAGATGATCGCATAGGCTTGAGCGGCCTATGCGTATTTTTTTTTGACCAGCTTCCGCGAAAACATTCAATATACTGATGTATAAGGTAATATCCTCTGGTTGCAAGTCGATCGGGAATACGGCCGAACTCGCACGGCGATTATGGATTCGGCTAAAAACAGCTTTTTTGAATGCTGAGGGACTGTCGCTGATCACACCCGCATACTGAATAACATTGGATAACTCTCTGATGTTTCCCGGCCAGGAGTAGCGCCGCAAACAATCCAGCAATTCACTATCAATGCAGTTCCGGACTATATGGTATTCCTGCATAATGCTTTCCAGCAGAGCCGGGATATCTTCAGGACGGTCACGCAGCGGCGGTATATATAACGGAGCAACAAAAAGGCGATAAAACAAGTCTTGACGAAATTGGCCCTTTTCCACCATATCCTGCAAATCCTTATTGGTCGCCGCAATGATTCGAATATTGACGGGAATTACCCGCCCGCCACCGATCCGCATGAGCGCTCTTTCCTGAATGACTCGCAATAGCTTAGTCTGCGCCTCCAATGTGATATCGCCGATTTCATCCAGAAAAAGGGTTCCTTTGTCCGCCTGCTCAATCAGGCCCGACTTTCCCCCTTTTTTGGCTCCAGTAAATGCGCCATCCTCATAGCCGAACAATTCGCTTTCCAATAGCGTGGGAGACAATGCTGCGCAATTGACGGCGATAAACGGACCGCTTGCGCGCGGGGAATCGCTGTGGATCGAATGCGCAAACAGTTCTTTTCCCGTACCGTTCTCGCCATGAATCAGCACATTGAGATCACTGCCGGCTAGTTTGGCGGCAACGCCAATCACTTCTTTAATTGTTGACGAATCCCCTACAATGTGGTCAAAAGTATATTGCGCGACGTAACCCCGCTTGCGCAGCGCCTGCCTCACTTCGGTTTCCATGCGCAGCACTTCCGTAACATTCCGCAGAGTGACAATCGCACTGATCTGCTGTCCTTCTACGTCTTCCAATGTCTGTATATCAACGTGGTAAGCCTGCTCCGCGATGGTAACGACACTTTTGTCCGGCTGCCACTCATATTCAAAAGATATTGCCTCCTGCAACTCGGGGATGAGTTGTTGGAGCGGCTGTCCAATAACCTGACTCGACTGAAGCCCAAGGAATGCCTGGGCGGTATCATTGAGAAACCGGATGATAAAATCGGCATCAACAACGATCAAACAATCTGTTACGTTATTCAACACCACGCTCAACTGGCGATTGAGCAAATCGATGGATTTTGCGGATTTCAACATTCGTTGGCTGCGGTGGACAATTTCCTGCAAATACTGAATACTGATGGGAATATTCGTCTTCAGCGGCTCATTCAATTCATGAGCCAGTGCAACCAAGCTGGACAGTTCAATTTCGCGCACACCCAAATCGATGACTTTCGTCGCCCACGCGGGTATTTGTTCCGGTTCATCAAAAAGCAGGATCGTCGTAATGGATGCACAGAGGTCATAATCATCGGTCAAAAACGAATGGATGGAAAAATGGGAAAATCCGATTTCTCCGAGTGTTTCCAATGCCTCCGTCGTGCCAATGGCAGTCTTCGTAACAAGCAGTGTCTTGCAACCCGCCGGCAACTCTACCAATTGATCAATAACGTCCAGTCGCAACGTGCGGTTTGCAATAAGCAGCGGAACCGTCGGATGGATAAAAGGGCTTAGCACTTCTCGCACAGCATTACAGGAAAGGAGCGCCAAATCAGCCATAATGGGAGAGCGTGGATTGTGGCGCAACTCATCGAACCAGTAGGGAGTTACCTCGATCGCATCGTTTGAAAACACCTGCCGGATCTGTTCTGCCATCACCTGACTGGACTTCTTTCCCGTTGCCAAAACCGCAATGGATTTTTGCATCTTACAGTTCCTCCCGCTTATCCATAGCTTATCGTTACCGGCTGATTGCATTTATCCTATCACTTTGCTGTCAAAAATCAAAGCTAACAGGTTGGCAAACATACACAATCGCACTAAAAACCAACCCGTAAACAAACCAGTTAACGAACCACCAGTCTTTCTTTCGGCAAATTATTACATCGTCCGCGGTTCGCAACGAAATTCCTCAGAAGCCAAATACCGGCTTCTCCTGTTGCTCGAGTCCAGATAACACGCTCCCCACGATAGGGTTGGCATAGTATTTGCATTACCAAATAATAAGCAGAGACGCTTTGAACCCAGAACTCTACTCCTTATACAGGAAAGAGACTCCGGTTTAAAGCGTCTTTTATATAGTACATCTGCGATACACAAAAAAGGGAGGGATTGTCTATGGACTCAGTATTCAAAGAACGGTACGAGAGAATTTTGAAAGGTATGCAACAGCAATGGGATGGCATCATTTTATGGCCCTCGGCCAACCTCTTTTATTTCACCGGCTATGCGCCCAAACCGGACGAACGCCTGCAAATCGCCATCATTCCCGCATCAGGCAACCCCGTGTTCATCGTGCCGAAACTGTATGCCAATCAGGCAAGACAAGACTGCTGGATTGCGGATCAACGCGACTGGCGCGATGGCGATGACCTGTACGCTTTGGTAGCGGACATCATGGAAGAACTGGGCTTACGGCAGGGAAAATTGGCAATGGATGATACTATGGGCTTCATGCAGGCCGATCCTTTTCTCAAAGCCTGTCCCAAAGGCGTCATAGGACTGGCCAGCTCAGTATTCACGCCGTTGCGCAACATAAAAGATGCGGCTGAAATCAGCTTGATGAAACAGTCTGGAATTCTCAGCGACGAAGTCATGCCGCTCGCCCTCGCTGCTTGCGCCGAAGGAAAAACCGAATTGGAAATCAAGGATTTGGTGGAAGTGGAACTGAAAAAGCGCGGTATGGCCGGCCCCTTCAGCAATTTGATCGCTTCAGGCCCCAACAGCGCCAATCCCCATCATATCTCAGGCGGACGCATTCCCACTACCGGCGATATGGTCTTTTTGGATCTCGGCGGCGCTTACAAGAAATATTGGTCCGATATTACACGCACCGTTTGCATCGGCCGACCTTCGGATAAAATGCGCGAGGCCTACAAACAAGTGCAGGAAGCCCAGGCAATGGCCAAGGCGGCGGTCAGACCCGGCGTAGTGGCTGAAGACGTACATGCCATAGCATACAATCATTTGGCCAAGAAAGGCCTGGAAAAATATTTCATTCACCGCACCGGGCATGGGATGGGGCTGGACGGTCATGAGCTGCCTTCCATCAACATCGGCAATAAAATGGTGCTGGAACCCGGGATGACTTTTTCCGTCGAACCGGGAGTCTATTTCCCCGGCGAATTCGGTATCCGCATCGAAGACAGTGTCGTTGTGACCGAAAGCGGCCATCAATCATTCAATCATTTTCAGCACGACTTAATCTGCTTATAATTTTGAAGGAGGCGCCAACATGAAATTCATCACCAAATGGTTGGTTAACTTAGTAAGCCGATATCTACCGGACGATTACATCCTGGCTTTGGGAATGACTTTGCTGGTATTTGGCGCAGCGCTATTCTGGACTCCTTCCAGCGCCCTCTCTCTAGTGGATTATTGGGGCAAAGGGGTGGTCAGCCTTTATGGATTTACGACACAAATCATTTTGATCCTGATCACGGGACACGTTTTGGCCAATACAAAACAGGTCAAGAAAATCTTGACGACCATCAGCGTCTGGCCCAAAACTCCGGAGCAGGCAGTCATGTTCACCGCCGCGATCTCCTACCTTTTATCCTTTCTTAACTGGGGCCTCGGCATGATCGGAGGGGCCATCTTGGCGCGAAAAGTGGCTACCAACAACCGCGGTACCCACTACCCCATACTCGTAGCCGCAGTGTACGGCGGCACACTTGCCCGCGGTTTTTCCGCTTCCATCCCTTTGGTTGTAGCTACACCGGGGCATTTCCTGGAGAAAGTGATGGGTGTCATTCCTGTCAGTCAGACCTTGTTTTCTCCACTCAACTGGTTCATCGACATCGGCGTTGGAATCCTGTTGGTGCTGACCATGCGATACATGATGCCACCCACCAACGAAGTCATCGGCATTTCGGACAAATTGATCAAAGAAGATGAAAAAGTGGAAGAAATACCGGAAATCCTGACTCCGGCCGACCGCTTCAACAACAACAGCATTGCCAGTTATGTCGTGGGAATTTTCGGGTTGGTTTATGTCGCCAACTATTTTATGAAAGTTAAGACTTTTAACATCAATATTGACATTGTCATCATTTTCTTTCTAGTTTTGGGCTTCCTGCTGTTCGGCAACCCGATGCGATATAAAACCGCATTCTACAATGGGGCCAAAAGTGTAGGCCCCGTATTGCTGCAATTCCCCATATATGCAGGCATGATGGGAATTATGCAACACTCCGGCCTTACGAACGTCATATCCCAATGGTTCATAAATTGCTCAACGCCCCATAGTTTTCCCTTGATGACTTTTTTAAGTTCTGGCCTGGTCAACATAGCAATCCCTTCCGGCGGCGGAATATGGGCTGTACAGGGGCCAATCATGATGAAAGCGGCTGAAAAACTGGGCGCCGATATGGGAACGACCTTAATCGCGTTTACCTGGGGCGAAGCTTGGACGAATCAAATTCAACCGTTTTGGGCACTGCCAATATTGGCGGTTGCCGGGTTGGGAATCAAGGATATCATGGGCTACTGTGCAGGTTTCACCATCATTTCCGGCCTGTTCATCGGCATCGTATTAGCTATTGTCGGGTAAGGAGTAGAAAGACGCCTCCCGTCTTGAACCGTAGAGGTCCGGACGGGAGGCGTCCGTTATTTGCAACAGCAGATACTTTCTTGGTCGAGAATGGTTAAATCTGGAATACTCGACCCGTCGAGTTTTGGCAATGTAATATTCAAATATTTGCTCCAAAATAAAAGTCGCGCCCGCATGGGGCGCGAAGTGATGGAACGTCCGGGCGCTTATGAAATAAGGAGTTTCAATCCACGCGCCCCGCACGGGGCGCGACCTACGTGCCGATGTATGGATCTGTGGCCATCTTGGTTTCAATCCACGCGCCCATAGAAATTTTTGCTTCACGACCATTGTTTCAATCCACGTGTCCGCATGGGGCGCGACAACGGAACGGAAGTCTATCATTTCCCAACCAGCGTTTCAATCCACGCGCCCGCATGGGGCGCGACGTTGATAACAGCATCAGCATAGCGCCCTTGATCGTTTCAATCCACGCGCCCGCATGGGGCGCGACACCCTGCCAGCGCCAATGTCCCCGTCAGGACGCTTGTTTCAATCCACGCGCCCGCATGGGGCGCGACGTATTTGGCATGCCGGCTAGATTATGCCCGAAGTTTCAATCCACGCGCCCGCATGGGGCGCGACCTTTCGTTCCACTGTAACGCGGCGAACAGCGAAGTTTCAATCCACGCGCCCGCATGGGGCGCGACTTTCTAACGGGGGCAGGGCGTAGATAACGCTGGGTTTCAATCCACGCGCCCGCATGGGGCGCGACCTCATTTTCGAGTTTTTGAGAATTTGCGTATTGGTTTCAATCCACGCGCCCGCATGGGGCGCGACTGCAGTCTCGGCTGCACGATCATGGTTTGAATTGTTTCAATCCACGCGCCCGCATGGGGCGCGACGAGCTTTTTAGAGCAGATTTCACACCGCCGGAGTTTCAATCCACGCGCCCGCATGGGGCGCGACGCGGCGAGAACGGCATCTACGGTTGCCCAAAAGTTTCAATCCACGCGCCCGCATGGGGCGCGACGATTAGAAGTAAGAAAATTGCGATCCATTGCCGGTTTCAATCCACGCGCCCGCATGGGGCGCGACCTTCCCGTACTGACTTGCGCTGTAGCCGTTCAAGTTTCAATCCACGCGCCCGCATGGGGCGCGACATACGATCCACGATGAACCAACCACCCGAAACACGTTTCAATCCACGCGCCCGCATGGGGCGCGACGCGAAAGGCTAGGCAAGACGGAAAAAGGCTATCGCGTTTCAATCCACGCGCCCGCATGGGGCGCGACCCATCGGATAGTCGCGAAAGGAACGATTGACGAGTTTCAATCCACGCGCCCGCATGGGGCGCGACGATTAGAAGTAAGAAAATTGCGATCCATTGCCGGTTTCAATCCACGCGCCCGCATGGGGCGCGACGAAATCGCTCTTTGATTCGATCCTTCTCATGCTTGTTTCAATCCACGCGCCCGCATGGGGCGCGACAATCGCGGCTTGCGAGGCAAATCGTACTGCTAGTTTCAATCCACGCGCCCGCATGGGGCGCGACACTCTTTCTCGGCTTCTTTTTGGTCAAGCCCGAGGTTTCAATCCACGCGCCCGCATGGGGCGCGACAGCAGCAGGCGGTGGAAGATGCGAAGAAAGACCAGTTTCAATCCACGCGCCCGCATGGGGCGCGACTTGCTGGGTGTGGATGAGCAGGAGATACCGACGTTTCAATCCACGCGCCCGCATGGGGCGCGACCAAAAAACATCAAAGAGGTGGAGAGCCGGGGCGATGTTTCAATCCACGCGCCCGCATGGGGCGCGACCTAGTTTTGCGGCTTCGTAAATGTTCATTTTGTGTTTCAATCCACGCGCCCGCATGGGGCGCGACGCGAATATGCGTCATGTTTGGATCCTTTACCAGTTTCAATCCACGCGCCCGCATGGGGCGCGACCGGAGGAAATCAGAAAGCTGCTGGGAGGAGGTGAGTTTCAATCCACGCGCCCGCATGGGGCGCGACGGTACTCGTTGATATACGGGATAGACCCAGACGTTTCAATCCACGCGCCCGCATGGGGCGCGACATGGAAAGACTGCGAATTGCGGGGGTGGAAACGGTTTCAATCCACGCGCCCGCATGGGGCGCGACCATGAGGAGGTATTTAAAAATGCAATTGAGTAATGTTTCAATCCACGCGCCCGCATGGGGCGCGACTACGATTGTTGGCGAATTGCACATTACCCCCGAGGTTTCAATCCACGCGCCCGCATGGGGCGCGACACATACCGATAACCATGCAAACGAGGATGATGATGTTTCAATCCACGCGCCCGCATGGGGCGCGACGCCGGGGCAAAGTTACCGCCAAGCGTGTGACGAGTTTCAATCCACGCGCCCGCATGGGGCGCGACGAACCGTTGTTTCTACCGATTGTTCGAGTCGTTTGTTTCAATCCACGCGCCCGCATGGGGCGCGACTGGTCGCTACGGCGATTCGTTTCAGGTCATTCAGTTTCAATCCACGCGCCCGCATGGGGCGCGACCAGGGTTGTATCGCAGCGATTGGCGCGAGAACAGTTTCAATCCACGCGCCCGCATGGGGCGCGACTGCCTTTTTTTGTGCGCTGTTTAGGGTTCCCCATGTTTCAATCCACGCGCCCGCATGGGGCGCGACTTGCAAGGCGGCGAATCTTTTGCACAACCGTATGTTTCAATCCACGCGCCCGCATGGGGCGCGACTTCAATAGCCGCCCTTGCATTAAAAACTTCGGGGTTTCAATCCACGCGCCCGCATGGGGCGCGACCTGACAGGTCTGACGGAGACATTCAAACTGTTGTTTCAATCCACGCGCCCGCATGGGGCGCGACCCGCCGTTGGGGACCGTTGGCGTGGGCCACGATGTTTCAATCCACGCGCCCGCATGGGGCGCGACAACCGAAGGGCATATTTTGGCAGCGAGTGCATAGTTTCAATCCACGCGCCCGCATGGGGCGCGACGGGCGGTAGTGCTGGCCTGCCAGACCCCGCGCGTTTCAATCCACGCGCCCGCATGGGGCGCGACAATAATCGATATCCTGATATTCGGCTTGGTATAGTTTCAATCCACGCGCCCGCATGGGGCGCGACTGTTGCAGGATCCGGGCTGATAAAGCTACACCCGTTTCAATCCACGCGCCCGCATGGGGCGCGACTCTTTGACTTTGTTAATGAGAGGCCCCTCGATCGTGTTTCAATCCACGCGCCCGCATGGGGCGCGACGATCACCGCCGCGTCATCTTCCCATCCGTACATGTTTCAATCCACGCGCCCGCATGGGGCGCGACACCTTTTGTTTTTTGTATGAATATGCGGACTTGGTTTCAATCCACGCGCCCGCATGGGGCGCGACTGATCAGAGAAACACTATTCAACTTTAAGGGCGTGTTTCAATCCACGCGCCCGCATGGGGCGCGACGCCAGAACGATTGAGGCGCAGATTATTGCCGAAACGTTTCAATCCACGCGCCCGCATGGGGCGCGACAAAATGTTCGACGTTCAGGTAAATGGCGGATTGTTTCAATCCACGCGCCCGCATGGGGCGCGACTGGGGTATGCCCAGCTTAAGGACCGACCCAACCGGTTTCAATCCACGCGCCCGCATGGGGCGCGACAGTCTTTTTAGAACCATAGAAAAATCATGCATTCCCACACATGATTTCGCGAACCCACTAAACCCAATCTTCCAAACTCTACGAAATTTCCTATTAACTTCCCGAATCCAGCTGTTTTCCAGCCGTGCGAACTTCCCCCCGGCAAAACTTGTTCGCTTGGAGTTCGCACTACATCAGCAACAAGCCTTCCGGGTCATAACCGCCCTTCGCGCCAGCATGTTCCACGCGACTCTTCCAATTATTCCCCAGGAAATAATACCGCAGACTATCCGTCTCAGGATCAATGATACTCTCCAAACGATGCTTTAACTCCGCAAACTGAGTCGGATCTACCAAACATTCAAACACAGAGTTTTGCACTCGCTGCCCATAATTCACACATTGTTTGGCGACTTTGCGCAGCCGCGTCTTGCCAGTTTCCGTCGTCACGCTCACATCGTACGTGATCAACACCATCATTTTATCACC
Organism: Negativicutes bacterium; assembly: GCA_963665275.2. Classification (GTDB taxonomy): domain Bacteria; phylum Bacillota; class Negativicutes; order UBA1444; family UBA1444; genus UBA1444. The sequence continues at coordinate 122,353 of CAXXIN010000007.1, forward strand.
TCATTTCCAGAAAAACGGCGGATAATCTTCCAGATCGCCACGCATATGTCGTGCCATTAACAAAGCCTGAGCATAGGGCACCAAGCCCAAAGGTATCTTTTCTTCCAGATATGGATGCGTGATTTCTTCCTGCTTGCGTTTTTGCCAAGCAGTTAAAACTTCTTTGCGCGTATCGTCTTCCATAATCACCGCCTCGTTCTCTTTAACGACGAAGCCTTTTCCCGAAATCTGCTTCCGATTGATTAGCGTCAGCGCCAACCTGTCGGCGAAATGCGGTCGCAATTCTTCCATGAGATCCAGCGCCAAACTCGAACGTCCCGGTCGATCACGATGCAAAAAACCCACCTGCGGGTCCAAGCCGACACTTTCCAGCGCCGCAGTCACTTCATGCGCCAGTAGCGTGTATAAAAACGACAACAACGCATTCACCGGATCAGTCGGCGGCCTACGATTACGATTATTCAGGCAAAACGTTTCTTTTTGCGCCAATATCATTTGATTGAAATTTGCAAAATACGCCCCAGCAGCTTCTCCTTCGATTCCTCGAATCACGTCGCCTGTATGCGCTTGCTCCAAACGAGGCATCATGCCTGCCATTAACTCCATCGCCCGTTCCACCGGAGCAGCCTCCACCACATCCGCATGATCCCGCAACGCCCGATGCAACAGCGCCCGGCTATTGAGAATTTTAGCCGCGATGAAACGACGGGACAGTCGGGTCGAGATTTTCACATCATCAGCCCAACGATACTGGGTACGCCGCAGCAACACATTACCGGATACTTTTCCTGTCACACGTCCCATGAATTTACCGAACTCAGTCAAAAAAGAAATCGCAACGCCTCTATCGCAGCACAGCTTCATAAGTTTTGGCGACGCACCAGAAAACCCGAAACAAACGATCCCTTCCAAATTATGAACCGGAACGCGAAATTTTACTTCATTCTGCAATTTGATTAGCACATTCTCGCCATCACAGGCAAGGTACGAATCCGGCAACGTAACATAAAGAGTGTTCAACAGGCGTCTCAATCACCCACCTCCACACGACACATTCGAGCCAAATAGTTGCTCACAGACCGATGCTTCAACATCCATTGCGGCTGGCACTCCTCAACCAAAGAACATTGGGAACAGTGTTTTCCTTTGGGAGCTTTCGGCGTGATCCCGCTCCGCAGCAGCTCATGGATTCGCAGTGCCAATTCCGTAGTATGGCAGCGCAATTTTTCATCGATCGCCACGGCTTCGCGCCGCTTGATCTGTGCGTAAAACAGAAATCCTTCCGCAATCGACACACCCATCATTTCTTCCAATGCCATCGCCTGCGCGCAGAGCTGGACCGCATCCCGGTCATCCGATTTGGGTTTGCCCCGCTTGTATTCCACCGGAACCGGTCGCCACCACCCTTGCCGATCTTTTAGCCTGCACGTTACCCCCTCGATGGCAGCTTCACTTTGGTAAAATTCCACCACATCAGCTACACCCCGCAGGCCAAGCCGTTGGGATATGAGAGGCATGCTCCGCACAATCCGCAAACTTTTCCGACTCTCGTCAAAAAACGGATCGTCAGCGCGCTCGTGCAGGTGCTTTCCTTCCACCGTCCGCACATTCTCAGCCCATACCTGTTCCACATGAATGAGTGCCCACTGCCGCTCACAAAAGGCCATATGCTGGATTCCTGAAAGTAGCAACAGGTCGTCGTCAGCAAACATTTTTTACATCCTTTTTATTGTTACACAATTAGAACTTCATCACTTGAGTGTTGCCGCCAATCAATTCCATTTAAAATACCGTGCATATATCCAAGAAAGTTATCATATTGATTTGGCAATAACACAGGGAGTTCAGTTATTTCAACACCTAGCGTCTTTACAACGAATCGTCGTAAATTAACGCTACCTCTTTGCAATTCGCGTGAAGAAACCTGCTCACCCATACTGATTTTTTTTGCAACTTCTTGATCGGCTAGAACAGTTATTGTATCGTCTTCGATTATTCGAAACTTCTCAGCGACATCGACAAAAGCACACTGTTTGTCAAGTTTGCAGATTTCTTCCGGCAATCCGCCTAATTCCTTACACTCCATATCGAAGCCTTCAGTGACTGCAACAGTAATGGTCTGGCTAGTTAATACCCCTGAGTCAATCTGTTTAAGAAATACGGAACGCGGAATATCAAACAGAGGATTCCGTTGAAAGCCAGCATCAGCTATTGTAAAACAAAGCAGGGTTCCATCTCTATATTCACCGTTTCGACTGACTCGCCCGCTAAGCTGCCAACAGCTTTGTAATGATCGTAGTTCACAAAATCCATAATGAAATGAAAAATCCATTCCACATTCAACACAACTTGTAGCAATCAGCGTCCAGTTTTCGTTGAAGCCAAAATCAGGATTTAATCTACGCTTTACTTCGTCAATAACGCCTTCTCTATCACCTGGCGTCAACGCCGTTGAGAGGTGAAGAACCTCATGCCCCTCCTCGCGCATTGTTTTGGCAAGAAAGGCAGCTGACCGAACAGTGTCCATAACGACAAGGCGTGAACCTGAAAAACTTGTGACAAAATCAATCAATTTGGAGACGCTTTCAAAATGCGGCGGTTGAGTTGCCATTATATTGATGGCAACTCTATTTTTTTCATATTCATTCAATTCACACGAAAGGTCTGAAGAAAGAATTGGTATAACTGAACGTGACGATACTTTCTGGAAAATCGGGTTTCCCCAAAACTTAATGGACGTACCAGAGCATAAACAAAAATGGCAACCCCATTGCTCCGTTAATTCTACAATCCATTTCCAGGCTGGAGGCATAAGTAGTGCGGGTAAAGCTGCATGACTTTCATCCATGACAATTCCACATCCTGGCAATTGATGAAGTTTTCGCAGCTTTGACGGAATATTGCTTGCCAACGTCTCAAAGAACTGAACAGCAGTAGTTACAATAATAGGTGCAGACCAAGTTGATGCCAGATGTCGTAATTCGATGTTTTCGAAATCAGCTTGATGATGATGTTCAGCGACTATTGAAGCAGGGTCTTCGCCTTCAAGAACAATAGCTTCACGTAACACAGCAACAGTCTGCGAGATAATATTTGTAAACGGCAGAACAATAATAATGTGCCGCAGATTATGTGCAATCGCTTTTTGCAACATATGCGCCACGACAGCGGTTGTTTTGCCAGTTCCGACGGGACTGTCGCAATATACTAGGGCCTCATTGACATTCGCCTCTTCGCAACACTGAAACATTTTTTGCCTAAGCCGATTCCGTTTCGTAGTTGGAGCACCCGCCTGCAAATCATTAACATATTGCTTGAGTCGCTGCAAACGTTTAGCCCAAAGAGTAAGTGGCAAAACAGCTTTTTCTGCCGACGAATCAGAATAATCAGCATCTACAAGGCAACTTAGCATCATCCGGTATTCCATTGAAGAGATCTTTGATATTTGCGATAAACCTAATTTTACTCCCTGTATTTCCTCGTTATGCAGTCGCAAATATTCAGTTATGCAAGCATTCGTTTGTTCCTTGACGTCTGTGTTGCGAAAAGGGTTCGCCTTCAACCTTTCTTCCATCAGATTGGGAAGACCTGGGCGATGATGCGAATAAATCAAGGTTGCAGAAATTTTATTCTGACAATCCTCAAACAAATATTTACTTCCAGCATCGCGATGGTCAACAGGCAACCGTTTCGCTTTTTTCACACCACAAAGCACAGCTTGATTTAAACTATCAAGCTTTCCCAAGTCGTGAAACATTGCTGCACCGGCTACCAAAGAACGATAGCTGTCATGCTTTTCATTCAATGCAAATGGTAAAACGGCCTCTATATTTTCACATGAGTTTTCAAACACCCCAGTCACATGATCATGATAGGACTGGGATGGTTGCCCGTTTCTGGCGCTGTGTGCCAATAACATTACATCTGATCCATCAGATCGATAATCGGTGATGCTTTATCTTTCAATAGCCCGTTGTTCAGCTTGCCAATATTTTCGGTTAGCACTTCTTCATTGTAATCCTTCCATGAAGTTGCCGCTCCTACTGCCCCGCCGATACGTTGTGGCATCAACGCTTCGATCATTTTAAAGTCGCTGAAAGTACCACGCGCACGATTATGTTCCGTATAAAACGCGTGACGAACATTCACTTGGGATCGTATATAAGACGCAGTTTCCGAATAGGCATGAGGAATCAACTTAAAGAGCAAATCAATATCCTTTTTCGTGCAATGCGTTTTGTACGCCGCTGTAGCGTTGATGAAAAATGGCATAGCATACAAACCATAGGACACAATTCTAAATGCAAGTGGAGCCATTCCTTTGCTCTTGTCATCTTCAACCGGAAGGATTTTTGTGGTAGTCATACGCTCGATTTTTACGGGATCAAGCGAAACACCCAATCCGAACTGAACTACGCCGGTCGTTATGAAAGATTTTGCTTCGTCAGTCTGTTCCTCAAGAAACGTTGTTCCAAAGACGCGAACATCCCAATATTTCGCAGTTATTTCATCAGGTGACATAACCTTAACATCAGTTCGTTTTGTATCTTTACTTTCCAAAACATCAAAGCCTTGATTGGGTAGCTTAAGCTCTTGGGCGATATCTTTCCAAAATGGCGATTCCTTTTCCGACACCAAATCACGCAGTTTTCTTTTGAAGGACACCGGGGAAATTTCACCGCGACCATCTTGGCGAGTACGCGGATCACTTTCACGGTCGGGATCACCGTTGGGATTTGAACTGATGGCTTCGATCAGCAGTAAACCCGTTCCTCTGTTGATTTGTTCAGTCATGATTTTCATCCTCCTTCTTTTCATAAGGGATCGCAGCCAAGTAGCCCAATAGCACTTGCGCCTGTTCTGCTGGAGAAAATGTTTCAGACAGTTCATTTGCTGAGATTTTTAAACTGACTTCCGAGAACCGCGCAAGAATCCATTTTGCCAGCCCTGCTCCCTCACCTGTTGATGTATCTGCCCAAGCCAAATAGATTTTCATGCGATCTCTTAAGCGGAGAACTCCTTCCACAGGATTTTCCGAGGCTATCGCCAACATTTCATTTCCCATAAGTTGAGTCGGCAGCGGCTTTTTTTCGTTTCCTCCGTTACGCACTTGCACACAGTACTGCTTATGCAGCATATCTGCAAGCTTAAGAAACTGACCCACATTAAACGGTGCATCCAACATGTACTTCTCCTTTCTGACGCCAAGACGCCATAACAAAATTGAGATGAGGGAAATGAACATACATAAGTTTTTAATCTGCTTGGAAAATGCCTCTGAAGCATTTAATGGATACGGGAATTGAGCGATTATTTGTTGACCAATATCTCCCAACAGCCCTTGGACTTTCCAAACCGATTTTTGGATGAAATTAGAAAGCAAATCGGAGTCTGAGAACTCCGTCTCGGACTGTGGCATATACAACCGATAAACTTCATGGAGAGAAACAGCACTTTGTTTGAGCGGTTTCGCTGAACCAGAACGAGTGTAATGCAATTTCATAATTTGAAGAATTTCATTGGGACCGGGACATATCGGTTTATATTCTCGAATACCGGTTTTATCTTTAACACGAATACTTATCGGCGGACAGTTTTTTGATTCATCCGACCATGCAAGCAAGTTGTTACAAAAATTCTGTACCGAAAGTGAGTTTCCATAAACAATCTGCTTGCGTCCCGGATCAAGAGTTTCAAGTATAATCAAATTGATTTTTGAGTGAGGGTTTTTTTCGACAATATTTTTGACATTTCCAATCACCTGTTGGCATAATACATCAAACGCCGATGCCATTTCTTCATAGTCCGACGGATCATCTAATATCTTTGCAAGAAACGCTTCATTTTGTGGATCATCAGTCAAATATGCAAGTAGTAAATTGGGCTTATCACGATTACTATCCGAAACAGCTTTCCATGTTTTGCCTACTCTTTCCTTATGCGTCAAGAATGCGAGCGCATCACTGATCATTGCGACTTCATCTTTACCCGCTTGAAACCCTTTGGTCCCGTTCATCTCATAACGAACTAAACAAGGAATATCAGCATTTTTCGCGTACAAATATGTTTGCCCAAGAATCGGGATGTTGGGATTAGGAAACTTTTCACCTATACCATCCTGACTCTTTCCTGAAAGCACACCCCGCAAAGATCGCGTTGTCTGCTTTTCCAACAAATTTTGTTGGTTGAGTAGCGCAATTAAAGCATGCAAAGTGTCTTGATCAATCACCTTATTGCGAAAATTGCTTGTTTCATACACGTCGTAATAGGTCATGCAACCTGCAACATACTGTTTTGATTTTTTATCCCAAGTACCTACAAGTATTTCCTTGATAAAATCAATGTTTTTTTCATCGCCACAAGTCGGAATGTAATCCTTTAGAAACAATACGAGTTTATTCTCGAACTGCACTGCTTCGGTTGATTTGGGAAAGCAACCAATCAACTGCCGAAATGAGGCTAATTCACTGTTATCACTTAGCAAAACCGGTCTCAACTCGTTCAGCGACCATTCGGAAATATGGAGGCCTAACTCTGCTTCATTTAATTTATCCAAACACAAGGATGATAGCAGAGATCTTTTGAGAGGAACTGCGGATTTCTTCCAAATAGCATCATCTATTTTTTCACTCTCATCAACGGACAACAATGGTTTCTGAATTCTTATCGCCGGAAACGAGTTATGATTCCCCTTACTATGTTTCCATAAACGAGAAGTATCATCTTTCTGTAAAAAGCGAATCGCGCGAACGATTCCGCATCGGTCAAGTTCAATCAGCATGCACATAGACTTTCCAACAGTGCCTATACTGGGATGCGTTGTAGATTGCAACAGTCCGTGATGATCCAGTGCAACTGCAAGTTCATACAATTCATTAAGCATAGTGCAGCACCCCTTTGTCGATCATTACATTCTGCGTAAACTTTGGGGCAACTGACCCTGCGGTTGGTTGATCGTACATCGTATTAAGCATAGATGGAATGACAAGGCTAATAGACGTATCTGCAAAGGTTTCCGCGCGAATTGGGCCGAAATAGGTCGGTACAAATTCTTTCCAACCCAAAAATGGAGTGGAGTGAAGATGCCCTGAGGCAAGTCTGCGCATAAATACTTCTTGTAGCTGATGCTGCGGATTGTTTCCTGTTCGTGGCGGCGATTTCGAGAGAATCACGCCACGTATTTTATAGCAGACATTTTCAAGTACGGTTGCGAAGATCTGAAAATTGTTTGTACCGCTTTTTTTAAGTGGTCCACCATAATTTGTCGTATACTTATGAAATACAATTGGGTTACAAATTTCAACGCTCTGTGGCTCAAAGTACGCCATTTTTGACATAACAACACATTCAAAAATAGATTTAAGGGCCGATTTGGTAGGTGCCTGATACGACACCGGAGAAGATCCAGTATCGGGCCGCGTGAACATTGCTGCAGGCCCTGCAATTTCATACGCGACCTGATACGCTTTTTCAATCATACAACCCCTTCCTTTCAATTTTCACGTCAATTTTTTCTTTCCCTGAAATGTGTTTTTTGATCAAACCTGTGTAAATTCCCCCGTTTTTTACCCACGTATCATTGATATGGGAAACATTTACCCATATCAATGATACCCAAGTTAAAAATACTGATTGACAACCCCATTCTTACCCGCCCACATAAAGAAACGCCTCCCGTTTCGAACCGCGCAGGTCCATACGAGAGGCGTCCGTGAAAGTGACAGCATGCAATATCATCACCTGTCTTCCCTGGATGGAATATTGTCCCTATTTTAGGGTTCGCCATACAGGTATGATGTCCTGCCATTTTAAAATATTTTTTTGTTCCTCCAATTTTATAACTCCACCCCATCCGGGCAAAGCTCGGCGATCAATCCTTCCAGTTTACTCATCCGCATTGCCGCCTTTCTGCAACAGCAGCTTCACTTCACGGTCAAAATCCGAAGTGATCTTTTGCCTTTTATTAAATTCAGCATATTCCGCTTCCGCTTTTTCAACAGCCATTTGTTTTGAAATCTTCCCTTTATCGGATAAGATTTCATATTTACGAAAAGCCAAAAACTCATTGATGCTAGTAGCAAATTCCTTCATCGTGAAGGAATTCTCCCGCTCGATCAAATCTTCTATGTAATCAAAATAGCCTGATACAGCGCGTTCCAGCCGCCTGATCTGCGTTTCGAGCACCCTCCTGCTGAACTACCGAGAATTCCTCGGTAGTTGCCGTTTCATCCAATTTTTCTCGGCATATATGTTTTTCAAGTGCAGGGATATGTTGTCTGTTGAACAACCAAAGAGGTCTGCCATTCTAAAATAATTTTTGTTCTCTTACCGATTTCTGAGTTTAAACTGCGGGTCCAGTACTTCTTCCAACCGATCCGTGGCTGTGCCTGGGTGCTGCGACAAACTGGAAATCCGCTCGCGCAGCGCGGCATCCATGGTGAAGTCGGCGGCAGCGAGTGAATCCTGCAATTGTGTCACATTGCGAGCCCCAATGATCGGCGCGGTGATACCCGGATGGGATTTGACCCAGCTGATGGCCAATGTTCCTGGTCGTACGCCGATTTCCTGCGCCAACTGTGCGAATCGCCCGGCCACCTCGTAATATTCGGTCGTGCTGTAGCGCTGACTATACTGGTCTTTCTCGACGATCCGGCCGGAAACCGGTTTGACGCCTGCCGCGTATTTTCCAGTCAGCAATCCGGCCGCCAGCGGGCTGTATGAGATGACCCCCAGCTGCTCAGACTCGGCCAGCGGCAGGATTTCGACCTCCGCCTGCCGTTTTACCAGATTGTACATCGGTTCGATGCATTCGAACCGGGCCAGACCGGCGCGCTCGGAAATCCCCAGCGCTTTGGCGATCTGCCAGGCCGCCCAGTTGCTCACACCAAGGTACAGAACTTTGCCCTGGCGCACCAAGTCATCGAGTGCGCGGAGCGTTTCGTCCATCGGCGTCAATGGATCAAAATGGTGAATGAAATAAAGATCGATCCGGTCTGTTTGCAGACGCGTGAGACTCTGTTCGATGGCCTGCATGATATGCCGCCGCGACGACCCCAGCGCATTGACGTCCTGGCCGATGCGTTGCGAAGCTTTGCTGGTGATGACCAAATCATCCCGGCAGCCCTTGATCAATTTGCCGAGAATGGTTTCAGCTTTCCCGCCGCTATAGTTGTTGGCACAGTCGAAGAAGTTGATGCCTGCGTCACGGCACTGTTTGAACATGAGACCGGATTCTTCCTCATTGGCTTCGCTGCCAAACGACATCGTGCCAAAGCACAGTTCCGATACGAGAACACCGGTTCTGCCTAATGTTTTGTACAGCATGGTTCCAGCCCTCCTATTTTAAATCGTCTATATTGTTTTGGTCGGGTTACTTTTCCCCATACCACCGCAGCGCCTTTTTCACCACACCCGCCTGTTCCTGTTCCGCCCGGCGGATGATCTCGGCGCAGGCATTAGCATCGCTGGCGGCGTCATGGTGATCGAGAGGAATCGCGAGGTGGGAAGCGACCGTCTGCAGTTGGTGATTGGCGAGGAACGGCCAGGTCCGACGGGCTACGGTGACCGAGTCGATGGAGCCTCCCTGCCAAAAACCAAGGTGATAATACTTGACCAGTGCAAAGAATACTCCCAAATCAAAGCGGACATTGTGGGCGGCAATCACGTTGTTAACCAGATAGGGACCGATTTGCGGCCACAGTTGCCCGAAGTCCGCTTCCCTCGCCACATCGCGCCAGGTGATTCCATGGATGTAGGTGAACACAAATTGATCCGTCGGCGGCCTGATCATCCAGGATCGCCGTTCGATGATCTCTCCTGCGCGCACTACGACCAGGCCGAGCTGGCAGGCGCTGTCCGGTGATTGATTGGCAGTCTCGAAATCTATAGCGGTAAAATCAGGAAATAGAGACGCCTCCCGTTCCAAACCGTGCAGGCTCGGACGAAAGGCGTTTTTATTCGTTGCATTATTCATCAGGCTCACCTTTCTTTTCCGGCTCAATTTTCATTCATTTAGATTCGCCGGATCGGTGCGGGTTTCCTCCCGTAGCCTGTTATTTCCGCTCTTTTTACAGAGCAACTTTGAGTCCCAAGTCGTCGATCATCTGGTTGTCCAGTTCCGTTCCGCGTCCCGCCGTGGTAAGGTAGCCACCTACCAACATTCCGTTGGCCCCGCCGAACAAGGCCATAGATTGAAGGTCACGCAAGTTTTTTTCGCGCCCGCCAGCTGTCCGTATCACGGCATGAGGCAGGATAAACCGAAACAACGCCAGCGTCTTGAGGATATCCAGAGGTGGCAGCGGTGGTGCGGACTCCATCCGGGTTCCCCGAACGGGGGTCAGCACATTCACCGGCACACAGCCGATTCCCATGGCGCGCAGCTCAAAAGCCATATCTATGCGTTGGGCGAGACTCTCGCCCATTCCTATGATACCACCGCTGCATACCGCGAGGCCCGCCTCCTGCGCCACGCTGATGGTGCGGGTGCGGTCCTCGTAAGTATGAGTGCGGCAGATGGAGGCGTAATATTCCTTACTGGTCTCAACGTTGTGGTGATAGCGTTCGATCCCGGCAGCCCCCAGCCGCTGGGCCTGTTCCGCCGTCAGCGAACCGAGGGAAGCGCACAGTTTCAGCTGGGTCTCCTCCTTGATCCGGCGATAGGTTTCGATGATCCTCTCGAAGTTCTCCGCTTCCTGGGCATCATCCATGCCACGCCCGCTGAGCACGACGGAAAAATGGCTTACGCCCGCGGCTTCCACAGTTTTTGCATAACGCACCATCTCCTCGGTATCCATGAGGGGATATACGGCTACGCCTGTCTGATGATGCACCGACTGGGCGCAATAGGCGCAATCTTCGCTGCAATGCCCCGACCGGCCGTTGAGAATCGAACACAGATGGACTTCATCGCCCTGATATTGTTGCCGGATGGAATTGGCGGCCGCCAGCAAATAGGGGAGCTCAATATCAGCTACGGTAGACAGTTCCTGCGCCTCGGTAATCAAAAGGTCTTCGCCGTTTAACACTTTTTGCGTAAGTTCGTCGATTCGTTTACGCATGCTCATGTTGCGTCTCCCTCTGGGCGAAACCCGCCCGTTGGAGCGCCTTCCACAGGATAGGCGTCAGCCAGGCCGCCAAAACAATTTTCGCCAGATCAAACAGTATAAACGGATATACGGCGATAGTCAGAGCCTGCTGCACAGTCATCGGTTTTTGCAGGAAGAAGGCAAAACTGGCCATGAATCCGATTAACCCTATCGCATATGCTACAGTCATGCCGACCACCATGGCCGCTCCGATACGCACCCGTGAGCTTGCCTGATTCCGGGTCATGACCCCTACAAGCCAGGCGCAAATCACAAAGCCGGGCAAATATCCGCCAGTTGGCCCCAGCAGCACCATCGGCCCCGCTTTTCCTCCAGCGAAGACCGGCAGCCCAAAGGTGCCAAGCAATATCCAGATCACGACGCTGAGCGCTCCCATTCTGGGCCCGAGAACCGCACCGGTCAACACGATGAAAAAAACTTGCAGGGTAACAGGTACCGGACCGATTGGAAAAATAATATAAGAGCTGACGCAGAGTAGAGCCGCGAAGAGTGAAACCAACATCTTTTGGCGTAGGGTCATGAAAAAAATCCTCCTTGTAAACCTATGAACGCTTTTTAATTTACAATAAGGATTATATCGCTATGCAATTCGTTTGTAAATATTGTTTTTATATTTTAGTTTACATTAAATATTGCACATGAAAATTTCTCTAAAGAATAAACTTTTCTTATACCCGGAACTTATGGACCGCCTGGGTCAACTTTTCCGCCAGTCGGGCCAACTCCTCGCTGGCGGAAGCTATTTCCTGCGTAGTAGCCGATTGCTCCTCCGTAGCTGCCGCCACGGTCTGGGATTGGCTGGCTGAGTTCCTGCTGATTGCGTCAATATCCTTGACCGATTCCACGATTTGCTGGGAGCCCTTGGCCATTTCCTCCATAACGACGGAGATTTCGCTCATTTGCCCTGAGATCTCGTGAATGGCTTCAAATATGTCGGTAAAAGATTTTCCGGCGTCGCTTACCGCATCAGCACCGAAACGCACTTCCTTCGTTCCCTCGGTCATCGCTTCAACCGCTTGATTCGTTTCGGTCTGGATTTCGGCGATTAGCTGGGCTATCTGCTTGGCAGCCGCACCGGATTGTTCCGCCAGTTTTCGGACTTCATCCGCTACCACTGCGAATCCTCGTCCCTGTTCTCCGGCCCGGGCCGCCTCGATGGCCGCATTTAAAGCCAACAGGTTGGTCTGTGCGGCTATTCCTGTTATCGTAGCAACAATTTGACCAATTTCTTTGGACCGCTCCCCTAAACGTGTCACCACTTGAGCGGATTCCGAAACCGTTGTTTCGATTGTTCCCATTTGCTTTATTGCCCTATCGACAGACTGACGCCCCAACTCAGCCGCATCGACCGATTGCGTCGCATGGCCGGAAATCGCGCCGGCATTGGCGGAAACCTGCTGTATGCCTGCCGATAATTGTCCAATGACCGAACCGGTATCGGCGACAGCACCGGCCTGTTTTTCACTTCCCGCCGCCACTACCGCAATAGATGACGCTACCTGGTTGGCCGTCTGGGCAGCCCGTTCGGCGCCCGCAGTCAATTCTTCCGATGAAGAAGTCAGGCGCTCGCTGGCTTCACCCATTTGCTGGATCAATTTTCGCAAACTACCGGTCATTGTGTTGATCGCCGAAGCCAGCTGCCCGATTTCATCTTTTGAGGTCGCAGGAATGGCGTCTACCGCAAGGTTTCCTGCCGCAACTTCCTGCACGTTTCCCAGTATTGCGCGAATTGGATTCGCGATGCTCCTAGCAATCAGGCTGGCGCAGAAAGCGCCTACAGCCATTGTGACTAATGCAATCAATGAAATCATCAGAATCAATTTATTTCGCTCAGCCACCATCGCAGCAGTGCTTTCACCAGCAAACAGCACTCCGATGATTTTGTTGTCCACACCGACTAACGGCAGATAAGAAGTGAAGTAGTCCTCGCCCAGAACGTCGGCTCTGGCGCTATATTTTTTGCCGTCCTTGAGAACAGCCTCAGCAATTTCCGCATTGAGTTTGCTTCCGATCGCCCTTTTTCCGTCTTTGATCATCGTGGATGCAATCCGCTCATCGCCAAGAAACAGGGTAATATCGGTTCCATACATATGCTTAACCCTATCTACAAAAGAGTCTTTGGTCATATCGTATCCGGCGGAAACAACTCCTATAACCTGCCCCTGTTCGTTTTTTATTGGCGCCCCGGCCCGAGTTGTCAGTTTGATGATATTACCCGTCTCGGTTGTTGCAATAGTTGTTCCTTGCAATGCCTTCTGAACATTTTCCTGGTTGGCTATACTATCGCCTTTCTTTTCGTCGTGGACGCGTACAAGAACGACGCCCTTATCGTCGGTTATTGTAACGAAGTCAATCCCGAGTTCCTTCGCAATTGGTGCGCTAATACCCAAAAGAGCCCTTGTATCCTTGAGTATCAACGCCTTGCGGATTTCAGGATTAATGGACAAAACCGCAACGCTCTTCAATGCATCATTTTTTTGGTTTTCCACCTCATTTTTTAGTCCTTCGACCCCCTGGCGGGCGCTTTGAAAATTTGTCATCGCCAAGCTGTTCGAAAACTGGTATAAGGCAGGAACTGTCGTCGCAATGACGGCTATCGCAATTACCACCGAAATATAGAGAATCATCCGGGTCCGTAATCTCATCGAAAGGCCCCTAAAGTTCACCACCGAAGCGCAACTGATTCCGAAGCGTTTGGACATCACTAATTCCGTCATGATACTTCACCCTTTCTTTTTCGCACTTATCAACAGAAAACATAATCCATACGGCCATTTTCGCACCAGGAACGGGTTGTTCAGACCTTCAGACCTATCGTAGCATTATAAAAGGCTTGAAATGTTAGCAACCAGTTAGGTTCTTGTTAAGCTCAATTTTGTCCGAAATACAAAAAAGGGTTCCAATAGCGCCCCTGTTCTTACCGCATTGGCAGGAACAACCTTCTCTGGGCAGGAAAACTTCTGCCGCTTGTCAAATTCTATCAAAGTATATCTTCAATTGGGAAAGGGGACTTCATTTTGCAGCAACTCCATCCTTATGGCAGCGGATTCAAAAGATTTCTGGCCTTTATGATTGATTCCCTACTGCTTGGCGCCATCGGTGCTGGCGTTGACCTTGCTTTCGGCGCCTCGGCGCGATTGGCCGTCGAATCCCTCGGACAGCAGACCGGCTTCCCCGCTTTTATCAAACTTGGGTTTCATCTCTTCTACTGGCCGCTGTTTGAAAGTTCCGCCTGGCAGGCTACTCCCGGCAAACGACTCTGCCGACTGTACGTGACCGATCTGTCGGCAAACCGACTGACCTTCGCCAGAGCATTCATCCGGAATATTGCCAAGTTGATTTCGCTGCTTCCCCTCGGCTTCGGGTTCCTGATGGTTGCTGTCACAATCCGAAATCAGTGCCTCCATGATAAAATAGCCGGAACACTAGTAATGAAAAAGAAAAAACCGTTGCAGTAATTAAATAAATTTTATACACTATTTATTATTATACTTGTTATATATTTTACAGTTTATATTTCAGTACTATAAGAACTTAAAAATTAGCTATTAAATCGAATCTTGAATTTAAAATTTTTCTTCCCGATAAAAAACGACTTGGCCTGCGCCAAGTCGTTTTTTATTCGCATATCCTGCCCGTCTTTTCGTCTAATGCTGTAGCAGCAACAGGACTTCCTCTTCAGGAATGGGGCGGCTGAACACAAAACCCTGAATGATATCGCACCCCAATAGTTTCAGTTTATCTGCCTGACTTTCACGCTCCACACCTTCAGCCACGACTTGTATATCGAGGGAATGCGCCATTTCGATGATAAAGCGCACAAATCGTTCCTGCGACGCATCTTCTAGAATCGGATCGATGAAGGATTTGTCGATCTTCAGTGTGTTGACAGGCAGATGTCGAAGGTAAGTCAGTGATGAGTAACCGGTTCCGAAGTCGTCCAAGGCTAAATGGACTCCCATTTTTTTTAGAATCAGTAGTTTTCGGGTGCTGTCTTCCATGGATTCGATGAGCACGTTTTCTGTGACCTCGATTTCGAGCTGAGCCGCGTCTATTCCCGTCTCTGTCAGACTGTCCTGGACCATGTCCACGAAATCTTCCGCTACCAACTGGCGAGGCGAAATATTGACAGCAACCCTGAGTCCAGGAAATCCATTTTCATTCAGCCGCTTCATGAATCGGCAGGCCTGGCGTAGAACATACTGGCCAATTGGGCGGATCAGGCCGCTTTGTTCGGCCAGCGGTATAAACCGCGCAGGAGATATGGCTCCATGTTCTGGTGAATTCCATCGCAGCAGGGCTTCGATCGCGACGATGTGTCCGTCGTTGCAGGTGAACTGCGGTTGAAAATGGAGGAAGAGTTCTTCCCTTTCAATCGCCTTGCGCAGGCTGTTGGTGAGAATCATCCGTTTGTACGATTCATCACCAATCGTGGGATCATAGAAACACCAGCAGTCTTTGCCCTTTGCTTTGGCGGCATACATCGCACTATCGGCATTTTTGAGAATATCTTCGGCGTTATCGCCGTCCTCCGGATAAAACGCAATGCCCAGACTGGCCGAAAGGTGGATATGTTCACCGGATACAGCATAGTCCATGCTGAGCATCTGAACCAGTTTATCCGCCAAGGTTGCTACTGTTTCACGGGATCTTACCCCATAGAGATTGACGATAAATTCATCGCCGCCAATTCTGGAGACGAAAGTATCTGAATCCAGTACTGCAGCCCTGATCAAATGCCCAGCTGCAATGATGACAGCGTCGCCGAACGAGTGTCCATAATTGTCATTAACCAGCTTCAAGTCATCGATGTCGATGAAGATGACCGCTCCGCCGGAAGACTCCTTTTTCGCCCGGTTCATCTCGTTTTCGAGATGAACCGTCAGGGAATGACGATTCGCCAGACCTGTCAGCGTATCATGAAAAGCAAGGGACTGAGTTTCTTTATACAGATACGCGTTTTTTAACGCAATGGATGCCGCCCGGGCAAACTGATCCAGAACAGATAGTTGATCGTCGTCTATTTCAACAATTTCACCAAATGTAGCCAACCCTATGACACCAATTGCTTTGCCGTCCATCATTAACGGCGCCTGAACCGCCGAGGTGATTTCATCAAAGAACGGGGCTGCGATCCGCTCAGGCCAGCCCTGATAATCTTCCAGATAAAAAACTTCTCCTGTCCTGATGACATGGGCTGCCAATCCGGTCAGAGGAATGATCGCGCCGTCCTTTTCTACATGCCGGCCTTTGACATTGGTGAATTTCAAAGTTTGCCCATCCGGCTGCAATAATAAAACGAACCCGCTGGCAATGCCGATCAGTTCCGAAGCCCTCTCCAGAATTTCGCTCAGGATGGTTTCGATATCCAGCTGCCCGACCACAGAATTCGTGATTCGTGACAACGCCTGCAGCAACTGGTTTTGGCGCGTAATTTTCGACTGATTCACCGAACGTTCCAGCGCTACCGAAGCGAAATTTCCATATTGCCGCAAAATATCCAGTTCTTCCTGCGTCGGGCAACGAGGATTATCGACCCAGTTGGCGGACAGCACTCCCACAACCTTGCCGGCTTGGCGCAAGGGAACTGTGATGAGTGTCGTCATGCGTTCCATTGCCGCCACATTCAGGCGTTCAGGGTAGGTTCGATAATCTTCGACCCACATGACTTCCCCTGTTTGGAATACCTGACCGCGGACGCCGCCAATAGGCGATTGAGCAACTCCAATATAGGCCTCGGTAGTACCGAACGCATGATGGATAAAAAAGGCTTTCTTTCGTTCATCATACAGACCAATATACCCTTCCGGCGCTTTGATGAGTTGCAGCGCATCGCGTAGGATAGTCTGCAGCAGTTCTTCGGTCTGATCCACCGGCTTTAAGAGAAAACTGGTAATCGCACGATACTGCCGCTCGCGGACGGACAGTTCTTCTTCTTTCTGCTGACGGATGGCGATTTCTTCTTCCAACTGTTGGTTAATGGTTTCGAGCACCTGATTGACGCTGGAGACCTCTTCGTTCATGGCGACCAGTTCCTCGTTGGCTGCTGATAGCTCCGCCGTCCTCTGATCCACCTGGGCCTCAAGTTGTTCTGTAAGTTTCTGCAAGGCCTCCTCGGCCTGTTTGCGCTCTGTAATATCGATTCCGATTCCGGCGAAATAGGTCCTACCCCCGATCGTGAGCGGAACCGCCGTAAAGAACATGGGCAGAATCGTGCCATCCTTCTTCTTCAACCCGGCCTCAGCGTTGGCAAACCCGACCTGCATGGCTCGCTCAACTTCTTTGGAAATTCGTTCACTCGTCGCAGTATCGCCCTCGTACCAGTCCAGCAGATGCTTTTGGGCCATTTCCTCCGCCGAGTAGCCCGTCATCTCCTCGTGTTTCTTGTTCCAGCGAACGATCTTCCCTGAATCATCGTAAAGGTACAACATACCGGGCACACTGTCGAAAATGGCATCCGTGAGCGCCCGTTCAACACGCAGCGCTTCTTCGGTTTGTATGGACACAGTAATATCGCGGCCTACACCAATGATAGCCCGCGGGTTCCCAGCCTCATCACGCACCAGGTTATCCTGCCAGGCCAACCATCGCCACCCCTTGGCGGTCATGGCACGCTGTTCCAGATAGCAGTGATACGGTGGGCTAAATATAGTTGAAACCGCATTCGCAGTTGCCGCTCTATCGTCTTCATGCACAAGAGGCATGAATTTTTTGCCCAGCAAATCCTCTGCCGGGATACCGAAAGTCTGGCAATAAGAGGGACTCACATAAAGAAATCTTCCTTCCAAATCGACCTTCACTACCAAGTCAGTCTGGTTTTCCACCAGTAAACGGAAGTCTTCTTCATTGCCAAGAAAGTTCGAGTGTGTCAAACCCTCAGCTCCTTCGGTTTTCCTGCGAATACAAAGAAAAATCTATTCCAAAGGTCAGAACTCCACCGATGTGCCGCAGAAGGCAGGGATAAACTTCTCGCCGAATATCTGGGAGAGTCTCGCCATAACCGCAAACCCGGTACAATGGTTGGAAGCGATGAAATCAGGATTGAACCATTCGAGCGCTGCCAATGTGGCATTTTTTTGCGGATCGGAGGTGGGTCCCAGATGTGTGCCGCCCAGCAATCCATGGACTTTGATGGAGCCGGTCAGTTTCAAGCCATGATTCACCATATTGATGATTCCGGAGTGTGCGCAGCCCCCCAGCACCACGAGGCCCTTGCTGCAGCGGATATAAATGGCCATATCATCCGTCAGCGGGTCACTGTGGAAGGGATCCTGGAGCTCACCGCCATCACAGTCGCAATCGGTGTCGGCCACTACCAGATGTGCATCCCCTTCTTCGTAAGCCGTCTCGCGCGGAACCGGACCGCTGATCCAGAGATTCGGGACCAATTCCTGCGGCTCTTCCACGCTGCGAAAATCCGCACCCAGACTCACCAGATATTCGCGGGTAAAGGGTACGCCAACAAAACGGCAGTTGTTGCCGGTCACCGAGTACCGGGGGGTGAAGATATCCGGGTGACTGAATACCGGGATTTTTTTCGCCGCCATCTTCAGCAGGTCGGCTAATCCACCGGTATGGTCATAATGTCCGTGGCTCAGAACGATGGCATCCAGTTCCCTCGGGTGGATACCCAGCAGGCCCAAATTATGCACCACTACATCGGAGGGACCGGCGTCAAACAAAATGCGATTCGTTCCCTGTCTCGATCAATACCGCTAGGCCATGTTCCCCGCGGAACGGCGCTTTGGCTCCCGGTGGAACATTATTGTCAACAACAACAGTAACTTTCAACGAATTCATCCCCTTTCCAGAATATTTAAATTGGCTCTGCGGGGTTAAAATTCCTGCAAAAAAATGCCTTTCCCGCTAAGAAACTTATACTTTCTCGTATGGACAAAAAACCTGCGGCGATTCACCGCAGGTTTTGCATCGGTTCTGTGCGTCAGGGGCGGATCATGCGGAGCGGCTAACGCTGGACGCGGCCCGAGCCGTCACCCGCCATAAGCGCCTTGACTTCAGCCAGCGTGACGTGATTGTGATCACCTTCAACACTGTGTTTCAGGCAGGAATTCGCCACCGCAAACTCCAGCGTTTCCTGCGGCGCCATGTTATTGAGCATGGCAAAAATCAGACCGCCGGCGAATGAGTCGCCGCCGCCGACCCGATCGATGATGTGCACTGGATATTCACGGGAGAAATAATGGACGCCGTCGACGAACAGCATCGCGGCCCAAGTATTGTCCGAAGCCGAGATGCTGCCGCGCAGGGTGATGGCAACCGATTTAAATCCGAATCGGTCGGTCAGTTGTTTGGCAACATCCTTGTACCCGTCATGGCTGAGAGACGCGCTCGTGACATCTGTACTGTGCGCCTTGATGCCGAATACTTTGTCGGCATCCTCCTCGTTGGCAATGCAGACGTCGACAAACGGCATGAACTGCGCCATCGTCTGACCGGCTTGTTCACTGGTCCAGAGGTTTTTGCGGAAATTCAGGTCGCAGCTGACAGTCAGGCCGGCAGCTTTGGCAGCCTTGCAGGCGTCAAGCACACATTCGGCGACATTTTCGCCCAGCGCCGGCGTAATTCCGGTAAAATGGAACCAGGTAGCGCCTGCAAAGATCTGCTTCCAGTCAAAGTCGGCCTTTTTCGCAGTTGAGATCGACGAAAGTTTGCGGTCGTAGACCACCTTGGACGGCCGTTGGGAAGCGCCTTTCTCCAGGAAATAGATGCCGAGACGCTCACCGCCGCGGAGCATCCAACGGGTATCGACACCATAACGGCGCATTTCGTTTACGGCCGACTGTCCAATCGGGTTATCCGGAATGCGGGTCACCAACCCGGCATCAATGCCGAAATTCGCCAACGCCACGCACACATTGGCTTCACCACCGCCATAGACCACTTCCAGCGCCGCAGCCTGCTCGAATCGCAGATAGCCGGGAGGCGCCAGTCGGAGCATGATTTCCCCAAAACATACAACTTGTGACATTATTTCGCGCCTCCTATTTTTCCCGCGCTTGGCGGACTTTTTCTACGAATTGCCGGCCGATGTCGGTGATGGACTGATAATCCCCTTTCTTGGCGCCGGCTGTTAAATTTCCACCTACGCCAACCGCTACGCAGCCGGCTTTGATCCACTCGGAAACGTTTTCCAGACTCACGCCGCCGGTCGGCATCAACGGAGCCTGCGGCAACGGTCCTTTCACGGCTTTAACGAAAGTCGGCCCCAGGGTTTCGCCCGGGAATACCTTGACGATGTCGGCGCCTGCTTCCATCGCTTCGATGATTTCCTTGATCGTCTGTGCTCCCGGCATACAGGGAACCTGATAACGGTTGCACAACTTCACCGTTTCCACGTTAAGCGAGGGACATACGATATATTGGGCTCCGGCGAGGATCGCCAAGCGTGCGGTTTCGGGGTCCAGCACCGTGCCGGCGCCTAGTATCAGCTCGCCTGACTTGTAGGTGGCTGCCAATTCCTTGATCACGTCGGCTGCGCCCGGAACGGTGAACGTGATCTCGATCGCCGCGACCCCGCCTTTGATGCAGGCATCGGCGATTTTCTTCGCCTGATCGGCATTTTCAGCCCTCACTACGGCAACCACACCTGAAGCCATCAACTGCTCCAACAATTTCAATTTCGGAATCATATTATCTCCTCCTTATTTTAATAAACCGGTTTTGTAAATTTCTATTTCTCCACGAAAATCAAAAAATCCTGCTACAAATCACTAATAGTGAAAATTACTCCCCTTTTTCGCCGCACGAACTGCGAATGATCAGCGTCGGTTCATAGTATTCCAGGGACGGTTGCACATCCTCCAGTTCACCCCGGATTCGCTGGACCAATCTCTCTGTAGCCCGACGCCCCATTTCATAGGATGGTTGGGCCACAACCGTTATCGGCGTGAGCAGGTAAGGCGCCCACTCCCAATCATCGAAGCCCATTACGGCCATATCTTGAGGAATGCGGATATGCCGATTCGTAAGCAGCCGCACCAGAGACATCGTCATCAGGTCATTAGCGCCAAACAACGCTGTCGGTCGGGGTCCGGGACCTTGAAGAAGCCGGTCCAGTCGCTCGGAAAGAACGGTCTCTTCATTGGCTGTCTCGACCAGCCATTCCTCATGGAAAGGCAATCCATACTCCTGCATGAAATCCCGATAAGCCTGCGTTCTGTCGCGTCTGGGCGTCACCGGACTTTCGCTGTAGGGAAGCACAAAAAAAGCGATCCGGCTATGCCCCTGCGCCATCAGATGGCGGATTCCCATTCCGATTCCGGCACGGTTATCCACGGTTACCGTGTCGACGCCAATCTCCGGCACGTGACGCGAAAACAGCACGACTGGCGTTCCGTTGGCGTTCAGTTCCCGCAGAACCTCGTTATTTCGCCCGGTTGTACTGATGAGGATGCCGTCGATCTGCTTGGATTCCAGCGTATGGAGGTATTCCAGTTCCTGCTGAGGATCATCGTCCGCATTGCACAGGATCAAGTGAAAGCCCGCTTCCTTGCAATAGTCTTCCGCTCCCCGGATCGTATTGGTCATGAAAGGGTTCAGGATACTGGAGACGACGGCCGCTATGGTATGCGTCTTTTTTTGTTTGAGGCTTCGCGCCAGCGCATTGGGGCGATATTCCATCTCCGCGATAACCTCTTTGATCCGCTGCCGTGTTTCCACACTCATATACTCGTATCTCCCGTTGAGATACTGTGATACCGTGCTTTTGGAAACCCCAGCCGCACGGGCTACATCATTGATTGTTACTGCCAATCCAGCTACACCTTCTTCCTGTTTCAGCTTATGCCGATTTCGGGATTCTAATGCAAAATTCGTGCTGCGATCCCATTCATGCCGGCGTATTTAGCCCTCTTGCCGCCTCTTGATCCAGGAGCCAGAGCATTTGTCGGGCTGCTTTGATTTTTCCGGCCGGATACTCTGGTCCCTTTTCCCCTCCGCCCAGCACGGCTTCAAGCAAATATCTCTTATCCGCACCGGTTACCAGGAACAGGATCGTATCGGTCGCATTCAACAATGGGAGTGTCAGGCTGATTCTCTGCCTCACACCAGTTGGCGACAGCGTCGCTGCGACCCAATGTGTCATCTCTCCGAGCGCAGGGCTGCCTGGGAACAGGGATGCTGTATGTCCGTCGGTTCCCATTCCCAACACCGTCAGATCCAGAGCAGCTCCCAGGCCAAGGGTTCCCCTTAGTTTGGCCTCATACGATGCGACCGCTTCGGCAGGCTCCAACCCTTCGGTGGGAATCCCATGCACCTGCGCCGTATTCACCGGAACTTTTGAGAACAACGCCTCATAGGCCACGCCAAAATTACTGTCGGGATGATCATACGGAACCCAGCGTTCATCGACCCAAAACCAGTGAATCCGGTCCCAGAGTATCCGCTCCCGCCAGGGACTCTGCGTCAGCCGCTCATAAACGGCCACCGGAGTACGGCCGCCGGACAAGGCCGCACAAGCCGTTCCCTTTGCAGACACTGCCGCTTCCAATACCCGCGTGATTTCTTCCGCAGCGTCGTCTATCCAGGCGCGGATATCCGGCGCAACCTTTACAACAGTCGCCATGACCTGCCATCCTTCCGCAAAAGCTCCTCAGCTGCTGTTGGTCCAAATTCTCCAGCCGGATACGAGTGTAGCGGAGATGATCCGCCCGGTTCCTGCCACGCCGCCATCACCGGCGCCAAAATCGACCAGGCAAGCTCCACTTCTTCCTTTTGCACGAACAAAGTCTGATCACTGGCCATACAGTCGAGCAGCAAGCGTTCGTAAGCATCAGGGGAAGCCTCATGACAAACATCCCGGTAATCAAAGTCCATCGATAGGGCGCTGATGCAGTTTTTGGCGCCGGGCCGTTTGGCTTCCAGCGTCAGACCCATCCCCTCCGCCGGTTGAATCTTCAGGACCAGCGTGTTCGCCGTCAATTGCTCCGGTGTCATCGGACTGAACATCGAGTGCGGCACGCGTCGAAAAACGACGGCGATCTCGCTGACCCGCCGGTTCCAGCGCTTGCCTGAGCGAAGGTAAAACGGCACTCCTTCCCAGCGCCAATTGTCGATCATCACCTTCAGCGCGGCTGTCGTTTCCACCTGGGACTCAGGATTGACCCCCGCTTCCTGCGTATATCCCGGCACGCTCTTCTCGTCGATAATTCCTGCCGTATATTGACCCCGCACCGCAAAGTCATGCAGTGTTTCGCATGTAAACGGCCGAATTGCCCGCAACAGTTTCAGCTTCTCTTCCCGATAACGCTCGGCGCTAAATTCCGCCGGCGGTTCCATCGCCACCAGGGACAGCATCTGCAGCATATGATTCTGGAACATGTCGCGCAAAGTTCCGGCCTGTTCATAATACTGAGCCCGCGAACCGACCCCGTCCGACTCTCCGACGGTGATTTGCACATGATCAATAAATTGCCGGTTCCAGACCGATTCGAAAACAATGTTGGCAAAGCGCAGCACCAAGATGTTTTGTACGGTTTCTTTGCCCAGATAATGGTCGATGCGATAGATCTGGGATTCCTGCCAGTACTCGGCAAGGGCGGCCGTGAGCACGGATGCGCTGGCGCTATCATGTCCGAACGGTTTTTCGATGACCAGATGGGGCCAATGACCTGGTCCTGGAATTTCACGAGCCAGTCCCATCTGTCCCAGGCTCCGGGTAATGGGCAAAATCAAATTGGGAGGCGTCGAAAGATAGAACATGCGCCGCCCACCCGTCCCCTGACATCTTTCCAGCTCTGCCAGACGCTCGGCAAGACGCTGATAAGTTGCGGCATCATCATAAGCAATTTCCAGATAAAACAGATGCCGGTTAAAAGCCGCGCTGGCGGCAGCCGCATCATTATCCGAACGATTCAGGAGATCCTCGATATTCTTGCGGTAGGAATCATCAGTCATTTGGGCCCGGGCGCAACCGAGCACAAAAAAATGTTCCGGCAGGAGACCCCGACGGAACAAATTAAACAAAGACGGTATTAACTTACGATGGGTCAGATCGCCGGACGCTCCGAATATAACGATAGCGCAGTCGTCGGCCTTGACTTCCAGACAGTATTCGGCCCGCGCCTCATCGAATTGCACAATCTCGCGGGAAGTTACCATGAATACACCCCCTGCGCCTCACCATCGGCTGCAATGGATAGTATTCCACGGGAACAGGCAAAAACCTGCAGCCATGATAATTCAGCAACGGGATTATTCCCCTCGGCTCCGCTCGTTAACCCGAACGGGAATGAGTACCGGTCGATTCTTCAGCCACCCACTTCCGAGCACGCCAGCCACTGCAGACGCCATGACCATCCACTGGATCGCAGGAGTCGGATCGAACCAGGCCGCCACCAAGGGCTCGCCGACGATCATCTTGGCTGCAGTCCATGCGAGGATACCGGACCCGATATAGATGACCACCGGATATTTTTCCACACAGGTGATAAAGAAGGTACTTCCCCAGACGATGATCGGGACACTAATCAAAAGACCCATTACGACCAGAAGCATATTGCCGTGCGCAGCGCCGGCAATACCCAATACATTGTCGATCCCCATCACTGCATCCGCCACGACGATCGTACGAACCGCCGCTATCAAGCTGTCTTTCGCATCGATCTCATGTCGGTTTTTCTGATCTTCCGCCAATAATTTATAGGCGATCCAGATCAGCAGAAACCCTCCGGCCAACAGCAGCCCAGGAATCTGCAACAGCCACACTACGCCGCCCGTAGCGGCCATTCTAACCAATACGGCGCCGCCCATACCGAGCAAAATGGTTTTGCGCCGTTGTTCGCGAGGAACGTTGCGTGCCGCCATGCCGATTACAATGGCGTTATCTCCCGCCAGCACCAAATCGATCATGACCACCGCGAACAAACCCAACAGAAAATCGCCGGAAAACAGAAACATTGCTGATAACCCCTTTCTCACTTACAGTTCTCTTAGCAATAGTGTTCCCCGTCATAGCCGGTTCACCTATGGCTGCAAACAAAAAGACCTCGTTCCGCTTGGAACAAGGTCTTGCCTACAACCATCAAGCTGCCAACAGAACCGGGGTTACCCCGTCTTGACGATTCTGTTGTCCCGGCTACTCCCCCTGTAGAGGGTATAGTCTTTATTCAGTTATAGTTTGATTCTAATTTAAAATTCTCAGCCTGTCAATAGAAAGCTGTTGTTCATAGAACTTTCACTGCCCCATCTCCGGTTGCACCACATAAGCAATCAACCAAGGCTATTCAACTTGATTGTCAGATAAATTACATATGCAGAAAAATAAACAAAACCTGTCTTCCTAGAAATTCTGCCAGAGAAGAAAATGGAAATAAAAAGCAAGATTGAGGCGCCAATCATTACAAAAAGATCCAATACAATATCAGAAGTTACCTCAATCGGATGCAGTACCCCGCTCATTCCCAAAACAAACAGCACATTGTATATATTGCTTCCGATGATATTACCGACTGCGATTGCCGCTTCTTTTTTATGAACAGCAGCTAGGCATGTGCTGAGTTCCGGCAGTGATGTGCCGAAGGCTACAATGGTCACTCCAATAAATGCTTCGCTCAAACCCAGGCTGTGAGCAATCTGGGTGGCACTGTTGACAGCAAGATTTGCTCCGGCAATGAGTCCTGCCAAGCCGAGAAAAAGGAAAAACAGTAGCTTGGGCATTGATTCATTATGTCCTTCGTGTTCAGACGGCTTTTCATACAGCAACTCTTCCTGCGTTTCAACATAACTGAAGGCTTCAGGCGCGAACACCGTGACAGATTTTTCTTTTTTTGAATGGTTTTTAAAATTTATATAAAAATACCCAAAAAATAAAAATAGCCCTACTAAAAGTGCAACCGCTTCCATCCTTGATAATGTGTTATCAGTAAAAATCATAATAAACAAGCACACTTGAACAAAGATAGAAATCAATATTTCTTTTTTAAACAGAACGGATTCCATTTTAAAGGGGAAAATCACTGCGGTAATACCGAGGATAACTGTAATATTTACTATGCTGCTCCCGACAACATCTCCCAACGTTATGATATTATTTCCTTGGATTCCTGAGATGACTCCAATCGCTGCTTCCGGTGCGCTTGTTCCCATTGCGACAATAAAAATCCCAACGATGAATGAAGGAACATTCAAAAAAACAGCTATCTTGGCGGCGGCATCAACAAAAGCATCTGCTCCTTTCACCAAAATGAGGAGTCCAATACCCAGCGTTAAATAAATCATATAAATTTGCTCCTGTTCAGCAAAGGATATGTTATTTTTGCTGCCACAAATATCGAAAGGCCTCTCAAAAATCCGCCTTGCACGGTACCAAAAAGCTGGCGCGCGATCCACCTCCAGCTTATAAGGACCTTCCCGCACAAGCCTGTTGCCGCTACTTGGCGACTATAACAGGCATCTGGGCCAAGGTGACCAGGTTTTTAGCCACGCTGCCCACAAGGAGTTCGTCCAACAGGCCTTTGCCCAGCGTTCCGGCGACAATGATATCAGCCTTTTCGTTCTCTGTGTAATGTACAATCGCTTCAGCAATGTTCCCGCCAGTCAGTAGTATGGATTCAACTTCTACGCCCTTACTTGCGCCCATCGCCTTGGCGTCGTCCAAGATTTTTTTGTCGGCTTCATCCTGTTCAATCAAATAGGTTCCAATTTTTATTTCCGAACCAGGTTGCACTTTACTGTATATCATCGCAAGTTCCACGGGATCGAGCACCTTGGCAACCACGAGACATGCGCCGGCTTTCTTGCCGATATCAATCGCCAGTTCCAACGCCTTTTTAGCATAGGCCGACCCATCATATGCGACGATAATTTTTTTCAAGGCCGCCGCTTCCCGTTGGTCTGTTACAACCATGACCGGCGTCTTCGCAAGAGCTACCAAACTGCTGGTTACACTTCCCACAATTATTTCTTCAAGCAACCCGTGCCCTTTTGTCCCGGCAACGATCATATCGAACCCGTTTTTCTCGGCATATTCCAACAGAGTGGCTGCCACTGGTCCTTTGAGAATTTTCGTTTTCACAGCAACATCGCATGTGTTCGTTTTAAAAAGTTTTGCCTCCTCCATCATTTGCTGATCTGCTTTTTCCATTTCATCAAACTGCTCGGCAATCCTTGTCGCAATATTATAATCTCCGCTGGTATAATGTCGAACTATAGGCTCAAACACCTTGACTGCTTCAATTTCAGCGCCGGTAAAACATCCCAGCATGATTGCCCAATCTAGAGCCGCTTTACTATGAGACGATCCATCGTAAGCCACGAGATATTTAGGTGATTTTTCCATAACCGTACACCCCTCCTAATAGTATAAGCTGCAATTGTTGGAGAATTCTGTCTGACAGGCTTCTTCTTTTTATTTTGCTTTTCATAGACGAATGCGATTACAGTTGCTCCCGTTGGGAAACAAGATGCTGCCACAGAGCCAGACTGACAGGCATCTGTGTTTGTGTATCGCACAGTGCGTAAAAATGCCGTTTGATCTGCAGCCCTTGTACTGAAACCTGTACCAGAGTCCCTTCCACGAGTTCTCTTTCAACAGCCCGCCGAGAGACGAATCCGATTCCTGCGCCCGCCTGCACAGCCTTTTTCAACGCTTCGTTACCGCTGACCTGCAAAACAATATTGCAAAACTCCCTTGAAACGCCGAGATCGTGCAAAGAGCGCCATACGGATCCCATGGAAGAAGAACTCTCGTGACGCACAACCAACGGATATTGGCAAAGTTCCTGCGGTAACCAGGGAAATCCGGCAAGATGCATCTGTGATGAAGCCACCGGAATGATTTCATCGGTCCACACGATCTGCACATCGGGAATTCCCGGCGGCAAAAAGCCAAGCACACAAATGGACACTCGGCCTTCCTGCCAGGATTGAAAGACCGACTGGCTATCACCTGAAATCAAATTTACGGATACCCCCGGATGTTCCTGCAGAAATACCGCCAGCAATGGTGGCAAAATATACTCTCCGGGGATGGTCCCTGCCCCGATCGTTACCTGACCGGCCACGCCCCGGCACAAGTCCTTTATTTTTCGTTCGGTGCGATCCAATAGGTCCTGTACCGTGCGGGTATTTTCGTATAAAGTCCTGCCGTATACCGTAAGTTCCGCGCCCCGGCGGGTACGCACGAACAGGGGGCAGCCAAATTTTCGTTCCATGCCGTCGATATGAAACGAAACGGTAGGTTGGGTCAGAGACAGCTTTTTGGCAGCCGCCGAAAAACTTTTTTCCTCCGCTACTGCGATAAACACTGCCAAAGCCTGTAGATATGACATGGATATCCTCCAGTTCTGCTCCGGTTTCCTGGCAGCAGCTACTTTTCATTGTTAATCTTTTCGCGGTTTCCGATTATTTTTCCTTTGTCGGCAGGATTTTACCATGATCGAATTTAATTATAATAAAGATAGATTCTATCTATTGCTATTATAATTTAGTGTAAGGAGTGGTTCATTTTGTCATGGGTTTGGATTTTGGTCGCCGGTCTCTCTTTCGGGTTAGGAGCCGTCCTGCTGGTACAGGCAGGAAACCCCGGTAATTACGGATTCTGCGCAGCCTGCCACTTGCGGGATATCGCAGGTTCGTTGGGAATCCACAAAGTAGCGACGCTGCAGTATGCCCGCCCGGAAATCTTCGGCTGGATCATCGGCGCTTTCGCCATGTCGAAAGTCAGCGGTGAATTTCGTCCCCGTGGCGGTTCGGCGCCTCTAATTCGTTTTTTTCTCGGCGCCCTGATGATGCTGGGCGCCCTGGTTTTCCTCGGTTGCCCGTTGCGCGCGCTGCTTCGCCTTGCTGGCGGTGACCTCAACGGCCTGACGGCCCTGGCAGGCTTTCTCGCCGGAATCGGCTCCGGCATCCTATTCCTGAAAAACGGGTTCAGTCTTGGCCGCGCCCGCACGATCGAAGGCACTGGCGCAATGGCCGGCTATTTGCTGGTCATCGCCGCCGTCCTCCTGACTGCCGCCGTGGCCGTCGGAGCAGGGTTCCTGTATTTCTCCAAACAAGGCCCAGGATCCCAGCATGCTCCGATCTTGATCAGCCTCGTGGCCGGTCTCGTCACCGGCGCTGTTGCCCTGAAGACCCGCATGTGTCTCAGTGGCGGGTTCCGGGACTTCTTCCTGGTCAAGGATACCTTTCTACTGAAAACTTACGGCCTGATTTTCCTCAGCGCCATGGCTGCCAACTTCTTCTTCGGAACGTTCAAACTCGGCTTCACCGGACAACCTCTGGCGCACACAATGCACCTCTGGAACTTCCTCGGCCTCTATCTCGTTGGCGTCGCCGCCACACTGCTGGGAGGCTGCCCGTTGCGGCAGCTCATCATGGCGGCTGACGGCAATACCGATGCGGGTGTCTGCGTACTCGGCATGCTGGCGGGCGCTGGAGTCGCCCATACGATCAATCTGGCCGGCAGTGGCGCAGGCGTTCCGGTAAACGGACAGATCGCCGTCGGTATCGGCATCGCTATTACGTTCACCATCGGCTGGCTCTTCCGTGAAAAGGTTCTGGTAGAAGCTACAGCCTAAACGAAAATTAACGAGAAGGAGATTTCGCTGATGAAAAAGAATTTAGATATGCGCGGTTATAGCTGTCCCATCCCGTTGCTCCGGACTCGTGACGCCCTGGTGAATTGTGATGACCTGACGGTCTTGATCGACGAACCGGCCGCCCGGGAAAACATCCTCAAGTTCGCGGCATCCCAGAACTACAAGGCTGAATGCGCAGGCGACAAAGGGGAATGGACGCTGCATATCGTGAAACCGTAAAAGGGAGATTTCCATTTGGCTGAAGAAATTCGGATCATCACCTTCCCTTCTGTCTGGCATGCGTTCCGGGCGGAAAAAATTCTCAAGGCAGCCGAGGTTCCCTGTACGCTCATACCGGTCCCGCGGGAACTGAGCAGTTCCTGTCAGGGCCTGGCCGCCAAACTGGAAGAATCTTGGTTGGACAGGGCGCTAGAGCTCTTGGACGCCCAGCAGGTTCTGATGGAAAAGCGCGGAGTCGCAATCAAAAGGTAAACAAAAAGAAGGCGAATTCACCGGTTAACCGGGGATCGCCTTCTTTTATAATTTCAGCCCAAAATAACCGTGGGCAGCATCTTAGATTTTTTGCAGCGCCTGCTCCATGTCCGCGATGATATCCGCCACATTTTCGATACCGACCGACAACCGGATCAGGTCCGGCGTCACACCGGACGCCAGCTGTTCTGCCGACGAAAGCTGCTGGTGGGTCGTGGAAGCAGGATGGATTACCAACGATTTGGCGTCGCCGATGTTCGCAAGCAAAGACAGCAACTGTAGCGAATCGATGAAGATTTTTCCTTCGGCGACGCCGCCTTTGATGCCAAAACTGATCATGCCGCCGTACAGACCTCGCGTGTGATACTTTTGGGCCAGTTCATGGCTCGGATGCGACGGCAGCCCCGGATAATTGACCCAGGCCACCTTCGGATGTTTCTCCAAAAATTCGGCCACAGCAAAGGCATTCTGGCTGTGCCGTTCCATCCGCAGGTGCAGAGTCTCAAGCCCTTGCAACAGCAGGAAGGAATTGAAAGGGCTGATGCAGGGACCGAGGTCACGCAGACCCTGGACACGAGCCTTCGTGATGTAGGCTTGATTGCCGAGCGCCTCCCAAAAATTCACGCCGTGATAACTGGGGTCAGGTTCGGACAGCTGGGGAAACTTGCCGTTATTCCAGGGAAATTTGCCGGAATCAACGATGACACCGCCGATGGACGTCCCATGCCCGCCGATATACTTCGTTGCAGAGTGAATGACGATATCCGCGCCGAACGCAAAGGGCTGAACCAGATAGGGGGAAGGCATGGTATTGTCGATGACCAACGGGATGTCGTTCTCATGTGCGATAGCCGCAACCGCCTCGATATCCAGCGTATCCAGCTTCGGATTGCCGACTGTTTCCGCATATATCGCCTTCGTCTTCGACGTGATGGCTTTGCGGAAGTTTTCGGGGTCATTGGCATCAACAAAGTGAACGGTGATGCCAAATTGGGCAAACGTATAATGTAGCAGCGTATGCGTGCCGCCATAAAGGCTGGACGATGACACGATCTCGTCCCCGCTGTGCGCGAGTGTCAGCAGCGCCAGTGTGATCGCCGCCATCCCTGATGCCGTGGCCAATGCGCCAACGCCGCCTTCGAGAGCCGCCACCCTTTTTTCGAACACATCAGAAGTCGGATTCATGATACGGGTATAAATATTGCCGGGTTCCTGCAGCCCGAATAAACGAGCCGCATGGTCCGTATCGTTGAATACGTAGGACGAGGTCTGATAAATAGGCACTGCTCTTGAATTCGTGGCGGGATCGGGTTTCTGCCCGGCGTGAAGGGCCTGGGTTTCGGCTGCGTAGTTTTGTTCTTCGGACATAGCGTAATTCCTCCTCGTATTATCCAAATACTGTTTTCTGGGTTGCAAAAAGCCTCTGTCCCGAGGGACAGAGGCACATGTCGCGCTACTGCTCCCTCATCTTTCAGGATTGCTCCTGCTGGAATTGGCACCACTGCATCTCTGCCGGTTGCCGGGCGTCATCGGGCCAGTCCCTCAGCCTCTCTTGATAAGAGATCGTTATGAAGTTTTATTGCTAAAATTCTATGCCAATCACAAGGTTTTGTCAATGCAAATTATTTGTGGTAAACGCTCGCCAGAACTGCCGTCAGTTTTTTGATCATGAGGTCGATATCTCCGGTTGTCACAATCAGTGGCGGCATCAGCCGAACCATGGAGGGCTGGGGCGAGTTGATCAATAGTCCGCTCTGCAAACATTGCGCCACGACTTCACTGCCGTTCTCCTCCGGCAGGTCGAACGCGATCAGCAGGCCCATGCCACGAATGTTGGCGAGACCGAACCGGGAAGCAATACCTTGCAATTGATGCTGAAGATATTCTCCTTGCTTGGCCGCATTCGCCGACAAATCCTTGGACAGTATCTCATTGACCACTGCATACCCAACTTCCATGCCGAGAGGTTGGCCGGAATAGGTGCCCCCCTGATCCCCGGCTGCAAAAATATTGAATTTTTCCTTGACCAAGAGTGCCGACAATGGGAACCCGCCGCCAATTCCCTTGGCCAAGGTCATGACATCCGGTTCGATACCGTACTGCTCATAGGCGAATAATTTGCCGGTACGGCCGAGTCCGGTCTGAACTTCATCGGCGATCAGTAGAATGTCCGATTCGTCGCAGATGGCGCGCAGCGCCTTCATATAAGCGGGATCTGCTGCAAATACGCCCCCTTCTCCCTGAACCGGTTCCAGCATGATCGCACAGGTTTTGTCGGTAATAGCTGCCTTCAGAGCGGCGAGATCATTCAGGGGAACGTGGATAAAGCCGGGAACCTTGGGTTCGAATAAATCAGCCCATTTTGCCTTGCCAGTGGCCGACATGGTCGCAAGGGTGCGGCCGTGAAAGCTGTTGACCATGGTGATGATTTCATAAGCGCCCTGTTTATGGAGCGAACCATATTTCCTGGCCAATTTGATGGCGCCCTCATTGACCTCCGCACCGCTGCTGCCAAAGAAGATTCGGTCAAAACAAGAGTGGTCGGTCAGCAGTTTGGCAAACTTCAACTGGGAAACGTTATAAAATGCGGGACTGGCATTGACGAGGCGGCGGCTCTGGCGTTCGAGCGCTTCGGCTATGACAGCCGGACTGTGCCCGAGCGAAACTACGGCCCAGCCCCCCACAAAATCCAGATATTCTTTTCCATCTGTATCCCATAAATACATACCTTCCCCACGGTCCATGATCAATTCGGGGCGGGATGTTGTGAACAGGATGGATTTTTTCGCTTCTTCCATTTGCTCAGCCGACAATTCCTGATTAGGGTTGTACATGATATCACTCCTTACCTTCAATCGATACATTTATTTTACAAACTTTATTTTAAATATGCAACAATAATTAATATATATTCATTTTATCCTGTCCAGAATGAACTGCGGCGTGATGCCACGGACGAATCGTTGGATTGCCTCATATTTATTGTGATACACCCAGCCGAGATACACTACCGCCAACCCCAGGACAGTGAGCCAGAACGGGAATGCGATAGAGTTTTTAAACACATCCCATGACAGGTATCCGAGGTAGCCGAAAAAGCCGATACCGCCAAAAACCAAAAACACCTTGCGATTGAGCAGTACCCCGCAGAACATCATGAATACATTGATCAGGCAATAAATGAACTTCGACAGTTCGGAATCCGAACGCAACAGCGATAAGCCGCCCCAAAACGTGATCGCGCCGAAAATGTAGAGCCACTTCGCATAATCCACCTGTTGCCGACGTTCTACCACGGTAGCCGTCGCAAGCATAATCAGACCGAAAACAAGGGAAACCTGTTTTCGCATATTCCAATTGTAATCCGGTCCCATCAGAAGCGGCGCAATGTCCATCGACATGAACCAGAGCGTGAATGCAATCGGCGCCATCGCAAAAGGAATCCGGCTAAAGCGCAGAGACAGCACCCCAGCCACGATGGTGGCGATTTCTATCGAAAACCATCCACCCCGGATATATCGGTAGAAGCTGCGATAAGATCCGGGATCTTCATAAGGCCAGAGGTTCAGCCCGGCCTGAAGGCCAAAAACGCCAAGCGGAGTCATGCACACAGCCATCACTACGAAAAGGCCACTGAGCACTGTCGATTTTTGGCGAAAATAGCGGGCCAGCCAACAAAAAACCGCTGCATACCCTGCCGCAATCGCGAACAGACCGAACCCCCGGAACTGTTCCCACGCGGTGTTCATCAGCCAACTCATAGCGCCAATGACGATCAGCGCCCCAAGATAATAGAGAAACTTGCTCATCGGCGCACTACGTTCCTCCAGAACTGGCTCAATGGGTGATTCTTCCTGCCACAGCCGCTGCAAGAGGTCTGCCTGCGCCTGCGTGATAATGCCTTCCTCAACGCCTTGTTGCAATTTATGCTGATATATATCCACTCTTCCACCTGCCAATTTTTAGAATATTTCGCACCAAACCACTGGCTATATTTTAACCCGGCAATACATAAAAATATACAGTGACAAAATGCGCCAGGCTCCCGGCCAAAACGAACAAATGCCAAATCGCATGATTGAACGGTACCTTGCCGCTCAGAAAGAACACTGTACCGGCACTGTACAGTACGCCCCCCGATACCAACCAGATCAGGCCCGGTGTCGACAATGCCGCCAGTAAGGGTTTCGCCAGGAAAACAATCATCCATCCCATCAACAGATACCCAACCGTCGACAGGATTTTAAAACGTTGCGCAAACACCGTCTGAAAAATGATGCCAGCTACCGCCAGTCCCCAGATCACACCAAACATAATCCAGCCGAAAGTGCCGCGAAGCAAAATCAGCAGGAAGGGTGTATACGTTCCGGCAATCAATACATAAATCGCCGCATGGTCGATGATCTGAAACACCTGTTTTACCTTGCGGCCCGTAAAACTGTGATAGAGTGTCGACGCCAGATACAGCAACACCAATGACCCACCATATATTACCGCGCTGGTTACGCACCAAATATCATTACGAACTTGGACCGAAGCCAGCAAAGCCATCAAACCGATCAGCGCCAAGCCGGTTCCCACTCCATGGGTTACTGCATTTATTTTCTCTTCCATACCAACCTCCATTAACAACCTCTTGTTTCTAGTAAACACCTTACCGCCCGAATACGCAACAAAATTTTTGCATTTTGCATATCGACTATTTTGAGACCATTGCAAAACCCATTGTCTGTGATATTTATTCACGCGGCCCATCGGCTAAAAAAATATGCCGCCGTAGACGAAGGACTCGTCTGCAGCGACATCATGCCTGTTCGACCTATGCTTCCGGTTCGGTATATAACGGTGTGGACAGATAACGTTCGCCGGTATCCGGCAACAGCACTACGATCACTTTCCCCTTGTTTTCCGGACGTTTGGCCACCTGAGCCGCTGCCCAGGCTGCCGCGCCACTGGAAATGCCGACCAACAGCCCTTCCGTCTTCGCCAGTTCGCGCCCTGTTGCCATCGCTTCGTCATTGCCCACGGGAATGATTTCATCGATAGCAGCACGATTGAACACGTCGGGAACAAATCCTGCGCCAATCCCCTGGATTTTGTGGGGGCCAGGCTGTCCTCCCGATAAAACCGGCGATGCCGCAGGTTCAACCGCGATCACTTGTACCGAAGATTTATAGGCTTTCAATACCTCACCCACCCCGGTCACTGTCCCGCCTGTTCCTACACCGGCAATGAAAATATCCACCTTGCCTTCCGTATCACGCCAGATTTCTTCCGCCGTTGTCTTCCGGTGTATTTCGGGATTGGCAGGGTTTTTGAACTGCTGCGGCAAGAAGGAATTCGGGTTTTCCGCAGCCAGTTCTTCCGCTTTTTTGATGGCGCCATTCATGCCTTCCGGTCCGGGTGTGAGCACTAGCTGCGCACCCAACGCTTTCAGCAGATTCCGCCGTTCAATACTCATCGTCTCCGGCATCGTCAAAACAAGCTTATAGCCTCTGGACGCCGCGACGAAAGCCAGCCCGACGCCGGTATTTCCGCTGGTCGGTTCAATAATCAGCGTGTCTTTGTTAATTTTCCCAGCGGCTTCACCCGCCTCAATCATTGCGAATGCGATTCTATCCTTCACACTGCCCAGTGGGTTAAAGTATTCAAGCTTCGCTACCACGGTTGAAGGTAATCCGGCATGCTGGCTAAAGCGATTCAACGCCAGCAGCGGAGTATTCCCAATCAAGTCTGTCACTGCCTGTGCAATTTTGCTCATTATATTGTTCCTCCTCTTTTTCAGCTTTCAGAAGCGACAAAGGCTCAAAAAACCCTTCAGTTTGAAGTGTTCTTTGAGCCTTCAGTTTCCTGATCAGCTACTCAATTAACTTATATCTTATTATTCCACTCAGATATCGATTTGTCAATACGCTCCAACAATACTATCTCAAGAATCGCTCATTGACGAATCCCTTATAATTACATAAAATATAAAAAGAATTCCTGTGAGAAAGGAGGTCAAGAGTGTGAACAGCGTTTTCGGACGTCGCTTGCCAGAAGTAGAATCACCTGTTTGTGCAGTCGTTTTAGGCTCAAAGGGGATAAGTCTGTCCTTTTTTAAGCAAATCAAACACCGAAAATGGCTACTTAACTCTCTTGGCTGCAGTACGCCCCTCACGGCAAGATAACAATCCGTTTCCTGCCTAAAAGGTTCAACTGTAATATTCCATCTGACTGCAAGGCGCCGATGATTCGGCGTCTTTACTTTTTTATCAGGAGGTTGTACTCATGGAACAAATCATCAGCTACAAAAGAATCGGGGCATTGGCATTCCCGATTATTATTTCACAATCCGTCGTTTTACTAGATGGCATGATCGACCTGGCCTTCATCGGGCCTCTAGGCACGGACGCGATTGCCGCCGTGGCAATTGCCAATGCAATCTGCGCTACAGTATTTAATTTTCTGGAAGGCTTTCGAATCGGCACCACAGTTTTAATTGCCAAAGCATCTGAGAGCCAAGACCCTGCCAAAGGAGCAGCCGTGATAAATACAGGATTGTTTCTAACAGCTCTCATCGGAGCGGTGCTCATCATTTTTGCTTCAGATATCAGCACTATGGTTTATGACAGCATCGGCAATGAGCAAATAAAATATCACGGCGTGGCTTATCTGACGGTATGGCTCTGGACGATTCCGCTCATCCTGTTTTCCTATGTTTTGGTCGGATTATTCCGGGGACTGCGTGACACTGCCACTCCGCTTTTCAGCACCATCGCCAGTTGTATTTTGAATGCCATATTTACCTATCTGTTTGTTTACGGTGGATGGGGATTCCCCGGTCTTGGCGTGGAAGGATCGGCCTGGGGAACTTTTGCCGCCAGTCTGGTTGGTTTGCTGATCATAATCTATCTGGCGATAAAAAACCCTCTTACCGCGCAATATATTCGCTGGAATCAGTCGTTTCTCAAACAAACGCCGGAATACGTTTCTCTGGCAATAGACATCGGTCTCAATACGGGCTTTACCCTGTTGGCCCTGCTGGCGTTTGTCTATGTCATCAAGCCGTTGGGTTCCGTGGCGCTGGCAGTTCATCAAATCACCTTGCAAATTTTCAACTTAGCCTACTTGCCGTCCATCGGGTTCTTGATCACTGCCTCCATCCTTGTCCCGCGGTTGGTTGAGCCGGAAACCAATCATCTCCTGAAACCAACAGTCAATCGCATAGGTCGGATGAGTCTGGGCGTGATTTGCCTGACTAGCGGTGCGTTGTTTCTATCCGCGTCGGCAGTCAGTCGTTTTTTTAGTCCCGCTGACGCGATAGTAGCGGAACAAGCCGTTAAAACACTAAAGCTGGTCTGTTGCGGGCAATTGTTTTCTTCTGTGTACATGGTATTGCGTGGGGCATTGACCGGCTGTCGAGATACCCGTTTTATCATTTATGAAGGGTTGCTATCCAGCTACCTCGTTTTCCTTCCGTTGGCCTACTTGTTGGCGATCCAACTGGGTTATGGCGTCTACGGAGGTTATGTTGCTTTCCTATTATGGTGCATAACCGATTGTCTGGCACTCGCCTTTCGGTTTTATCGACACTAACGCTTTCTCCAATCAGACTTCAACAAAGAATAGCAATACTGATCATCGAACTTGCCCCGGTTAAATTCGTATTCCCTCAGTAGGCCGTCAAGTTTGAAACCCATCCGTTCCAGGAAGCGGGTCGATCGGAAATTGCCATAATTGACGAAAGCTTCAATTCTATTGTATTTCATGTGGCTGAACCCATAATCGAGAATTGCGGTGATGGTTTCATCGATGATGCCCTGACCCCAATACGCTTTTCCCAGCTCATATCCCATTTCAGCCCGGAAATGTTCAGGTTTATGATTGTGGAAACCGCAGGTTCCAAGCACTTTTCCATCCGTTGCTCTGGTGATCGCCCAGCGGATGCCTTGGTTATTTTCCGGCATGCTGTTCAGCAGAGCGATCATCTCCAACGTTTCTTCCACTGTTTTAAACGGGTCGAGTGAAAAATACTCAGTTACGTTTGTGTCTGACCAATATTGATGCAATATCTGAGCATCCTC
Organism: Negativicutes bacterium; assembly: GCA_963665275.2. Lineage (GTDB taxonomy): Bacteria > Bacillota > Negativicutes > UBA1444 > UBA1444 > UBA1444. The sequence continues at coordinate 160,552 of CAXXIN010000007.1, forward strand.
GTTCGTTATCTGGCGACAAACCAGTCGATCTGTTTTTATAATGGGAAACCCATCCCCACAATTCTCGTTTTCCACAATCAAACCCCTCCTCATCAATCAAAAATAATCGAGTAGGAGGGGGCGGCGAGCCCCCGACCTCTCACACCACCGGACATGCGGGTCCGCATCCGGCGGTTCCCAAGGATTGACGAAGTTTTCCATAGTGTGCAAGCAAACTCAACAGCCCTTGACGTTCCCAATAGGTAACGTCGAGGGCATTATTTGTGTTGCGGGCCATGGCCCAGGGTCCCTTGCTGGATTTGGCCATCATCCACGCCGCCCACTCCGGTACGCCCAGCGCCCGGAGGTTTCGGAAACGTGTCCACGCCCTCTTCCATTGTTTCCAGAGGCACATGCGCAGTCGCCGCCGTAACCATTGGTCCAGTTCCCCGCAATGCTTCTTGGCCGATGCCACATGGAAATATCCAATCCAGCCCCGCAGATACTGGTTAACCTGCCGGATTCTTTCTTCCATCGCCACGGACCATGTTCGGTTCGTGAGTTGTCGGATTCTCTCCTTGCAACGCTCCAGCGTCTTTGGCGCTAACCGGATGGTTCCCGCTTTGTCGTTCAAGAAACTAAAGCCAAGAAACTTTCGCTTCCACGGTCGGTCTACTGCACTCTTCTCCCGGTTTACCTTGAGTTTGAGCTTGCCTTCCACAAACCGGACCACCGATTCCATCACCCGAACTCCTGCCCGCCTGCTTCGCACGAACAAGTTGCAGTCGTCCGCGTAGCGGACGAACCGATGCCCGCGCCGCGCCAGTTCCCGGTCCAAGTCATCGAGCAGAATGTTCGACAATAGCGGACTCAACGGACCGCCCTGCGGCGTTCCCTCTGTTGTCCTACTTACTACGCCACATTCCATGACTCCGGCGCTTAAGTAACTGCGGATGAGTTTCAGAACTCGTTTGTCTCCCACTCTTCGCGCCACCCGCGCCATCAACATGTCGTGGTTGACCCGGTCGAAGAATTTCTCTAGGTCCATGTCCACGACAAACCGATAGCCTTCCCGGATGTGTTCCTGCGCCCGCCGGATTGCGTCATGCGACCGTTTCCCCGGCCGGAAGCCGTAGCTTTCCGGGCTGAAGTAAGGATCGAATATCTGGGTCAGTGTCTGCAGAAGGGCCTGCTGGATCAGGCGATCCAATACGGTTGGGATACCCAGCGCCCGCGTCCCGCCTCCGGGTTTTGGAATGTCCACCCGTTTCACGGGTTGCGGCCGGTAAGTTCCCGTTCGGAGCTGTTCTTTAGTTGTTTCCCAGTTGGTCTGGAGATATCCCGCCAGTGTGGCGGTATCCATCCCGTCGACGCCGGGAGCTCCTCCGTTTTGTTTCACCCGCTGGTAGGCGCGTTTCATGTTTTCCCGCTCCAGCGTTTTCTCCAGCAGTTCACCAGGGTCTTCGCGAGAGGGCAGGTCCACTTGTGCCGGTGATGGGCTCAGCGCTCCGGCATACTTTTGCGGCTTCACCGCTACTTTTTGCCGTAAGCCTTCTTCTGAAGTTGGCTGCTGTAATTGCTCATCACGCGAACGCATAGTTTCCCTCTCTTTCTTTGGGTTCGGCCCTTCCGGCGCGGCGTCCCGCTCTCCGTACTATGGCCTCGGCTGACTCCTGCGATTTCAGCGCCGCCTCACGGCGGCGGTTGCCGACTCAGTCGGCGTGACCGCAGGCCTCCCCGGATAAGAACGTCATCTTTCCACTCATGCACCTGCCCAAGTTTACTGCTTCAGCCCTTGGCGGCTTCGGACTTCGTCTTCTCGTGCAGACTCGTCCGGCTGAAACAGCCTCAAATTGGGTTCGTATACCTCAGGTCGAGCATTTGCCTCCAGCTTCCTTCAGATTCCGTCTCGCGACGGACACCCTTGCTCTTGGCTAACGGTAGGCGCTCGCCAGCCCCCGCTCGGGACTTTCACCCTATAGACGACGCCCATGCCGGGCGTACACGAAAATGCCGCAGGTGGACAGATATCCGCCTGCGGCATAGCTAAAGCCGATTCTATATACGCCCCTACGCATTAGTATAGTAGTCGAACGCATAATTATCAATAACACGTTAGATTACTCTCCCGACCGCGTTGATCAATTTGTAGGAATTTAAATTATTGTCTTATGCATTAGTTGCATTATGCAATTAATTATTGTACTATTATTTTGTTGAAACATCACAACCGAAGGGGCGATCATTCCATGAATTCATCAATACAGGCTGCTACGCTCCGTGAACTGCTGCGAACCTTAATCCGCAAGCTTGGTATCCTGGACCGAAGCGAGGCACTCTGCTGCGACATGACTCTCAGCCAATGCACTGCCATGATTGAAATAGGGCGGGCCGGCTTCCTATCGGTCAATCAATTGGCAGAGCGTCTGGACTTGGACAAAAGCACGGTCAGCCGATCCTCGGACCGGCTCGTTGTCGAGGGTTTGTTGCTACGTGAGGAAGACCCCGCTGATCGCCGCTATGTGGTCTTAAAACTCAGCGAAAAAGGCAAGCAATCCTATTTCAAGCTTGAGCAACGCATGGCTTCCTATTTTGAAAATGTCATTGCCGAAATTGATCCCCATGAGCGTGAGCAAGTGTTAAAAAGTTTGCAACTTCTATCTTCAGCTCTCAAATCAGAAAAATGCTGTTGATTACGAATGAAACGAGGAGATGATGACAGTGAATAAGGTGAACAAAGAAGAAATCCGGGACAAGGTACGCGAACGATATGCAAAAGCGATTACTGCAAAAAGTGGTTGTGGCTGCAGCGGAAGCTCTTGTTGCGGCTCTGGTCCCAGCAATGCAACACAGGCCGTTACCGGAAATCTGTATACGTCAGAAGAAGTTGCCGGGCTGTCCCCGGAATTAGTCGAAGCCTCATTCGGTTGCGGCAACCCAACGGCCCTCACCCCTCTTCATGCCGGGGAAGTGGTGCTGGACCTTGGCAGCGGCGCCGGACTGGACGTGATTCTGTCAGCCCGCCGGGTAGGTCCCGCCGGCAAAGCGTATGGTCTGGATATGACGGACGAGATGCTGGCCGCCGCCAATGCGAATAAAGCAAAACTCGGCATCACCAACGCCGAATTTCTCAAAGGACATATCGAAGCCATCCCGTTACCTGACAACAGCGTCGATGTCGTTATTTCCAACTGCGTCATCAACCTATCCTTCGACAAGGATGCCGTGTTCCGTGAAATCCACCGGGTCCTCAAGCCGGGAGGTAGAATGGCGGTATCCGATATTGTAACCCTGAAACCGCTGCCGGAATGGCTGCGAAAGAATCTGGCCGCCTGGACAGGCTGCCTGGCTGGAGCTCTTGGCGTGGACGAATTCAAAAGCAAGCTGACAACAGCCGGTTTTACCGATCCTGAGTTGGAAGTGATCCGAATTTATGACCCAGTCGATCTTGGCTTTGATCCGCAGGAAACGAAGGATGCCATTGGCAGCGCTTTCATCCGGGCCCAAAAAACAAAAATACTATTGCAGCCTGGAATCGACTACCGCATCAAGCTAGCACCCCCTGATGATTTTCCGTCCCTGCATGAGTTGTTGACGTCCAGCAATCTGACTACGGCAGGTGTCACCCCAACTGAAGGTGTTTATTTCTCTGCAATCAGCCAGGAGCGCATCCTGGGTATGGTCGGGTTCGAGCAATACGGCTCGGCAGCCCTGCTGCGCTCGTTCGCCGTCCGGCCCGAGGTCCGCAAGTCGGGGCTGGGCGCCGCCCTGGTCCAGCATTTGCTGGAGCATTTGAAAACAGTCGGCCTTTCGCCGGTCTTTTTGCTGACCAACACCGCTGAAGATTATTTTTCACGGCTGGGGTTTGTGAAAATTGACCGCCAGGAGATCCCCGCCTTGGTTTTAAAAAGTTCCGCCCTGGGGAACAGTTGCCCCGCAACCAGCATTTGCATGAAACTGGGTTAAGGAACGTTCGCCCGCGCCAGCTCCGAAATACGGAGCTGGCTTATTTTTTTATCCGGCTTGTTGACTTTATGATAAGCAAAACCTATACTTTATATATACCATACGGGGGTATAGTAAAAATAAGAAGGTGCAATATGCTAGTCGATAAAGAAAAAGCAGATCTGAAGCAACGCTTGAAAAAAATATCCGGCCAGATCAACGGCATCGATAAAATGCTGGATGATGGACGGTATTGCGTTGATGTGGTGCAGCAGATTCTTGCTGCCCGAGCCGCCCTGAACAAAGTAGCGTTGATGATCGTGGAGAGTCACGCCAAAAGCTGCGTGGTCACGGCAATCAAAGAAGATCGAGTCGACCAGAGTATCGACGAGCTGATGAATGTTTTGAAGCAGTTCACGAAATAGCTCTCTGCGGCCGCTAAAAAGGATGTGATAACGGTGGCACAAGAAACAACTGAAAAAAAACTAAACTCGGTAAACATGAAAATCACCGGCATGACCTGTGCCGTTTGCGCCAATCGGATTGAGAAGGGTCTCGGAAAATTGGCGGGAGTTGAGAAAGCAACCGTAAATTTCGCCGCTGAAAAAGCCAGTGTGACTTATGATCCCGCTCAAATCAGCCTGAAAGCGCTTGCCGATAAGGTCGAATCTCTCGGCTATCAGGTCGTTGCCGACAAAGCCGAGTTCAAAATCTCCGGTATGACCTGCGCCGCTTGCTCCGCCCGGATCGAGAAAGGTCTCAATAGCCTGCCTGGCGTCTATAGCGCCACCGTCAATCTGGCGGCGGAAAAGGCAACGATCGAATACAACGCTCAGGACTTGAGTCTCGTGCAGATTCAGAACAAGGTCAAGAAACTGGGTTACGAAGCCCATAACCTGGCGGATGCCAGCGACGTCGACCGGGAGAAAAAAATGCGGCAGGAAGAGGTCCGTGCCCAACGCCTGCGTCTGACCCTGTCGGCGGTGCTTTCATCCCCCTTGTTACTGGGGATGATATTGCATTCGTTCGGCATCATGAAGGATATCGGCATGATTCTGATGAACCCCTATCTGCAGCTGGCGCTGGCAACCCCCGTGCAGTTCGTGGCGGGCTGGCCTTTCTATCGGGGCGCCTGGTCGGCATTACGCAACGGCAGCGCCAATATGGACGTATTGGTGGCTCTCGGAACCTCAGCCGCGTATTTTTATAGTATCGTGAATGTGTTGACCGGCGATCCTCATCTGTATTTTGAAACTTCGGCCATCCTCATCACCCTGATCATCCTCGGCAAATTGCTGGAGGCAATCGCCAAAGGCAGAACCTCTGAGGCCATCAAGTCCCTGATGGGTCTGCAACCTAAGACGGCCCGCGTGATCCTGAATGGCGCTGAGTCGGACGTACCCATCGAATTGGTTCAGGTCGGCGACTTGATCGTGGTCCGGCCTGGCGAAAAAGTCCCAGTCGACGGCGTAATCACTGAAGGGATCTCAACTTTGGATGAGTCCATGCTGACAGGCGAAAGCCTCCCTGTAGATAAAAAAGCCGGGGACGCCGTGGTTGGCGCGACCATCAACAAATTCGGCTCTTTCCGGTTCACAGCGACAAAAGTCGGCAAAGACACTGCCCTGGCCCAGATCGTAAAGATTGTTGAAGATGCCCAGGGGTCCAAAGCGCCGATCCAACGGTTTGCGGATGTTGTGTCAGGCTACTTTGTCCCGTTCGTTGTAACCGTTGCCATGCTCACGTTCATCGGTTGGTATTTCCTGTTTGATCCGGGCAATTTCTCCCGGGCTTTGGTGAATTTCACGGCCGTGCTTGTCATTGCCTGCCCCTGCGCTCTGGGTCTTGCCACCCCGACTTCCATCATGGTGGGAACCGGCAAAGGCGCGGAGTATGGCATCCTGATCCGGGGAGCCGAACATCTCGAGAACGCCCACCGGTTGACAACAATCGTGCTCGATAAAACCGGCACAATCACCAAGGGGCAGCCGACCGTGACGGATATCATCCCGTTATCCGACCTTGCCGAACCAAGCCTGTTAACCTTGGCGGCGCAGGTGGAGAAAAATTCCGAGCATCCTCTGGCGCAGGCGATCGTAAAATACGCGCAGGAACAGAACCTGGTACTGGCAGCCCCTGAATCATTTATCGCCATCCCTGGGCAAGGTGTGAAAGCCTTTATCACAGGACAGGAAATTCTCGTCGGTACCCGCAGACTGATGCAGGAAAACCAGGTCCCCTTCGAAACAGCCATCCCTGAAATTGAAAAACTCGAACAGCAAGGGAAAACCGTCATGTTGCTTGCTGCGAACCGGACATTGAAGGGTTTGATCGCCGTAGCCGACACAGTGAAAGAAAACTCGGCTCAAGCTATAGCCGATTTGCAAAAACTCGGCATCGAAGTGTGGATGATTACCGGCGACAATGCTCGCGCCGCGCAGGCTATCGCGGAAGGCATCGGAATTCGGAATGTACTGGCGGAAGTGTTGCCTGAACACAAGGCGGAAAAAGTGGCCGCGCTGATGAAAGAAGGCAAGGTCGTCGGCATGGTGGGGGATGGCATCAACGACGCTCCCGCACTGGCTACAGCCGATGTCGGATTCGCCATCGGCACGGGAGCCGATGTGGCAATCGAAGCGGCGGATATCACGCTCATGCGCGGCGATTTGAATGGAATCGTGGCTGCAATCAAGCTGAGTAAGGCAACGATGCGAAATATCCGGCAAAACCTGTTCTGGGCGCTCGTCTACAATTCGCTGGGCATCCCGATCGCTGCGTCGGGTTACCTTTCCCCGGTGTTAGCCGGTTCTGCCATGGCCTTCAGCTCTGTCTCCGTCGTTCTGAACGCTCTGCGCCTGAAACGGTTCAATCCCTATTCGGGATAATTAACCCGGTTAGCATCCTTTAGCAAACAGGCCAATTTGCATACTATCCGACTACTATCGGCACTCCATCCTGGGCCACAGATATCGGCGCATCAACAAACAAAGACGGTTCCGGGTATTTTGCCGGGACCGTCTTTGTTCCTATAGCACGTAGGCATGATAAACTTTGAATAGTTCTTCGGTGATCCTTATTTGATCACATTTGCCTCAATCTCACCAACGACGCGTTCGATTTCTTCCAATTGTTTTTTTGTTTTTACAGAATTCTTAACCGCCACGCCAGTAATTAAAAAATCGGCCACAAACAAAGCGCCAATTTCTGAATGGTGAAACGCCAAGCTCTCAAAAGCACACCCCAGAAACACATCAGACATTAAAGCCAATGGTGAAGAATATCCATCAGTAATTGACAGGATTTTCGCTTTTCTATTCTTGGCAACTCGCACAATTTCAACTGTCCGCCTGGCATAACGGGGCAAACTGATGGCAATCACTAAATCAGTAGGTTGCAGTCGGGCCATTACCGCCTGGATACGTCCAGTATCCGGCACGATTACTTCGCAATCGACTCCAAGACGATTTAGCCCCTCATTTAGATAGTTGGCTACGGCAAAACTGCCCCGGACGCCGATTACATAGATCTTTTGAGCTTCAAAAATCAACTTGAACGCCTGGTCAATGTTTTCTTCCGATAAAAATTCCACTGTTTTGCGAATGTTTTCAATCTGGAGTTTGGCACAGTCGATCAGCAGTTTGTTTTTGCTAAGTTTTTTCACATTGGCTTCCAGTCGATTGGGGGGCGAGACGCGATCCCGCAATACTTCCTGAAGTTCTTTCTGAAACTGGGAATAGCCGGTATACCCGATGGAATAAGCCAGCCGCATGATGGTAGCGACACTGACCCCGGTAAGTCCTGCCAGCTGTTCGATCGTAAGAAAAGCGGCTTCCGTGGGGTGTTTCAAAATGTAGTCCGCTACTTTTCGTTGCGATGGAGTAAAGTTCTCAATTTTTTCTTCTAATGCACGCAACGTACTTTTCCCCAACGGCAAACGCCACCTTTGTCAAAAAATCTTGCCATACCTGCATTATATGCGTTACTACCTGAAGTGTAAATTTTGCTCTACCAACCCATTGTTTTCTTCAGATTGACTTCCACATCTTTCATAAACGCTTTATAATCCTTGGAGTCCATATAATGAATTTCCAGGCCCATTTTTTCCATCTCGGCAATATGTTCCGGGTCTGCCAAGATTTTCTTGAAAGCGGCTTCCAGTCGTTTCACTGCAGCCGGGTCCGTATTGCCGGGACTGGCAAAACCGCGTAAGGCAAAGGCGTTTACATTAAGTCCGGTACTCTCGGACAAGGTTGGCACATCGGGCAGAAATTTCGACCGTTGCTTGTCCAATACAACCAATGGACGCATCGTACCTTCCTTGGCCGCATTCCGAATGTCTCCGGCGCCCATGGAAACGATGTCCACATGCCCTCCCATGGCTGTTGTCAAGGCTTCCGACACTCCCGTGGTATGAACCGCTCTCATTTTATAGCCCAATTTTTCGAGTGCGATGAGCGCAATATGATGCTGTGTGTATACACCCGAAGTAGCTACCGTTACTTTTCCGGGGTTGGCTTTTACATACTCCATCAGTTCCTTGATGTTTTTGTAGGGTGAATCCGGTCGCACCGCCCAGGCGGTCACGTCCCAGACATGATTGGCCAGTAGTGTGAGACTATCCAGGTTCATATCCCGTTTATTTTCCGGGTTCAAATAAGAAGTAATGAAGGTCATGTTCAACAACGACAGGGTGTATCCGTCCGGTTTCGACTTGGCCATTTTTGTCCAGCCGATCCAGCCGGCAGCTCCGGTCACATTTTCCACCACAACAGGTTGGCCCAATTCTTTCTCCAGCCGTTTGGCCGCCAGCCGTGCGCCTACATCAGAGCTGCCACCGGCCGAATAAGGGACAATCAGGGTAATCGGCTTATTGGGGTAGTTGCTCTCTGTCGCTGGTTTCTTGGCCGCCGGAGCCTGCCCTCCGCATCCGGTCAGAACGATTCCCAGTAAAAATGACCCCAGTAACATACAGAGCATTTTTTTCGCAGTCGTCTTCATCATTTCTCCCCCTTACTTTTTTAAATTTCACTGTCACCCTCGATTCCTTTGTCTTTTGACCCTAAATATATGCTAACCACAATAATGGTAATGGCGATAATCAACAACGTTGCGGAAATCGGTCGCTGGAAAAATCCCAGAAAATTGCCGTTGAAAATGGTCAAGAGATTTCATCAGCGAGCTTTCCAAAATCTTGCCGAGCACAAAGGTCAGCAGAACCGGTCCCAGCGGAAATTGCGCTTTTTTCATGAAATAACCCAGAATTCCAAACACCAGCATCATGCCGACATCAAACAAGCTGTTATTAATACTGTAGGCGCCCAGTATCATAATAATCATTATATTGGGCAACATAATTTTGAATGGCACCCTGGTGAGTTGAGCCCACATATTGGCCATCGGCAGATTCATAACCAACAGCATTGCATTGCCGATGAACATGCTGGCAATAACGCCCCAGACGAATTCCGGATTTCTTTGCATCAACGTCGGTCCGGGCGTCAATCCGTGCATGATAAAAGCCCCCAGCAATACGGCAATCGAAGGTGAGCTGGGAATCCCGAGCGTAAACAGGGGGATCAGCGCCGCGCCGGCATACGCATTGTTGGCGGTTTCCGGTCCCGCCACTCCTTCGATGGCCCCTTTCCCAAATCGGGAAGGATCAGCTGCTATTTTTTTCTCGATGGAGTAGCTGAGAATTGTCGGAATCACTGAATTGGTTCCGGGAACCAAGCCTAGCAGTACGCCTATGCCGCTGCCTCGTAGAATCGCTTTTAACGAAGGACCCCACTCTTCACGTCGCGGCATCATATTTTGTATTTTAGGAATTTTTGCAGCCTGGGTATTCAAATTTTCTTCCGCAGTCATAAATATCTCAGAGAGGCCGAACAATCCCATCGCCAGAGATACAAACTCGAGTCCGTCTTCTAAATTTTCCTGGCCAAAAGCAAATCGAATGCTTCCTGTCAGCGGGTCCATTCCCACAAATGCCAGTGTCAAACCAAAGAGAGCGGCAATCAATCCCCGAAGCAAGGATTTACCCATCAAGCCAATCAACAGAGACAATCCGACCACCACAAGGGCGAAGTATTCCGGCGGACCAAACTTGAGCGCCTGAGATGCCACTATGGGCCCCACGAGAATCAAGATAGCGAGAGCGATCATGCCCCCGATGAAGGATCCAATCGCTGCGACTCCGAGTGCGGTTCCCGCCCTTCCCTGTCTGGCCATTGGATATCCATCCATGCAAGTGATCAGAGAAGCTGATTCACCCGGTACGTTGATCAACACGGAGGTAATCGTCCCACCATACATTGCGCCATAATAAATCCCGGACAACATGATGACCGCCGAAACCGGCTGCATGCCAAAAGTCAAGGGTAACAGAAGAGCTGTGCCTGCAGTCGGCCCCAGTCCCGGCAACACGCCAACAAACATTCCGAAGCTTACCCCCACCAGTGAGTAAAGCAAATTCCATCCGCTGCATGCCGTTTCAAAACCGTGCAACAAGTAGCCAAAACTTTCCATAGCGTTTCTCCTTTACCACCCAAATTCATTGACAGGCAATGGCACTGTCAGTACAGAACCGAAAACGAAGAACAATATGCCAGTCACGAGGATGGAAAGACACAGGCCTCTCCGCCATGTATATCCCCGGGAAAACAGAATGAACAACATGGCTATGCTGGATATCGTGAATCCCAGATAGGGAACCGTAACGATAAACAGAGCGTAAGCGCCGACGCAGCTTAACACGTTAATCAAGCCAGTCCCTTTAGGCAAAATATCAGCAAAAGATTTGTTGTTCTTTTTCAACGCCGCGATAAGATTTACCGCAGACAAAACCACCATCATGCCGCTGATCCACACTGGCAATAAGCCAGGGCCCGGACCATATTCGCCATAATACTTCATGGATGACGCCAGCTGAAATATAATGGCACCAAACAGGATAAAGAAACCACTGATGTATACTTCAAGGCTCTTCACTGGCTGCCCCTCCCTCGTACTATTTACCGGCAATATCCATCAATCAATTCACACCCGCGGGCTTTTAAATCCCGATCAATCCATGCTTTATCTCTTGTTCCCGCTTCAATAGCCCGAAAGATTTCCTGTTCTTTCTGAAACTTGGCCTGGGCTTTTACCAGAATCTCTGAAGCATCTTGGGGAGTGATCACGACGATACCGTCTGCGTCACCCACGATAATATCGCCGGGGTTTACCACCACGCCACCGCAGCAGATCGGCACGTTGATTTCGCCGGGGCCGTCTTTATAAGGACCTTTGGGCGTAACCCCGGCTGCATATACAGGCATGTCCATCTCGTGCAGGGCCTGTGCATCCCGAACGGCGCCGTCGATGACCACGCCGGCCAGGCCTTTCTTGCGGGCCTCTGTCATCATGATTTCTCCGGTGATCGCATTCACCAAATCTCTCTGTGCATCGACCACGATCACATCACCCGGCTGTGCCATGTCAATAGCCTTGTGCAACAGAAGGTTGTCAGCCGTACGTGTCCTAACAGTGAAGGCCGTTCCCAGCAGCAATGCTTTATTCATGGGCTTGATGCAAGCGTCCATGCAGAAAAACCGGTTCATTTCATCCGCGATATTGGCTACTGGCAAACCTTTAAAGCTGGCCACCAGCTCCGGGTTCGGGCGGTTAATTTTAGTATAGACACGAAATCCTACATTTGACATTTCGCTCATCTCTTTTCTGTTTTATTTCTTTATTCTGGCGCCTCACGGTTTATGTATCCTGTTCACTGAGCGGGTTCTTCCCACGCTTTTACGACCTGCTGCCACTCTTTCGGCGTTTTTCCGCCGAATTTTTCCTTAATCTTTTTCCCAGCCAGCCAAATTAGCCGCTCATGTGTTGCTTGGGACATAATGGGCTTTACCTGAATGCTCTCCAACATCTCCACGACGTTCTCCATCTCGTGCGCACGGCGCTCCGCGTGAACAGCGCTGCCGGTCACCAGCCGGTTCATCGTTTCTTCAAACGGACAGGCATTCATGGTAGCAGCGATTGATTTCAGGACAAGATGATCCACCTTCATCACGGAGGCTGCTTCCAGTACCTCTACCAATAACGCCGGCAATCCTTTCATGAAGATACTCCGCACCAACTTGATCGCAGTCGCCTCCCCCGGAACGTCGCTGACTTTTTCCAAATCCATTCCGTACGGCGCCATCCGTTCGATGAACAGATCACTGCCGTTTCCGCTGACCAAGGTTGGCACCTTATTTTGATACAAGGTTAGTGAACCCAGCATGGCTCCGTCCGCGAACATTACGCCAGTTTCTTTGATTTCGTCCCAAATTTGCTGTTTGGTTTCCGGCGAGGAGGCAGACACATCTGCGTAGACCGTTCCACTTTTCAACAGACTTTTCTGTTGCCGGGCAGTTTCCAGTGCTTTCCCGCCCGGAACAGCCACGATGACGACATCTGCATTGTCCAGCACTGCCGCAGATGTGGTGCACATGGTCACTCCGGAGACGCGGACCCTTTCCGCCACCAGCGAGCCGTAAACAGGATGGTCCTGGAGTACGTCATATGCCAGTATTTCTGTTAGGCCTGCTGCGCCGAACCCTTTGGCCATTTCAAAGCCGACTTCGCCGAATCCGATAAACCCAAGTTTCATCTTTTTCCCTCCCATTTGTAAGGTCATGTTATGAGCCGATTTCACTATAACTCCAGGCTCCGGTAAAGCACTTTGCCACGGCTTACCGTTAATTGAGGAATCAGCAATTGATTGCAGGCGAGAGATTGGCCCGTAACGTCTGTGAAGGCAACCTGCTTTTCCACCAGCCGAAAAACTGCAACATCGGCGCAAGCTCCCGGAATCAGCGTCCCCAGTTTACCTTCCATTCCGATCATCTTCGCAGGAATCGCCGTGCATGCTTTTACGACAGCATCCAGTGGAATGCCCAATGCCAGATATTTGGACATGATGAGCGGCAACCCGAAAACCGCCTGCTCGTAAACATTACCGCCGGTCAGGTCCGTGCTGATGATATCCGGCGCAAATCCGTCCGCCAGAGCTGTTTTGGCCACATCCAACGCATAATGACCTCTACCATCCGCCGTGTCAAATAGTACGCCCCGTTTCCTGGCCCGATGTACTGCCACATCCACTTTTCCCATATTATTGATTATGGACCTGCCTTTTCCCTGGTACATGTGTGTAAATACATCTCCTGGCCGCAAAAGGTCCGCCAGTTTTCCCACAGCATCCGGAGGATTTGTCGTATGCACCACTACCGGGCAACCGATCTCCTCCGCCATTCGAATCGTTTCTTTCAATGGCATCAATCCGAAGTCGCCGACGATTTCAAGGCTCTGTCGAATTTTCAGACCGAGCACCCTGCCAGCATACTTTTGGAACAGCGCACGCGTACGCTCCAGATCATACAGAACCGGATCAACAACCTCGGAGCTCGACGGCAATGATTCCAATCCGGCCTTGGCCACATGCAGATGGCAATAAATCCGGGTTTGACTGTGTGCCACAACGGTGTCAAAAAAAAGATCAACGTTAGAAACGCCAGCGCTCCCCTGATCCACCGCCGTTGTGACTCCCTGTGGCAAAAGAGCCAGATCGGGGGCCGCGCCGATACGGGTTCCGCCATAAAACAGATGCGTATGATAATCAATCAGACCTGGGAAAACATAACAGCCTGTAGCATCAATCACTTGGGCGGCGTCTATCCGCTCACCCGGCGGCGTCGCTACAGTTTCGCCGTTTTTGATCAGCACATCCGCCAGGCCGTGAAAGTTCGCCGCAGGATCGATTACCGTGCCCCCTCTGATTAACAAATCGCCTTGAGTGCCCACTTACAAGTCACCTCTTTTTTGAAAAATTTTAATCATATTATAAATTTATGTAATTTTTATTACTTTTATTATAGTAACACATCTATGCCTTTGTAAAGAGCTTTATTGAATTATTCAAAAAAATAAGAAAAATATTATTCGCACGCATAAGCTGTGAATAATATAAAAAACCGGAAAATAATTTAGTATCCAAAAAATCAAAGTAGTCAGTTGACTGCAGTCTGTCGCAGCTTTTCGGATTCTTTCGCCCATGCTGGAAGTGATGAACACAATACCTTGACGGAATCCGAAGGCGCAAACACGCCCTCATCGCTTTGTAATGTCTGGCAAATCCCCAATATCCATCCTACAGTCGGGGTTTTAGGCATCTCAGCCCACCACGCCAGCTGGTTTTTCTGTAGTATTTTGGCCCAAGACTCCAATAGGAGATACAGATTAGCAAAACCATGGTCTGCAATCCACTTAATTTCTGTTTTCACTTTTGCGCGAATAGCTTCAGCATGAGTATCGGATCCAAGGTCACTTAACTTCTGAAATATCTGGCTTTCTAAAAACCCCTGCGACTGGTTCTTATCAATTGGACTGGCCAAAAATAAAACAGCCACTGTCTCTGCCACCTCCACTGCTGACTATTGAGTCGATTTGACTTCAATATAGCAAGGTAGCAAGACACATGACTGTCCTCAAGTTCACGAATGCTTTCCCTTTGAAGTTTGGAAAGTTTTACAGTTCTAGCTGTTACACCGATCACAACTGTTATTAGCATCAAGAATACGAGTAATCGCCTCATCGAGGTCGATACTGAAATATCCATGAACCAGAACATTGCGCATGCCGATCATCTTAGACCATGGCAACTCTGGATATTGCAGCTGTAAATCTACTGGAACCTTAGCAGCTGCTTCACCAAGCATCCGCAGATTATGCACAACATAATTCTGTATCAGTTCATCGGAAACAAAAGCAAGCCGCCCGCGCTCAGCATATTTTTCAATCCGCTTGATCGCTTCCAGCATATCGAAGAAGCGTTCATTAACATCTCTCACAAAGTCACCGTCTCGTTGAGCACACGCGCACGGATACGGTCCCTCAACCCTCGCTCAGTGACCACATCAACCTTTGTATTCAACAACTTTTCAAGATCGATCAACAGACCACCAAGATCTAGCAAGCTACGTCCCGGCTCCATGTCGACCAGGAAGTCGATATCACTGTCCGCATCATCCTGACGGCGAGCAACAGAGCCAAAAACGCGAACCCTACGGTCCCCATACTGTTCGGCCATTTGCAATATTCTATCCCGATTCGGCATAACCACTTCATCCAGTTTCACAACAATCACCTGCCTGATCACTCACGTTACAAATTTATTGTAGCATACGAACCTCTCAACTCGGGCATCCGCATTTCACTCCGGACAACAAGGTCACTTCAACAGTTGCAAGGCACCCTCGTTCTGCTTGTTTGCCTGTGCCAATATGTCCAGGCCAGAATATTCTATAATGAAAATATATCAGAATCTCTGCAACCGCAGCGGCAGTTCAAGCCGACAACCTGCCAACAGTTCCTCATTACGCAGCAGCTCGCAAGTCGGCCCGTCCGCCACCACTCTGCCATTTTGCAAAACAATAGTCCGTTCGCAGACGTCCATGGCAAAATCCAAATCGTGAGTGGCGATGATCTGGGTGTGGTTGAAATTTTGCAGCAATCCTATCAACTGGCGGCGGCTCCATGGGTCAAGTCCTGAAGTTGGTTCATCCATCAGCAGGATGTCCGGCGTCATCGATAATACGGACGCGATGGAAACCGCCCGCTTTTCACCGGTGGAAAGACGATGGGACGACCTACGGCTCAAATGCGCGGCGGCAACGGTTTCCAGCGCAGTTTTCACGATTTCCTGCGTCTGTTCTGTGGAGAAGCCCAAGTTCAGGGGACCGAACGCAACATCATCGAATACGGTCGGCATGAACAACTGATCGTCCGGATTCTGGAATACCATCCCGATTCGCCGCCGGATATCCGCTGCTGCCCGAGGTGTCATCTCCAGCCCACCCACATTGACCGAACCGCTCGTCGGAAAAACGATTCCCACCAGCAGCGAAAGCAACGTTGATTTCCCGGCCCCATTGCCGCCGATCAGCGCAACCGATTCCCCATGAGTAATCAGAAAAGAAACCCCCTGAAGGGCCTCTGTGTTATCCGGATAATTGTACCGGACGTCTTGCATGGCAATCGTGTGATGACTCATCCAAAAACTCCCCTGAATAATGTCTCCAAACGTTCTGGAATGTTAATAAATCGGGCGCAGACGATGAAAGCCGTCCAACCCGCCAGATAACAAAAGGAACCGGCGTTCACGCTCGCCGGGCGGAGAAAACGAATTTCGCCGGTAAACCCCCTACAGAGCATCGAGTCGTATATTTTTCGCGCCCGGCCAAAAGTGCGGATCAGGAGCCCTCCTGCCAGCGAACCCCATACTTTGGGCGCAACGCCGCGTCTGTGTCCGCCGGAGCGCAGCAAATAGGCCTGCTCGATCCGGTAGGCTTCCTCCAACAGCAGACTCAGATACCGATAAAGCAGGAGCAGTTGCAAAACCAAAATACGCGGCACTCCCGCCCGCATCAGGACGGCGCATATATCATGGATCCCCGTAGTCGCCACGAGGGCCAGCACGGCCATAACCGCCAGCAAGAACCTCAGTATAATGGACGCAAAAGAAACCCAGCCCCCTGCAATCGCCACCCCTCCCAACGTGAGCAAAGGCGCCCGATCCAGGAAAGGATTGGCGATCGCCACGAGTAAGATGAACGGTGCGAGAAACAGCATCCGTTCGGCAAAATACCCCAGCGGCAGTCGACCCATAATGATCACCGCAACAGGATAGATCACCAAGGGCAGCAGTCCTGCCACCTCATATTTGGCATAGGAAGCGACGATGATCAGATAGACCATCGTTGTAATGATTTTCACCGCCGGATGCAGGCGGTGAATGGTGGAATCCATCTGGGCCAGATCATCCAGACGGCGAAAATGATCGAGGTGCGCTTGAAGTCGTTGCATGCGTACCCTTTCTGTTGTTAAGAGTTTATTGCGCGTTACGTTTAACCAGGGCGCGACAGCCGACGCCGACCGCTCCCGCCAATAGCAGCGTCAGGGAAGCGCCAATGAGTCCGGCGGCGGAGGTGCTGGCACTCTTTCCTTCACCTGATCCCAGCGCCGCGACCTGATAATCAGGAAACTTCGCGATTTTTTCCTGCCAGGCTGCCAATGTCGCATGAACTGGACTGGTATTCTCAACTTCTGCCTGGCCGGAAGTTTTCTGCACGGCCCATTCGAGCCCATCGGGATTGGTTGAAGCGAACCAGGAGAGCATTCCGGCAGTCAACGCAGCTGCGATCGCCACAGTAAAAATAACCCTGCGCATCGGCGAGGAATTCGCCCCGGCAATCGGTGTACTCATCGGGAAAAGTCCCGGTGCTTCCTTCCAAACATAAGACAAAACCGCTGAAGTCACTGCGGCTTCCACCAGACCGATCACCAGATGGATCGGCAGCATAAACAGGGCAAACGTCTGAAACGGCAGTTCCGAGATGCCGGAAAGCATCGTCTCGGTGACTACCCCAAGGGCGCCCAACTGCAATCCGACCACCGTAGCCACGGTCACAGCGATGTTCCTCCGCAGTTGCGAGGAATACTCCCCTGTGATCTTCCTGTAAATTAGTGGATAAGCGATAAAACAAGGAAAAAAGGCCAGATTGATAATATTGCAGCCGAGCGCCAGCAAGCCCCCGTCTGCAAACAGCAGCGCCTGAATCGTCAAAATCGACGCCATGGTCAGGAATCCCGCATAAGGACCGAGCAGCACCGCCAAGAGCATGCCGCCGCCCAAATGCCCGCTAGATCCTGTACCAGGAATGGCAAAGTTGATCATCTGCGCAGCAAAGACAAAAGCCCCGAGCACTCCCATCAGTGGAGCTTTTTGCGCGTGGAACTCCGGTCCGATTTTCTTGGCCGAATAATAGGTGAGCGCCGCACCGGCAGTCCACAGAGTGCCGCCGACAGCCGGAGAGATGAGGGCGTCCGCCATATGCATCAAAATCACTCCCAAAAATAAAAATAGCCACGACGTCGCATCCCTGATTCATCAGGAAATGTGACCTTCGTAGCCACAACTATACCGGGAATATTCAATCGAACCAACCTGTAACCGTTCACAGCAAATCGAGAAACGCCTTCTGGCGAATCGGCCGACAACTTCAGTTGACGGCCCTCTCGACAAATTTAGTCTTCGTATACACGGGATGGAGCACTGGACCAGAGTTTTTCCAGATTGTAAAACTGGCGTTCCTCATCAACGAAGATATGCGCCACTACAACGCCAAAATCAAGCAAAACCCAGCGCGCTTCCCGATACCCTTCCTTGTGCAGGCACTGCACCCCTGCAGCCTCCATCTTCTCTTCGACCGCATCGGCGATCGACTGAACATGGGGCGTCGACGTTCCACTGGCGATGAGAAAAAAGTCCGTAACCGGGAATACCTTCTGCATGTCCATGATGACGATCTGTTGGGCTTTCTTTTCACTTGCGGCGGCTGCCGCTATTTCCACTATCTCTGATAAACTCTTTTCGACTTCGGTCATCCTCTGCCTCCTCACGGTTCGGGGATAAAATCCCTCAATACTATTATATATGCTTTCCCTGGCCCATGCCAGCGGATTATTTGTTTTTTTCTCCGGCACTGGCGGCAGGACCCGGCGGAGCAATGAACAGACGCTCCACCACTTTGCGGGTCTCACTTTGGTCAGGCGCCCAGTAACTGACGCCGCCGATGTTGGCAAAATTGCCCGGAATCATGTCGGACTGGATTTTATTGTTCTTCAGGGATGGGATGGCAACGAAGACCTGTTGGATCGTCCACGGCGTCATATTGGTCTGGACACTCTCGCCAATGATTTTCATGATTTGCGGCAGGCGGATGAGGTTGACCGGACGAATCGCCTGGGTTGCCAGAGCCTTCAAAAACTTCTGCTGTCGCCCGACACGGCCGATATCTCCCATCTCATCATGGCGGAACCGGACATATTCACCGGCCTGTTGGCCGTTCAGATGCTGAAAGCCTTTCTTCAGATGGATCTTCAGATTCGCATACGGATCTTCATAGTTCATGTCGGCATCAACGTTCAGATCAACGCCGCCCAATGCGTCCACGATGCGTATGAACCCTTTCCAATCTGCAACCACGTAATAGTGGACCGGGATTTTAAGAAAATCCTGAATGGTTGCGATCGTCAAATCGACACCGCCATAGGCAAACGAATGGCCAAACTTATCGTTGGAACTGTGGCCGGGAATCGCTACGCGGGTATCGCGGGGAATGGATAGCAGGCTGACAGCTCCAGACCCTTTGTGAATTCCCATGAGCAGCATCGAGTCGGATCGGTGGTCACCACTCTTCAGGTCGGTCGTCTCGCCGTCATCGACACCCACCAGCAGGATGTTGATGCGGTTACCGGATTCGCCAGGTCCCCAGGCGCTGCCGTAAAGCGCCAGATTTCTCCCCAGCAGTGCGGAGGCGGCCAAAGAGATCACAACAAACAAAAACAGCAGAACCTTGGGCCACAGCCGCGTTTTGCGGACCGGCTTGCAATCCTCCGTCTGCAGTTGTTTATTTCTCTGTTCACTTTTCATTACGTTTTGCTTTCATCTCCATCAACAGGAAATTGCGGCCGTCAACCGTATCGGGATGCAACAGGCCGCCGCCATCGAGCACAAACCGGATTCCCTGGTCAAAAGCCGCCAAAACAGCCGCATCGAGATCTTTCTCCGCCAGCTCTCGAATCAGTTGTACGCCGACATAATTCCGCCCCGGTTCAATACTGTCAGCGAGATAAATTATTTTATCCAGCGCCGTCATCTGCGCAGCCCCTGTTGTATGGTTGCTGATCGCCTGCAAAACTGAAGGATCCTTGATGCCAAAACGTCGTTCGGCCAGATGTGCGCCAAGTTTCGCATGAATCAAAGCGCTTTGGCGAAGTTCGATTTCACTTGGAACCAAGCCATACTCTTTAGCGCACGACAAAAGAGCTTCCCCCTTGAGGTTTCGCGCGCAATCATGCAGGATTCCAGCCAGTCGCGCCTTTTCGATATCGGCTCCCCAGCGCTCAGCGAGCCGAACTGCAGTCCGGCTCACCTCGCGGCTATGGCGAAAACGCGCCGGCCGCAGTTCTTTTGCGAGAATTACAAGAATTTCATGATACTCCATCGTTTATTTCAGGTACAGTCCTTCCTTATGAATATAGTGCTCGACGCTTTCCGGCACAAAGTAACGGATGGATTTTCCCAGCCCGACCCGCTCACGGATATCCGTAGAGGATATTTCCAGTTCTGGAGTCGCCAGGCGATGAATCCGTGCTTCGGCCTTGGGCCCCAGCCGTTCAATTTCTTCCGCGATGCTGCGAACCTTCCCGGGTCGGGACGCTGCGACAAAGTGGCATAAATCCAACAATTCATTGATGTTGTTCCACGTGTGGAGCTCCAGCACCGCATCCGTACCGGTCAGAAAATAGAACTCGGTATCCGGCCCATATTCCGCCGCCAATGCCCGCACCGTATCAATGGTGAAGGAAGGTCCGGGACGATCTCGTTCAATCGGTGATACAAAGAAATATGGGTTGGAATAGGTGGCCATCATGGTCATAATATACCGGTCAATCGCCGGAGTGATAGACATACTTGGTTTGTGGGGCGACGTTCCTGTGGGAATGAACAGAACCTTGGTCAGCTCATATTCCATCCGGACGGATTCCGCCATTACCAGATGTCCCATGTGGATGGGATCGAACGTCCCACCCATGATGCCGATTTTTTGCCGATTTCCGGCCATCATTGCATCTCCCTGTCCCTAAAATTCGTACACATGCGTCTTATTATACCAAATTTGGCGGGAGATTCAATTCATTCGGCTCATTCATACCGCAGCGCGTCAATTGGATCAAGCTTTGCGGCTTTTCTGGCGGGGTATAGTCCAAACACGATCCCGATTAGGACGGAAAAGCCAAAGGCGATGACGATCGTCAGAACCGAAATCAACGTGGCCCATCCGAAGATCGCCGAGATCGCGTAAGAGGAACCAAGTCCCACCACGATGCCGAGCAGTCCGCCGGTCACACCGATGACGATCGCTTCGATCAGAAATTGGAGCAGTATATTGGAGAATGTCGCGCCCAATGCTTTGCGGATGCCGATTTCCCGGGTACGCTCCGTCACTGAAACCAACATGATGTTCATAATGCCGATGCCGCCGACCAAGAGTGAAATAGCAGCCGTATTTCCGAGCAGCAACGTGATGGTGCCTGTCGTTTCAGCCGCCGTAGCCATGATCGCCGTAAGGTTTCGTACGGTAAAATCATCATCCACTCCAGGCGGCAGACGATGCCGCGAACGGAGCAGGGTAGAGATGTCCCTCTGCACCTGGTCGATGACTTCCGGGCTTTCCGCCTGTACGCTGATGGATTGGATGTAGGTAACGCCGAGCATCCGTTCCTGAGCTGTTGTCAGGGGAACGATGATCAGATCGTCCTGGTCCTGGCCGCCGGCGGACTGCCCCTTTGGCGCCAATGTGCCAATCACGCGGAAAGTCGATTTATTGATGCGAATGGTTTGTCCGATCGGGTTCATGTCGCCAAACAGATTGTCGGCTACCGTTTTACCGAGAACGGCAACCCGATCGCGCGCATCGAGATTGCGCTGGGTAATGAACGAACCGTCTCCCAGCTCAAAATTGCGGACCGTCAGAAAATCAGGCGTCGTTCCCTGCATCTGCGTAATCCAGTTCTTACCGCTGAACACTGCCTGATACTGCCGTTGGACTGTCGGCGCAACCGCATTCACGCCGCTGATTTCCCGGGCAATCATCTGGGCATCCATATAGGTAAGGGTCGATGTTGAGCCAGCCGCCACACGCACCCCCGAAGGAGCCGTAGAGCCAGGCATAACGATCAGCAGGTTGCTGCCCAATCCCGCAATGGATTTTTCCACTTTATCGCGCACGCCCATCCCGATGGAAACCATGGCAATGACCGCTCCAACTCCAATGATGATGCCGAGCATGGTGAGGAGCGACCGCATCTTGTTGGCCCGTAGCCCTTCAAGGGCAATGACTACGCTTTCCCAGAACAAGTGCTCTCCCTCCTCTCGTCACTGACAATCTTCCCGTCCCGGAAATGGACGATCCGCCTAGTGTAGGCGGCGATATCCGGTTCATGGGTTACCAGCACGACAGTCCGTCCTTGCTGATTCAATTCGCAAAAAATAGCCATGATCTCGTCACCGGATTTGGTATCCAGATTCCCGGTGGGTTCATCCGCCAGAATAATGGTGGGTTCGTTGACGAGCGAACGGGCGATGGCCACGCGCTGCCGCTGGCCGCCCGAAAGCTCATTCGGCTTGTGATGGATACGATCGCCCAGGCCGACACGTTCCAGCGCCAACTGCGCCTTCGCCAGTCGCTCTTTCCGTTCAACTCCGGCATAGGTCATGGGCAGCGCCACATTTTGCAACGCCGACATACGGGACAACAGATTGAAATTTTGAAACACAAAACCGATTTTTTTATTCCGGGTGATGGCCAGCTGGTCATCGTTCAGCGTTGCCACTTCAGCGCCATCCAGCAGGTAGGACCCGCTCGTAGGACGGTCAAGGCACCCGAGAATATTCATCAACGTCGATTTTCCTGATCCTGACGGGCCCATGATCGCTGTAAATTCTCCGGTTTCGATGGCGAGATCGATGCCGGCCAGAGCACGAACTTCCGTATCACCCATCCAGTAGGTTTTTACCACATCTTTTAATGTAATGGATTCACTCATCGCATCCACCACACCCTTTATCGGGTCGGCGCGCGGAATATGTTCGCACCGCCGCCAGGGCCGCCTGCCGCCGGTGTCTTTGCCTGCGGTAGAATGATCGTGTCACCCGCCTTCAGTCCGCTGGTGACTTCAATCTTGTCGTCACCGGTTATCCCAGTGGTCACTTTAACTGACTGAGGCTGACCGTCGGCGCCCATGACCTGGACGAAACGCTGCCCTTTGTTGTCTTTGATGGCTACCACCGGGATCACCACGACATCTTTGCGTTCACCGACATGAACCGACACCCGGGCGGTCATGGTCGGTCTCAGCAAACCTTCCGCCGAGTGTACGTCAACGTAAACAGTGTAGTAAACAACGTTCTGCTGGATATTGGCTTTATTCGAAATGATGGACACGACGCCCTCAAAAGTTTTGTTCGGGTAAGCATCGACCGTAAAGGAAACTTTTTGCCCCAGTTTCAACTGTCCGATATCGGATTCGTCGATCAGCGCCTGAATCTGCATGGTTTTCAGATCCGCCACCGTTAAGAGAACCATCGGGTTGGAAATCCCCGGCGCCACTGTCTGGCCTGCCGGGATCGGTTTGCCGATGACTTGGCCGGTGATTGGCGCCCGGATGATCGTATCATCCAGACTGGAAGAAATATCTACATACGCCGCTTTGGCGACTTCATAATTTGTCCGGTCCGTATCAAGCTGCTGCGTGGGAACGGCTCCGACTTTTTCCAGCTGTACCGTTCTCTCATAAGTGGCTTGCGCGTTGTTCAGTCTGGCTTTGGACTGAGCGGCCTGAGCCTGCAGCTGCCTGTCATCCAGAACGATGATCACCTGGTTGGCTTGTACGATGTCATTTTCATTGACACGGACCTCCACGATGCGGCCCGTGATCTTGGAACTGACATCAACATTATTCACAGGCGTAAGGGTCCCTGTCGCCGACACTGTAGAAACAATGTCTCCGCGCTCCACTTTGTACGGACGCCCGGTTGCGACGGGCTTGTTCTGCTGTTGCACATATCCATAAGCGTAATATCCGCCCACTGCAACCACTAGGAGCAGCATCAGCCACCATTTGAATTTTTTCAGTACACTTAGGATATTTTGCATAAACAGACCCCCCAATTGTCTTTGTTTCAGCTTTAGTATAGACCGAAAGCATGAAACACCTGTGACAAATCTATGAACTATTTGTGAACTATAGCTATTTTATGAGCGGATCTGCCCGTTTCCGTCAATCAGGTACTTGATCGAGGTCATTTCCACCAGTCCCATCGGGCCCCTGGCATGCAATTTTTGTGTACTGATGCCGATTTCCGCGCCGAAACCGAATTCAAACCCATCGGTAAACCGTGTTGAAGCGTTAACATAAACGGCCGCCGCATCCACCATCTGCTGGAAACGACGGGCATTGGCGTAATCACGGGTAACGATGGCTTCCGAATGCCGGGTGCTGAAACGGTCGATATGTTCGAGGGCTTCGTCCAGGCTCCCGACCACTTTCACCGACAGGATAAAGTCCAGGTATTCCGTGGCCCAATCTGCTTCTGTGGCCGGCTTCACGGCCGGATGCTGCGCCACCGTCTCGGGGCAACCCCGCAGCTCGACTCCAGCGCTGACGTAACGTTCAAGCAACAGCGGCAACAAACTGCCGACTACAGATCTGTGAACCAACAGCGTTTCCATGGAGTTGCACACTCCGGGACGGGAGACCTTGGCGTTGAAGGCAATATCCGCCGCCATCTCCAAATCGGCCGATTCATCCACAAAGGTATGACAAATGCCGATGCCGGTCTCGATCACCGGCACCGTGCTATTTTCAACGACAGTTCGAATGAGTCCGGCGCCGCCCCTGGGAATGATGACATCGATATAACGGTTCATTTTCAACATAATATTGACGGCCTCACGGTCAGTCGTTTCGATGAGCGCGAGGAAGCCCTCCGGAATTCCGGCTGCGCGTCCCGCCTGGACGAGAATATCCGCCAGCACTTTGTTGGATTCGATGGCTTCCGATCCACCGCGCAGGAGCACTGCATTGCCTGTTTTCAGGCACAATCCGGCGGCATCGACAGTCACATTGGGCCTGGCTTCGTAGATGATGGCGATAACGCCAAAGGGGACCCGGACTTTTCGGATGTCGAGGCCATTGGGCCTTTTGCAGCCGCCGAGGCACTCACCGATCGGGTCCGGCAGCGCCGCTACCTGGCGGAGCCCTTCCGCCATCGCTACGATGCGTTCCGGCGTGAGACTCAGTCGGTCGATGAGCGCCGCCGACAATCCTTTGGTTTTTCCTGCTTCGACATCAATGGAGTTGGCGGCGAGAATCTGCGCCTGCGCCGATTCCAAATAGTCCGCCATCCCACGCAGTGCGTTATTTTTATCCGCGGTTGACAA
Source organism: Negativicutes bacterium (assembly GCA_963665275.2). Taxonomy (GTDB): domain Bacteria; phylum Bacillota; class Negativicutes; order UBA1444; family UBA1444; genus UBA1444. The sequence goes on from CAXXIN010000007.1 coordinate 185,577, forward strand.
GACAGCCAACCGACGGGCTGCCGCTTTAGCTCGCCCGCCCATGATTTCAAGTTCCGTTTTCAATTCCACACCGTTCACCCCATCCGTCTATTTTTTGAAGGAGTTATAGATTTCCTGATAGTCCGGAGTGGGCGGGATCGCTTTGTAGAGATAAATGTGGACGCCGTTCGGATCATTGATCACGAAGCTCCGTTCACCCCATGGCTTGTCCTTGAGTTCTTCGCAGATCATGACGCCGAGGGCATTCAAGCGATCGTATTCCGCATCGACATCTTCCACTTCGAACGACAGGATCATGCCTTTGCCAGTGAATTTTTCCCCTGCCGACAAATCCGGCATGACGAAACTGACCCCCATCGTCGTGCTGCCTTCGGCCAGTAGTTCAATGTACCAGTCATTTTCGAACACCAGCTGAAAACCCAGGTATTCCATGTAGAATTCTTTCGACTGTTCTAGTTTATTGGTGCTGATGGTCAGATCCATTCTTCTTGTTAGCATCTCTATTCCTCCGTTTCGTGTCGGCTCAACAGGACCATATTATCCCGGTGCACGACCTCATCGTAGGGCTTGTGCCCTAAAATTTCTGTGATTTCCTGGGTGTGAACTCCCTTGATCTTCCGAGTATCGCGCGAACTATAGTTGCTCAGACCCCGGGCAATCTCCCAGCCATCCTGATTCAGAATGCTGATGGTGTTTCCCTGCTCAAAACTTCCCTCGACAGCCTGGATTCCTGCCGCCAGCAAGCTAGAGCCGTTTTTCAGCAACGCATGCGCACAACCTTTATCAACCGTCAGACGGCCCCGAATCCGGGCGCCGAATGCCAACCAGCGTTTGCGGAAACGCAGACGGGTCTGCGTGGGAGGGAACAGAGTCCCCACCATTTCCCCGCCCAGTACCGATTGCACTACGCCATCACGGGCGCCCGAGGCAATGACCATCACGATACCGGAGTTCATCGCCATACGAGCCGCCGCCATTTTGGTGAACATGCCGCCGGTACCGCGCAGCGTCCCTGCTCCACCGCAAATCGCCTCGATCTCGGGTGTGACTTCGTCGATTTCCTGAAGCAGCTTGGCCGTGGGATCGGTTTGCGGGTTGGCCGAGTACACCCCTTCAACATCCGAGAGAATGATCAGCACATCCGCATCGACAATCGCCGCAACATTGGCTGACAACGTATCATTGTCTCCGATTTTCAGTTCGTCGATGGCAACGGCATCATTCTCATTGATGATCGGGATGACACCGATATCGAGCAGCTTCAGCAGGGTGTTGCGCGAGTTGGCGTAGCGCCGGCGGTTGACCGAATCTTCCCGTGTCAGCAGCACCTGCGCCACGACCTGCCCATATTCGCCGAACAGCTTCTCATAAGTATGCATCAGGATGCCCTGCCCAACAGCCGCAGCCGCCTGTTTCTCAGGGATCGTCTTCGGTTTTTCCTTCCAGCCCAGCCGATCCATCCCGGCGCCTACCGCGCCTGAGCTGACCAGTATGATCTGTTTTCCTGAATTGACCGCGTTCGCCAGCTCGCGAACCAGCCCTTCAATGCGGGCATAATTCAGTTTTCCATTGGCATGAGTTAGAGTACTGGTCCCTACCTTCACTACAATCCGGTGAACCGCCTGTAGCTGACTCCTGTCGAACATTGGCGCCGTTCCCCCTGTTACTCGCTGAAATCGAATTCCATTTCACGGATACGGACAGTATCGCCTTCCTTGATACCACGTGCGCGCAGCGCTTCGTCGATGCCGTTGCGGCGCAGGATATTCTGAAACCGCATCAGACTCTCTTCATCGCTGAAGCGGGTCATCGCCACCAAGCGTTCAATGTTCTTTCCTTCGACGATGAAAGCGCCGCTGTCATCGCGCCGGATGGTAAATTCAGCGTCCGTCGCTGAGGAGGGAGGAACAACCACCGGGAATGCCGGCGCCACTTCCTTGGGCAAAGTTGCGAGCAGCTCCGCAGCCCGTTGGATCAATGCCTTCAGGCCTTCTCCCGTGGCGGCCGAAACCGGGAAAACCTCGCGGCCTTCCGCCTTGAGCGCCGCCTCGATCGCTGGGAATTTCTCCCGGGCATCCGGCAAATCCATTTTGTTCGCAGCCACGATCTGGGGTCGTCCGGCCAAAAATTCGCTATACGCGGAAAGTTCGGCGTTAATCTTGCGATAATCTTCCATCGGGTCGCGCCCCTCCATGCCTGATACGTCAAGCACGTGGATGATCAGGCGGGTCCGCTCGATGTGGCGGAGAAATTCATAGCCCAGGCCTTTGCCTTCATGCGCGCCTTCGATCAGACCGGGAATATCCGCCATCACGAAGTTGGTCGAGTCGTCAATCTTGACGATACCCAGCACCGGAGTCAGAGTCGTGAAATGGTATGCGGCGATATCCGGGCGAGCCGCAGATACGGTCGCGATGATGCTCGATTTGCCAACGCTGGGATAGCCGACCAGACCCACATCGGCGAGCAGCTTCAGCTCAAGGCGAAGCTGGCGTTCTTCGCCCGGCTCACCATGTTCAGCAAACGTCGGCGCACGGTTCACACTATTAGGGAAACGCGCATTGCCTCTGCCGCCGCGACCGCCCCTGGCTGCTACAACCGTCTGCCCCTCTTCGATCAGATCGGCGATCAGATCGCCGCTTTCGTCGTCAAAAACCAACGTGCCGATTGGAACTTTGACGAATACGTCTTCCGCTTTTCGGCCGTATTTGTTGTTGTCTTCGCCTTTGCCGCCCACTTCTGCCTTGAACTTCTTCTTGTACCTGAAGTCAAGCAGCGTATTCATATTGCGGTCGGCAATGAGAATGATATTGCCGCCTCGGGCCCCGTCGCCGCCGTCCGGACCGCCTTTTACCACGAATTTCTCACGGTGGAAACTCGACATCCCGCTGCCGCCGTCGCCCGCCTTGATGCTGATTTTCGCTCTGTCAATAAACATAGTTGCTCCTTTTTTCGGCTATACCCATATTATACTTCGCCTTCGACTGGGAAATTCCTGTATACTGCAACAAATCCCACGGTAGAAAACCGTGGGATTCATTGCAATATATATATAGCTATATATTTCTCTTACAATTAAATCAGTGATTTATCTACTGCGCCTGCTCGGCGAGTACTTGTTCAGCCGGATAAATGCTGATCTGGCGCAGATAGCGACCTTTCCGCTCGAAAGCTACCTTGCCGGTAACTTTCGCGAACAGAGTGTGATCACTGCCCATACCTACATTACGTCCCGGATGAAAATGCGTGCCGCGTTGACGAACCAGAATGCTTCCGGCAGGCACTAGCTTGCCATCCGGCTCTTTGGTTCCGAGGCGCTGCGAGTGGCTGTCCCGACCGTTACGGGAGCTGCCGACCCCTTTTTTATGTGCAAACCGTTGAAGATCAAACAAAAACATCGGTGTCACCTCCTACATTACAGAATCCGGAGTCTGTCCGGATATATTTTTTGAATTTCCGTTAGCCCGAGTACCAGAGTAGCAAGGATCGCTTCCGTGAGATCATCGGGCGCTTCTGTCAATCGAACCGAAATGTCGCCGCTATCGGCGTTCCACTCCAGCGATCGGTGCAGATGCCTGTCCAATCCCAGAAAGACCGAGTCGGTAAGAACCGATACCGCCGCACAGACGATATCTTTGCCCCTAGGTCCTGCTCCCGCATGACCTTTCGCCTCAAATCCCTGAATAAGCCCCCTGGAATCCCGTTCGATTCTGACCCGGATCATGCTTATGCTTCGATTTTTTCAATCGTAACTTTCGTATACGGTTGACGATGACCCTGCTTACGACGATAGTTGGCTTTGGACTTGTACTTGTAAACAATGATCTTCTTGTCCTTGCCCTGTTTCATGACTTTGCCGGTCACCTTGGCGCCTTCTACGAACGGAGCGCCAATTTTGACATCCCCCTCCGAAACAACGGTCAACACATCGGTGAACACCAATGAGTCTTCCACTTCGCCCGCAAGTTTCTCGACGAAAATCACATCGCCTTCGGACACCCGATACTGTTTGCCACCTGTTTTAATTACTGCGTACATCTTTGCACCTCCTTATTCATTGGACTCGCCGGATACGGTACCGCCGAGGCGGATTTGAAACCTCTCCGTGCGGTTCGGAAACCACTGCGGACAAAGCCGCATAAGAATATTAGCACAGCCAGCCGTCAATGTCAATCCGAGTTCTCCGGGCCGTCCTCTGACTCCGCTTCGTCCTCGGTCGGTTTCTTCTTTGTATTACTGCGCCGACGACGGCGTTTCTTTTTCACGGCGGGAACCTCTCCCCCGTCGGGGTCAACAGTTGCCGTTTCAGCCGCAACGGACGGTTCAACAGCCGCCTCTGCCACCGAGGCCGGCTCGGCGCCATTCAATCCGTCAGCCTGGATGGTCGGTTTTTTCTTGCGCCGGCGGCGTTTACTCTTTTTCGGCGGGGCGTCGGCGGTTTCATCCAAGGTCGGGACATCCGCCTCGTCACTTTCCGCAATGGGGTCAATCACATTTTCGGTGTCGACCGGATCTTCATCGCCGGTTTCCGCCGTTTCAGCATCCGTTGCCGGTTTCTTCTTTCTACGCCGGCGACGCTTGGTTTTTTTTACTGGCAGTTCCGTATTTTCCTCTGGAACCTCGGTTGAATCCTCTTCATGATCCTCGGGAATCAAGGGCTCAGTCTGAACATCGATCGGCTCTGTCCCGTTTTCCTGCGTCGGTTTTTTCTTCCGCCGGCGTTTCCGTTTGGGCTTGCCCACGACGGCTTCAGATGGAATCTCATTAGCGCCGAGCTCTTCCGATGCGGGCGCTTCCAATGTCGCCATGTCCAATGCAGGAGTTTCCGAGGCCGGCTCTGCCAAAGCCGCATTAACTTCTTTCTTAGGCTTGCGACGGCGACGCGTCTTTTTCACCGGAGCTTCTTCCGGCAGTTTATCTGTCGTCAGGGGTTCTTCCGCCGGTTCGATGACCGCAGATTTCCCGGGCAATATTTCGGCAGCGCTGGGCATCGCCATTTTTTTGCTGCGGCGACGACGTCGCGGCTTCTTCGTTTCAGTCTCTGCATTACTATCTGGAACCGGTTCCTCCGCCTCTTCATCTTCGGTGTCCATCAGCGGTTCCCAGAGGGATCCTGTCATCGCTGCCAGCCGGGACTCGAAGGTGGATACCGGATCAAAGATGGCATTCATGGCGAACTTTTCCGCCATCAGAGGGGCCAGCTCTTCCTCAGAAAGCGGTTCCAGATCTCCGCACTCTTCGTCCGAACCTTCCTGTCCCCGCCGTGCAGAGGGTTTGCGGACTTTTTTGGGTTCATTGGATCGAATCAGCGCCTTATCGCCCTCGAAAATCGCATATACTTCCGGTTGCATACCTTCGATTGCCTCAACCGTCAAATCAATTCCCAACTCTGTTTCCAGGGCGGCCAAGGCTTTCTTATCCCCGAACCGATCCGCAATCCGCGGATGCATCTGCACGACCAGATCAGCGCCGGGCCGTTTGGCAGCGAGACGGCGAAGCTGACGCCGGATCGTGATCACGAGCGTTTCCGGCGACTGGATGATTCCGCGTCCGCCGCAGCAGGGACAGCCTTCGTACAAAGTGCCCTCATAAGTTTGACGGGTTTTCTTGCGGGTCATCTCGACCAGCCCCAGTTCCGTCAATCCCAGTACATTGGTTTTCGTGTTATCGGCTTTCAGACAGGCCTCCAACTCTAGGAGAACCGCCTTCTTGTGACTGTCTTTCTGCATATCGATGAGGTCGGCTACGATGATGCCGCCGATATCCCGCAGGCGCAGCTGACGGGCAATCTCCGCCGCCGCCTCCATATTGGTCTTGAATACCGTATCAGCCAGGTTCGAATGCCCGATAAAGCGGCCGGTGTTGACATCGATGACCGTCAGGGCCTCCGTCTTGTCGATGATGAGATACCCGCCACATTTCAAATCCACCCGGCGATCAGCCAGACGGTTCCATTCGTCTTCGATGGCATAATGGGTAAATATCTCGGTTTTTGATTTATACAGGTGGATCTTTTTGACAAGATCCGGCGAGATGAACTTGGCCAATTCCACCATGCGGGCATGAGCTTCGGCATTGTCGATGATCACTTCGTCGATATCATCCTTGACATGGTCCCTGATGATGCGTACGACCAGGTCCGCGTCGCGATAAAGCAGAAATGGCGGCTTGGCCCGCTTGGCTTTGGCCGTTAGCGCTCCCCAGAGGTTCGACAGGTACTGGAAGTCCCGGCTCAGTTCTTCTTCTGTGTGCCCCTCCGCGACTGTACGGACGATGACCCCCATCCCCTTGGGACGGATTTTCTCCGCCAGAGCGCGCAGTCGGGATCGTTCTTCACCGGACTCGATCCGCCGCGACACCCCGACATAATCGACGCTCGGCATCACCACGACATAGCGGCCAGGAATCGAAAAATGCGTTGTTGCCCGCGGGCCCTTGGTTCCCATCGCGTCCTTGACGATTTCGATCATGATATCGGCCCCTACGGTGAGGTTTTCCTCTTCGACGAGCCGTTGAAATGTTTTGTGCGGAAAAATATCGCCGGCATAAAGAAAAGCGTTTTTGCCGATACCGATATTGATGAAGGCGGCTTGCATCCCCGGGAGGACGTTCTCCACCCGGCCTTTGTAGATGTTTCCCACCATATAGTCGCTCTCCGTCCGTTCGACAGCCACTTCCAGCAGCCTGCCATCGTCAGACAGCGCCATACGGGTTTCCTCGGGAATCACATTGACGATAATCCTTTTCGCCATGGAGTATCCCCCAATTTTTTAAATCTCAAATGGATCCTGAACTCCTGAACTCTGTTCCGCTTTCAAAGCGGTGCGGAGAAAAGCGGCTTCGCCGGACGGAAACCTGAATTGACCGTTCAATACGCCGAGCACTTCCATAGGTTTCACCGCGCCAGTGGATGTCATCCGAAGCCAAAACTCGAGGACTATGCAATCCCGCCCCTCAGCCATGGCAACTTCGCCAACCAAAAATTTCTTGACATCCATCGTTTTTTCACCCTTGGGAGTGCGGCGGACATACAGGGCGACCTCAGCGGAGGCGAATGCCTCTAGGGCCATCCTTGCTGCAGCGAGGTTGCCCGGAGTCGGCGACACTGCCACTGTTACCTGATACGAAGCGAGATTCAAGGCCGCTGCCAGGGCTGCGGAAGTAAACACCGCGCGGGCTGCCACGAAGGCAAGCCCTGGCGGCAGCTGCGCCGACAGAGTCCGGCCAAAATCGACTGCATCCATCGGCTCCGTCAACTCCACATCCACATATTCGGCATCACTCGCCACGCCGACACTCAGCGCCGGCCCAAAGGAAAGCTTCATATGCGGGTTAAAGCCCACACTGTAAGCTACCGGCAGTTTGGCACGGCGCAACGCCCGTTCGATTGCCCGTCCGAAATCAAGATGCCCGACATATTTGGTCTCGTCGGTTTTGGTCAGGGCCACTCTCATTTTATCCATTGAGATTCGCCCTCCAGTCAATCACAGATACGCCCAGATCCTGACACACGCCGCAGCCGGTGCACTCTCCATGCCGACAGTCGGTCGTCAGCGCTCCGGCGAGGGCCTGCCGCCATTCCGCAGCCAGCCATTCCTGCGAGGCGCCGCAATGAATATGGCTCCACGGCAACGCCTCGCCCGGTGTACGCTCCCGCACCGTGTAAAAGTCGGGATCGACGCCTGTTGTCGCAAACGCCTCATCCCAGATCCCTGGCTTGAAGTGTTCGCTCCATCCGTCGAAACGTGCTCCCCGTCGCCAAGCTTCAGCCAGTGTTTTGCCGAGACGCCGGTCACCCCGGGCAAACACTCCCTCCAATCGGCTCGTCTGGGCATCATGCCAGTTGAAACTGATGCTGCGGTCACGAAACGCTGCCCGCAGTAGGTTCTGCCGCCGCTCCATCTCGGGAACGGAGAGTTGGGGAACCCATTGGAAAGGGGTATGGGGTTTGGGGACAAACGTGGAAACGCTGACTGTGACCTTGCGGTTGCGGACATTGCGCGCCAGCGCCAGCACCTTGCGAGCCAGGTCGGCGATAGCCAGAACATCCTCGTCAGTTTCCGTAGGCAGGCCGATCATGAAGTACAGCTTGATATTGGACCAGCCGGAGCGGAACGCGGCGCCGGCGGCTTCGATCAGATCTGCCTCGGTTACGCCCTTGTTGATGACATCCCGCAGCCGCTGGGTTCCGGCCTCCGGCGCGAACGTCAGGCCTGAACGCCGGACTTTTTGGATCTCGTTGGCCAATTCGATGGAAAAGCTATCGACGCGGAGAGAGGGCAGGGACAGACTGACGCGCTGCGGAGCAAAACGAGTCATCAAGTCCTGCGTCAGATTGCGCAGGCAGGAATAGTCGGCCGAACTCAGGGATACCAGTGAAATTTCATCATAGCCGGTATTGTCCGCGAGTTCCTGAGCCAACCGCAACAGGGTTTCCGGTTTGCGTTCCCGCACCGGGCGGTAAACCACACCAGCCTGACAAAACCGGCAGCCGCGCGAACAGCCGCGGAAGAGTTCCAGCATGATCCGGTCGTGCACGGTTTCCAGATAAGGGACGATCGGACGAGTAGGAAACGGTGATGCATCGAGATCTGCAACGATCCGTTTGGTCACTCTCGCCGGATCTGCTGCCTCTGTCGGCACATACACCCCATCGAGCTCTGATAGCGCTGACATCAGCGCCTCGCGCCCCCCGGACTTGCCGTTCTGTTTCCAGGCGGCGAGGGTTGCGGCAATTTCGCCGATGACGTCTTCGCCCTCTCCAATGACGAAGCAGTCAAAAAAATCGGCAAGCGGCTCCGGATTATAGGCGCACGGACCGCCGCCCACGATAAGAGGGTCGGCCACCGTGCGGGCTGTGCGCTCGAGCGGGATCCCACCCAAATCGAGCATCGTCAGGATATTCGAATAGATCATTTCATACTGCAGGGAGAACCCGACCGCATCGAATTCCCGCAGCGGCGTCTGCGTCTCCAGGCTGCACAGAGGCGCACCCGCCTCCCGCATGACTGCCTCCATATCGGGCCAGGGGCAGTAGACGCGTTCGGCATAGGTATCTTCCCGGTCGTTCAGGACCCCGTACAGAATCTTCAACCCCAGGTTGGACATCCCGACTTCATAAACGTCCGGCAAGGACAGGGCAAAGCGGACAGCCACTTCTGCAGGGTCTTTGCGGATCACGTTCCATTCTCCGCCTGTATAACGGGCCGGTTTGGCCACAGAGTGCAACAACGAATCATTTGATAGCAATAAAACAATCCTCCGTTTTTAGAACATCAACTTTTGTTGGCGCGCCTGAATGTTGAGCAGAATACCGATACTCACCAGATTAGTAGTCAGGGAGCTGACTCCGTAGCTCAAAAAAGGCAGGGGAATTCCTGTAACAGGCATGATACCGATCGTCATCCCCACATTGACCAGAACATGAAACGCCATCATCGAAGTAATCCCGGCCGCCAGCAGACGCCCGAATTTATCTCTGGCGTTCTGCGCCGTTTTTACCCCGCGGTACAGCAGCAGCATATACAACAGGAGAATCGCCACCGATCCGACAAATCCGAGCTCTTCCCCCACCACCGCGAAAATAAAGTCCGTGTGGTTCTCCGGTAAAAAATTCAGCTGACTTTGCGTGCCGTTGAACAAGCCTTTGCCGAATAGCTGTCCAGAGCCGATGGCGATCTTGGATTGGATGATATGGTATCCGGCGCCGAGTGGATCAACATTGGGATCCAAAAAAACCGTCAGGCGGGATTTTTGATAGTCCTTCAAGAAAAACCAGAACACAGGCAGGCAAGCGGCGCCGGCGCCCAGGATTTTCAGCAGCAGTTTGCCGTCGATGCCGGCCACGAAAACCATCCCCAGCAAGATGGCCAAAAACACGAGAGAGGTGCCGAGGTCCGGCTGTTTCAAAACCAACAGAAACGGCACAACGACAAAGGCGGCTACCGGCAGCAAATCCCTGACGCTTTGCATCCGGTCTTCTTTGGTATCCAACAGATGCGCCAGCGAAATGATCATGATGAGTTTGGCGAATTCGGACGGTTGGAGGCTGATCGGCCCCAGTTGTATCCAACGCTGGGCGCCGAGAGCAGAGTGGCCGACGAACATCACCGCAATCAGCATCAGCAGATTGATGCCGTACAATACGTTCCCCAGCGGTCCCAGCACGCGATAGTCGAACTTCAGCATCACCAGGATGACAATGAAGTTCATCACCGCAAACATGCCTTGCCGCTGGACAAACCAATATCGGTCATCACTGGGCGAGTTGATGTGGGTCGCGCTGCCGATGATCAGAATGCCGATCCCCACCAGCGAAATCGTGGCGAAAATCATCCAGAAATCAATATTACGAAAAAACCGACGGTCCATCATATTTACAAAAAATCCTTTCCTGGCAGTCGGCGAGCCATGGCCGCGAGCATCCTGGCTGCGGGTGAATCCGGCTGGCGGATGACTACGGGCACACCGCAGGCAGTAGCGGCTCCCACCGCTTCATCCTCAGGCACAGTTCCCAGTAGCGGCAATCCCAGCGAACAGGAAATATCCTGGGCGCTGGGGATAATCTGCTTCTGGAGAAACTCGCTTCGAAACCGATTGACCACCAGATAAGTTTCTGAAACTCCGGCTGCTGAAAATTCAGCGGCCATCCGGTCAGCATCACGCACCGACGCCGGATCTGTAGTTGTCACGACCAGACCGCGTCCAGCGGCCATGGCGGCACGAACTGGAATAGGCTCCAAGCCTGGCGGACAATCCAAAATAACCATGTCATATTCTTGGGACAGGTTCTTGCATAGAGAGCACAGGCGTTCTCCATCGAAATCCGCCGTTGTGCGGTTCTGGGCCGCCGGCATCAAAAAGAGGTTCGGTATCGTTGAATGCGGCAAAATCGCATTAGCTGAACGGCATGCACCTTCCAGCACATCCAGCACATCAAACAAAACCCGGTCATCAAGCCCCAGAAGCAGGTCAAGGCAACGCATACCGACATTCAGGTCTATCAACAGCACCCGATGCCCCTGTGCAGCCATTGCGGCTCCCAGATTGACAACCATCGTGCTTTTTCCTGTTCCGCCTTTGCCGGAACCCACCACCCAGACTTTTTCCATCACGATCCTCATAGCGCCGTCCCCGGCGTCAACCTGCGAGTAGCTTCGACTGCCGCCGGCTTCAGGTTGAATGCCGTCTCGAGTATCTTGCGGGCAATCGGGCCGGCTGAAGTAGAACCATAACCGCCCTGTTCAATGATTACCGCCACTGTGATACGGGGATCGTCAAAAGGCCCGTACGCCACAAACCAGCCATGGTCATCCCCGTGCGGATTTTCCGCCGTGCCGGTTTTGCCGGCTACCGGCACCGGAAAATTCGCGAATACTCCGGCTCCGGTCCCGCCGGCTTCCGACACGCCGCGAAGTCCATCGCGCACCAGTTTCAGAGTTTCAGGGCTGATGTCGATATGCCCGGTCTCCTCTATTGGAGCCTGCTTGAGCAATTCACCCTTCGAGGATAAAATTTTTCCCACCACATGGGGCCGCCAGCGATGTCCCCCGTTGGCAACCTCACTCATCAGGACCGCCATCTGCAGCGGCGTCGCCAGCTGGAATCCCTGACCGATAGCGGCGTCGAACGTTTCCGCCAGATACCAGTCTTCCTTATAATTCAGTTCTTTATATTTGCGGTTGGCGACCAGCCCATCGGACTCGCCAGGCAGATCGATCCCCGTATAGGAACCGAGTCCGAACATTCTCGCATATTTTTCCAGCGCGTCGATGCCCAGCCGGTTTCCCATTTCGTAAAAATAAACATTGTCGGACATCGACAGCGCCTGATGAAAATTGATCCAACCCAGCGCTTCACCGGCTGCGTTGCCTTTGGGAACAAGCCAGTGCTGTCCAGAGTCAAAAATCTGTTCGTTAGCCGTCACCTTTTTGAGTTCAAGGGCGGCGGAACCTGTCACGATTTTGAACGTCGATCCCGGTGGATACTCGCCGGCAATCGCGCGGTTATCCATCGGATGAAAAGGGTTATCGTTGATCGCCTTCCAGTTTTTGGTCGAGATGCCGCCAATAAACTGGTTGGGATCAAAAGCCGGACGGCTGACCATCGCCAACACTTCGCCATTCTTGGGGTTAAGCACTACCACAGCTCCGGCCTTAGCATTGCGTCTTCCACCCTGTTGCTGCAGAAACTTCAGTTGCTCATCGAGCGCTTCTTCAGCCGCTTTCTGCAGGCGATAATCTATCGTCAAGACGATATTGTTGCCTGGAATCGGCTCTTTCTTGGACAGGACCTGGACCATGCGTCCTGCGACATCGACTTCGATGAGACTGCCGCCGTCGATTCCCTTGATGAAAGGGTCATACTTGTTTTCCAGCCCGGACTGGCCAATCAGATCGCCTGCCCGATACCCTTTGTCGCCCATGGTCGCCAGCTCCGGTTCCGAGATCTCACTGACATACCCAAACACATGCACCCCCATCTGATTGTGCACATAGTTGCGGACAGGCAAAATTTCCACCACCACGCCAGGCAGTTCGGACCGGCGTTCTTCAATCGCCGCCACGATGTTCTGCCCCACGTCGATCTTCAGCCTCACCGGTTCAAAACCGGTTTTACTCTTGCTCAATTTATCGATGATTTCCTGGGGATCCAGACCCAGGATCGCGGCCGTCTGGGTGATCACCGCCGGGGAAACCGGTTTGTTTCCCGGCACAATCGATACAACGAAACCGGGACGGCTGGTGACCATCACCACTCCGTTCCGATCAAAAAAATCGCCTCGCGGCGCAACCACATTAACTTGCCGTGTGCGGTTCCCTTCCGCCAGTCTCTGATATTCAGGACCCCGCACCACCTGCAGATATGCCAGGCGGCTGACCAGCGCCACAAAAATCAGCACCAATACCACGGCCAAGATGTCCAGCCGCTGGCCGGCAGTCTTCAACCGCATGTGCAATCAGCCCCCCAAATTCGATGCATAACGGCGCTTCAGCCACAATAGTGCGGCATGGACAGGCGCCGCCAGTAAAATATGATACGCAGTCGTGGGAATCATCTGCAGCAACAGAGCCGGAACAGCTCCGGCAAAGCCATACGCCACCAGAAAAATCGCTGCCACAGCAGTGGAGCCTATGGTACCGGCAATTACCGCCACCATGGGCAGCAGTAGATTGCCTTGGTTAACCTTGCGTTCATAAAAACCGAAAACGAGTCCCAGCAGCATCTTGGATAGCGTATTGAGTCCAAAGGGACCCGCCGACAAGAGATCCTGCAAAATCCCGCCGAACGCACCGCACAGCACCCCAGTTTCCCTGCCGCCGGTCAAGGCCGCCGAAATCACGACCACCAACACAAAATCCGGCCGAATCCCACCGATGGACAGCACGGGAATCACCGTCGACTGAAAGGATACCGATACCAGCATGACAACAAACCAGATCAGCGTTCTCATGGGCGGGCCGGAGCCCTTTCACCGACGATGACGAACACTTCTTCCAGTCGTGAAAAATCCAGCGCAGGCCGGATCAGAGCCGTTTTGAGCAAGCCGCCATCATCATCGACGACATCCGTCACTTCACCGATCAACAAGCCTTTGGGATAAATCCCTCCAAGTCCGGAAGTCATGATCTTATCCCCTTTGATCACATCGCCGTCGCGCATGAGGTTTTTCATCCGCAAAACCGAAACCTGGGCAGGATTGCCCTCCACGATCCCCACTGCCCGCGACTGCGGCCGCTGAACCATCGAGGCAGCCGAAGAACCGGTGTCGACAAGCAGACGAACTTTGGCGGTACCGGCGAAAGTCTCCATCACATGACCAACCAGACCCTGATGGGTCACTACAGGCATATTGACCTTCAGACCGTCGTTGGCCCCCTGATTGATCAATATACTGTAGTTCAATATGCCGGGATCCCTGCCGATCACCGTCGCCGCTTTCATCTGGAACGCAACCGACTTGGTGCGAAACTCAAGCATAGCCTGCAACCGCTCGTTTTCGGCGGCTTTTTCCGTCAGCTGGAATACCACATGCCTCAATTCTTGATTTTCCGCACGCAACGTCTGATTCTCGCGATACACGGTCGCTACATCCCGGGTGAAAACCGTTCCCTGCTGGATGCCACCGGCAACGCCGGAAAAAACGTAGTCGAACGGCGCCATGACGGTGGCCGCTATACCGGCCATCAAGGGATAACGGTTTTGCAGACGGGCCGCGGACACAACCAGCAAAAAGACGGTGACAAAGGCCACGCAAAGCACCACCGTCTTCTTGTCAAACCATCTCACAACCTCGGTTCCCCTTCATCAACTTTTTTTGGATACCATGGTCACCCGCTTCATTGTCTCCAGATCCTCAGCCACGACACCCGTTCCTTTGGCCACGCAATCCAGAGGGTCTTCCGCTACGATGACCGGCATACCCGTTTCCTTGGTCAACAGTTTGTCCAGTCGGCGCAGGAGCGCTCCCCCGCCCGTCAGGACGATCCCGCGGTCCATAATATCGCCCGAAAGCTCAGGCGGCGTTTTTTCCAACGTCACCTTGACCGCGTCGATGATCGCACTCACCGGTTCCGACAAGGCCAGCTCTATTTCCCGCACAGATACCGGGAGTGTTTTCGGCAATCCCGTCACCAGGTCCCGACCCCGAATATCCATGGATTCTTCCTCCTGCGAAGGCATGGCCGAGCCGATGGTAATCTTAACGATTTCCGCCGTCCGTTCGCCAATCAGCAGGTTATAGGTGCGTTTCATATACTGAATGATCGCCTCATCCAGTTCGTCGCCGCCGATGCGGATCGAACGACTCGAAACGATGCCGCCGAGAGAAATCACCGCGACTTCAGTCGTGCCGCCGCCGATGTCAACCACCATGTTGCCTGTAGGATCATGAACCGGTAATCCGGCTCCGATCGCAGCCGCCATCGGTTCTTCGATCAGATAGGCTTCACGAGCGCCAGCCTGTATGGTAGCGTCAATAACAGCGCGGCGTTCCACCTCGGTCACACCGGAAGGCACTCCGACCACCACACGCGGCCGAAAGAAGGAAAATCCGCCCGTGGCCTTCTGGATGAAATATTTCAGCATGATCTGCGTCGTGTCAAAGTCGGCAATAACCCCGTCCTTCAGCGGGCGAATGGCTATGATGTTGCCAGGCGTGCGCCCCAGCATCTTCTTGGCCTCGTCGCCGACGGCGAGAATCTCGCCGGTATCGCGTTGAATAGCCACCACTGACGGCTCCCGCAGCACGATGCCTTTACCCCGCATGGACACCAAGGTATTGGCTGTCCCCAAATCTATCCCCATATCCTTTGAAAATGAGTCAAAAAACTTCATGATCCTTCAATCCTCCTACAGAATTCCCTTTTCTTTGAAACTGATATATTTTCCATCACCCAAAATAACGTGGTCCAATACCGGGATATCCAGCAACTTTCCTGCTTCGACCAGTTTCCGGGTCAATTCGATATCTTCAGGGCTCGGCGCCGGATCTCCACTGGGATGATTGTGCGCCAAAATAACGGAGGCCGCGCTGGCGTTAATCGCTTCCCGGAACAATTCCCGGGGATGCACGATGGAGGCATTCAAACTGCCGACCGAGATAACGGGGGTTTTCAGCACGTGGTTCTTGGTGGACAGCAACACCGCGAGGAAAGATTCCTTGGTCTCGAAACGGAACCTGGGCATCAGCAAGGCAGCTACATCACCAGGAGCCCTGATCACGGGCCGTTCCACCGTTGCCAGCGAGGTCACCCGACGCCCGAGTTCAACCGCGGCCAATATCGCGATAGCCTTCGCCTCACCGATCCCCTTGACCTGCTCGATTTCTTCCATGGTCACGTTACCGAACCCAGCTAGTCCGCCTTGCCGCTCCAGCAGATTTTCCGCCAGTCGCAATGCCGATTCGGCGGGGTTGCCGGTACGCAGCAAAATAGCGATCAGTTCGGAGTTCGCCATGGCAGCGGCGCCCCGATCCTTCATTTTTTCGCGCGGCCGCTCGTCTGCCGGAAGTTCTTTGATCATCAGCGGATGCGACGATCTCTCCACCAGCGCCCGAGCCGTCACAATAAGTCCACGCCGACTTCAGACAGTAGTCGCGCCAAGGCATTGAGAGGCAATCCCACAACATTGAAATAACAACCGTCTATCTTCTCCACGAACACCGCGCCAATTCCCTGCACGGCATAAGCGCCAGCCTTGTCCAGCGGTTCCCCTGTCGCCACATAGCGCTCGATCTGAGCCTCGCTGAAAAGC
This sequence comes from Negativicutes bacterium, assembly GCA_963665275.2. Lineage (GTDB taxonomy): Bacteria > Bacillota > Negativicutes > UBA1444 > UBA1444 > UBA1444. Next base: position 201,831 of record CAXXIN010000007.1, read on the forward strand.
CCCAGCGTCACCCGGGTTTCCACTGCCGCACAGAGACAGCGCCCTTCTGTGACGATGGCGATCCCCGACCATACGCTGTGAGTCCGTCCGGATAGTTCCCGCAGCATTCGGCAGGCTTGTGCGGCGCTGCCTGGTTTGCCAAAAACTTTCCCGTCCAGCACGACCAATGTGTCAGCACCGATAACGACGTCGGCGGGAGCAACCTGTCGGGCCACGTCCCAGGCCTTGGCCCGCGCGTGCGTCTGAACAAGTTCATCTGGCGGCAACGCAGCTGAATTGTCTTCTTCCGCCAGGCTCGGCAGAACCTGAAATTCATATCCTACCTGCCGCAACAATTGTTCACGTCGCGGCGAGGCCGATGCCAGAATGATTCCCGTAACCAAAACCTCCTAGAAGCGCTGGAACAGAATCATGGCGATCACTACGCCAATGACACTGATGAGATTAGGCTGCAGCGTGAAGCCGAATTTAATCTGCACGATAAACAGGTTAATACTGGCCGGCGCCATATCAAAGATGGCGTATTTTTTCGTCAAGTAAGGCGCCAAACCTGAAAGCGCAGGAGTGGCGGCAATCACTTCACCCAGTAGCCCGCCGATAATCGCCCCCGCCAAAAAGTAAAGCAACCAGACAAAAAAGCTCTTCGTTTTGCCTCCCCGCAACCTGTTTCCCCTCCTACTGTTTCCACCGCATCAATTTTTATATCATATTAACAGTACATTATTCGCTGCGCAACAGAAAAAGTCCTTGCCGCCACAAGGACCTGCTTTGTTATATTTTACACTATCGCTGGTATAAACAGCAAGGAAAAGGCCGGGAGATCTCTCCCGGCCTTTTCCTATATGGATTCATGGAAAGCTGCGCAACGGACTACTGAAATTACAGACCGAGGATACCGAAGAACAGCCAGCAAACGAATGCGCCGACTACGGACATCGACAGGCCCCAGATCAGAAGCTGTCGGAACAGTTTCGACTTGTCTTCATGCTCACCGGCACAGGCGATGCAGAGCGCGCCGAGTGTCGATAGCGGCGAAGAGTCAACCAAATGGGCGCCGACGTTGATGGAAGAAATCAGGGCAACCGGATTGCCGCCGCCGATTTCTTTGATCAGACCAGGTACCATCGGCAGGAACATAGGCATAACCACGCCAGAGGAACTGGAATACGCCGAGATGACACCCGTAATCAATCCAAGCCAGGCATTAACCGTAACCGGGTTGGAAATTGAACCGATGATCTTGACCAGCGCGTTCAGTCCGCCGGCTTTGTCCATGACTTCAACCAGCACGGTAACACCGCAAACCATCATGATAACGCCCCAAGGCATGACTTTGATGGCTTTTTTGCTGTCGCCGGAGCCGGTCAGCATCAGCACGCAGGAGAGCATGAAGGCGACCGAGCCAACATTGGAAAGCATGTTCAAAACCGGTTTGGGAATCGCCGCTTTCATCCCCGGCAAGCCAGGAATAACGACGAGAGCGATCAGCAAGCCAACCATAGATAAAGTTAACAGTTGATGTTTGTCAAACGGTTCCGGTTTCGGCGCCAATTCTTCGATATCAATCGTCGCGCCGCGTTGTTTCTGAATCCAGGCCCAGCCGCCCAGTAAGAAGAAGCCGCCGATGTTGACGATGCCTTGCGCAACTTCCGAGTTGAAGTGAATCTTCCAGGCCAGTGCGTCCAGCGAGATCTGGCTAATCAGATCCGGCATTTGCGGCGCCATTTTGGCAATGATGCCATTGGAAATAATCCCGGTCGGGGCAAACGGCGAGAACGCCGCGCCATTAGCTGCGCCGACGACGACCAGCGTCATCAAAAATGCCGGCATGCCGACGCGAGTCGCGATCGCCATCGCTACCGGCGCCATCAGAGCAGTTCCTGCAATGTTGCCAGGTCCGATGGTGGTGACAAATGTTGTCAAAACAAAAATGATTAAGGGTACAATAGCGGTGTTCCCTTTGCAAATGCGAACCGAATAAGCGGTTAGTTTTTCCATGGTGCCGTTGGTCTGCGCCATGCCAAACAGGAATGTCACGCCAACCAGAATCATGAACAAACCTGTCGGGAATAGCCCCATAACTCTGGCGCCGGTCATGCCGCCCCACATACCGCCAACGATGATTGCGAAGCCGACGGACAGGAAACCGACGTGCAGATCTTCATTTACGCAACTGATAATAACCACGATTGTCAAGGCTACAATAGACATAATTGCAGCAAGGGAAATATCCATGTACAAAAGCCCTCCTATTTATTGCGCGTTCCGGTGGAATGAGACAGTTTAATGGGCCAACAAGAATAATACTACAGAAAAAATCGAATCTTTACCCATCCTATGCTGTCTTGACTGGCAGGCCTCCTTTCAATCACAAATTAGAACAACAATAAATATACAATGTGGCATACCACACAGTTTAAATATTCTATTTATTTTGCTTAATTCCTTCTTTTCAGACTATTTTTAGCAAAAAAATCAGCTCCCCTGAAATCAGGAGAGCTTTACGCCAAACAACCCTCTATTTATCTTCCATTTCTTTGCCGAGTGCTGCAATCACAACTTGATGTTCCGGCACTTTCACTTTGCCAGGCAGCTTGGTCGAGAGGAATTCGAGCAGTTGTTCGCTCGGTTTGAAATAGACCCGTTCATTATGCTCCGTTTTGCCGCTGGGCGATACTTTATAGGCAATAACCCAGACGTCCCGGCCATCAAGCGCCGAGTTCATGCGGTGGGTACGGCGGAACTTCAACACGCTGACCAACGCTGCCTTGTAAGCATAAATACCAACAAGCTGTCGGTACTCCACTTCAATATTTTTATTGCCAAGTATACCGCGCTTTTTCAGCAGCAAGCGGCGATTATCGGCTTCATATTCATAGCTGGGCTGCGCCCGTTCCAGCAGTACAAACAGAATGATCAGCAATGAGCCCATTTCAAACGGCGTTACCGGCATCCCGTGCATCCAGCGTACCACGCTGGCAAACAGGAGAAAGAGAAATACCGCCACTGCAATTCCGATGACAATGATATTTTTACGGCTGACAATCGTCTTTTCGACAAATTTACTCATATTGGCCTCTACACCACTTTCTTTGTGTCGAAGTAATGATACTTCGCATTCATAAATTGAATCATTATTTATTCTATCATTTTTTGTTGATGCGGGGCCAGAGGAAAAATAAAAGCCGGGAGAAAATCTCCCGGCTTTTGGCCTACTGTTGAAATACGATTAGAAGCCGAGGATGCCGAAGAATACCCAGCAAACAAGACCACCAACAACAGACATTGCCAAGCCCCACATCAGAAGCTTGCGGAACAGAACCGCTTTGTCTTCATGATCACCGGCGCAAGCGATACACAGTGCGCCGAGCGTCGACAACGGTGAGGTATCAACCAAGTGGGCGCCAACGTTGATCGAAGAGATCAGGGCGATCGGATTGCCGCCGCCAACTTCTTTGATCAGACCAGGAACCATTGGCAGGAACATCGGCATAACTACGCCGGAAGAACTGGAGTAAGCCGAAATCAAACCAGTAATGAAACCAAGGGTTCCGTTAATGGTAACCGGGTTGGAAATAGCGCCGATCACTTTGACCAGTGCATTCAGTCCGCCGGCGCGGTCCATAACGTCAACAAGTACCGACACGCCGCAGACCATGATGATAACGGCCCATGGCTGCGATTTGATCGCTTTTTCGCTGTCGCCGGCGCCGGTCAGCATTAACCAACCGGACAGAATGAACGCAACAGTACCTACGTTGGATACCAGGTTCAGGAATTGCTTAGGCAAAGCGGCTTTCATTCCAGGCAGTCCGGGAATAACAATCGCCAGGATCAGGATTAAGACAGCTGCCAGCGTTTGCAGCTGAGCCGAATTAAAAGGTTCAGGTTTGGGAGCCAGTTCGTCGATATCGATTTTGACCTGTCCAGCTTTTTGCATCCAGGCCCAACCACCCATGATAAAGAAACCGCCGATATTAACAAAGCCTTGGGCAATTGTCGAGTTGAAGTGAATTTTCCAGGCCAGCGCATCGAGCGACATTTGTTTGGTAATTTCCGGTAAATTAGGCGCCATTTTGGCGATGATGCCGTTGGAAATGATACCGGTAGGAGCAAACGGCGAGAAGGCAGCGCCATTGGAAGCGCCAACAACGAGCAGGGTCATCAGGAACGCCGGCATGCCGACGCGGGTCGCAATCGCCATGGCCACAGGCGCCATCAATGCAGTACCGGCAATATTGCCAGGTCCGATGGTGGTAATGAACGTGGTTAAAATGAACACGATGAACGGAATAACCTTGGTGTTCCCTTTGCACATACGAACGGAATAGGCGGTCAATTTCTCCATCGTCCCGTTAGTCCGTGCAATACCAAACAGGAAAGTAACGCCGATCAAAATCATGAACAGGCTGAGCGGGAACGACGCCAAGACTTTGGCGCCGGTCATGCCACCCCAGACGCCGCCAACGATGATGGCGAAGCCGATGGCCAGGTAACCAACGTTCAGGTCTTCGTTGACGCAACTGATGATAACGACAGCCAACAGGGCAACAATAGACATAATTGCAGCTATTGAAATATCCATGTAGTCAAATCCTCCTTGCAAATTGTTTTTTTTGGCTACCAATCCAATTTGCTGCAAGGGTCCGCCCAATCTCATTCTGTATGCTTCCGCAAAAAAAGCACTGCCAATTCCGCTTCGGTCACAGGATGTAAGATTGTCTTCTTCCTCGGTGTAAAACCAAATTATCATGGAATGGGCGGAGAGACGACCTCTCCGCCGCTAATACTGTTACTAAGCGTACGTTAAATTTTAGTCGTCGTCTTCTTCGTCGTTTTCCTCTTCCGCAGGAGCGGGGAAGGTTTTGTGAAGGAGAGTTGTTGCTCCCATGAACACAAGAATAACAATGAACATTGTGGGCAACGCGATTGCCATCATGGTGAGGGCTTTAACTGTTGCTGGATTCATAATACATCCCTCCCCCTTACTTCGCCAGCGCCGGAATCAGGGCAAGGACCAGACCGCCGGCTACGACCGAAGCGACCTGACCGGCCACGTTGACGCCGATCGCATGTTGGATGATAAAGTTACCCGGATCTTCTTTAAGAGCCATTTTTGCGATAACCCGACCGGACATCGGGAATGCGGAAATACCGCAGGCGCCGATCATCGGGTTGATCTTGGTGGAACTGAACATATTCATCAGTTTGGCGAACAACACTCCGCCGGCGGTGTCGAACACGAAGGCAACGGCGCCAAGGCACATGATCAACAGCACCTGGATGTTCAGGAATCGTTCGGCTTCCATGGTGCCGCCGATGGTGATACCGAGAACCAAGGTAACCAGATTTGCCAGTTCATTTTCAGCGCAGGCCGACAGATTTTCGGTTACGCCGGATTCTTTAAGTAGGTTACCGAACATCAGACTGCCAATCAGAGCTACGGAAATCGGAGCCACGATACCGGCAATCAGAACGATCATAATCGGGAACAGGAACTTGGTCGTCTGTGACACAGGCACGACGTTTTCGTAACCCATTCTGATTTGACGTTCAGCCTTGGTGGTGATCGCATTAATAACTGGAGGCTGAATAACCGGTACCAGGGACATGTAGCAGTAAGCCGCTACCGACAGAGGTCCGAGCAGTTCGACCGCGAACCGGCTGGCCACATAAATAGTGGTCGGGCCGTCGGCAGCACCGATGATGCCGATGGAGGCAGCATGCTCGAAACTGAAACCAAGGAACGTCGCGGCCACGGCAGTGGCGAAGATGCCAAACTGGGCGGCTGCCGCAAACAGCATGACTTTCGGGTTTCTGATCAACGGCGCAAAGTCGCACATCGCGCCGATAGCGATAAAGATAAGAACAGGGAACAGTTCATTGCCGATACCGGCATTATAAAGAACAATGAGGAAACCTTCTTCGCCTTTAACCTGAGAAACAGCGGAAGAGTGCGGAATATTGGCAAGAACCGCGCCGAAACCGATAGGCAGGAGCAGGGCCGGTTCATAGTCTTTGGCTGCTGCCAAATAGATCAGCAGAGCACCGACGCCCCACATCACGACATGTTTCCACGAAAGTCCGAGGAAACCCATCAGCAGTTCGTCCAACCAGGGATACTGTTGGATCAAAGCTTCCATAGTCTGTATTTCCCTCCTATTATTATACTATGTTGTTTCATGCGTCCGGATGTTCCAGACAGGTTTCGTCTGATCCGGCCTTAAGGAACTATTGCCAAAAAGCCGGACCAGAATCGGAACCATAACTTAGTTGGCGATGACCGCCATGATTTGGCCAGGTTTCACGCCGTCGCCTTTGTTGACGTTGATGGATTTGATGGTACCGCTGACCGGTGCGCCAATTTCGTTCTGCATTTTCATAGCTTCGAGAGTCATGATGCATTCGCCTTTGGCGATTTTGTCGCCGGCTTTCTTCATGATCTTGCTGACTTTACCAGGCATCGGAGCAGCAATCGGTGTGTCGCCGGCGCCGACTTCAGCAGCGGCGGCAGCGGGTGCTGCGGCAGGGGCTGCAACAGGAGCTGCAACAGGAGCTGCAACAGGAGCTGCGACGGGAGCTGCAACAGGAGCTGCGACGGGAGCTGCCGAAACAACTACGCCTTCTTCTGCAACCTCAACGTTGTAACTGGTTCCATTGACATTGACTTTGAACTTTCTCATAAAAACATACCTCCGTTAATTTATTATCGGCGTATAAACACCTGTAAAACCCTTATGCGGTTTGGCGGGAATCCATCAGTTTTTGACGCCCGGATATGGCCCAGACATTGCTTGTGTGCTTAATTTTGACTGCGTGGGCTCCACCGGAGTGGTGAACCACAGCGGCAGTGATCGCAGCCAGCAACTCGGCACTGATACTGGTATCATCCATCATGTTAATACTGGCCGCAATCGCAGCCACGATTTCGGGATTAATCCCTGCCGACTCTGCGGCGCTGGCTACTGGTTGAATAACGGGAGCCGGTGCTGCTTGTCTCTTTGGGGCAGGTGCCGGTTTATCGCCACCGCCGAACAGACTATCGAACAAACCCATTGGCTCATCTCCTTTTTGACAGCGGTTTACAGCGGAATGTTACCGTGTTTTTTAGCTGGACGTGATTCCCGCTTGGAAGCGAGCATATTGAGGGCCGTGATGATGCGGGGACGAGTTTCCTGCGGCTCAATAACGATGTCGACGAAACCGCGCTCAGCAGCTTTGTAAGGAGTTGCGAATTCTGCCACATACGCATCGGTTTTTTCTGAAACATTGGGGTCGCCACGGAAGATAATGTTGGCCGCACCGGCCGGTCCCATAACGGCGATCTCGGCGGAAGGCCAGGCCAGAACTTGGTCAGCGCCAAGGTCCTGCGAACACATCGCGAGATACGATCCGCCGTAAGCTTTACGGGTGATGACGGTGATTTTGGGCACAGTCGCTTCCGAATAGGCATAAAGCATTTTGGCGCCGTGACGGATGATGCCGCCGAATTCCTGATCGGTTCCGGGCAGGAAGCCAGGGACGTCAACCAGGTTGACGATTGGAATGTTGAATGCGTCGCAGAAACGAATAAAACGGGCGGATTTGTCCGAAGCATTGACGTCCAGGCAACCGGCCATAACGGCAGGCTGGTTGGCGATGATACCGACGGTCGAACCGTCGAATCGGGCAAAACCGGTGATGATGTTCATGGCAAAATGTTCCTGAACTTCGAGGAACTCTTCGCGGTCAACGATCATACGGATAACTTCCTTCATGCTGTACGGCATGTTGGGGTTTTCAGGCATGATGGTTTTCAGGCCTTCATCCATACGGTCAGGGCTGTCACCGGTATCAACCATCGGCGATTCTTCCATGTTGTTGGAAGGCAGGAAGCCGAGGAGTACACGGACTTTGGCCATGCAGTCTTCGTCAGATTCGGTAGCGAAATGCGCGACACCTGAAACACTGTTGTGACTCATGGCTCCGCCGAGAGCCTCAGCGGTGACTTCTTCGCCAGTAACCGACTTGATGACCTGCGGGCCAGTGATGAACATCTGGCTGGTTTTCTTCACCATGAAGATCCAGTCGGTCAGTGCCGGGGAATAAACCGCGCCACCTGCAGAGGGTCCCATGATACAAGAAATTTGGGGTACAACACCGGAAGCCAGGGTGTTCTTGAAGAAGATCTTGCCGTAGCCGGCCAGAGCATCAACAGCTTCCTGGATACGGGCTCCGCCGGAATCATTGAGTCCAACGAGAGGAGCTCCCATTTTCATGGAGAGATCCTGGACCTTGACGATTTTCGCTGCATGCATTTCGCCGAGCGAACCACCCTCGACCGTGAAGTCTTGAGCGAATACATAGACCAGACGGCCTTCAACAGTACCGTAACCGGTAACTACGCCTTCACCGGGAAGTTCTTTCGTTTCCATTCCAAAATTGGTGCAACGGTGTGTAACAAACTGATCCAGTTCTACGAAGGAACCTGGATCGAGCAGCAGCGCAATACGCTCACGGGCTGTTTTCTTGCCGCTTGCATGTTGTTTTTCAACGCGCTTTTCGCCACCGCCTGCCAGAACTTTCGCCCGCTTTTTATTAAGCAGATCGACTTTATCCTGCATCGACATTAAAACACCTCCATCGTTGTCGGGCTGATATTCTTAAAACAGCCCCAGATTGCTTTTTAGTGGCGGTCGGGATGCTCGCAGATCTCGATGAGAATGCCGCCGGTTGCTTTGGGATGCAAGAAAGCGATTTTCGCTCCGCCAGCGCCATAACGAGGGGCTTTGTCGAGCATTTCGACGCCTTTGGCCTGCAGATCAGCGATCGCAGCTTCGACATTGTCGACGCGCAAGGCGATATGCTGGACCAGATTACGACCGCCATTTTTCTCGATGGCTTTGGCAATCGGGCCGTCCGGGGAGGTGGACTCGAGGAATTCGAGTTCGGCGTCGCCGCAGGGGAAGAAGCTGACTTTGACTTTTTGGGAATCGACGACTTCGTCTTCCGGTTGATGGAACATTCCGAGCTTATCAGCAAAGATGTCCTTGACGGAAGCCAGGTCGTTGACTCCAATTCCGATGTGGTCGATGTGAAGAATTTTGAACATGATGGAACCTCCTTTTTTGATTGGAATAAAATCTAGAACAGAATAAGGATAATTATTTCAGGACTTCTGCCAGAATGGCCTTTACTGCGGAATAGGGATCGGTTTTGCGCAAATTGACCTCTGTCGTCAATGACTCAAATTTACTTCCTGCAACCTTCTTCATCAGATAGACCTTGATGGCCTCATCCAACATGACCAGAATCTCATTGCGGGTGCGCTCGAAGCGATGCTTTTGCAGCGATCCTGATTGGATCAGAAAAGTTTTGTGCTCTTCGATCGTATCCACCAGTTCGGTGATGCCTTGATTCTGACTGGCAACGGTGCGTGTGATCTTGGGCCGCCATTCATTCTCGTTCTGGTCCAGATCGAGCATCATCTCGATTTCGAGATTGAGTCTTTCCACACCATCGCGGTCGGCCTTGTTGATGGCGAAAACATCGCCGATCTCCAGTATGCCGGCTTTGATTGCCTGAATGTCGTCGCCCAGACCGGGAACCAAAACAACGAGGGTCGTGTCGGCAGTTTTCACGATATCGACTTCCGACTGTCCGACGCCTACCGTTTCAATGATGACAATATCTTTGCCTGCGGCATCCAGAATTTTTGCAACCTCGGCGGTTTTTCTGGACATTCCGCCCAAACTTCCCCTGGTCGCCATGCTCCGGATAAACACGCCGTCATCCATGGTGAGTTCATTCATGCGGATACGGTCGCCTAAAATTGCTCCCCCTGAAAACGGACTGCTCGGATCAACAGCGATGATCCCGACGGTTTTTCCCCGGCTGCGATACTCTTTGGTCAATTTGTCCGTCAGAGTGCTTTTGCCAGCCCCGGGTGGTCCTGTGATACCGATGATATAGCTCTTTCCTGTATGCGGATAAATCTTCTGCATGATGCCCGTAGCTTCATCATACTCATTCTCCACTGCAGTGATGGCTCTCGCTATGGCCAACTTGGAGCCGTTGAGCAACTCTGTGACGATGTCCATAAAGCACCACCTAAGGATAATTATCAGCGGGAACGGACAGTGAACCTGTCCGCCCCGCCGTCACATGTGATCGGTGATTATTTCGCGTTGGCTTTGATGTACTCGATGATTTTCTCGGTCGGGGTTCCAGGCGTGAAGACTTCGGCGATGCCGGCAGCCTTGAGGCCTTCGATATCGGAGTCGGGAATGACTCCGCCACCGATGGTCAGGACATCTGTCAGGCCTTTTTGTTTCATGATCTCAACAATGCGGGGGAAGAGTGTGTTGTGTGCGCCGGACAGAAGGCTGAGCGCCACTACGTTTACGTCTTCCTGCAGGGCTGCTTCGGCGATTTGTTCCGGCGTCAGGCGGATACCGGTGTAAATGACTTCGAAACCGGCATCGCGGAGAGCGCGGGCTACGACTTTAGCTCCGCGGTCATGTCCGTCGAGCCCTGGTTTGGCTACCAATACTCTAATACGTTTTTCCATCGTTGTCCCTCCTACTCTCGCTTATAAGCTGACGGTCGGCTGATATTCGCCGAACACTTTGCGCATTACGCCGCAAACTTCACCAAGGGTTGCATAGGCTTTGACCGCTTCCAGAATTACCGGCATGAGGTTGACGTGTTCGTCTTTGCAAGCGGCTTCCAATGCGGCCAATTTTTCAGCAACAGCGGCGTTGTCGCGTGCAGCTTTCATTTTCGCCAGTTTTCCTTTTTGGAACTCACCGACGGATGCGTCAACTCGCAGCAAGCCTTCGGGAGGTTTTTCTTTGATTTGGTACTTGTTGACACCAACAATGATGCGTTCTTTCTTTTCGACTTCCATCTGCCATTTGTAAGCGCTATCCTGAATTTCGCGTTGGATATAGCCTTTTTCAATAGCAACGACGGCGCCGCCGAGGTCATCGATCTTTTTGATGTAATCCCAGCATTCAGCTTCGATCTGATTGGTGAGAGCTTCTACATAGTAGGAGCCGCCCAACGGATCGACGGTGTCAGCCAGACCGCTTTCTTCAGCAACGATCTGTTGGGTCCGCAGCGCTACGCGAACGGAAGCTTCCGTCGGCAGTGCCAGCGCTTCGTCCTTGGAGTTGGTGTGCAGGGACTGGGTTCCGCCCATAACGGCAGCGGCAGTCTGCAGTGCAACGCGGACGACGTTGTTGTCCGGTTGTTGGGCAGTCAGCATGGAACCGGCAGTCTGGGTGTGCACGCGCAGCATCCAGGATTTAGGATTGGTAGCGCCGAAACGCTCTTTCATGACTTTCGCCCATACGCGACGGGAAGCGCGGAATTTCGCGACTTCTTCGAGTACGTTGTTGTGGGCGTTCCAGAAGAAGGACAGACGGCCGGCAAAGTCGTCAACATTCAGACCGGCTTTGATGGCGGCTTCGCAATAAGCGATGCCGTCAGCGATCGTGAACGCGATTTCCTGCGAAGCAGTCGAACCGGCTTCACGGATGTGGTAACCGGAAATCGAGATGGTGTTCCATTGGGGAACGTTCTGTGCGCAGTATGCGAAAATATTGGTGATCAGACGCATCGAAGGTTTCGGAGGGAAAATGTAGGTTCCGCGAGCGGAGTATTCCTTCAGGATGTCGTTCTGAATGGTGCCGTTGAGTTTGTCGGCGGTGATGCCTTTTTTCTCGGCTACTGCGATGTACATCGCCAGAAGAACGGAAGCCGGTGCGTTGATGGTCATCGAGGTCGACACTTTTCCAAGGTCGATCTGGTCGAACAGGATTTCCATGTCCGCCAGGGAGTCGATGGCAACGCCGACTTTGCCGATTTCACCCTCTGCTTTGGGATCATCGGAGTCAAGACCGATCTGGGTCGGCAGGTCAAATGCGCAGGACAGGCCCGTTCCGCCGGACTCCAGCAGGTAACGGTAACGTTTGTTGGATTCTTCGGCAGTCGAGAAGCCGGCATACATACGCATGGTCCAGAAGCGGCCACGGTACATGGTGGGCTGTACGCCACGGGTAAACGGGTATTCTCCAGGGAACCCTAGATCTTTCTCGTAGTCGAAGCCCTCGATATCCAGCGGGGTTGCCAATCTCATCTTGGGCATATTGACCCGCTCGGGATTCTTCGCCAAAGCTTTGGCAACTTTGGCATCGTAGGCAGCTTTTTTAGCTATCAAAGATTCATTAGCCATTTGTGTTCCTCCTTTTCTTTTTTGTCTATTTCTTCATGGTGCCGGTTTTCAGGAACCGAGCATGCCACGAAAGAGCCTCTTCCATCAGATGCGGTGTGTGTGCGTTCTTGGTAGCTGCTTTGGCGCGATCGAAGTAGTCCTGCAGCATTGGTTTGTAATCAGGATGAACGCATTTATCGATGATGACCTGGGCGCGTTCTTTCGGGCACAGGCCGCGAATGTCGGCGACGCCAAGTTCGGTGACGAAAATGTCGACATCATGTTCGGTGTGGTCGACGTGCGAACACATCGGTACGATCGAAGAAATGTCGCCTTTTTTGGCTGTGGAGGTCGAGAAGAAGATGGTCAGCTTGCCGTTACGGGCGAAGTCGCCGGAACCGCCGATGCCGTTCATCATCTTGCTGCCCATGATATGGGTCGAATTGACGTGACCATAGATATCGAACTCAATCGCGGTGTTCATGGCAATGATGCCGAGGCGCCGGGCTGTTTCCGGGCTATTGGCGATTTCTTGCGGCCGCAGGATGATTTTTTTGCGATAGTCGGCGATATTCGCATAGAAACGCTTCAGTCCTTCAGGCGAAGGAGTGAGGGACGTTCCTGAAGCAAATTCCAGTTTGCCGGCGTCGATCAGATCGAACATGCCGTCCTGGATGACTTCCGTGAAAACGGTGAGGTTGGAAAAAGGCGAATCAACCAGTCCGCAAACGACTGCATTGGCTACCGAGCCCACGCCGGATTGCAACGGCAGAAGATTCTGCGGCAGACGGCCAAGTTTGATTTCGCTCTGGAAGAATTCAATCAAATGAGCGCTCATGGCCTTGGCGTCATCATCGATCGCTGCCAGCGGACGTACGAAGTCAGGAATGTCGCAGGGAACAATCGCAACAATTTTTGCAGGATCGCATACAATGTAAGGAGTGCCGATCCGATCATCCACTTTGGTAATCGGCACTGGCAGGCGATGGGGAGGATCAAGCGGCACATAAACGTCATGCATGCCTTCGAGTTCGAGCGGCTGCGTTACGTTGACTTCAATGATAACTTGTTTCGCGCTCTGTACGAAAGAGGCGGTATTTCCGAGCGAAGTGGTCGGAATGATGTGCCCTTCCTCAGTGATGGCGCAGGCTTCGATGATCGCGACATCCACGTCGCCGCCCAGATAACCATAACGTGACATTTGGGCCACATGGCTCAAATGAAGATCGGTGTAGCAAATGTCGCCGCTGTTGATCTGTTTGCGGACGCCATCATTGGTCTGGTAAGGCAATCTTCTGGCAATCCCGCCAACTTCGGACAGAGCGCCATCCAATTCTTTGCCGACGGAAGCGCCGGTCCACAGATTAACTTTGAACGGGTCCGCTTTCATTCGGGCCGCCAATGCCAGTGGCACTGCTTTCGGGTAGCCGGCGGGGGTAAATCCGCTGGCGCCGATGTTCATGCCCGGCTTGATGAGGGCCGCTGCAGCTTCGGCAGTGGTGATTTTTGCCTGAAGTGCACTGTTACGTACGCGGTCTTTGATTTCGATCATGCAGTCTCTCCTCCTCGTATTCTATGAATTATGATGATTACAGGAGCCCGGCTCCAGGGTGGACAACCATTGTTCGTGAAAAAAGTCTCATGAACACGCAAAAAAAATACGCCAAAGAATGTCCTTGTGCGAACCGCACAATACAAACCTAGGCGTTGCTTACTGCTTATTTCCCGCTCAAGAAGTCTCTTGCACGAAAAACCATAAGCGACATCTGTTTGTTGCTGCATTTTCAAACTCGCGTATTCGCAAGGTTGTCCATACAATTCAATGTTCCGCTACGAGTCCTCTGATTCCCGATGGCTAATCCGAGCGCGCTCTCTCCCTTTCTAAAAAGGATTTTTCCGGAATTGCTGTTTCTACAGAATGATCGCTGTCTGTCCGAACAATATTGTATACCGCTTTGAACGAAAACTCAACACTTATTTTACACACAATTTAAAATTTTTCTAACGACCCTGTCGGCGCAGGTGATAAGACAAAGTGGCAAGTCCTACAGACAGGTCTTCACTCACCAATTGGACCGACTCCGGAACCTTGATCCGCACTGGCGCAAAGTTCCATATGCCATGCAACCCGGCAGCGACCATCCGGTCCGCTATCGGTTGTGCTTCCCCTGCCGGCACCGCCAGGACTCCAATCTGGATATTGCGGTCCGCAATTGTTTTTTCAAGATCCGCTACCGGCAGAACTTCCACCCCATTGATGCTTTGGCCGACGATGGCCGGATTTTGATCAAACAGGGCCGACAGATGAAACCCCATCGAGGCGAAATTCCGATAGTTCGCCAGAGCCCACCCCAAATGCCCAACACCTACAATGGCAATGTTCCAGCGGCGGTCCAGACCCAGAATGGAACTGATATTATTCAACAGTTCTGTTACATGGTACCCGACACCTTTTTTACCGAAAGCACCGAACCCGGCCAGATCTTTCCTGATCTGTTCTGGAGTCACATCAATCCGGCGACCGAGTTCTTCGGATGACACAATATCCGAACCCTCCGACTTGATCAGTCGGAGGGTTCGGAAATATAGCGGCAAACGATCAATCGTCGCCCGGGAGATACTTCCGTTTTTGGCTTTTAGCACCGTATCTGAGCCTTGTAATGTGTATGCAGCAAATGATGTGATTTCTCGCCGCATGGCTTGCCAAGCCAAGTATCATAGAGTTCCTTGATCGCCGGGTTTTCATGGGATTTGCGGATCTGAGAACTCCGGTCGCACTCATAGATAGCCGCGATTCGGTTCAGTCGGGTCTCCTCACATACCGGCACGGGCTGTCCGCCGCCGCCGATACAGCCGCCGGGGCAGGCCATGATTTCAATGAAGTGATAATCCGCCTCGCCGGACCGGATTTTTTCCATCATGATGCGGGCATTGGCGAGCGTATTGGCTACAGCAATTTTGACGGTCAAATCGCCGATCGGCACCGAGGCTTCTTTAATACCCGTCAAGCCACGAACTTCTTTGAAATCGATACATTCGAGTTCCTTGCCTGTAAGAACTTCGGCGACTGTGCGCAACGCAGCTTCCATAACGCCGCCCGAGGATCCGAAAATCACGCCTGCGCCGGTTGAAATGCCGAACGGAGCATCATAGTCTTCCTCCGTTATTGTGGCGAAGTCGATACCCGCCTCTTTGATCATCCGAGCCAATTCACGGGTAGTCAGGACGAAGTCCACGTCCTGCAGCCCATGGGTGGAAAACTCCGGCCGGACGGCTTCCGCTTTTTTGGCAGTACAGGGCATGATCGAAACCGATACGATATCCATTGGGTCGATGCCGGTTTTTTCGGCGTAATAAGTCTTGGACAACGCGCCGAACATCTGCTGCGGCGATTTCGCCGTCGACAGGTGCGGCAGCAGGTCTGGGTACATCAATTCGATGAAGTTGACCCAACCCGGGCTGCAGGAGGTAATCATCGGCAATGTTCCGCCGTTTTGCAGCCGTCCGATCAGTTCAGTCCCTTCTTCGAGGATGGTGAGGTCGGCTGTGAAATCGGTGTCAAACACCTTGTTGAAGCCGATCCGGCGCAAGGACGCCACCATTTTCCCGGTGACGACGAAGCCGCTGTTCATGCCGAGCGCCTCGCCGAGCGCCACACGGGTCGCCGGCGCGGTCTGTACGATAACATGTTTGGTTGGATCGCTGATGGCATCCCAAACAGCCTGCGTATCGTCTTTTTCGACGATGGCTGCGGTAGGACAGACGCTGGCGCATTGTCCGCAGAAAGTGCAGGGAGCGAGTTCCAGTCCCACGTTGAAAGCCGGAGTTACCGTAGTGTCAAAGCCCCGATTGGCAAAGCTGTATACGTCCACGCCCTGCCTGTCGCTACAAGCCTTGATGCAACGTCCGCACAGAATGCATTTGTTTTGATCCCGGACCAGAGCCGGGTTATTATTGTCCAAAGGTAGATTTTTCTTCACACCGTCGAAACGAACTTTGCGGATACCGAGATCCGCCGCCATGGTCTGCAGCTCACAATTCGTGTTGCGTTGACAGGACAGGCAGTCCTGCGGGTGATTGGCCAACAGCAGTTCCACGACTGTCTTGCGCGCTTCACGCACCGCCGGAGTATTCGTGCGAACGACCATTCCTTCATTCACAGGATAGACGCAGGAAGCCACCAAGGTTTTCGCGCCTTCCACCTCCACCACACAGACGCGGCACGCGCCTTCCGGGCGGAGTTCGGGGTGATAGCAAAGACTGGGCACTGTGATGCCGCCTGCTTTTGCGGCAGTCAACACTGTGGCGCTTTTCGGCACCTGCAGTTTGCGCCCGTCGATTGTTACATTAACCATATCCACGGTATCATGCTCTCCTTTCGATGCCTTAGCCCTTAATAATTGCTTTGAACGGACATTTCGCCATACAGGCGCCGCATTTAATGCATTTTTCCTGATTGATTACATGCTGTCCCTTGATCTCACCAGTGATTGCTTCCACCGGGCAGGCTTTTTTGCAGAGTCCGCAGCCTTTGCACAGCTCGGTGATCTGGTAACCGGAGAGCTTGGTACAGGCGCCGGCGGGACATTTCTTGTCCCTGATGTGTGCTTCATATTCATGCCTGAAATATCGCAGCGTGCTGAGCACCGGATTGGGAGCCGTCTGACCCAGTCCGCACAAAGAAGCAGCCTTGATGTTTTTCGCCAGACTTTCGAGGAGCTCGATGTCGCCCTCACGTCCCTGACCTTCGGTAATGCGGGTCAAGATCTCCAGCATGCGCATGGTGCCTTCACGGCACGGTGTACATTTACCGCAGGATTCCTTCTGCGTGAAATTCAGGAAGAAACGGGCCACATCCACCATGCAGGTGGTTTCATCCATGACCACCAGGCCGCCGGAACCCATCATGGCGCCGGCCGCAGTCAGGGATTCATAATCGATCTGCAGATCCAGCATGCTTTCAGGCAGACAACCGCCGGAAGGTCCGCCGATCTGAACCGCCTTGAATTTTTTGCCGTCCGGAATTCCGCCGCCGATTTCATAGATGATTTCGCGCATTGTGATTCCCATGGGCACTTCGGCCAGGCCGGTATTGTTAATTTTTCCGGTCAGGGCGAACACTTTGGTTCCCTTGCTTTTAGCCGTTCCCACCGAAGCGTAGGCGTCGGCGCCATCTACAATGATGAGGGGAACATTCGCAAAGGTTTCAACATTGTTGATATTCGTAGGCTTGCCCCACAGTCCGGATACCGCCGGGAATGGGGGACGGGGGCGCGGAGTGCCGCGTTTGCCTTCGATGGATGCGAGCAGGGCGGTTTCTTCGCCGCATACGAAAGCACCGGCGCCCTCCTTGACCTTAATGTGAAAATTGAAACCGGAGCCGAAAATATCATCGCCCAAGAGTCCCATGTCCATCGCCTGTTTGATGGCGATGTGGAGACGCTTGATCGCCAAAGGATACTCAGCGCGGCAGTAAATATATCCTTCACTCGCGCCCATGGCGTAGCCGCAGATAGCCATCCCTTCGAGCACCCGATGCGGGTCACCCTCCAGTACGCTGCGGTCCATGAAAGCGCCGGGATCGCCTTCGTCTGCGTTACAGACGACATATTTCTGGGTTCCGGGTGCATTCCGGGCAAACTCCCATTTCAATCCCGTCGGGAAACCAGCGCCGCCACGGCCTCGCAGGCCCGACTTTTTCATCTCGGCCACGATTTCTTCCGGTTTCATTTCCGTTAATGCTTTACCCAGTCCCGCATATCCGCCGACCGCAATATATTCCTCAATGATTTCGGGGTTGATATGGCCACAATTGGTCAGAATCCTGCGCATCTGCTTTTTGTAGAACTGCATGTGTTCGAAATTAGGGATCATTTCATGGGAAATGGGTTCTTTGTACAACAGCCGGTTGACAATACGTCCTTTGTAGATGTGTACGTCCACGATCTCCGGCACGTCTTCCGGCTGAACCCTGCAATAGAATGTACCTTCGGGGTAAATGATCATTATGGGTCCCATTTCACAGAAACCGTGACAGCCCGTCTCCACGATCTTGACTTCAGATTCGAGTCCCTTCAGTTCCAGTTCCTGTTTCAGTGACTCCATTACTTTCTTGGAACCGGATGAAGCGCAACCCGTGCCGCTACAGACAAGCACATGTGATCTGATATGTTTCATTATCCTCAATTCCCTCCCGCAGTCTGATTTCGACTACTTCGTAATCTTGCCTATGACACGCTCTTCAACTATCCGGTCATTGACCACATGCTCCGAAATCAGCTTCGGAATGAAGTCCGGCGTCACTTTGCCATAGCTGATGCGAGGTCCTCCGGCTTTGACGATGTCCACGAGAACTTCCTGTTCGCACATTCCGATACAGCCGGTCTGGGTCACATTGACATCCTGAATTTTCGCTTTGGCAATCTCATCGAGTATCGCCGACAGCACTTCACGCGCACCGGCCGCAATGCCGCACGTTCCCATGCCGACAATGATCTGGGTTCCTGCCGCATGGCGGATCTGGTTGTCGGTCTGAAGCTTTTCGCGCAACCGTTTGAGGTCTTCCACCGTTTTCATGCTTTAATTCCCTCCGTATAAAATACTCAGATTTTCCTTGAGATACCCATCGATCCAGTCCAGCACCTCCGGCTGCGTCAGCGGCAAATCCCCCAATGCGGTTCGGATTTCTGCAGAGTCCAACGCAAAAGTTTTTTCGCCGACGGTGTGACGATATCGGAAATGAACCTGAGGGTTCATCACCAGGATGGTCTTTAACGTTGCCGCCATATTCCCGAGCGGCGGACGGTCCAGGTGGTCGAGCCGCCAAAAGGCGTCCACAGTGGTTCCCTCACCCGGAGTCGATTCGATCTGCAAAGCGCCGTCACACATACGGGTTGTCATGTCCATTAACGGTATTCCCAGGCCGACCTTGCGCACCGTCCGGGTCGTTACGAACGGATCCCTGATTCTGGACAGCATCACTTGGTCCATGCCCCGTCCATTATCTTCGATGCGGATCCGCAATACATCCTGAACTGCATTTTCCTCCACTAGTACCGCGACCTTGTCGGCGCCAGCGCCAGTCGAATTTTCTACGAGATCCAGAACATGCAGCGAGAGTTCATGCATGATACAACGGGTCTATTGATATCGGTCGAGAATTTGGCATACCGTCTCGGGGGTCAGGCGTCCGTGCGTATCATCATTCACCATCATTACAGGGGCCAATCCACAAGCGCCCAGACAAGCTACGGTTTCCAGAGTGAACTTTTCGTCCGGCGAGGTTTGACCCGGTATCAAGTGCAGTTGATCTTCCAACGCCTTGAGTACGTTTTTGGCGCCGCGCACGTGGCAGGCTGTGCCCTGGCACACTCGGATGATATTGCGTCCACGGGGGTTCATGTGAAACTGCGAATAAAAAGTCACGACTCCAAAAACTTGGCTGACAGGAATCTTGAGAATTTCCGCGATGCGCCCGATCACATCTTTGGGCAGGAATCCATACGCATGTTGAGCTTCCTGAAGAACCGGGATCAATGCGCCCTTCATTCCCTGGTATTTTTCCAGGATCGCATCGACCTTGGCGAACCGGTCCTTGCTGCCACCACAGCAACAATCTTGGGTTTCTTTGGTTTCCATTCTTCATCCTCCTTGGTTCTATGTTCCGGTTATTCTTTATCGATGGATTCGCCTACCCTCTTTGCCAACCAGTGCCTGCCGAATTTCAGAAAGGGTCGGAGACTCCATGAGGAACATCGTTTTGGGGCCTGTAAGAAAATCATCTATCGTATGGGCATCGGATGAGGCGACTACCGGCAGGGCGCCGATCGCTGGAAGCCTCATTTTTGCCTCAGCCCATTGCATGTTTCGCGATACTTCCACTGCGTCCGGCGAAGCGCCCTCCGGAATGAATCCGAGTTGGGAGAGCACGCTGAACGCCGGCCGGTCAACGTGGGCCGCAATCGTGAGGCCTCCCATGGCGCGAACCTGCTCCACAGCTTCATCAAAGCCCAGATCCGTCGACGCCAGCAGCATGATCTCTTCTGTACGGACCAGTTCATCTTCCTCGTCGACGACAAACTGAGCGCCGAATTTTTTTTCGTCATTTTGCCGTGGACTGCGGTGCAAGGCTACGAAATCACACCATTTTTTAAAATCGCGCATTTTGTCAAACAGGGTCAAGAGATGGACTTCTTCCCGTGTCTGGACCTCCATGCCCGCCAGAACAGTGACTGTGCTTCCCGCCGCAGCGCGGATCGCAGCCGCGACATTATCCCCGGCATTATGGTCCGTGATGGCTACGATATCGATTCCGGCGGTCTGCGCATTCCTGATGATGTTTCGGGGAGTCATTTCCACAGCGGCGCACGGCGACAATAAGGTGTGCACATGCAAATCAGCCCGAAACCACCGTTTCACTTTCCCGGAATTCCGAGCCGATATAGGCGCCCGGCAACTTCGTAAGTTGACAGCTCGGTTTTACACAACACCACTTCCTGCTCATTAGCCTTGGCAATCGTCTGCTCTTCCGGTTCGATCCCACCGGCGACGATCACCGCCCCCAGTCCCACCAAGGACGCCACCGCAACGATGTTTTGGTGCCCCTGCATGGTCACCCATACTTCGCCCGCTTTCGCCTGCCCCATGACATGGCTGAGCAGATCCGACACATATCCACCGACCAAAGGGTCGTCCAAAACCCCGCCCTTTGATACCATCGTCAACCCCAATTCTTCGATCATTTCCCTCACCGTCAAGCTCCATCACCCCCGATCTATTTTTTATCTTCGTCCATTGCGCGTTTTGCCGAAACAGATCCCACTGACTCCTTGTTCATTGACTCATGGGTAAGAGATGGAGGTAGTTTGGCCGACAAATTCACCATTTCTTCGGCCAGAGTGCGGACCATTTCACGAAGCCTGAAAACACAATCGGTTTCGCTTGCTGTCCCCTGCACTATATCCTCCGCCAGCGCCCGGCATGTCGGTGAACCACAGGAACCGCAGTCCAGGCCCGGCAGACGCTTCTGCATATCGTCGATCATCTCTATTTTTTGCATTGCCACCCGAATATCGTCATCAAGTTTCAAGGCAGGCCGAGGTTCGATCGGAGCTTTGGGGCGCAGCGCCTGGCTTACCTGGTCTTCATCGATGAGCTCAGCTGAGCCCTGCGCTTCGCTGGCGCGCATCTCCTTCAGTCGTTGTTTCAGTATGTTTTCAGCCACGAACCGATTGATGGCTGTCAACGGACCGCCGATACAGCCGCCGACGCATGACAGGCATTCAATGAAATCGACATCGTTGAGTTTGCCGATAGCTACCTGTTCCAGGACATTGGAAACATTGTGGATCCCATGGGCCACCAGAACTTTGGTATCGGAGAGTCCCGCCGCCTCACCGCCGGCCACGGCCCACCCGACCCCCTCCGAGGAGGCCAGATGCCCGGGGACTGCATTGGCAGTGGTTGAAACGGCTTTGAGCAATTCCCCGTAAATCGAGATCATGGAGATCGTCCCTGTCAGTTCTGATTTTTCAACGCCGATCGGTTCCAGGATCGCTGTCATCTTGGCCGGACAGGGAGTAATAAACCAGACGCCGATCTCACAAGGCGCGCGCCCCGTGTCACGGACCGCTTCCGTGCGAGCGATGCGGGCAGCGATTTCCACTGGCGCATCCACTGGCGACAGGTATTCGATCAATTCAGGGAATTTGACCAGAATCAGCCGAACCGAGGCAGGGCAGGCGGAAGAAATCACCGGTCTTTTGATACCCCTACGCTTCAGATATTCGTCCAATGCCGCCGACGCGATTTCCGCGCCCCGCGCCACTTCCACCACCTTGTCAAATCCCAGCTTCAGCAACCCGGCAAGAATCGACGGCACGGCAATGTTTTTTTCAAACTGCGCATACAACGAAGGCGCCGCCAGTGCTATATTGTACTGATAGTTCTTCAGATCTTCCAGTGAATCCGTCACGGCGGTTTTGGCATGGTTGGGACAATAGCGGATGCACTCGCCGCAGTCGATGCAACGGGATTCAGTAATGCGGGCCTTGCCGCCACGGACACGGATGGCTTCCGTTGGGCAATGGCGGGCGCAGCTCACACAGCCGATGCAACGCTCCGGTAGCAATCGGACTGAATGAAAATATTTCTCCGCGGGAGCACACGCTTTTAATAACGAACCATCATCTGAATCCATGTTCCCTTTTCCTTCGACGATTTAATCTGAAACTCGTCAGCAGACCGCGCCATATTGGGCAGTCCCATTCCCGCGCCGAAGCCCATTTCCCGAATGTTGTCGGGCGCAGTCGAAAATCCTTCGCGCATCGCAGCGTCAATATCCGGTATCCCAGGGCCTTCATCTGTAACTTCCAGCTCAGTCCTGTCCGAAAACACCTTGACCCGCATGCGGCCGCCATAGGCATGGATGATGGCATTCAACTCAGCTTCATACGCACACACCGAAATACGCCGGGCAGTCTGCGCATTGACGCCCAATTGCCGAACGACCTGTTTTATTTTGCTGGACGCTTCGCCTGCGGTTTCAAACCGATAATGCTCCAGCGGGAACTCCAGTAATAGTCCCTGTTCCTCAGTTTCCAATCGCTTTTCCCACCAAAGGCGGACAGGGCTTCAGCCCGTTCGCGAATAATATCCCGCACGCTGCAAACAGGGTATGCGGTGTGCTGAAGAGGGGAATATCAAGTTCCTTCGCCATTTCCATCGCCTCTGGCGGCGGAATCTTTCCCCGGACAAAAATAATCGCGGAAAGACCTCCCACATCGGCCGTTCGAACAACCTGAGGATTCGTCAAGCCGGTCAAGAGCAACGCGCCTTCTTTGGTGAACGCGAGAACATCGCTCATGAGATCGGCCCCGCAAGCGGTCGACACTTCCCGTTCCAGGCAATGCTGTCCCCAAAGCTGCGAAGCACCAAGTACTTTTTGAACCTCATGCAGTTTCAAGCCAGGCCCTCCCTAACGTTATTAATCCAGAAGACATTGTGTACTATTTCACATACATCGGCAAAAAAAGTTGGGCGGTTCGCCCGATTATTACAACCAATTAATAGTTCAACATATCATATCATACTATGTTTTTCGTCAAAAAAACATCCCACCAAATTTGTATCTCTTTAATTATTCTAGCGTGAACGAAAAATTCCTGCCAATCCACAAAACTTTTTATAAAACCAAGTGCGATTTCTCGCGTACGGACCTATGGCCGGCAGCGACGCCGTCAAAGCCAACAGAGTCCAGAATATCGCCGTGACCTGAATATTAAACAATACATGATCAGTCAGCGAAAAAGCAGCCATCCCCGACATTGCGAGTGCAATCCCCAAATTAAAGCCCTTGGATGAGCGCAGGGAATGTTTCATGGCCTTGAGCGACCGGACCACCGACATCCCCCAGGCGAGAGCAAAGCAAAGCGCTCCGGGAATTCCGATTTCGGCAGCCAGGCTTAGCAGTGTATTGTGTCCATGATAGATGATGACGGCTTCATTCTGAACGAAAAAATCATACTCTGGATACACGAAACGGTAAGACCCCCACCCCAGTCCAATCCACGGGTGCTCACCGATCATCGCCAGCGTGCTTTCCCACAGCGCCCAGCGCAAAGCTACCGAAGAATCCGCCGAATTGAACATTTCTCTGATCGAAAGCAGCCGCGCCAGGAAAGCCTCATGCATCGCCGCCAATAAAATGACGAGTACGGCGGCAACCGCCAATAATACCCGCCAGTTCCAATGTCTCCATACGGCAGCCATCATCAGCGCCATTGCCCCGAGTGAGAGCCACGCGCCCCGTGAATAGGTCAACAGGATGCAAAGAACCGCCAGCGCCGAGACAAAAATCAAAGCGCCCTTACGTTTCCGTTCATGAGTATCCAGCGACCAGCCGGATGCCAGACCGACGACCATGACCAGGAATGCCGCCAGAACATTGGGGTTTCCCAGCGTTGAAAAAACACGTTTTTTCAGTTCTGGAAACTGGTCCCCGTCCACCCACCGTTCAGCCGTAACATCCATCCCGGCATGATACTGCAGAAGTCCCCAGATACAAACAACTGCCGACGACGCCAATATGGCAATAACGATAAGTCGGCCTTCACGCTTGGTCCTCACGGTCTGTGTTATCAATAGATAGACCAGAATATAAAGCCCCATCAAGTGGGCATAGTTATAAAAGCCCTCGGCCACGTATGCGGATGTCCATACGGAAACCGCCGCCAGCAAGGCAAAACCGGCAACCCAAAGATCCATCGGGGTACGCCTCATATAGACCTCACCGGTCCACGCCATCCCCCCGACCAGCAACAGGCCGGCCGAAACCAGAAAGACTACGGCAGCAGTCAAGGAGATCGGCATACAAAAAATTCCGCCCAGTACGCCTACGCGCATGGCGTTCCTGTACCACGGCCCCAGCGCGGCGGTCTTGGCAAACGGTTTCGTTTTCAACCCTATCAAATCAGTTCTCATTTCTCACAAATATATCGGTCTGAAGCCTACAGTATCATTATAACCGAATAACCGATTTACAGCATCAGCTCGCCAACAACCAACCGACGGACTTCACCGATCATGTACAGCGAGCCTGCCGCACAAACGATCTCCTCCGGGCCCGCCCAACTTTTTGCCCGCATCAGCCCTGTGGCAATACTGCCGGCTGTTTCAACCTCAGACACAAAGGCGGATATTTCCCTGGCAATATCTTCAACTGCGGCAGCCCGCCCGGAATTGGGACGAACCACTACCGCCCGGTCTGTTTTGCGAAATAAAATCCGGGCCATCTCCGCATGGTCTTTGTCAGAGAGCACACCAAACAGGAACACAACCGCCCGGCCCGGGAAAACTTCATCCAATGTTTGCCGCAGGGTTCTGATCCCAGCCGGATTGTGCGCACCATCGAGAACGAGGAGGGGAGATCCCGGAAAAACCTCGAACCGCCCCGGCCATTTCACCTTGGCCAGTCCTGCTCGGATCACTTCCGTGGACAGTCGCGGTTCCGACTGTCCCAGCAATTGGCATGTTCGAACCGCCAACGCCGCATTGTCGGCCTGATGACGGCCCAGCATCCCCGTACAATACTTCTCTGGCGCCCCCCGACCGACAGCCAGCCGGAAAGATTGCCATCCATTCTCATAGCGGCTATCCGTAAGTTGAAAATCCCGGCCCAACACATTGCACTCAGCCATTGCCCGCTTCGCCGTCGCTTCGATCACCGAGAGCGCTGCCCCGGAGGCGCCTGTCACGACCGGGACTCCCGGCTTGATGATGCCGGCCTTGTGATGAGCGATCGCTTCCACCGTATCCCCGCAGCGATCCATATGATCAAGGGTTACGTTAGTGATCACCGAAATCTCCGGCACAATGACATTGGTGGAGTCCAGCAGGCCGCCGAGACCCACTTCCACCACGACCAACTCCGCCTGTTCCTGGGCAAACCACAGGAACGCCGCTGCCGTCAGCACTTCAAATTCAGTCGGGCTCTCCTGTCCGCCTGCGATCATCGCTTCCACCGCCAAGCGAGTCTGGCCGATCACCCCGGCGAAAGCTTCACGGCTGATGTCAACTCCATTCAGCCGCATTCTTTCCGGGTAGTCAACCAAATGCGGTGAGGTGTACATGCCGGCGCGAAGCCCGGCCTCCGTCAGCGCGGATGCGATCATGGCCGTGGTGCTGCCTTTGCCGTTGGTCCCGGTGACATGCACCGACCGGAACCTCCGCTCCGGATGGTCCAGCTGGTCAAGCAGCGCTTCGATCCTTACCAGCCCGAGCTGAATGCCGAATTTCCCCAGTGATTCGAGATATGCCAGCGCCTCCGTGTAGTTCATCTGATTTCTCTCCCGATGTATATTATAGAGTCAAAAAATATTCGATCTGGCCGCGAATGGCCGTCATTTTGTCGGTCACTTCCGCGCGGCGTTCTTTCTGTTGTTCCAGTACTGCTGCCGGTGCTTTGGCAACGAAGCCGGCATTGGCCAGCTTGCCGTCAATCCGGGTAAGTTCATTTTCAAGAGCCAGCAATTCTTTGTTCATGCGAGCCACTTCTTTTGCCACATCAATCAGGCCTTTGAGCGGCAGATAGACTTCGATGCCGCTGATAACCCGCGAAACCGAGTTTTCGGGTTTCGCCGCACCCGCCGGAATAATTTCCACCGGGTCCGCCGTCGCCATCGTCTTGATGAATGGCGTATTTTCCGCCAGAACGGTTGCCAGCTCCTCTGTGGCAGGCTGAAGGATCACTTCGCCTTTGCGGCCTAGCGGCACGTTCATCTCCGCCCGCATGTTCCGAACCGCTTTGATGGTTTCCATCACGGCGCCCATCTGTGCTTCCGCGGTCTCATCGATTCGGTCCGGTTCCGCCTGCGGCCAGGCCGCACGCACGATGCTGCCTGCTTCATGCGGCAGATGTTCGCGGATTTCTTCACTGATAAATGGCATGAATGGATGCAGCAGCCGCATTGTCCGCTCCAGAATGTAAGCCAGGACATATTGGGCCGTATGGCGGCCAGTCGCGCCCTCTTTGTTGTAGAGCCGGGGTTTGGCCAGCTCGATGTACCAGTCGCAGAACTCGCCCCAGATGAAATCATACAGCATCCGGGCCGCTTCGCCCAGCTCGAACTTCTCCATGTTCTCGGTCACGCCGGACACCGTCTGCGCATAGCGCGACAGGATCCAACGGTCGATGAGGGTCAGTTCGCCGCAGGGCGTTTCAGGATCAAAATCCTCGAGGTTCATGAGCACGAACCGCGAAGCATTCCATATCTTATTGGCAAAGTTGCGGCTCGACTCCACCCGCTCCCAGTAAAAACGCATATCGTTGCCGGGGGTGTTGCCTGTCACCAAGGTGAAGCGCAGTGTGTCCGCCCCGTTCTTTTCGATGACTTCCAGCGGATCAATGCCGTTGCCGAGCGATTTCGACATCTTGCGTCCCTGCGAATCGCGGACCAGTCCGTGGATGAACACGTGACGGAACGGTACCTCGTGCATGAATTCCATCCCGGTGAACATCATCCGGGCCACCCAGAAGAAGATGATGTCATAGCCCGTCACCAGCACGCTGGTCGGATAATAGCGGGCCAGTTCCTTCGTCTGATCCGGCCACCCCATAGTCGAAAACGGCCACAGAGCCGAACTGAACCAGGTATCCAGCACATCAGGGTCCTGTTCGATGGCCCCGCCGCAGTGCGGGCAAGAGGTAGGATCCTGACGCGATACGATTGTTTTGCCGCAATCCTGACAGTACCAGGCGGGAATCCTGTGTCCCCACCAGATCTGCCTCGAGATACACCAGTCGCGGATGTTTTCCAGCCAGTTCATGTAAGTCTTCGTAAACCGTTCAGGCACGAACTCGGTCCGCCCTGCCCGGACCACCTCCATCGCCGGTTCGGCCAGCGGCTGCATCCGCACGAACCACTGCTTGGACACAAGCGGCTCAACAACCGTGTTGCAGCGTTGGCAATGACCCACGGCATGCGCATGCTCGTCGATCTTCACCAGATAACCGGCCGCGTCCAGGTCAGCGATGAGTTTTTTGCGGCACTCGTAGCGGTCCAGCCCGGCATAGGCTTCGCCCGCCTCGGCCGTCATCGCTCCATCATTGCCGATGACCCGGAGGGTAGGCAAATTGTGACGCTGACCCATTTCAAAGTCGTTCGGATCATGCGCCGGAGTCACTTTCACCGCACCGGTACCAAAGGCAGGGTCAACATAGTCGTCCGCGATAATCGGCAGAATGCGTCCCACTAGCGGCAAAACGAGATTTTTCCCCACTACCGCCGTGTAGCGTTCATCGGCAGGATTCACCGCCACGCCCGTATCTCCGAGAATCGTCTCCGGTCGGGTGGTAGCCACGGTTACGAATTGCGTCGGATCATCCTGCAGCGGATAACGCACATGATAGAGCTTGCCGGCGGAATCTTCGTGTTCCACTTCGATGTCCGACAGCGCCGTATTGCAACGAGGGCACCAGTTGGTGATCCGGTCGCCCTGATAGATCAGTCCTTTTTCGAACAGGCTTACGAATACCTCACGCACGGCCTTCGAACAGCCTTCATCCATCGTGAAGCGTTCCCTCTCCCAATCGCAGGATGCGCCCAAACGTTTCAGCTGGTTAGTGATGCGATCTCCATATTGGTTCTTCCATTCCCATACCCGTTCGATGAATTTATCACGGCCGATATCATAACGGGAGATTCCCTCTTTGGCCAACACTTCTTCCACCTTGATCTGCGTGGCGATTCCAGCATGGTCGCAGCCAGGCATCCACAAGGTATCGTAGCCCTGCATCCGCCGCCAGCGAATCAGGATATCCTGCAGGGTATTGTCCAGAGCATGCCCCATGTGCAACTGACCTGTAACATTGGGCGGGGGAATGACGATGCTGTAGTGCTTTCCTTCTGCCGTCGGCTCCGCATGAAACACCCGGTCTTCTTCCCATTTTTTATACCATTTGGTTTCCACCGTCGCCGGATCATATACTGTTGGAATATTTTCGCGCGTCATCTGTCATTTCCTCCCCATATCTTGAAGTATCTATTATGAATAAAAAAAGCCCTTCCATCCCAAATTGCTGGGACGAAAGGACATGCTTCCGCGGTACCACCCGATATTCCTGCCACTTCAGCAGGCTCTTTGCAGTCGTAACGGGACTAACCGGCAGGACTTACTCTAGATTTCAGTCTTGCAGCTCCAGGATGACTTTCACGTGACCACTCGCCATGGAACCTCACAGCCAAGGGTTCCTTCTCTGGTTGGCTATCGTCCGTTACTCTTCCCTTCATCGCCAATGCTCATGAAGTTGTATTCCCAATATATCCATCCACCGCGTTTTTGTCAAGTTGCGCGGCGAATCGTGATAGGTTCTGTAGGTTTTTCTACTTGCGCAGCAGAATTCTGACCGCCCAAATGCTGGCTTCATACAGGATAATGATGGGAATCGCCATCATTATCTGAGAAAAAACATCCGGCGTCGGCGTAATGATTCCGCCCACGATGAAGGCGACCAGGATCATCATCCGGCGCTGTTTCGCGAGGAAAGCCGAGCTGATGATCCCCATTTTCGCCAGTACCAATAGTCCTAGCGGCAGGTTGAATATAATGCCGAACGGCAGAATGAACGATAGCAAAAACGAAAGATACTGACCCAGCGACAGCATCGGCTGCAGCGATTCACTGCCAAAACCGAGAAAAAACTTGACGGCGGGCGGCCACACCACCAGGTACGCAAAAGCAATGCCGATAAAAAAAAGAACCGCCGCACCGGGAACCATAATGATCGCCCATCTTTTCTCACCGGAAGTTAATGCCGGAGCCACAAAAGCCCATATTTGCCACAAAATGATCGGCAGCGACAGCATGCCTCCTGCGAAAACCGCCAGTTTCAAAAAAGCGAAGAATCCCTCCGCCGGGCTCATGAAATACAGTTTTCCTGCCGGCGCCGTGACGAACCGCATCAACTCATCGATGTAAACATAAGCAATGATCGTGCCCACTACAATGGCAAGAACGGAAATGACGATGCGCCGGCGCAACTCGCCCAGATGGCCGACCAGCGTCATTTCACGCAGGGTTTTGGTTTCCTGCTCCGGATTTTTTTCCATGCTCAGGGCCTCACTTCTTATTTTCGCGGTCTTTTTCCGGCGCCGGGAGTTCTTTCTTGGCCGTGTCGGACTTTTCAGGATCGACATTGGTCGCGTTGCGGAACTCGTTGATCGTCTTGCCGAGAGCCTTGCCGATATCCGGCAGGTTCTTGGCGCCAAAAATCACCAGAGCGATGACCAAAATCAGAATCAGTTCAGGCATTCCCAGTCCAAACATTCGTGAGTCTCCTTTCGTTACCCTACTTATCCCGACCGCACAAGGATGCCAAGGCGATGGAGATCACCTTGCTCTCCGGCGTATCAGCCCGGGATGTGACCACTATGGGGCGTCGCGCGCCTACGATCAAGCCGGCGATGGTTCCGCCCGCCATAAATACCAGTGATTTGCCCAATACATTGCCGACTTCGATATTCGGTACGATCAGCAGATCGGCTTTGCCGGCAACCGGGCTCACTATTCCTTTATGCCGCGCCGCTTCCTCGTTGACCGCATTGTCGAGCGCCAAGGGGCCATCGACGATGACACCCTTGATCTGTCCCCTGTCGTTCATCTTCGCCAGGGCCGCCGCATCAATCGTACCCGGCATGTCGGCATTCACCGTTTCGACCGCAGCCAGTACCGCGACCCGGACCGGATCCACTCCCAGCTTGTGGAATACGCCTGCGGCGTTCTGGATGATATCGGCTTTTTGCTGCAATGTCGGCATGATGTTCATGCCACCGTCCGTGACGCCGATCAGGCGATTGAATTTACTCAGTTCAAACATAGCCAGATGGCTCAACACCCGGCCGGTACGCAACCCGATCGACTTGTCCAGTACTGCCCGCAGCAGATCGCCGGTATTAATGAGGCCCTTCATGACGATATCGGCCTTGCCTGTCGAAACGCATTCGACAGCCTGCATGGCGGAGCGCATATCATCAGGCTCATTCACGATCTTCATCCCATCCAGACGGATTCCTTTTTTTTGCGCAGCTGCCTCAATCCGCGCCATGTCACCGAACAGGGTGAATGTAGCCAAACCCCGTTCGTAAGCATCCTGACAAGCCTGCAGCACTGCGTCATCCTGCGCCGCTGCCACTGCAACTCTGGCCGGTTCCATTTTCTGTACTTGTTCAATCAACTCTGAATAACGCGTAATCATGAGCATCTCTCCTTAGATTGTTTCGTGCAGCAGCAGCAATTGCGACCGCTTCCAGTTTTTGCGGCTGAACAGCACCCGGTACTCGGTTATGCCGATGTCCTGCGCCATCGCCTCCACCCGTTCCAGGCACTCTTCGCGTGTATGGCTGTGAAATACCGTATATAAATTATAAGGCCATTTTTCATGCGGCTGCCGCAAATACACATGGGAAATAAAAGTGCAGGAAGCCATCACAGTCGCTACAGCATTCACTCTTTCGACCGGAATCCTCCAACAGCAAAGAGCGTTCCCGTGAAATCCGGCCATGCGGTGCTGCAATACCGCCCCCATTTTCCGCAGCATGCCCGCCGCCTTCATCTGATGCAGTCTCGCCAATAATTCCTCTTGCGAAATTCCGATTTCGTCCGCCATGATACGATAAGGGTCCGGCGCCAGAGGGAACTCCCCCTGCACCCGCCGGATAATTTGCTGATCCACGGTATCCGTCACGCACACCTACTCTATCTGAAATTCCACATTTACTTTGTAACGTTCGGTTGTCGGCATGGAAAACACCTCAAGCACTCCCGGCATGCGCTCCACTTCCAGCAACAAGGCCGACAAATCCGCCTCGTCCCTCACCTGAAGCGTAAACCAGAGGTTATACTCGTTGTCTCTTTCGTCGTTATGAGTAACCTGGGGCCAGGCATTCACAGCCCGGGCGATCTCCGGCAGAAATTCCGGCGTTACTTTGACAGCGACCAACCACCCTTTATACCCCAACGAGTCCGCGTCGAAAAAGGCGCCAAACCGCCTGATCACGCCCTGCGCCTTCATGGTGGAAATTCTATCGATCACGGTTGCCTCATCAGTGCCGAGTTGCGCCGCAATATCGGCGAACGGGGATGGGGTCAGCGGCAATCCGGTTTGAATAACATTCAACAGCAGCTTGTCAAACGGCGTCAGTTGCATCGAATTCCACTGCCTCCACCAATCTTGCCAGCAGTTCCGTCCGTCCCGAAGGAGTAAGCGCGGAGTACCCCAGCATCCCGGATTCCGGCGGCAGTCCCAACTTGGCATGCAGCGTTCGCAGAGCGGCTCCGGCCGCTCCCCTGCTCAACTTATCCATTTTGGTAGCGACCGGTTGAACTTCCAGGCCTTCCTCACGGAGCCATTCGTTGACCTCGACATCAAGAGGCTGCAATTCACGGCGAATGTCCAGCAGCTGCACGACCAGACGCAATCGGCTGGACTCGCGAAAATAATGCTGGGTCCATTCATGCAAATCCTGCCGTTCAGACTTACTGCGCTTCGCATAGCCATAGCCTGGCAGATCAACGAGGAAAAGCGAACGTCGAAGGCCGTCATCGCGTTTCAAAGACACCCGGTAAAAATTGATCGTCCGGGTTTTTCCCGGCGCGCCGCTCGTACGGGCTAGTCCGTTATAACGGCAGAGAGAGTTGATCAACGTGGATTTCCCGACATTGGATCGACCGATAAAAGCCACTTCCGGCTCATCCCCGGGTGGAAACTGTGACGCCTTTACCGCCGAAGTCACATACTCCGCCTTAATAATTTCCCAGATCATTCAGAACCTCTTTCGTTCTTGATCAAGGCTTGTTTCAATACTTCATCCAGATGTTCCACCCAGATGAAGTCCAGATTTTGGCGAACATTTTCCGGTATTTCGATATAGTCCCGTTTATTTTCCTTCGGCAGCAGCAGAGTTTTGATACCGGCCCGATGAGCGGCCAGCACTTTTTCCTTAATGCCGCCTACCGGCAGAACCCTTCCGCGCAGGGTAATCTCGCCGGTCATGGCCAGATCGTTACGCACCTTGAGCCCGGTCAGCGCCGAAATCATCGCCGTAGCCATCGCAATGCCCGCAGACGGTCCATCCTTGGGTATTGCTCCTTCCGGCAGATGCACGTGAATGTCCATTTTCTCGTAAAAATCATCCGGAATCCCCAATTCCGAAGCCTTGGAGCGGATATAGCTGAATCCGGCCTGCGCCGACTCCTTCATCACATCACCCAGTTGCCCCGTCAAGGTGAGATTCCCTTTGCCCTTCATCGTAGTTACTTCCACAGGCAGCACATCACCGCCCGCTTCCGTCCAGGCCAATCCTGTCGCAACACCGACCTGGCTGCTGCGTTCCGCTTCATTCCAATGATATTTGGGCGGCCCCAGGAAAAGCTCCACGTTGGCGGGCGTCATCCTGAGCGACTTTCTCTTTTTCTGCACGATCTGCCGCGCCACTTTGCGGCACAGGGTCGCCACGTTGCGTTCGAGACTCCGAACGCCTGCCTCGCGGGTATAACTGCGAATAATTTTCTCGACCCCATCCTCCGGAAAAGCGATGAGACGGCCTGTCAGTCCATGATCCTTCTGCTGCTTGGGAATCAGGAACTTCTTGGCTATTTGTATTTTTTCTTCCTGCGTATAGCCGGAGATCGTGATCATCTCCATACGGTCGAGGAGCGGCCGCGGGATATTATGCATTGCATTGGCTGTCACCACCCAGAGCACATGGGACAGATCAAAGGGCAATTCGATATAGTGATCGCTGAACGTGTTGTTCTGCTCGGGGTCGAGAACCTCGAGCAGGGCGGCGCCAGGATCGCCTCGGAAGTCCGAGCTCATCTTGTCGATTTCATCCAACAGGAAAACAGGGTTCTTCGACCCGACGGTCTTCATCCCCTGGATAATGCGTCCAGGCAGCGCCCCCACATAAGTACGCCGATGTCCCCGAATCTCCGCTTCATCGCGCACGCCACCGAGAGATACTCGGACAAACTTGCGTTCCATGGAACGGGCGATGGAGCGGGCCAGGGAAGTCTTGCCAACGCCAGGCGGCCCAACGAGGCACAGAATCGGTCCCTTCATCGTTTTCGTCAGCTTGCGGACAGACAAATATTCCAAAATGCGTTCTTTGACTTTTTCCAGCCCATAATGGTCTTCTTCCAAATACTGCTCAGCAATGTTGATGTCCAGTCGGTCCGCAGTTTCGTTGCTCCAGGGAAGTCCGAGCAGCCAGTCAAGATAGGTGCGGATCACACCGCTTTCCGCCGACATCGGCGACATCTTTTCCAGTCGCTCGATCTCCTTGGCGACTTTCTCGGCAACCTCTTTCGGCAGTTCCTGGTCCTTCATCTTTTGCCGGTATTCCTCAACCTCGGAGGCTCGCTCGTCTTTCTCCCCCAGCTCCTGCTGGATCGCCTTCATCTGCTCGCGCAAAAAATATTCTTTCTGCGTTTTTTCCATCTGTTTGCGCACACGACCGCTGATTTTCTTTTCTATTTCGAGAATTTCCATTTCGCGGTTGATGATTTCCATGAGAAGGTCCAGGCGCGTACGGATGTCGACGGCCGCCAACAATTCCTGCTTGTCTTCCAGTTTCAGCGGCAAATGGCCTAATACCAGATCACTGAGCCTGTCGGGGTCATCTACAGCCACCACCGTGGCGACAGTTTCCGGGGGGATTTTCTTGCTCAGTTTCGCCCATTGCTCGAACTGATGCGCCAACATACGGGCTTGAGCTTCAAGTTCAGGGGTTTTGCGCACCGCAACATCCTTGAACTCCTCCACCTCGACCTCGAAAAACGGTTCTTCCTTCACATACCGGACGATCCGGGCACGGTGGAGACCTTCCACCAAAACACGCATGGTGCCGCCAGGCAGCTTCAGCAACTGTTTGACTTCGGCCACCGTCCCCGCCTCATAGATATCTTCCGGCGTCGGTGCGTCGTTCTGCGCATCCCGCTGCGTGGCAAGCATGATCAGACGATCCTGCATCATGACCTGCTCCAGCGCATTGATCGATTTTTCCCGGCCAACGTCCAGATGGATGATCATGTAGGGAAATACCAATACGCCACGCAGAGGCAACATAATCATGGTCTTTGTATTTTCAACTCTATTTTCCGACATTGTAAAAGCCTCCTCTTTCTGGCTGTGAGAATCATTTCATTATTCGCCTGTATTTAACTATGTTCTCACTCAACCCCTTAAATTCCTCTGAAAAAAAAATTTCCGGGAGAATAATCTCCCGGAAATTATCTAAATGCAGCTTCAAAATCAAAGCAGCTCCAGAAGGATCAGGCCGATTCTTCCTTCTTCTTGGGTTTGCTCCGTTCCCCGCTCGTCACTAGAATGGGCTCGTCCTTGTTCACGACGCATTCCTTGGTGACAATGCATTTACTGACATCGGTGCGGGAAGGAACATCGTACATCACGTTGCACATGACTTCCTCAATGATCGAACGCAGGCCCCGGGCGCCAGTCTTGCGTTGCAACGCAGCGTGGGCTACTGCCCGCAAGGCGTCCTCCTTGAATTCCAGCTGTACGCCATCAAGCTCCAGCAGTTTCTGATACTGCTTCACCAGTGCGTTTTTGGGTTCCATCAGAATCCGGACCAACGCGTCTTCATCCAGGGAGTCGAGAGTCACCGTAACCGGCAAACGACCGACGAATTCCGGGATCAAGCCGAATTTCAGCAGATCTTCCGGCATCAGATGCCGCAATGTCTCACCGACATTCCGTTCTTCCTTGCCTTTGACTTCCGCGCCGAATCCCATGGTTTTTGTGCCGATGCGGTTTGCGATGATCTTTTCGATCCCATCAAACGCGCCGCCACAAATGAACAGCACATTCGTTGTATCGATCTGGATGAATTCCTGATGCGGGTGCTTGCGTCCACCCTGTGGCGGCACACTGGCAACAGTTCCTTCGAGGATTTTCAGCAGAGCCTGCTGAACGCCTTCACCGGAAACATCGCGGGTGATCGACGGGTTTTCGGATTTGCGGGCGATCTTATCGATCTCATCGATATACACGATCCCGCGCTCCGCTTTTTCCACGTCATAATCCGCAGCCTGGATCAGTTTGAGTAAAATGTTTTCAACATCTTCCCCGACATAACCGGCTTCCGTCAGCGAAGTGGCGTCCGCCATCGCGAACGGCACATTCAAAATGCGCGCCAGGGTCTGGGCCAACAGAGTCTTGCCGCAACCCGTGGGGCCCAGCATGATAATGTTGGATTTTTGCAGTTCAACGTCGGCTGCCTTATTTCCCATTTCGATACGCTTATAATGATTATATACAGCAACCGAAAGGATTTTTTTCGCCTTGGCCTGCCCAATGACATAATCATCAAGGATTCGGTTGATCTCTTTCGGTTTGGGCAGTTCTTTGCCGCCTACCGTAATCTCTTCGCCCAACTCTTCCTCAATAATTTCATTGCACAGGTCGATGCATTCGTCGCAAATATAGACACCGGGACCGGCAACGAGTTTTTTGACCTGCTCCTGCAATTTTCCGCAAAAAGAGCATTTGAGTTGAACTTTATCTTCGCTGAATTTCAAAGTCATACCCCCTATCGGGCTTGTTCTCCGCCGGTCACCCTGCGGGACATAATTGAGTCGATGATGCCATATTCTTTCGCCTGCAAACTCGACATGAAATTATCCCGTTCAGTATCCTGCTGGATGCGTTCCATGGTCTGTCCGGTATTGGCAGCCAAAATTTCATTGAGCAATTCACGCATCCGCAATATTTCGCGTGCATGAATTTCGATATCGGTAGCTTGCCCTTGGGTTCCACCCAACGGTTGGTGCACCATGATGCGGGAATACGGCAAAGAATACCGTTTTCCTTTGGCGCCGGAGGATAGCAACATGGCGCCCATACTGGCGGCTGACCCCAGACAAATCGTCGCCACATCCGGTTTAATATACTGCATGGTGTCGTAAATCGCCAAGCCTGCAGTCACTGACCCGCCGGGTGAATTGATATACATCTGGACATCCTTGTCCGGGTCCTCGGACTCCAGGAACAACAGTTGCGCGATAATAAGGTTCGCAACGGTATCATCGATGGGTCCACCCAAAAAGATAATGCGGTCCTTGAGCAGGCGCGACCAGATATCATAGGCGCGCTCGCCCCGGTTGGACTGTTCCACTACAATCGGCACAAAGTTCAAGGTATTCACCTCATATCTCTAAATTTTTAATAGTCGTTTAGGCTTTTACTGCCGAGTCCGTGATGAACTGCGCCGCTTTACGGCGAAGAATGGTTTCTTTGACCGCTTCGGCATGGCGCTTGTCCGCGAGCATTTTCTTCAGCTCGGCATCAGGCATTTTATAAGCCTTCGCCATCTTGTCCACTTCTTCGGAATACTCTTCATCGGATACAGCCAGTTCTTCCGCTTTGACGATCGCTTCGAGCGTCAGTTCCGTACGAACTTCTTCCAGGGCGGCCGGGCGATAGCGATCGCGCAGACCAGCCAGATCGGTGTTCATGTAACCCAGATACTTATCGAGAGATAGTCCTCGTTGACTCAAATTTGCATCCATATCCTGAATCATGTGTTCCACTTGATCATCGACCATGATTTCAGGCACTTCAATCGTAGCATTGGCGACCGCTTGTTTCAATGCCGCTTCGTGAAAAGCAGACTCATCTTTGTTTTTAGCCGCCTCAGCAAGCTTCGCCAGCGTCTTTTCCTTCATTTCGACCAAAGTGTCGGCATCGCCGGCTTCTTTGGCGAAGTCATCGTTCAACTCCGGCAGTTCTTTGCGTTTCACATCGTTGATCTTCGTAACGAAAACGGCTTCTTTGCCGGCCAATTCGGGCACAAAGTATTCCGAAGGGAACGTCACTTTGACTTCCCGTTCCTCACCGGCTTTGGCTCCGAGCAATTGCTCCTCGAATCCCGGAATGAAGCTGCCGGAACCAATTTCCAGCGGATAACCCTTCGATTGACCGCCGCTGAAAGGTTTACCATCAACCGTGCCGTCAAAATCGATGAGCGCAAAATCTCCCTGGCCCAGCGCCGCATCCTCAGCCACTACCATTTTGGCGTGCCGTTCACGCAGCGACTCCAGCTGTTTGTCGACTTCTTCCGAGGTGACTTCGGTCACTGGGGCATTCACTGTCAAACCCTTGTATTCGCCCAAAACCACTTCCGGACGGGTAACAACGCTGACCGTGAAAACGCAGGGTTCGCCGGCGTTCAGTGTAACATCGGTCACTTCCGGGCGACCTACCGGATCGATCGTATTTTCTTCGACCGCCCGTCGATAAGCATCGGGAATGACGAAATCAAATGCTTCAGAACGCATCCCATCGGCGCCGACTCGCGCCTCGATCATTTTGCGTGGGGCTTTTCCTTTGCGGAATCCTGGAATATTTACCTGTTGCGCCAGCTTTTGGTATGCCTTCTCATAAGCCTTGGCAACGTCTTCCACCGGTAGTTCGATGACCAGTTCGGTGATATTGTGTTCTTTTTTTGATACTGTAACTTTCACGTATTGTCCTCCTTTGAATCCTGCTGGAAGCTTTTCGGCAAGGAGCCGAAAACAGCCCTTTGCATTGACTTTTATTGTAACATTCTTGCCTAAAAAAAACAATCGACAAAGAAAAAACCGGCAGAAAACTGCCGGGATTCCGTCGATGGAGCGGAAAACGAGATTCGAACTCGCGACCCTCGCCTTGGCAAGGCGATGCTCTACCGCTGAGCTACTTCCGCATAGTAACAGAAATTATTTTACTCTCTGAATGTTTCGTTTGTCAAGACTTCTTTATTGGTGCGCCAACAGCCACTGTACCAAAACTGCGAGTCCTACCAGGACCCATACCAGCATTCAGGGACGGCAATAATTCTTCACGAACTCACCGATGCGAGCAAACATGGCGTCCAACTCCTCTTTTGATTTGCAAAATTTCATACAGCTTCTTTCAAATTATATATGAGGTAGTCAGGGATCACAATAGAGCCTCACGTTAAATTTAAGAGGCTGTTTTATGCTGGCGTTGACTCTTTTCATAATAAATTGGAAGGAATTAGAGCAAAGTGAGGCGAAGAATATTCTATTATCGAATATCAAAATAAATCAAACAGATGGGAAGGTGGAAAAATGTCCCTGCGCGGAAAAATTCAGTGGCTATCATTTGTCTTGGTTCTCTTACTAGCAACCACAGTGCCTATGCAATCGACTGCAAATGCCTGCTCTTTCATCCAAGTCGTCGCCCAAGACGGAACCCGGATTACCGGTCGAACCATGGAGTTCGGCGTTGATATGAAACCGGCATGGGTGGTGACGCCCGCGGGAAAGGAGTTTACCAGCCCTGCGCCGGAAGGATACCGGGGACTAGCCTGGAAAACCAAATACGGTTCTGTGGCAGCTCATAACTTTGGTGAGCAAACCATGGCGCTGGACGGAATGAATGAAAAAGGCCTGGTCGTCAGTGGACTCTGGTATGAAAACGACATGAAGTGGAATGATCCGGCCGATTCCAGCGGCAAGCCGGTTCTATCCCATGCCTTATTGATATCCTGGCTGTTGGGGAATTTCGAAACGACGGCCGAAGTCGCGAAAGCCGTCAAATCAGTCACCGTTTATGGGCAGCCTATCGCTTCGATGGGAGGAGCAATCCCCCCTCTGCACTTCGCCGCGCAAGACGCTTCAGGCGGCTCTATCGTCATTGAATGGGATCGTGGCGCCGTCAACGTTTATGATAACCCTCTGGGTATCATGACCAACGCGCCTAACTTTCCTTATATGATGACGAATCTGCGAAACTATGCCGGCCTCAATGCGGAGCAATGGAGTGCAACTCAATTCAATGGGGTCAAGGTTGTTCCAACGGGTCATGGAGCCGGCATGTTCGGCTTGCCCGGCGATATCACCCCACCCAGTCGATTCGTTCGGCTTGCCGTTCTGCGGCAATTTGCCGACCCGGCTCCCGATGCGGCCAATGCGCTGAAACTCGCGCGCCATCTGCTGAACTCCGTCTATATCACGCGGGGAACCATCGTGGACAGGAATGCAACCGGTGCGGTAACGGCAGCGGAAAGCACCCAGTGGACGGCCTATTACGACCTGACCAACCGGGCGCTCTACTTTCAAACCTATGACAATTCGACCTTGCGAAAAATCGACCTGAAAGCGATTGATTTCAAAAGCGCCAATCATCAATCCATCAATTTGTCCTATGAAAACGAAACGATCATTGATGTTACAGGCCAAATCAAGTAATAGCTCCTGCGTGTAGAAATGGAAACAGATAAAGAAAAGCGGGGCAAAACCCCGCTTTTGTCATACTATTTTCCATATAATCATTAGGTTAGGTTGTTGGCAAAATTGTTAGCAATTGGCGCAAGACATTTATTAGCGACAGGAATTTCCAGCTTCTCAAGTGCTGGTTGTATTGATTGGTGCGGGCGAGAGGACTTGAACCTCCACGAGTTGCCCCGCCAGATCCTAAGTCTGGTGCGTCTGCCGTTCCGCCACGCCCGCACGGTTTCCTGTTGAATTATAGCAGAAATCAGACAAAATGCAAGATCTAAAAATCATCGAGGGACCGAGTCGACGCCTTTTCCCGCTAGAAAGCTGATACAATATTAGCATCGATAATACATTGAATCTCCTACTCATATATTGGAGCATAGCATGAAAGGAAACTTATTTTGAAAAAAAGCGCACACCCATTACCTCTGACCGTACTGGTCGCACTTTTCTCCGTCTATGTATTTTGGGGCGGCACCTATCTGGCAATGAGATTTGCCATCGAAACCTTGCCGCCCTTTTTCATGGCCGGTACGCGATTTTTGATCGCCGGACTCATCTTGTTCCTTATTGACCATTTTCGCGGA
The DNA here is from genome assembly GCA_963665275.2 of Negativicutes bacterium. Classification (GTDB taxonomy): domain Bacteria; phylum Bacillota; class Negativicutes; order UBA1444; family UBA1444; genus UBA1444. Next base: position 242,412 of record CAXXIN010000007.1, read on the forward strand.
ACTCCGCTTCCCACTCTGCGTCAATGGAAAACCGCCGGTATCACTGGTGCACTGCTTTTGCTCGGTGGCAATGGGAGCGTTGTTTGGGCGCAACAATTCGTCCCCTCAGGACTAACTGCCATCATTGTCGCGGCAGTTCCGCTTTGGATGGCTCTGTTTGCCTGGATAGCCCCCGGCGGCAGAAGGCCGTCGTCGCTCGCTGCCCTGGGGCTTCTATTGGGCTTCGGCGGAATTGTTCTTTTGATCGTCGGTAATTCTAACGCCAAAATATCGACCGATGCGGTACCCTGGTTCGGTTATGCAACGCTGGCCCTCGGCTCCGTGTCTTGGTCGCTTGGTTCGCTCTATTCTCGCCGCGCCGCCATGCCTGTTTCGCCCTGGACATCGATCGCCATGCAAATGATAGCGGGCGGAGCTTTACTCTGGTTTGCCGGACTCGGCGCCGGCGAGTGGGTTGCTCTTGACCTCAGTCACGTTTCCGTACGGTCACTCCTTGCGTTCGCCTACCTGATTTTTTTCGGATCCCTTGTCGGATTCAGCGCTTATGTCTGGCTGTTGCAGGCAACTACTCCCGCTCTGGCCTCGACTTACGCCTATGTCAACCCGATTATCGCCGTGTTTCTCGGTTGGGCGTTCGCAAATGAAAAATTCACCTTTGTGGACGCGATCGCTTCCGGCCTTATCGTTTGCTCAGTTGCCATCATCACTTTTGCCAACACCAGGCCGTCCGCGTGCGATGAAAGAAAACAATGACCTGCTAATCGATTTTCTTATTTGTCGGGCGTTATCGAGCCATGCGGCACCGCCAGGAAAATCAACGAACAATTGGCATAATCGCCGGATTGCAGCAGCGCAACCAAATCGTAGGCGACTCCTTGTACCACGCCAACGCCGGATACGCTGGAAAAATTCGGGTACATCAAGGCTGCAGTATTCAGATAGGCCGGAGTCGCAGTTGAACCTGCCGTAATCGAAGTCGGCGCCCAGGCGGTTTGCGCACCGGCTGCCTGAATTGTGAGAAACTGCGTCACGTTTAATGTGCTGGTATACGGCGGTTTGCCATCAATTGCCCCAATAGCGGTATTGGTTGTGCTCCAGCCGTAATTATTGGTTCCATCGCCGAAACTGAGTGCTGCGGCCGGCGAGAAAGACCACTTGAACCCAGAACTATAGGCGGGCGTAGCAAATCCTTCTGATCCGGTCACCATGAAATTCAGGTCAGCTGTTTTGGAATTCAGTTGGCCATTTGTACTGTTGATGACTATCGGCACTGAAAAATATGCCGTATGAGCGGCATACGATTGATATGGGGTTTGAGTGCTATTGTTGGCTTTATTAGTCAAGTCAATACTGTTGGGATTGTAATTCTTATTGTTCTTGTCACTGGATTGAACCCAGGAGTTGTTCGGGTTGTTCAAGCCGATTTGCACGGAATGAAAAGCAAAGCCGCTGCTGCCGGTCGCTTTCCCTCCGCCACCGCTGCTGTCATTAGAACCAGTGATCCCCTTCAGCCAAAACGATTCGACGGCAGTGGGCGTGTTAGGAATTTGCGACCCGGAAAAGCCTTTCATGATGTCGTTCTTTTTTGCGGGATCGCCGATATAAATCTCCCATGGGGTCATGTTGATAATATTTAGCACATTCAGCATATTCATCGTCGGTTTATTATACTGTACCTGGGTATAAGCCATGATGCTGGCGTAGGGAGCATTGGCCGAGACCAGGCTGCTAAAAGCAAACACAAATGCCATCAGGCAATAGGCCACCGTTCTTTTAAGCATTGCAAACTCCTCGCTTTATCGCTTATTTCCGCTATCAGTGCGCCAGTTTCGCCAGATAGGAATGAATCGCTGGAATCTCCGCCTTGTGTTTTTCGAAGATCTCTTTCGCTTTCATCCTTATGCTCGCCACGCCATTGGGGTCGTGTTTTGCCTTGCCATATTGACCATTCATCCCGAATAAATCAAGCATCTTTTGTGCATCTTGCGGGTTTTTCTTGGAGATAGTCGTAATAATTTCCAATAATTTGAACGTATCTTGCGACTCCTCACGGCGCGGCTTGTATTGACGCTTCGCCGTGGAAACCATTGCATTGGACGGACTGTTCAGGCATGTCTGCATTTGCGCAGCGGCATAAACGCCATTGTTGACCAAAATAACAACCAGCGTGTCGGCTGCGTTTCGTTCAGGGCTCGAGGTATTTAGCGGACTGGTTCGCCAGGTATATACAATCAGCGAATTTTGTTGTTCCAACGGCAGCGTTGTCGTTGAATTCGCCGCAGTCGTATTATATACGAGGTAGCTGCTGTTGCCGCTTTGCATCGGCAAGGCAAGTCCCGTGCTACCATTTGCCGGCAATGCTGCCGTAACATTGATTCCCTTGTAGGTTGCCGGATAGGGTGCGTTGGTATATACCTCCGACCCCGAATCAAGCATTTCCTTAACCGATGTATATATGCCGTAAACCATATCGGCCACGGTCAGCGGATTCGGCTCCAGGATCGTGTCGATATCGATCAGCAGCGTAAGTATATCCTCCACCCAATCTTGTTTAGGTGGAAAAGTGCTTTGCCCAGATTGATAGGCACTCGTGGCGCCACCCAGGCTGTTGATATTGATGGCATAGCCCGGCAGCGTCGCTCCGGTGCTGGAAACCAGTTTCAGATTGATCGAGCTTATCGACGGATTGGCCATACTTTGCCCAAACGCCTGTTGTTGCGGCGTAACCGAGTGATATGTATTGGCTGGTCCGGGTGTTGCCCCCATGCTGGCGCCGCCCGGAGACTGATAGGTTGTATATGAAGTATTGGGAAAACTAACCGTGCCGCTCCAAGACGGAAACAAAGCAAACGCATTGACAAAGCCGAAGTTCGTGTTGGCGGCGGCGCCGGAAGATAAAACCACCGGCTGCAAGGAGGCATTCGTTGCGCCACTTGGTGTAATGGCGGGCGTAGTCGGATTGCTGAAAAACGGAGTTGTTCCCCCTTGCGCATAAGCTACCCCAGACAACCCCATGGCGATGGGGGTGTTCGCTTTTGCATATGCCGAGGCCTGGTTGGTGGAAACGTTCATATTGATCGCCGACTGGGTCAGGTTCATCAGCATTACAGGTAAAACACCATAGGTCTGAATCTGAACCGCCGTTCCTGCTGGCGGCGGCGATACCGGCGCGTCTGCCTGCACGACATTGTTGGACATGACTACAAAAACAAAAAACAAGGGCAAGGCCAATTTACGAAAGCCACATTTAGCACCACACATTCCCGTGTCCTCCCTTCCTTTTGACCACTGATGAAATTCCAGCTCCGGTCTCTACGGTTTGTCCCCTCCATTGCCAATTTATTCGATTCCTCGATATTGGTTTACCGTTCGACAGCCTTCCCTTTTTTACCTTTTTTTAGGTAATTATATTTCATAATTCGATTTTCGGCGATGACACCCTACGCAACGTATGGAACAAAGCAACGTGCGTAAGTTGCACCGTTCTTTATCTTGTTCCCCGCGTCACGGCTTGATTTCAGCACTTTCCAGAGGGCACTTCAGGTTGTAGGCGCTCACCACCCGGTTACGTCCGGAGTTTTTCGCCTGATACATGGCTTTGTCCGCCAGAGCGATGAGTGAAGATGGCGACTCTCCCCTGGATGGCACCATCGAAGCTACCCCAAGGCTGATCGTAACACACCGGCTTGGCGCCTCGACGTTTGCGATCTGCATGCCTTCCACTCGTTTCCTGATTTTTTCGGCGACAATCATGGCGCCGGCCAAATCCGTATCCGGCAATACAACGGTAAACTCCTCGCCGCCATATCGGGCAGCAAGGTCCGTGACCCGTTTGATGCTTTTATCCAACACGCCGGCAACATCCCTCAAGCAGTCATCACCGCTCTGATGCCCGTAAGTGTCATTATACAGCTTGAAAAAATCGATGTCGGCCATGATAAGGGATAGCGACTTTTGTTGCCGCAACCCTATCCGCCATTCCCTTTCAAGGGATTCATCAAAATAACGGCGGTTTGCAATGCCTGTCAGACCGTCTACCAAGGTAAGTCGGTGAAGTTCTTCATTTAGGGCTTCGAGTTCTCCGTTCATGGCTTCCAGTTCCGCATTCTGCACAGTCAGCTTTTCATTGGCGCTATCCAGCTCCTTGGTACGCTCTTCCACCTTACGATCCAAATTTTCATTGCCTTCCCGCAACCTTTTCTCCAGTAAAATCAGCAGCCAGCACGCTCCGAGCAAAAATAGGCTCTCCACGGTTGCAGACCCATAGTATTCACTTCGGCGTTGATAAAAGGGTTTCAACACCTCTGTTTCTTGTTCAGAGATTACCAGGACTATGGGGTATTCCGGCATCCGAAAATAGCTGATGAAACGACGGACATTGTCAATGGCCGAAGCAGCAGTATAAAATCCCCGTTCAGATTGTTGTAAATGCTTGTATAAGCTGGCCCCGGCAATATTCATCCCCGCAGAGAATTCATCACCCATCTGCCTCGCCAGCACGTTGCCGTCCATGTCTTGTATGGCAATTGTTGCGCCCTTTCCCAAGTTCATTTGGCGAAATATTTTCGTGAAATACAATGGATCGACGGCGGCAACTACAACTCCGCCAAAGCTTCCATCCGGCTTATTCAAACGATAACTGAGATGAAAGGCCCAAACCATACTTCCCTGGAATACTTGTTCTGGAACAGCTCTCGATATAAGCAACAATTGAAGGTCACGTTCCCGGTGTTTCAGAAAATATTCCCGATAATTCCCATTTTCGTTTAATTGTTCGGGGTTGGAACTGACAAAGATTTCTCCCTTTTCATCCATAACGGAAATATGCAACACCGGAAGAGATTTCGTAGAATAAATACGCGTTATTGATTCAGGCCTGATCAACCCATTTTTTTCATACTCCTGCTTCAGCGAACCCAAAACGTCATCAATGTTTTCAAAATTGCGCCGGATATTTTCATCGTAGGCTAACAGCAGGTTGGCTGAGGCTTCATTGGTTTTCTGAATGTCCTGCTGGTATTCGTGATCAATAAGCGTCAAAAAATGAAACCAAACACCGCTGACAGCTATAAGCGTCGTGACAGCAATAATAGCGCTTATTCTCCCATATCCAAACAAGGTCCTTTTATTATTGTATGGCGCCTTTCGCGCATCTTGCATGGAGTCACCTCGATTATTTCTCATACTGTATTTTATACTACTATTATCGTATTATGATCATTACTTCTGAACGCGACCTGTCGCAACTAAACCGATGCCATCCAGTAAAACCTTTGAAGCGCAAACGCGTAACAGCATAGAAAAATGACCTACCGCATTTATTATAGTAGGTCATTTCCCTTTTGCAAATTATATTCTTTTTTATACCTCTTCGTCTTCCTTCAGCTCGATGGTCTCGCCCTCGAGCGTCCCGTCCCACGTCACCTCAGACAGCGGCTCGTCGTCGCCCCCTCCGGCGCCGGTTCCTCCCTCATCCTCCATCGCCAATATCGCCGCCACCCGGTGGATGATGTCATGCGCCTCCTCAACGCGCCTCCTGGCCATTGTCTCGCCCTCGTCCGCCGCTTCCTCGTCCTCAGTCACATCATCCACCGCGCCGATCACTTCGCCGATCTGGCCGATCCGGCGCTGGGTAAGATCATCGCGGGAGGCGACCGCCCCTAATGCTCCGAGCAATACTTTCAATATCCTCGTTACCTCTGTCAACAACATCGTCAAAACCCCTTTCCTTATCTATTTTTAACGGGTTAATGCAAAATCGCGGGACCGTCGCCTTTCCTTCGGCAGCGTGTCCCGCGTTTTGTTTGCTTTCTTGCCCGGATGGCCGGTCAGCGTTTATGCCTTCATTTTTTCATTTCGCGCTCGCCACTCCCGGCATTCGTTGCAACGGTTCATCTGGTCTTCCATCCGCTGGGCGATCGCCACGGCCGTCTTTTCAAACGCCCCCAGCCGATCGTGTTACCCTAAGCCAGCAAGTCGCCCTACTGACTCGGCTTCAAAACCGGACTTGACAGTTTCCCGTCATCCGGCTCCTCAACTTTCCATACTTTCTGAAGAGCGGCTCCTATTTCGACAATGCTCATGTGCCAGTTGACTGATCTCCCGTTGTCTACCATTCTTACTTTTGCCGATTCGCTCCATGACGGCTACCGGTTCCGACATCCGGGTAAAGTACAAACCACATATCGCGCAGCATCCCTTTTGTTTCTTGAGAAGCCTTGCGACGTAATTGTCCAGTTCCGGATGCCGCCCCATCCGAGTGGCCCAGTACAACCAGTCCCCATCATAAGGACTGCGTTTTCTGTCCACTTTGATGTGACGACGAATCGGTGTTTCACCGTGCAGGTACAGGGTCGCCCCCTCCGAAGAACGGAATTGCCATCGCTTGCCGTTATGATGCCAATACTTTCGGTAGATCCATTGCTTCGCTTTGTTTGGGTGTCTGCGTTTCATCCAGGCCCACAGCTTTTCCCACAGAACGTGCTGCAATTTGCTGAACATTCTAGATGAAGCCTGGGTGGAATAGTAGCGACACCAGCCCCGAATAATCGGGTTGAGTATGCGAATCAGTTTCTCCTGTGTACCGGCTTGGAGGCTGTCGATGACTTCTCCCATTCTATCTTGGTGGCGAAGGACACCATCCTTGCTGGGACGAATCAGTGGGAGAAACGTTAATCGCTCCTCACTGTTCGTATACCGTCGGGTATGGGTTTGCCCCGCTGGTACCTGTTGTATATGGAAGCCGAGGAAATCAAATCCCGGCGGCTGCCCGTTGATCGCTTCCAAGGTATGGACGATGCGGGTTTTGGTCGGACTTAATTCCAGACCCATCGTTGCCAGCCATTTCTCCGTAACTTTGCGGAGATTATGGATGACTTCCAAGTCGCGATGCATGATCACAAAGTCGTCCGCGTACCGGATGACCCGAGGCCACCACGTCACGTCTTCTCCTGCAATCATACGGCGATAAGGGATTTGACGCTTGATCTCCTCTTCCAACCCATGCAGCGCGATGTTTGCCAAGAGCGGAGAAATCACCCCTCCTTGCGGCGTCCCTCGCTCTGCCCGCTGGAAGACGTCTCCTTCCATTACTCCAGCTTTTAACCACCTTCGCACGATGCGACGCACCCGTGGGGCTGCGTCCATCTTATTGAGTAGCGCGCGGTGGTCGATGCGGTCGAAACATTTTGCAATGTCCGCATCCAGTACATATTTCGGTTGATGAGCAATTTGTCCGAATATGTATTGAATCGCATCATGGCAGCCCCTGCCGGGACGGAAGCCGTAGCTGTTTGGTTCAAACCGGGCTTCCCATTCCGGCTCCAGAGCCTGCTTGACCATCGCCTGTGCCGCCCGGTCTTGAAGGACCGGGATTCCCAGCGCTCGTCGCTCCGTTTTCCCCGGTTTGGGGATGTATATACGGCGCACGGCCTGTGGCACAGGAATCTGCTTGAGCTGTTTGGCCAACTGGATTTTGTCTTCCTGGCTGATGGAGGCTATCTTATCCACGCCGGGCGTTTTCTTCCCGGCGTTGTCTTGAGCCACGCGCCGCACGGCGAGTAACCGGGCGGGCCACGAGGCGATAAGCAGCCGCTGCAGCCGTTGAACATTTCGCTTGTCGCCCTTTAGAGTCGCTTGGTAGATTCGTTTTTGAAGCTTGAAAACCGCCCGCTCGACTTGCGGCCAGCAAATGGTCTTCCATTCATCCATCGGCAGTTGTGCCGTGTCCATGACATATCCACTCCTACTATCGAAATACCATTTGGAAAACCGGGGCCACGTCTGCTTATCCGTCGGCTTTCCCGACGGCATTTGCTTCTTGGCCCATCCTGCCCTCCGTTGGCATACGGTTGACTGCCTGCTCCGAAAAGAATCCGGAGAGCCAGCGGAGAGTTACCCCGTTCCTGAATATCGTTTTGCGTAAAGGGTAGAACCGCACTATCCACCGGGTTTCTGTGAGTGTGGAACCGGTCGCAACTCGAGACGCCGGCCTCGTATCCTTGTCCGTTTTGGACCAAGCCCTTCGGTCCGCGTTGGGGGCTTGTTCTGGTTGACGGTGGTTCACGCATGCGTTCGCTTTCGCTGTTCTTGCTTTACCTGCTTGCGGGAGTTCCCGAGTCGGACTCCGGGTTACCCGCGTTTCGCCCATGCTGGCACCGTTCGGTTTGTCACTTCCGCACAGTGTGGGCGATGATGTTCCCTGTCCACCACAGGGGCTGGGAATTGAGTTTCCTCGCGCCCAGCTTCGATATTCAAGTTGTCGCTGAAGGCCTTCTGACCTTCACTGCCTCCCATCCCTTCAAACCCATGGCTTGAATTTCAGGAGAACGGGTCGCACCAAGTTTGATCAAGAGCCAAGCGGCCACTGCAATCGGGAATCCCACCTGGGATATGAGCTGCGCCCAGTCCATCGGACTACGCCAGCACCGTGGTATCCTGAGTCAGGATGATCGGATCGACTGCCGAGACGAGATCTCCGCCGCTCGATGCGAACAGGTTCCGGGCGATGATCATGGTTTGTGTGGCAACGGCTTCCGCTTTGGTGAGGTTTTCTTTTGGATTGGCGATGAGGATGTTCACATCCTTGCCTGCCGCGTTCTTGAAGCCGAGTTTGGCTGTTCTAGTCATCGGTTGCTCCTCCTTTCGCCAGATTTTTTACCGGCGTTACTCGCCGATCAGGTTGGCGCTGTCGGTGCGAACGATCGCAACGAGCGATTTCGCCTGCAGTCCCGCGAGACTGGCGCCGACATCATAGATGTCCTGGTCGGTGGCGGTCGGTTTCACGTTGGAAAAGCTCAGCGTCTTGAAGACGTTGGCCCCGGTGGCGCTGACGCCATTCACGACTTTGATGCCGATCCGGGATTCCTGGGGTGCTTTCGTAACAGCCATGAGGATCCCTCCTTCCTGGGTAACGCGGATTTCGCGCTCCCAAACATTCTATGAAAAACGGGACTCAGTGCCCCGATTTTCCGGTTGTGCCCACATCCCGCCTTTTTTTGCCGCCCGACGGTTCAGCAAGGTTCAGCTACAAGGCACGGCGAGGCTTGTACTGCGCCGCGTACAAATCGTACGCAAGCAGGACAAACACAGTCGTAACGCCGTAGATGGGCCTTGCTGGGCCGCCGGACATGAGAAAAGGACACGCCATGGCTGACGTGTCCCAAAAACGGGGATGGAGGTACTATATGGCAGCCGCAAGGTAATTAGTCCTGCGGGTGAGCCCGGTATCGTGCGCCCCATCCCCATAGAGCCTATGTAGTTTTCAAGGTTTGTTTTTGTCTACAGTCTTATTATACGTCGGTTTATTCGTCCGTGAACGCCTCCGGCGGAAATCTTTTCAGTTCTTTTTCATAGTCATCCACTCCTACCGCGATGGCGGCTCCCATCCGCCATTGCTCCAGCGAATCGGTGAGCATTTCTCGATCCACCACATTGGAGATAAAGCCTCCTTCGACGAGCACCGCCGGACAGTCCGTCTCCCGCAGCACCTGGAAGCTCGCTTCCTTGACGCCCCGGTCGTCGGTGAGCATGGCATCGGTCATGCAGAACTGGATGCAGCGGGCCAGCTGACGCCCTTTGATACTACCGGGATAGTAGTACGTTTCTGTTCCGTCGGCATCGAGGTTCTCCGAGCTGTTGCAGTGAATACTGATGAACAGGTCGGCTCCCCACTGGTTGGCCCGTTCCGCCCGAAAAGCCAGTCCATCGCTTTCGATGTGCTTGGGTCGGGTCAGGATCACTGCGTGTCCGCGCAGCTTGAGCTCTGCTCTGGCAAAGCGGGCGATGTACCAGTTGATATCGGCTTCATTGCAACCGCCGGCGCACGCCCCCGGCTCCACGGGGCCGCTATGCCCCGGATCAAGTACGATTTTCATAACACAACCTCCCTCGAATTATTTTATCGTCACTCGGCTCATCTTCACCAAAATAAGGTGCCATGAAGTCGGGATTATTTGCATCGTGTCAGCCATTTTTGAATGGCGCGATCTCGTCCGCTCGGACGAACCTGTGTTTCCCCGGCACTTCCGGGTCCGTTCCCTCACATGTATGGATCGCCCCATATACCATCACCTGCTGGCCGCGAACTGCGGCTTTTTTCAACACCTTCAAACATTCGTTAACGCCAACGACTTCCATGATCTCCGGCTTACCGCCCTTGCTGTCGTTGACTCTCAGGGAAAACCAGTAACGAAATCTTCCAGACTTTGTCTTTACCTGTTGAGGTTCTCCGGTCAGCGTTCCCGTGATCATTACATGATTCATCGTTATCATCCTCTCTTCTTTTTTTGATTCTGATTTTCAACTTAGGTTATGCACATTTCCACCCCCTTTATTACTACGACGTTCTTAAATAGTTTATGTCTGGTTTGGTATAGGATCCGCACCAGACCTGTATTTACGCGCTTCGCGGCTTGCGCTTGAACACATTCTTGAACACAACCTTAGACACATTCTTGAACACAATCGTGAACCTCATGGGTTCAAGCAGCTTTTATGCACAAACTTATCCACAGGTTATCCACAGATTTTGAGCTAACTAGCGCACGATATGCAGATTGAGCCGATTCAGGCGATGCGGACTGTTGGCAGGCAACCGTTTTCGCTTCGGCGGCTTCTCCTCTTGCTGTGCGCCATAATTTCCAGCATCATTAGTGACTTTTGCTTCTTCAAATCCCAAGAGACAATATATCGCCGGGCGTCCGCCTTTTTGCTGAAAGTGCAGAATCCGCCCTGCTTCGACCAATTCTTTGCGGCATCGGGTTAGCTGAGTCCGGCTTACACGCAGCAACGAAGCTAGCGAGACCGTAGGCACGGCGAACTCTTCCGGCCACCCTGCTTTGTTATCTATCGACATCAACAGGTTCCAGAGCGCCTGAGCGTGCGGCGATAGCGGATGTGTTGCCAGCCAGCTGTAAAAATGATTGATTTCAAACAGGTAGTTCATGACAAACGGACGCGCACGCCGCGCTGAAATTCAGAGATGCCCCGATAGACATAGATAAGGCGGGTCTTTCACCCGCCTTCAATTTTCGTGGATCACACATAATATTCACAGGTTTCTCCGCCTTTGCGTCCGGTATATCGGGCGGCAGCTCTCCCTGTCGCATGATTGAATAGAGTTTTTTCATTACACGCATCCCCTTTCTTTTTTGTGCCAAATAATCACATGATTGTAATAATCACAAAATTGATTATATTCCTGCTCACTCAGAATTGCAATAGCTTACGATTGCGTCATTTTTTGCACCTTGTTAAATCGTTATCGTATCGCTAAAATAGAATTTGAGGTGATAACGTTGCTGGCAAGAAATATTCAGACCGCTCGAAAAAAATTAGGCCTAACCCAGGAGGAACTGGCCGATCAAATCGGCGTCAAGCGAGCCGCTCTCGCCTCTTGGGAAACGCGCCGCTCCAAACCGGACATCGACGACTTCATGAAATTGTGTAATACGCTGAAAATAAGGCCAGAAGATCTATCCGGTTTTTCGTTCGCGGGCGAACTTTCCAATTTCCAGCAGCCAGTGATCGATTTGGCAATCATTTTGGCCACTCTTCCTCCCTCTGTGTTTCCAATGGTCAGGAAAATGATCCTGTCGCTATCGGATGAAGTCAACGGCGACAAGCCCGAGGAATAGCTAGGACTGGTATTAAAATACTGGCCGGATGCGGCAGAGGTGGGTATTAAGCATGTACACCTGCGAAAAATGTGGCGAAAACTATCGTGGAAATTTCGGCAAATGCGCCAATTGTGGTGGAGAAATTGTCATTGCCCCGCCACGCCCGACGTGGAAACAGAGGTTCGCTGCTAAATCCATTCAAGCAAAAACCACTCCCAAAAAAACCACGCAGAAAATTCGACGAAGAAAAAAAGACTTTATCATTTTTTTTATTGTCGCAGGAATAATCGCATTAGTATTTTTCACAACTAAAAGCACTCCGTCTACATCGGCTTTACCCGGTCCAACGAATAATGTCGTTGCCAATGAAGCCACTTCCGCCAAACGCCCAGGCGACATTACCGTCCTGAAGCATAATGCGCTCATCGCGGTTAATGACGACGCCTATGCCGCCTTCGGCAAGTTTTCATCTGCAAACAACAAAGACGAAATAGCCCGCATGATAACCAGCGGTCGCTTAGTTCTCGTTGGCATCGGCGCAAAAATCACGATTACCAAAGTTAACGGTGACATTTCTTTTGTTGAGGTAACAGACGGACCAACTACCGGGACAAAAGGCTGGCTATTAAATTCTTTGATGCGATAATCGTCTGCAATTTACCAAAAACCACTTTTATGACAAATACAGGTTCTACTACAGAAAGGATCTTTGAAACGAAAACCCTGATGATTATACTGATCATTGCGCTGCCGGCGCTCGTTGCCGGAGGGATACTGGCTGACCTGATGGTTTGGCTTTTGTATTCCTGCTATTAAAAGCCTGGCTGGAATCGGCAGGGGTGATTGGCGAGAAACTTGAGGAAACGGGAGAAAAAATGCTGGAACATTTATCAAGAAAAGGCTTGCTACATTTATTTGTTGTTTACACGGTATGGAGCACGACTTACCTGGCGATGAGAGTCGGAGTCACTCCAGCCAATGGATTTCCGCCCTTCGTGTTTGGCGCTGTCAGAATGGCTGCCGCCGCCCTCATTTTGTTCGGCCTCGCCCGAATACAGAGACAGCCATTGAAAGCTACCCGGGACGAGCTTTTTTCCTTGGCTTTAGTTGGAAACATGTTGTGGATGGGTGGAAATGGACTCGTGCTGTGGGCGGTGCAATACGCTGGCTCGGGTTTCGCTTCTCTCATCGTCGCATCGGCTCCGATCTGGGCAACAATGATCGAACTGGTGCTATTCAAGAAAAAGCCGTCAGTTACCCTTATCGTTTCGCTTTTTGTTGGGTTTATAGGAGTTGCGGTTCTCAGCCTGCCTTCTTTTAGCAAGGGGACTTCTCAGGACATGTTCGCCGTAATTGCCTTGGTAGCGTCCGCAGTATGTTGGTCGCTGGGTTCGGTGATCCAAACTCGACGGCCCGTAAATCTACCGCCGCAAGTAATGTCCGGGTATCATCAGTTGTTCGCCAGCGTTGGCTTTTTACTGATGTCTCTTGCATTGGGCGAACCGGCCCCGCACCCAACCTCTTCAGCTTGGCTGGCCTGGGGTTATTTGGTGGTTTTCGGTTCGGTTTTCGCTTTTACCTCTTACATTTTTGCCTTGAAGCTTTTGCCGATCAATATCGTGATGACCTACGCCTATGTCAACCCCGCAATTGCATTGTTTTTGGGCTGGCTCATCCTCAAGGAGCCCATCGGAACTTGGACCTTGTTAGGCGCAGCTTTGGTGGTAGTCAGCGTCTTTGGTATTTTCCGCGTTAAGCAACAGGTCAAACCGAGCCTGCCATTAAAACCCGAATGTGTCTCGGAGAACCCTTGATCCGATGATGGTGGGCCAGTTAAACGTGTTGGATATCCCCAGCATTTCCATCATCTTTTTATGATCCAGTTCATTTTCCGTACAAATTTTTTTCTATTATATATAGTCATGTCGGCCGCCTCCCAAGTTTAGGAATCGTTAACATTAAGTTGGTTCACATTTTATGAACTATCAATAGTTTTTGTGAGAAAGTTTCCGATTTGAATACTTTTCAACTCCAGGTTCCCGAGAATGCATTGCAAAAAGGCTGTTGCTCATGGCATAACGGGGTGTGCGGCTGCCAGAATGGCAGGACAGTCTGCTGCGACGGTTCATATAGCCCAACGTGCAGATGTAATTGATCTTGATTTAACGAGGAGGCCTCTCAATGAATTATGTTTACGCCATGTTATTAATCGGCTTCGCCATTCTCTTTCATGAGTTCGGTCATTTTTTTGCTGCCCGTCTTGTGAAAATACCAATTCAAACTTTCTCCATTGGATTTGGGCCAGCATTGTGGAAAAAACAAATCGGTGAAACCGAATATCGAGTTTCTTGGATTCCCATGGGCGGATATGTTTTGCCGGCAATCGAAGATGAGCAGCAATTCTTCAAAATTCCCGTCTACAAGCGAATAGTCATGACTGTAGCCGGACCACTGGCAAGCGCCCTGCTGCCAGTGATTTGCATTGCCCTCATGAACACCTGCAACACTGGCTTTTCATTCATCGGAACCATTATCCTACCGTTCCAAAAGACATGGGCCATAGGATATCAGATGCTGGTATCGCTCCCTCAGTTGTTCTCGAGCCCCGGTCAGATAATGGGCGTCGTTGGTATTGTCGCTCAGGGCGGGAATTACGTCGGCGGCAGTATCGCAAAATCGCTTCAATTTCTTGCGATGATGAGCATGAATCTCTGCATCATCAACCTCCTCCCCATTCCTGCGCTGGATGGCGGAAAGTTTTTGCTGTACATCGGAGAGAAGATCCATCCGCGATTTGTGAAGCTGCATATTCCTTTGTCTATTGCCGGGTGGGTATTCATCATGGGACTTACCGCGTATACAGTAATCCTTGATGTCGTAAAGCTTATGGCTTAAAAAAGGAGGGCTTCGTGTAATGCAAAAGACATTAGGCGTTTCCTGCGCCTTCTGCACCAATAAAGTGGCTGAATCACGCGATTTTTATGTTAAACGCCTTGGAGCGAAAGTTACCTTTGATTGCGGCTGGTATGTCAATTTGGAATTTGGCCATAGCGCTGCCACACTTCAGTTCATGGCTCCCCAAAACCCGCAGCACAAGCTGAGCCAAAGTGATGGTTTGAGCTATAACTTTCATGTAATGGATGCAAACGAAGAGTACCAGCGATTGACTGCTGCAGGATTACAGGTCATTATCCCGTTAGAAGACCATCCGTGGGGAGACCGAGGTTTCGGCGTCCAGGACCCTAACGGCATCACACTGTATTTTTATCACGACACAGAGCCAAGTCCTGAGTTCAAACAGTTTTACAAATGATGGGGAGGCGCCCTCACCCATAAATTCCACTACGCTTCATGCCGCTATGTATAGGAAAAGAAGGAGTGTGTTGAATTTGGCAGTAGCAAAAACGCCCACCCCGCCCTATTATGCGGTCATTTTTACATCAACAAGAACAGACGGAGATAAAGGTTATGCTGCAATCGCCGAAGAGGTTGTACAACTTGCCGAGAAGCAGCCGGGCTTTCTGGGCGCGGAAAGCGTTCGCGACGCCGAAAAGGTTGGAATCACGGTGTCATATTGGGATTCACTGGAGTCTATCCAAAAATTCAAAGCCGTTGCCAAACATGTAGAAGCACAAAAGCGCAGCAGAGAATGGTATTCTGAGTTCAGACTTCGCGTCTGCAAAGTTGAAAAAGATCTGTTTACCGAGTAGGGTTGCGGCCGAAATAATCTCTAAGCCGATACTTCAATGAGTGCAAAATCCAACATTCACTTGTAATTGTGGCTCTCATTCAATAAATACAGGTTCCATTACGGAAAGGATCTTTGAGACGAACCCCCTGATGATTATATTGGGCATTGTGTTGCCGGCACTATTTGCCGGTGAGTTAGTAGCTGATCTGATGGTTTGGTTCTTGCATCCCTAGCAATAAAAAAACATAGCGGGCTACGGCCCGCATTTTTTCCGGCAGCCAACCGCAGGATTATTCGTCATACTACAAAAACTGTATCTTATTCCCGAACTTGGCGAAAAGACCATAGGGGAAATCCAAACGTTTGAAATTCAGGCCCTCATTGACCGTCTGACGGGCGAAGGGAAGTCATATAGCCAATCCCATAAGATATACACAATAATTAGCTCCAGCCTCGCCACGGCCGTTCCTGACGGAAGAGTACTTGGGCATCATAAATGCACAGCCCAAAAACGGCGACTATGTTTTTTCAACGGCATCAGGCAAGCACTACAGCTATGCCAAGCACTCCGCAAAAGAGCGTCAATTGGAAATGGCGAAAGCGACAAAATATCAAACAGGTGTCAGTTTGGGTGCGTACACGAAAAAAGAGTCTTCAGCTGAAGCTGAAGACTCTTGATATTCTTGGTGACCCACCCGCGACTCGAACGCGGGACTCCCTGATTAAAAGTCAGGTGCTCTACCGACTGAGCTAGTGGGTCAAGTGGCTGGGGCGGCTGGACTCGAACCAACGCATGCGGGAGTCAAAGTCCCGTGCCTTACCAGCTTGGCGACGCCCCAAAGGCAGTTGTCTTGGGGAAATATTTGGGAAAATTATATGGCTGGGGCGGATGGATTCGAACCACCGATGCGGGAGTCAGAGTCCCGAGCCTTACCGCTTGGCTACGCCCCAATAAGAGGTAAGTTTGGTAAGTTTGGGGTGACTGATGGGGATCGAACCCACGCATAACGGAACCACAATCCGCCGTGTTAACCACTTCACCACAGTCACCATACATCCGATGATGTCGGCGTTGATTCGCCCCGCGCGACAGGGTTTATTGTATCATCGGTTTCACATCGTTGTCAATACGCCCAGCAGTATTTTTCGGATTCGAATTTCATATTGTTGTTCATTCCTTTGTCCCACCATCAATGGAACGAGCAGCGGCGCGCCCTGCGACAAATCCGGTAGAAAAAGCGGCCTGAAGGTTGAACCCGCCGGTATATCCATCCACATCCATAATTTCGCCGGCGAAAAACAGTCCGCCAACCAATCTGGACTCCATCGTTTTCGGTTGTATCTCCTTGACCTCCACGCCGCCGGATGTCACTACCGCTTCTGCGACAGGCCGGGTTCCTCGGATAGAAACCCGCAGGTTTTGCAAAAGATCGACCAGATGCGCCCTTTCTTCCCGCGTAATCTGGTTCACAAATTTTTCCGGTGCGATTCCGCTGAGCTGTATAATCACCGGGATCATTTTGGCCGGCAGCAACTCGCCCAGAGCATTTTTGAACTGTTTGCGGGAAAATGCCGAAAAGTCCCTCTGCAACCGTTTGTCAAGAATCTCCGGAGTCAAGGCCGGCTTCAAGTTCACTTCCACATAGATCTCCGGTTTCGGAGTCTGTTTGAGAGCCTTGGAAACCGCCTGGCTCAGGCTGAGAATGATCGGACCTGATATTCCATAATGGGTAAAGAGCATTTCGCCAAAATCGCCGTCAACTTTCCGATCGTTGACACGCACCAACGCTTCCACGTTTTTCAGTGAAAGTCCCTGCAGTTCTTTGACCCAGCT
Source organism: Negativicutes bacterium (assembly GCA_963665275.2). Taxonomy (GTDB): domain Bacteria; phylum Bacillota; class Negativicutes; order UBA1444; family UBA1444; genus UBA1444. The sequence goes on from CAXXIN010000007.1 coordinate 259,555, forward strand.
TTCCACCGCTTCCAGCGGGACAAGCGCCGGAGCCAGCGGCGTCACCGTGTGACCCAGTTCTTTCGCCATGCGATAGCCATCGCCAGAGGAACCTGTACCAGGATAGGATAGTCCGCCAGTAGCCAGTACGACCGAGTCCGCCGGCAAAGTTTCTGCGCCGGCGACCACCCCGGATACCCTTCCATTCTTAGTCCGAATCGACTGAACCGGGCGGTTGGTGAGGATGCGCACGCCAGCCCGCCTGACGGCTTGGGTCAGCGCCTCTACAATATCCGCCGCCTTATCGGATACAGGGAACAAACGGCCGCCACGTTCTACTTTCGACGGCACACCACGATTCATGAAAAAATCGATCAAATCCTGATTATCGAACGCGCGCAGCGCACTATAAAGAAAAGCACCGTTAGTGGGGAAGAATTTCGGGAAATCGGCTAATTCACAGCGGTTGGTGAAATTGCAGCGACCTTTGCCGGTAATCAGTATTTTGCGGCCCGGCGCCGCCATCTTCTCCAGCAGACAAACGTCCGCTCCATTTTCGGCTGCACCCAGAGCAGCCATCAGACCGGCAGCGCCAGCCCCGATCACAATAACTCGGTTCATCGATTACAGACCCTCATTTCAACCAACTTTTTGCACCCAACTCCGGGGATCCGTCTTGCAAAACAAATTAACCAGGAAGGGATCAAACTGGGTGCCGGAACATCGCCGCAGTTCCCGCAGCGCTTCTTCATGGCTTACTGCGGACCGATAGGGACGGTCGCTCGTCATCGCGTCGTAAGCATCAGCAATCGCCAAAATTCGGCATTCCAAAGGAATATCGTCGCCGGAAATGCCCAGAGGGTATCCCTGCCCATCCCACCACTCCTGATGTTTGAGAATCCATTCTGCGATTGGACGAGCCGCGTTGACAGACAAAGCGATCCGATGGCCGATCTCGCTGTGGCGCTGTATTTCCTGCAGCTCCAAGGCATTGAGCGAACCTTGTTTGAAGAGAATTTTGTCAGGAATGCCAACCTTGCCGAGGTCATGGTATTGCGCTAATAGCCGCAAATGCTGCACCCTTTCTTCCGGCAATCCAAGTTCCTCCGCCAGATGGAGACAAAGATCAGTCACTCGTTGAGTATGCCCCTCAGCAAAAAAATCTCGCTGTTCCATTACCCGGACAACGTTGCGGGTGATGGACTCCCTGATCTGCAGACTTCGTTTATTCTTCTCCCGGTACATGTTATTGTCAGCCTCTCTGAACAACTGGGTCAGATTCGCATTCTTGCTGAAGCTATACGCCACCCCGGTTGAAATGCTCAATAAAAATTCGTCATTTTTCTCGTTATCGGCATCAATGGAATCCTGAAGTCTGACAAGGGCTTTTTCCACCGTTTCTTGCGAGATACGGGACAATAATATCGCAAATTCATCGCCGCCGATGCGCGCAACCACGTCCCCTGCGCGGAAAGTTTTCGTCAACAACTCAGCCGCCTTTTTTATCAACCGGTCGCCAAGCAAATGTCCGAAGCTGTCGTTATAGAGTTTCAGTCCGTCAACGTCACATACAATCACAGCCAACGGAGCATAACGTCCATCGTTGAGCCGACGCAGCTCTTCCTGGAAATAAGCGCGGTTATAAAGCCCTGTCAGCGAATCACGCAGGCTGATATTGATCAATTTTTCTTCCATTTGTTTTCGTTCGGATATGTCTGTGAGCGAGCCCGCCATCCGGATCGGAACTCCACGCTCATTCCAGAGCGCCTGCCCACGGTCCAGCACCCATTTATATTGCCCATCCTTGGAGAGGCAACGATATTCAGCTTCGTAATTCGGCGTCAGGCGCTGCAGGTGCTCGGCAAGCTTTTGTGTTACGGCAGGCAAATCTTCCGGATGCACAGTCGCCAGGAATTCGTCCCGGTTTGCAGGCCCCCCGCCCGCTTCGAAGCCTAACATTTCGCTGCAACGCTCTGATTGAAAACTCTCGTTCGTCAGCACATTCCAGTCCCAAATACCGTCTTTGTTCCCTCGCAATGCCAACTGCCACCGTTCCTCTTCTTGAGCCAGAATCGCATTCGCTTTTTCCAGGGAACGTATCTGCATATTGATTTTTTCGGCCATACGGGCGAAAGTATAAAAAAGTTCACGCACTTCCAGCGGCCCCTGCGATTGGGCGCGCGCTTCCATTTGATAGTCAAAGTTCCCTTCCCGGATCGCCCTGGCTGCTTCAGTCAACTGGCGAATCGGAACGATTACCCAGTAGAACCCCCCCAGAATCAAAAGAACGCCAAGCAAAACAAGCCCTGCCGCCCCTGCCAGCGCAACGCTCATCTGAACATCCGGAACCGATTCACCGGTTTGTTGAATGCTGTGGAAGAAAAAATTTCCCAGCAGCAGTGCCGGCAACGAAACCAGCAAAAATCCCCAAAAAAGCAATTGAGACCGCAAGGTCTTCACCCTATCGCCATCCTATTCAAAAGTCGATCGAAACCATGCCAAAATGATCCTGACAAGTTATTATTATCCAACCAGACCAGAAATCCTTCATTTTTGAGTGAACTTATGAAAAAACCTGCGGCTGGATGACCGCAGGCTTGTGATGTTCAAAGGCAACGCTTAATGCTGCGCGGATCGCTGCAAAATCATACTGGGAGATTGCGGGTCCAGTCGTGACTCTAACAAGGAATATTCGCCGGTGATAATCAGCAGTGACGATATTCCAAATCGCGAAACTCCACTCGCTTCATTAATAGCTGTTTCATCCTTGCCCTTGTAGCTCTTTGACAGGTAGGCCTCATGAACGTTGGTCGCCAAGCTCCCTGTCACTAATATTTCCCCAGCCCCTTCGCGGATGGCTTCCTCCAACTGGTTCACGGTATGCACCACAAACATAGTGAGCACTCCTTTCTCCTGTCGGGCGATCCTTCTTCCGAATCAAAATATTAGCTTCTATATTGTTGTAATTATACTTCTGTCGATTGGGTTATGTCCATATGCTGCAAGTCCCTTTTTTGTAAAGCTGAGACTAGACGACGCCGACTCATTCAAGGTTCTTTTCATTTTCAGGCAACCCCTGCCAAACGATCCGCAAGGTTTCTCTTTTGTCTGACCCTACCTGCGGCAGCAACCTGACTCGATAAGCTTTGCCAATTTCATTCAACATCGCGTATCCAATTTCCCAACGCCTCCGGTCGTCGGAGGACATCACCGTGGGAAAGCGATGTTCGAAGATCACGAAGCAAGGACCGGCTTCTTTGGACTCGACTGAAACGGCCAACCGCATAGGGGTACTGGTGTCAGCTCCCTGAAGATCTACAATGATTTTAAAGGTCATCTCCAAAAAGCCATAGTAACCACAAAGCAACGGGTCATCGTTTTCGCGGCGTTGAATTATCAATCGGTCCTCACAAACTTTGTTTATTCCTGAAATAATCTGCGCTATCGAACGACACTCAAAAACGGTTGGCAAAATACTCATATACATTAAATGTATTTTTTCGATAAGATCGAGATGTCCCGTTGCACTTTCAATCGTGTCTGAAGAATGAATCGAACACATTTCCAGATGTTTTTTCCAGAAGGAAAACATCCAATGGTTAAGGTTTTTCAGACCCGCCAGGTCTTTTTTTTCATTAACCATCTTTTGTTCCATAACGTGAAGAATGTGCAAATAGGCTTGATTTTTGTGAACCAGTCCCTCCCGAAGGTCGTCGCGCTCACTCTCAAGGTTAAAGCGCTCGATTGCCTGACGAACAGCAGCCAGTAATTCCGCCTCCATTTGCCAAGGTTTCGAAATGAACTGAAAAACTTCACCTTGGTTGATCGTCGCTAACACCTGAGAAAGCTGTGTATACCCCGACAATACCATCCTGATAATCTTCGGTTGCTTCTCCCTGACAATTTTCAACAACATCAGCCCATCCATTACCGGCATTCGCATGTCCGTAACAATGACACTGACCGAGCGCTCCTCAATGATTTTGAGCGCCTCCTGTGCAGAACCGGCGAACAGCGCTTCAAAGGGTTCATCGATCACCGCTCTGCGGATTGCCGCCAAAATATGCGATTCATCATCCACAAAAAGAACCACATTCTTATTTGTTGCCATCAAAGATCACCTGCACGCCTTAGCATTCCCGTAGCTACTAGTTCCTGGTTAGTAAAACATTCAACCACATCCGCATCAAAATGACTGCCGACATCCTGTTTGAGAATCGCCAACACTTCTTGTCGCGGCACTCCTTTGCGATAAATGCGACCCGATATCAATGCATCGTACGCATCGGCCACTGCCAGAATTCTTGCTTCCAGCAGAATTTCCGCCGCCTTCAGATGGTACGGGTATCCTGAGCCATCATATTTTTCATGATGTTGCAAAACAATTTCGGCGGCATCATTCCACAAGCCCAACTCTCGCAATATTTCCGCGCCATAGATGGGATGCTCTTTCATAAAAGCATATTCGCTTTCATCCAACCGTCCCGCCTTATAAAGGATTTGGTCACGAATAGCGATCTTGCCGATATCATGAAAGACTCCGGCATATTCAAGGTTCTGCTGCCGCTGCTCCGACAGCTGCATCGATCGCGCCACCTGAACAGCATATTGGCTCACACGCAAGCTGTGTTGCAGCAGTTCACTGTCTTTGACCTGGATGATTTTTTTCAGCGCATTGGCCTCATTCTCTATCGTTTGTTTCATCCGCGCATGCGAATGTTCCAGCAACACCTTCCAAGTCTCTTTCTCGCACAGGCTTTGCGCGAGAATAAGTTCTCGATCCAACGCGTCCTGCCGAAACTGAAACGCCGCCTTCACCGCATCAATAAGTTCCTCATCTTCCCAGGGTTTGCTGATGTATTGAAAAATTTGTCCGTTGTTGATCGCCGAAATAACAACATCAATGTCTGAATAACCGGAAATGAGCAACCGCACAGTACTCGGCGATAGCGCGCGCGCCCGCAGCAAAAGCTCAACTCCCGACATTTTCGGCATCCGTTGGTCACAAATGAGAAGCGCCGGAGGAGTAAGCTTCAAAATTTGGAGGGCCTCCTCAGCATCCGGCGTGCTGCGTACTTGATACCCGGCAAAGACTAATGTTCTGGTGATCGCCCGCAGCACATGCTCTTCATCGTCAACGATCAATACCATTTTATTTTCTGACACTGACATTCACTCCTTGCTCTCATCGCGCAGCCATTGTTCAAAGTGTTGTTGAGTAGTACTTATTTGCCGGAATGCCTCGGGATTCAACATTTGAGGCAACTTTGGCAAGATCGCCTTCCAGGCGTAATGACTGGCCAAATGGACCGAAGCTACAGCCTCGGTTTCGATAACGGCGCTATGCAAGGGTGTATCGTGAAACAAGGCACATTCCACAATCGGGTACGGAAGTCCCCACCAATCCAATAGATGACCCCCTAATTCGGCATGAGTAATCCCAAACGCTTCCTTTTCCAAAGCCGATAACGACAAGAGATTACCGGATTGCAAGTGCTTTTGGATTATTATCTTGCATTTTTCCGGGAAATAGTGCAAAAGCATGACAAATCCAATATTATGAAGCAACCCCGCAGTTGCCAAATTATCAGGCAGTCTTTTGCCAAGAAGCTTGGTGTAAATTGCAGCCGTAAGCATGTTGGTGTGAGTTGCGTGACGCGCCAAACGCGACAGATTGAAAGGGGGAACCTGAATGCGGACCGTCTGCAGAAGATTGCAGGACAATACAATAGACTTGACAACCGGTAATCCCAAATACGTGATTGCCTGAATAATCGAGCCGGTCTTGATATTATAAAACGCGGAATTAACGACTCGGAGAACGGACGCCGCCACGGTCGGGTCTGTCTCAATCACGCGCGCTATGGCGCTGACATCGGCATCTTGTTCTATGAGACGGCACACTGAATTGTATACGCCGGTGATCATCGACAAATTTTCAAGTTTATTGGCAAATTCAAGAATGGACAAGCTGCGATACATCTCGCGGGCTTCGAATATTCGTCCGATTTTATCTTTGAATTCTGCTCCGACCCATGGTTTCAACAGGTAGAGGCTACTGGACCCATCAATGATGGTCTCAAAAAGTTCATTTTCGCTTGCGTAGCCGCTCAAAATAATTCGGGTTGTCCAAGGGAACCGTTCTTTCACTTTACGCAAGAACTGGTGCCCATCCATCACCGGCATCCGCATATCGGAAATAACGACATCAATAGGTTGGCTTTCCAAGATTTTCAGCCCTTCTTCGCCGCTTTCCGCCAGAGAAACTTCAAAATCGCTATCGAAAAAGAGGCGGTCCAGGGCCGTGAGAATTGATTTTTCATCATCAACAAAAAGTATGCTCTTGCCCACGTTGCATCAACTCCGTTTCACTTCAGACACTACAGGAAGTTTAATCCAAAAAGTCGCTCCGGCCCCATATTCACTCTCCACCAACAATTCACCGGCAAATTTCTTGATGATGCCATAAGCAATGCTGAGCCCAAGCCCAGTGCCGCTGCCAATTTCTTTGGTGGTAAAAAACGGGTCAAATATCCGGTTGATATGATCGGGTTTGATCCCCGGTCCATCATCGGTAATCCGGCATACAACATAGTCACCTTCCGAATAGGTATCAATCGCGATCTTACCGAGTTCACCCCGAGACTGGCCTTTGATGGCTTGAACCGCATTATGCAGAACATTGATCATTACCTGCGCGACTTGACCTTTATCGCAAAGCGCCAGGCTTGCCGCTGTTTGCTTCTTCTCAACAACCGCAACATATTTAATCTCATTCTTCATGATCAACAACGCATCTTCCACGATCTGATTCATGTCATTGCTTGTGGCCGCGTCTTCGTTGCCGCTTCTGGCAAAATTTCGCAAACTCCGGACAATTTTTGCAACCCGTTCTACTCCATCCCGCGATTCTGTGATAATCGGCGTAAAATCCGCCAAAACCCGATCAAGCTTACCTTTCGTTTCGTTTTCAAGAATATGTTGCTGGAGGAGTACCAGTTGTTCACGCGAAACATCGGTGTCAAGCACCAGCCGTCCCAGAGTGCGGTATTGTTCAATAATATCCTTGGCCTTATCCAGATATTTCGCCATAGTTTCCAGATTACTACTGATGAATCCGACCGGATTGTTGATTTCATGCGCCACCCCAGCAGCCAATTCGCCCAACGACATCAACTTTTCGGCTTGCACGAGATACGACTGGGTTTGTTTCAACTTCAAAACATTTTTCCGTGTTTTGGCCGCAGCCTGCATCCTGACAACAAACTCCGTGGGTTCAATTGGTTTGTTAATATAGTCATTGGCGCCATTTTCAAAGCATTGGCGAAAACTTTCCTTATCAGCGAGACCGGTAAACATGACGACTTGTATATCCTGGTATTTTTCTTCACTCCGGATGATTTTCAATAAAGCGATGCCATCAATCTTCGGCATGATGATGTCCAACAACACAATGCCGACATCTTCCGAAGCAAGAATATTCATTACAGCATCCGGGTCATTGCACAATATAACCCCTTGATTTTCGACATGCGCCTCCAAAAGGTCACGGGCAACCGCCAAATTGAATTTCTCATCATCAACTACCAGTATTTTCATCATCCAACTCCTCAATGCCGCTCAACTTTCCCGAAAAAGACTTTATCCCAGCGACGACTGCATGCGCGGCAACCGAATAGTAAACGTCGTCCCCTCGCCTTCCACGCTGCAAAAAGAAATATCTCCATGGTGCTTATTGGTAATAATATCGTACGAAATACTCAAACCCAAGCCTGTTCCCTGTCCCACCGGTTTGGTCGTAAAGAAGGGGTTGAATATGTCTTTCTTTATATGTTCCGGGATTCCCTGCCCGTTATCTTGAATAGAGCAATATACAGATTTTTCATCAAAATACGTGCGGATCGTGATGAGGCCCATTTCACCCAAGTCCTTGTCTTTGATCGCATAAGCCGCATTCAAAATAATATTCAACAACACTTGGTTGATTTGTCCCCCGACAGCACTGACTTGCGGTAAATCAGCAAGTTCCTCTTTGATTTTCGCAATATATTTCACTTCGTTTCTGGAAACTATCAGCGAATTGCGTACTCCTTCGGTTAAATCATAGTCCTCAGCCTTTCCCTGTTGGTCAACGCGGGAAAATATACGCAACGCTTTAACGATATCGGCAACCCGCTTAAAGCCTTCTTGGGTTTCCTGGAAAATGGTATCCATATCCTGCAAAATATATTCCAATTTATTCTTTTTCTCAAATGCGGAGATATCCTCAGCCTTCTTTTGCAGAGAAACATCTCCGGTGTTCACGGCCTCTGCCCGAAAAGAGCGATATTCGTTAATGACCTCGACCAAACGCACCGTATACTTGTGAAGCGTCTCAAAATTGCTCATCGTGAATCCGAGGGGGTTATTGATTTCGTGTGCGACGCCAGCGGCCAGTTGGCCGATAGAAGCCATCTTCTCCTGGTGAATCACTTGGCTTTGAACGTTTTGCAACTCTTTGTACGCCACTTCCAACTCAGCGTTTTTATGTCTGAGCTCCTTTGTCCGTTCAGATACTTGATTTTCCAGTCCATCCAACATATTTTCCAGCTTTGCTTCAGCGAAGTACTGACGCCTGATTACAAATAGCATCGCCAGAGTAAAGGCCACTATCGACAGTGAAATCAGTATGACTGCAAGGTAGTACCCTTTTATTCTTTGCGTCACCGTCGCAAAATATACTTCTTCATCCACCCCGACCAATACTGCCAGAGGATAATCATTCATAGTGCGGTAACTATAAATCCGATTAATCCCATCAACCACGCTTTTTGCAATATAAGTGCCCTGATGCGCTGCAGAGATATGTTCCATCAATCCACTTTCTACAACATTTTGCCCAACTGAATTATCCTGTCCGGACTGTCTGGCCCTTACCACCCCATCCAGGCCCAGCAAGGTCACGGATGAATTTTTCCCCAGGTCCAGTTCTTTATAAAACGCAGTAAAGTAAAAAGGATCTACCGATACTACCACCGCGCCGCCAAAGCTCCCATCAGGATTATTGATTCGACGTGTCATCTGGAGGGCCCATTTTCCCGAAGATCTCCTCATTACGGGTTTACCGATAAACAATTGCCTGCTGTCCCGGTCTTTATGCACGAGAAAATGTTCCCGATCCTTTAAGTTGGAAGGCACAAACGGCACTTGATTGCTGACGGCAAAATCACCATTTTCATCAATAACACCCATGAGCACAAACGGCTGGCTGGCAAACCGGCCCTCTCTGACATAACCGGGAATATCAATGGATCGCCCTTCTCGTTCGTATTGAAATTTCAAAAACAAGACGGCCTGATCGGCGCCACGAATAGTGCGCAAGGTATGTTCTTCAAAGGCTTTGGCGAAATTCATCGTTTCTTTGAATGCAGCCTCTTTTTCCTGTTTCATTTCCGATTCAATTTTATAATACAGTCCCATCCATACAATAAGGAACAAAAAAAGCGCAAATGAAATAGTCACAAGGCTTAAATTTCGAAAAACGAAGTGATTGAGCCGAGGAAACTTAGGGCGCATTTTCTCCTCCACCTTTGTCGCTACTATCTCAAGTATAAAATTCGACTTATCTTCCCATTCCCCTGTTTATGTGCGAATAGTCAAATTATGTTACAAAAAATCGACAAAGTAAATCAGCCTCCTCACCTTTGAAGTGAAGAGGCTGATTTCAAGCATTTTATTTCGTTGCTTTCACAATTTCGGCAAGTTGATCACCGGACATTACTTCCTTATCCCTTAGAAATTGCGCAACCTGATGCAGGACATTAAGGTGGTCCTGTAATATTTTCGTGGCTGATTCTTGTGCGTCATGTATCAGAGCGCGAATCTCTTCATCAATGGAAGAAACCGTCGTGACGCTTAGGTCCGTTCTCGCCGCTACCCCGCTTGGCAGATAGTTTCCCGTAGCGGAAGCATATCGAACAGGGCCCAGTTTTTTGGACATGCCGAATTCGATGATCATGCGCCGCGCCATTTCCGTAGCCCGTTCCAGATCGTTCGCCGCGCCTGTTGAAGCTTCATTGAAAATGATCAGTTCAGATGCACGCCCCCCAAGCATAACGGCCAGCCTTGTCCTCAATTCTGATTCACTGATAAGATAACGATCTTCCTCCGGCATCTGCATAGTATATCCCAGCGCCCCCTTGGACGTAGGAATGATGCTGATCTTGTGAACCGGATCGGCGCCGGTAAGATAATAAGCTGTGAGAGCATGGCCAACTTCGTGATAAGCCACTTTCTTGCGCACATCTTCCGATAGGGGCGTTTTTCGCTGCAATCCTGCAACAACCCGCTCAATCGCCAAGTCAAGATCGATCATGGTGATCGTGCTGGCATCTCGACGAACGGCCAATAGAGATGCTTCGTTAACAATGTTTGCCAAATCAGCGCCGGAGAACCCGACGGTGACCTTGGCAAGGCTCTCTAGATTGACATCATCTCCAAGCGGCATGCCCTGAGTATGTATGGTAAGTATTTCGAGGCGGCCAGGCTCAGTAGGCAAGTTGACCTGAATTTGGCGGTCAAAACGGCCGGGTCGTACCAATGCAGGATCGAGAATTTCGGGACGGTTGGTTGCCGCCATGAGCACTACGCCGGAATTCGCCTCGAATCCATCCATTTCGGCCAGCAACTGGTTGAGAGTGTTTTCCTGTTCACTATTACCACCCATGATGCCGACATTGGAACGCGCTTGGCCAATTGCATCAATTTCGTCAATGAAAATTATACAGGGTGCTTTTTTCTGAGCCTGTTGAAACAAGTCACGGACCCTGGCAGCACCAACACCGACAAACATTTCGACGAAACTGGAACCAGTCAGTGAAAAAAAAGGAACGCCAGCCTCGCCTGCCGTAGCTTTGGCCAATAGAGTTTTTCCTGTGCCGGGCGGGCCGGCCAACAGAACCCCTTTAGGGAGTTTTGCGCCCATATGGGTAAATTTCTCCGGGGTTTTCAAATACTCAATAATTTCCCGCAGCTCCACCTCTGCTTCACCGACACCGCCCACATCTTTGAACTTGACGCCAAGCAGCTCTCCCGTAATTTCATGCGCCTTGCTTTGACCAAAAGACATTGCATTCGTCCCTGCACCGCCCATGCGTTTCAAAACGAACTGCCAAATCAGGAACAATGGCACCAGCGGCAGAATCCAGCCAAATATCGTGGAAAGAATACTTTGGGTTTGCTGCTGCGCGGAAAACGATACGCCTGCTGCAATGAGCCGGTTAATTAATGCCGGATCATTGACAACAACCACGTTGGCCACCGATTTTTTTTGGCCATCCGTGGCTTTTAAGGTGAAAGTGATCCGGTCATTCGATAGACTAACCTGCTCGATTTTATTCTCATTTAAATCTTGAAGAAAAACATTATAGCTGACCTCTGTTTCACGAATCATCATCGGCTGAAAAATCAAATCGTTGAAGAGCCAAGCCAGCATCAGGGCGAATAGAAAATACCCTGTGGAAATAGTACGTTTTTTGTCCATGATTTCTCCCTTGTCCTTTCCTTGAGTCCAAGCATGATTAATATATGATATATTTGACTATCAGCAGCATTAATCCTGCGCAGCCGGGGTAGCCGCAATATAATTCAATAAAAATAACAGCCCAAAAGTCATCTACGCCCTGATGCCAGGCACTCCTGTTTACTGTTCTAGTCGAAAGAATTATACTAATGCATAGAATATATTATTTTACCTTAAATATTCTTTGAATTAATCGCCTTATTTCTTCCTCCGCAATTTTTAAATTTAAGTTCCACACATAACTTGGAGGCGTAATTTATTTGGAAATTTTAAAAAACAACAACTGGTGCAAAATTAACGAAGCCTTTCAGCTATTCGTAAATACCGGTCGCATTATGCCGGCAGCACTCCGTCCGGAAGTAGAGCGATCATGGAATAGATGTCGAAACATTGATCCATGGACGCCTCGCCCCAATCCCGTTTCTCAAGCCGAATGCAATCAGTTGGTGAAAAAAAATGCGGAACTTATGGAATTTACCAGGCCTGTTTTGCAGTACATGTATGCTACCAACACTCCAAACTTTGAAGATAATATAGCACAATTAACCGAAAAAACCGGGGTGATACTGGATATATGCACCCGGGTATGCACACTGCCCAATCCCTTAAACAAAAAAGTCTCTGAAGAGTCGATTGGCACAAGCATCACCGGAATAGCGCTTGCAGAAAATATTCCGATTGAATTGGGCGGTACCGAACTGTTGAAAGCATGTTACCAGACTTGCTATGGTGGGGCTGCGCCGGTTAATGACTCGGATGGAAAAATGCTGGGTGTTATTTCTTTGTATAACAATTATGGCAAGATACCCGAACAACCTTTGGAGTTTGTGATAACGGCCGCCAAGCTCATTGAAGACTTACTCAAAAACAAACACCAAGCGCACAGCAGACCAATAACCGACAACAAATATTTCACCGAAATGATCAATTATATTGACAGCTGCATTGTCGTAGTGGATAAAGAAGGTAAAATTCAAAACTGCAATGACCGTTTCGTGCATTTGATGAACGTGCCCCGGGATCAATTGCTCGGCAAAAAATGCGGAACGTATGGTATTGAACTGGAAAACCTTATTTCCGACTTGGTGTTCCAAAACAAGGACTATTTTAGCGTACAAGTTCAGAATCAATCCTATTCCTGTCTTTTGCAAAACAATAAGACGATTAAGTGGGGTAAACATTACGAAAACACCCTTCTATTATTCCGTGTTGCTGACTTGCCAAAAGCACGACTTATAACATCTCCCGCCAAGGAAAACTCTGTCGAGGCCATCATCAATAAGGGATTACTCCAAACTGAATTGATGGAAACCATCCTTCGAGCTGCCAAATTCCCCAGCAATGTTCTGTTGGAGGGAGAAAGTGGAACAGGCAAAGAGCTGTTCGCCAGAGCCATCCACAATGCAAGTCGTAGAGCAAACAAACCTTTTATCGCCATCAACTGCGGCGCCATTCCGAAAGAAATTTTGCAGAGTGAATTTTTCGGTTACGAAGATGGCGCTTTTACTGGAGGGAAAAAAGGCGGCAAAGTCGGGCAGTTCGAAGCGGCCCATGAAGGCACCATTTTATTGGACGAAATTGGTGAAATGCCCTTGGAAATGCAAGTCAGTTTGCTGCGGTTTCTGCAGGATAAAAAAATCGTCCGGGTTGGTGGGCATAGTTCCAAAAATCTAGATGTCAGAATCATCGCCGCTACCAATCGCAACCTCAAAAAACTGGTTGCTGACGGATTGTTCCGAGAGGATCTTTTTTATCGCCTCAATGTCATTCCCATAGTGATTCCACCTTTGCGCGACCGAAAAGAAGAGATCCTCCCCATTGCCAATTATTATCTTAATTACTATTCGGATCTGTATGAATTGCCCAAAATGACCCTGCTGGAAGAAACACAGAACTTGCTGTATCAGTTTAACTGGCCGGGAAATATTCGACAGTTGATGAATGTGATTGAAAATGCCATGGTGTTTTGCAATAGCAACGAAATTTCCCCCGACCTTTTACCTGTAGAAATTTTGACTTACAAGCCGGGACTCTTGGAAGATAATCTGGGAATTTCCGCCCACAAGGAAAGAGAATTGATTCTCAGGGCCCTGAACATGTCGAAGGGCAACGTATCACTGGCAGCCAAATCAATGGGAATATCACGCAATACCATGTATCGCAAGATTGATAAATATGGTCTGCATTGCACAAAAGAATAGAAAAGAGGCTGCGTTCGCACGCAGCCTCTTTTCTATTCTTTTGCTATTTGTTATTGAATCAGACCCGTCATTTTCCACACAGGCACGCGAAAGTTTGATCATCTGCTTGTGTTCGACCATTTCGCCATTTGCAGAAAGATAATACGAGGTTGCGTATTGGATGTTCTGGTACATGACGAACCAGGGATTGATTCCTGTCTTTAACGCAACAGGCGTCAGCAACCGTAGAATTTTTATTTTCCGCCATCGCTCTTCCCCCTCTTATCTATTCATTGGTTCAGTCTTTAAACTTGGCGATCAGCGCCGGAACCACTTTTTGCAAGTCGCCCACGATTCCGTAATCCACCTGTTTGAAGATAGGGGCGTTCTTGTCTTTGTTTACCGCCAGGGTAACCCGCGCCTGATTCACACCGACCATGTGCTGGATCTGTCCTGAAAGCCCCAGGGCAAGATACAGGTCCGGCTTCAGCATAACTCCGGACACTCCAATATATCGCTCCCGTGCAAGCCACTTTTCACCTTCCGCTACGGGGCGCGTGCACCCCAGCTCAGCTTCCAGCAAACCAGCTAGTTCTTGCACCAGACCAATATTCTCCTGCTTCTCGATGCCACGGCCCACTGCAACAACTCTTTTCGCCGCGCTCAAATTTACGGACTCACCGATTCTTTTCCGTGTTTCGATTCGTTTCATTTTCTGTTCTGTTTGCACGGTTTCAACCTGGGTCACCGTTCCCTGTCTGTTTCCCTGTTCTTTGCCTGCCTCAAACACACCCGTTCCTACAGTGGCGATGGTGGTCCTAGACAAAGCAGTCTCCGAACGTTCGGCCGCCCCGCCGAATACTCTGCGTACCCCTTTTATGCCGTCGGACTCCGGAGACAAAACCATGATGTCGGTCATCACAGAGGTGCGCAAAATCGCTGCCAGCCTCCCTGCAATCACCTTTCCTCGCTGCGTAGCTCGTATCAGAAGCAACTCGGGAACATCCGCCTGCAGAAGCCGGGCAATTGTCGGCGTCAGCTCTTCCAGCATCACGGACGAGTCGAGTTCCCCCAGCCAGAATACTTGGTCAACTATTTTTGCAGCCTCATCCGCTTCCGCTTTGGACCCAACAACTATAGCCGCCGCAAATTCGCCGAGCTGACGTCCACCTGCAGAAAGCTCTGGCAGCGCTGAATTTTTTTCAGCGAAAACAAATACTTTTTTTAACATATTCATACTTGCTGTCCCCTCTACCTGAGTTCCTTACGGATATATTCGCAAAATACAGCGATGTTTTCTGCCGAATCCGACTCAAGAATGATTTTTTTGCGGTCCATTTGTTCTGGCGCCAATACGCTTTCCAGCTTCAACCGTTTCATGTCGTCCACTACTTCAACATCTTTGAGGGTCCACGTGGCAACAGGCTTTTTGCTGGCGCTCAAAATTTCTTTCATCCCCGGAATTCTGGAGATATTGATATCTGAACTGACAGATACGACTGCCGGTAAAGAAATTTCCACTACTTCCACTTCATCTTCCAGGTTTCGTTCCACAAGGATTGATTCACCCTGAGGAGTGATTTTGCTGACAGCATTGACCACCGGTACGCCGAGCATTTCTCCAAGCTGGATTCCTACCTGTTGGTTATACAGATCCGCCGAGCCCTCTCCACACAGGATCAGATCAAAGCCGATCTTGCTTGCGGCGCCTGCCAGCGTGCGGGCTGTCAGATAGGTGTCCGCGTCCTTGAGATTCTCGTCGATAACCAGGCACAGGTCTGACGGGCCCCTGGATAGAATGCTTTTCTTTAGTTTTGAATTGTCCAGTGTTTTATCGCCAACACTAAGGGCAGAAACCTTCCCGCCCACTTCCTCCATGATTTTCACGCCGGCTTCCACTGCATTTAGGTCGTACTGACCAATCTTCCACTCCGCCCTTTCAAAAGACAGGGTTCGGTCTTGGCGCACAACGATATCTTGCTCTTCCGCTGCAATTTTATAGCAAACAATTATGTTCATATCGTACCTCTTGATGTATATTTTTCTTTCGCTTATTTTGCCTGCTTTAAGAGCGCCCGACCGGCAATATGAATCATGATCTGATCTGTGCCGCCGCCGATGCGATTGACACGGCTGTCTCGCCAAAGTCTCGCCACCCGGTGATCGGCATAACCGATGCCGCCCAGAATCTGCATGGCGTCGTCAATGACCTCAAAGGCTGACTGCGCACAATACAGCTTCGCTTGCGCGGAAGATATCTGTATGGATATGCCATTGTCTTTTTGCCAGGCAGTCTTATAGACAAAGTTTTTCATGTTTTCAATCTTGATGGACATGTCGACCAATTTTTCCTGGATAAGTTGGAAACTGCCGATGGTTTTGCCGAATTGAATGCGCTGGTTGGCATAGCGAAGCGCATCGCCATAAGCGCACTCCGCTTGCCCAAGAGCGCCGGCAGCCATTTGCAGCCGCTCAACTTCATAGTTGTGCATCAGGTTTTTGAAGCCTTGACCTTCTTTGCCCACAATGTCTTTTTCTTCAACTTCAACATTGTCCAGATAGACTTCGCATGTGTTCTTCATATGCCAGCCCACTTTTTTGAGCGGTTCTATTTTCACACCCGGCGCATTCATCGGCACCCACCACAAGGTGCAGGACTCATAGGCGGATTTCGTGCTCTCAAGGTCTTTGGTCATGCATAACATGTACGGAACCCGGTCCGCACCGGTGATGAAGGTTTTGTGGCCATTGATGTACACCTTGCCGTTTTTCCGGGTTGCCGTGGCCGTGATGGCTGTGCTGTCGGAGCCGGATTGAGGCTCGGTAAAGCCCAGGCAAAAAGCGTACTCGCCTTTCATCGCGTATTCCATCGTGATTTTCTTTTGTTCTTCGCTACCAAATTGCATCATATCGTCGATCTGAATCGAACGGCCCATGAAATAGTAAGGGCAACCCTGCTTGGCGAATTCTTCGGTAACCAGCATGAGAGTAAGGATATCCACCGGTGTGCCGCCGTATTCTTCCGGAACACCCAGCAACCCAAAACCATTGTCAGTCATGGCCTTCATCAACGTCTCAGGATAGAGGCTCTTTTCATCGCATTCACGGATATACTCTTCCGATCCCTCACGGGCGATAAGCTCCTGCAACCCTTCCAGCAACAATTCTTGTTCTTCCGACATTCGAAAATCCATTGATACGTCACTCCTCCAGCTTGATTTGATGGCCGATGATAATGATCGGACCCGCTTTTTTACTCAGGCCTCGATGCTCCATTTTGCCTTGATATCCGCAATGGCTTCATCGCTGTACCCAAGACTCTTTAATACTTCGTCCTGATTTTGACCAAGAGCCGGCGGTCGGTTATTGTTGGCTTTCACTGCCGAGAATTTCAGCGGATTTCCCTTCATCTTCAAGGGGGTTCCTTTGTGCGTCGCATTTTCGACGATCATCTCGCGTGACAGCAGTTGCTCATTGGTGAACAAGTCCCGGGTTGTGTTGATTTTGGCGCACGGCACGCCGACTTTATCAAGTTGGGCCAGCGGAACATCGATGTCATCGAAGGTTTTCAGCCAGTCTTCAATCAGTTTGATCATTTTGGGCAAGTTTTTGATCCGCGCCACAACCGTGTTGAATTCAGGATCATCTATTAGGTCCGGCCGTTGCATCACATTACAGAGCGCCGCCCACAACTTGACATTGGGAGCGCAAATGACTGCGAAATCCTCTTTCCCCTGAAATACGCCAAACGGAGCCAACGTAAGAGGATTGTTGCCGCTCCGACGGACATAGTTTCCGGCCGCATTGTGCTCGACATATGCGTTAAAGGCGACAATGGAATCCAGGAGTGCGATATCGATCTGTTGGCCCTGACCGGTACGCTCGCGGTGATACAAGGCACTGGCGATAGCTCCGAAGGCATGTGCGCCTGCACTGCAGTCAGCCAGCACAATGCCGAGCCTTGTCGGAGGACCACCGGGCTCACCTGTCAAATCCATGACTCCGCTCAAGGCTTGAGCGATCATGTCATAGCCCGGTTTGCTCTTCATCGGTCCGGTTTGTCCGTAGGCTGATACAGAACAGTAGATTACTTTGGGGTTGATCTTCTTGACATCTTCGTAACTCAGACCGAACTTGGCCATGGTCCCCGGTTTGAAGCTTTCCGTTACAACATCGGCGGTCTCAATCAACTTTTTGGCGATTTCAATTCCTTGCGGGTCATCCATGTCCAGAACGATAGACTTTTTACCGCGATTTCCCCAGAAAAAACCCACAGCAGTTCCATCAAGCTGCGGCGAATAATTTCTCTGATCATCGCCAAGTTTTGGTTTTTCGATTTTGATGACTTCAGCGCCAAAATCAGCCAGCATTACTGTAGAATAGGGCCCCGCCGTGTTCATCGTAAAGTCCACTACTTTTACCCCATCAAAAATGTTTTGCATGACAAACTCTCCTTTTGTTATTTACTGTTTTTTTCGTATTCGGCCAGTACTTCCTGATACCTACGGTATCCTGGAGATATCGGTTCCTTGCTGAGCAGCGTCAGAACGACCAGGATCGCCAGGCCCAAACCCAGGGATGGCCACAACGGCTGCACTCCGAACGGATTATTGGCAAAATGCCATGCAGCTGCCAACAATCCGCCAATGCACAAAGACCAAAACGCGGCATCTTTTGTCACCCGTGGCCAGAAGAGAGCTATGGCCAGCACAACTCCGCAATAGCCCTGATTTGAAAGGCGCCAAGCGCAGAATGCAAAATCGACGTCGCCTGCAAACCAAAGTAGGTACCGATCACCCCTACCGCCACGACCATAATTCTGGAAAAAACCAGCTGTTCCTGCGGCGTTGCTTCAGGTTTCATGAAACCTTTGTAAAAATCTCTGGTCAACACTGTTGCAACGATGAGTAGGACCGACGGAGCCGTTGAAAATATGGCTGCAATTACCGCCATGCTGGCCAATCCGCCCATCAGCTTTACCCACCGTTGCGGCGCCTGAAATCATTTCGCCAAAAAGCAGCATCGTTACCATTAAAGCGCCCAGATTTCTCTTGGCGACCAAATAATCTTGAACGTCTTTACTTTTTCTTACAGCATAAATACCGATCAGAGTGGTGCCCACAAGATATAAGACCATTAAAGAAGCAGCCAAACTATCGCCTTCTTTTATTTATTTGAATGTTCACCTTCCCGGCGAACATTCAATCGCCAAGTTCTCGGTCAAATCGCCCGAAAAGCAGTCCACCCGTCAGAGATTAGCTGCCCGAAAGTCGCGTGTTTTTTCATAATGCCCAGCATAGCCTTGGTCATTTTTTCCGGCGTCTTACCATCCACTGTGAACATAAACTTCATGGCGTCGTTAGCAAGTGCAGGGTATTGTTTGGCCATACGAGGAATTTCAATAATATGGGGCCAGCCTGCAAAAAGCCTCATGGTAGGCATTAGGCCCAATTGCTCCAACTCATTCATATACATTGAACCCATCTTCGCTGGCTCCCCGTTCGCCGCGATCACCGCATTGGCAGCTGCCAGCCCGCTGACAATCGCCAGGTCGATGCCTCGCAGGATCGTTCCGGAGTTAACGCAGAAACCGGCCGCATCGCCGACCAGCAGCAATCCTTCACGGTGCAGTTTGGCAGGCATTCCACTTAGACCCAGCTCGGGCACCAGATGCGCCCCGTATTCCACCGTTTTTCCCCCTGCAATCAGAGGAGCGATGGCTGGATGCATTTTGAAGTCCTGCATGATTTCGTGAACACTGCGCTTGTTTTTGCCTGCTTGTTCTGGATTGAACACCACACCCAGTGAGACGCTGCCCTGATTTGTATAGATAAAACCGCCGCCGGAAATCCCGTCCGTGCAGCCGATGACCACACGCGCGGCTCCTTCATCCCCCTGCAGGTTAAACCGGGAAGCAATCAAATCATCAGAAATCTCGATGATCTCCTTGACTCCCACACCGACAGAGGCGGCGGTGATATCTTGACGCAAGCCAGCTTTTTGGGCGATGAACGAACTGATACCGTCTGCAGCAATCACCACATCGGCGTACATTTCATCTTCGCCGGCAACGATACCGACGATTTTCCCGTCTTTTTCAATCAGATTATCCACCAGAATCCCTGTAGCTACCATGGCGCCCTGATTTTCGGCTTCGCCGGCGAACCACTCATCGAATGGAGCCCTTAGAACCGAATACGACTGGGGCACATCTTCGCCGAACTCATAATCCACATAATCCATGGTAACGGCGCTCTTGGACCCGAGCATCATGACCTGTTCGCGAATTACCTTGCGCTGCAGGGGCGCTTTGGCATAAAGGCCCGGCTCAATAAGCTCCAATGCATAGGTGTAGAGCCGGCCGCCTGTGACATTCTTGCTGCCTGCCGAGTTGCCGCGCTCTACCAGCAGCACATTTTCCCCCGCGCGTGCGAGCACATAGGCGCAGGCAGATCCGGCAGGGCCGGCGCCTATGATAATGGCATCAAATTTTTCCTCGTCTGACATCAGAGCACCTCTGCTTTCTGTACTTGTTAACGATTGGGCTACTTTTTCACGCTCAGCCGAATCGATAACTAATCCCAAAAGTTCCTCTGGGATACACCCATTTGACAATTCCTTTGTTCTTGCATACCACCCGGCAAGTTCCGCACTCTAGACATCCGGCATAATCAAAGCTGATTTCGTCGGTATTCTCCAGTTTGTAAAGAACGGCCGGACAAGCATACAGACATGGCTTTTCAACGCATTTTGCACAGATAGACTTATTTAGCATAATATGAGGTTCTTCCTCATCCACGTTAAACTTGTCAAGGCTTAACAATTCTGTCGCTTCTAAGCGATTAATGCTCATTTCGTCTCTCCCCTTTGAATTCCAATTAGCCCTTTTTCACTTCTTGCGTCAGCAGAGGAGCAATTTCATACAAGTCGCCTACGATACTATAATCAGCTGCTTGAAAAATAGGCGCTTTTTCATTGTTATTGATCGCTACGATAATTTTCGAATCCCGTATTCCCACCACATGCTGCACTTGTCCCGAAACGCCCAGAGAGACGTATAGGGAGGGTTTGACGGATACGCCGGAAATACCGATGTAACTCGGCAGCCATCGGCGCTCTTCAGCAATTGTCCGTGTGCAGCCTATTTCAGCACCGATTGCCTGAGCTAGCTCCTCGACCATTTTCAGATCTTCTTTTTTGTCCACGCCCAACCCGATACAGACGATTTTATCGGCTGCGGACAAATCGACAGAAGTCCTGACCGCGCAGGCCGTTTCCAGAAGCGCGACCCGCGAATCCGCTTCTGCTTGGACCTTCACTATTTCAGCGCAACCTGTTGCTGCTGCTTCGAATTTGCCTGAGGGGATGGTGACAACTGCCAGACCTTCGCTAACCTCTGACAAACTGACCGCACCGCCATACATCATCCGGGTAGTGGTTAGCTTGCCGGCATCCAGTTGCACTTCAGACACATCGCTGATCATCGCACATCCGAGATAACCGGCGACCCGTGCCGCGATGTCCCGGCCCCGGTCGGAAACACCGACTGCAAAAAGTTCGGCGCCTTCCGTTTGCAAAAAAGCGGCTACTGCTTTGGCGTAATTTTCTACCAAGAGGCTTTCCCCCTTGAACAGAAAAACCTTTTGCGCGCCAGATCCAGCAACCTCTGCTGCTGTTTTCTCATCAAACGCAATAATGTTGGCAGCTTTTCCTGACTTTTGTGCGAATCCCACAAGTTCCGCGGCCGCGCCCGCATCTTCGCAATAAATATATATACCCGCCATTACAGGACACCCTCCTTTTTAAGGTTGGAGACCAGCTCGCGCACTTTACTGGAAGAGTCCCCTTCGGCAATGATGATATTCTTGCGCTGCATGACATAGGCTTTCATGGCTTGTCT
Source organism: Negativicutes bacterium (assembly GCA_963665275.2). GTDB lineage: Bacteria > Bacillota > Negativicutes > UBA1444 > UBA1444 > UBA1444. The sequence continues at coordinate 281,174 of CAXXIN010000007.1, forward strand.
TTGCGTTTTTGCCTTTAGGTCCGCAACACCCAATTGTTCCGCGCTAAGTTCCACAACCTTCTTTTTGCTTGCGCCAATAACCGCTTTCAAACTGGGAATAGGAGCTGGATTAATTTCAGGAAGAACACTGACGACTGCCGGCAATTCGACCTGCACCGTCTCGGTACATTCCTTCAAACTTCTTACTGCCGTGAGCATATTGCCATCAACGCTGAGCCGGGTCACCGAAGTAATGACCGGCCAGTCAAGCGTTGCACCGAGCCGGGGAGCTGTCTGGCGTGCGTAAACGTCGCTGGAGCCTTCAGCGCATATCACTAATTTTGCTTCTTCTATCTGTGTGACTGCCGCCACGAGAACCTTGGAAGTCACGAACCCATCAGCTGTATCTGCCAGCGAACTATTTACCCAGTACGCTTCTTCCGGTCCCCTGGACAAAACGTCCTTAAGGGAGGTTTTGGCTTGTGCCGTCCCAAAGGTCAGCGCCACCGCTTTCCCTCCGATATTTTTCGCAGCCAGAACTGCTGCTTCGATTGCATTCTTGTCATAGTCGCTGATTTTCCATTTTGCTTTACTGCAATCGATGGACAGATCAGCATTCACTTTGATATCCGCTTCATCCACTACCCACTTATAGCAAGCTATTATAGTTGGCATCTTGTGCCCTCCTTAAAAGAAAATTTAAGACGCTTTCCGTGATTTCATCGCCACCTTATTTGGTTTTGGGGAAAATCTTCCGGGCGATGATCATTTTCTGGATTTCGCTGCTGCCCTCGACGATCGGCAGGATTCGGGCATCCCTGAAATAGCGTTCCACTCCGCCGTCCTCGATCACACCATATCCGCCACAGATTTGAATCGCACGATCAGTGACATGACAGGCCATTTCAGTCGAAAACAGTTTGGCGATGGACGCTTCCAGCGAAAACGGCTGATTTGCATCTGCCAGTTCAGCGGCACGATACACCATGGCCCTGGCAACTTCAATTTCTTTCAACATATCAGCGGCATAATGCTGAATAACCTGCAAGTGCGAAAGCGGTTTACCGAACTGTACTCTCTGCTTGGCATACTCAACAGTGAGATTGAACGCGCCTTGCGCGAGTCCTAGCGCCATCGCGGCAATATTCATCCGGCCGACATCGAGAGAGGACAACACGACATGCAACCCTTTGTTCTCGACGCCCATCATGTTCTGTGCCGGGACACGACAATTTTTCAAATAAAGTTCGGCCGTGTCCGAGCCATGCATGCCCAGCTTCCGATAGTGTCCGCCGATAGAATAACCCGGGAAAGTTTTCTCTACGATGAATGACGAAATCCCTCCAGGGGCAGTCTCGTTCGTGAGCGCCGAAACCAGAAAAGCATCGGCATGGATCGAACTGATGTAGATTTTAGTTCCGTTCAACACCCATTCGTTGCCATCTTTCACAGCTGTTGTCTGGATATTGGCGGCATCGGAACCTGCAGAGGCCTCCGTAAAGGCAAATCCCATATGATATTCACCAGTGGCGAGTTTACTCAGATATTTTTCCTTGTGCAGTTGTGTTCCGGCTTTATTGATTGCAATGGCGCCCAAGTTATTGCACATGGACCCACCGATAAACCCTTCTTTGGACAATTCTTCCATGATCAGAGCTTGGGTCATCATTCCTGCGCCCAGTCCGCCCCACTCTTCTGGAATCATGATCCCTCTCAGGCCCAACTCGCCGGCGCGTGCAAGCAAATCATCGGGACGCGTGTCGGTTTGATCGATTTCCTTGGCCCGCGGGCGAATTTCATTCACCGCGAACTCCTTGGCGATATTGACCATCAACTGTTGATCTTCTGTAAGCATCATAATTTTTTGTCCCCTTTTCTTTTTTTACTATTTTGGCTGTCATATCCCGACTCCATCTGTTAGGAATGCACAGCAAAAAACCAAAATATAACTATACATGCGCAACATTGTGAAATTTTGAACGATACACCCATAACCGTATCGCAAGTATCATGCCAATCTTTTTATGCTTTTTCCCCGCAATCGTAAAAACCATTGGAAATCCCGGTGTTGTTGATTTTTATTCACCCTGTAGCGTAAGCCAAATTAATATGTGGAGCACCCTAAAGTGCTCCACATTGTGTACCATAAATAAAAAAACGTCACCTACCAATGTGACATTTTGATTTGCTTATCCGCATGCCAATTTGGGCTTCGTGGGTTCGTTGCGCGCCCATTGAATAAACAAATTTTCCCTATCTTACTCTTAATAGCAATCACAGTTGTGGTAAAATAATTTCCAGATTGGTCAAGCAGGTTTTGAGTTAAGCATTATTTCAAGTTACATTGACAAGACAAAACGAAATGAGAACGCTGAAATGAACAAGCTAGGAGAAAATAGCGATGGATATTATTAAGGGACAGAAAGAAGACCTATCCGACATTCTTGATATAATTTCTAAATGTATAAAGCATATGGAAAGTCAAGGCATATACCAATGGAATAAATTTTATCCAAATTTAGATATTATTGAAAATGATATTAAGAGTGCGGACTGCTACGTTTTAAAGGATAATGGAAAGTGTGTAGCATATGTAGCAATAAATGAGGAGCAATCCCCAGAATACAGTCAAATAAACTGGTTTACTGATGGAAGAAAGATATTAGTTATTCATAGATTATCTGTTCATCCTGAATTTCAGGGAAAAGGGATTGCAAAAAAAATATTAAAATTTATTGAGGATTTTGCTACTGAAAATAACTATTCATGTATTAGATTAGATGCTTATAGTGGAAATGAAAAAGCACTTAAGCTATATGAGAATTTTGGTTATAAGAAAGTCGGACAGTTTCATTTTCCCAAAAGAGACCTTCCTTTCTATTGCTATGAGAAAAACACTTAGTTTATTGATAACTGCTCCCCAATCGAGTAGGAGGGGGCGGCGAGCCCCCGACCTCTCACACCACCGGACATGCGGGTCCGCATCCGGCGGTTCCCAAGGATTGACGAAGTTTTCCATAGTGTGCAAGCAAACTCAACAGCCCTTGACGTTCCCAATAGGTAACGTCGAGGGCATTATTTGTGTTGCGGGCCATGGCCCAGGGTCCCTTGCTGGATTTGGCCATCATCCACGCCGCCCACTCCGGTACGCCCAGCGCCCGGAGGTTTCGGAAACGTGTCCACGCCCTCTTCCATTGTTTCCAGAGGCACATGCGCAGTCGCCGCCGTAACCATTGGTCCAGTTCCCCGCAATGCTTCTTGGCCGATGCCACATGGAAATATCCAATCCAGCCCCGCAGATACTGGTTAACCTGCCGGATTCTTTCTTCCATCGCCACGGACCATGTTCGGTTCGTGAGTTGTCGGATTCTCTCCTTGCAACGCTCCAGCGTCTTTGGCGCTAACCGGATGGTTCCCGCTTTGTCGTTCAAGAAACTAAAGCCAAGAAACTTTCGCTTCCACGGTCGGTCTACTGCACTCTTCTCCCGGTTTACCTTGAGTTTGAGCTTGCCTTCCACAAACCGGACCACCGATTCCATCACCCGAACTCCTGCCCGCCTGCTTCGCACGAACAAGTTGCAGTCGTCCGCGTAGCGGACGAACCGATGCCCGCGCCGCGCCAGTTCCCGGTCCAAGTCATCGAGCAGAATGTTCGACAATAGCGGACTCAACGGACCGCCCTGCGGCGTTCCCTCTGTTGTCCTACTTACTACGCCACATTCCATGACTCCGGCGCTTAAGTAACTGCGGATGAGTTTCAGAACTCGTTTGTCTCCCACTCTTCGCGCCACCCGCGCCATCAACATGTCGTGGTTGACCCGGTCGAAGAATTTCTCTAGGTCCATGTCCACGACAAACCGATAGCCTTCCCGGATGTGTTCCTGCGCCCGCCGGATTGCGTCATGCGACCGTTTCCCCGGCCGGAAGCCGTAGCTTTCCGGGCTGAAGTAAGGATCGAATATCTGGGTCAGTGTCTGCAGAAGGGCCTGCTGGATCAGGCGATCCAATACGGTTGGGATACCCAGCGCCCGCGTCCCGCCTCCGGGTTTTGGAATGTCCACCCGTTTCACGGGTTGCGGCCGGTAAGTTCCCGTTCGGAGCTGTTCTTTAGTTGTTTCCCAGTTGGTCTGGAGATATCCCGCCAGTGTGGCGGTATCCATCCCGTCGACGCCGGGAGCTCCTCCGTTTTGTTTCACCCGCTGGTAGGCGCGTTTCATGTTTTCCCGCTCCAGCGTTTTCTCCAGCAGTTCACCAGGGTCTTCGCGAGAGGGCAGGTCCACTTGTGCCGGTGATGGGCTCAGCGCTCCGGCATACTTTTGCGGCTTCACCGCTACTTTTTGCCGTAAGCCTTCTTCTGAAGTTGGCTGCTGTAATTGCTCATCACGCGAACGCATAGTTTCCCTCTCTTTCTTTGGGTTCGGCCCTTCCGGCGCGGCGTCCCGCTCTCCGTACTATGGCCTCGGCTGACTCCTGCGATTTCAGCGCCGCCTCACGGCGGCGGTTGCCGACTCAGTCGGCGTGACCGCAGGCCTCCCCGGATAAGAACGTCATCTTTCCACTCATGCACCTGCCCAAGTTTACTGCTTCAGCCCTTGGCGGCTTCGGACTTCGTCTTCTCGTGCAGACTCGTCCGGCTGAAACAGCCTCAAATTGGGTTCGTATACCTCAGGTCGAGCATTTGCCTCCAGCTTCCTTCAGATTCCGTCTCGCGACGGACACCCTTGCTCTTGGCTAACGGTAGGCGCTCGCCAGCCCCCGCTCGGGACTTTCACCCTATAGACGACGCCCATGCCGGGCGTACACGAGAAACGCCTTCCAGTTAATACTCTGGAAGGCGTTTCTATCGGAGTTCTTTTTGTTCCGAACTATTACTGAGCCACAAGGCCAATCCCGGCTCATCCATTTCGCTTTGCGCCACTCTCAACACAGCAGTGGCAGCTGCAGCTTCCGGGGCAATTATTTTCCAATCATTTAACAAGAGAAAAATATATGCTACAAGAAAACTTGTCCGTTTATTTCCATCAATAAATGGGGGATTCTGAATAGCCAGTGCAGACGATAAGAGCCCTATGTCGCGATATAGTCATTTTTATATTACACTATTTATTATTAACCCAATACACTGGAATTCCCCCCAGAGTTTTTAGCTCGGTACAACGCATCATCAGCTATACGCATCAATTCTTCTCCATTGCGTACCGCGTCATTGGATAAAGCCAAACCAATGCTTATCGTCGAATGCAATGAATGGCCTTGCCAAGAAACCGTAAGTTCTTCGATTTTCTGCCGCAACCGCTCTGCCGTATTCATCAAACTCACTTCATCACAATTTTGCACTACTACTACAAATTCATCTCCTGCATAGCGAAAAACGAAATCACTAGTTCGTACAGCATCGCTAATTTCCTGTCCAAATCGGATCAAAAAACGATCACCTGCTTGATGCCCAAATTGGTCGTTGATCTCTTTGAAATCATCGATATCAATTAACAGAAATCCAATGCATTCTGCCCTTGATGACATCAATGTTTCAATCCGATTATCCATCGCTCGCCGATTAGCAATTCCCGTTAGTGTGTCGGTTAATGCTTGTCTTTGGACGTCCAGTCCCAAGCGATGTGATATGAGCCAAAATATGCAGAGAGACATGCCTGTGCAGAAACATAGCATTCCTAAAGTGATCCACTCATGCACAAATCCCGGGTTCGTTAAATCAGTCTGTTGCCCCTGAATCATGGTAAATATGGCGCGAAAAATCATTAGGCCTGTAAACAAGGCAAGCAAGGTCATCATAAAACGCCGCGGAGCATTTTCGTCATCGTCACTCACTCGCAGAATTTTCATGCTGATCAAAGCTAGGAATGCTGCAGAAACGCTATAAACAACGATCCGATTATTAATCGAAGGAGTAATATATGTCATGAAAAGGAACGATGTAATCATAAGGCCCCATACTGTCCAAGCTGCTCTCCTCAAATACCCGGGTTTCTCCATATATTGAGCGATCCCTTCCTGGGTTGCAATTTGGCTACCCAAGATACATGCTCCTGCGATAATAATGGAGAAAAAATCAGATATCACGCCTCGAAGGGCCAGTAAAACCATGCTCGTTCCTGATAAAACATGGCTTAAACCCCAATACCCAATAATTGTACGTAATGATTTTGCATTACGCCACGCCAACGTAAAAATAATCGCATTGACTAATGTGATTGCCGCAGTTGCGATAAATAGCGTCCTGAAATCCAAGTACATGGCGTAGATCCTCCAAATCCAATCAAATCATTCGCATAAAATACACCCGATGTTCTTTAGTTTTTGCAAAACCGAAGTCTTCTTTCTCCGGTTAATAATAAACAACCTCAATGTACTTTGCAAATAAATTGTTATGGGCATTACCCTTTAGATAACATGACTGCTGCCGGCAGATTTCCGCCAGCCAACACCAACGCGTTTACGCCCCACCTGGCTTTGTCGAGCGTTATCCATTTAATTCACCTCTTCACTTTGCAGGAATACCTGCATGATTGTTGAAATCATCTCCCAAGAATGGAGGTGACGCTGTGATTTGTCCGTTTTTCAGCACCGTCGAAATACCGGCAGTTTGCCAAGAAGCTGATTGTGCTATTTGGGTTCCCGAGAAGCAAGCCTGTGGAATTAAAGTAATTGCCACTAAATCGCCACCGGCGCAACCAGCACAGGGATAATAAGCTTCAAGCTGAAACAGCAAACTGTGAGCAAATGAGAAAAGCCTTCCGAGATAAATTCTCGGAAGGCTTTTCTCACTTGGCGTCCCAGGTAGGAATCGAATCTACGACCAATGGATTAGAAGTCATTTTTTTAAAACCGATACCCGTCAAATCCATTGATTTTACTGAATTCTTCAAAGAGCAGAAGATTTCCGAGTAACATCTCTACAATTTCCATTCAATCGTTGAAAGAAAGTTCTCCAGCTGTTCTTCAAATAATTCCAGGCCACGGTTTTGCCCCGGTCGGCCTGCCTTGTTGGTTATTTTGTAGCAAATTCGGTTCGGTGGCGGACTCAGGATACTATGAACTTCAAAATCGGCCATCTTCTCGAAAACCTTGACAATAGAGGCCGGGATGATCGTCCAGATATTTGGGTGTTGTAGAAAATTGAAAACGATGGAAGGGGAATTGATGTGAATAAACGGCCTTACTTCCGGATTCAGCCAATAATCATGCCATCGACGATAATCGGGCCCCCAGTCAATATATAACTCGTTTCTGGGATCGAGTTCACTCGGATGGACGGCGCTGGTCTTGAACGCACTTGGTTTTGAGCAAACAAGAAACATCGGCTCACTCAATATGGGTTGTGAGACGATATTGCGATAATTGATTTGCACATTAACCAACCCGATATCGATCTCCCGTTTATCAAGCAGCGGATAAGTCAGCAGCGAGTGGTGCGATTTCACCCGCAGGTTGATTGGAACATGCTTCATCAGGATTTGGTTGTACAATTCGGTAAAGATATAAAGATTCATGCTGTCAATGCAAGCGATTGATACTGACGGGAACGCATTGGTCGTCTTCAGTTGCATCGTGTCCCGGTGCAAAGACATCCATCGATTGGCGATAGATATGAATTCCTCGCCCTTTTCAGTGAGCATGATCGTTCGGTGGCCTTTGCTTCTATCGATCAGAACCGTTTCTAGAGCTTCTTCAAGCGACTTCAGACGCTGGCTGATCGCGGACTGGGATAAGAATAACAGATTGGCCGCTCCAGTGATACTCCGGGTATCTACGATGGCGAGAAAGGCTTCGACTTCCGGCAGATTCATATGCGAGCGCCTCCCAAATCAAAACAACTGAAAAAAATCAAATCAGAAGAGATGCTTATAATATATATCAAAATTATCTGATATTCAATTTAAATAGGCCGTGATAGCATATAGAAAAGCACCCTACAGAATTTCGAGACTAATCTTGGCGTATTATCCATCCGCCTTGCGGCTCAAGGGGCCTCGCGGTGAGCAATAACTAAGAAAGGATAAAAATATAATGCTTGGATTAAATTTTAATTGGCTGGGGAAATACTATTTATTTTATTTAGAGGGGCTGTCAATGACAGTTCGGCTGGCATTATGCGCTGTTGTACTGGCGACCGTTCTCGGTGTCATTATTGGACTGATGCGGGTTTCCAATAATAAACCGATGGTGATGTTGGCCAATGCCTGGGTGAATTTCGTTCGCGGCGTTCCGGTGATACTCCAGATTTACATAATATATTATGGGCTATCCCTGAATTTTTCAGATTTTTGGGCGGCAGTCATTTCGTTGACAGTCAATAGTTCGGCCTATATCGGCGAAACGGTGCGTGCAGGGATTCAAGCTGTTGACAAAGGTCAGATGGAAGCGGCCCGCTGCATCGGCATGAGTTATTCGAAGGCGATGCGGCTCATCATCATCCCCCAGGCTATCAAAAAAATTCTGCCTGCCCTGGGGAACGAGTTCATCATTTTGATCAAGAATACTTCGCTGGTTTCAATCATTGGTTTACATGAGCTGACCTATCTGTCCAATACGATCCGGGCGAATACCTATCTGGCGTTCGAGCCCCTGATCATTACGGCGATTGTGTACTTTGGCTTAACGTATATCCTCAAAAAAGTGCTGGGTGTCATGGAAGAGAGGATGAGAGCAAGTGATTGAGGTACGCGGACTAAAAAAGAATTTTGGCAAGTTGGAAGTCCTGAAGGGGATCGACATCACCATCCGCAAAGGGGAGGTCGTCGTTGTCATCGGACCTTCGGGCTCCGGGAAAAGCACTTTTTTGCGGTGCCTGAATCTGTTGGAAGTTCCTACTGCCGGTGAAATTATATTTGAGGGGATATCATTAACCAGCAAGGATGTTGACATTGACAAGCATCGGCAAAAGATCGGGATGGTCTTTCAACTTTTCAACCTGTTCCACAACCTGAATGTCAGGGACAATGTTGCGATCGGCCTCATAGAGGTCAAAGGAATCGCAAAGGTGGAAGCGTATAAAGCAGCAGAAAAAATATTGGACAGGGTTGGACTGAGTGACAAGGTCAATGCTTTCCCCTCACAACTTTCCGGCGGCCAAAAACAGCGAGTCGCCATCGCCCGAGCTCTTGCAATGAGCCCCGATGTCATGTTGTTCGATGAAGCAACCTCGGCACTCGACCCCGAAATGGTGGGCGAAGTTCTCCAAGTTATGCGCGAGCTCGCTGCCGAAGGCATGACGATGGTAGTCGTGACGCATGAAATGGGCTTTGCACGTGAAGTCGGCGACAGGGTCATTCTGCTTGATGACGGTAGAATCATTGAAGAAAATACGCCGAAGGAAATGTTCACAAATCCCAAACACCCAAGAAGCAAGGATTTCTTAAGCAAAGTGCTCTAACGACGATAAGCATTATGCTTTCATATAAATAAAGGAGGGAGAAAACTTGATGAAAAGAATAGCGATTTTCCTGGTGATGATCCTAATGGCGGCCTTGTTGTCGGCATGCGGAACCCAAACGACTACAGCACCCGCAGCACCCACTACAACCAGCGCACCTGCAATGGGGAAAATCCTGACCGATGTCAAGAACACAGGCATTCTTAAAGTCGGCGCTTTTGGCAACAGGCCGCCATGGTATTTTCAGCGCGTTGATGCAAACGGGAAGAAAGAAATTTCCGGCTTTGAATACTATATGATCAATGATATCGCCAAAGAGGTCGGCAAAAAGGTGGGCCGGGAAGTCAAGGTGGAAATCCTGGAGACCGATGTTGCCGGGGTGCTGGCCGCTATTCAGGCTGGAAAGGTGCATTTCAGCTTCAGCCTTGCCGGGACGCCGGAGCGCAAAAAAAACATGGATTTCTCAACGGCTTATCACCGTTCGCTGCAGGTCATCGCAATCCGCGTCGCTGACAAGGATAACCCGAAATTCAAGCTGGAAAACAAGCTGAAAGGGGTCAAAATTGCCAGTATTCAAGCAAGTTCGACAACAGTTTCATTGAAAGAGCAGTATCCTGACTGTGAAGTGCTTGATCTTACCTCGGCTGCAGACCAGCTCCTGTCGCTAGCCAACGGCAAATGTGATGCTGCCGTATTCAATGAAAAAATCGGCATCCTCTATTCCAAAGCCAATCCATCGATCATGGTCGTTCCTGATTTGTCTTTCAAGGTTCCTCTTGATAGAGAGCTGGGTTCCAGCCTTGCATTCCAATATGGCAATGATGATTTCAAAGCACTGTGCGACGCTTATATTACCCGTATCTTAAACGATGGCACATTCAACGGTTTTGAAAAGAAAGCGATATCTCTGCTGGATGATCCGAGCGTCCTAGATTCTTTTACTACCAAAAACCTAATTGACACAAAAAAATAAGTTCACTGCAATCAAGGAGGAAATATAATGGCAATCGATTATATCAAAAAAAATGATATCACCCTGAATTTCCAAAACGGATACGCCGAGACAGAAGTGCTGAAAGAAGTATATGCCGGAGTCAGAACCTTCCGGTGCGTGCTGAAAGCCGGAAGCAAGATTACACCGGAAAATTTTGGCCAAAAGCTGCAAGTTCTTTGTATTACCAACGGTGAAGGGTACATCTCAACGCCCCAGAAGGCATTCAACATCGAAGAACTTTGCTTTTTCATCGCCGATCTTGATGAAGCGTACACCATTCATGCCGCCAAAGACATCATGATCACCAAGTTCGTCATTGACCTGACTGAGAACGACATGGAAGCCTTCAACAAGAGCCATGTGGTGTTGCCTTTCTTCAGGAAAATTTCGGATTGTGTCGAATACTGGCAGGATTGCAAAGGCGAGAACACCCGCAGCTGGAGCGTTCTGAACTCCAGGCAACTTACCCGCATCTTGTTTGGCGTTGTCAAGGTTTCAGTTGGCGGAGAGGGCACGATTGAAAAAGGCCATCCTGCCGTCGCTCAGTGGAGTGTGGTTCTGGATGATTCCGAACTGGTGTATACTGTCGAAGATGAGAGCGTCGATCTAAGCAGCGGCGATATTGGTTACGTGACGGCAGGGCTTGACCATTCCCTAGTCTCCAAACCTGGGAAACAGGCCAACTATATCTGGTTCGAGCACTTTGTATTGAACAAAGATTACATCATCGTGAATCCTCAACGCCAGAAATAAGTTGTGCCATTCGCCGGACAACAGCGTCCAGCTCAGTTTCGATCGACGCAGAGTCTTTCGACCGCAGGGCTGTTGTCCGGCCTTGTAAAAAGCTGATCATGTCTGTCGCCGATGCAGGAATGGGAGAAAGAATCTGATAAAGTGTGAAATGCAATATGAATGGGAAAATTGACAGAGACCGGTTTGCAGGAATGAATATACATTACTATTTCTATCCTCTTAAGTACTTTTTGGATGCGCAATTGGAGTTGGGGTATCATACTATCGAATTTTGGGGCGGGTCCCCTCATGTTTGGGTGGACCATTTATCCTGTTCAAGCCTTACCAGCATCAAAAAGCAGCTGAACATGCGAGAGCAACGCATCGCAGTCTTCACCCCCGAATATTCATCCTATCGATATTTGCTTTGTACCTCTGATCCAGTCCTTTACCGGAAGTCGATAGAGTACTATCGCAATTGCATTCAGCTGACAGCGGAGTTAGGCGCCAAAACCATGTGCATCAATATTACAGGGCGATTTCGGGATGAAAGCTACGATTCAGCCTGGGAGCGGTGCGTTGAATCTGTCGGCCTATTGTGTGAGACCGCCGGCAAAGTCGGCGTTGATCTGGCCATGGAAACATTGAGTTCCGACCAGTCGTGCATCGTGATAAATTTGGCTGAATTGCAAAAATTGTTCGCAGAAGTCAAGAGCAAACAACTAAAAGCGGTGATTGACACTGTCTCCATCGGAGCAGCCGGTGAGACGCTGGACCAATGGTTTGATGCATTTGGCCAGGATGTCGTACACGTTCATTTTGCCGACGGTAGAAATGATGGCAGCCATCTTGTTTGGGGTGAAGGATGTTTTCCGCTGGAAAGGTACCTGTCAAAATTGAATGACCGCGCCTATAAAGGGCTGATATCGCCCAATATATCTTCCCGCAAATACTTTAACGACCCGGCGGGAGCCGATGTGAAAAACCGAAATGCTTTGAGCCAATATTTTATTTAATACCAATCTCGGCGAGTCAGTATCAGCGAAGCAATTGCATCGCATAATAAGCAGAAAGAGAAAAAATATGAGACCCTCAATCAGACGCTCGCAAATTGCCAATATGAATATTCATTATAAACAGTACTCGTTGGACTATTTTCTTGATGCTCAGCAAAAAATAGGGATAACGAGTATTGCATTCTGGGGCGGGCCGCCCCATTTCTGGATGGACTACATGTCATACAGTGACTGTAAAACCATCAGTCAAAAACTCAGATCGCGTGATTTGAAATGTGTCTGCTTTTGCGCGGCGGCGACGCAATATCGGAATCAATATTGCATCTATGAGCCTGAGCATCGGGAAAGAAGTTTCCGGTATTTTACCAATGGAATGAAAGCGGCAGCTGAGCTGGGCTGTCGTTCATTTCATGTAAATTCGGGATGGGGATACAAGACGGAAAATCGTGAAGACGCATGGGAACGATCGAAGGATATGCTCATCAGGATGGCTGAGGTTGCAAAACAGGAACAGATGGTATTGACGATGGAGTGCCTGCGGGCTGAGGAAACCGGACTGGTAGTCACATTGGGTGACGCAAAGAGGATGTTCGACGAAATCAATCATCCGGCATTCAAGATCATGTTGGATACAAATCCCATGGCGGTTGCCGACGAAACGGCCGGACAGTGGTTCGAGACTTTCGGTGACAATATTCAAAATACGCACTTCGTAGATTGCAATCCATACGGACACTTGATTTGGGGCGACGGAACTCTGCCCCTGGAGAATATGCTGCAATGCCTGAACCAATACAATTACAATGGTTACTTATGTCAGGAGATATCTGACACCCGATATTTGAGTGATCCTATGGCAGCAGATATTCAGAACATGAAGGCTTTATGCCGTTATGTTGACGACTGATTTTATTTTTCTATTTCCTTGCACACACCCCACTTGACTATGTTTTAAAGCTAAATTATCAGATTCCATGTTCGCGTTCGTAGCAGTCAGCAACCACCTATCTCTCCGCACGGGGGTGCCCGGAAAATAATGATCCCCCGGCGTAGCCGGGGGTATTTCTTTAACGGGCGTAGCCCTAATCTACTAGCCACGCTTAAAGAGCGTACTCACGGTCTGCCACTTGCGATGAAGCTGTTACTTGCTACCCGTAAACGGGTCTTCCATGTTGAGGGTTAGTTGTTCGCCTGCCCGATCTTCGTCAAGCTGATGCTGAATATATTCCTTGACCTTTTTCGCATCCTTACCGGCTGTATCTACATAATACCCTCTGCACCAGAATTCTCTATTCCGGTATTTATACTTCAGGTTTCCCCATTTCTCATAGATCATCAAGCTGCTTTTCCCTTTGAGAAATCCCATAAAACTCGATACACTTATTTTCGGGGGTATTTCCAATAGCATGTGCACATGGTCCGGGCATACTTCAGCTTCAATTATGTTTATCCCTTTCCACTTGCATAATTCCCGCAGTATGGCCCCGACTTCCAGCCGTTTTCCCTCATAAAATACCTTCCGTCGATACTTGGGTGCAAAGACCACGTGATATTTACAGTTCCATTTTGTATGTGATAGACTGTGGGTGTCGTTCATTCCCTGAATGACCTCCTTTTGATATCTTCGTTGCAGTTGGCAGACCGCAACTCATTCTATCAAAAGGAGCTTTTCCGACTTCCCTATAGCTGTAAGCTTTTTGGAACCCCACGTCTAACGTGGGGTTTTCTATATATAAGAAGAGGGAGCGAACGTTGTATCGTTCGCTCCCTCTTCTAAATTATAATGTCAGTTACTCACGTTCTCGGATAGAGTAAAAGACCACCTATAAGGCGGCCTTTATTACATCACCAATCAGAATTATCATCATTCGGCGGTATTGGTTTTTGATCATTATAATGTTGTTTTGCATTGTCTTGTTTTGGCGGTTGCCCATTCTGGTCATGGGGAGGACGTTTCATATTGTCTTGATTGGGAGGGGGTGCCTTCTGATCATCTTTTTTAGGATGCTTCTGTTTGTCAGTATCTCGGGGCGGTTCTTTTTGATCATTGGGAGGCATATTATTATTGTCATCAATTCGATGCTGATTGTCTACGTCTGGGCTCGGGTTTGCATAAGCATTGTTCGTTGGCATAAAGCCTAAAACAATCAGCGCAAGCATTAGGATACACAATTTTTTCATAGTTAACACCTCAACATTTTTTGTTTTCTAAGATCATTCTAGCGAAACATTGTCACAGCATTGTTACGATACAAAGTCATTTTCGCTAACAATCTTGTGTTTTTTCCCTGCAAACTCTTCCCACCTGCCCAACGCATCAATGCCGATGCGTTTTGGCCTTAATCAAAACTTTATACAACGTTAATGCTTACTGCAAAATTCGATGCTACCATGTAATTATCAACACTCATGCAGAGTGACAAAATGGAGGGAAAATACAAATGGAAGGTAAGACAGTTGCTTCATCGTCTCTGACAATGTCCACCGTAATGCAGCCCAGTCACGCAAACCCTGCAGGTAACGTGCATGGAGGAGAAATCATGAAAATGATGGACACAACCGCAGCAGCTGTCGCGCAACGCCATGCTCGCACCAATGTCGTTACAGCTAGAGTGGACGAGTTAGTTTTTCATCAACCAATTTATGTTGGGAACTTGGTAACATGTCATGCTTTTCTCACATATGTCGGCCGATCATCAATGGAAGTCATTGTTACTGTTGAAGTAGAAGATCTCTATAGTGATGCATCCAAAAAATGTGCCTTGTCCGCATATTTCACGCTGGTCGCATTAAACGCTGGAGGAAAACCGATGGAAGTTGCCCCTCTTGAATTGACTACCGATGAAGAACGGCAACGATTCGAGGAAGGACGTCAGCGTTATGAAATGTACAAATCCCAAAAATCCATGTCATAGCCGGTTGTAAAATGAGCCAATAACGCCGGAGTAAAAATGAGCCACCTTCGCGAAATCCTCTAAGAGAATCCTTAGAGGAGGACAGCAATGATTAAGAGGTGGCAGCTGATGGACATCTGGGATCTGGTCAAACAAGGCTATAGTGCCCGCAAAATTGCAAAGTTCACGGGCCTGGCTCGAAATACCGTAGCCAAATACCTCGAAAATGGCAAACTTCCTCAATATAAATCACGTGAGAAGCGCGCATCTAAACTTGATCCCTTCAAAGAGCTGGTGCATGATCTGCTGTTTCAACGGAAGATCCTGAACGCTGAAGTTCTGTTCCGTAAACTTCGGGAACAGGGATATACCGGTGGTCGCACGATCTTAAAGGATTATGTTCAAGATCTCCGACCACCCAGGCAGCCCAAGGCAGTGACACGGTACGAAACGGCCCCTGGCGAACAGGCGCAGGTCGACTTCGGGGAAGTCAAGTATGAGGATAGCGGCGGGATCGCGCATCGGCTGTATTGTTTTGTAATGATCTTAAGTTACTCCCGGGATCTGTACGTTGAGTTTCTCCGTAAAGCCAATGTCCTGGGATTCCTGGCTTGCCACGTGCGAGCTTTGCAATACTTCCAAGGTACTCCAAAGAGGATCTTGTACGATAACGCCAAAGTGGTCCGTAGCGGCACCGATGCACAGGGAAAGCCGGTCTGGCAGGCAGGGCTCTTTGATTTAGCCGCAGTCTTCGGTTTTAGTCCGTCCGTGCATACTCCCTACCATCCGGCCAGTAAAGGAAAGGTCGAATCGTCGGTCAAGTATGTGAAGGGTAACTTTTGGCCCGGTCGTGATTTTAGCGATCTGGCCGACCTCAACCGCCAGACGCTGAAGTGGTGCGGCGAAGTGGCGATGCGTATCCACGGGACTACAGGAGAACGGCCCGTTGACCGCAAACCCGGAGAACGACTGTTGCCACTACCCAACTATTCTCTATACCGCTCGTTTTTGACGGTTCGAACCAAGGTATACCGCGATGGCTATGTAACCTATGACGGAACGCGGTATGGAGTACCGTGGGCTTTTTGCGGCCAAGAAGTGGAGATAAGGCAAAACGGGGCGTATGTGGAAATATTTCAACATGAGGAACTGGTCGCCCGCCATCATCAGGCGCTTCCCGGACAGCGTATTTGCCATTTGGCCGGACAATGGACAGGACTAGCGGCGATTAAGGCAGCCAGACCACTCAAAGATGCCATGGCTAAACAAATTTGCGACCCGGTTGTTGCCGTCCGGTCCTTGGATGAATACCAGCTTTTTTCCGGGGGTGATTGCCTGTGACCCCCTCCGACATGAAAGAGACGCTGATCCAGCTTGGCCTGCCAGCGGCGGCGCAGGTGCTGGAACAAATACAGGCACGCGCGGTTGCCGGACAGATTACATATGCTGAATTTCTTGCCGATGTACTCCAGACTGAGCAAGCAGATCGGCGGACGCGCTATCTGGATACTCGGACGAAACTAGCAAATCTCCCATTTCATAAGCGGCTCGAGGATTTTGATTTTAGTATTCAGCCAACCATTGATGAACGACAGATTCAAGAACTGGCCTCGCTCTCCTTCATACCGGAAACCTCCAACATCTTTTTGTTAGGGCCACCCGGCGTCGGGAAGAGCCATTTGGCGGTTTCACTCGGGTTGCTTGCGATTGAACAAGGGTACTCGGTCTATTTTACGACTGCCGGGAAATTGGTGCAGGAATTGATGACCGGTTACCAGGAAGATCGCCTCCGGCGGCGTATGCGCAGGTATTTGAGTCCGAAGGTCCTGATTATTGACGAGATGGGTTACCAACCCTTCCCGCCAACCGCAGCGAATCTTTTCTTCCAGTTGGTTAGTGCCCGTTACGAACGCAGCAGCATCATCATGACCTCAAACAAGGCCTTTGGTGCTTGGGGAGAGGTTTTGGGTGACCCGATTGTGACATCCGCTGTTCTTGATCGAATATTGCATCATGCCTATGTTGTCAACATCCGAGGGGAAAGCTACCGAATGAGGGAGCGAAAAGCAGCCGGAATGTACCAATCTCCTCCGATAAAGACTCAGCAACTTGAAGACAAAAGATAAGGTACTGGCTCAATTTTCAAACGGCGAAAGTGGCTCAATTTTAAACCGGCCTTGACATCCAATTAATCTAGTATCCGCTCGATAGCCAAATCGATGTCAACGGCAATGATAAAATGCAAAAAAGTGGCGATTAAAAAATGCATGAAAAAGGGGATGAGAAAAGCCTTCCGAGAAAAATCTCGGAAGGCTTAATTTCATTGGCGTCCCAGGTAGGAATCGAACCTACGACCAACGGATTAGAAGTCCGTTGCTCTATCCCCTGAGCTACTGGGACACTGGGCACCGCTTGTCCAGACAAAAAATATGGAGCGGGTGAAGGGAATCGAACCCTCGTGATCAGCTTGGAAGGCTGACACTCTACCATTGAGTTACACCCGCACCTGATGTATGGTCGGAGCGGCAGGATTCGAACCTGCGACCCCCTGCTCCCAAGGCAGGTGCTCTACCAAGCTGAGCCACGCCCCGTCGATGCGAGGTTTATTGTACTACAGAATGTTTTCAAATGTCAAGCGCTTTATCGGCCGATACGAGCCGCAGCTCGCTCCCGAATGATTTCCGGGTCGATTTTTACACGAGCCACATCCGTTTCGATCGCTACTTTCGCCACCGCTGCTGCAACAGCAGGTGCAACTCGGGGGTCGAACGCATCCACTACGACAAAATCATCCCGCAGATCTTTTTCCGGCAGCAGTTCGGCGATGGCATAGGCGGCGGCCAGCTTCATACCCTCCGTGATCCGGCGAGCCCGCACATCGAGAGCACCCCTGAACATACCAGGGAAAACGGTCACGTTGTTGGCCTGATTCGGCGCATCTGAACGCCCGGTCCCGACGACGCGGGCCCCAGCTTCCTTCGCTTCGGGGTACATGATTTCCGGCACCGGATTGGCCATGCCCAGAACGATCGAATCCTTGGCCATTGTGCTGACGATTTCTTTGGTAAACAGGCCGGGCCCTGACGCACCGATCAAAACATCGGCGCCTTTAGCCAGGTCGACTAGGTTCCCTGTGAGTTTTCCCAGGTTGGTCGTCTTTGCCAATTGACTCTGAATGCGGTTCAAGTTCGGCATTCCATCATATAACGCACCCTGAATATCTACCATGATCAGGTTTTTTGCCCCGGCACTGACCAGCAGCCGGCCGATAGCCGAGCCAGCCGCGCCAGCGCCGTTCATGATGATGCGTGCGGTAGCCAGATCCTTCTGGACCAGCCGCAATCCGCCAATCAATGTAGCCAGAGCCGCAATGGCCGTTCCGTGCTGATCATCATGAAATACCGGAATGTTCATCTGCTGAATCAGAGCATCTTCAATATCATAGCATTTGGGCGAAGAGATATCCTCCAAGTTGATGCCGCCGAAGGTCGGTTCGAGCCGTTTCACCATTTCAATAAACTTATCCGGGTCTTTGGCATCGAGACAAATAGGAATCGCATCGACATCGCCGAACGTTTTGAACAATAAGGCTTTGCCTTCCATAACCGGCATGGCCGCGACCGGGCCGATGTCCCCCAGACCGAGGACACGTGTCCCGTCAGTCACAATGCCAACCATATTGCCCCTGCAAGTGAGTTCGAAAGAGAGGTCGGGATTCGCCTTGATGTCTTTGCAAGGCTCCGCTACACCCGGTGTATAAACTATGCTGAGGTCTTCCCTGGTAGCAAGCCTTGTCTTGGATCGGATCTCCAACAATCCCTGGTGCTTCCGTCGCAGTTTTAATGCTTCTTCGCGGATATCCATCTTCATCCCTCAGCTCTCGTCTTATTCGTCAGGCCAAGTCAAAGTTTCGCCTAACGTTTAATTAATAAATTCTACATGAAGATAACATTTCCTTTAGATTATGGTAATAAGATGAGGAAGAATTCCTTCCCGCCCATCCTTTAACTCTATTACTCCGAAGGTTCGGTTTTTGCCGCGTCTCGGCATAGCGGCGCTGCCTGGGTTGATCAGCAACAGATTCGATTCCGTGATGATGCCAGGTTGGTGCGTATGTCCATAGACAACGATATCTGATTCATATTGGCGCGCCCAGTCCCTCAGTTCATCCAGATTTTGCTTCACGCCAAAGTGGTGGCCATGTGTCAGCCAGATGCGATAGCCTGCCAATTCAATAAATTCATCCGGCTTCGCCTCACCCCTGCCGTCACAGTTGCCAGCCACTGATATTACTGGAATACCGGTGAGGGCAGTGAGCGAGCGCGCATCCCGGCAAAAATCTCCGGTATGCAGCCACAAATCGACCGGCTCCGTAAGAGCCACAGCCTGCCTGATGGAATGAATATCGCCATGAGTATCGCCTATTATACCAACGAGCATTTCGGTCAATCCTACCTATTTTCCTGCAGCAGTCGCCGTTTAAAAGCTTTGAGAGCATTTCCCCGGTGACTGATCCGGTTCTTTTCTTCGACAGTCATTTCAGCCAACGTCTTCTCATGATCAGGCATGAAAAACAAGGGGTCATATCCGAATCCGCCGGTCCCTCTCGCTTCAGCAAGGATCATGCCTTCACAGGCCCCTTCCGTCAGCAGCAAGCTGCCGTCCGGACCGGCAAGGGCCAGCACGCTTCGAAATCGTGCAGTTCTCTTCGCAGGCGGAACCTGTTGCAGCGCCTTCAATAGTTTTTGATTATTATCGGCATCGGATGCCCCTTCTCCGGCATAGCGGGCGGAATATACCCCCGGCTCGCCGCCGAGCGCATCCACTTCCAGCCCGGAATCGTCTGCCAGGCAGTACTCTCCGGTGCTTTGACAATACTGGCGGGCTTTGAGTATTGCATTTTCCTGGAAGGTCACGCCCGTCTCCTCAACATCCGGAATTCCATCATCCGGTAGGCCCACAACCTCAAACAGGCAATCTGCCAATGCCCTCTGAATCTCGCGGATTTTGCCGGCATTCCGGGTGCCGACGACGATTTTGTTCATTTTTATTTTCCCACCCGCTGTGCCAACGGCCCCAGCGCATCCCGCTGCATTTGCATCAGTCGCCCGATTCCCAGTTCTCCGAGCCGCAGCAGTTCGGTGAGTTCCTGTTTGTTGAACGGCGCCTTTTCACCAGTTCCCTGCACTTCGACGAAACTCCCCGCACCGGTCATCACGAGGTTCATATCGACGATGGCCGACGAATCTTCGACATAGCAAAGATCCAATGCAGGCCCCTCAGGCAATACGCCGACACTTACCGCCGCCAAAAAATCCCGGACCGGGAAAGGCTTCGTCTCATCGAAACCCATTTTCACCAACGCATCGACCAGGGCGACAAAAGCGCCGGTTATTGAAGCAGTCCGTGTGCCGCCATCCGCCTGGATCACATCACAGTCAATCCAGATCGTGCGTTCCCCCAACGCTTTCATATCGACGACGCTGCGCAGTGAGCGGCCGATCAGTCGCTGGATTTCATGGGTCCGCCCCGTCAGTTTGCCCTTGACAGCTTCCCGTTGGTTCCGTGTGCCTGTCGAACGAGGCAATAGCGAGTATTCAGCCGTGATCCAGCCGCTGCCGCTTCCCTTGAGAAAAGGAGGCACCTTCTCCTCAACGCTGGCGCTGCACAATACACGAGTGTCCCCCACTTCGATCATCACCGATCCTTCGGCAAACTTCAGGTAATTTCGCATCATCGTCACCGGGCGCAGATCGTCATAGGCCCGTCCATCCACTCTGTTCATAAATAATTTTCCACCTTTCTATCCATTTTGCGGCTGCATATTAACAGCACAACCAATCGCCCCATTCAGTTGAGGATACCGAGGCACGACCAGACATCCGCCAATCTCCTCCCGAACCCAGTGAGCTACCGCCTCTCCGATGGCGACACCTCCAGTGAAAACAATGGTATCGCTTGCCAGAGATACCAACATCGGCTTGATACGACGGAAAATGGAATAGTTCACACCAGCAGCCAGTTCCGGCAGAGGAGCCCCTTCCACGATCCTGCCGATCAATTCGGATTCGCCGAAAATGGCGCAGGTCGCGGACAGCTCCACGGGATTCTCATAATAGCCGCTGAGTTCATCCAGTGAGATACCCAGGACCGCGGCCATATTTTCCAGATAGCGCCCCGTACTTGCCGCACATTTATCGTTCAGCAGGAAATCATCCATCCGACCGTTTCTCACGCGAATTACCTTGCTGTCCTGCCCGCCGAGATCAAGCAGCGTAAAATCCTTCAGCCCGGTTTGCCATACGGCGCCGAGCATATGCGCCTTCAATTCGGAAATAATCGTTGCCCCCGCGATATTCAGAGAGTTGCGGCCATAACCGGTCACGGTAACGGCTGTAGGCGCCTCCGACAACAATCCCGCAAAATCGACCGTGAACCCAGCCTTGGTATAAACGCCGCATTTTTTGTAAAAATGGGCAGTTTCGACTATTTTTTCTTCCCGCAGCTCCCCGCCGTCAAACAAAACCAGCTTAACAGCGCGACTGCCGAGGTCCATCCCACAGAGCACGAGTCATCCCTCACTTCAACATTTCAATAAATCCATCGACTCGCAGGCGTGTCCGCGCATCCATACAACCGGGTTTATCCCCTTCAATCGTCAGGATGGGAACCTTGAGCTTTTTCCGTACAATGATATCCTCGATCTGTCGGTAGCAAAAGCTCTGCACGTAATGAATCACACCATCCAGCTGCCGTCGCTCGATTTCGGCCTGGATATCGTCGAGTCGGCCAAAGATTCCGTACGGATAAGTGTACCGCCGATACTGCTCAATGATATCCGGCTCATCGTACGGCATGGCGAACTGTCGCTGGACCTCGTTGAACACCACACGCGCATCCATGGATTCGACATAGGAGTATAGGTCTGTAAAAATCGGCGGCACCCCGATGTACCCCAGACGCAGTCCTTCCCGCCTGACCGGGGCCTGCGCAGCCTGTTCCAGAAACGAGTCCACCTCTGCTTCAAATCGGGTTACGTCGCTGTTGAAATCGCTGCAGCTGACCTGGAACAAATGGTTGTCTGTTCCACTCACCCTGTTTTCCTGCCAGGTCAGGCGGTCGATTTCAGCGACCTTGCGGCGCAGTCGGTCCACATCCGCTTTGACGGCCATGACCCGATCCCAGTCGGTTCCCATTGCTTCCAGCATTTTATTCATCTGCAGGCGCAGCAGGTCCACATCACGATCAAACGGATAGGCGAAAGGGATCACGCGGACACCCGCCATCTGCCAGGTTTCCATCAATGCATGCGTGTTGCTGCAGTCTCCCTGGGTCACGGCAATCACCGCATCCACGCAGTCTGAACCGACGACCGTAGAATACAGGCCTTTGATCCAGCCGCAAATGTTGCGGGGATAGCCTGCGTCTTCCGCCGCTTCTACCCTTCGGGCCGGTTCCGCACCCGTTATGAATACATTATTCAGGTCAACTGGGACATGCCCTGCCGCCAGGATGACCTCCACAGGCACTGTTGTTGTCATGCCGATCCGAGCCAAACCATTCGCCCCCTCTGGTATCCAATTATACTATGCTTTGCCATAAATAAAAAAAGAGGATAGCCGGCGCTATCCTCGGGCTGCGGCAGCTGCCGCATAATTTTTGATGATAACGATCGGGGTCTGCTGGTTCGCATTGCCGAAAGGATTATCGATGAGGATCCGAGCCAGTTCCTTGGGGTCCAGCCCCTGGGAAACTCCGAGCACCGCCGCGCGCTTCAGGTCGTTGACATCTGCCACGGCAGCTCCGTAGCAACCCAACCGCTCCCGTATCGCTTCAGCTACCTTGGACGGTTCTTTCGGTCCGAAAACCAGAACCTTGTCAAACGGCGGCATCGTGCCGGTTACATCATCAATCAGCGCCGCCTGTTCTCCCGCCATCATGTAAAAAACCCCCGCTTTGCCGAAAACCTTTGCAATACCGCCAGCCAAAAACGCCATGACCACCCGCAGGGTTCCCCCCTCATCCATCGTCGCCTGCATCCCGCAAGGGCTCGAACAGCTCGAATCTCGATGGACAAAACGGCTCAATACGATTGCCAGCGTGCTGGGGTCCATATCCTCCGGCCTCCGGTAACGCCCCTGGGTAATAGCCAGAACGCTTTCCGCGACGGAAACCACATCATCCGGCCCCATCTGGGGGCCCGCATATTTCTCTATCACATCCACAATATCGTCCCGTTTGGTAACAATATGGGTTTTAACCGGTATCAGTTCCACTTTCCCTTGTTCCACTGCCATGCCTCCTACTTCTGCCCCCCGGCGGTTTTGATCGCGCTCTGGAATTCCTCTATTGGAAGGTCAACCATCACCTTCGTAATATACCAGTCGGAACGGCCCACTACCTGATAAATAACATTGAGCGGCAAATCCACCATCTGCTCCATCGCCTGGCGGATATCACCGCCGCGGGCATCGAATCGCAGCGTGATCAGCGCCACATCGTTGTCAATCTTGTCCATTGGGAATAATGCCGACTCCCAGTACCCATCATTACGGGGGCAGGAGACAGCCGTAACCCGGGTCGTCAGTTCGGCCGCCGAAAACTGTTCACAGGGCAGCCAAGGCCGCGCCAATACATCCATGAGAGTCCCCTGTTGAGATCCCCGGTTGCGAAAAGGCAACTTGAAGGAAAATTCCATTTGATCGGCGGTTTCCGATTCCAAAACCAATTTGGACCGATTCGCCACATCAAAGACAAAATCAGCATCCCCTTGTTTCCAGATAAACAATGCTACAGCCAGTATCACTAGTCCCACAAATGCCAAACCGTATCCCAAAATCACCAGCACTATGCCACTCCCCCATTTTCAGCTTGCCGCGCAGCGCTAATCCTATCATAGTAAATCTGCGGCAACCGGATAATCCGGCCTTTCTCATCAGTGAATACATTCTGTGTCGATCCCTCTGCGAGCAATACGTCATCTTCGTCTCGCAGTACACGGTACGAGAAGCACAACTTGGCCCGGGAAAAATCAGCCAGCGTCGCTTCGATGCGGATCGTCTCGTCAAAATGAGCCGATTGTCGATATTTGCACTGAACATCGGTTATAGGAAACAATACGCCGTCCGCTATCAAATCCGGCAACAACACATTGGCTCTGCGCAGATATTCTACGCGGGCCATCTCAAACCAGCACAGATAATTGGAGTGATGAACTACTCCCATCATGTCTGTCTCGACGAAACGGACTCTGTCCCGAACCACAATCATCGCTTCACCCCTTTTGTCCTTTAGGTCCGGCAGCGATTTCCAGGATCCGGGCGGCGGCTTCTCGAATATTACTCACGAGAGGCCTGTTCTCCATGCCGACGATTTCGAAATGCCCTTGGCTAACCGGCACCAACACTTTCCGAGCATTGGAAGAGGCAATCGCGTCCGCCATGCGAGGCGTGATTTCACCCATTAACGCATTGGGCATAACGATCCCGATCGGTCCGGCGATGACATCGGCGCTGCCGGCCATCACGCAGACGGAGTTTTCTCCCGTGGCGCCTCGCGAAGCTCCGGCTTTTATCATCGCCTGGGTTGCCCAGGCGTTGGTACCGACGCATACAATTTCAGTTCCGACGCCCAGCTGGCTGGTTAGTTGCGACACCAGCTGGGCGCCGATGCCTCCACCCATACCGTCAATCACGACGATCAGCATGTCCGTCACCCCCTGTCCCATAGGCAAATCACCTGCAATGTAAAAAAAGCACGCTTCCGCATGCACTTAATGACTTTTGGTGCGCCCGGCTGGAATCGAACCAGCGCTCCCGGCTCCGGAGGCCGGTGCTCTATCCCCTGAGCTACGGGCG
This sequence comes from Negativicutes bacterium, assembly GCA_963665275.2. Lineage (GTDB taxonomy): Bacteria > Bacillota > Negativicutes > UBA1444 > UBA1444 > UBA1444. The sequence goes on from CAXXIN010000007.1 coordinate 306,040, forward strand.
CAATCAATAATGTTGTCTATTGCCGGAATTGATTATAGCATAGGAAATCCGGCCTGTCCATCATCGAGGTTAAATCCGTAAAAAAATAACAACATCATGCTATAATATTACGCAGTAAGGTTTCGGAGGTTTTTTTACATTGTTTAACTTTAACTCAAAAGTTTCTTGGCGGCCTCAGCCCTTGTTATTGTTGTCCCTAAGTCACATGGTCACAGACCTGAGCCAGGGAGCTCTGCCAATCTTATTACCTTCACTGAAAACAGCCCTGGATCTCTCTTATACACAAATCGGCATTATTGTACTGGTTCAAAACATCACTTCTTCCATTATTCAGCCAATTTTCGGGATGATTACGGATAAAGTATCGTTACCCTGGCTACTGCCCCTCAGCGTGTTCCTGTCCGGATTAGGAATGGCGATCACCGGATTAATGCACACTTATGGGATGGTATTGCTGGCGGTGGTTATAGGCGGGCTGGGTGTCGCCGGCTTCCATCCGCAGGCTTCCAAATCGGTCCATTTCGTAAGTGCGGAAGCGCTTCGTGGAAGGAGCATGGGACTGTTCTCCGTCGGCGGCAACTTTGGCATGGCCATAGGTGCTACGTTCATGATGTTGCTCATTACGTTGCCGGGAGGGCTTTACAATACGGCCTGGTTTATGATTCCCGGTTCCATCACTGCCTTGTTGCTGTGGCGCCATCTCGACAAAGTATCGCCCCAATCCTTTCATCGACCCGGAACTAAATCCCCTGCCTCCGCGAAATCAATCAAGATGACTCCCCTGCTGGTCTTGTTGACCTTTATCTTCTGCCGCTCGACGCTGCACTCCGGCTTATCGACTTACATCCCCATCTATTACGTCAATTATTTGAATGGTAGCCCTGTCTATGCCGGGTACCTGCTGTCCCTTTTCCTCATCGGCGGTGTCTTCGGCACCTTCATTGGTGCCATGCTGTCTGATAAATTCGGCCGCAAAACCATCATCACCCTATCCATGGCGGTCGTTTTCCCGATGGTTGTAGCCATCCCTTTCACCAGCGGAATCATGACGATGATATTATTGATCTTTACCGGCTTTGCCCTGATTTCCTCCTTCGCCACCACCTTGGTTCTCTCGCAGGAGCTGATGCCTGGCTACGAAGGAATGGCCTCCGGGTTGACGATCGGTCTTACCATAGGTCTCGGGGGCGTCGGGGTGACTGCGCTGGGCTATATCGCAGACCTATCAGGAATTCCCGCAGTATTCAACGTCATGCCGGTCCTGCCGGTTCTGGGCGGCCTGCTGGCAATGTTTTTGCCAGGACGATTATTTCACCGCGATTGATTCTGCGATTTGAGACAAAAGGATTTTCTTTTTTGCGCGTCGAATGAATGTTTGTTCCCAAAGAAATACATAGAAGTATAAGGAGGCCGCACAGATGAAACAATTTATCCAATGGCACAATGACACCTTCGGTGAAAAAGTTGTCAAGGCTCTCGAAAAAAACAATTTCCAGGCCTATTACGTTGCAACCCGCGCAGCTGCAATTGAAAAAGTTAACTCCCTGATTCCCGCCGGCGCCACTGTCGGTGTAGGTGGATCCTGGACCCTAAAAGAGATGGGCATCCCCGAACAATTGGAAAAAGACGGCCACGAAGTATATGACCATAACAAACCCGGACTAACCATGGAAGAATCCATGTCGCTACGGCGCAAGGAACTTCTGTGTGACGTCTTCCATCTCCGGCACCAATGCGATCACAATGGATGGTCAGCTGGTGAACACGGATGGATCAGGCAACCGGGTCGCAGCCATGAGCTTCGGTCCGAAGAAAGTAGTCGTCCGTTGTCGGTGTGAATAAAATCGTTTGCAGATCTAGACGCAGCCATGGAACGCATCGAAAATGTACGCCGCCCCCATCAACAATAAACGTCTCGACCGGGCCCAACCCCTGCACCGTCACCGGGCACATGCATGGATTGTCAGGGTGCGACCCGCATCTGCAATATTACGACCATTCTGCACAAAAAACCGCCGACAATTGATTTCCATGTTGTCATCGTTGAGAAGAACTCGGCTTCTAAGAAATGGTTCTGACCCCTTATATTTTCAGATTTAAAGGCGCTTCGGTTCAGGCTTGAACCGAAGCGCCTTTCATATACACTATTATCACAGATCTTGGCCTCTGTCTTACTGCGATACATCCAAAATCTTACGAGTTTTTTCACACAATATTCATTTCGTTAAAACCAGAAATCGATTCATATTTTTTTTGCTGCGTCCGCCACCAGTTGAGGATCGCTTTCCAGTTGATAAGAATTGAGGATGTTTTTGATTCGCTCATTAAAACCGTTATCAACGGCTTCGGCCAGAACAGGGGCTTGAACCTGCGCCGGAGCGACCTTACTCTCCTTGCTTTTCGTGTTGACGGTATATCCGGACAAATCTTTTCCGATGATTTTACTGGCTTCCACCATATTCGCTTCGCGCAGAAACTTTTTGAACTGTGTCTTGGTATCATTCGAAAGGCTCTTATAATCCCGCATGAAATCTTCGCGTTCATCCTTCGGAACCTGTTTGCGTATATTGCGAATTTCAGCAGGGTAATCAAAAAGTCCAAACATCTCCTATATTCCCCCCGTCACTATCCTTCGTAAAGGATGCCTACAATTTATTTATCGCAATCTAGCCCAGGGAACATAAGAGTTAAGCGTAATATTTCAACTTTCGCCCCATTAATAGTTTCCGTTTCGACATATAAATTTGCAATAGAAGCTAAGAATAGGACCCCTGAAAAAGACACCGGGTTTCCTGCAGCGAAGCTTGCAGGTATACCGTTGAGACACAGGGGTCTGAATCATAGAGTCTGCCAGGCCTTGGTTTATGCTTGCCACCTCTGTAGTCACTGTCGAGATTTCTGGCAAGCGTCCGAACATGAACGCGGCCAGTTCCGGCTCTCCGTCAGAGTATACAAATCCTTCTTCACCAGATTCAATATTTTCAAGTGTTCCCGCAACAACCACACCAGTTTCCAAGCCCCACTCTTCCAGAGCCGGCACTTCCTCAATAACATCAACGGTGCTTTCTACCTCAGTAGAGGCTTCTTCCTCAACGATTTCTTCTACCGCAACGATTTCCTCTGCCGCAGCGACTTCCTCTACCGCAGCGACTTCCTCTACCGCAGCGACTTCCTCTACCGCAGCGACTTCCTCTACCGCAGCGATTTCTTCTACCGCAGCGATTTCTTCTACCGCAGCGACTTCCTCTACCGCAGCGACTTCCTCTACTTCAGCGACTTCCTCTACTTCAGTTGCAATATTCTCGAAAACTTCGTCCACTATGCGTTCTGCCGAGTTCTCTGCTTCTGTGATTGTGCCGCCGGCAACTGCTACTGCGAATGGCGAAATACCGAAACCTTCCTGTGCAAAGTTTTCCATATCCTCCATATCTGATTCCATGGCAAGATCGACAACTGTGGTCATTGCAGCTTCCGCAGAGGCTTCGAAATCAATTTCGATACCGGTGAAATCTTCCGCCAAAATCCAACTTAAATCCTCAGACGCAATATTTAGATGCCCTGTTGGGACTTCTGTTTCATTTTCAGGTTTGGTTTCTTCTGTGACCAGGATTTGGATTTCATCACTTTCAATTATGCATGCTTCAACTTCAGGAAGCGACTCATTCTCAACCAAAGCGAACGTTTCATTCAAGGAGTTTTCCGCTGGTGTTTCCATGACTGTTTCTTCCACCAGCGCAACAGCTTCCATTTCATCAACCACTGTTTCAGGTACCAACGTCAATTTGCGGATCGCCATGATGAAGTTCGGATCCAGCAATAGCACCAATCCACGAATCGCCGCCAGGAATTCTTCATCGTTTGCCTTCGCCAGTTCAGTTTCAGTTGGCTCGATTACAACTGCATCCAGAACTTTCTCAGGCAAAGCTACTGCCGGAGGCAACAGTGTCAATCCACGAATCGCCGCCAGGAATTCCGCCTCACTTACCAGCTTTGGTTCCGGCTTGGGTTCCGGCTTAAGTTCCACCGGCTTGCTTTCTGTCATCGTGGTTGCGTTGACTATCGTTAAAACAGGAACTTCTTTATTAGGAACAATGTCCTGTTCACGCTTTTCAGGAGCTGTCATCATTCCTGTCGAAGCAAACGACAGTTGCATCCCTCCCCCAAAATGCTCATGATCCAATGCAGCTGTTCGCCGGAAGACACTTCCCCATTCGGACATGTGTAGCCAGATATAAGGAATGATCTGTGTCAACAGAATGTAGGCGAACAACATCGCAACATATAATTTTATAAACAGCAGAATATTCCCTATCGGAAGCAACCACGGATTGGCAGCAAAATGACCTACCAGAAAACTTGCCAGGAATAATCCGGACCATCCCACAGTCTTCATCTTCGGCCCTCCTTGACACAATAAACTCACAGCAAAGCCCACTTGTACCTATTATTTTACAGAGCGCCCTGCTCATTGGCATTCTAACATTGGCATAATGAATGCTAAAAAAACGCAGCGATTATTATACGGGTTCAATAACAGGTTCTTTCAAACGATCTCAACACAAAAAAGCTTCTCGCCAAATCACGAGAAGCTTTTCAGTATGAACAACGATGTCAGTAGGAAGCCTTTCCTTTCATCAAAACCGTTTTGAAATGCCAGCCTTGGTAACTTGCCACTCCCTCGATGATCTGGCGTACCTGGGCATAGTCCCAGCTGTAGTCAATCACCTTGCCGCCAATCCCGTAGCCGGTTTCATTCACAGTACCGGAACGGGCCGTTCCATCGGTTCGGTAAGTCTCAGTCTTGAAACTGAAAAAGGCCCCCAGCCCCTGACCGGTCTCCTTGATGATTTCCCAGAAGATGATCGTTCGTGTCCCTGAATCCGCCAGCAAGCGTGCCGAGTATTCGACTTTCTTCTTGCCCACCCCCCAATTCGCATTTGCCAACTCATTCGAAATCTCAAGGTCGGCTTTCTGTCCCCAGACCAGAGAAAGTTGCGGATACGGCGACAATGCCGTCGCAATGGATTGCAAGAGGGTTTGCCTGTCATCGGAGGACAGCCACTCGCGCACCGCAGTTACTGCAAAAACTGTCTGAGTTCATGACGGGCTGACCACATTGATTACAGAACATAATACGTTCCCTCCTCGTATAATTATGTTCGGGATAAACAGGGAAACCTGTTGAACCTCTCCGCTTGTCTCCCGAGGAACAATCGGAGATACTAATAGCAGAGGACAGAGGAGATCGTCTTCCTCCTTGAGGTTGAACCTCGAAATTGAGAGTGATCCCTCTGGCCCTGCGGTCCATCACGAATGAGCTGGATGTTGGCCGGTACGACTGGTACTTCGCATGTCTCACGAGGTTGTGTGCCGCAGCTGCTGGAGGTTATCTGTCCCAAAGGGAGGTGCGCACATGATCATCGTCGGCATCGACATCGCCAAGCGCAGTCATGAGGCCTGTCTGATGAATGAATCAGGCGGTTTGCTGGGAAAACCATTTTCGTTCCCCAATTCTCTCGCCGGAGTTGAGCTTTTGTTCAAGCAGGTTCAAAAACTCAATCCCACTTTGCTGCCTGTTGTGTTCGGCATGGAAGCAACCGGTCATTACTGGCTGCCCCTTTATTCCCGGCTGATACAGGATGGCCATGTCGTCCATGTGATCAATCCCATTCAGTCCGACAGCCTTCGCAATCTGTACATTCGCCAGACTAAAACGGATGCAGTCGATTCCTTTCTCATCGCTGAGGTCATTCGCTTCGGTCGGTTTACGCAAACCACCCTGGCCGAACCCGATTTAATTGCGTTGCGTCAACTTTGCCGCTATCGTTTCTCACTGGTAGATAATATATCCGATCTCAAACGCAAGGTAATCGCCCTCTTGGATCAAGTGTTTCCGGAATATGAGTCCCTATTTTCTGATCTGTTCGGAGCCTCTTCCCGCCAGATGCTGGCGGAGTTTTCCACTCCGGAGGAGTTTTTAGCGGTGGATTCTGGGAAGTTAGCTGGCTTGCTTGAACGAACCAGCCGTGGCCGCTTCGGCCTAGATCAAGCTCAACGGATTCAGAATGCCGCAAAGCATTCGTTTGGAGTCAAATTGGGGATAGACGCCCTGGCCTTTCAATTGCGCCAGCTGGTGGCTCAGATTGTGTTTCTGGAAGAGCAATTGGCTGAGCTTGGCGAACAAATCAGTGCCTACTATGACCGCTTTTCTTGCACGTTGCATACGGTTCCCGGTATCGGCAAAGTCTTGGCAGCAGCCATCCTCAGTGAGATTGGCGATGTTCATCGTTTTTCCGCTCCTGAGAAATTGGTTGCCTTTGCTGGGATGGATCCTTCAATAAAGCAGTCCGGCGAATTCACCGGCAGCCAAAGCCATATGTCCAAACGGGGCTCGCCGTATCTGCGCAGAGCCGTTTGGTTAGCAGCGTTCCCCGCTTCTAAATTCAATCCGGTCTTTGCTGCGTTTTATCATAAGAAACGCGAAGAGGGCAAAGCCCATCGTGTTGCTCTGGGCGCGGTTTCTCGCAAGTTGCTTTATACCATTTTTGCTCTTCTCAAATCTGGTCAAGCCTATGATCCGATGTTGGCACGCTAAATTCAGTCGCACCTGTTGACTTTTCATAGCTGGTCTCAATTTTCCTGAAAATCACCCGAAAAGATTCTTAATTTGATTGTTCTTTTTGCAATAGTCATACCCGATTGAATACAATTCTTCAGCGCGGCTGGTATCTAGAATATTATATTTCTCCAGTCCCGCAGGTTCTATTAATAAGTCGCATTCATGCTCCAATATTTCTTTATTGATCCCGATACTCAATTCAAAAGTTCTCATCGCCACTTCAATTAAGTTGCCGATCTTGTGAGTTTCTTTCGGTGAGAGAATATTGATGGCAACAATCTTATCGCACTGACCAACAAGAGGCTTATATGGCAGGTTATCCAGCAATCCTCCATCAACATACAGCTGCCCATTGATTTCTACCGGTGCAAACAGAATCGGAATAGAACATGAAGCCTGAAGTGCAGGAATTAAAGCGCCCTCGTTGATGTACTCAACTTTTCCATTATACAAATTCGAAACTGCAACATAAAAAGGCAGCTTTAAATCGGAAAAATCACTGGCTGATAACTGTTTTTCAATATTTTCCTCGAACTTATCCAGTGTGAAAAAGCCTGTAATTGGCAACCGCACTTTCGCATAATCCAGAAACTTATTATCTTTCATTAGTGCCATTATTTCATCCGGTTTCTTGCCGGAAGCAATAAATGCGCCAACAATCGCGCCGGAGCTGACGCCGGAAACAACATCGGGGATAACGCCTTCTTCTTCCAAGGCTTTCAGTACGCCAAGATGGGCAAACCCTCTGGTCCCTCCGCCGCCTAAAGCTATTCCTATTTTCAATTTTCCTACACTCCTCTGCGTCCTCTATATCATCCGGTCAAAATCATCTCCGCGGCCACCACAGGAAAAGCGAGATACAAAATGCCAACCACATACCGCCGGCAAAATAGCCTGCAACTACATCAGTCGGGTAATGGACCCCCAGGTAGACACGGCTAACACCAATTGCGACAACCAACGCCATTGCCAACCCAATTACAACCAACCGCCACCGCCAACTTTGGACATGACGCGCGACCAGAAAAGTGATCATGCCATAAAGGCAAAGCGACACCATGGCGTGCCCGCTGGGAAAACTGTATCCAGCCTCTGTCACCACCTGGAATAAATCCGGGCGAGTGCGTTCAAACATGTTTTTGAGAAAAAAGTTTAATAGTGCTTCTCCGACCAGACATACGATCAGCCCGGCGCTCTCCAGCCACTGTCGGTAATAAGCGAGAATGAGCAATACAGCTAAAATTATCGTCCAGAACGGATACCCAAACCCGAATTCCGATATCATTATCATTACTTGGTCAAGCTCTGGACGAGCCATATATCGAACCAACCAAACAAACACATTGTCAAATAAGTCCATTTGATTGCGAATCAACGTCTCATAAGCCATCTCGGCAAAAAAAACAAATAGGAGTGTGCCTAAAGATAATGCGAATGCGATATAAAATATTGACCAATCACGTTTCAACAGTAACAAATGTTCTCTCATCCATAAATAGGGTGGAGATCTTCTGACGATTCGGGCTACCAGCAATACCAATATGGGAAACACGACCAAGCTAGCAATTCCTAAAACTATGAAGCCAAGTACCAAAAAATCAGCGACAGGCCGTGGCCCCGGAGCCACTGCCAGCATCAATTTCTCTACTCGCGCCGCTGAATCACGGTTAACATATCCGCCCAAGACTACCACCGACCCTTTAATATGGGCGCCTGGTGTCAAAAGCAGATTACCATCCACTACAACGATTCCTTTCTCCACCACACCGGATACAGTAGCGTTGCCACCAGCAACCAACAGTCTGCCAATTATTTGACCCGCTTCGATATGAATATCCTCGCGGGAGAACACATCACGATAGGCGGATCGCGAACCATCCAGGGCCAAAGCGCTACTTTCGGCAATTAGAAGCCCTGCAACCAAGAGCGCAAACCAATAAATATATCTGTAAACCGAATTCTGTCTCGGCAAACCCTGACTGTTTTTTTGTTTCCTTTTCAACATGATCCCTTTTGAACAACTCCAATAACACTTCATAATCAAAGGCATGCTTTCATTGCTGGAGCGCCCTGCTTCTTCAATATACTAAAATGTTCTCGCTCTATTATCTCTATCCCTTTTTACCTGCTTAAGTCTTTATTCGGACAGAAAAAAGCTCCCCGTCTTGTGCAATTTCGCAGTTGACGAGGAGCAAGGTATTCTGGGTGTTTTTTATTTGATGAAAGTGACTGTGCCGAGCTTGCGCGGGGCTGCGGCCGGAGCAATGCCTGAGTTATAACCGAAAGCTCCCGAACCATAGATGACGTATCCTGCAGGAATCTTCAATTCTTTGTTCAGTGCTTTCCCTTCCTCGGTATCAAACAGGGAACGCAGGGAATGAATCCACACGGAGCCAATCCCCAGGGCGTAAGCCGCCATGAACATGTTCCCCAACGCCAGGCTGGAATCCGCTTCCGGGGCGACCACTTTCGCATCGGCGGAAACAATAATCAAGGTTGGCGCATGATAAAAAGGACTGAAATTGTCAGCTTTGGCACGCTCGACAAAAATGGGATCGCCGGAATTGAGAAAGGTCTTTTGAATAACCTGGTTGATTTTCGCCTGCAACTCCTTGTTTTGTACGACAGTGAAATGACAAGGCTGCTCATTTCGGGCGCTAGGAGCGAATTGGCCCGCTTCGATGATTTGTTGAAGGTTATCATCACTGATTTGCTGTGGTTTGAACGTACGTATGCTTCGGCGTTGCCGAATGGATTGCAAAACTCCACTCATGATAGTATCCTCCTTATTTTTACATGATTAAAAAGATGAATCACGTTTGAATCTATTTATAATTATATACCTCGCTGGCCACATTATCAAAAACGACCCAAATGACTGCCAGGCTTAGAAACCGGATTTGAAAGAAAAGCCCGAAGGAATTTAACGATTCGAAGAGAAGTACATTTATTAATGTCTTTGCTCAACCTTGCTCGCAAAAATAGGTCTTCGCACTGGCTGCGGAAAAGGGGAGAAATACGTCATGATATTTCCCGAAAATACGATTTACATTGTCGGAAATGCTAAAACGCAACAAACGAATCCCATTACGCATCACTTTGGGCAGTTTTTTGTCAGCTTCATTATTGAACGGGAAACCGCTAAAATTTTAGCCTGCGGCGTTTCAGTCACCATAAGCGTAACCAATGACTTTATCAGTAGTCTCTTCGTGGATCGCAGCCTGCTCGATGATGCGGAAACCATTCGACAAATATTGGAAACCCGATATTTCGGCTCTTCACAAAAAGCAATTTTGGTAGCATACAAAGATGCGCAAAAAAAATACAACCGGATTATTAACGGTCAGCCCATTGATTTGAGCGAATAACGCCATATAGCAAAAGCTCTTGCCAATAAAAAAGGATTTTCTCTGTCAATGTCAAATAATATGATTTAGAAAAATATAATAATAAGCTGCTTTGTTTACCCGCATGCCGGAATATCCCGGTATGGACGTAAGTAAAATCCAGCAAGCAAGCCTTATCGCAAGGTTTTAGCTTGTTGGATTTTTTTATTTTCCACCAAAATCACGAAAGGAAGTGTATTCATGAACAAAAATGGTGCAACTCAACGACTCGTGGATCAGTTTATCGACATGGTCAAGATTGCTAGTCCATCCCGCCAGGAAGGAGCATTCGCCACCTATATGCGAAAAGAGCTGGAAGCTCTCGGGTTTTCCGTAGAAGTAGACTCGGCCGGCGACAGCGTGGGTGGCAATACCGGCAACCTCATTGCCACGCTAAAGGGAACCAAAGAGGCGGAGCCGCTCATGTTCTGCTGTCATATGGATACTGTTCTGCCATGCACCAATATCCATCCCGTCATCGAGGGTGATGTTATTCGTTCCGATGGCACGACGATCCTCAGCGGCGATGACAAAGCTGGAATCGCAGCGATTCTTGAAGGCGTCCGCCGGATACAGGAACGGAATGTGAAGCACGGGTTATTGCAAGTCGTACTAACAATCTGTGAAGAAGTCGGCATGTATGGATCCAAAGGGCTTGATTATAGCAAAATCAAGGCCAAACGCGCTTTCATACTGGATTCGAGCGGTCCCCTCGGGAAAATTGTCATTCAAGGACCGGCGAAAGATGTCATCAAAGCAGTGATCCACGGTCGATCCGCCCACGCGGGTCTCACGCCCGAAAAAGGGATCAGTGCCATTCAGGTGGCTGCTCGCGCCATCGACCGGATGAAACTGTTGCGCATTGATGAAGAGACCACCGCCAACCTGGGCACGATCAGCGGCGGCAGCGCCACCAACATCGTGGCAGAGCAAGCGGAAATCGTGGCCGAAGCCCGCAGCCTCGTCAATGAAAAGTTAGACGTTCAAAGTGGACATATTCGGGAATGTTTCGAACAGGCCGCCCGCGAATTCGGTGCAACCGTCGATGTGACTATTGATCGCAGCTACGCGGCATTCCAATTGACGAAGGATACACCGGTGGTGCAGCAGTGTCTGGAAGCCATGCACCGCTTGGGCGTGGAACCCAAACTGCTTTCCACCGGCGGCGGCAGCGACTGTAACGTGTTCAACGCCCGCGGACTGACAGCGGTCGACTTGGCCATCGGCATGACCGACGTTCATTCCAAAGAGGAAACAATCAAAATTTCCGACATGGAGACGGTTGCTTGTTTAATTGAATCAATCATCGAACACAATAATATTTAATAAGGATGTGGTCCATTGAAGATCCAGGAGATAAAGATCGGCAAAGTCAGCATCCCTTTAAAGAAGCCCTTCAAAACGGCCCTGCGACAGGTGAATTCGGCAGAAGACATTATCATAAAAGTAATTGCAGATACCGGCGAAGTCGGTTTCGGCAACGCACCGCCAACGGCTGTGATTACCGGTGACAGTCAGGACTCCATCATTGCTGCCATTCGGAACACCCTCGGCCCCAAGATCATCGGTATGGAGATTGACAACCTGGAAGGCATCATGACGACTCTGGATAGCGGCATGCTACACAACCAATCCGCTAAAGCCGCACTTGACATCGCTGTTTACGACCTGTTCGGCAAGCGTTATGGCATCCCTCTCTACAAATTATTCGGCGGTCACTGTCACAGCATGGAAACTGACCTGACGATCAGCCTAAATGAGCCGGAAGAAATGGTGCGTGATTCGTTGGAGGCAGTGGCAGAAGGCTACACCGCACTTAAACTCAAAGTCGGGAACGAACCGGCGTTGGATATCCGGCGGGTACAGGCAATCCGCAACGCCGTCGGCCCGAACATCAAAATCCGACTCGATGCCAATCAGGGCTGGAGCGCCAAAGAAGCCGTCCGCACTATTCGAAAATTCGAGGCGGATGGTCTCGATATCGAGCTTATAGAGCAGCCGGTGAAGGCCCACGATTGGGAAGGACTCAAATATGTAACCGACCGGGTGGAAACCGACATCATGGCCGACGAATCCGCTTTTGGTCCGTTTGAAGTATTTCAACTCTTGTCCATGCGCGCCTGCGACCTCATCAATATTAAGCTGATGAAAGCCGGTGGATTGCACAATGCTCTGAAAATCGCCAATTTCGCTGAGACAATGGACGTCCAGTGCATGATGGGCTGCATGTTGGAAAGCAAAGTCGGCATCACTGCCGCCGCCAGCATTGCCGCCGGCAAGAAAATCGTCACCCGCGCAGACTTGGACGCGGCAGTATTATTGGCGGAAGATCCGGTCGTTGGAGGGGTGAGCTTCTGCAAGAATCAGCTCATCATGTCTGAGGCGCCGGGCCTGGGCATTACCGATATCATGGGTTGGCAGCAAGTAGATTAAAAGAAGGTGGTGTTACTGTTGGGTATTGTTCTTTCGCTCATTGTAACCTTTTGGGCGGGTTATCTGATCGTCAAAAAATTCAAACCGCAACCTGTGTTATTCATTGCCGGAATGGCACTCATGTTTTTCGCAGTATTTTTTGGCTTGGGAAACATTCTTCCTGCCAAAGAAAGCACCGGATTTGTGATTTTTGATGCCTTTGAGTTCATCAAGAGGACCTTCAGTTCCCGTGCCGGCGGGCTAGGTCTCAACATCATGGCGGTAGCGGGGTTTGCCCGTTACATGGATCATATCGGCGCCAGCAAAGCCTTGGTCAAACTGACCATTTCGCCACTATTGGCGCTGCGCGCTCCCTACCTCGTCATGGCCGGAGCATGGATTTTAGGTATGTTTCTTGGCCTAGCCATCAATAGCGCGTCCGGTCTGGCGATGCTACTCATGGTCACGGTATTCCCGATTCTGATCAATTTGGGAGTAAGCCGACTCTCGGCAACAGCGGTCATCGCCACCACCCTCTGTCTAGACTGGAGCCCCAGCGACACCGGAACGCTGTTGGCAGCAACAACTGCGGGAATCGACCCTGTGGTGTATTGGGTGAAGTATCAGATCCCCATTGCAGCTGTCACAATTCCGGTAGTCGCGATACTGCACTTTTTTACCCAAAAGTGGATGGATGCCCGAGACGGACATATAGTCAAAGCTGCTGAAATATTGGCTCCAAAAGATAAAGATCTGGAGCCGGAGAAATTACCGCCGATGTTTTACGCCATCCTGCCAGTCATTCCGCTGGGCCTCATTCTGGTGTTTAGCGACTTGTGGATTTCCTGGATCAAAATGGACATCATCAAAGCCATGTTCATTGGTTTGGCAATCGGCATGCTGGTGGAATATATCCGTTTGCGGGACGGGAAAAAGGTTCTGTCAGACATTCAGGTATTTTTCGACGGCCTGGGCATGCAGATGGCCAACGTTATCACGCTGATCGTGGCGGGCGAAACCTTCGCCAAAGGCTTGGTGACCATCGGAACCATCGATGCCATCATCACTTCCGCCCAAACTTCCGGATTTGGCGCGGCCGGAATGATCCTGCTCATGATCACGATCATCGCAGTTTCGTCGGTTATCATGGGTTCAGGCAATGCGCCGTTCTTTGCTTTTGCCGCATTGACGCCGACTGTCGCCGCCAAAATGTCCGTACCGGCGGTAGTGATGCTGCTGCCGATGCACTTTGCAGCCAGTGCGGCCAGGGCCATGTCGCCAATCACTGCGGTTATCGTGGTTTCTTCCAGCATGGGTGGAGTTTCACCGTTTGATGTTGTCAAACGAACCGCCATTCCAATGGCTGGAGCGTTAATCACCCTAGTAGCCGCTAACTTTATATTCTTCTACTAAAGCACAGCATTGTTGTGTAAACTAGTCGTCATTCCCCAAAGACACCGACCTGCAGCAAAAAGGCTTCCGACGTAATAGTTGGAAGCCTTTTTGATCGACCGAAAGTGTCCCGTAAAGTGTCCCCTGAAAAAAATAGGTTCCTCATCCTAAGATGAGAAGCCGTGTTTTACTTGGTGGGCGATGACGGGATCGAACCGCCGACATCCTGCTTGTAAGGTCCAAAAATGGGTTTTTTTCTATATTTTCCCATACTATACTTTCCTTTATTATCTAAGATTCTCCGCGTTTTCATGTTTTATTTTCATCTTTTGTTATTCCTAGTTTTTTTCTGTTCATGTCCCATGAAGTGTCCCATGGGTTTTACCTCACCAACCGCTTTCGGCTGCACTTCTGTCTGTGTGAATACCCCTTCCAAAACACTCGTTTCCATAAGTTCAGGCATCAAGTGACAATATGTTTCAAGTGTCAGCGTTATATTTGCGTGTCCGAGAATGGCTGAAACCTTCTTGATAGGTTCACCTTTCGCCAATGCCAGTGTAGCGAATGTATGTCGTATATCGTGGAATCTAAAATGCGGCAGCTCTGCGCCGTCCAGGTGTCTATAAAAGACCTTGGCGATATAATCCGGGTCCAGCGCCGTCCCGTCCTCCATACAGAACACAAGGCCGGTGTCCTGATAGTATTTGCTTCGATCCACTTCAACCCCGTATTTTTTCTCATGCTCTGCCGCCTTATTATAGGCAGCTATCTTTTCCCCGGCCTGCCTTGCTTTGTGTTTTTTCAGTTCAGCCACAACATCTTTAGAAATTGGGACCGTTCGCCTGCTCTTTGGGGTTTTCAGCTTTTCAAATATTGGCATCCTGCGCACTGAAGGGTTTTTTTCTTTGTTCTCCGTTTCATCTGGTTTCTCAGCCTTGATTTTCACCTCTCCAGGTTTCTCGTCCTTTTGATCTTTTTCGTCCGGTTTCTTTTTCTTCGGCTTCGGTTCCATACGCGTTATTTGCCGCCATATTTTCGCGGTTCCCTGTTTTAAATCTATATCATTCCAGGACAGGGCGACCAACTCCCCGCGCCTTAATCCCGTTGCAAAGTCCAGAAGAATCCCTGCATACAGTCTGTCATTCTTGGCCTGATGTAGCACCGCTTTAGACTGTTCTTCTGTCAGTGGCCGCACTTCTTGCCGGATAACCTTCACGGGCTTGGTGTCCAATACTGGGTTCTTCGGAATCATCCCCTGTTTAACCGCCTGCGTGAACGCCTTCCGCATCATGTTATGGATCTTCCTAATGGAACTTGGCGAAAGTCCTTCGGGCGCTTCCGTTTTCTTCCCCTTGGCCTTGCCAACCTTCAATAGGTCTGCATACATTCCCTGAATATCATCCGTTGTAACCGCTGTCAGCAGAATTTTGTCCATTCTTGGCTTGATATGAACCCTCAAACTGCCTTCATAGAGTATATATGTACTTGGCGCGATTGCCGGTTTCTGGTATTCTTCCAGCCACCTGTCCAGCCATTCGTACACCGTCAAGCGGTCCCGCTTCCTGTGCTCGTTGCCGTCCTCAATATCCTTGATTGCAGCAAGGGTATTTTTCTTTGCTTCGCCGCCGGACTTACCCGATCGTTTAATAGTTCTATCTTGGCCGGTCCTTTGGTCAACAAAACGAATCTTGCAAGATATTAACCCGCTTGGCAACGTCTCAAAAGTCCCTTCTCTGTGGCCCCGATTGTTATTCACTTGTTTTGGTTTTCGTCCGGCCATCATCGCCACCCCACAGTTTGATTCTATCAACGAAGTATATTATTTATATATCGCTTGGTAAAAAGGGTATTAAGGGTAAAGACCCATCGTTACTGACTTTATGACTACCCGCACCGTGTGGTAATAAGGGGGTAAAAAGTCCGACCGCAACCGGTGGCGGAATCTTGGGTCCATGGCGATCGCCGCCACCACTTTTGAAATTGTACTCTGGCCAACAAACAATTCTGGCGCCACCCGCACCTTAACTTACACCCCCGTTTGAAACAACAGCTTGAACTGTGTTGGGAAGCAACACGGGGAAGTGCGCCTTACTGAAAAAATCACCAACAGTTCTGCCGAACACCATTTTTCATCTCAGCACCTGGGCCAACTCTGGCATGGCTGCCACCTCCTTTTATTGAGAGGAGGAACTCACAACATTTTTTCCGGAATTGGCTCAATGACTGGCCTGCAATCACGGCCATAATGCTTGAGCACTGACACTGAATATCCCTTGTCGCTTTCGCTCTGAAACCAGTCAAGCAGAGCCGCTTCATCAAAAAACAAGCGACCATCTAACTTGAACGAAGGAATTTTCCCCAATTTCGCCAGTCGGTAGAGCTTTGTTGCTGAAATCTTGTACTCGCCGCCTGGAAAAACAGGCTTGAAAAAGATTTCAACAACCTCATCTGCACTCAGGATACGCGTTCCCATCCTTTTGGCTGCGCTCCTCGCCAGTTCAGCCAGGACTTTTTCACGTTCATCAACGCGAACTGCTTCAATTAATTTTTCTATACTGTCTGCCACATTTCCACTTCACTTTCACAATTTATTGGATAGGGCGACCTACCACGATAGTGCCGCCCTTACTTCCTTCCTCAATCTCGATGCATGGCCGCCTGTAGAATCATGCAGATCGCATCAGCAAAGCCGTTTTTATATTCCACGTCTTCCGCTAAAGCAAGACATCCACCAACAGCATCGTCGACTTCATGAATCGCGCTTCTATCGTCACATACTTCGTGCAGCTTTCCTATTGCATCATTAAGGGTTTTGTTAGCGTGATCGTATTTTTCTTCTGGACTATGAACCCCTCTCATTTGCTGCGCCATTAAATCAAAAAAATCTGTTCCCCTTGTAACAAGTGTATGACTACGAAACCGCATTTACCAAAGGCCCCTTTCGTTTGTGTTGTTTCAACAGTTTACTGATGTTATGCAGATTACGCCCTTTGCGCAAACCCTTGCAAAATATTGTCCCGCCCGTATTCCTCAGCCTGGCATTCGATCTGTTCAGCAATTTGCTTCGCCTGCCGAAAATTACCTGTTTCAACGGCTTTCTTTAGTCGCTCATAAAGAGTTTTGCGGTGCCAATAATAGTCCTGATAAGTCATAGCGACTGCCTCCTTTTAATCTCCCTGGTGGCGACTCTGATGCCGCGGAAAACGTCCCAAGGCTCCACCTGCCTTGTCCATGGTCTATGAATAATCATTGTGAACGTGCCATCTTTTTCTTGGATTTCTGGGGTACCCAAATCCTGATCGTCAAATGAAATCTGTGCACCAGAGTTATAGATTCTCAACAGTAACTTTCGCGCAATCAAACCTACTCGAGTAATCCATTCTTCATCTGCCGCCGAAATCGCTGCCTCTTCTTCATCAGCCCGGGCATCGGCGTCGGCGGCCTGCTTATTGATCTCCAAAAAATGTTACCCCTTTCACATTCCCCGCCTACCGTGATATTATAAAAGAGCAGACGGGCAGAATTTTGCTGTTCTCGCCATGTTTTTGCACAAGTCCAAGCCTGGTACCAACAGGTCTGGACTTATTTTTTTTGCGGCCCTGCCCGAATCCGTTCTGCCACCATTACGCCGCCCCTCCCATCTTGTAGGATATGCTTAAGCCTGCATTAAGCCCAATCGTTCCGCCTGTGATGTCCTCAAGGGTGGCGCCGATCTTGCCGCCCAGCTTGTTCAAAACTCTGGCCAACAGAGTGGCCATTTCTCTGGCAATGTACCCGATCTTATAGGATCCCTTGCCGGCCACTTCCACAATCACCGCCACCGCGTCCCGATCTGCAGGATTCCCGGCTTCACACACCAGGGCCACTCGAATGGAGTCCCGGCCATATCGTGCCAGACGCCGCAGAGCTTCCTGCCGGTTCCCTACTGTCACACCCACAACCTTGGCGAATTGTTTTGCCTTGGTAAGGTTCCACGCTTGAATGAATGCCTGGTGGCGATTCCAACCTTTCCCGACCAATGTGTTTCCGAGTGTGGTGGCGATGTTTTTCAGCATGATTGCGGCCCCCTTGTCATCTATCATTGTATTTTTTACTAACTTCATTGTACATTATACATTGTAGTTTGTCAATACTTCATTGTACTTTTTCTGCATTTTATTTGCTTTTCTACAGTCATTAATGTACAATTTTTATAGAATGATAAATGAGGAGTTGCGGGAATGGTTAAGTTCACTTTAGATCGCCTTATGTTTGAAAAAAATCGGATGAAGATACCTCAACTGCAGGAATTAAGCAGCGTAAACAAAAATACTCTTTACGCAATATATAACAATTCCGCCACCCGAGTTGACCTTTCTGTAATTAATCGCATCTGCGCTGCGCTCAACTGCCAGCCCGGCGACCTCTTGGAATACGTTCCTGGCGGTCCGGTGGCGATTCCTATCAATCAACCAGAATAAGCCTAAGCCATCACATCCCCGGCCATCATCGCAACCGCAGCCGCCCCGCTTGGGCGGTTTTTTTAACGCCAATATTCCGAAGTTAATTTTCCGTAATGCGCACTTCCTCGTTTCTCCGGCTACAGCCTATAAACGATCGATAAACAATTCAGCGTTGAACAAATTTCTGTAATGCGCACTTAGGGGTTTCTCCAAAACCATCCTCTCTGTCCTCCGGATTTCCCGCCATGCTGGGAAAAGATCACCCTGGATAAACATGATTCTTCTTTTTATCTAGGCAACTCATTAAGGGGCAGCTTTTTGTGTGCACCCTTTTTTCACCTTTTTAGGGTGCAAAGGGTGCACACTTTTCGAGAGTTTGTGTGCACTGATGTCCCTTCTGGATGCCTGTTTCTTCGTTGATCGTTTTGAAGCGCTCCCTTATTCGAATGGGAACGATTTCATCCTCTTCTGAATACGCAAAACATCGAAACTCCAGTATTTTATATAATTGTTTAAGTTGGTTCCAGAAAATGCGCCATTATCACCCGCCTGCACCAGCAAGGCTATTGGAAGCTCATCGTCTTATTCCACCGCCCGAAAACGGGCGGTTTTCATTTTGTACCCGTTTGTCCCCTTTTTTAATTATGGGTACATCGGGTACATGCTTTACCGGGATGATATAGTTTCATTCTTCATCACGCCAATACCAACCGCATTCCACCACGATCTTTTCAGGATGCTGCTCATCAATCACAAGACCGGGCGGCTGCTCGTTTGGATACTGGCAGAGACACGCCCATGTTCGCCTAGCGCAGTCCCAGCAAAGCGAATCATCCCCTTCACCATCCGTTGCCACCGTTCTGCTATGGTCTCTCCTTGCCCGAGATACCGGCGTTCGATCTCGGCCGAAGGAACACGTCTCCATACACTGATGAGAAGGATACGGTCCTGCGCAGCTAGTCCGGCTGTGATCCATTGTTCCACCACCTTGAGAATGTTTTCATCTCCGTCCAGTTCTATCAGCCTTGCAGTCTTTTTGAAAGTTTCGTCACTGTGGCTACCGCCACCGCCCTGGTAGCCGTGATCACCCGAATAAGCATCGACAATCGTTTGCCTCTGCTCCTGCCACGATCCCCAGAGAGTAGGATAGTCAAGCAGAATATATGCTGCTGCACTTTCGGTCACTAAACCAGCACCTTTCCATTCCATATCGGCTCATAATGTGGCTGTTATTATTTATTACCGGTGGCGGAAGCGTAAGCGCCATATGCGGCATGACACAATGGTACCGATCAGCCGCCCTTCTTCGATGAGAATTCAAATCCGCAAGCGCTTGCGGATTTGAATTACAACCAAGTGGTGGCGGTCTTAACCATCGCTCACCTTTTTGAACCATTCATTTACTGACGTATCATCCAGCCAACCCCGCGAATATACCAGCTCAACGAAATCACCAGCTGCCTTCACCTTGTTTTGAAAGCCGTTAAGAAAGCTTTCCACCTGCTCCGCAAAGCTTTGCCTGGAGCTCATCTTGTGTTTGCACCCCACTAAGTCATTCTCACTAAAGCCTTTGGAGATAAGCACTTCAGCCAATGCTCGTTTGGCCGGTCGAATCTTCGGAGTATTGGCATTGCTGCAAACCAATGTGAACTGCAAAGTTTGTCGGGGTGTTACCGGGATTTCTAGGGACTTCTGGATGATGGATGCACGAGCGGCGCTCAGACGGCTATTTCTTTTCATGATCTTACCCTCCTTTGAACGCTACCGCCCCATGTAATTTCTCCCGGCGGCATGGAGTATCGATTCGCTTTTCTTTTTCGTGTTATCACTTGGTGGGCTCTGATTTGAATCGCCACCGTCTTTGTTTGTTTGCCCCGCGCTATCCTTCACGCCTGCAGAAACCAGCCCTTCTGGGATGTCGGTGGTCTTAGCATTTACCTTCCGAATCTGAACAAATTCACACGGGATCCGGAGAAGGTTTTTATTATCAACATTCCGTGGAAAGGCGGCGCTCGTCATCACCATATTGGAATAGATATCGGTCGGTGTGACAATCGTGATTGGCTGCGCGTCCTTATAGATGCGCTTAAACTCCATAAGCGCATTGACCACCTTGTCCTCTTTCTGCCCGAGTTTATCGAGCCAGGTCACCGGGCTCTGAGTAATGCCGACAACCATCGACAGCTTGATCGGCTTCCGGATGACATGATCAGCTACTGGAAAGCCATCTTCGACTGGATGCTCGCATACCTCGGATTCGAGTTTATGTTCTTGTTCGACAAGAATATCCAGTTCAATGCTGTCGATTTTGCTCGGCGCCGTCAGCGATGGCCAGAAGATACTGCCCTTTTTCTCTGATTTCGTTTCTGCCATTCTATCGCCCCCTTAATCACCACTGAACTGCAGATCTCTAGTCATCTTCTCAAGTGCATCGGTAGTTGCCCCAGCCGTCGAATCACCGATAGCGCCAGGCTGCAGATTGGCGCCGGCATTATTTTGCTCGATATTAACCGTTTGGTGCACTGTGATCGGGCCCCGATTACTACCGCCACCGACCGCAGCCGGAGTGATTCCTCCAAAGTTTCCGCCTGCTCCCATTGCAAACCATCGCTGCAAGCCGTTTTCTACTTCGTTTAGCTTGGGAAGCAACCACCGGTCTATTGAGCTACAGATCGAAAGAATGAAGGCCTCTGCCACCCTTGAAAAACCCATTAAGAACTTCAATGCCGACTCTATGGCCCCGGAAAAGTTACCATCAAACAGCTGACGCCATGAAGTAATGGCTTGTGCCATAATTTCCATGAGGCCCGTCGCCCACGAAAAAGATTTTGCCGCATACTGGCTTCCGGCGATGCCTAGAGGGCCGTCTTTTTCCGTATTACCCTTGTCACCTTCAAGGCCTCTTTCGTAGTATGGCTTTCCGGCGATGCCTAGAGGCTCTTTTTTCAAGCCCATGATGAGCATTGCTTCGTTATATGCGGAAACCGCTTTTTCTATGGAGACCGCAAATTCTTTCATCGCTTCGGTGAGCGGACCAATCGTTGCATCCAATCGCCTTTTAAACTCATCCCATGGCCCCAGGAAGTCACCGATCACACTCTCGCCATCATTCATCCATACATAAACATCTTCAAGCGCCAAACCTATCGCTGCAATCGCTGCGGCAATGGCGAGGAACTTCCACCCTATCGGCGACAGAAAAAAGAGCGTCAATGCCTCCTTCAGCAGTCCCAGTCCTTTTGCAATAGCCGCCCACTTGATAGCCACCAAGGCGGTACCGAATGCCGTGGCCAATATAGCCGCCGCCTTCATCACATTTCCATACCCACCCACCTTTTTGGACAGCGCTTCAATCCTGTCGCCAATCCAGTCGGCCGACCGAACAATCCCGCCTGCAATGGCCTGGAAAACGCTCGTTTCTTTGTTCAGGTTGAAGATCAATTTGCCAATCCGATTCATTGCATAGGTGACGGATTGTGCAATGGTCACCGGCATTTTCCCGAACTCTTTATCCATCTTGGATTTCGCCTTCAGAATGGCCTTAAACACGCCTTCGGCTGTGAGTTCCCCCTGGGCTCCCATATCCTTCAGTTTGCCAATCGTCACGCCGTAATAGTCGGCGATGGCTTGGAATAACAGCGGCGCATTCTCAGATATTGATCGTAGTTCATCCCCTGCCAGCCGACCGGACGCCAGTGCTTGTCCAAGTTGTAGAATGGTTGCCTTCGCTTCGGTCGTACTCGCGCCACCAATGACGAGAGCCTTATTAACGGTTTCGGTGGCGTTAAGAACATCCTGCTGTGTGGCGCCCAACTCTTTTGAGTTGCGGGCCATTTTTACATACAGATCTGCTGTAGTGCCGTATTCTTGTCGCGTTTTCTGTGCAATCTCATAGACCTTTTCTTGCATCTCTGCCTGCTCAGCAGTGCTTTGCGTTACTAGGCCGATCCTGGAATACATATTGGTCCATTCATCGGCCGCTTGGATGATTTCACGAGCCCCCAGCACAACACCAACAATGGCAGCCAGTTTGCCGAAAGTCCCGATAACAGAACTGGCACGTGATTTTAATTTCTCAAGTCCCTGATCGGCTTGGTTCAGTTTTGCTTGATCGATGTTGAACCCAATCCCGATAACCAACTCTCGAATCATCATCGACGGTTCACCCCTTTCTTCTTTCATACAGAAAACATCATTTCGCGTACACGCGCACACGTACGCGAGGGAAAAGGTCAACAAAAGTCAACTTATCTTCTTCACCTCCAGCTTCCGGACGATTGTCTGGAACATCTCCAATGCGGCCTCTCGATGCTCTGAATCCGCCATGGCCGGAAGGTTTAGCACCACCGTCTTGCCTTGTCGAGGGTGTCCATCAGGCCCTCCCCACTCCGGCTTGCTGATCGACAACATGCCTGCCTTTGGGTACCATTCCATGCGATTTTTCTCGCTAAAAAGCACAATTGGATGTTCTTCCTCCCAATAATTCGGGGACTTTTCTATCCGTTTTCCGTTTACTCGCATTGTCATTGCCTTCCGCTCCTTTTCCGCCGAATATCCCATTCTGCATTGGCCAAGGCTTTTATGATCTCTTCACCACTTGCGGCATTCAGCCATTCGGCTGGAATTATCAATATGGGGCCCGAGTCTTCCTGCAGGACGGGTTCATTAAATTTCGAGGTATCCATCAAGATTCTGCCGCCGTCCCTATATATTCGTCTGATGCAGACGGCTGCAATGTTTAGAATCCGTTCAAGTTCGTCTTGCTTAATTTTCATCTGGTTCCCTCCTCAGTTAGCATTGTTAATCAATCTGGAATTGCTCCACACATATGTCCAATATGTCCGGAACCGGTGGCGCGAATCTATCAATCCAGAGGGCTCCTGTAGCTGTTACAGTCCTATTAGACTCCATTACTACGGGTCGTCTTGCCCATCGCCTAGGATGCCTATTCCTTCTCCATTTCGTCACACTTCCATAATCTGATCATGTCATGTCGATTTGCTTTGCATGGGCAATGCGTTTATTCCCCATCTGTTTGGATCGCTGAGATGGTCCCGAGAAATTAATCTGAATGCAACTATTGCGAAGACGATCGATCACGCGTTCGGAATAGGCTTTTTTCAGTTCATCAGCTGTGAGGTTGGTAGTTATAATGATCGATTTTTCTTCATGCCATCGATCAGTGATTAATCCGTCGACCTTTCCCGCCACCCATCTTTCTAACCCTTCGCCACCAAAATCGTCCATCAACAATAACGGCACAGATCGGAGACGTTCCTGGAATCGCGCATACTCTTCACGATTAGTTTTTGCCTGAGTTCCAAAAATATCCGGCAAGCCTGGCATTGACACAAACAGCCCGCCAATTCGCAATTCAATTGCAACCCGAATAACTGCAGTCGCAATTGTCGTTTTCAACGTGCCTGGTGTGCCGGCAAGAATCAGCCCCGTCCCTGCTTGAACATTAGAAATAATTTCATCGGCATAGGTTCGCGCTTGTTCAAACTGCGGCTCACTATTGGCGTTAATACCTCGCCGCTTTATTTCGTCAAAGGTAATTGACCAGAATCGTTTTGGAATCCTCGCCACCCTTAAGCGCTCCTCGAGGTCACGCCGAGCAGCGCTTTGTTCTTCCGCCACCATTGATGCTAATTCTTCATCTGTCAGTTGTCGCCGGTTCCTCATCAAGCGATCAAACACCGTTCGAAGCTCCGGATCGATGTCGCCTTTCATCTGTTCTTGCTCCTTTTTTCACAGCTCGTTATTTGTCCAGTCCTGTTCAGAAGGCCGATATCCTGGCTTTGCACTTCTGTTGGCATATGTCCCTTCCAATATTTTCACGGCATTTTTCATAACAAAATCGAAGTTTGCCACGAATGGCTTCTCTTGGATCCGACCACACAAAAAATCTGACGCCACCGCGGTCTTGAAAAGATCCTGAAACCAATCTATTGAGGAATGTTTCTTCCAATGTGCCTTTACCGCTCGCTGCCGTTTTGGGTCGACTTCACGGATTGCCGGCATTGATCCACGATTTGAGTTCCAGCACTCCATGATTTCACCGAAGGGAATGACTGTTTCTTTAATTATTACATTCTTTAATTCTTGTTTAGGTACCGTCAGTGGTCCGCCATTGGTACCGGGTGCGGTCTCATTATCGGTATCATCAGCGGGCTCAACATCTTGCCCGGACGCATAATTTATAAGGGTTATGATGGTCCCGTCAGAGGTCTCATTTACTGAACACATTTCGTCATTTTTGAGCCTGAAAATGAAACGTCTGACTTTTCCACGGCTCCAGCCCCATTCTTCAGCCAAGTTGCGCGTAGATATTAGAGTTTGGCCTCTTTCAATTGTGACAAACCCTGATTTTGCCCGAATACGCCGTTGGGCATGATTCGCACGCAGCAGCAAATCAATCCAGGCTTGTCCATCAGAAAAGGGGCGTGACCAGAGCCAATGTTCGCGCAAAGTCCTATAAAGTTTGATCCAACCCTTTGAAGTATCCATAAATCAACCCCCGTCATAGTTACCAGGATTTCCAATCAGAGACTACGCACCTCGCTGCCCTGGCTCTTCTGAAAGTTTTCTAAGGTACCATGCCGGAATCAAAATTCGATTCCCCATTCGAATAGTGGGAACCTCGCTTTCTGCCACTAATTTGTAGGCCAACGCTCGGCTGATCCCCGTTTTGTCCATAAACTCTTTGACAGTGAAGAAGTCTTTCGTCATTATGTTTTCACCTCCTATATTTTTACAATAAAAAAGCCCTGGACATTTGTCCAGAGCGTTAGTAGAGCATGAAAGAAAATGAATTAGCGTCTAATTTGTTCTATCGTTGCAAAGTTTATTTTTTTCAGCACATCATAGGAATCTCGTGTTCTTTTACAAAGCCATAATTCATCAGTATCATCAACATATTCGGCATCAGGATCCCGTGTTTTGGGGTGCCTGCCAAGGAATACCATGAAATAATCACCGTTGGCAGTAAGCGAAACAAGTCTTTCATCATTCGGCACAACATCGTCTCCAAAAAACTCAAAAAAAGTCGCCATCCATTGAACCTTTTCACCTATAGAATGAAAAAGGTAAGCCTGGCAAAAAGCTTCAGACCATATGTTTGAAGGAGACCAAATGAATGAATTTAGCGGCTTACTTATCGATTGCGCCAATGATCGTTTAACCCATTCTGTGCTCGCTTGAATCTCGTGAAGCATGAACCAAACTGCGTACGCCTCATATAGTGCACGCTCAGGATAGTCCGAAACTCTTCCCTCCTTTCGCCCTCGGCTTGTAGTTGTTGGTTTGGCCACAAGCCCTTTTAACACGTAACGATCTAATGTTGAATAGGCAACCTTTGCTCCTAATTGTTTCAACCCGTCAAGAAGTTCGTTCTTTGTCACGCCGCGCACATCCTTTATTAGAAAGTTAGGGAATAATGCGCCAGGAAGATCCCTGCCTTTTTTGCAATAGCCTGGGCGCAGCATGTTTGCCCACTCGATCTGTCCTTTATATGCTCGCTTTGCATCAGCGTTCGTTATAGCTCCAACATAAAAACCCCCAGTATAATTTTTATAATCCTCACTATGTAATGATTATAAATCATCTTTCCCGATATATCAAGTTATCCACCGTATTTTTTTGTTTATGTCCCATAAAGTGTCCCATGGAAAAAAATAGGCTCCCCATCCGAAGATGAGAAGCCGTGTTTTACGTGGTGGGCGATGACGGGATCGAACCGCCGACATCCTGCTTGTAAGGCAGGCGCTCTCCCGGCTGAGCTAATCGCCCGGAATTGGTGACCCGTGGGGGAATCGAACCCCCGATACCGCCGTGAAAGGGCGGTGTCTTAACCGCTTGACCAACGGGCCCTGAATTGCTTTTTTATTATAAAGGACCTTAGCAGAAAAATCAATGCCATATCGGCAAAACAACAAAATAAGTTTTTTTGAACCAACATGATATAATTATAATAATGGAAATAACCTTCGCAGTCATCAGTTTGGCATTAGTTATGGAAAGGAAGATGATCATGGATATACGTACGCTTACCTTGGCTCAGAACTTGATTCGTTATTCCACCAACCTTCAACCCGGCGAGAAAATATTGATTGAGATGTTCGACGACGCGCACCCCCTGGCTCAGGCGCTGGTGGACGAAGCATACCGCGCAGGCGGCGTTCCCTTTCTGTCGCTCAAGAACAACCAACTGCAACGCAAACTATTATTGTGCGCATCCAAGGAACAAATGCAATCGATCGCCAGCTGGGAGTCGGCAAGAATGCGAGAAATGCAGGCATACCTTGGAATTCGCGCCAGTCATAATATCAGCGAGCTCTCCGATGTTCCGCCGGAAAAGCTCAAACTTTATCAACAATATTGGTCCCAGCCCGTCCACTCAGAAATCCGAGTCAAAAATACCAAATGGTGCGTCCTTCGCTGGCCCAACCCCGCCATGGCTCAACTGGCCGGTATGAGCAGTGAAGCGTTTGAAGATTTTTATTATAATGTTTGCAACTTAGACTATGCCAAAATGGACAATGCCATGACCCCTTTGGTCCAACTCATGGAAAAAACCGACCGGGTTCGCATCATCGGACCGGATACCGACCTCAACTTCTCCATCAAAGGCATCCCCGTGATTAAATGCTCCGGCCTCCGCAACATCCCGGACGGAGAAGTATATACCGCGCCAGTCCGCAACTCTGTGAATGGAACACTGACCTATAACACCCCTTCCATCTATCAGGGGACAACTTATGAGAATATACGCCTCACGTTTGAAAACGGACATATAACCAATTCCACCGCCAACCTGACTGATCGAATCACCGAAGTATTCAACACAGACGAGGGCGCGCGTTTTATCGGCGAATTTGCTCTCGGCGTCAATCCATTTATCACCACGCCAATGAAAGACACCCTGTTCGATGAGAAAATCCAGGGAAGTTTTCATTTCACGCCGGGTAATGCTTACGACGAAGCGGACAATGGAAATCGGTCGGCAATACATTGGGATTTGGTTTGCATCCAGACTCCCGAATGGGGCGGCGGCGAAATCTGGTTTGATGACCAGTTGATCCGCAAAGATGGCCGTTTCGTAATGCCCGAATTGTTCGTTCTGAATCCAGAGAACCTCAAATAGTTATGAAAAAGGGGCGTCGTTACGACAGCCCCTTTCATTTTCTGATACTTACTGAAACTTAAGTTATCCAGCTCATCAGTCAATCAGTTTGCGGACAAAATTGGGCAAGGCAAAACAGCTTCGGTGCAAATCCTGATTATAATAACGGGTAGTAAACGGCAATTGCGCCGGTAGTGTCGCCGTCGTCGGATCATACTTCTTTGATCCCAGAGTGAAGCTGTGCAGCCCGCCCGGATAGAGGGGAATATTCGCCAGATACATCTTCGTCACCGGAAAAAAGTCGGCGATATCCTTATGAATCCGAGAAATCAGGGGCTGGTGATAAAACGGTGACTCGGTCTGTTGAACGAACAGTCCATCCGGTTTCAGTGCGCGGTGCACATCGTTAAAGAAGTCCCTGCTGAACAATCCCACACCGGGGCCGATTGGATCGGAGCAATCAACGATGATCACATCGTAAAAATTCTCAGCGGCCTTCATATAGGCGATTCCATCCCCAATTTCAAGCTTGAGTTTAGGATGGTTTTCAATCATGGCTGCGCTGATCTCCGGCAGATATTTCTTGCTGATATCCACCACCATACCATCAATTTCGACCATTTCAACAGTCTCAACCGCCTGATGTCGAACGATTTCACGGACGGCTCCGCCATCGCCCCCGCCGATCACCAATACCTTTTGAGGATGGGGATGGGTGAAGAGCGGCACATGCGCGATCATCTCATGGTAGATGTACTCTTCAAAAATCGATGTTTGGAAAACCCCGTCCAGCACCAACATGCGGCCAAATTCGTAAGAATCGACTACTGAAACAGTTTGAAAGTCGGATTGACCCGAAAACAAGGTTTCTTTGATTCTACAGGTCATCCCCAGGTTTTCCGTTTGCTTCTCAGTTAACCACAGTTCCATAGTTAGCCTCCTGCTTTGGCTCCGCATTCAGGACAAAATTTGGCGCCAGTCGCCATTTTTCCACCACATTGGGAGCAAAAAGCCATTTGTTTTATTTTCGCGCCGCATTCAGGACAAAATTTGGCATTACTGACCAACGGCGCCTCGCATTGTGGACAACTTGCCCGAATCCCTTCTCGCCAGTCCTCTTCAGCCAAGTGCTTGTCTTCTTCAGCCATTTGAGCATGAGCCCAAACTTCCTCCACAGATTTGCTCGCCTGGGCCGCAGCCATTTCCACACCCAAATCCGGCGCGCATTCTTTGCACAAGCCTTTTTTGGTGTTCCAACAACTTTTACGGCACACCCATGCCGAACACCGAGGGCACTGAATGAAATCGGGGCGTAATTCTTCTATAGCCCCAATGAAAGCTTCGTCATGAGCCTTCTCCCATCCGGCAGAGCGAACTCGTTCACTGACATTTGCAGCCTGTCCGAACAGTCCGCCAAACAGGCTTCCTGCCGTTTCCAGTGCATCTGTCACCAGACCTGTTGCCGAAGATTGAAACCTCGTCCGATATCCGGTACCGCATCGATCACAACAGAATTCAAACTGAAACCCTTTACTGGTACTATGATCATTGTAATTCCTGGTAAATTGGAAATGGTCGCTCACCCGATGCAGCTCCTTTCATCTTTCAAGTTCACTTTTTATCTTCGTCGCATTCCCTGCAGAATCCTGCTGAAAAATCCACTATTGCAGAATCACTACCGGGGGCAAGCGATTGTTAATTTTTCGTTATAATTGTCCCAGATCTATCCACCTTTGTCCAATTGCTATAGGATGATGCAGGAATCAAGAGGAAAATGGTGAATAGAAAACTATGAAAACAGTTTCATTTTTCCCAAAACAGGAGGAACCCAGACAACTTCGTCGAATCCTATACCTCTGTAGACAATTTGTCAGACAAGAATAAAAATTGACAGGAGGAGCTATTCATGACTATTAAAGTAGGAATCAACGGGTTTGGGCGTATCGGACGAAATGCTTTTCGGGCTGCTCTGGGAAATCCTGATGTCGAAATTATTGCTGTAAATGATCTAACAGACGCCAAAACATTGGCCCATTTACTCAAGTATGATTCTGTCCATGGAACATTTGCCGCCGAAGTTAATGTAGAAAACGACACAATTATCGTTAATGGCAAGCCGATCAAAGTCCTGGCCGAAAGAGACCCCGCCGCCTTGCCCTGGGGATCACTCGGAGTTCAGGTCGTCGTCGAATCGACCGGTCGCTTCACAGATGCGAGCAAAGCAGCCGCCCATATTACGGCTGGCGCAAAGAAGGTCATCATCTCCGCTCCTGCCAAAGGTGAAGATATCACGATCGTCATGGGCGTTAACGAAGACAAATACGACCCTGCCAAACACAATATCCTTTCGAACGCTTCCTGCACCACTAACTGCCTGGCGCCGATGGCCAAAATCGTGCATGAAACTTTTGGCATTAAACACGGCATGATGACCACCGTTCATTCTTATACCAACGACCAGATGATTCTCGATCTGCCCCATAGCGATTTGCGCAGGGCGCGCGCAGCGGCTCTTTCAATCATTCCCACAACGACCGGCGCTGCCAAAGCTGTCGCACTCGTCCTGCCGGCGCTGAAAGGCAAGCTGAACGGTTTTGCACTGCGAGTACCGACCCCCAACGTATCGATCACTGATCTCGTGGCGGAAATGGAAAAACCCGTTACAGCGGAAGAGGTCAACGCCGCCTTGAAGGCAGCCGCCGACGGTCCGTTGAAAGGGATCCTCGAATACTGCGACGAGCCGCTGGTATCCAAAGATTTCAACGGAAATGCCCACTCCTGCATCGTGGATTCCCTGTCGACCATGGTAGTCGATGGCACACTATTGAAAGTCATCGGCTGGTATGATAACGAGTGGGGTTATTCCAACCGCGTCATCGACCTGATCGCTTATATTGGCAAAAAAGGTCTATAAAAAAACTATACTGGTTCTATAGAGGAGGAATTGACCGTGAACAAAAAAAACGGTCCGCGATGTCGATTTTAAGGGCAAACGCGTTTTTGTGCGCGTCGATTACAATGTGCCGATGGACAAGGCGGGAAAAATCACGGATGATACCCGGATGCGCGCCACCCTGCCGACCTTGAACTACTTGCTCGATCAAGGGACTTCACTTGTACTGGCAGCCCATCTCGGTCGCCCAAAGGGCGGTCCGTCGCCGGAACTTTCGCTTGCGCCGGTGGCTGCCAGTCTTACTTTGCTGCTGGGCCGCAAAGTAAAATTCGCCGCCGACTGTGTCGGGCCTTTAGCAGAGACTGCTGCTGCCGCACTGCAGCCAGGGGAAGTATTGATGCTCGAAAACCTCCGCTTCCATCCGGAAGAAGAGAAGAACGATCCTGTGTTTGCCAAAGGACTGGCCGCCCTGGCCGATGTCGCGGTCAACGATGCCTTCGGGGTCTCTCATCGGGCGCATGCTTCGGTGGAAGGCATCACGAAATTCTTACCGATGGTCGCCGGCTTCCTGATGGAAAAAGAGCTCGATTTCCTCGGCCGCGCCGTTACCAACCCCGAACGCCCCTATGCCGCGATTATCGGCGGCGCAAAAGTATCGGATAAAATCGGTGTAATCGCCAATCTGCTGACCAAAGTCGATGTCCTCCTGATCGGCGGCGGTATGGCCAATACCTTCTTTGCGGCCCAAGGATATGACGTCGGCAAATCCTTGATAGAACCCGATAAAATTGCTCTGGCGAAAGAACTGATCACGCAAGCGAAGGAGCTCGGTGTCAAGCTCCTGCTGCCAACCGATGTTGTCGTAGCCGACAAGTTTGCTGCCGATGCCGCCTGCCGCGTGACTTCAGTCGATACGATCGGCCCGGAAGAAATGGCATTGGATATCGGTCCCGCTACCAGCGTTGCGTTCCGCACTGCACTAGACGGAGCCAAAACAATTGTCTGGAACGGACCGATGGGCGTGTTTGAAATGGATGCATTCGCCAAAGGCACCGAAGCCGTTGCTCTGGCAGTAGCCAACTCCGATGCCGTCAGCATCGTGGGCGGTGGCGATTCGGTCGCCGCACTGGAAAAGATCGGACTAGCGGGTTCTATTACCCATATTTCCACAGGCGGCGGCGCTTCGCTGGAATTCCTGGAAGGGAAAATACTGCCAGGCGTAGCTGCACTCTCAGACAAATAAGAACAGGAAGTGACGAAACCCTTGAGTAATAAAAGAATTCCGGTCATAGCCGGTAATTGGAAAATGTACAAAACCATTCCCGAAGCCATCGCTTTGGTTCAAGAACTCTCCGGAGCTGTCGCAGGCGCCATCGATCGCGAAATCGTTATCTGCCCTCCTTTCACCGCTTTGGCTGCTGTCAAACCTGCACTTGCAGGTACGAATATCAAGCTGGGCGCGCAAAATCTAAACTGGGATCCCCAAGGGGCCTTTACTGGTGAAATTTCCGCTCCCATGCTGAAGGATGTCGGCTGTGACTATGTTATTATCGGCCACTCTGAAAGGCGCCAGTATTTTGCTGAAACAGATGAAAACGTCAACCGCAAGTTAAAGGCCGCCCTGGCCGCCGACCTGATCCCTATCGTCTGCGTTGGCGAGTCACTCTCCGAACGCGAAGCAGGCATCACCTCCAGCGTGGTCAGCCGCCAGGTGAAACTCGGGCTGGCCGGGCTGTCGCCTGACGAAGCCAAAACCATTATCATCGCTTACGAACCCATCTGGGCAATCGGAACCGGGCGGACCGCCACGGCTGAAGATGCCAATGCGATGTGCGCTTTTATCCGCCTGACGGTGACCGGCATGTTCGGAACCCCGGTTGCGGACGCCATGCGCATCCAATATGGCGGCAGCGTGAAACCGGATAACGTTGACGAATTAATGTCAACGTCCGACATCGACGGCGCACTGGTTGGCGGAGCCAGCCTCAAAGCTGCAGACTTCGCCCGCATCGTCAACTTCACTGCGAAGTAACTCACAATCAAGAGGAGAATGAAATTTTGTCGCGTTTGAAATCGCCGATTTTGCTTGCGATTTTAGATGGATGGGGCATCGGTCGTTCTGATGACCCATCCAATGCTATTGTCCAGGCAGGCACCCCGCAAATTTCCCGCCTGATGGCCGAGTATCCCTCCACCGCACTCGAGTGTTCCGGCGAAGCCGTCGGTCTGCCGGAAGGGCAGATGGGGAACTCTGAAGTTGGACACCTGAATATGGGATCAGGACGCATCGTGTATCAAGAACTGACACGCATCTCCAAAGCAATCCGGGATGGCGACTTCTTCACCAATCCAGTCTTGCTGGATGTCATGCAAAAGGTGAAGAGTTCTGGTCGCGCCTTGCATTTGATGGGCCTGCTGTCTGATGGCGGAGTCCACAGCCACCTTGATCATGTCGTGGCCTTATTGGAGCTTGCCCATCGTCAAGGACTCAAGTGCGTCTATGTGCACGCGTTTCTGGATGGCCGTGATACCGCACCGTCTTCCGCCAACACTTTCGTCGATACGCTGGAAATGAAGATGCAGGAGATAGGGACCGGACGCATTGCAAGCATCATCGGGCGTTATTACGCCATGGACCGTGATAAACGCTGGGAACGCACCCAGAGCGCCTACGAAACGTTGGTCTGCCGCAGTGGGTTCCACTCACCGACAGCCCACCAGGCCGTAGAAGACGCATATGCCAGAGGCGAAACCGATGAGTTTGTAAAACCGACCGTTATATCGACTTGTCCCGACTGTGGCATTCAGGCTGAAGACGGGATCATCTTTTTCAATTTCCGCCCCGACCGGGCTCGTCAACTCACTCGGGCGTTTATTTTTGAGGATTTTAACGACTTCCCTCGCTGCAACGGATATTTCCCTGTTCATTACGCTTCGCTGACGCAATATGATGAAAAATTCCCGGCGCCGGTTGCCTTTCCTCCCCAATATCTCAAGGACACCTTGGGAGAAATATTCAGCCGCAATTCACTGACTCAGTTGCGAATAGCCGAAACGGAAAAGTATGCCCACGTCACTTACTTTTTCAACGGCGGGGAAGAAACACCCGTAGCAGGCGAAGACCGTCAGTTGATCCCCTCACCCAAAGTCGCCACCTATGACTTGCAGCCTGAAATGAGCGCTCCGGAACTGACGGAAGCGATCTTGGCTGCGATCCATTCCCGCAAGTACGACTTAATCGTCTGCAACTACGCCAATGGCGACATGGTCGGTCATACAGGTATCATGCCCGCCGTTCTGAAAGCTGTCAAAACCGTAGACACCTGCGTGGGAGGTCTGGCTGATGCTATTTTGGAGACAGGCGGCTCCATGCTCATCACTGCCGATCACGGCAACGCCGATATGATGCTTGATCCTATAACCGGCGAACCGTTTACGCAGCACACAACCAACGAGGTTCCGCTGACATTGGTTTCCAACTCCTATAAAAACAGCCGGTTAAACCATGGAATTCTGGCTGACATCGCCCCGACCATCCTTGATCTGGCCGGGCTGCCGCAACCAAAATCCATGACTGGTCACAGCTTAATTCAAAAATAAAGGAAGAAGGTGCTTTGCATGATGATTATTGAAGACATTTTTGCCCGTGAAATTCTCGATTCCCGCGGCAATCCAACCATTGAAGTCGATGTTGTGCTGGAAGACGGTTCGCTGGGAAGAGCGGCTGTTCCCTCCGGCGCATCGACCGGAACCCACGAAGCCGTAGAACTGCGCGATGGCGAACAGGGACGGTATATGGGCAAAGGCGTGCGCCAGGCAGTAGACAACGTCAACTGCGAAATCGGGCCGGAGCTCGTCGGAATGGATGCATTGGATCAGGTCGCCATCGACCAGGCCATGATTGAACTCGACGGCACTGCCAACAAAGGCCGCCTCGGCGCGAACGCCATTCTCGGCGTTTCCATGGCTGTTGCCAAAGCTTCCGCCATTTCCCTCGACATGCCCCTTTATCAGTACCTCGGCGGCTTCAACGCCAAAGCGTTGCCTGTGCCGATGATGAACATCCTCAACGGTGGTAAACACGCCGACAACAACGTCGACATCCAGGAATTCATGATCATGGCGGTTGGCGCAGGTTCATTCGCCGATGCGCTACGAATGTCCGTTGAAGTTTATCACTCTCTGAAATCAGTCCTCAAAGAGAAAAAACTCAGCACAGCTATTGGCGACGAAGGCGGATTCGCTCCCAATCTCAAGTCCAATGAAGAAGCAATCCAGGTCATTATCGCCGCAATTGAAAAAGCCGGCTACGAGCCCGGAAAGCAGATCTGTATCGCTCTCGACACCGCAGCGTCAGAGATATATAAGGATGGCAAATATCACCTGGAAGGCGAAGGTGTCGTGAAGACCTCCGCTGAAATGGTCGATTTCTATGCCCAACTGGTCGAAAAATATCCGATCATTTCGATTGAAGACGGTCTGGCTGAAGATGACTGGGATGGCTGGAAGCTGATGACCGAAAAACTCGGCCACAAAGTTCAAATCGTTGGCGATGACCTGTTCGTCACCAATACTGAACGACTGGCGCGTGGAATCGCCACCGGCACCGCGAACTCCGTACTGATCAAAGTGAACCAGATCGGCACGCTGACCGAAACTTTCGACACGATTGAAATGGCCAAGAGAGCCGGTTACACGGCTGTTGTTTCCCACCGTTCCGGTGAAACGGAAGATGCGACCATCGCCGACATCGCCGTTGCAACCAATGCCGGCCAGATCAAAACCGGCGCACCCGCCCGTACCGACCGCGTCGCCAAATACAACCAACTGCTTCGCATCGAAGAAATGCTCGGTGATTCGGCGCAGTTCGGCGGACGCAAGGTTTTTTACAACTTGAAACAATAATAATCACCGATCTCAGCAGCACCTCGAGACGAGGCCGGGTTTGACGCCCGGTCTCTTTTTATTTGGTATTGCAGGCAAACCTGAAATATTTGTCACAAAATTGATTGTCAATGCGAAACCCCTTGTGATAAAATGTACAAGTAAAGTTAGGGGGGTGCCGAAATTTTGATTACAGCATTGATGATCCTGGAAGCGGTCATCTCGATTGCGTTGATCGCCTCGGTCGTTCTCCAGTCCGGCAAGAGCGCCGGTCTGTCTGGATCGATCGCCGGCGGAGCCGAAACGCTTTTCGGGGGAAAGAAAAAAGGAATGGATGAACTGTTGGCCAAGGGTACGATGATACTGGGCATAATGTTCGGCGTAGTGACATTGGCCCTGGTCCGCTTGATGCAGTAGGCAGTTTAGTTCCATAAGTGGTGGTGCATTCGTGCCGCCACTTTTTTGCGGAAACATAAGGATACATATTTCCACCAAATCGCAGTATGGCATATTCTATATACTTCATTTAAACCGCAAAATTAGCCAGAATTTATTAAATATTCAGCCAATAAAAAGGGGGAAATTATTTTGGAGAAACTACCTTATCCTGGTCAACGCTAAGTGGTGTACTGGCTCTGGCATTCGCGTATTACCTGAGCATTGGCATCAGCAAGGCCGATCCCGGCAATGCGCGTATGCAGGAGATCGCCGGCTACATCCACGAAGGCGCCATGGCCTTTCTGTATCGCGAGTATCGTTACCTCGCCGTTTTTATTGTAGTTGTTTTCGGTGTACTATCAATCTTTATTAGTTGGCAAACTGCAGTCTGCTTCCTCGGTGGCGCTTTTTGCTCCATCCTGGCCGGCTACTTCGGCATGCAGGTCGCTACCAAAGCGAACGTTCGGGCTGCCGCCGCAGCGCAGTTCGGGATCAGCCCTTCGCTCAGAATCGCCTTCTCCGGCGGTTCCGTCATGGGTATGTGCGTTGCCGGATTGGGCATGCTCGGGCTGGGCAGCTTTTACCTGTTATTCAACCAGAACATTGAACATGTGACCGGCTTTAGCCTGGGCGCCAGCTCTATCGCGTTGTTTGCCCGTGTCGGCGGCGGTATCTATACCAAGGCTGCTGACGTCGGCGCCGACCTCGTCGGCAAAGTGGAAGCCGGCATTCCGGAGGACGATCCCCGCAACCCGGCGGTTATCGCTGATAACGTGGGTGATAATGTCGGCGACGTAGCCGGCATGGGCGCTGACTTATTCGAGTCTTATGTTGGTTCTATCATTGGTGCGTTCACGCTTGGCGCCATCCTCTTCAAAAACGGCGAAGGCGTCCTGTTTGCTTTCTCATTATGCGGACTCGGCGTTATCGCCTGTATCCTCGGTATCCTGATTGGCCGTGACAGCAAATCCGCCAACCCTCAGACGGCATTGAACCTCGGCACCTATGTCGCTGGCGGCATTACGGTCGTTGCCTCCGCAGTACTGAGCAAAATGATCTTCGGCGACTTCAAAGCTTTTGCCGCTCTCAGCGCCGGCCTGCTCGCCGGTCTGGCAATCGGCAAGATCACCGAGATCTATACCTCAGCTGATTATCAATCAGTCAAAAATATCGCTTTCCAATCCCAGACCGGGCCAGCTACCACGTTGATTTCCGGCATGGCTGTCGGCATGTATTCCACCATGTGGCCGATGATCTTCATGTGCGTTGGCATGTTGGTTTCCTATTACGCCATGGGCGGAGCTCAGAACGCACTGCTCGGTCTGTATGGCATCTCGCTGGCTGCAGTCGGCATGCTGTCAACCACCGGCATTACCGTTGCCGTTGATGCTTACGGCCCGATCTCCGATAACGCCGGCGGTATCGCCGAGATGGCGGGACTTCCCCACAGCGTGCGCGAAGTCACTGATAAACTGGATGCGGTCGGCAATACCACTGCTGCCATCGCCAAAGGCTTTGCCATCAGTTCCGCCGCCCTCACCGCCTTGGCCCTGTTCGCCTCCTACGCTCAAGCAGTCAAACTCGATACCATCGATCTACTGGATCCGTTAACTCTGACCGGACTCTTCATCGGCGCGATGATCCCATTCCTCTTTGCCGCCCTGACAATGGAAGCAGTCGGCGATGCCGCCAATGAAATGATCGAAGAAGTTCGACGCCAATTCCGCGAGATTCCAGGCATCATGGAAGGCACCGGCAAACCGGACCATGCGAAGTGCGTCGATATTTCAACGGCTGCCGCGCTGAAAAAGATGGTTCTTCCCGGTTCTCTGGCGGTCATTCTTCCTCTGGTAATGGGCCTCCTTCTCGGCGCAGAAGCCCTGGCTGGATTCATTGCCGGCGCAGTCGTTACCGGTGTGTTGCTCGCGATATTCATGGCAAATGCAGGTGGCGCCTGGGATAACGCTAAGAAATTTATTGAAGGCGGCGAATACGGCGGCAAAGGCAGTCAGGCTCACAAAGCGGCTGTTGTTGGCGATACCGTGGGCGACCCCTTCAAAGACACTTCCTCTCCCGCCATGAACATCCTCATCAAATTGATGACAGTTGTGTCGTTGGTCTTCGCGCCGGTCATTTACCAATACGGCGGTTTCTTGGTCAAATTCATGAAATAGAAGGTTTCGCAAAAACCCCGGCTTCAAATTGAAGCCGGGGTTTTTATTTGACCAAACTGCTGTATTGAAATGATCTAAACTAGTTCTTCCGCCCTTGCCGCTTCAACCAAAGGCGGCACAACCTGCTTTTTGCGCGACATCGTCCCTGGCAGCACGAACGTCGTATCCGTACTTTCCTCGCCGAAAGCCCTGCGCAATAAACTGACCGGCCTCCCCGCATGCAGTAAGTGGGTCGTTTCCTGCATAATATCCGTGACCATCAGCAACGCCAGATCATACCCTTCCTTCTGGCGCACCAGTCGACAGCGCGCCGCCCAGCTCTTCCCAACGATTGGCCAGCATGTCCGCCGCATCCATCACAGAGATCTGGCTGATTGATACCCGATAATCCGAGATCTGAAACTCCTTCAGATCGTAGCGAATGATCTCTTCGGGTTCGATCCCATTGAACCTGGATCCTGCCCGTACTACCGCCATCCCGAATTCCTGCACCTCAACCCCTGCAGCCAAAGCCAGCCGTTCGGCCATCTCCCGGTCCTGGGGTGTGGATGTTGGCGATTTGAACAGCAATGTGTCGGATAATATCCCCGCAAGCAAGACGCCGGCAATCGCCTGCGGCATTTCCACGTTGCGATGCCAGTGCATGCTGGCCACAATTGTGGAGGTGGAGCCGACCGGGTCATGACGGATAAAAATCGGTTCACCCGTTTCTAGCCCACCCAGGCGGTGATGATCAATGATTTCAATAATATGAGCTTCCTCGATACCAGCCACAGCCTGTGTTTTTTCATTATGGTCCACCAAAATTACTTTCTCACGTTCCGGCACAATCAAGCGATCCCTGTTAATCATCCCGATGATCCTACCACTCTCCGTCACCGGATAATTACGGAATCGGGTCCGCACCGTCGTCTCGCGAATATCACTGACCAAATCAGATGGCCGGAAGGAAACGACCTGATCCTGCATGACCACCCGCACCGGTATGCTCTGGTTGATCAGACGGGCTGCCGTATAGGTGTCGTACCGGGTCCGAAATACCAGCGTTCCCCGGCTGGCAGCCGCTTCCCGCAGTGCATTTCCAGCTCGGGCGTTCCCTGTCAGCACTAGTGCATCAATCCCGCATTCCAAAAGAGTCAGTTGTGCTTCGTCCCGGTCACCGGCGAGTGCGATGTCGCCCTGACCGATCAGTTTACGAAAGGTTTCCGCTTTGGCGGCGGCAATCCAGATCTTACCCCGAACCGTGCGATCCATATTGCCGGCAACTTCGATTCTCCCGTCCAGCACAGCCAGCAGTCCCCGAAAGGTTACGCCAGCCGAAGCCAAATCTGGCATTTCCAGTTCTTCGAAATATCGTCGGGCTAGATCGCCAAGCGATACGATCCCCAGCAAAATCCCTTTTTCATCAATCACCGCAGCCGATTTGCCATTGCTCTCCCGCATCAGTTGTCCCAGCTCACGGATCGTTTGATCCGGATTGATTGTCACTGCAATCGGCGACATGATGTCGCGCGCCCGAGGATACAAATCCGTAATCAGAACGGGAGCCTCCACCCCAAATCTTTCGAGCACATACCGAGTTTCCGCGTTAACTTTGCCAGCCCGAGCTGCCACCGCCGGCTCTCCCAGAGCCTGTTTGAGATGAGCATAGCCGATCGCTGCGCAGATAGAATCGGTGTCCGGGTTGCGGTGCCCTATAACATATAATGGTCTCGCCATTTAGTACCTCCATCATGCAGTCTTTAATGTAATGTATTATACTATACTTTATGCAGGGTTTGTGCGTCTCTTCGTGGAATGCTTACAAA
The DNA here is from genome assembly GCA_963665275.2 of Negativicutes bacterium. Lineage (GTDB taxonomy): Bacteria > Bacillota > Negativicutes > UBA1444 > UBA1444 > UBA1444. The sequence goes on from CAXXIN010000007.1 coordinate 345,612, forward strand.
GGAACATTTGAAGGAGATCTATCGGCATGAAGTCCATGCGAATTATGACAGGCGCTGAACCCTTTCTGCTGAAAAGCGGTCCGCGTGGCGTTCTATTGATCCACGGATTCACAGGAACCCCATCGGAAATGCGCCTTCTAGGGGAATATCTTTACCAAAAAGGCTTCACCGTTTTAGCCGTCCGATTACCGGGTCACGGCACCGAGGTCCGGGACATGGAATCGACAACCTGGCGGCATTGGTATGGCGCGGCTATTGACGGCTTCAATTTATTGACGGGAATTTGCGATGAAGTGAACGTTGTCGGCTTGTCGATGGGAGGCCTTTTGGCATTGAAACTTGCGGCGGAATATCCCGTTAAGCGGGTCGTCTCCTTGAGTACGCCAATTTATCTAGCAGAAACACGCATCCCTTTTCTCCCTCTCTATCGATTGTTTCGTCGTTTCATTCCCAAAAAGCGCCGCGATTATGATATTAATCCGCGTTATTTTGTCGGCTACGACAGTACCCCGTTAGCCAGTTTGTCCAGTCTGCTTGAACTCATTCAATCCGTACAGAAGGACCTCCCCCAGGTTCACTGCCCATCCCTGGTGGTACAGTCCCGACGTGAGCACACCGTTCGTCCTGAAAGCGCGACATTCATCTTGGAACGCTTGGGTTCAAGTCAAAAAGAACTCTTCTGGCTCAAAAATTCCGGCCATATCGTCACCGTGGATATCGAGCGGGAAACTGTTTTCGCCAAAGTGGCCAATTTTCTGGATTCAACGATTTCAAGGAGTGAATGCCCCAATGATTAACCGCAAGAACCTTTCGCAGGTTTTATCCGCCTGCTTTTGCCTGGCGCTCTTTTTCAGCGCATCCGTTACAGTTTCCTCCGCCCAGGCCGCGACGAAACCTGCTGCCAAACCTGCTCCGACTGCAGCAACAACACCTGCTGTTCCCTTCACGATGGAAAAGCCTCCTGACTGGATTTTGTCGCAGGCAGGAGAATGTGACACCCTCACTCTTTTTCTCCGCAGTCCGACAGAGCCAATGCTGCAGCTATTTTTCTTTCCCAGGTTCGGCCCAGTTTACATGACGCAGGAACAAAAAACCAATGATCTGCAGTTCGAAGTGATGAGCGGGCAAAAGATGAGCCGCCTGGATATGCCGGTCGTGGAACCGCTGACCCCGGAGAACTTCGCGCGTTTCCTGCCCCAAGTGCTGCAGATGAAAACGGTCCGCGAATTTCTGCCGGAACGACCGAAGGTCCGCGTTGTAGAACCCATCACTACCACAGTGCAAAAAAAGACTCTCGACTATCAGGATTCCCAGACTGCCATCATCCGGGTCCTGTTTGTGCAGGACAATCGATTGGGTGAAGCGCTGATTTCCCTGACTACCGTTCCCTCCCCAGAATTCCGCAACGCTCCTGGCGGGGGTATCGGCATGGGCTATATGCTCTACGGTCTGGCCGCGCCCAAAGGCGAGCTCTCGGCCCAACTGCCAACGCTGCTTGCTGCCGGCCGTTCGTTCAAACTGGGGCCCGAATATGAAAAAAAATGTCGCAAAGATCGCGCTGAAGATTTGCCTACCTTATTACCTGACGGGCAGTCTTTAAAGGCGGTTCTGGATGCCATGGCCCTGGTATGGGAAAAGAGGTCACCCGCCGAGGACATGCAGACAGAAAAAAAAGCCGACAGCCTGCGCGGCGTCGAGCGCCTCTACCGACCCACGACAGGGGATGTTTACGAGTTTCCGCTCGGCTTCATCTCCTCTTATCTGGCGCAACCCGCGTCATATAATCTAAGTGACTTGCGCCCCTTGCCGGACGAGCCTGCACTATGGCTGAAAACCCCGCTGAGCGGCTCACAGTCCGTGACCAAAAAATAAAGGAGACTTTCCCATGCAAAAAGAACTCGAAGCGCAAAACGAATGGTGTTTTGCCTGTGGCCGCCTGAATCCCTGCGGTCTCAAGCTCACTTTCGAAGAAATCGATGATACCTATATCACCCATTTTACCGGTGCCCCAGAGCATCAAGGATATGATGGAATCATGCACGGTGGCATCGTCAGCACACTATTGGACGAGATCATGGCCCGTTACATCTATGCCAAAGGGGTCACTGCCGTCACCGCCCGCCTGGAGGTGCGTTACCTGAAACCTACCCCCATCGGAGTTCCCCTGCTGATCAAAGGACGCATCGCCCGCCACAAGGGCCGCATATACGAAACGACAGGCACGATCGAATTGCCGGACGGAACGGTGACCGCTGAAGGCGTGGCCAAAGTTTTCGTCACCGATCCATCATGAAAATGATTGAAGGACGCCTACAACTGTCGGGGCGGGGATTCGGATTCGTGATTCCGTCGATTCCGGAGGAACCCGATGTTTTCATCCCGCGCGAAGGCTTGCAGGATGCCATGCACGGGGATCAGGTGTCCGTGCAGGTACTTGATCGAGTCTCGACTGCCGGACGAAAGGCCGAGGGGCAGATCGTCAAAGTTCTGCGGCGAGCCAACACCCATATCGTCGGCTCCTTCACCGCCAGTCGCGGCGTTTTCAATGTTCAACCCTCCGATGTGAAGATTTCCACCACGATAGTAGTTCCCCCCAAAGCGATCAACGGAGCACGCGCCGGTGACCAGGTCATCGTTGAAATAACCCGCTGGCCGCAAAAAGGCGGACCTGCGGAAGGAAAAGTCACGGAGATTCTCGGCCGGATCGGTGAGCCGGGCGTTGACGTATTGACAGTCATTGCCGCCCACCAGCTCCCCCGCGACTTTCCTCCAGCTGTCGCCCAGGCTGCAGAGCGCGTCCCTGCCGCCATTTTACCGGCCGAACTCGAAGGACGCCGCGATTTGCGCGATCTGGCAACAGTCACCATCGACTCAGAAGACGCCAAAGACCTCGATGATGCCGTTCACGTCGAGCGAATCGGGCCTGGCCAGTACCGGCTCGGCGTCCATATCGCCGATGTCAGTCACTATGTGCGGGAAAACAGCCCGTTGGACATCGAAGCCCGCTTGCGCGGCACCAGCGTCTATCTCGTGGACCGGGTCATCCCCATGCTGCCGCATCGCCTTTCCAACGGCATCTGCAGTCTGAATCACGGCGAGGATCGTCTGACCCTCTCAGCCTCCATGGATATCGACGGCAACGGCCGTGTAACCCGCTATGAGATTTTCCCCAGCGTCATCCGCGTCAATACCCGCCTCAGCTACAAAATCGTGCGCGGCATTCTCGCAGACAAAGACGCCACGCTACGCCAGCAATACGCGCCCCTGGTTCCCATGCTCGAAATGATGGAACAGCTCGCCGATGTTCTGCGCAAAAAGCGTAGCCGCCGCGGCGCTATCGATTTTGATCTGCCGGAAATCAAAGTCTTGCTCGATGACCAGGGTCATACGATTGGCCTCGATAAACGGATACGAACAGTGTCCGAATCGATCATCGAAGAATTCATGCTCGCCGCCAATGAAACGGTTGCCGAGCATATGGACCGACGGGATATCCCCTTCGTGTACCGGGTCCATGCCGATCCCGACCCGGAGAAAATGGCCAAGCTCGCAGACCTGTTGCGCAGTTTCGGCCAACACATCGGCGCATGGACGGAAGTAAAACCGATGGACCTGCAAAAAGCACTCACCTGGATGGAAGGACGCCCCGAGGAAAAAATGGTATCCACCCTCATGCTCCGTTCTTTGAAACAGGCGCGATACGAAGCGGAAAATGCCGGTCACTTCGGACTGGCCGCCAAATACTACACCCATTTTACCTCTCCCATCCGTCGCTACCCTGACCTCATCGTTCACCGCCTGCTGCATGAAACGATGCAAGGTCCCCTCTCCCCGGAACGTCGCGAGCAGCTCCTGCAATTGCTGCCGAAGATAGCCGCCGACTCCTCCGACCGCGAACGGGCCGCGACCGAGGCGGAACGCGAATCGGTCGATATGAAGACAGCCGAATACATGGTACAATTCATCGGGGAAGAATTCCCCTCCACCATCGCCGGCGTCACCTCGTTCGGATTCTTCATTGAGCTGGAAAACGGTGTGGAAGGTCTCGTTCATATCTCCTCCCTGGATGATGACTACTATCAATACATGGAAGATCAGCATTGCCTGATCGGAGATCGCCTGAAGAAAAGATACCGACTGGGGGATGCGGTCACCGTTCGCCTGATTCGCGCCAATCCGGCAGACCGGACCATTGATTTCACATTGGCATCATCGCCAGTCTCGCGCAGACCGACCCCTCCTCGACCGCCAGCCGCAGGGCCCGCTGGTCGTAAACCATCCAAATCGAAAAGTTCAAGTCAAAGAAAAAAATCAGAGGTGAGCCCCAGTGTCGGAAAAACCAAAAAGCATAAAGATCGTCGCCGAAAACCGTAGGGCCCGGCACGATTACCATATTCACGAAACTTTCGAAGCCGGTATCGTACTGACCGGCACCGAGATCAAATCTCTCAGGGGCGGACGAGCCAACCTGACGGATTCGTATGCGAAAATCGAAAACAAGGAACTCTTCCTGATCAGCGCCCATATCAGCCCTTATGAGCAAGGCAACCGGTTCAACCATGAACCGCGGCGCAATCGCAAACTTCTGATGCACAAGGCAGAGATCGTGCGTCTACTCAGTAAGACCCGCGAAAAAGGGTTTACCCTGGTGCCGCTCAAAATCTATCTGTCGCATGGCATGGCCAAAGTCGAACTGGCTCTGGCCAGCGGCAAGGATCTCTACGACAAACGGCAATCAGCCGCCGAACATGACGCCAAACGTGAAGTCGACCGGGTGATGCGGGATCGGGAACGCCAATAGGTGTAACCCACTCCCCTTCTCCCTCTCATTAAATTATGTTATAATAAGAATGCAAACGTGCAGCGATTCGTTTTTGCCAACCAACGACCCTCATACGGGGGCGTACTGGTTTCGACAGGGGCAGTTGTGGCATGGTAAGCGAGCCGGGATCCCACCAGCCCGCAATACGGTGGAAAAAGCATAACTGCAAACAACGAATACGCTTTAGCAGCTTAGTCTGCTAACGTTCAGCCCCCGCCCTTCTCGCGGCAGGGGATCTGAGCGCCGCAATGCGAGATACCTTAAGGCCTGACTCCCGGAGGGCCGACAGGGAAATTTTACTGGGATAGTGGAACCGGAGCTTGTCAGGGGGCGCTGGAACTGCAAAATTCAAATCACTGACTGCGCTCGGAGAAAGCCATGTGGCGACGCTTTTGGACAGGGGTTCGATTCCCCTCGCCTCCACCAATCAAATCCATCTATAATGAAAGCCCGCGAAATTCGCGGGCTTTTTGCTATATGCATGGGAATGGCTGGATATCGTTATCCTAAAGTTGCGCACATTTGAAAAAAGGGTTGGTGAAGGTAGGCGCGACCATGCAAAAAGACATACTTACTAAGGAAATAGTCCAATCGATACTTCCTTAAATAGTGTTAATTTGAAGGAAATACCTTTTTAATGTTTAATACTACACATCAAATCATAATCTTTACAAATGAAATTTTTCAACTTATGAGGGGTGATAATGGGATATGTGGAACGATGTTGAAACAACCCAAGATTTTCTTAACTTTTCCGTAATTGCAAAAACCGTTGCGGAACTGATTGCTGAGTCAGGCGGGCAACCTGTCTCCATTGGTGTTTCTGGCAGTTGGGGAGCAGGAAAATCGTCTATGGTAAAAATGATAGGCAATGCTCTTAAACTCCAAGATGATGGAAAGGATGACAAAGAAAAATGCTATGTTTTTTTGGAGTTTAACGCTTGGCTTTATCAAGGATACGATGATGCCAGAGCAGCCTTATTACAGGCTGTTTCAGATAAACTACTTGAAGAAAGTAAAAAACGTGATCCGGCAAAGGGAATAACGAAAAAGGTGGAAGGTTTCATTCAGCGCGTCAATTGGTTTCAAGTTGCCAGAATGGCTGTTCCACTGTCCTTAGGGCTGATTCCAGGCGGCGCTGCTGTCGGAGGAATGGCATCCCTAATAGGTGCTGTTTCCAGCCTTTTTCAAAATGATGATATAGAAGCGCAAACTGCAAAAAGCGAAGCGGTCGGTATAGCATTTAATGCTCTAACCCCGGAAACGAAAGAACTACTCAAAGAAAATGCGTCAAAATCTACCCCTCAGCAGATAGAGAAGCTCAGAGCTGATTTTGCTGAACTTCTTAAAGAGTTGAACATTACACTGGTCGTCTTAGTGGATGACTTAGACCGTTGCTTGCCGTCAACGGCAGTTTCTACTCTTGAAGCAATGCGACTTCTGCTCTTTGTGGAGAGAACAGCATTCATTATTGCCGCCGATGAGCAAATGATTCGTAACAGTGTAAAGGCACACTTTGCAGATGTGGAACTGTCCGAAGGGCTTGTAACAAGTTATTTTGATAAGTTAATTCAAATTCCCCTGTCCGTTCCACATTTAGGTGTCAACGAAGTCAAGATATACTTGGTGATGTTGTTTGCAGAACAGGCAGAAAGAAAGGGAGAGATAAATAAGGATGCTTGGGAGAAAACAAAGGCTGATTTGCTATCCCTATTATCCAATGCTTGGCAGGGCGGGATACCTAAAACAAAGATTGAAAAGGCTTTCGATGGCACTTCCATTGAAAAAATGCGGAAATACATTGATTTAGCTGAACAGCTTGCAGGAATCATGGTCACTGCTAAGAATATCAACGGAAATCCTCGCCTTATCAAACGGTTCTTGAACAACTTGATTATAAGGGGAAAAGTTGCACGCCTCAACGGTATGACAATAGATTTTGGCTGTCTTGTTAAAATGCAATTGTTCGAGCGCTGCGCTTCTCCTGCGGCATTTGAGTTCCTTGTTAAAAAATCGATTGAATCGCAAGATGGAAAATTGATTTTTCTTCAAGAAATAGAAGCAAAAGTAGCCAGCGGGGATGATTATGCCACAGAGGATTCAAACTGGAAGTCACCGTTCATTACAGAATGGTTAAAACTTGAACCGAAGCTCGGCGACACCGACATTAGACCGTTGCTGTATTTGAGCCGTGACAGATCTTTATCTTTGGCAGCCTATGATGAACTTTCAATGGAAGCGAGTGAAGTTTTAACTGCATTAACCGCTGTTGATAAAGACATACTTAAAGATATTGTGACTAAAGTCAAGGAGATTGGCGAAACAGAAGCCGAAAAATTGTTAGTGAGGCTTGGACGGATAGGTAGCGGAAGTCAATGGGAAAAGAAAAATCTTATTGCTACATTGCATATCACCGAGGCTTATCCAAACTTAGGTAGCAGGCTTGTCAACCTATTAGATGCAATCCCCGCGAAAATGCGGAAACCGGCTTTTATTCCGCTACTACTTGATAAATCGTGGGCAGCAGAAATGTTGACCAGATGGATCAATGATGATAACACACCTCCAGCGGTGAAAAAAGCCATTGCTGCGAAGGGAGGAAAATAAACCTATGGGAACATCAGCATCACATAACGGACCGAAGCCTGGCGTTTCATTTGACCCTTCGTGGTTAGATGACATTGATAATCCAGAGGCACCTACGGCACCTACGCAGAATCCTCAGACAGCACCTGCAGTGCCACTACTCGCCCCCTCGGCACGATTTGGGAGTGCTCGCCGCAGCATGGGCGATTACATAAGGAGCGGCAACCGAGAGTCTTTAACGAAATCGCTGGGACATTACTCGCGTACTGGTATGGGAGGTTCACGAAACGTAGCAAACCGTATGCGCCATTCCGCGAGTGTTGCATCCAAACTGTATTCATCATTTAGTTCACTTCGAGAGAGCAATGAACCCACAATAAGCAGCATCATCAGTAATTACAGGTCGGCAAATGTTGATGTGTATGGGCTAATTGACGCGATTGCAGAGTACATTTGCAGCGACGGAGGAAGTTTAGATGAGACGTCCCCAAGAGATTCTGTTTCTTCGGCATTGAGTGACTTGTTTGACAAAAATCCCGATGTTGAATTAACTGCACTTTCAGACGATAGCGTTTGGTCATTAGTTTCGTCTTTCCTCAGTTACGAAGCTTTCAGCAGAATTCAACTCGATATTGGCCAAGGGTTTGAAACAAAGGATATTTCTCTTACCGACCGCGTAACGAGGCTTAACGATATGCGCGAGTATTTAGAGGCTGAAATTAGTTCTCAAATAGGAGTTATCCGTAACGAAATAGGAAACAAACCGCCGTCAGACCTACACAAAGTTATGATGACAGCAATAGAAAGGACATTCAAAGTATTCGAGGTGACAGTATGAGAAAGATAATCTGTTATCCACACTCCTCAGTCCCAGCCCATTTTGACAGTGATATTGACTACTTTGAACTATTTTCACATACAGAAGAATCCGCAATGAATATCAGATCATTGGGGCTTTCACTACCCGACGACCTTAAAAAGTATGGAATTGCACCACCCATTGCGGCGGTTGATTTTGCTGCATTTGCATTTTCCGTGGTTGCTTCGGACAAGTTGGTTCCGAGATCTGACAGTCCAGATGGATGGACAAGGATGATAGACCTAACCATCTTTCTGTCCGAACCTGAAAAATGGATGTCGCTAAAAACAAAAATCGAGAAAATGCTTAGGTTTCTCACAGGGGATTTCTGGACGCTAACGTTCCAACTCGCAGAAGCCCCGGCGATTCTAATTGCACACGAACCGCTCCAACGTAAGAATGATTGTGTTTGTTTGCTTTCAGGCGGCGTGGATAGTTTGGTTGGTGCTATAGACTTGTTATCCGGGAAGCGAAATCCTCTATTCGTGTCGCAGATTATCAGGGGAGATGCAGATCGACAGCGGAATTTTGCCAACCGTTTTGGCGAGCATAACCACTGTCAATGGAGCATTGGAAGACTCAAAGGGAGAGAGGGGTCAACTCGTGCCCGTTCCATTGCATTTTTCGCTTTTGCACTCTTGACGTCCTCTGCAATTTCGATATCAGACGGATTTACAGAAATTGTTGTGCCAGAGAATGGCTTCATCAGCTTGAATGTGCCGTTAGATTCTAATCGCATTGGGAGCTTAAGCACAAAGACAACCCATCCTGTTTATATGGCTCTGCTGCAAGAAATCTGGGATGCGCTTGGGATTAAAGCAAAATTAATTTTGCCTTATAAGTACAAGACCAAAGGTGAAGTTCTTAAAGAATGTAAGGATAGGCGGCTGTTGGAAGAATTGGTTTTTGAAACGAATAGTTGCGGCAAATTTCAACGCCATGGACTTAGGCACTGCGGTGTATGTGTGCCTTGTCTTGTACGTAGAGCGGCGTTTTTAGAAGCCGGTCTTCAAGACATTACTCAAAAGGGTTATCACCACGATGATATCAGTAAGTCCAATTCTAAAGATTTGGCTGCAGTCGCATTAGCGGTTAAGCAGGTTGATCTTTCGGGTATAAATAGGTTTGTTAAGGGGAATCTATCATTTGCTGAGTCCATTGACCGGAACGCTTATTTGGGAGTAGTTGCGCGAGGTATCGGTGAACTTGAAAAGCTACTGAGAAGTTACAAGATAGTATGATTGATTTTCACTGTCACCTTGATTTGTATAAAGACCCAATTTCGATACTCCCAGAAGTCAAGAGGCGTTGTACATATGTGCTAGCCGTTACCACCAGTCCACGCGCTTGGCAAAAGGCAAAGCAAGTATTTGCAGGAGTTGATTGTATTCAGGTAGCGCTGGGACTACATCCCGAAGTTCTTTCATCGAAAATGAATGAGATAGACATGCTACTATCAAACATTCGCCATTGCAAGTATATTGGGGAGGTCGGGATAGACGGTTCTGGACAATATAAGACTTCGTACCAAGCACAAAAGGATTTATTCAGAGAAATTGCTCGAACCGCTGAAAAATGTGGTGGAAGAATAATTAGTATACATTCAAGAAATGCGGTAAAAGACGTTCTGGACATTATCGAGGGCGATGTAGTAACCAGCGTGCCCGTTCTTCACTGGTTCTCAGGTACTATGGAAGAACTTGAACGCGCAAATGCGCTTGGTTGTTGGTTTAGCGTTAGCCCTGCAATGCTTTCAGGAAATAAAGGCAAAAGGCTCGTCTCTAAAATGCCGCTTTCGCGAATTCTGCCCGAAACCGATGCGCCATTTACTGAAAAATGTGGAGTTCCTTATATGCCATGGGAAGCCTATGAAATAATTGATACGCTTAAAGATTTTTTTCGTCTCGATACCGAACAAATTAAAAATGAATTGCTTTCCAATGCTAAACAGTTTATAAATTGTCGGTAATATTGGAGTGTTCTGGCGCATTGAAGGTTGGCAGAAGCTATCTCTGATATATTGCAGGCGCGTGGATTGACAGAACGCTGACTGCTTCAAATCGCAATGAAATCATAGCTGTCCGTAGCTTTGGAGCAAAAGAGGTAATTATTTTATGACGCTTACTAACCAATTTCAAAATGAGGTTGCCAGAAAACTTACAGAATTATTTGGTGGTTATATTTCCGAAATCAAGCATTCGGATGTTTGGATTAGTAGTAATGAGCTATTTGGAGCAAATCAACTAATCCGAAGACAGTATAATGATATTAACGAATTATTAGAAGTGAACGCGATCGACCTACAATGCGAGGATGATACAACCAGATTATTTATTTGCCACAAATTAATTCACTTGGAGATCGATAATATAAGGGAGAATAAAAGAATGCGAGTTGCTCCTCCTTTTAAGATCTTAGAGTGTGTTTCGGAATCATGTAGTAGGTATTTCGATAACGATGCCGCCCTAGTTTACCCTGGACATATTAATGGTCAACCGATTTATAGCCCAGTAGTAGATTTAGCGATTGCTCCAACAATCAAGTATCGACAACATACTCAACCAATAGGGATTTATCCATTATATAATGGTCGGAATATCTTTGGGCTTTTGGATAAACTTTCTTTTATTCAGGGGCTAAAAAGAAAACTGGATGAACATTGTATAGCAAACTATAATCGAATCGGATTGCGTTATGATAATATCGAACATAATTATAGACCCCTATGCCTTTTTGCATTAGAAATTGAAAATCAAATTAACAAGAAGCATCTAATGGGAGACTTTATGAACAGTTTACTATTAGCTAGGCACCCAGTTGTGTTGGTTCCTGAAAACAAACTTGATGATTGTTTGGAACTTGTTAATCTTAGTAAAATAATTTCTGATATTAAGCAGGTCAATATTTATGATTTGCTGCGGAGAGTTATTATTTTATCAATACCTCAGTTTCGTCAATCTGTTGACCAGCTTCTAAACGAACGAGGGATAAGTTGTTTGGGGATACAAGATTTTCGATAAAATAGTTAAATAAAATTTGTGATACGCAATGTTGCTGATTGGCCTATGCAATCCCTGTCCAATGACGTTGAGTGCAATTTTCCAAAGCATAAATTGCCATCAATCGACGAACTTAAGATATCGCTAAAATAAATGGGTGGATTTTCCCGATCACGCCTCGCCTCCACCACTGAATTGAGGTAATATGAGTGTCCATACGTCGCTTGGGGTCGATAAAAACAGAACATGACAGTTAAGACAATTCCCTGTGAGAGCAATGTACGCGAGAGGTGATAAAATGGATTTAATGATTTTTTCTGGCATAGGCTTTATTACCTTTGTAACAGGACTATTATTGCTGAAGAGGGAAATCGGATTATTCAAAAATGTTGTTACTACTAAAGCAACTGTTGTCAGATATAATGAGTATCCGAATATAAATAGACTTACCATGTATACCATGGTTGCTGAATATGAGCTAATGGATGGAAAAATCATCCAAGCACCAGAGCAGTCAGGATGCACTCGACGAAAATACGCAATAGGAACTGAAATTCAGATCGGATATAGTCAAGAGAAGCCAGAGCTGTTTACTGTCAAAAATGATTATTCTAGAAAAGCTGCTATGGCGGGAATGAGCATTGTAGGCTTAGCAATGTTTATATTTGGCGTGTTTAGAGGAAAGCAGTTATAGTCAGTATTACGTAAATGAGGTGACAATATGATTAGTTTATTGCGCGGGCTACGCTGGTTGGTATGTCTGGGGTATCTGTTAATAGTTTTTGCTATTCTAAACTTTTTGCCTTCCGACGCTATGGAGTTTGCCCTAATATTATTTGTCATCGTTGGTTTTTGTGGTTATCGAATGCTTTTTGTTGGTGATGGTACCAGCATCTTTTGACGGCTAAATATAAAAAGTAACCATTCAACTGAAAACGAATGAGTATTAAAAAAACTCCTTTCATTTTCCTCTTATTTATGTTATTACTATATTGAATCGGAGTGAGAAATTCCGCCAATGGACTGCTGTTCCGAGAATCCAGAAACGGTATTTAGGAAAGGGGCTGAATCTTATATGGAATCTACAAACTTTACAAATAATAATCCAGAAAATAAAGGTGTAGCAAAAACAATTATTTTAAGTTTATCGCTATTGCTGGGTCTTTGTTTGTTAGGTTTTTTTATTTTCCAAGGGCTAAAAACTTTTAGCGACAAAGACCGTGTAGTAACCGTAAAAGGATTAGCTGAAATGGATATGAAGGCAACTTCCGTGACGATGGCCTTAACTTTTTCGCTTTCGGGCGATGATTTTCAGAATATAATTAAGCAAACGGAAAACAAGAAAAGCGCCATCATTGATTATTTAACAAGTATTGGATACAACAAAAATGACATTACAATAAGCCATCTCGATGTAACCGACCGACAAAAATATTACGAAACCCGCACGCAAAATGGATTACAGGTACAAGTAAAAATAGACCGCTATACCGTTGGGCAAACCCTGACAGTTAAAGCGAAAGACGTAGAAACGATAGAAAATAAAGCAGCGCAAATAAACTTGGATTTGGTTACCAAAGATTTAACATCGAATGTAAAGACTGTCTATACTTATCCTGAATTAAATTCGATAAAGCCGCAATTAATCGCTGAAAGCACCAAAAACGCACGCATCGCCGGCCAGCAATTTGCAGACGATTCGCAAGCAAAATTAGGCAAAATAAAAACTGCTTCGCAAGGACAAATTTCTCTCTCTGAATATTATCCCAATAATGAAGGCGGCGGAAAACAAAAAGTTCAAAAAGCCAGAGTAGTTAGCGAGATCGTTTTTTTCTTAGAATAACAAATGCCCAACTACTAAGAGCCCGCGAAATTCGCGGGCTCTTAGTAGTTTGTAGATTAGATGACCTTGGCAATCAGTTGAATGAGATTAAAATACTGTCCGTTTTCAGCTTTCATCATTTCTATGTCTCCCGCCACAACGGGATGGTATGCGGAGAGCCATTCATCCCACGCCTGTTTGCAGCAGGCCATTTCGCGGACATCAACCAGTTCAACGCCCGCCTCCCTTTCCCATAGCTCCTTCCACCAGTCAAGAGAGCGTATGGTTCTTGCGATCTCGTCATTCCAAAACGGTCGCATTTCCTCCGGGACATTTTCCCCAAACTCATATTTTAAGCCGGGAATCGCCACGGCGACATAGCCGCCTTTTTTTATGTGAGGAATGATCGCTGGGAGCATTTCCGCCGTATCGCCGAAATAATGATAAGCATCCACGCTAAACAACAGGTCAAAATATCCGTTTGCAAACGGCAGCCCCTTGGTCGCGTCTACGGAAATAGGCACTGCCTTGTCAGCAATCCCGATCGATTGGAACCTTCCATAATTCTCGGTCGGTGAAATCCAAAGATCGGCGGCGAAAACAGACGCACCGTATTTTTTTGTCAAGAGCAGCGTGGAAAGACCGCACCCGCAGCCGAGGTCAAGTATCCGCGACTTCTCATTGATGTCGAGGTATGACGCCAATTCCTCGGATACCCGCATGGCATTCGGCCCCATCATAGTGGCTTTCAAAAACTCCAGGTTGTTATGATCAGAAATGAATTGGTTTGTAAATGTATACATAGTGAATCTTCCTTTCTGTTTTAGCCTTACAGAAAGACAATAAAAAAGCGCAGCATTATTCTACTGCGCTACAAATTACACCATTAAGATGGGTGTGTGTTCAATCTGTAAGGCAGTTTATGGTAACACAAATAAAGCAGTCCAACTGCTCGTTTTATGTCCGTAACCTAAACTCTTACAGAACGACCGACATCAACTCACTCCTTCTTTCGTGAACGACTATATCATGAGATTATGAATTTTTCAAGTGCAATAATACTACATTCACTTATCCAAAACAATGAAACTTTTCTATGGAGTTAGCGAATTAATAGATAATATGAATGCTGCCATCCTTAAATATTTCTATCTCATTATAGCTATTCTTGATTTTCTTCTCAGTAGCACTATCCACAGTGGAGATATCGACAAACCCATAAATAATAGCGCAATAATTATTAAAGTTCCCCATATTGTTAATTCCAAAGTAATAATGAATATCATTCTTTTTGCCGTTAGGCGCCAACTTTAAGCCGTGCTTCTTCAGCCATTCGACAGTTTCCTCATGACTCTTAAGCCCGTTTGTAAGGTAGGCGATTACGTGACGATCTGTGCCGGCGTGCCCCACTTTAAAGTGGTCCAAACATTCCTGGCAAATGCCTTTTTCTCCAACGAAAGCGTATGCGACAGGTTTATCTTCATAACAATAAAAGCAGGTACCATTATTGTGGCGGCGCCACTTATAAACATCTTCGTATAGTTCTTTCTTCCGAAATGGCATATATTAATTCTCCTTACTCTATTTTTCATAGTATACCTTAGTATATCTGGTTAGCAATGTCCTCTACGAGTTTTATATTCTGATGTCACCAACGGAATACAATGTTGCATAACCGCCCAGGGACACCCGGTCACCTTCTTGCCTGCAATATAGCGTACCGCCACGCGGCGATGCTTGCCTGGCTACTAGAGCCGTCTTGCCGAGCCTGTTGGCCCAAAAGGGAATGATATGGCAATGACCGGAACCACATACCGGGTCTTCCGAGATGCCACATTTCGGAGCAAAGGTACGTGATACACAATCATATTCGGTTCCTTTTGCAGAAAAGTGAACCAACAATCCGTCCAATTCCTTTACCTTGTCCAGATTCGGATTTGCTCCAAAAACCTGACTCTCATCTTCCATGATACACAGCAAATCTCGCCCCAAATAGGCCTCTATCGGACGGACATTCAGTGCTTCGGCAATGACATCGGTGACAGGAACCTGTTGCAACTTATAGCTGGGGAAATCCATCTCATACAACTCACCCTTTTTCGTTACAACTAGTTGGCCGCTCAACGTAGTGAAATGAATTGAAGATATATTCGTTTCCACGAAATTGGCAATTGCATATGCCGTTGCCAAGGTCGCATGACCGCACAAATCGATTTCACCGCCCGGAGTAAACCAGCGCAAATGATATCTATTGCCTTCCTTTACCGCAAAAGCCGTTTCAGAGAGATTGTTTTCCATGGCTATCTTTTGCATCAAGTCGGCAGATAACCACTTTTCCATGATGCACACTGCCGCAGGATTTCCTTCAAAGATTTGTTTGGCAAAAGCATCCACTACATAATATTTCACAATGAGTCCTCCCCAGTATAATTATGTTGCTCCAATTATAGAATTGCGCGCATTACATTGCAATAGAATGCGGCTAACGCTCTTGTTCTAAGCCGAACGGTTAAATCAATATGTTCATGTTTTTCTATTTATTAGAAGGAATAGCACTTCCAATGTTTAATTACTTTACTCATGACAATTATTTCATGTGGAATCCTGGATCTAGTTACGGAAAGAAGGATGGTTAAATCGGGAATTTTTAGACATAACAACTATTTGGGGAGGGATGTGTGATGACTTCTCGAAAGGTCTTACGATTTCTAGTCATGCTAACGCTGGTTTTTGTCCTCACTTCTTCCGCTGGGGTAGGAACCGCTGCCGAATCCAAAGATGCAACAGAAGCTACGCAGTCTGCCAACGCAGCAGTCTTGCGGCAGCTTCCCTTCGCAGACCAACAGGATTTTGAATTCGCCCAACGCGGTTTCATCGCCCGGCCCAAGAGCCTAATCATCAAAGATGCAAACGGCAAGACTGTGTGGGATATGGAGTCCTACAATTTCATCGGCCGGAACAAGATGGCGCCGGACACAATCAACCCGAGCCTGTGGCGCATAGCGCAGCTTAACACGATTGCCGGGTTGTTCAAGGTCAGTGACCGTATTTACCAGGTGCGAGGTTTTGATCTTTCAAATATCACCTTCATCCAAGGAGATACCGGCTGGATCGTATTTGATCCACTGATTTCTGCCGAAGCCGCCAAAGCAGCTTATGATCTTGTTACGGACAACCTGGGAAAAAGACCGGTGTTGGCGGTCGTGTACAGCCACTCCCATGTCGACCATTTCGGCGGGGTGCGCGGCGTAGTGGACGAAGCTGACGTCAGAGCCGGCAAGGTCATGATTTTCGCCCCTGAAGGCTTCATGGAACACGCCATCAGCGAAAACGTGACGGCAGGCAATGCAATGAGCCGACGCGCCATTTATATGTATGGGGCGTTGTTGCCACGGGACGAGAAGGGCGGCGTCAGTACCGGACTGGGACAAACAACTTCCACAGGCACGGCTGGTTTGCTTGCACCTACTGATATTATCACCAAGACGGGGCAAGAAGTGAAGCTTGACGGCGTGACCATGGTATTTCAAATGACACCGGGAACAGAAGCGCCTGCCGAGATGAACACCTGGTTTCCCCAGTTCAAGGCTTTGTGGATGGCCGAAAACTGCACAGCCACCCTGCATAACCTGTACACCCTACGTGGCGCCGAGGTACGGGACGGAAAGAAATGGGCCAATTATCTCGACGAGGCCATTGATTTGTACGGCAAGGACGCCCAGTTCGTATTCCAGGCCCATCACTGGCCCCGTTGGGGTAATGCCTACGTGGTTGACTACATGCAAAAAACACGTGACGCATACAAATACATCCACGACCAGACGGTTCGTTTGATGAACCACGGCTACACTTCGACAGAAATTGCGGAAATGCTTGAGTTTCCTGCCGAGCTTAGCCAGTTATGGTATTTGCGCGGGTATTACGGCACAGTGAAACATGACGCAAAAGCGGTCTATCAGAAGTATCTGGGTTGGTATGACGCCAATCCCGCCAACCTCGACCCCCTCCCTCCCGAACCCGCAGCAAAGAAGTTTGTGGAATACATGGGAGGTTCCGCCGCTGTAATCGAAAAAGCGCGGAAAGACTTTGCAGCAGGCAATTACCGCTGGGTGACGCAGGTTATGAACCAAGTTGTTTTCGCCGACCCGGACAACAGAGAAGCTCGCGAACTGGAGGCAGACGCGCTTGAACAACTGGGCTATCAAGCGGAGTCCGGCCCGTGGCGTAACGCGTACCTGCAAGGAGCCTTCGAACTGCGAAACGGTATCCCCAAGGCCGCAGGATCGAATACCGCCAGTCCTGACGTCCTCCGGGCCATGCCGCCGGAAATGTTGTTTGATTATCTTGCCATCCGTCTTAACGGCCCCAAGGCTTCCGGCAAAAAACTCGTGTTGAATTTCACCTTCCCCGACCTGAAGAGCCGGTATGTGCTGACGGTCGAGAACGGAGTCCTCAATTACGCGGCCGGTCGCCAAAGCCTTGTTGCGGATGCCTCAATCATCACGACCAAGGAGAACCTGGACTCCCTTTTGACGAAACAAGCTTCACTGAACCAAAAGATAGCATCAGGCGAATTTAGAATTGATGGCAACAAGGAAGCTTTGGCAGAGCTCTTTGACTTGCTCGACACATTTCCCTTCTGGTTCAATATAGTGACCCCCTGAAAGTCATCAGAAGACGATCATCAAGAAAGTCCTTGCCTTTATTAAAAAGCGAGGACTTTCTTATTTATTTTTATCGATTTACCCCTCCAGTCACAAAGTTTTCCGCGACGCCTATATAAGGCCCGTTGGAAGGTTCACTGCCTTCGCCGGGCCCTTTCCCATGTTTGCAAAATTTAGAAGGATATTTTGTTTGCCGTGTGTAATGTTTCTTACTATACAAACAAATGCAAACCACACAAACTCTAGAAAGGGAGGGAATCAAATGAAAAAAGGATCTCAGATATTCATCTGCGCCATTTTAGCTCTGTCCATATCACTGGGTTCCGGTTTAACCGGCGGGCAGTTGTTCAACGGTGTCGCCTTCGCAGCGGATTACAAGATGACCACCCATACTCCTCCGGGTATCGCATCGCCAGACAAAGTTGAGACGCGTCTCGGCACGTTGAAGTTTTTCGATGGGTTCCCCGATGACGCCAGTGTTGCAAAACTCTATGACAATCTTGACTTTCAGCGCGCTGTGCAAGCCTACCTTCTGGCCTTGGCTCCGGTGAGCCAGGCTGCGAACCGCAACGGGATTCTCGCTCTGGGCCCCGCCAACTATACGGTGCCGATTTTCGAGCAAATCATGGATTCCAAATCGATCTTCCTCACCCCTAATACAAGCACGCCTTATACTTGGATTTGGCTCGACCTTCACGAAGGACCGCTGGTCGTCGAGACTCCCCCGAAGGTGCTCGGAGCGATTGACGACATGTGGTACAACTGGGTTACTGACGTTGGTTTAACCGGGCCGGACAAGGGGGAGGGAGGAAAGTACCTTCTGTTGCCTCCCGGTTATCAGGGCGACGTGCCTGAAGGATATTTCGTGGTAAGGCTGAAGACATTCAACGCATGGATGCCATGGCGCAGCTTCGTAGTCAACGGTGATCCGAAACCGGGTGTAGACCTAGTGAAGAAGCATACGCGTATTTATCCCCTCTCCAAAGCTGACAATCCACCGCCGATGAACTTCGTGAACGTTTCTGGCAAGGATTTTTGCACTGTCGGCCCGGCTGATTATCCCTTCTGGGAGTTGCTCAATCAGGTAGTACAGGATGAACCGAGTGATTCCATAGATCCGATTACTGCAGGTTACTACGCATACATCGGCATCCAGAAAGGGAAACCCTTCGCACCGGATGCCCGGATGAAAAAGATACTGACCGAAGCAGCCGTTGTGGGTGATGCGACCGCTCGCGCCATCAACTATCGGTTCCGGCAAAAAGAAGCATATTACTATCCCGGCAGCGCTTGGCGCATGGGGTACCTGGGCGGTTACAAGTTCGAGGAAAACGGAGCACGCCTTTTGGATGCCTATTCCGCTTTCTTCTTTTACGCCACTGGAGTTACTCCTGCAATGGAAGAGAAGATGGTCGGGCAAGGTTCCCAATATGCGGCGGCATTTGTAGACGCAAAGGGGAATCCGCTTGATGGCAGCAAAAATTATAAATTGCACCTGCCGCCCAATATCCCGGTGAATAACTTCTGGTCGGTCATTTTGTATGACAACCAGACACGTTCGATGCTCCAGACGGATCAGCAATTTCCGAGCGTGACCAGTCAAGACAAAACACTGCAAGTCAACCCGGACGGATCAGTGGATATCTACTTCGGACCTAAAGCACCAGCCGGAAAAGAAGGAAATTGGATACAAACGATCCCCGGCAAAGGCTGGAATACTCTATTACGCCTCTACGGTGCGCTGGAACCTTGGTTCGACAAAACTTGGCGACCCGGTGAAATCGAACTCCAACCGTGAATTAGCAATCTCAAATTCACCCAAATTTCAAGAGAAGTCCATGTCGGGATTGAACCGACATGGACTTCTTTACTGTAAGAGTCTTTGGTTTTCAAAGGATGGGCGATAAAATTCGAAGAAACTTTATTGCATAAAACAATCAATTACTGTATTATTATAAAAGAAAAAGGGGGAGGATTTATGAAGCAAAAAATTTTTGTCGATGGTCAAGAAGGAACGACCGGATTAAAAATCCATGAATACTTATCGAAACGTTCTGACATTGATTGGTTAAGTATTGACCCCGATAAACGCAAAGATCGCTCAGAACGGAGTCGATTGCTTAACAGCGCTGATTTAGTTTTTCTCTGCTTGCCGGATGTCGCCGCACGTGAAGCAGTTTCTTTAATAAATAATGACCACACTCGGGTAATTGATGCGAGTACGGCGCATCGGACTCACCCGAACTGGGCGTATGGACTGCCCGAACTGAGTCCTCTACATCGTGAAAAAATCAAGAATTCTTATCGTGTGACGGTGCCTGGCTGTCATGCGACAGGTTTCATCGTCGGAATGTATCCGCTTGTAAAAGCTGGGATTGTTCCTGTTGATTATCCAGTTGCTTGTACATCTTTAACCGGCTATAGCGGCGGTGGCAAAAGCTTAATCAATAAATACGAGAACGTCGACGGCGGCGGTGTAAATATCCCGAGGCCCTATGCTTTTAGCATGAAGCATAAACATTTGCCCGAAATGCAATCCCGGACAGGACTCCAGTATCCGCCTGCCTTTGTTCCAATAGTAGCCAACTATTATAAGGGAATGGGCGTAATGACGCCTTTGGCTTCCCGTTTGTTCAAGAAACCGATGGGCGCGGCTCAGGTTAGAGATTTTTTTGCCGAATATTATGCTGCAGAAAAATTCATCAAGGTTATGCCGTTTGATGAGGAAGCTACATTAGAAGATGGCTTCTTCCAAGTGGAATGCTGCAACGATACCAACCGGATTGAACTTTGTGTATTTGGCACAAATGAGCAGATATTGGTGGTAACTCGTTTTGATAACCTTGGCAAAGGGGCCTCGGGCGCAGCTGTGCAGTGTATGAATATAATGCTGGGCGTTGACGAAGATATGGGGCTAAAAAGCTGAGAATTTAGCTTTTGCGTATTTTTATGGGCTGCAAGAATTAACTTTCTTGCAGCCCATCTTTTTTCTTTTTTTATTTGGTTCATTATCAAAGGAATTACGTGGGGCGTGCAGAAATATGCAATAAGGATAACAGATCCAGATTATTTGCAAAGATAAGGGGTTGTAAAAATAACTATGGCTGATAATCAATCTTTACATGACTTGTTGCAGCAGAAGAATTTATCCCGGCGTCGCTTTATCCAAACCTGCGCAACGCTGACCGGATTGTTGGGATTGTCGCCGGCTATGTTGCCGAAAGTCATCGCTCGGGCTGAAGCACAGCCAACCGCATCGAAGGCCTCCGTCTGGAAATTCGCCATGATTAGCGACACCCATGATGCGAACATGCAAAGCACCCAGACAGGGGTTACGGCTTATCTCCCCCCCATCATCAGCTATATTGTCAACGAACATCCTGATTTTGTTCTGCAAACAGGTGATTTGATTACGGGAGCCCAAACGCTGCCAACGTCTCCGGCCTATAAACAATTCGATATGCAATATGCAACTTATAAGAAAGTAACCGCTCCGCTTGCCCAGGCGAATATTCCGCTCTACGTGATCCGGGGAAACCATGATTTCGGCCTGCATAATGGAGAGCCGGCTCTCGCCCAGGCATATATGGCTGACATCGCGATCACCATGCCGCAGAACGGCCCACCGGCTGCAAAAGGCTTATCCTATAGTTTCATGCACAATAACGCAAAATTCATCATGATTGACCAATTCGTCAATACAGCCAGCGGAATTGTCACGCTGCCCATGGATTGGATCAAGAGTGAACTCCAAAATAATCAGGGGGCTCACCATATCTTCGTTATGGGTCATAGCCCAGTATATTCCCCTGACACCACCTCGAGCAGCAAGGTCGCGCAATTTAATCTGTTTGATCAGCCCAGCCTCCAAAGCCAGTTTTGGCAACTGCTGACTGACAATCATGTGACTGCGTATATTTCCGGTCATGAACATCTATATTTTCGTGGCCGGGTAAACGGGATACCGCAAATCGTTATCGGCGATTTAGGGTGCGTTAGCAACTATAATCCTGCAACCGTCGACAGCCGCTTGACCAATGTATTCCCAACGACGGCAGTGCCCAGTACGCAGGATCGCCCAGGTTATATTATTTTCACGGTGGATGATGGCAAGCATTCGATCACGGCCACGGAGTATTGGTTGGATCAGACTAACAACAAATACGTTTATGATACGTTTGCACTGATTCCCTAACATCAGGAAAGAGATCAGGCCGAACTGTCAAGTTCGGCCTGATCTCTTAATATTTCCAGACCCATTTTCGAAAAAACAGCATCAGTTATCTGTCTATCAATAACTCAATGGATTGGTTACATAGAACCATACGCCGTTAAATCCCTGTCCATTGGTTTGCCCGGCAGCTTTATCCCCTGCCCAGTAGTAGAGAGGCCAGCCGCGGAACGTGTTTTGTTTTTTCCCGTCGGCTCTGGTAATAGTCCCAAATTCCTTGGCGTCCATTCCATTGGGTACCATTACATTGTCCGTGTAGAAAATGGGCCAGCGCTCCAGGCATTGCCCCATACAGGTACTGGCGCCGCTCGCATCTTTGGTAAAATAGTATAGCGTCATCCCGTTGGAATCGGCCAAATACTGATCGGTTCCGTTTTTCATCACTGTTACAGGAGCGGCAGCTGCCACGCTAAAGGACCCCATCACCAGGACCAACAAGGGAATTAGGAGTACAACAGCCGTTAACTTGGTAAACTTCATGATACATACCTCCCTCTTTTTTTATGCGGCGCAAAATCTATCTTTTCAACGAACCTCATTGAGGTTCATTGGCTGCATTTAGTAAGGCTTTTGATGATTGAACTCGGGTGACTCCACCCATTCATTAACGTGATTAAACATTTCAATAATATTACCCAGTACTTGCACATGTTGTTCTTCTTCATGCACAAGGTTTTCAATTATACCCTTGTTGGGTTGTCCTTCAGCTGTCTCCAGCATCTTCTTATAAAGTTTCACACTTTCTTCTTCCTTGAGTAACGCCGCCAGATATATATCCAATGGTTCGGCTGTTAATTTTGCGATCGATTCCTTATCCTTCGGTATGAACGCATTGTGCTTGCCAAGTTCAAACACATTTTTCACTTTGCGCACCGAAGCATCCACCGCAGGATGGTTATCGGCGGGATGTTGGAGCGCCTGAATAATTCCATAGTGACGGTGTTCATCGTCGGCAAGCGCTTCTAATATAACTTTAAGCCCCTCATATTTCACTTTTTTCGCCTGCTTCCGATAGTATTGTTCACCATCAAGCTCCATTTTCAATGCGAAATCGAGAACACTCATAGCAAGACCTCCTTCTCAATTTTTTTCCACGCCTTTCCCCGTCATCAACCCTCCAGCGGAAGACAGGCCTTCACTGTACTTCATTTCATCATGACAAACGATTATATTCTAACGATAGCTTATGCGATACACTTGATTCGCCCGGTCATCCGAAACCAAGAGGGCGCCGTCAGACATGACCAGAATATCTACGGGTCTGCCCCATGCTTCGATATTTTGCAGCCAGCCAGTGGCGAATTCTTCGTAACTTACGGCCCGTCCTTCCTGCAACTTAACCAAACTGATCCGGTATCCGACCGGCGCCGTCCGGTTCCAGGAACCGTGCTCGGCGATAAATATCTGATTACGATATTCAGCGGGGAACATCTTTCCGGTATAAAACTTCATCCCCAGAGCCGCAACATGGGCGCCCAACTTACGAGCGGGAATGACTAAGCTGGATGAGTCGGGATGCTCCTTAAACTCGGGGTCAGGCACATTATCGCCATAGAAATAAGGGTACCCAAAATTCATCCCTGCCCGCGGAGCGTGGTTAAGTTCATCTGGCGGCAAATCGTTGCCGAGCCAATCCCGGCCATTGTCAGTAAACCAAAGTTCTCCCGTGGCCGGATCCCAATCGAAACCAACAGAGTTGCGCACGCCTGCGGAGAAAACCTGCAGATTGGAACCATCAGGATTCATCTGCATTATGGTTGCGAACCTTTCGTCGGTACTTACGCCGATATTATAGGGTGCGCCGATCGGGACATACAGTTTCCCGTCCGGTCCGAAGGCAAGGTATTTCCAACCATGATGGCGTTCCCGTGGCAAAGCTTCTGTTACAACAACCGCCGCAGGGGGTTCACGAAGATTGGACATGATATTGTCGTACCGCAGGATTCTGCTGTTTTCGGCCACATATAGAGCGCCATCACGAAAAGCCACCCCGTTCGGAGTATCAAGTCCAGCGGCAACGGTAACCACTGACACATTGCTTCCTTTGCCCGTCTCGTCAATTAGGGCGTAGACCCGACCCGCGTCCCGCGATCCGACGAATACGACGCCAGAGTCTCCCAGCGCCAAAGATCGGGCGCCCTTTACCCCGCTTGCATACACTTCAATCTGAAAACCTGGTGGCAATTGAATGTTTGCCAATCGCGAATCGACTCCTGGCTGGGCTTTCCCACAGGCCGCAAACAAAAAGAAACACATCATCACAAGCATCAGACCTGTAATGCGAATTTTGCCGCTCA
This sequence comes from Negativicutes bacterium, assembly GCA_963665275.2. GTDB lineage: Bacteria > Bacillota > Negativicutes > UBA1444 > UBA1444 > UBA1444. The sequence goes on from CAXXIN010000007.1 coordinate 369,892, forward strand.
TACTCAAAGCCCCCACTTACAGCGTAATCATGTCCGATGAATACTCGTGTATATGTCCGCTCTATTTGTAACCATAGCTTTGAGACCTATCTTGCTTTAGTTTATGCCATGTTTGTTCCGGGCACATTAGCACAATAAAACGAAGTTTTTCTAAAAGAATAGGATAGTTTTATACCGTTGATATAAGACCATCCTAAATTAAAGAAAAGTCCATGCAGGATTTGATCCGGCATGGACTTCTCGCTGTGCTTGAACCGCTAGACGCACAGTTGTTGGCGTTATCAACCTATCCTCTGAAAAGAATAAATAATAAATTTCGGTTATCCTTGGAAGGATTATGATTGATTTAACGGAAGTATCAAGAATGTAATAGTATCTGCTTTAATAATTTGTTTTAAATATTGGAGGAGTTCGCATGAAGTCGTTACGATTGTTTCTGTTGGGGTTGTGTCTGCTGGTACTGGCGCCGTCGCACTGTCTGGCATCCGCTTGGCTCGATGTGGTTTTCGACCGGGAAGTGCCCGAGCCGGCGCGGTTGAATATCGGGCGCGCGATCGATACGACAAACGACCTCCTGGCAAAATATAAGGTGACCCTACGAGAACCTATCCAGATTATTATCACTTCAGATCTGGAAAGCTACACTCAGGCCAGAATGTTTTATCTCAAGGAATCGCGGGCCGAAGCAGATAAACTATCCGCAACCAGTGGCGGCGTGAGCAGCAACGCAAAACCGTTGATCATTGTCAGAGGATCTCCTGCGCTAAGCAGCGCACCGCAAGAAGCTTTCCGCGTGATCCCGCACGAGGTGTTTCATCAGGTGCAACGGCAATATGGCCGGACCGGGACGGTGACCTGGTTGACGGAAGGAGCCCCGGAAGTGTTTCGAATGGTTGCTCAGGAATCTGCAGGGTTCGGTCGGGTGACTGATTATCTGGGCCGTGCTGAGAAAAGAGTGCGGGTTGCGCCGGTAATTCCAGATGCGCGGGAAATCGCCACCTTCAACTACGCGACTTGGACGGCCATGATGCAGAAGCATTACCCGGTCTATGATATGGCTGTCCTTATGACAGACCAATTGTCGCAGGGAAACGGGTTCGAGAACATCATTTTCTTTTATCAGATGCTGCACATGGGCACCGATCGGGATAAGGCCTTTGTGGCTGCTTTTCGCGCGCCGATGTCGTGGTTTTTGGCCGACATGAACGCCTACTTCGACAAGCTGCGCAGCAGCCGGCAATAACGAGTTAAATATGCATTTTTTCGTGGTTGTTCATCGAATAACCACCTTTTTCAACATCATTCAGATCCAATATTTTTTCTTTTATTTCAATAGGATTAAGTTTTTTCACAACCCCATAGGCTTCTTTTAACGAAAGGCTATCGCCTCTCCCAGTAATAACCCACAAGGTTTTGTATCCCTTCGGCATGGACAGAAGCTTATCTTCACCCTTGCCATCGGTAAAATATACTAATAAATCGATTTTTTTTGTGTTGGCGTATTCAATAACCGGCGTAAATCGAGTACCGCCTCTAATATTGATTCGCTCTTGGATATCCTGTACGGATTTTGCTTGATACACACGTCGAATTTCACTATCACATTCTATGATCGTGATTTCATGATTGCAATTTTTTACTACGCTGAATACCTCAATAATCGCCTGATTAAATTCTTCATCCGTAATGCTCCCACTGATATCCAATGCAACAAAAACTTTTGCTTTATAGCTCCTTAGTTGACCTCGCAACTCCAGTCGATCAGGTTGTCTTCTATTTCTTCTGGTGATCGTTTTCTTTTGATTACTTTCAACAGCTCCTACCAATCTCTTCAGATATAAATTCCATGGCAGTGCCGTCTTGTTTTTTTTCAGTGTGGCGATCATGCTTTCGATATAGTACGGAATATTGCCTTTTTGCGAAGCCTCAATAAATTTATCATTAAACTCCCGCAGAGTTTGTTCCTCAATATCACTAGATTCTTCCCAAATATCATGGGTTGTTTCAGGGTTATACTCAGTTTCAATCTGTTCAACCTGATCGCCAGCATCCTCGGATTCATCTTTAACTACGTCCAGTAAGGCAATGGCGATTTGAATCTTCTCGACATAATATTCAAAGGGTTCAAATGGCAACAGATGCAAACCATAATTGATATTGACCCATTCCAGGGTAGTAGCGTAGGGCGGCAAGTAATCCAAATAGGTATTGACGACTACATCCATTGCCATCGTAACAGCTACTGGGTTATAGCCAACCTTGTACTCTTTGGCTCGAATTAAATGCATCGATAAGATGTGGAGTATTTCGTGCTTAATGGAACTTTCCATTTGCTTCATGGTGAGAGTTAAAAAAATTATGGGGTTAAAATAGATAACATAGCGGGATCCCTTAAAATTCACAGCCGTAGGGCTGCTTATATCAAATCGAATTTCTCGGGACATTTGAAACAAAAAATATCCATAGAAATTATCTTTGTCTTCCATCAGACTTAAACTAACGTTATCGACAAGGCGAAAGAACGCTGCTGTAAATTCCTTTGGTATATCTACCGTAGGTTTTTCCTCGTTATAACTCCCTTTTAAACATGTACTTATAATTTTATAGGCATCATCATATAGCCCTTTCACCTGGCTATCAAAATAGGTTTCTATTTCCATACAGCATCACCTGATCGAATGATAAGATTCAAAATAGGATTCTACAAAAGCTTCATTCTCTATGGCCTGTTTGTATACCTCAGGATAACTATTCTTTATATCCTTCATGATTCCGATTGTTAAATCCACAGGGTATATTTTCAAAAATGCAATCAATCTGTCAATATAATAATTTGGTTCACCATTTTCTATATTTGCTTCTAAGTTTTTTAGAATATTCTTGGCCGCTAAATAAAGTCTGGTATGACTTTCATTTTTCACTTTCCCGATGACCGATTCAGGAAGAGAGCTCCCTGAAAAAACATCTTCATACGATATCAGGGCACTATAATCGGATTCAATGAAGCTGACAAACTCTTCAGCAATAAGTTTTCCAACGTTTCCTCTGATAACATTTAAAAATATGGAGCGAGGTACTGAATCTTTTTTCTGCTTATAGATTTTATAAATGCTGGAGATTCTTTCATAGCTTCTTGGCGTCGCTCTGATATCTTCTTCATTTATTTTGAATAAATACTCTGGAAAGGTCGAAATAAACTCGATGACTTTTGGCTCAAGCCCTTCCTCTATTGCCCAATCCAGCCACTGAATATAATCAGGTTCCATGTACAGCCACACAAACCTATTTTCTTGCGCTACATCCATATCTACAACTTGATAATCAAATTCCGAGCCATATTTGCTGGAAGGGTTCATCGCTGCAATTATTTTCACCCCTACAGATAACGTGTACCCATTAATTTCTCTATTTAATATTAAATTCATTAGTTCCTGTTGTACTGTATGTTCACAACGATTGATCTCGTCGATAAATAAAAGAACTGTGTTCCCTTTCGATATTTCTTCATCGATTTCTCGTAGTTTATTATGAACAGCGTAGACCGTAGCCTTCTTTTCAACTTTATCGCCTTTATGGTTGACCCTGGTATACGGCTCTATCGTTGGAAGCCCGCCTATTTCGCCTTCCTTCAGGAGGTTGCCGTCAATCACAACCAAACTCCACTTATTCTCATCAGCGATTTTTTCGGCCAATGCGGTTTTGCCGATTCCAGTTTCCCCGACGATCAAAGGCACTTCGCCAGTCGCCAGTACTAACTCAACACTTTTCAATGTTTCTAAAAAATTCATTCTCTCTCCTACCTATTTCATCTTCAGTTTTTCGTCAACGGCTGTTCTTTTGGCTTTTTTACTACCGTATTGATAAATAAACAGGATCTTGTCCCTTGGCATAATTTCGCCATTTTTATCAATAGTACTGAAATTCAAATAATCTCTGACATATTTTTCTTCCACGTCTTCCCTGGCCAATACTTCCTTTAACACTTGTTCCAATTCGCCCTGCGTTATTTCAATTTCTTTCATAACATACTTAATCGTTAGAATATTTACTTTCAAAAATTCCAGCACTTTGTTTTTATCCAAGTCATTGATCAGTCGAATGGCCTGTTCGTTATTCCGGATCGCGATCAGCTCCGCCTTATGTGTAGGTGAACTTATATAACGTAATGCATCATAACTTGTTTTGACAGCCTCTTCTTGTACGCTTTCGCAGGGCTTTTTTATATACTTTATCGCATCGTAATTTTTTCTTACCGCTAATAACTGCAATTCCTCACTGGGATTATTGGCATATTTAATGGCTGCGCCAGCTTGGCTAAGAGCTAATTTGATTAGTTCGTCCGTGGGCTTCTTAATATACTCTAAGTTAATCCACCCATCATTTACCACTTGTACCAGCATAGCATCCGTAGGGTCAGTTATAAATTGAATCGCCCTGGCATTATTGTCCAAAGCGGCTTTTTGCATCTCTCTGGTTGGAGAATCAATATATTGTAACGCAAGTCCATTTTTTTGAACCGCCAATAGCTTCAGCTCATTTGATGGGTTATTTACATGCACTATCGCCTTGGGATTAATCTTTATTATTTCAATCAGTTTTGATTCGTCCATAATGACACTATCCTTCAGCTAATGTTTTGGGGGCAATCTAAACAAAATAATTATACCACTGTATCGCCAAACCAAGAATGCGCCGCTCTGTATTATGGCCATTTTAAATTCCCATTAATAATCAAGTTCGACAGGAATTTAGTTAATTGTTCCCTAATTAGTATATATTAAGAACATTGATTGAAGGGAGAAATAATCAGGATGAAAATAGCAAAATTACTTAGCACAACTCTATCGATCCTCCTGTCGTTAACTTTCATCAGTACAACCCTCCCAGCGCAGGCTGCGCCAGACATTACCACAGAAGAAGCGCGCGCCATTGCCAAAGAAGCGTATATTTACGGGTTCCCGCTAGTTGACAGCTATCGCGTCATGCATGCATATTTCATTGACTCCACCGGACCCGACTACAAGGGGCCGCTCAATACGCTTGCGAGTTTCGGCCGCGTCTTCACACCGGAAGATACGACCGTACAGACACCCAACTCTGATACTCCCTACTCTTTCGTCGGCATGGATCTGCGCGCCGAACCCATTGTTCTTACGGTCCCGCAAATTGAGAAAGCCCGCTACTTTTCCATCCAGCTAATTGACGCGTATACCTTCAATTTTGACTATATCGGTAGTCGCACCACCGGAAACGATGGCGGCAGTTACCTCATTGCCGGGCCGAACTGGAAGGGCGAAATTCCGCAGGGAATCAAGAAGGTAATCCGCGCGGAGACTGAATTGATTATCGCCATGTACCGTACGCAACTTTTCAATCCATCAGACCTTGATAACGTCAAAAAGATTCAGGCCTCTTACAAGGCGCAACCCTTATCCTCATTTCTCAGCCAATCCGCGCCTCAAGCCGCGCCACCGATCAAATTTGTCAATCCGTTGACACCGAAAACGCAAACAACTTCATTAGACTTTTTTAACGTACTGAATTTCGTGCTTGGGTTCTGTCCCACTCCACCTTCTGAGCGAGAACTTATGACTCGTTTTTCCAAAATCAACGTTGGCTCTGGGCTTGTGTTCGACCCTGATTCGCTTTCACCTGAGTTGCGAAAAGCGGTCCAGGCCGGCATGGCGGAGGCGATCGCTGAACTAAATGTTTTCATGAATGACCAAATGACGACAGGAAGGGTTACCAGTGGTGACCTGTTCGGCACCAGAGATTATCTAAAAAACAACTACCTTTACCGATATGCGGCTGCCAAGTTTGGAATCTACGGCAACTCAAAGCAAGAAGCATTGTATCCGTTCTATCGCAAAGATTCCGAAGGACAGCTGTTTGATGCTTCAAAGAACAATTACATTATGCATCTTGCCCCCGGTCAGTTCCCACCAGTCCATGCATTCTGGTCGTTGACGATGTATGAAGTCCCGTCCAGCCTGCTTTCGGCCAACGCATTGAATCGATATCTGATCAATTCGCCGATGCTGCCTTCCCTGCTACTCGACGCTGACGGAGGAATCACCCTTTACATTCAACAGGAATCTCCCGGCAAAGAGAAAGAAGCGAATTGGCTTCCAGCTCCGAATGGACCGTTCTGGTGTGCAATGCGCCTCTATTGGCCAAAGCAGGAAGCGCTGAACGGCAGTTGGACGCCACCTGTTATCAGAAAGGCTCAATAGTCCTAGGGTCGAAAGGATGGGAAACACAATGTGGAATTTTTCCAGATGGAACAAGACCCTGCTAATCGCAACCATAGTGATGCTGTTCAGTTGTGGAGGATCTGTTGGCGAATCGGCGCAAGAAGCGGTCTATCACATCGTGGTCCTATCCGATGCGCACATGCCTGTTATCCCCCGCGATAAACCGACAGAAACCCCGACTGGCAAGGCGGCCCAGAGCATCGAAAATGCGAAGATCGAGGCGGCCAAGCATCATATCATCGCCACCATCAACGGCTGGAACGACGTAACTCGGTTCGTCGCGTTAGGCGATATGGTCGGCTCATACGGAAGCGACGCCGAATATGCGGCCTCTACCTCTTTTTTTGGCAAGCTAAACAAACCGGTTTCTTATATCGTGGGCAACCACGACTACATATACGTGGGTCGGCGGCCTAAACCGCCGACTGCAACGAATCCTGACCCAAATCAATTCGAATTCATTCGGGGCATTCCGCAGCAACGAAAGGAAAATCTGGACCGATTCCGGCAAGAATATAAGCAGTCGGAATTGTATTATACGCTGGAGTACGGGCAATATTTGCTGGTGTTCTTGTCCACGGACAGTCTGGATTCCAAGAGGCTTTGTGAATACTCTCAAGAACAGATGTCCTGGCTCCAGGATGTACTGAGCGCGAATCCCAATCGACCAACGATCATTTTCGCCCATGCGCCTCTTTTTGGTACTTTGGAAGACTATAATTCACTTGTCAATGAGCCTTCGTTCATTGCCCTACCGGAAATAGTCCCGGATGCACTACGAAATGGCCACAAAATTGAAGAACCCAAGCCAGGAGCGATAGAATTCAGATCTCTGCTGAAAAACAACCCCCAGGTGTTCATGTGGATTTCTGGCCATACGCATACCGCCGCGACCAACAAGAGTTTCGCCTCCGGGGTCAACCTCTATGACGGACGAGTCCACGACGTTCAGAATCCGACGCTGAACGGGGAAGTTATCTGGACGAATTCGATCTATCTCCATCCAGATAAAGTCGTAGTCAGGACCTACCGGCATAGCGACAATCAATGGTTGACCGAGTTTGACCGGGAATTCCCGGTCGAATAGCTGTCACAGTCGGAAGGTGCACTGGGGATTCTTTTCAATTGACAGTGAACCGATCCGGCTGGTATAATTCGCAGTAACTGTATAAGGTTGGTTTTTGGAGGAGTCTGTCACACAGGCTTCTCTTTTTCTTTTTGCCTTTTTCCAATCTAATATTTTGCGGGAGGTTTGAATTGAGTGTTAGGTAATCTTCTTCCAATCTGGAGCGTTATTCCGTTCGTAGGAATCTTATTGTCAATCGCGCTTTGTCCACTGATCAATGCCCACTGGTGGGAACGCAACATGAGTAAGGTTAGCCTGTTTTGGGCCGCCGCGTTCATCGTTCCATTTTCCCTGGCTTTTGGCCTAAAGGATGGCATGTATCAACTATTGCACATCTATGTAGTGGATTATATCCCCTTCATCATCCTGTTGTTTTCCCTATTTGTTATTGCTGGCGGCATATTGGTCAGAGGGACTTTGTTGGGCACGCCGCTTTTCAATATGTTGCTGCTGGCTGTTGGCGCAGTTCTGGCTAACATTGTCGGTACTACCGGAGCCTCCATTGTCCTGATTCGACCGTTAATTCGCGCGCTTGAATGTCGTCGGGCCAAGGTCCACACGATTGTGTTTTTTATTTTTATCGTCAGCAACATCGCCGGGTCGTTGACCCCGGTTGGCGATCCCCCTTTGTTTTTGGGATATTTGCATGGAGTCCCTTTTTTCTGGACTCTGAAGTTGTTGCCAATTTTTCTATTAAACGTTACGCTGCTTCTGGGAACATACTACTGGCTTGACCTCCGCCAATATAAAAAAGAAATGCTGGATCCGGACAGCGCAATCGCCAAGCTGGAGAACAATAAAAGTGTTTGCGACAAGGAACCAATTCGAATCAGCGGACTCACGAATCTGCTTTTTCTTGGCCGGGTCATCTTTGCCGTTGTTTTCGGCGGCGAAATCGCGAAGCATCCTATGTTCTATGATGCGACACACAATGTTTTGCGGGGAATTCCACTCATTTCATCACATGGCCATACCCTGGTTTGGCCGTACCGCAATATGATCTGGGATACTTTCATCTTAGGCATGGCCCTGCTCTCTCTCAAGATGACCCCCAGGAGTCTGCGCGCCGCCAATTCATTTTCCTGGGCTCCAATCAAAGAAGTGGCGGTTCTATTCGCGGGAATCTTTAGCACGATTATACCGGCGCTCGCCATCTTGAGCGCCAAAGGAGCGCAACTGGGCGTGACCGAGCCCTGGCAGTTTTTCTGGGCCGCAGGCTTGCTTTCCAGCTTCCTGGACAATGCGCCCACCTACCTGACGTTTCTGGCGTTGGGTGGACAAATGAACGCGACAGTTGGAATTGCTACCGACATGGGAATGCTAAGCGAGCGTGTACTGTGGGCGATTTCCTGTGGCTCGGTTTTCATGGGCGCCAATACATATATCGGGAATGCACCTAATTTTATGGTCCGTTCCATCGCGGAAGAAGCGGGTATTCGCATGCCGAGTTTCTTCGGCTACATGGGCTGGTCGATCGCGGTATTGATTCCGCTCTTCCTTTTGAACACGGCGCTTTTTTTCCGTTAGAGAGAGCTTTTTGGCGGTGTTCACCTTTCTTTTCCCGGTTTTGGATACGTAAAAGCTAATGATGGACCAAGGATACCTCTATTGATGATTCAGCACTAAAATAAACCAATAATTTCTCACCCTCAGCCATGCAAATCCACTTATGACAAAAACCCGCGAAATTCGCGGGTTTTTGTTCTAAACAAGGGAATGTATCCTATTAATAGGTAAACAAGCTTACTATTTTCAAATCCTCGGGAGGACTTTCCTGCCCCGTGTTGACTTTCTGCCAATTTGGGCTGGCTTGGGTGCTCAATTTACAGGTCACGCGATCCTCCGCCAAAAATCCGATTACGCCCTCAACAGTGACTTTCGCCTGTGGATAAGCGCTGCGAATTTCGGCCCAGGTCGAGCCGACGTGCAGGCCTTTGACAGTTTTGAATTCCGGGGAATAGGCGGCAATTTGATAAATTTTTCCCTCGTTGTCCAACGTGATTTTTATTGACAGCTGCTTAGCATTGGATTTGTCAAAATACGCATTGATCACTTGAGCCGTAGTTCCTTCACCGGCCGGTTCTTTTCCTTCGCTGAATTTGCCGCCATAGGCTCCGGTGATGAGCGTTTTGGCCTCTTCAACCGTTAGCTTATTATGAAATAAGCCGTTTTTCCATTGCCAATAAGGTACATCTCTGAATTGGTTGCGGCGGTTTTCGCCTGGAGCGTCTGTGCCTGCTGCGAATCCGGCGCTTTCACCGGTGCTTTTGTATCGCCGCTGATTGGCTTTTCTGCGGCGTTACAACCGCCTGCCATCGTCATTAGGAACATTCCCAGAATCAGTATGCAGAGTCCTCTTTTGTTCATAGTTGCCCTCTTTTCTTATCTCGTCGTTGTTTAGCGGCCCTTGGGTCATTTTGGGATCAATAGTGGAGGCAGCTCTCTTTTACCCATGAATTTTATTTGTGACCTGAATTCAGTATATGACAGAGCTATGAAATGAGATACTATCCGAAAGTATACTTTTAAAATCCACTTCATTTTTAATCTATTGAATGAATGGAGGAGTGTTTTCCTTCCAAGAGAAACTGTGCTGAATCGAGTGAACATCGCTCATTTCATGCCACTCGTAACTGCTTCCGATGCTTATAAATAAATGCAAGGATAACTACAGCAGGAAAAAGCATAAACCATCCTGCAAAGAAAAGAACGAATCCAGATAATCCTGCGCTCAATCCGGCAGCCACCTTCCCCACCTTGCTGGTTAAAATGCGGGCCGCCGAAACCATGCCGATGATATAGACCACCAAGAATGTCGTACTGGGAATTCCGATCAGAGGTTTCAAGTTCCAGGAAAAGCAATAGCTCAGCGCCCAAAATGCCCAGGAACAACGGGATGAAAGACAAAAGTGCAATATGGGGTGTTTGAAAACGAGGATGAAGTCGTCCAAACACTTCCGGAAAGTGACCCTCGCGAGACTGAGAATATACCAGCCGCGAGAATCCGGCGATAAAAGTGTGAATCGGACAGTAGCAGACGATATACCCCAAAACTCCGACGAATAAACCTGCTAACTCCCCCCAGCGAAAGGAAACCAACGTGATCATCGCTGTAACCGGATTGCCGGTCTTGTAGATCTCAGTACCGACAGTTACGAGCGCCACCGCAAAATACAGAAGATTTACAAACAGAAACGCCAGCCCCAAGCTCAACGGCAAATCACGCCTTGGGTCTTTGAACTCTTCAGCGAGGTGCCCGATCATTTCCCACCCCATGAAGGCAAAGAACAAAAGGGCCATTGCTTGTCCCACAGAGAACCAGCCCTGGGTGAATAGCGGTACGAACGCTGACGTTCTCATTGAGGGCGCAGATGAGATAACGGTGAACCCAAGAATAAAAAGAATCGTTGATACCACCAACACTTGACTTCGCCCAGACAATTCGATTCCCCGATAGTTGAGAAGAATAGCCAAAAGTAAAAGTCCTGCCGCCGCAGCATGGATTTCGCCTGAGGATCCTGTTAACAGACTGCCCAAATAATGTGCGCCGACCAATGCCGTCAAAGGCATTCCCAAAGGCATGGCGCTCAAATCAATAGACCGGTGAGATTTCCTGCGAGTGGACCAAATGCACGGTTAGCGTATGCAGCCATTCCTCCGGCGTCTGGATACCGTGACGACATCAGGCCGATTGTAATCACCATCGGTAGCGAAAACAACCCCATCAGCAACCAACTCAATAGTGATGCAGGACCTGCCATCTCGGCCGCAATTGCCGGTAGAACAAGAATACCGCGCCAAGTACTGCTCCTATTGTCAGCGCCGTACCCTGAATCCAGGTTATGCTTTTTTTTAATCCTCCTTGCGTCATCATTCACTCTACTTTCAGCACATTTTGTTTAACTTTTCATTATTGTGGCATTATCGTATCATGAAAGCACCACGAAGGATACTTCAGCAGTTCGCTCTATGTTTCTTTGATTTAGCAGGAACAATCTCTTTGTTTTGCGAAACTAAGGTATTGAAAGAATAAATTTCAACAAACCAGAGATCAAGAGAGGAGCGATTAATAATGATCAGTACCTCGTTATTGAATCCCTACAAACTGGGGAACGTCGAATTGAAAAACCGAATCGTCATGTCGCCAATGACTCGTTCACGAGCCATTGACAACATCCCGAACGAATTGATGGCAGATTACTATCGTCAGCGCTCTGGAGCCGGGCTTATCATCACCGAGGGCACTTCTCCTTCGCCCAATGGGCTCGGATATTGTCGCATTCCGGGGATCTATCAGCCAGGCGCAGGTGGACGGATGGGCAAAGGTCACCAAAGCGGTTCATGCCAAAGGCAGCAGAATGTTCATTCAGTTGATGCACACTGGACGCATCAGCCATCAGGCGAATATGCCGGAAAATGCTGTGATTATGGCGCCCTCCGCTGTGAAACCGGCCGGGCAGATCTTCACAGATTCTCTAGGGCTTCAGGATTTCCCTGTCCCCAAAGCAATGACACAAGAAGATATCAATCATACCAGGCAGGAATACATTACGGCCGCTGCTCAATGCAGTGAAGGCAGGATTCGATGGCGTTGAACTGCATGGCGCCAACGGGTACCTGTTGGAACAATTCTTGTCTCCTTTCAGCAATATCAGAGAAGATAGCTTCGGGGGCACTATCGAAAACCGTTGCCGATTTTTGCTGGAAATTGCCGAAGGAACCATTAAAGCCATCGGCAAGGATAAGGTCGGCATCCGTCTGTCCCCCTACGGTGTGGCAAGTGATATGCATTACTACCCTGAAGTTGACGACACTTATAAATATCTCGCTGAAAAGCTGAACGCCCTGGGAGTTGTTTATATCCATCTGGCAGATCATAGCGGCATGGGTGCGCCCGAGGTGCCCCTGACAATCAAAACTGCGATTCGTGATCGAATGAAGGGCGCCGTGATTCTCTGTGGCGACTATATGGCTGAACGCGCCGAAGCAGACCTTCAGAGCGGTCTTGCGAACTTGATTGCCTTCGGCAGACCCTTTATCAACAACCCCGACCTTGTCGAGCGATTCGCCAACAGCTGGCCTTTGGCAACAGCGCTCGATAAAGACACCTTTTATTCCCCCGGTGGAAAAGGCTATACCGACTATCCCGTTTATGCTTCTCGATAAAGCCTGACCGTTACTCTTGCGCACTTGCGACAAGGCCCACGAAGTTCGTGGGCCTTTGCTATGCCTAAGTATATACTTTCGGATAGTGGTTGATTTCATAGCATTGCCATATAATAAAACCGGATTATAGAAGCAGTTCGAAGGCTTCGAAGGGTAGGCGGACCATTATGTTTGAAAGCTGGCATCGGTTATCGCGTCAAGACAAGTTTTTTTTGGTGAAGTTCGTATTGGCTATTTTTATTTTTTATTCCACCATTACTTATTTAAGTGCATCCTCTATGTATAAAGACATGAATGACTCTCGGATCAGACATGCGGGGAAGTTGAGGGAATCCGGCGTTGATCTCGATAAAGCCGCCAGAGCCAATTCCGAGGGGGAAGTGAAATGGTGGGCCAAAGACTATGCGGTCCAATTGTCCGATGACGGTGATTTTACTAAAGTCAAAGTCGGCGTCTATATCGATGACATTGAAACCCTTTCTGTCAAAGAGTCTTTTTGGAATACGCACTTCTACATCTGGTTTACCTGGCATGGAGACAAAACTCTGGATCCGGGAGGCAAAATGGTTCTTGTCGATGGAACGATAAATAAAAAAGACCTGCTCGAAGAATATCACGGCGATGATGGAGTAAATTACCAACGCTATCGCGTATCAGCAAGAATTATCAAGTTTTTCGATACGACAAGGGTCCCGATTGAAGACCACATGCTGAATATTTACGTTGAAGATGGATTCAGAGACGGAAACAAAGTCCGTTATGTAGCTGATAGCATCAAAGTAAGTCCCCGTGTTCAAATTCCAGGCTTCAAAATCACAAAAACAGCCAATGTGATACAGGCGCATTCCTACAACTCTTCTTACGGCGATCCTCGAATTACGGATGGTTCCGGCAAAATATTTTCACAATATCTCGCTGCCATGCGAATTAGCCGCACTGATTTTGGTTTCTACATTGAGATTTTCCTTTCCTTGTTTGCAGCGATTCTCCTGGCACTATTCAGTTTTTTCATCAGGCCCTCCGATATAGGATCTCGGATGTCTTTGCCAACCGGTGCTTATTTTGGCGCCGTAGCCAACTCTTATGTTGCCAATGGCGTTTTACCACCTTCTGCCGGAGAGTTTGGCCTAGTAGATCATATTACCGGCATTGGCCTTTTTACCATTGCATTAACGATTTGCCTGGCGTTAACCTCCTACCACTTCTATGTGCGCAAAGATGAAAAAGATTTATCGATTGCGATGGATCGATTAATGGTCATTACGGTAGGTGTGAGTTGTATATTTGCCAACATTATCATTCCCTTCTGTGCCCGAGGATAGGGCAATTCTCCCTCAAGTAAGGAACATCCGGAACTTTCGCGAATTCATACAGGCTTAATCTGATTCCCAGGCGTTATCAGATTAAGCCTAAAAGGGGCCGTACCTCTCAATGAGAGGTACGGCCCCTTTTAGCATCACGATATCCGCTTGAAATTAGTTGCTCAATTCTCCGTTAAGCGCCCAAACGCGCCAGGCATAAGCCAGCGACAATCCAAAAACAACCAGCCCAATTTTAGCGACAGTATCCAGTGCAGTCAATGCAAAATTTTCCATTTTCAAACACTCCTTGCAACTTCTTTATCGTACTTTGACAAGCAACATATTCTCTATTACGATTATAGCAAGGAAAGTTTGATATTAATAATATCTATTTGCACTGAGTTGCATATGAAATTCGAATGTATAAGGAGGAGCTTTTCCATGGAAATTCGTCAACTCAAATATTTTCTCGCCGTCGCCGAAGAGGGTCAGATTACCAAAGCAGCAGAAAAACTTCACATTACACAACCGCCGCTCAGCCAGCAAATTATATTGTTGGAAAATGAACTGGGAGTAAAACTATTTCAGCGTACCAAGAAACAGATCCGCCTCACCGAAGCAGGACGCTCATTGCAAAATCGCGCTGAACAAATGATAGAATTGTTGAAAACCACAGTCGAAGAAGTTCAAAAAACGGCTGAAGGGTTGGGCGGAAAATTGACGCTCGGCACCATCACATCCTCCGGCAGATCCTTGATCCCAGAATCCATTCAAAAATTCCACGCTTTATATCCTGACGTCACCTTTGATTTGCGGCAGGGCGACTCCCGGCGGATCCAGGAACTGCTTGACGCCGGCTTGATCGAAATAGGGATCGTCCGGCTTCCTGTCGATGATTCTCAATATAACTCCATCGCACTACCCCGTGAAAACATGGTTGTTGTTTCGTCTCCCGGAGCATTTCTGCCGCAAGATCTGCAAGAGCTGGACCTCAGTCAGCTGGAAAACATTCCGCTGCTGATCCATCGCCGTTATGCTTCCAAGGTAACGGATTACTGCCGGAACATCCTTTGTATCAGTGATGATGTCACTCCCTTATTGCTCTGGACAAGATATGGGCTAGGAGTCGCGATCGTACCGGAATCGGCAGTCAAGCTAATGCAAGGGTCCCCACTGTTGGTACATAAAATAACCAGGCCCACCCTCGTGACTACCGGCGCAGTAATCTGGCGAAAAAAGCATACGCTCTCTTCAGCCGCTTCCCATTTTATTGAACTTTTTCAGTCACTCCCTGTAGAGTAAAGAGCCTCTTCAATCAAAGCAATAACCATTGTCCCTGCGACCGCAGAGATTTCAAATCCATGATAGAATATAAAAATATTCCCCCGAATAAGTTTTTTCGCACAGGCGGTGACTCATTGCATACAGCAAAAAGCAACAATTTCATCTTTGCATTACTTATATTTGTAGTCTTGCTCTGGGGTATTAATGTTGTAATGATAAAATATCTCACGAATTTTTACCCGCCCCTGGCCTTGGCGCCAATCCGCCTCTCCCTGGCGACAGCCCTGCTCTTACCGGTCGTATTATGGAAGCAGGGATATGCGAAGCCTCCCATTTCCGCCCTCTTTTCAATCGTGGGCGTCGCAACTTTCTCGATTTTCCTGCATCAACTTTCATTATCCTGGGGTATCGCCATGACCAGCAGCACCCATGCATCACTCATTCTGGGATTAAACCCGCTCCTAACAACCGTGCTGGCCAGCTTCCTCATGAAAGAACCCTTCACTCGCGCCAAAATTCTCGGCATCCTGTTGGGATTCACTGGTGTTGCCCTGGTGGTTTCCGGTGTGTCAAAGGGATCGTCATCGTTCATTGGCGATCTCATGATGTTCGTTGCAACAATCACTTTTGTTGTTGGTTCGTTATTCGTAAAAAAGAGCACGACTGTCTTGTCTCCGCTTATCGTGACAGCCTACAGTCACATGCTTGCCTCGATTGGCCTTTTGGTCACAGGCTGGTTCGTCAACCCGGTTTGGAGCTACCCCGGGGCCTTCGCTCCCCTCCCGCTGACTGTGCTTTTGTTTTCCAGTCTGGTCAATACAGCTCTGGGGGCCCTGTGGTGGAATATGGGAATCCAGCGCATCGGCGCTGCCACTGCGTCTTTGTTCTTGAATGGAACGCCTGTAACAGGAGTCTTTGCCGCAGCATTATTTTTAGGCGAAGAACTTTACTGGGCACATTACGTCGCGCTTATTCTGGTCATTTTGGGCGTCAGTCTGGGAACTGGCGTCATCGGTCGCCGGGAAGGCGTCAAGTGTTGATCAGATTTGAAGGGAAATCGTCACATTATCTAGAACTATTATTTGATAATGCTATTTTCGTAACTGCTGGAGGCCTCAATGTTTGACAAATTCACTGAAATCGAAGTCTTGATTCGAGAAGCCAATTTCATTATGCGTATCGCCTTTCTTCTTGTAAGCATGGCGGCTGGCGTTGCATTGAGCCAGTTGATCTTTGCCAGACTGCGCAAGGTGGTCGCCCGGGTTACCGACGGCTCTTATCCTCTGGTGCAACGCGCTTTAAGAGGAATTCCCACGGTGTGGGGAATTCTCCTGGGGGGATACGTTGCAATCGAAATTCTCCCCCTCCATCCAAAGATGCTGCAGTTCCTGGAAACATTATTTAACGCGATTGGCATCTTGTCCCTGACGATCATGGGCGCGCGACTGTTATCTGGTTTGCTCACCCAAAAGGTTCAAAAAACAGCCGGGACTTTTGCTTCCACTTCTATCCTGGTCACAACCATTGAATTGATTGTTTATATCACAGGCTCATTATTTTTGCTCCAGACCTTCGGGGTCTCGATCACGCCGTTGCTCACAGCTCTAGGCGTTGGTGGTTTGGCGGTAGCGCTCGCGCTGCAGGATACTCTGTCGAATTTATTTTCCGGCATCAATATTCTGCTGTCCAAGCAAATCAAGATCAGCGACTATGTCAAACTGTCGACTGGTGAAGAAGGAACCGTTGTAGACATGAACTGGCGCAACACCACCATCAAACTGCCGTCTGACAACATGGTTGTCGTTCCCAATCAAAAAATCGCGAGTTCCATCCTCACCAACTTTGCATTGCCTTATGCAGAGTGCTCCATCGTCATTCCGGTGGGAGTCAGTTATGACAGCGACCTGGAACAGGTCGAAAAAACCACCTCTGCTGTTGCCAAAGAAGTGCTTCAGGACACTGAGGGCGGTGTCGGCAGCTTTGAGCCGTTCATCCGCTATGGCAGTTTTGCTCCATCCAGCATCACCTTTAACGTCATCCTGCGTGTTAAAAGCGTGACGAATCAAGCCCTGATCCAACACGAATTTATCAAGCGGCTTCACCTACGATATCGGCAGGAAGGAATCGAAATTCCCTTCCCCACAACTTCTGTGAGGCTTCAACAAACGACCCTTACAGATGAAACAACCCCAAAATAAAATTATGGCGAAAAAAAACGAAGGGGAAGATTTTCATCTTCCCCTTTTTTAAAGCGACCACCCTTACAGCTGAGGCTGGATATCTTCACTTGCTATTCTGATAGGTCTTTAACCTCCATGGGAATTGCTTGGCTTTTGCTTCGTCCAGGTTTTGGGTATTAGGTTGTAGGTTTCGTGTCTTGCGGTTTGATCTCGGGGTATAGGGAAAACACTCTCCTTGATGGACTGGTTTCGACGTGTACAAACTCGGAAAGATTGATCTTTCGTGGGTTTGTCTTTTCGCTGGAACCTTAAGTCGCTGTAAGGATGGTGCTTGACTATATTGTAGCACAGTAATCAGAATTTTGCAATAACTATTCAAGATATTTTCAATCGGCTTTATTAGCCGTTCGGTCCACGGAAACGGACACGCAAATCTTGCGGCTGCAAGGTCTTGCCTGTCAGAACATTGAGTATCGTATTGGCCGTTGCGTTGGGCGTAATGATGAGATGAACCATTTCCCCTTCGGTCTCGCCTGTGCCTGACGCCAGTCCTCCCAACATGTTGAACTTCAGATTGGTGAATTCCGTCTGGCGTCCTCGTTTGGTAAAGTTTCCTGTCAAGCCGCTGAAAGCGATTCCCTTGACGCTGCCGGCATTCATCTTGAAGTTTCCATCACCGCTGGCTTTGTCCCAGTCGCCGACGCCAGCGATGGTCGCCGCAAAATCAGCACGCCCCTGCACATCACGATCCGTCAGTTGCGCCGCATCAATGTTCTGTCCAGTGAGCTGCTGCCGATACTCCATCGTCTTCGGAACGACCGTCCCGTTCAGATTGATCGTGCCGCCGAGGCACTGAGCCCGCCCGCCCGCCAACGTAAGTAGCCCATCAACATAGCTGAATCCGGCGCTCGCACCGGAAAAAGCCAGTTGGCCCAATGCACCGGACGCGATCTGGAAGTTGCCGCGGGCCTGATTTTTTTCTGGAGTTCCTGTCACCGTTGCCTGAAAAGCAATCACTCCTTTTAACGCACTATTCGGATTGAATGCCGTTGCGTTGAGTCCAGAGGAGGATATGTTCAGGCTGACCTGGGGCGAAGCCCCACCTGCGGCCAAAGTGATCACCCCGTTGACCGAAAGACGTTGCCCTGACAAAGTTACGCCGACATTGGACAAATCCACACGGTTTCCTTGTTTATGAAAGCTGCCTGTTGCATTGGCAATGGTATAGTCGGAAATCGTTCCGGCCGGTACGGAAAAAGCACCACTCGCTGCCATAGTATCCGCACTTCCCTGCCCAGTAACGGTCGCATTGAAATCCATCCGGCCAGACAAGCCTTTATTCGTCAAAATCGATCCGTCAACATTCTGGCCGGATACATTCAGATTATAGGCTGAAGATTTGGGCACTATGGTTCCGGTAATACCAACGGATCCGCCCAACGCTTTTGCATTTGAGTTGGATAACGTGAGTTTGCCGTCGGCATAGCCGAAAGAGCCCTCGGCGTCGGTTATTGGATTGGCGTCGAACTGACCGCTGGCCATATTGAAAGTCCCCTGCGCCGTCGGTTTGTCGAGCGTCCCGCCCACATCCGCGTGAAAGGAAGCAGCCCCGTTAAGCGACGCTTTCGGTCCTGCCAGTGAGGCTACATTCATCCCTGCGGAACTGATCTGCAACGCCAGAACTGGTGATGCCGGCGTGAAATCGATAGAGCCGGCCACGGAAAGTTTATTTCCGTCGACCACGGCAGCGGCATCCTGCAGGATAACCTTTTGTCCCTGCAGTTTCAGTATGGCGGTTCCCTCTTTGAGAGCCATTCCCTGCAAATCCATGCCTAAGCCGGACAGCATAGCCTCGCCTGTCATTTGGACACCAGACTTTTCCTGGGTCACATTCCCCTTAATATCCTTAAGCGTTCCGGCCAGCAACTTGGGGTTACCGGCTGCTACAGGCAACAATGCCTGCACTTCGCTGAGTTCTATCGCATCGATTTTCAAAGCCAATTGAGTTTTCCCCTCGGAAATCCAGTTTCCTTGGACTGAGATTGTGCTGTTCCCCATTTTCCCTTTCAAATCGACCGCTACGGCAGGTGGCGCTGCATAATCCAGCTCGCCCGAAATTCCAGAGAATTCGCGTTTCCAGTTCGGTGTAGAGACAGCAACCGCTGCATCTTTCAGAACGACACTCCCACGAAACAGCGAGGGGCGCTCCGCCTGAGGTTTCACCATCTCCTGAAGGTTCCATTTGCCGGCTTTATCGATATTCAATACCAGGTTTAGTTTTTCAACAGTAATCTGCTTCACACTATCGATCCCAAAACGGCCCCCGAGGAGGTCACTGAACTTGTAACTGACACTGATCTCATCACTTTCGGCAATTTTCACGTTCTTCGAATCGAATAGCACAACTTTTTTCAGCACCGCTGATCCCAAAGCGGAAAAATCAAAATTACCAATTTCAATGCGCCCATTAATGGAAGCGTTAACCTGCGATAGCAAGAGTCCCTGCACACCGGCGAGAACACGGGGAGCCACCATCTTCCAGGCAACACCCGCCGCAATCAGTAAAGCAACAGCACTTGCCAGTATGATTTTTTGTGTTTTGGACATATGAAACACCTCCATTTGTTCATTTCGTGGTTACCGCTTCAAAATCCTCGCTGCATAACTCATATTGGCAATCTACCTGCAGATTCTCACGGGCTATATTAATGCTGCATTTCATTTCTATTGACCCTCCTGCTTCAATTTGATAGAATTATTTCAAATAAGATAACTACAGGATCAGGCCGTCGGTAATACCGGCGCGTCGGGCTAACAAGCAGCAGGTTATGCCTGTGGGACCTTTTAAAAGGTTTCGCGGGCATATTTTATGTGTTGCAGGGGTTCTTTGACCGATATCCACCCAAATTCAGTATATGAGGAGCATGGCAATGCCGGATTCAACGCTGCAAAAAATCAAATGGGTATTGTGGGTCATCTTATTTGCCAATCTGGCGGTCGCGGGAGTAAAGATCGTCGTCGGGCAACTGATCCAAAGCGCCAGTCTCACGGCAGATGGCTTTCACTCTTTGACTGACGGAATCTCCAACATCGTCGGTCTTATCGGCATTCAATTTGCATCCCAACCAATTGACGAAAAACATCCCTATGGTCATCGCAAATATGAGTTTGTCACCGGCCTGTTCATCGGATTCATGCTGCTAATTATCGCCGCTCTTGTTCTTTACGAAGCCATTGATAAATTTGCGCATCCTGTTTCCCCTGACATTACGATCGTCAGCCTCATCGCATTGATTGCCACTCTCATCATTAATATTTTCGTTTGCCTCTACGAATATCGCCAGGGGCAGAAGCTGGGCAGCGCCATTTTGATTTCTGATTCCCTCCATACCCGCAGCGACGTCTTCGTTTCAATCAGCGTCTTATTCACCCTGTTAGGCATCAAATTCGGTCTGCCGCCAATCATCGATCCTATCGCCTCCCTGGTTGTCGCCGCTTTCATCATTCGCGCAGCCGTTGAAATCATTCGTTCCACCAGTGAAGTGCTCGTCGACAAGGCCGTCGCAGATACAGATACAATCCGTAATATTGCTCTCACTTTTCCGGAGGTGCACGGCGTTCATGATATTCGAAGCCGTGGCACTGAACAGGATCTCTATATCGATATGCACGTTCTGATCGATCCCAATATGGAGGTCGGTGAGTCTCACAAACTTTGTCACGAGGTGGAGCAAAAAATCTGTCAGGAACTGCAAGTAAAAGCGCGTGTCATGATCCACATGGAGCCTTTTCGCAAACACACTCCTGCTCACCATGGAAACCCGCAGACATAATTCAAAGTTTGACAGCAGGGAAAAAATTTGTTATTCTTTTTTCAATCGAATAGCACGATATGGAACTGACGGATAAGTGGAATTAACCACATGAACTGTATCGGAAGGATAGTCGACCGTCTGGGCAACATTTTTGTTTGCGCAGACGGTTTTTTGTTTGCCAAAATTAAATCAGTACGATACAGAACTGGCGGATAAAGTGGATCAAACCACGTGGGACTGTATCGGGGAACAAGCCGACCGCCTGGGCAACATGCGTTTGTTCAGGCGGCTATTTTTATGCTGCCGGGTAACGCAAAAAACGAAAAGGGAGCGTGCTCGACAATGAAAAACAGGTGGCTCATCGCATCTTCCGCAGTCGGAATCCATATCTGCATCGGCAGCGTATACGCCTGGAGCGTACTGACCAAACCGATCATGTTGCACCTCGGGATCAGTCTCAAGGAAACCCAGTGGACATTTTCGCTGGCAATTTTGTTTCTGGGCCTTTCTGCTGCATTCTTGGGTGGGTGGGTCGAAAAATACGGCCCCCGAAAATCCGGTCTTGCTGCCACAATGTTCTTCTGCGCCGGCATGTTCGGAACTGCCCTGGCAGTCTATATGAAGAGTTTGCCGTTGCTATATCTTTTTTATGGCGCCATTGGCGGCATTGGTCTCGGTATTGGTTACATCACGCCGGTATCCACGCTGGTGAAGTGGTTCCCGGAAAAACGGGGATTTGCGACCGGCATTGCCATCATGGGCTTCGGCTTGGCCAGTCTCGTTGCCGGCCCGCTCATTCAATTCCTGTTGCAACAATATGGTCTGATCACAACCTTCGTGACTCTTGGCTTGCTTTATATGATGATCATGATTCCTTCCTCCCTGTATCTGGCCCCACCCCTGAAAACATGCATTATTGAAACTGAGGCCTCACTGCGGCACTCTCTCGCCGGAGTAACGCAGGTTACGGCCACTGCTGCCATGAAAACCTGGCAATTTTGGACCTTGTGGTGGATGTTATTCACGAACATCACCTGTGGAATTGGCCTGCTCAGTGTTGCCTCCCCCATGGCCCAGGAAACGGTTGGCATGTCGCCGCTGATGGCCGCGACGATGGTTGGAGTCATCGGGTTCGTCAACGGGGCCGGGCGTCTTTTTTGGGCATCCATTTCTGATTACCTTGGCCGGGCAAATACCTATATCGCTTTTTTCATCATTCAGGGTTTCGCCTTCCTGCTACTGGCCAAAACGACAGATGGCATGTTGTTTCAGTTTTTGGTCTACCTGATCATCTCCTGTTATGGCGGAGGTTTTTCCACAATCCCCGCTTTTTTGAGCGACCTATTTGGCACTAAAGAGCTGAGTGCCATTCATGGGAAAATATTAACCGCCTGGGCGGCCGCGGGAGTCGTTGGTCCCTTGTTTGTTGCCTGGATCAAAGATACGACGAATAGTTACAATGCCACGCTGCTAGTTTTTTCCCTGTGCTTTGTAATTTCGCTGGTAGTCGCCACGGTTCTGAGATTAAAACAGCCTGCAACAACAGCCAGCGAGCTCTCTCTTTAGAAGATATGTTCAATAATCCATACGAATTGGCAGGATAATCCACCGGTTTCTCCGAAATAATCTGTAAGACTGAAATTGTTTGGGAGAAAGAAGGTGTTCCACAATGGAAACTCGCGATAATTTGGCCCTTTTGCAAGCGACGATGGCTGATTATTTCCACGACCTGAGTCGGATTATGGTGGCTGTTGATCAGCGCCTGAAACAAGAATCGTTTGTGGCGATTGGGGACTCCGCCGTTTTTCAGGATATTTCCGCAGCCTTGGACCGAAGTTCACGCTGGCTCCCCAGATACCTGGCCCGCGCCTATGTGAAAGGGAAAAAAGCGAATCGCGCCATCGGCTACTGCATCCATCTTGGCCCCTATTCAGATCCGACAACCGTCGCTTATCTGAGCAAGTCCCAGCTGCAATTGCCTTTTGTCTCCCTGGCCTGCCTCCGAGACATGCAGCCAGGGCCGCTGGAAATCGATAGACGCCAACTATGGGATCGTCTTTGGGACAGCGGTTGGTGGGCCACCTATGAAGATCAGGTTTCCGGACCCTTGCGTACATACAATACCACGAAAGAAATCAGTGGGTTTCAGGCAAAAATCGTTGGAGCCTTGACGGATATTTTTCCGTTGGAAGACACGGCGGTCATTGCCCAGAAGATTGTCGCACCGCTGTTACTATTATATGAAGACCGCGATGCAGAATTGAACCAACCCGACTACCTGCTTAAACGTCCGTAGTCCATTCGCACCGATTTTGATAACGAACGACTTGAATCACTTTGTGTGCTGCAAGTCGTTTTTTTCGTCTATTTCAAAGGTTTTTCAAATAGTTTAGTTCGATAAAGAATATAGATGAAAAATGCAATTTTCCTTGCCGCACATTGAACATAAGGGGGACGTAAAAATGGGAGTATCGGCAGTATCCGGCGCCACAACGGTTTCATCCTCGCAAAATGACAGCAGCAGTGCCATCAAAACGTTAGAAAACCAAAAACAGCAGCTGCAAAATCAAATTACCACAATAAACAAAGACAAAACTGCTTCCACGGAAGAGAAAGAAAAAAAGATCCAGGCATTGCAGGTACGAATTCAGGCAATTGACCTTCAAATTCAACAACTGCAGGATAAGACAGAGGAAAAGCAAAAAGCCCAGACCCAACAATCGACTGCCACCACAGTTGCCGACGCCCAATCCGCCTCATCGAAGCAACAGCTCATTCAACAAAAAATTGATTTGGAAGCATAATTGTTTTGGTAAAAGCTCGCCACCCGGCGGGCTTTTTTTCGTTTCAACCATTATTTATTTTTATTGTTGGGAGTAGGAATTTTCTCCGCCTATAGGGAATTAAATGAAACAATGAATATGCTGCAAAATTTCTGGGAGGTGCGCCTTTATGCCGATCCATCCATTCGCAGACAAGAAAGCCCCCGAGTCAATACTAGTGAACATTCCTCGTCTCATCTCCTCTTACTATGCCAATCATGCCGATGCCAGGGAAATATCCCAGCGAGTTTCATTCGGCACTTCCGGCCATCGGGGAAGTTCTTTCCTGAACAGTTTTAATGAAGACCATATTCTCTGTATCACACAAGCCATCTGTAATTATCGGAAAACCAACGGTATCAGCGGTCCTTTGTTCATGGGCTTCGACACCCATGCATTATCGGAACCGGCTTTTATTTCCGCCCTTGAAGTACTAGCCGCCAATGGTGTGGAGACGATGATTTCCCGGGAAATGAATTACACGCCGACGCCCGCCATTTCGCATGCAATTCTGGCTTATAATAAAGGCCGCTCATCCGCTCTCGCAGATGGAATCGTCATTACCCCTTCGCACAACCCGCCGGACAATGGCGGCATCAAGTATAATCCTCCCAATGGGGGCCCGGCGGATACGAATATCACAGCGTGGATCGCAGATAGCGCCAATGAATTTTTGGCAAATGGGAACCGGGGCGTGCTGAGAATGTCTTATGAAAAGGCGCGCCATGCAAGCAATGTTCACGAATATGATTTCATCGGCCCTTATGTCAATGATCTGCAAAACATCATCGACATGGACGCCATCAAAGCGGCGGGGCTTCACCTCGGAGCCGATGCGATGGGCGGCGCAGGACTCGGTTATTGGCAGCCGATCGCGGATGCGTACGGACTCAACATCGACGTGCTGAACGCACATCCGGACCCGACTTTCAGCTTCATGACCGTGGATGGTGATGGCAAAATCCGCATGGATTGTTCTTCACCGCATGCCATGGCGAGCTTGATTGGATTGAAAGAAAAATATGATATTTCATTTGGCAATGATGCGGATTTTGATCGTCATGGAATTGTAACCAAAAGTGTTGGCTTGATGAATCCGAACCATTATCTCGCCGTAGCGATCAATTATCTGTTTGCCAACCGTCAAGGCTGGCGCTCGGATGCCGCCGTTGGAAAAACGTTGGTCAGTTCATCCATGATTGACCGGATCGCTGCCGGACTGGGCCGCAGGCTTGCTGAAGTCCCGGTCGGCTTTAAATGGTTTGTAGACGGGCTGGTTGACGGTTCTCTGGGTTTCGGCGGAGAAGAAAGCGCCGGTGCGTCTTTTCTGAGAAAAGACGGCACGGTATGGACCACCGACAAAGACGGGATCATCCTATGTTTATTGGCAGCGGAAATCACCGCCAAGACCGGCAAAGACCCCGGACAGCATTATTTGGCTCTGACCGAGAAGTATGGGGCGCCTGTTTATGAACGAATTGACGCCGCGGCAACCTCACCGCAGAAAGCTGTGTTGGCCCGCTTATCGCCTGAACAGGTTACTGCGAATGAGCTGGCCGGTGAAAAAATCACCGCCAAACTTACGCGGGCGCCCGCCAACAATGCTGCCATCGGCGGACTAAAAGTCTGCACTGAAAACGGCTGGTTCGCCGCCCGTCCCTCCGGCACCGAAGACGTTTACAAAATATATGCCGAAAGTTTCAAGGGAACCACACACCTACAACAAATTCAATCCGAGGCTAAGCAGATTGTCAGTACCGCTTTTGCCTCGGCCGGCGTCTAAAAATAATTTTCGGGATGATGTCGAAAAGGTGTAATTATGATGAAACTCCCCCCCTTGCGAATATGGCGCACTCTCGTTCCTGTCTGCGCATTTGCGGCGACTGTGTTTTTGCTGTCCAAGCTCACTTACCCCTTGCCAGCATATACAGAAGTATTGCTTTGGTATTCGCGCCTTGATCCCCTGCTCCTGCTGAATCAGATGCGTACCGGCAGTATGCCTGGCTGGATCTGGCTTCCGCTACTTACCATTGTAGCAACGCTTTTATTGGGGCGTGTCTTCTGCGGCTGGTTCTGCCCGCTCGGTGGGCTGCTGACGCTTCTGCACAGTCTCAAACTATATGGCGCCAAGCTCCTGGGACGTCCGAATTTTCGCGGAGTTCCTCCTTTGTGGGTAACTCAACTCCTCCCCTGGCGTTACCCGTGGCTTTTGTTTTTGCTGACCCTGTTGGCTTTGGGCAGCAGCTGGCCCATGTTCCTGAGTCCGTTTCATCTTTTGACAGAAGAGCTGTCCCGGCTATGGTTGCAACAAATCCCCTGGTTGCTCGCCGGCATCCTTTTGCTGGGGCTGATCATTTTCCCGCGTTTCTGGTGTGTTTATCTGTGCCCCACCGGCCTGATTCTAGCCTGGCTCGCCAAATGGCGTCGCTTTGCTCCCAAACCACCGTCAACATGCATTCATTGTGGCGCCTGCGAAAAGATCTGCCCTACCGGGGCCGCCAACCCCAGCCTGGCGACGACCACTGCCGACTGCCTCCTCTGTGGACGATGCAGTGAAATATGTCCGGTCGGCAATTTTTCGTTTAACAACATTTCCCTTCCCGGGCAGGAGGAATCCTCCACCGGCAGCCATTTTACCCGCCGCGAGATCTTGCGGTCCGGAACAGCACTTGCTGCCGCCGGAGCGATCAGTCCCTTGCTTGCCCGCCCCGCAGACGCCAATCCGCTCAGGCCGCCTGGAGCCTTGGAGGAAGCGGACTTCCTGTCTACTTGCAGTCGCTGCGGTCGTTGTATCAAAGCCTGTCCCAGCAAATGCATCCGCTCCATGCCGCTCTCCAGCGGGCCGGTAATGTTCATGACACCTTATATTATTGCCCGTGAGGCTCGCTGCGAATTGACGCAGCATTGCCAGCAGGTCTGCCCCACTGGTGCAATTGCCCGCGTCCCCATTGATAAGGTACTGATGGGGTTGGCTGAAATCGATCATTCACAGTGCCTGGGTTGGGCCCACGGGAAATTGTGCCTGCTTTGTCAGGAGCAGTGCCCGCAGCATGCCATCGATTCCGATGATAAAGACCGTCCCTCCGTTCACGCCGAACTTTGCGTCGGCTGCGGCGCCTGTGAAAACGGCTGCCCTGTCGAACCAGCGGCGATTGTTGTCAAACCGCAACGACATCGGCGTCGATAGTTGGTCGGAATCATAGTTTCTTAAAATCAGCGCTTGACAAATTTCTCTATTAACGATATTATAATAAAGATTGTTTCCCATTACTTTAATCAAAATCAACGATGTGAAAGAGCAAAGCCTGTTGCCCCAGATTTCTCTTGCGTTTCGTAGTCACAGATAGTATTTGGTAACAGTCGGATGGTAATTGCGGCTGATGACGTGCTGGCACGTCAAAATTACCAATTTCTGAATTACGGAGGAAGAAAATGATGGAACAACGACTTCAGCATCTGGTGCAGCGCCTTAGCCTTATCGGCTACCGCTCGCACGAGATCAAGAATATCGTCAAATCTTCAGCGGGCGGCGACGCCGAGCTGATAGGACAACTTGAACGATATGAAAAACTCGGCTTGCAATATCTGCACAATTACAGCCAGTGACGCTGTTAAACCGGAAGCATAACAAACTATGCTTCCGGTTTATTTTTTGCAATATCAGGAACGCATGTTCCTTGGAAAAAAACAATGTACTTGAGTCTCACTTTCGTAGTAGAATATGAATTGTTTACGATCCATTTCAAGCGTAGGGCTCAAGAATTTTTATTAATCTGTAGTCTTATCGTTATTAAGAATATAGAAAGGAACGATTACTATAATGCTAGTTCATCAACTGATTTCCCAGGGACAGCCTTCAACCATAGCTTTCCATAGCCCCAGGGAAATCTCTTATGCACAATTACAAAAAGAATGCTTCGAATATCGTAATTTTTTCTATCATCAGGGAATTCGCGCCGGTGAGAACGTCGGTCTGTTTTCACGCAACTCCGCTGAATTTGTTTACAGTTACATGGCCCTTTCAAGTTTGGGCGCGATCATAGTCCCGTTGAATTTTCAGCTGACTGCCCGAGAAATTGCTTATATTGTAAAAGATGCTCAGATGAAATGTCTTGTCACCATGGAGGCCTTGGACATCAACGCCGAACTGAATCAGCAGGACTATTCTGTCGACGTAACTCAACTGATCCTTCCCGAGTTCAGCGGAATTTTCGCAGCAAACCGTTTTGACCAGGCGCCTTCATTTGAAGATATTATTGAAGAAAACTCCCCCTGCGTTATCATCTATACTTCCGGCACGACCGGCAATCCCAAGGGTGCAATCCTCACACACAAGAACCTGATCAGCAACGCATACGCCTTCGGATCCGTCTTACCCCCGGGTTCTAGTCTTGACAACATTTTGTGTGTGTTGCCCATGTATCATTCCTTTGCCTGGACCTGCTCCGTTCTGTATCCCCTCACCCTGGGCGCCTCCATCAGCATTCTGGACGGTTTTACACCCAAGGATACTCTTGCCACGATCAAAGAAAAGTCGGTCACCATCGTTTTTGGTGTGCCACCCATATACAACTATCTCACCCGAATCGGGACGCCCGAAGATTTGGAGAGCGTCCGGACCTTCGTATCCGGTGGCGCAGCCTTGCCGCAAAAGGTGGCAGAGCAGTTCCTGCAGAAATATGGAACTCCCATTCTCGAAGGCTATGGGCTGTCAGAAGCCTCACCGGTGGTATCGCTGAATCCGGTGGATAAAGCCAAGTTTCGCTCCATCGGCAAGCCTTTACCTGGTGTCACAGTCCGGATCGTCAATACAAAGGGCGAAACGATGCCTGTGGATGCCGTCGGAGAACTCGTTGTACAGGGCCCTAACGTGATGCAGGGTTATTATAACCTGCCGGTAGAAACTTCACGAGCGCTCCGCAACAATTGGCTGCATACCGGAGATATCGCCTACCAGGATGCAGACGGCTATTTATTCATCGTAGATCGTCTCAAAGATATGATCATTATCAATGGTGAAAATGTCTATCCGCGAGAAATCGAAGAAATCCTCTATGCTTTTCCAGGAGTCGTTGAGGCCGCCGTTATCGGCGTTCCTGATACACTTCGCGGCGAAGCGGTCCGTGCCTATATCGTAATGGAAGAGGGCTGTTCCATGGACCGAAAGGCGATCCGGAACTATCTCCAGCCATTACTGGCCGCATACAAAGTCCCCCGCGATATTCTACTCATGGATACTCTGCCCAAAAACAAAACTGGCAAGATCATGAAACGTCTACTGCGTGAACAGCTTGAGATCGATAATGCGCGATAAATGTTTCATTACCAATATTATAAGGGAGAGGATTCAAAATGGCAGAGCTTAGAGGATCCGAGATTGTGGATTATTTTGCCCAAATTGCGCCATATGTGAACGAGATCATCCCCGGAGACATTGGTGTCACGATTGCCAAGGATTACAAGTATACCCTGTATGTTCCTGCCGACGGTCTGAATCTCGGTACCAAGCCCGGTGAGGAAGTTCGTCCCGGCGGCACTCGACAGGCTTTTGAAACCGGCAAACAAGTAGTCCGGGTAATTCCCAAAGAAAAATCTGCCTACGGGGTAGGTTATATTGTATGCGCCACACCGTTTTTCGATGAGGGCAAAGTTGCCGGCGTCATTACTATTACACAAGGCACTGCCCAATTTGAAAAAATCAACGGCGCCGCTACCGATCTGGCAGCCTCCTCCGAAGAATTGTCCGCCAGCATTCAGGAATTGGCCAGCCGGGCCGCACAATTGGCTTCAACCAGCAACGAGCTTGAAAAACTCAGCCGCGATCTGCAGGACAATGCCAAGAAAACCGATGAAATCGTCGCTTTTATTAAACAAGTTGCCGGGCAAACCAACTTGCTGGGCCTGAATGCCGCCATCGAAGCGGCCCGCGTCGGCGAAGCCGGGCGCGGGTTTGGCGTCGTAGCCGAAGAGGTCAGAAAACTGGCGGCAGCCAGCGCGGAGTCCGTCAAGACCATTTCTGCGGCTTTGGGAAACATCGCCGCTTCTGTGGCTACCCTTTCAAAGAAAGTCCAGGAAATCGACGCCAATGCTGCCGGACAGACGGCCGCCCTGCACGAAATGGCCAAGGCCAGCCAAGACTTGGCGGTTCTCGCGGGCGGGCTCTCCGAAGCTTCCAAGGAACTATTCGAACTCGAATAAGCCGCATTAGCAAAGTCCTGCCGGCTTATTCCATACCATACACCTCAAGCTTATAAAACCAATTATCGTGTCAGGCGATGATTGGTTTTGTTCTTATGGTTTGTTTTTGTTCGAAGCAGGAATTTTCAATCAATAACCGAATAGTAATGGTGAGCAAATTAATAAAACGGTTTTGTATGACGCGAGGGACTTCATCCGCTGTCCGGCCGTGGATCCGGCGCCGATGGAGTCCCTGAAATTTTCTCTGGAGGCGAAGAATCGATGAAATCAGTTGTTTTGACGAAAGCCAGGTCTTTGGAAATTCAGGAACATTCCATGCCGGAAATACAGAATACAGATGCCATTCTCATTCGCGTAAAAGCCGTTGGAATCTGCGGTTCGGATGTCCATGCCTACGATGGTTCCCTGACCACAATCAAATACCCGCGCACTATCGGTCATGAAGTTGTCGGGGAAGTGATGGCTGTCGGTGAAGCCGTGACACACGTGCAGCCGGGCGATCATGTCGCCATGGACCCCGTTGTGAGTTGCGGCAAATGTCTTCCTTGCCGCAATGGACGCCGCAACGTATGCCGCGATGTCAAGTGCATGGGAGTCGCCGCCGAAGGCGGCGCCGCGGAATACATCATCCTGCCGGCCATTAATGTTGTCAAAATGCCGACGGATATTCCCTGGCGTGATGCAGTCTTGGCCGAGCCCTTCACCATCGGCGCAAACTCTACCGCCCAGGCGCGAGTGGCGCCGGGAGATATAGCGCTCATTATGGGAGCTGGAACCATCGGACTCGTGGCTATGCAGGCAGCGAAGCTGCGGGGCGCCCGCGTGATGATCGCCGATATCGTGGACAATCGTCTGGAACTAGCCAAAACATTGGGTGCGGACCGAATCATCAATACCAGGAAGGAAGATCTAGCTGCCGCTGTTGCCGAATTTACCGACGGTGAAGGTGTCACCGTCTTCATCGATGCGGTTGGGGTTCCCGCCCTGCTGCTTCTGGGTTTGGAATTAACAGCTCCAACCGGTCGCGTGGTGGCGCTGGGTTTGACTGGCGACATCCTGACATTTCCTCAGGCCGCCATATCAAAAAAAGAACTCGAATTGATTGGCTCACGGATGCATTCCAATCGTTTCCCTGAAGTCATTCGCTGGATCAGTGAAAAGAAAGTTCAGCCCGGTCCAATGGTTTCGCACGCGTTCCCTTTCTCTCAAGCGCAAGCCGCCTTCGATCTCATCGAAAAAAGTCCTGCAACTACCTGCAAAGTAATCCTGACATTTGATTGATTTTCCCCAAAGTGCTTGATATAATGCCGATATAGCGTGAGGTGTTCTTCGAGCGGAGGCATCTCACATTTTTTCTGTAGAGCAACTACTGTTCTCGCGCAACATGACAGGAGGAAGAAATTTTGCGTATCATTATCATCGGCGCCGGCAAAGTCGGTTTCAAGCTGGCAGAAAAATTATCGCATGAAAAACATGAGGTCTTGGTCATTGAGCAAAATGAAGATCGTCGCAAAATACTGCAGGAACATTTGGACGTCCTGGTCTCTGGCGGTAATGGAGCCAGTCCCCTTGTTCTGTCGGATGTCGGTATCACGAATACGGATCTCTTGATTGCCGTGACCGACCAGGATGAAGTAAATATGCTGGCCTGCATGGTCGGCAAACGGGCCGGCGTCGCTCGTACAATCGCCCGGGTCCGCAGCCCTGAATACGTTCAAAAAGATCAGGCGCTGTTTCGGGAATGGATGGGAATCGACCTGTTAATCAACCCGGAAATGGTAACAGCACTCGAAATTCTTCAAATACTAAAGACACCTGCCGCTTTGGACGTGGAAGAATTTGCCGAAGGGCTGGTTCGCTTACTGGAGGTGAATTTGCGTGTGAATTCACCTTTTGCCAACATCCAGTTAAAAAATCTAACCCTGCCCCCCAACATTTTGGTCGTCGGAATCCTGCGGCAAGATAAAATGATCATTCCTAACGGCAGTGACATGCTCTTGCCTGATGATCATGTTTTTTTCATCGGTGAACATGATGCTATCATCGAGTTTGAAAGCAATTTTACGCAAAAACTTTCGAAAGTTGAAAGGGTATTGATCATCGGCGCCGGACGTGTGGGTCGCAACCTGGCGGTTCTGTTGGAACAGAGTGGAATTTCGGTAAAAATAATCGACCGCGACCCGGAACGCTGCGAAGCTACAGCCTGCCTATTAAACAAAGGTATCGTACTGAACGGAGACGGCACTGACATCGATCTCTTGACGCAGGAGGGAGCGGGCGAAGCTGATGCGATTGTCTGTCTCACCAATGATGACAAACTGAACCTTCTGGTAGCTCTACTGGCCAAGCGCCTCGGCGCCAAGAAAACGTTTGTCCGCGTAGGTCGTACGGAGTACGTTTCGATCATGCAGCAAGTCGGCGTTGATGTCGCGCTTTCACCGCAAATCATTACTGCCGGAGCCATCTTGCGCTTCATACGTGAGGGAGATATGGTCTCTTTCATGCTGTTCGAAGGCGCAAAAGCAGAAGCAATGGAAATCATTGTTCCCAGCAATGCCAAAATCACAAGAACTCCCTTGCACGAAGTTCAATTTCCGGATCAGGCACTGATCGGCATGGTGGTTCGTGGCGCTACCGCTATGATTCCAGATGGAAATACGATTCTGCAGTCGGGCGACCGTGCGGTTATCTTCACTGTACCCGAGCAAGCGGATATTATCTTCTCTCTCTTCCAGGCTAAGAGGTAGCAGCTCATGGATTATCGTTCGACAATCTCAATCTTGGGCCGTTTGACTTTTGGTTATGGACTCTGTATTTTAATGCCGGCACTTTTTTCTCTGTTTGAAGGGGACTTCGCTTGGAAACCCCTGTTTTATGCTTCCCTGATCGCTCAACTTCTCGGGGTTGGTATGGCTATGATCCGACGCGAAACTCACCATATCGGAATCCGGGAAGGCTTCGCGATCGTCGGGTTTGGCTGGATTATCGCCTCGCTCCTCGGAGCTCTGCCCTATACATTTTCAGGAATCCTGCCCAACTATGTGGATGCGGTATTTGAAACAGTTTCGGGGCTCACAACCACAGGAGCTTCTGTCATCTCCGACTTGGAGATCGTTCCCCGCGGAATCCTGCTCTGGCGAAGCCTCACCCACTGGCTGGGCGGCATGGGAATCATCGTTCTGTTCATCGCTTTCCTGCCAGAAATCGGCGCTGGCGCGATCCACATGTTCCGGGCCGAAGTCCCCGGGCCGAACGCCGATCGGGTAGTTCCGCGTCTTCGCGATACAGCAGTCGCATTATGGGGGATCTATACGGTTCTCACTGTAGCACAGACTTTATTACTGCTGCTTGCCGGAATGTCTTTTTTCGAATCCGTCAACCATACATTTGCAACGATGGCAACAGGTGGATTTTCGACCAAGAACAATAGTATTCTTTATTTTGACAACCTAGCGGCCGAATTGATCATTGTCCTGTTCATGACCATTGCCGGCGGGAACTTCGGACTATACTTTCTCGTATGGAAAAAGGGCATCCGCGTGCTCTTCCATGATCTGGAATTCAAAGCATATCTGGCCATCATGGGTTTTTCCACCCTGGTCATGTCCGCCAACCTCATCCTGGCAGCTGGACAACCAACTGGCCAAGCGCTACGAGATTCTCTGTTTGCGGCGTCTTCCATTATGACCACCACGGGGTTTGTTACGGCGGATTTTGACCGCTGGCCTGCTTTTTCCAAATTCGTCCTTTTGCTTCTAATGTTTGTCGGCGGATGCGCCGGATCAACAGCCGGCGCCATCAAGGTTGTTCGCCTGCTTTTACTTGGCAAACAATCCTGGACGGAGTTAAAAAGAGAGCTCCACCCTAGAATGGTGTTTACGGTAAAAATAGACGGAAAGCCAGTCGCTCAGAGTATCCTCCAAGTAACTGGCCAGTTTTTTTTCGTGTATATCTCCACTTTTGTCTTGTCGGTGCTGCTGGTCACCGCCGCCGGGATGGAAGCCTGGGACGGCATAGGCGCTGTCGCTGCGACACTTGGCAATGTCGGCCCCGGATTCGGAGTGGTGGGTCCCACTACCACCTACAGCCTGCTGTCGGACTTCATCAAAATTGTTTTATCCGCCTGTATGCTGCTGGGTCGTTTAGAGTTGTTCACGTTGCTGATTTTCCTGCGCCCTGAATTTTGGCGCGCCCATCGCAATTGGTAACGTTTTTTAGCGATAGTTAACCTCCTGATTCACGCATGTCTTCAAGGGCTTTTTTTCCAAACCCAAAACCAGATTCTCCGCAGCCAACATGGCCATCCGGTTGCGGGTTTCGATCGTGCCGCTGCCGATATGTGGTGTAATCAGCACATTAGGCAGTTTCAGCAGTGGGTGATCGGACGGAATAGGCTCCGGATCAGTGACATCCAGTGCGCAGCCTGCAATCACTCCATCCCTAACAGCCTCGTAGAGAGCTGCAGTCTCCACAATTCCCCCTCGGGCCGCGTTAATGAAATACGCGGTCTTTTTCATGTGCGCAAAACTGTTCTCGCCTGAACATCAACTGGGATTCACTGCTGAGTGGAATCAGAACCACAATGAAATCAGAGCGATGCAGCAATTCTTCAAAAGAAACATATTCCGCTCCGCCTTCTTCCTCCGGACTGCGGCCGTCGGCGATTATGATAAATGATTTTCAGCCCGCAAGCCATCCCCCGCCGGGCTACTGCCGATCTCGATCTGCCCCATTCCGACAATCCCCAAAGTTTTGCCATATAAATCCACTCCCAGAGGGATATCAGCCGCCGGGGTCCACGCCCCCGAATCAACGATCGCAACGCTTTCCTTGATGCGCCGCGCTGCACACATTAGCAGCAGAAAAGCTAAATCCGCAGTTGCCTCCGTCAGCACGCCCGGTGTATTGCCAAAGGGAATTCCGTGCCGGGTGCAGGCTGCAACGTCAATATTATCATAGCCCACAGAGCTTTGCGCGATCACTCGCAGGCTTGGGTGCATGCGCAAGCAATTCTTCATCAACTTTGGCAGCTTTTGCCCCAACTGACATCAGCCCTTCGGCATCCGCCAGCCATTCAAAAAGCACTTCCCGCGGTATATTCCCCGGTTGGTCCCAAGACCTGACTTCGCAACGTTCCCGAATCCATTGATCAGCCTCAGGCATCGGCTGGCCGGTCATCACTATTTTCCCCAGTTTCATCAAGACCCTCCCCATAATTTGCTGTCACTAGTCCGTTAGCGAATATTAAATTATCATATTCGCGACCGTCGATCCACTTCCTCCATGCCCAACAACTTTTTTATCAGCCCGATTACTTCTCGTTGCTCACTCACCAGATACTGCGCGACCGTCGAGCGGACCCCCTATCTTGATCGTCACCGTTTCTTCCGGCAAAGCCTGAAACATATCTTCATCGGTCCAGTCATCCCCGCAGGCAAGAATGAAGTCATAAGGAGTTTCACTCAGTGCCGCCAGCGCCGCGACTCCTTTATTGGCGGCTTTGGCACGGACTTCCACAACCTTGTTGCCATCCAGGACTTCCATATTGGGTCCGGGAAAGCAATTTGTTCAATTCAAATTTAAGTTCCTGCGCCATAAAATCGGCGGATTCCGCATCAGACAGACGATAATGCCAGGCAATCGAGCACTCTTTCTCTTCCAGAAAGGAAGCGGGCAAACGCTCGACAAAAAGTTCAAGCAGGGGAAGGATTCGCTGTTTCCAGCGGTTGTCAGGGAAAACCCGCTTGCGCCATATTCCGCCGTACCGCTTCATCCAGGCGCCATGTTCAGCAACCAGACTCATACGCAAATTGCCAAACTGCGATTGGAGAAACTCCCGCGGCCTTCCGCTAACGATAGTGATATCATTGCGCGCATCAGCCGCCAACTCTAGCAACACATCCAAGATCCCAGCATCAGGAAGAGCCTGATCGGGCGTTCGCGCGATCGGCACCAGAGTCCCATCATAGTCAAAGAACAAAGCCCGACGATTCGCCTGGGCATATTTTCGGCCGATCAGATCCGTCTTGGCGGCAGTCAGCATTTTGTCAGCGGTTTCTTGATTCGCAGCAGACGTATCCATCAATTCATGCAAAAAAAATCCGTCCCCAACGGTGGACATCATGCCTTTTTACACTATCCTTCATTGCAGACATTCGGGATGCCTGCTCTTCGATTGGCATGATCAGCGCTTGTTGGATCGCGTCGGACATTTTCTTCACGACTGTTTAGGATTTATGACCAGTGCTTCCGGCAATTCACGCGCCGCTCCTGCCATTTTCGCTGAGAATCAGAACTCCAGTATCGTCGATCCGTGACGCAACGAACTCTTTGGCAACCAGATTCATCCCGTCACGCAGCGGTGTGACCAAGGCGACGTCCGCCGCCGCATAAAGAGAGCTCAACGCCTGCAAGCCAAGATTTTTGTACAGATAGGCGATAGGCGCCCAACCAATATCGCCAAAGCGCCCATTGATATGTCCGACCAACTCATCAATTTCCCGGCGCATATCCTGATAACGGTCCACGCCAATCCGCGACGGAACTACCAACAAGAGCATGACGACCTTGTTATGCCACTCCGGGTGACGTTCAAGAAACAGTTCATAGGCCAAAAGACGTTTTGCGATCCCCTTGGTATAGTCTAAACGGTCAACGGACAGGATCGCCATCTGCCTGACTAGTTTACGGCGAATTACGTCTGCTTCTCGACGAACTTTGAGCGATCGGGCCGTATCATGATAGCGGTCAAAATCTATCCCTATGGGAAATGCGTCCACCCGAATCTCCCGGTTTTGATGCATTATGCGGCCGATGTGGTTCTGATAACCAGCCAGACGCAACGAAGACGTCAAAAAATGCCGCACATAATCGATGGTATGAAAGCCTATTACATCAGCGCCCAGAAGCCCGTCCACCAACGCCGTCGCCCATTTTCGCGGCAACATCCGAAAAACTTCATAGGCCGGAAACGGGATGTGCAGAAAAAACCCTATTGAATTGCCGGGGCAGCGTTCCCGTAGCATGGCGGGCAACAACATAAAGTGATAATCGTGAATCCATACCACATCACCAGGTCGTAACAGGTTCGCGACGACATCGCAGAAACGCCGGTTCACTTCTTCATATATTTGCCACATCGGCTCTTCATAAACGGTAAGCGTGGGAAAATAGTGAAACAATGGCCAAATTGTCTTATTGCAAAAACCCAGATAAAACTGATCCATCACGTCCTGTTCCAAAAATACCGGATCGCAACCATGCTGTTCTATCAACTGTTGGCGAACCATCGGCTGATATTCGTTCGCAATTGTATTTCCGGGCCAGCCCACCCATAAGAACTCTGACAGTTCAACAGGATTTTCCATTTTTCGCCGATCCAGGAACGCACCGAGCGCGCTAACCAATCCGCCCGCACTTGGCCCCCATCGTCATTTCTCCATTTTCGATGCCGACGGTCATCGGCAACCGATTGGAAACAATAATCAGACGGCCTTCATGTGCACCTGCTGATTCAGTCATGATAGCCACCTCCAGTCAATGAACTGTTCGCCCCATAAAGCTGCGTGCAGGAAACAGTGAAACAATGAAGAATTCTAACCCACATGTGAATATAGCGATTTTGCAGAATTGTTATTTTATTATACCATAAACACCCATAAGGGAGGTTCGACATGAACGCATCGACATGGTACAAAGACGCAGTGATCTATCAGGTACATGTCCGATCCTTTGCCGATTCCAACCTCGACGGCATCGGTGACTTTCCCGGATTGACGGAGAAACTCGACTATATCGTCAATCTGGGAGTCACGGCACTTTGGTTGTTGCCCTTCTACCCATCGCCGCTGAAAGATGACGGGTATGATATTGCCGATTACCGCGCCATCCATCCTGACTATGGGACAATCAGCGACTTCAAACGTTTTTTGAAAGCGGCCCACTCAAAAGGATTGAAAGTCATCACCGAATTAGTCCTCAATCACACTTCAGACCAACACAGTTGGTTTCCAGCGTTCCAGGAAGGCAAAACCAGGCTCCCGATACCACAACTACTACGTATGGAATGATAGCGACAAAAAATATGCCGAAGCCCGGATTATTTTCAAAGATTTTGAAGAATCCAACTGGAATTGGGATTCTACAGCGCAAGCGTACTATTGGCATAGATTTTATCGGCACCAGCCGGACCTGAACTTCGAAGAACCTGCCGTAAAAAAAGAAATGCTAAGAATCGTAGACTACTGGCTTTCCATGGGAGTTGATGGGTTGCGGCTGGACGCTGTACCATATCTCTATGAAAGGGAAGGGACTGACTGCGAAAATCTTCCTGCAACACACGCTTTTCTTAAAGAGTTACGCCACCATGTCGATAGCCGCTATCCCAATCGGATGCTCCTGGCCGAAGCCAATGGCTGGCCCGAAGATGTCGTGCAGTATTTCGGCGATGATGACGAATGTCACATGGCCTTTAATTTTCCATTAATGCCGCGTATTTATCTTTCTGTAGGAATGGAAACCGCCTGGCCGGTTATCGATGCGATTTCAAAAACGCCGGCAACCTCAGAAAAAAGCCAATGGGCACTCTTTCTTCGCAATCATGATGAACTGACCATGGAAATGCTGACCGAAGAAGAACGCGATTTTTTCGTGAAACTTTATGCACCTGATCCCCGTTCGCGCATCAATCTCGGCATTCGTCGCCGCCTCGCGCCTTTATTGAACGGCAACCGACGCAAGCTCGAACTGCTGAATGCACTGTTGTTGAGTCTTCCGGTTCGCCTGTCATTTACTACGGCGACGAAATAGGCATGGGCGACAACATTTATCTCGGCGACCGAAATGGAGTCCGCACCCCGATGCAATGGTCCGCCGATCGAAATGCCGGATTTTCCCAGGCCAATCCGCAAAAACTGACTCTTCCTGTCATTACGAGCCCCAATATCATTATGAAAGCGTTAATGTCGAAGCCCAGGAACAGAATCCATCCTCTTTTCTCTGGTGGCTGCGTCGTCTGATATCGCTGCGAAACCGTTACCCGGCTTTCGGGCGGGGCTCAACCATTTTTCCGGCATCCGACAATGACAAGGTATTGGCTTTCATACGTATCTCCAGCGATGAAATCATTCTGATTGCCGCCAACATGTCCCGGTTCGTCCAGCATGTCAACCTCGACCTTTCAACCTGGACCGGCATGGTTCTCCGGGAAATCATGGGGGGCATGATTTTTCCGCCCATTGTTCCCGGTCGTTACGGGCTAAGCCTTGGACCTCATACTTTCTACTGGTTCCGGCTTGAAAAGAAACAGCTGCGCGGACGCCCGCTGTGCGACACGCTGGAAATGACAGCTGGAGAGCTCGCAACGCAGGAATTATCCGCAATGGAAGATCTGTTATCACCAGCGCTCTGGCAAAAAATCAATTTGAGACTGCCGGCGTTCCTTGAAGCGTTGCCATTGCAACCGGTGGGTTGCAGCGTCCGCGCGGCCACCATCATCGACGGCTTCATTCTCCCCCAGCGGTCGCCACGTGTTGTATATCGTCCGGGCCGAAACGCCGGCGATTTCATCCATTCGGGTCGCAGTGGCTCTTGCTTTATATCATCGCGCCTCGGACAAACCGGATCGACTGCTGGCCAGGCTCCGTATTGCTGACATCGTTTACGAATTGGCTGACGCGACTTTGGACAGCGCATGGCAAGCCTGGCTTTATGATTTTTCCAACACGCAGCGCCGCCTTCATGGAAGCTTTGGAACTTTGGCCACCTCCCGTTTTTTCAGCCTATACCAAGCCACCGGAAGTGTGTCGGCCGGAAAATGGTGAATGCAGATCACAATCACCTTTCGCTATTCTTCCGCCCCCTATCATGTGTTGAAAATTTTTCGTCAACTGGACGAAGGCGCCCATCCAGAAAAAGAATTGGCCCGCTTCTTGCAAGAACAAACTGAGTTCAAAAAAGCACCGGCCATACAGACTTCCATTGAGTATGTCGGCAACAATGGCCTCCCCAGTACTTTTGCTGTCCTGCATGCTTATATTCCTCATCGCAGCGACGGTCTACAGTACACGCGCGACAGCCTCATGCCTTTCTTTGAAAGCGCGCTGACGTCTGCCTCCGAACTGGAAAAACTGCTGCCGCCCAGCCTCTCTCCCCTTCGGCTTGCTTTGAATCCTCCCAATGATGCGGTTCGATTATCCATTGGGCCCATGATTGAGACAGCCGGCCGTATCGGCGCCCTAACCCATGAATTGCATGTCGCACTATCATCAGCTCCTGCCGATATTGTCTTTGCTCCAGAACGTTACACAATTCACTACCAAAAGCAGCTTTCACACGCCATGGCGCGACTGCTGGACTTTTCGCTGTTGCAACTCATGGAGCTTCAACCCTTGTTAGAACCCTCGCTTCAGCGGAGCTTTGAATCCATCCAGCGCCGCAGGCCTCAAATGGAATCGCTGTTCAAGCAAGTGGCTATTAAACCGATCTCAACCTATCGAATTCGCGAGCATGGCGACTATCATTTGGGCCAGTTGCTGGTCGGAGAACACGGCGAACTTTGGATAATCGACTTTGAAGGCCAACCGGCTCGTCCCCTGACGGAACGTCGCATCAAACGTTCTCCGCTGCGAGATGTCGCCAGTATGTTATGGTCTTTTTACACCTGTGTTCACAAGATGGCACGTAGCCATGCCGCCAGCAGTTTTCCCGGATCCGACCCTTTACAGATCACCAAGGTGGCTGATAGCTGGTGCCGTTGGGTTTCGTCCGCCTTTCTCAGAGCTTATTTTGACGCTGCCCGCGCATTACCTTCGGACCATCCCGCAGGCATTCATCGAATCCATGACGCGGCGCTGCTGTTGGATAGTTTCTGCCTGGAACACGGCCTGGAACAGCTAGGCCGGGACGTTATCCGTACCGGACGTCCGGATGAGCTCAACCTCTCAGGATTGCTATTCTGGTTGGAAAGCCTATCCGCCGGCGCATCGCACGCTAAGCACTGAACCGGCAATCCTCTGCATCCATCCGAAACGAGCATTCATGCTCGTTTCTTTTTTCACCCTATCCTTCAGGGATAGGACCCAATGAAAAATCCATCCCTGCACGCTACATTAAATTGTCAGAAAATGAATTATAATTTAATTATCAGACAATGTGCATATTTTCACATGCACCCAAGGAGGAATACAAGTGCGGCTACTCAGAAATTTGCTTCTCCTCGCCGTCCCGTTACTGTTATTGGCAGGCTGCGGAGCGCAACCGGCGGCCCAGGCGCCGGGTCTGCAGAAGACGTCAGCGACTGCGGCGGCTCTTTCCGCCTCCCCTTTTTCCCTGCTTCGACAAAACAGCGACAGCTATCTGAAAGCCAATCATCCGCTGTATATCGAGGCTGGTGAAATCTATGAAAAAGTGGTGGTCAAGGCCGATCCATCGTATTATCTTGTAGATGTCCGCTCGGATGAACATTTCGCCAAACACCATATCCCCGGCTCAATTCATATTGCTTACGCCGATACTTGGCGTTCCAGTAAAACGGAGTTCCTGCCCCGTGATAAAAAAATCATCGTCATCGATTATTCGGGCCACACTTCCAGTCAGGTTGCCGCACTTTGGTCCATGATGGGTTTTGATGCGGTCGCCATGAAACATGGCATGGCAGGCTGGTCCAAAGATAAAGAGGTCATCGGCGGTTCTCCCATTCCCTGCGAACCCAAAAACTTCGCTGTAGTAAAAGATTCCACTCCCAACCAAACGTACGACTTTCCATCCGTGGAAACGAAAGCTTCCAGCTTCCCGGAACTACTGCAACAAAGAGCGGAGGCCGCCACCGGCAAACCCGTCGTAATGCAGGCGGATGAGGTGCTTGCCAAAGTCTCTGCCAAAACAATTTTTGTACTTGATGTACGAGCACCGGAACATTTTGCCGCCGGTCATATCGCCGGCGCCGTCAATATCCCTTTTCGCAGCTTGATGGACGAGGCTAACCTGAAAAAGCTGCCGCCCAATCAGCAGGTCGTGGTTGTATGTTATGACGGGCATGCCGCGAGTCAGGCAGTCCGGGTCCTCAACCAGTTGGGCTACGATTCCGTCTCGATGCGCGATGGAATGAGCCTCTGGACCGGAGACGTCAATGTCATCGGCGCCCCATCGATAGCCTGCACTATTCCTGAACGCATCACAGCCGCTCTGAATGCCCCGCTCAATCCGGGCCCCAGCACGGCCGCCACCTGAGGGTAACCATATTGGCAGCCGGTCGGCTGCTGTAACGGGTATCGCGGGTAAGAGATAAACTGAAATATTCTTGACCGAAAAGAGGATTTTGGATGCGAAACATTAGCAGGAGAGCCTTTCTGCAAGTAGCGGCCGGCGCCGCCACAGTAGGTGTTGCCGTCCCCCAACTCATGGATATGAAGGCCTTCGGCGCTTCTGTCGCCGATGCGCCTGTGACCAAGGTTCCCACCTATTGCAATGGCTGCTCTACTGGTTGCCCGATGTTCGCGTAT
This sequence comes from Negativicutes bacterium, assembly GCA_963665275.2. GTDB lineage: Bacteria > Bacillota > Negativicutes > UBA1444 > UBA1444 > UBA1444. The sequence goes on from CAXXIN010000007.1 coordinate 412,538, forward strand.
GTCAAGAATGGGCGACTGTGGAAACTCGAGGGCCATCCGGTAGCGATGAAGAATTACGGGACCCTCTGCGCCAGGGCCTATGGCGTAGCTTCCGACCTATACAATAAGGACCGGGTTCGCCAGCCGATGAAACGCGGCGCCGACGGGAAGTTCCAGCCGATCTCTTGGGATCAGGCATTCAAGGAAATTGCCGAAAAGCTGACCGGCATCATCGATAAGAATACCGGCAACTCAGTCGTGTGGATGGCCCACGGCGGCAAAGATACCTATGGAAGCATGTTTCTGGATGAAATCGGTTCTCCGAATTTCATTACCCACTATTCAACCTGCTTCACCTCCAAAACCAACGCTTGGGACAAAATGGTGTCCAACCAGCTGACTGTTGATATCCGCCGGTCCAAGTATATGCTGTTCGCCGGCAGGAACTACGGCGGCGCCATTATTCCTGCGGCCATGAAACAATTGACAGCGGCCAAAGGCCAGGGACGCAAAATTGTCGTAGTAGACCCGCGTCTTTGTGAACTTGCCAAAATAGCGGATGAGTGGATTCCCATTCGTCCGGGAACAGACTTGGCATTTTTTCTCGGAATTGCCCATACGCTCATCAGTGAGAATCTCTACAATAAAACTTTTGTACAAAAATATGTTTTCGGGTTTGAAGAATTTTGGGCTGCCAACCGTGATTTCTCTGCGGAAAAAGCTGCTACCATCTGCGATATCCCGGCAGAGAAGATTCGGGATATTGCCCGCGATATGGCCAAAAACGCGCCGGCGGCTTTCCTCGATCCCGGTTATCACGGTCTGCACAATCACTATGTGAACAGCACCCAGATCGCTCAGGCCAATGTCATTGTCAACGCCCTGCTCGGCAACTTCTATCAGCAGGGCGGCCTGATGCCGTCGGCCCGGCCCACGCTCGGGCAGCCTCAAATTCAGCCAAAGCGGCTACAGCCGGAAAAAGGGCCCGCGGGTCGATGGCGCCGGCGTTCCCAACGAATATCCGACAGTCGGAGCCTGGCCGGGGTATTGCCCAGCATATGCCCGACCTGATCGCCAAAGGCAAAGTCAAAGCTATTTTTATGTATCACTTCAATCCGCTGCGCACGGCTCCCGATCCGGAATACCAGAAGAATATCGCCAAGGCGGACCTGGTCGTCACCATCCCCGATCGACTGGAACGAGTCATCCTACTACGCCGCCCACTATATTTTGCCGGAGCACTATTTTCTGGAGCGGATGGAAGCGCCAAAACCGGTTTCCGGCAATATCAGCCATGACTTATCCGCAAATTGCCATGCGGATGCCGGCGGTCAAGCCATTGCATGACACCAGGCCTCTGCTGGAAATCATGCAGGGCCTCACCAAAGCGATGAAAATCGACGATCTGTATCCTTTCACGAGTGGAAGACGAGATCAACGCGGCAATCGCCCCGCTGGGAATTGACAAGGCCCGGATCTCCAGACGGAAGGCTGCATCGAACTGCCGACTGGCGCATCAAACCGGGTTTTCCTGAAAAGGATGGCAAACCGGCCTGTGGCACTTTTACCGGTAAAATAGAGTTCAGCATCGGCGCGTTCAAACTTCACGGACGTCCTTGGCGTTCCCACCTGGATCCCGCCGCTCGTCAGCCCCAAGGGTGACGACGAGTTTCGGCTCATCCACGGCAAGCAGCCCTGGCACTCCCACTCTCAGACCAACAACACGCCGTACCTGCTGGAAATGACTAAGAGCTACCATGGGACCTGGATGTGGATGAACCGCAAGCGGGCAGAAAAGCTTGGACATCCGGAACGGTGACAAGGCCACCGTCGAATCCCGGATCGAATATCCGGGCCAGAGCGCCCCGCATCGTCCGAAGAAACCTATGCAGGTCAAAGTCACGGATATGCTGTATCCGGAATGTGTCTGGATCCCCTCGGCCCATGGGTGCTTCTCACCCAACATGACCTATGGCTATGGCAAAGGCGCCAACTATAACGATTTCGCGGCTTCCCGCGTTGAGCCGCTGTCCGGCGGCTGCATGGTTCAGGAAGTTATCGTCAAAGTCCGGAAGGGGGCCCTCTGATGCCCAGTTACGCCATGTTGATCGATGCGTCGAAATGCACCGGCTGCGGAGCCTGCCGCGTCGCCTGCCAGATGCAATGGCAGCTGCCGCCGGATCGTTTCTACAACCGCCTGGAGTTCCGCGAAAAAGGACAATATCCCAAAGTCAAACAGGAAATCTTTCCTGTCCAGTGCATGCACTGTGACAATCCCCCCTGTGCGACGGTGTGCCCCACGAAAGCAACTTACAAAACCGCCGACGGCATCGTGCACGTCGACCCCAAGAAATGTATCGGCTGCAAAATGTGCATGATGGCCTGCCCTTATGACGTGCGCCAGCCCAACGAAAAAGGGATCGTCGAAAAATGCCGTTTCTGTGATGATTATATCGCCCGAGGCGAACAGCCTCCCTGTGTCACTACCTGCATGAATACGGTTCGCGTATTTGGCGACCTGGATGATCCCAAGAGCGAAATTCGCGCCTTACTGGAAGAAAAGCAGGTCTACACACTATTGCCGCATATGGGCACCAAGCCCCGAGTATTCTATGTCCGAAAATAACATTGCCGCAGCCGATCTGTTCCTTGAATTGGCAAACTTCTGGCAGCCGCCTGATCAGGAATTTTGGCAGGAGCTGTCGGTCGGTCTGGTTGACAGGGAGATTGCCGAACTGGCAAAACACGCCGGTTATTTACCCCAGTTGCAGTTGCCTGGTCTTTTTGCCGATTGCCTGCCAACCCTTGCCTCGCTGCAGTCCTTTTTCATTCGCTGTTTTATCGGCATCGGCCAAAAGTCAGCCATTCCCGTCGAATCCATCTACAAAAAATGGACGGAAGATCAGACAACGCGCCTGCCGATCGCTGGAAGCACTGGCTATCTGATGGGAGATCCTGCTCTCCATGCCCAATATTTACTTACCCATTACGGACTCACTATCCCACCTGATTACCGGATGATGCCGGACCACCTGTCCCTGTTGCTGGAACTTGCCGCATTTTTGCTGCGAAACCGCACAGATGAAGAAGCCCAGCTCTTTTTAGCCCAACATCTTGACTGGATCGGCAAGTTCGAAGAGGCGCTCATTGACTTGGAACCTGAAAACGCAGCAGATCATGGGGCCCAACGATTTTACCAGCTGGCACTCCAAACAATCAAACAAACTGTCGATTGCCAGCTGATGAAATATTTCCTCGTTCAGTAAAATAGACACAAAATAAAGGAGGATTTTTTCAATGTTTCAATTCATGAACAAGAAACTCGTGACCTATGTAGCCCTGCTCGTTTTGGTGGTATTCGCCGCAGGCTGCGGCTCATCTCCCGCGCCTGCTCCGACGCCTGCGGCTCCCGCAGCCTCTGCTCCCGCCATTGACAAAGCTGCGCTAACCAAAGAAGCTGCCTGGGATGGGTACAAAAAAGTCCTGACCGATGTCAGCGGCAAAACGTTCCCGCTCGACCCTGCTAAAGCCAAAGAGCTGCTCACCGGCAACGAGAGCAAGTATCTGGTCGTCGACCTGCGCAGCGCCGAAGACTATGCCAAAGGCCATGTCAAAGGCGCAGTGAACATTCCTCTCGCACAATTGCCGCAAACCCTGGACAAACTGCCGATGGACAAAACCCTGATGCTGTACTGTTATACGGGACAAACTTCATCAATGACCATGGTTCCGCTGAAGTATTATGGCTATAAAGTGGTATCCATCTCCCGCGGTTTCCCTTCTGTTGAAAAAGCCGGCTTCGCCGTTGATACCACTGCTGTCGCCTTTGCCCCTGTCGCCGCCAAAGCTCCGACCGACCCCAAAGCGGTTGCCGCCCTGGAAGGCCTGAAAGAGGCACTGGACTCACTGGTCAAGCAATTTGCCGCGAAAACCCTCATCGTTCCTGGCAAGGACGTCAAAACGCTGGTTGATGCCGGTGCTGACAAATACTACATCGTCGACCTCCGCGCTGCCGATGACTTCGCCAAAGGATATGTTAAAGGCGCGGTGAACGTTCCGCTTGCCAACCTGGCTACTGCAATGAAATCGTTCCCGAAAGATAAAACCATCGTTCTCTACTGCTACAGTGGCCAGACTGCCGCCATGGCCACCGTCCCCCTGAAAGCGGAGGGCTTCAAGCTGATTTCCATCTCCACCGGATTCCCTGGCGCCGAGGCTGGCGGATTCGCCATCGAGAAAAAATAACTGAGCAAAACCCTGCATGAGAAAACGAGGGGGTGTAAAGAAAAACACCCCCTCCAGGCTGAAAATTACAGCTTGGGGAGGATTACGTGATGAACCAGAGAACCGGTCTCGCCATATCTGCCGCATTAACCGCAATTGGCATAGTTGGAGCGCTGATGTTGCTCATTAAAGGTCATGGAGTGATGGGTACTTCCCATCAATTCCCTTGGGGAATATTTATCTCCACTTATCTCTATTTTGCACTGATTGGCTCGGGACTCTGCCTGATCTCCTCTCTCGGTTGCGTGTTCGGCATCGAGCCCTTCACCGCCATTACAAGACGTTCAGTGGTCCTGGCAATGATCACCTTGTCGGCCGCCTTTCTCATTATGGGGCTGGAAACGCCACAACCGCTGAACATGATCTATATGCTATTCAGTCCCAATTTTTCGGCCGCTATTTTTTGGATGGGCAGTCTCTACGGAGTGTATCTGTTTTTTCTCGTGGGCGAGTTCTGGTATTTGATCGTTAAGGCTTCCCCCTCCCGCGGCCACTTTTTCGGAGTGTTGGCATTCTTTGCAGCTTTGGCTGCTTCTTCCAACCTGGGCGCTGTGTTCGGTTTTCTCCACGCACGGCCTTATTGGGAGGGCGCCTATATGCCGGTCTATTTCATCTTGACCGCTCTCCCTGTCGGGTTCGGCAGTGCTGGTCATTTTCTATTATCTGTTGGAAGGCCGAGAGTCCGACTCGCCGATAGTGCCTGCCACCGCCAAATTAATGGCCCTGTTTCTCTCCATCACGTTGTTCTTTTCGATCTGGAAGCTGCTCACTGGCCTTTATGGTGACATTCCCGGCAAGGTCGAGGCCTCCGCAGCCTTGCTCAAAGGACCCTACGCCCTCAATTTTTGGGGTCTGGAAATTGTGATCGGCATGATCGTTCCTTTATTCCTGTTGCTGGTCAAGCGGACGCGCAGAGCTTCGTTCGTTGCTGCGATTAATGTCAATGGTTGGGCTCTTCTTCATGCGTTATGATTTAGTAATCGCGGGTCAGGTAGTGCCGCTGGATGTTATCGACCAAACTCCGCTGCCTGTAACCTACCTGACCTATTTTCCCACTTGGGTTGAATTAGCAGTTGTCTGCCTGGGATTCGGTTTCGTTGGACTCGCCTACTTGTTCGCTGAAAAGAAACTGGACCTGGATGTGCGAACTCCAGCTCCTGTTCCAGAAAAGAACAACTCTGCAGAATTTGCGGGGTAAGATCCCGCTGATACCCTATTGTTCAAACAGAAGACGGGGAAGATACGAAGCCGATACCGGCCTCATATCTTCCCCGTCTTCTGTTTCTTCTCTCGACTACTCAACCGTTTGCATTCATCAGTTCCAAATTCCAGGACAACAGCACTTCTGTTCCCTCACTATTATAAGCCATTCGATGAGTCGTAGACAGCATAATAGGAATTCCCCGCCCCATCCCTGCATCTTCGCCGAAGCTGAACAGTTCCTCCTGATTCGATCGCAAGCGCCGCAGAATAGCGTTACCAGCAAATCCCATGCGCGAAGTTTTCACTCTTACATTCAGCCAATTTCCGATCCGACTGAACCTGACTCTGGCCCGGTGTTGACGCGGCACTCCATCTCTGCATTCCAGCGCGTTGGCGATCGCCTCATTAACCGCTACTTCCTGGATTGAATGGGGTAGCCCCGTAACTTCGGCCAAGATCTTCGCAATTACATCTTTGAAGCGCTGATAGTCTCCATATCCATTGAACCGCAGTATTCGCGGCCAACCGTTTTGGGGAACCAATTGCTGCGGTAGAGAGAGCACGTGAATACAAATAGCTGTCGCATCATCCCGGCATGCCTCATCTTCGGCCAACGATTTCAGGAATTGGACCATTTCAGGATAACGAGCAATTGGGGCCTCTGATCGACACACCAGCAATTCAGACAATCCATCCGTCAAAAAATAGTACGAATCGCCAACATCAACCTGTACCGTATGCACATCGAAGGTTTCCTCTGCGCTCACCCCCAGATACATACCGGGCTTGGCAACGACTCCCTGGTAGTTCTTCGTAGCGATCCATATCTCGGGAATCCCGGCGCAAACCCACTGCAGTTGTCGGGTCTGGAGATCCAGCTCGAAGCCCAGTGCTCCAGCAAACGTCCCCTCATCAAAATATTGTCCGGCACGCCGGTTAAGCCACTTCATCTGTTCGGCCAATGGCAGATCAAGCTCATTGACTTCCCTGAGCAGCACATGCATCGATGCGGTGTGCAGCGCCGTTCCCAATCCATGCCCTGTTGCATCGGCAATAAAGCCGCGCAACACCTGGCCGTTATATCGCCAATCCATGAAGTAAAGATCGCCACCGACATAGCTGTAAGGTCGATATACGGTTTTCAGTTCCAGATATTCTGTCGGTTTCGGCATTGTCAATAACGCATTCTGCACACGTGTCGCCAACTGCGCATCGCGGTGGATTTCCTGTTCGCGCCGTATTTCATCTGAAACATCCCTGATTGTTAAAACCACCAGACTGCAATCCCGATATTGAATTAACGTTGCTGACCTTTCCACCTGAATAAGGGTTCCGTTGCGATGGCGCAATACTCGGCGTTGCAATGGTAAAAAGCGGTCATTTTTTACCTGGTCCAAAAAGCTCCTGATATTTTCAGGGGTATCCGCAGTAATGTGAAAAACCTGCAGCGGATTATCCTTAAGCAAATCGTAACCAAATCTCTCTGTAAAACGCGTATTAGCCTTAATGATATCTCCAGTATCTGGATTGAAGATGACCACGGCCTCCGGAGCCTGTTCCATAACGGCCCGATATCGGGATTCACTCTCTTCCAGTTCTTCTTCCATGCGCTTTCGATCCGTTATGTCGCGGGAGATCCCCAGAATGCCGATGAAAGCTCCGTCCGAATCCAACATCGGAACCTTTACCGTTTCCACCAAAACCCGCTGCCCGCCGTCCGAAAAGTTCAGCCATTCCTCGTTTACACAGGGTCCGCCTGCCATCATTGACTTGCGGTCATTTTCCCGAAAGAAATCCGCCAAGTCCTTGTCGACGAAATCGTAGTCTGTCTTCCCGACAATCGCCATTTCATTGGCGCCAAAAAAACGTTCAAACATTTGATTGCATGATAAATAAACGCCCTCGGCATCCTTCACCCAAACCAGATCGGGAATGGTATTGATCAACGTGCGCAAACGAGTTTCCTGATCCGCCAGGGTGCGGGTCAGGCGTCTGCGCTCGGTAATATCAATCCCGATTCCGGCAAAGTAAGTTCTCCCATCCATCTTCACAGGCACCGCTGTCAAATACATGGGGATTGTTTCGCCGTCCTTCTTTCGCAAATCGGCTTCCGCACTGGCGAACCCTTTCTCAAACGCTCTTGCCACTTCGTTGGTGATCATGGCACAGGTTTCCTCATCTCCTTTGTACCAGTCCAGAAGCATCATATGGGATAATTCCGACGCCGAATAGCCGGTCATTATTTCATGCTGCTTATTCCAGCGCACCAGATTCCCCAGATCATCATACAGATACAGCATGCCGGGAACACTATCAAACAATGCATCTGTCATAGCCCTTTCCTGTTGCAGGTTATGCTGAGATTCTCTGATTTCTTCATATTGTACTGTGAGTTCTTGGTTGGCAGCCTTGATTTCAGCCGTGCGTTCCGCAACCTGATGTTCCAGGCCCTCATTGGTTGTCGCGAGAATTTGATTCAGCGATTCGATTTCGGTATTTTGAGCGACTATCTCTTCGTTTTGCGCGGTCAGTTCCTCGTTCATCGCTGTGATTTCTTCATTCTGCGCACTTAAATTCTCATTCGCGGCAAACAGCGCTTCGGTGCGTTCCCTCACTTGAAATTCCAGCCCTGCGTTCATTGAATGCAAGTCCGATTCAATTTTCACGGCTCTTCTCGCAATGAAACCTGTCAAAATCAAAGCAGCTCCAAGGCCGAGGATAACAACCCAAAGAGTGTTCGTCCGAGTATCCCTGGCGTCGATGAGAAAAGTTTGCGCTCTGCGTTGCGCGAAATCACGCAGCAGAGCGATTTTCCCGTCAATTTCCTCCGTCTGCCTGAGCCCCGAAGCTTGGGTAATCAGCGCAGCTTCCCGCATCCTGCCGTCCAAACTCAATTGAATGACCTCATCACGAATCGGGCGCCAGGCCAAAAAACTTTGCAACGCATCCTGAACCAAAGCAGAATCCCCTTCGAACCGGTCCCTGACTAGTGCGAAATCAGATATTGCCTTCACCTCCGCCTCGTCCACCAGAACCATATGTTTGGCGATTTCCGCGTCCGATGCAGACAATGCCACATCCTTCATTGACCGATGCATAGCGACAATATTAGCATCAATGCGCAATACTGCCGTCCACACGGCAACGGGATGCTCATACAGTTCTTCCGTCAGTCCGGCTACCCTAGCAACTGATGTATAGCCGATCCAGCCCATCCCCACAACGATCAGGGCCAGAAAACCTATCAGATAGGGCATCCTCCGTTGTCTTGCCATAGTTACCTAATCCCGCCTTGCTTTTCCATATTTTCGGGGTGTTCCAATCTCACTTAAAACAGTTTAACTACGTCAGCAATACGCCGATTCCTGCCGCCAACATCAACAGCCCAACCGCCAGATGCAGTCGTTTCGCATTTTGGGCCTGCCAGTCGGATGCTCTTTCCACCGTTACCTTTCCCATGTAGACCAATATAGCAATCAGAATCAGCGGCGAAACAAAAATCAAATTATATACAATGAGATACCCAAAAAAAGCTGAATTCATCCCCCATTTAGCCATGATCCCCAAGGCAAAAAAATAGGGTCCGCCTGTACATGGAAGCTCGATGAGTGTTACCACGCCGCCCATCGCAAACGCTGCCCAGGGAGTTGTCGCCTTGCGCAACAACGAAAATAAAAAAGGCCGCCAGGCCTGCGGAATCTCAGCGGCAAAACCACCGGCCCCATAGGCAAAATAGTCCTTGAGGTTGAGGACCCCCACGAGGATGGCCAGCGCTCCTACAAAATTTCGCACGATATCCGATATGCCCAAAAAAGTAAGAGCCTTTACAATCCCGATCCCAACCAGAATATACGTGATAAAGACCGACAAAATAAAGGAAGCGGCTGAAAAAATCAGTCGCTTTTTGCTCTCATGATACAGGCTGATGAAACTGAGCAGAATGACCAATACCAATATCGCGCAAGGATTGATGGAATCTGCCAACGCGGCTCCCATGATACCCATCAGCCCCATAGGGTCCGACGCGGTTGTGAGCGATCCCGCGCCACCGGAGTCTATGGCGGTTTGCAATTCCTTCTCGAGGTCCAGGATCCGTGGCCCCCCCATATACATCTGCCCATTATAAAATGCGACTGGAATGGCCCAATCCTGTTCCGGAATTCCATACATTTTGAAAGACATCACCATGCGATCAGCATTTTCCCTGTTGTCATACACTTCATACTTCTCTACCGGAACCCCTTTGGAAATGATGCGCTCCATGACAGGCGCCACCTCTTTGCAGGCAGGACAGGTATTACCATAGAAATACATGACGGTTTTCACGGGCGCAGCCTGCGCCGGAATTGTCATCATAACTGCTAATACGAACAGCCCTGCAAGAATGAGGGCAAACTTTTTCTTCACTTTAACCATCCCTTTGCTTTTCACTTGCCAAAATATCGAATCGCACTTCAGCTTTCTACACACGTGATTAATTGTACTCACATTTTGCGATATCGGCAAGAATCATTCCCGGATAACCGAAATTCCGCAGAATATCACCTAGAAAACCGTGACACCACTTAGCAGATCCGATACAAAATGTATAATGCGACTTTTTATGTCTCATTATACATTTTGGGTTATATACATGATTACCCAGCCAGTATTTTGCCAAACACTGCTACAGTTCGCCCTGAAGTTTTTGAACAACGCATCCCCTTCACACCTTTACTTCCGCAACAATCTGAGGATCTTCATGGCCGTCGACAACGTCAGACGCGTTTCCATATCGTCGATCGAAACACCCAGGATCGATTCGATGCGATTTTTGCGGGCCAGTACCGTCTTGTGATGAACGAAACTTCGTTCCGCAGCCTCTTTTAAATTGGCTGCAGACAAAATGTCCTCCAATGTCGCGACCAATTGGGTCCCCTTGGTCGCATCCTGTTGGATCAACTTCCCGAGAGAGCGGTCAACAAAAGAGTGCAGTTGCTCGGAATCCTGAAACTGCGTCAACAGCTGACAGATTCCCAGATCTGCATAATGGTAGACGCCGTTTTCTCCCCACACCCTACGCCCCACATTGGCCGCCTCTTTCGCTTCGCGATAACAACGCTTCATATCCAATACATCAGTATAACTGGAACTGACGCCGATCGTCAGTTTAACACCCGGCATTTGACGGATGACTCTTTCTTTGCCTGACTTGGCACGTGCCAGGGCATGCTCCTTGGAATCAATACTAGGGCCCGGCAACGGGCATAGAACGGCAAAGCCATCATAGCGCGTCCAGACAATTTTATCCTGTTCTGCGGAGCAAATATGTGTCACATGGCGCAAAAGATCCTTCATACCGCGCTGATCCTTCTGCAATTCGCCGTAGGATTTCCCGCAGTAGTCATCGATGCTGATAGCGAACAACGCATAACGCACCGACAAATCCATCCCCAGGGAGCGTCCCCGTTCGATCGCCACTTCACTGTCGGCAATCTCGCCATCGGCAATCGCATTCAGCAGATCCGTCCGCTGCTGGGCTTCGTCGTTCTTGCGCAAAGTCTCCGCTTCGCGGGCTCCGTAGCCAGCACGCGCTACGTATAGCACCGTCTCATCTTGTTCGGACTGCCCCGGCAATGCCGCAGACACGATACGAACCGGGAAAGCTTCGCCATCAGGCATCAGGCCGGTTCCGGTGAATTCAGCACTGCCCTCTGCCCCGGCAATTTCCGCCCAAGTTCGGGGACCGTTATTTTCCTCCGAAACAAGAAAATCCGTTACCGTACGTCCTTTGGCGTCTTGTGGCAGCACACCAAACAAATGGAAGGCCGCGTTGTTCCATTCCGTCACTCGAAGTTTTGCGTCAAAAGTCAATATCGCGATCGGTGCTTGCACAACGATTGTATGCAGGCGCCGGTCCAATGTTTTTCCATTCCCCACAAAATCAGCCTCCCGTGCTTAGTCCAGCGGACGGATCATAGCGATTTCATCGCAATTGGGAAACTTACTGCAGTTGATGCAGTCCTTCCAAACCTTCTGCGACAAACGCTCCTTCGGCACTTCGTGAAAATTAGCCTTGGCAAAAAATCCGGGTTGGTACGTCAGCGTGAACAAGGTTTTCACTCCTAATTCACGAGCGTCTTCCGCCAACCGCTCAACGATGGACATACCGATTCCTTTGCCAGCATATTCCGGCGCGATAGCCATCGCCCGAATTTCGGCCAATTCATCCCAGACGAGATGCAACCCGCCGACCCCCACCACTTTTCCATCATCTTCGGCGAGAATGAAATCCCGGAGTGACTCATAAATGGAATTCCGCGACCGGGCCAGCATCAGCCCCTGCTCCGCGTAATAGTTGACGATTTGGTGGATACTCTCCGTATCACTGAATTTTGCCCTGCGATATTTCATGATGAAACCTCCTGAATTAAAGTAAGCTTGGCGGTGCTTGACGGACAGATGTCACCTAGGCAGCACTGGGCGCAAATCGGGTTTCGCGCCCGACAAACTCTGCGACCATGCCAGATGAGCCAATGATGGGATTCCGACCACTGCGGCCGTGGAATGAGCTTCATCAGACCTTGTTCCACTTCTTCGGGACTCTTCCCTTTCGCCAGGCCGGTCCGGTTGGCAACACGAAAAACATGCGTATCTACGGCGATAGCCGGCACACCGAACTGGTGGCTCAAAATCACATTGGCTGTTTTTCGTCCGACTCCAGGCAAGCGTATTAACGCTTCCATTGTTCCGGGAACTTCTCCACTGAATTCGTCGACCAACATGCGGCAGGCAGCCAGAATGTTCTTCGCTTTCGCCCGGAACAGGCCGCAATCGTGAATTAGTTCTTCCATTTTTTCAACGCTGAGAGTCAGCATTTTTTCGGGTGAATCCCACAAGGGAAACAGGCGACGGGTAATGATGTTCACACGGACGTCCGTGCACTGCGCCGATAATACAACGGCAACCAATAATTCGAAGGAGGATTGGAAAACCAGTCCAGTAGTTGCGCCATGATAGGTTTTTGCAAGCCGCTGCAACATTTCACGGCGAAGTGCAAGTGTCAGTCGCATGGAAACCTCCTGTGGTTGAATTCTTCTATTAGGTGCTTCCACATAACCCGCTTTCTTTCCTCCATCCTGCGAAGAGGTTTTTTTTGTATAGGGCTTGAATTAGTGGTAAAATAGGTAGGAAATATTAGTTTAGGAGGCTTTTAATAAATGTTTGGTCTTGGGATGCCTGAACTCATTTTAATACTTATTATTGCACTGGTCATTTTCGGACCGTCCAAGCTGCCGGAAATGGGTGCTTCCGTTGGCAAAGCAATCCGTGAATTCCGTAATGCAACCAAGGAACCGGACCCCGAACCGGACCGCAAAGTCATCGTAGCCGAGTATCACGAAGCTCCGAAACAGATTCTAAACGAAAAAAAACCAGAAGTGAAGGATAAGGAATGATTCGTCTCAAGTTCAGTCGCCGCGATTTTATGATCGGCGCCCTGGTTGGAGCCGCGGCCGGCGCCGGAGTATTGGGCGCATTGCAGCGAAAGTCAGCTTCTGACCCGTCCGGTAACTCGGGCGGGTCGGTTTTTCATACAGATCGGGCGGCCCGCATCACTACTCTAAGTTTTATCAGCGTAGATCATGCCCGCTGCACGGGCTGCGGAATTTGCGAGGCTGAATGCGCCCTTGTCAGGGAAAAGACTTACGACACTTGGCGAAGCCGCATCCGCGTCCATCATTTTGAACCGTCACTTGATATCGCCTCAATTTGCGCATCCTGCAACGATGCCCCTTGCGTAAAAGCCTGCCCGCCAGAAGCTAACGCGCTGACGCGGGATCCATTGACCGGTGCGGTCCTTCTCAACGAAGCCAAATGCATTGGTTGCCGCGCCTGTCTGATGGCCTGCGCCAAAGACCGTTCCGACGTTATCAGAATGAGCCGTGACGGGGAAAAAGCGCTCGGCATCTGTGATCTTTGCGGCGGCGATCCCGCCTGCGTCAAGGTCTGCCCCGAGCAATGCCTGTCCCTCGTTCCCGCCAATCAAGATGGCCGTGGCCTGGCCGCCAATCCGCTGACTATTGCCCGCAGCCTGGCCCACAATATCTATCGTTCAGGGAGGGATAGCTGATGAGTGGCGGATTCACAGGGCGCACCCTGGAAATTGACCTCAACCGACAGCGGCACTTCGTCAGCGATACCGATATGAAGGCCGCTGCCTTGTATCTCGGGGGCCGGGGAATGGGCATCAAGACACTGTGGGATCGTATCCCGACGGCTGGCCTGGATCCCCTGTCACCGGAGAATCCTTTGATGTTTTGGCCGGGTCCGCTGTCCGGTCTTCCTTTGGCAGGCGCCTCCCGCGTCTCAGTGGTTACCAAAGCAGCCAATACTTCTCCTTTGGACGGCAGTTTGGAAAATGCTTCGACCGTTACCTATTCCTCGATTGGCGGGCACTTCGGTCCAGCTTTGAAAATGGCGGGATTTGACGGCCTGATCCTGTCCGGCCGCTCTGATCGGCCGGTTGTGTTGATCATTGACGAAAACAAGATTTCATTCCGGGATGCTGCCGATCTCTGGGGGCAAACTACATCGATAACGCTCGAAACGCTGGGCCGTGAACTGGGACCTGATTTCCGGCTGCTGGCGATCGGACCGGCCGGGGAAAAAGGTGTCCGCTTCGCCGGCATTGTCAGCGATGTCCGGCGCACCACTGCTCGTGGCGGTTCCGGCGCTGTGATGGGATCAAAAAACATAAAGGCGATTGCCGTACGGGGTACGATCCCTATCCCCATGAACAAGGCTGAGGGACTAATGGCTTTGCGCCGCGAAACAGCCACTCTTTTGTCCTCTTGGAGCAATTATACCCACTGGCGACGTTGGGGCCCAACTCCACTGTTATTGTCGTCGGCCCAGGCCGGCATGCTGACCACGAAAAACTTCCGGGAAGGTTCCTGGCAGAATATCGCCAATCTGTCAATTCCCACCACCGAACGCGAGTTTTGGGTCCACCACACAGCCTGTGCCCACTGCACCCTGAAATGCGTCAAAATCGGCCAGATATCCCAGGGTCCCTGGAAAGGCGTGATTGCAGAAGGCCCCGGCTATAGCGCCGGCGCAATGTTGGGCTCCAATTGCGGCGTTTCCGATCTGGGCGGTCTGATGAAACTGATCTCCCGGGCCGATGACCTGGGAATGGATCCGATCGCGGCCGGCAATGTGCTAGGATTTGTTATGGATTTATACCACAACGGTGTGCTTGGCAGCGCAGAGCTGGGCGGATTGTCTCCCGAGTGGGGCAAGGTTCCCGTGATGTTGGAATTGCTCGACCAAATTGCCTTCAGGCAAGGAATCGGAGAAGTTCTGTCACTCGGCGTGAAAAAAGCTGCCGCTGCCTTCGGTGCAAAATCTGTTCCTTTTGCCATGCATGTCAAAGGACAAGAACTAGCCGGCTGGAATGTACCTGCCAGTCATGATTTTGCGCTTGTCTACGGAACTGCCAACCGAGGCGGCAGCCATCAGGAAGGCGCCACGATTCAGGAACAGCATCGCCGTACGTTTTTGGATGCGTTGTGCGTCTGCCGATTTGTTTATGGTGCAGTCGGCTTGGCTCCATATCAGAGAGCTCTCTCGCTGGCAACCGGATGGCAAAGTGACGACGCTTCCATGCTGGCAGCCGGCGAACGCATCTGGACGCTGGAAAAAATGTTCAATGCGCGGGAAGGATTCCGTCGCGCAGATGATCGGCTTCCCCCCAGCATGACTTCCATCGTTTTCACCACCGGACCGAAAAAGGGAGCCAGCTTTCCTGCGGAAAAACAGGAATCTCTGTTGGACAAATATTACGGGGATCGCGGTTGGGAGGTAAAAACCAGCCTGCCGACACCCGCAAAACTCAAATCGCTCGGGATCGACAAGCTGGTTGAAAAACAGTCCTGATTGCTTAGGTTAGTTGGTCAGGCTGCGAATCGGCGCCGGGATGCGGCCGCCGCGAGCAATGAACACATCTGGTCGGAACCGGTTGACGGCCATAACTGGCGCATGCCCCAGCAAACCGCCGAAAACGACCGAATCCCCCACAGTTTTACCTGGAACGGGAATAATCCTGACTGCGGTGGTTTTGTTGTTGATAACTCCGATCGCCGCTTCGTCGGCGATGATGGCCGAAATGGTCGCTGCGGAAGTATCGCCGGGAACTGCGATCATGTCGAGTCCCACAGAGCAGACGCAGGTCATGGCTTCCAGTTTCTCAAGCGTCAGGGCGCCTCTTTCCACCGCAGCGATCATGCCTGCATCTTCGCTGACAGGAATGAATGCGCCGGAGAGTCCGCCAACATGGGAAGAAGCCATCAAGCCGCCCTTTTTCACTGCATCATTCAGCAGCGCCAGCGCCGCAGTGGTGCCAGGAGCGCCGGTGCTCTCCAGACCCATCTCTTCGAGAATGGCGGCCACACTGTCTCCGATGGCCGGAGTTGGCGCCAATGAAAGATCTACGATGCCGAAGGGAACGTTCAGCCTGCGTGAGGCTTCCTGCGCCACCAACTGCCCCACACGGGTAATCTTGAAGGCGGTTTTTTTGATTGTTTCCGCAACCACGCCCAGGTCCGCGCCCCGAACTTGTTCGATAGCACGCATAACCACACCCGGCCCACTGACACCAACACTGATGCAGGCTTCCGCTTCTCCCACTCCATGAAAAGCCCCGGCCATGAAGGGATTGTCCTCCACCGCATTGGCAAATACGACGAGTTTGGCGCAGCCAATGGCATCCCGATCTTGTGTGAGATGAGCCGTTTGCTTGATGATTTCACCCATGCGGGCCACACAGTCCATGTTGATTCCACTGGAGGTCGAGGCCAAATTGACGGAGGAGCAAACGCGGTCGGTGACTGACAGTGCTTCCGGAATGGATTCCAATAGCACCAAATCGCCCTTAGTGAAACCCTTCTGCACCAAGGCGGAAAATCCGCCTATGAAATTCACGCCGACAGTTTTCGCTGCCCGATCCAGCGCTTCGGCCACAGCGACATAACTATCGGTATGACAGGCCTCAGCCGCGATGGCAATCGGGGTCACCGAAATCCTTTTATTGATGATGGGAACGCCGTATTCGGCTTCAATATCTTCGCCTACTCTGACGAGATGTTCGGCTTTGTGTGTAATTTTTTCATAAATATTCTGGCAAAACACAGTCAGATCAGGGTGGGCGCAGTCACGCAAACTGATTCCCATCGTGATGGTTCTGACATCCAGATTCTGTTCCTTGATCATTCGGTTCGTTTCGAGTATATCCTGCAGTTCAATCATTCAAGCACCCCCCTCATACCCGGTGCATGACTTGAAAAATATCGGCGTGCTGCGCCCGAATTTCGAGTCCAATGGCTTCGCCTTTGTTCTTCAGGATCTCCTGCAGTTCTTTGAGGCTGATTTTGGCCTCAGCCATATCGGCCGTCATGATCATGTTGAAAAATCCATCCAGTATGGTCTGATCAAGATTGAGGATATTGACGCCGTTTTCAGCCAGCACGGTGGCAACCATTGCGATGATGCCAACCCGGTCGCGTCCAAGAACGCTGATGACGATTTTCATGATACCGCTCCTTTATCTAATGGTTTCATTGATTGGGTTAACTATTATTGTATTTTCCACAGCCAAATAAAGCAAGCACACAGCCGCTAAAATCTGACAAGGGGGTAACAAAGCCATGAATCTGTTCGATGTCATTGGCCCCATCATGATTGGCCCTTCCAGTTCTCACACCGCCGGCGCGGTTCGCTTGGGTAAACTGGCTCTGGCCTTGCTGGGAGAACCAGTTCGCGAAGCCTACATCGGCCTCCACGGCTCATTCGCCAGCACTGGCAGGGGACACGGAACGGACAGGGCTCTGGTTGCCGGCCTGATGGGCTGGAATACCGATGATTCCCGTATTCCCAAGTCATTCGAAGCGGCTGCCGCCGAAGCCCTGTCTTTTCACTTTGAAACCGTTTGCCTGGGCGACGGCGCACATCCCAATACCGTCCTGTTTGCCCTGAAAGGAAAAGGAGAAGGCGTACTGCGCCTTACAGGTTGTTCTGTAGGAGCCGGTCGCATAAAAATGACTGAGCTCAATGGGTTCCCTTTGGAATTAACAGGTGAGTTCGCCTCCCTGATCACTTTGCATCATGATCGACCGGGCGTTATCCATAGCGTAACCGGCGTTCTCGCGTCAAGGTCTGTTAATGTGGCTGAAATGCGGGTATCACGAAGGAAACGGGGAAGCACAGCCGTCATGGTCATCGATGTGGACGGAACGGTTCCACAGGATGTCGTAGAAGCTGTCGCCGGACTCCCCGAGATCATAGCCGCACGGCGTTTAACCCCTGTTATGTCATAGAGGAGGGACCCTTTATATGGAGAAATTATCCTTATTATCCTTGATTGAGGACGCAGCTGCCAACGAATCCTCTTTTTCCCACTACTGTCTGCAGTTGCAGGCAACAGAAATGGAACTGGATGAAGATCTGCTGCTGCAAAAAATGCAGGAATCCCTCCTCGTCATGCGAAATGCGATCGACTATGGACTCACCGGAGTCCGATCCACCGGCGGCCTGGCCGGAGGAGACGGATTGCGCCTCCAAACGCGGCACGCGGCAGCCAATAATGGTCTGATATTGGGACCTTTAGCTGCAAAGGCCTCGTCGTATGCCTTGGCAGCCAACGAGGCGAATGCCGCCATGGGAAGGATTTGCGCCGCCCCCACTGCCGGGTCCAGTGGCGTGCTGCCGGCTGTGCTGTTCTCCATCGCCGAAGAACGGGGCCTGAAGCAAAACGATCTCGCGCTGGCGCTTGTATCCGCAGGCGTCATCGGCATGGTGATTGCTTCCCGTGCTTCGCTTTCCGGCGCCGAAGGAGGCTGCCAGGCTGAATGCGGCAGCGCCGCCGCAATGGCTGCCGGAGCCGCCGTTGAACTAGTCGGGGGTACGCCGCATCAGGTGGGGCATGCCGTTGCCTTTGCTTTGAAAAACTTATTGGGCCTGGTGTGTGATCCTGTCGCTGGGCTGGTCGAAGTTCCCTGTGTCAAACGCAACGCCGGTGCGGCCATGATTGCGCTCCTGTCTGCCGATATGGCCTTATCTGGAATTGAAAGTATCATTCCTGTCGATGAAGTGATGGATGCGATGGCCGCCGTTGGCCGTTCAATGCCAGCCGCTTTGCGGGAAACTGGCCAGGGAGGCCTGGCTGCAACCCCGACGGGTTTGCAGTGCGCCGAACGAATCTTCGGAGCCCGAAGTCACCTGAGCGAATAACAAAGGAGCCGTGCTGAAACTTAACTTTCGGCGCGGCTCCTTCGCAACTGACAGCAAGAGAATTATGCTTCCGGACCCCCATCATTGGCCAGATTAAACTTGTCAAGCATGTAAAACAGCAGACTGACAAAAATAGAAACGATGGTTCCGAGCGCCATCCCTTTCAGTTCAATCGCACCGACCTTGATGGCCGCACCGCTGATGCCGGAAATCAAAACAACGGAAGTCAAAATCAGGTTGCGTGATTTGGTATAATCGACTTTCTTTTCAATCAACATGCGGATACCAGCTGCTGCGATGACGCCGAACAGCAGAATACAGACGCCGCCCATGACCGGCACTGGGATGCTGCGGATGATGGCGGCAAATTTGCCGACGAAGGAAATGGCGATCGCGATACAAGCTGCGCCGCCGATCACCCATACGCTGAACACTTTTGTAATCGCCATAACGCCTATATTTTCACCATACGTGGTATTCGGTGTAGCACCCACCAAGCCGGACAAGATATTGGAAATGCCGTCGCCCAGCAAAGACCGGTCCAACCCGGGGTCTTTCACCAGATCCTTGCCCACGATATTGCCTGTCACCACCAAATGGCCGATATGCTCCGCCAGCACCACGAAAGCCGCTGGCAGAATCATCAGCATGGCCCCCGCGTTGAAGGTCGGGGCATAAAGTGTCGGCACTTCAAACCAGGGCGCCGCTGCTATACTGGCAAAATCCACGATGCCCATCGCTATCGAGAACAGATAGCCAGCCACGACCCCGATGAGAACCGGAATCGCCGCGAGAAAGCCCCGCAGCAGGATGGATCCGAGAATCGTCACCGCCAGCGTGAACATTGAAACGGTTATTGCGGTAACATAAGGAATTTTGAGCTGTTCAATCAGTTTGCCTGTGAGGCCTGCCATATCTGTCGCCACCGGCGCCAACTCCAAGCCGATGATCGCAACGATGGCCCCCATGGCGGCCGGCGGGAAAATAACGTCGATCCAGCGGGTACCGGCCACACGGACCAGCTGCGATATCAAAACAAAGAACAGGCCGAACATGATAAATCCACCTTGGGCGGCTGCATATCCCCCCAAACTGGGGTCGGCCATAATTGCAAAAACTGGCGAAATGAAAGCGAAACTTGAGCCGAGATAGGCCGGGATGCGACCTCGGGCTATCACCAGATAGATGATGGTTCCAATCCCGTTCATCAGCAGCGACGTCGCGGGATTGACCTTGAACAGGAACGGTACGAGAACCGTGGCGCCGAACATTGCGAACAGATGCTGCAAACTCAGGGGGAAAGTTTGTCCCAGTGGCAATTTTTCTTGAACCTGAATAATTCTTCTCTCCATAAATTCATCTCCTATCCTTTAAAAATATAAGACCGACTGCAGGAAAAAAGACGCCCACAATTCGTAGAGCCTACAAATCATGTCACGTCTTTGCGCATGAGGACCTCCGCTTGAGCATTCTTGCCCTTTACATAAAATTCGGAGTTCGTTGAAAAAAACCCTTTCGCAAATCAATATTTATTTTTACAGTTCATTTTTTCCTTTTATTCTCTCGGAAATATTCATATGTCAGTGCCGTGCGATCGGCTACTACCATCCCGGCAGTCACGTCCGCAACAAACAAGTTATGGGTTCCAACGTCCAGAATCTTGTCAGGGATCACGCGCGCCTCCAAATAAGCCATGCAGTTGCACAGAATCGGGCAACCATTTTCCCCCAGCACATAAGAAACTTCGGCGAACTTATCCGCAACACGGCCTGAGCGATATCCGAAGTTCCGCACCATATCGAACTGCTCCTGTCCCAGCAGCGAAACCGTAAAACAACCAGCTTGCGAGATGAATTCATGGGTCAGGTTGTTCTTGTTCAGGCAAACTGCGATTCGCAGCGGCGGATCAGTCAGTTGAAAGACGGTGTTGGAAATCTGGCCGTTCAGTTTTCCATCTTTAATAGAAGATACAACATACAGTCCATAGCTGATTTTATCAAGCGCCGCGCGCGCAGTTCCTTCCGTCGAGTTCAAAACGCTCGCAGCTGTAAGTTGCTGAATCACATCCTCCAACAGAACGAACATCTCACGCCCCACGCCGCATACCGGGCAAACCTCAGGGGGCTCGTCTCCTTCATGGATATAGTCGCATACTGTACATTTCCACCGTTTCGGTTTGGCTCCCGACGGGGCAACTTCATCGGTATAAGGCACAAACTCTTCCGGTCCCACGCCACACACCGGACAGACTTCCGGCGGTGTTTCTCCTTCATGAATATAGCCGCAAACCTTGCAACGCCACTTCTTCATCCTTTACTCCTCCGCTTGCTGCATATTTTCGCAATTCCTGACTATTTTGATTCGCTCTCCTCCGCCCGCATTCCTGCCAACCTGCACAAATTGACAGGAAAGATTGAAATTGTTAGTATGAAATCAGGCTATAGCCTCGCAAATCCTGACTACAAAAGGATGGGATAATTTATTATGCTTACAAAAGAATTGATCGAACGCATCAATGCACTGTCCCAAAAACAACGGCAGGATGGCCTGAATGAGGAAGAAAAATCCGAACAGGCCCTGCTCAGACGACAATATCTTGACAGCGTCAAGGAGCAGGTTCGCGGTCAGTTGGCTGCGGCCCAAATTCCTGAAAAACATGAAGTTTCGTGCACTTGCGGTTGCCATGGCGGGCATAAACATTGATTCCGGTGATCTCCTTCATCGGGCGTTCCGGTGTCGGCAAAACGACCTATCTGGAAAAAATGATCGCTGAGCTGAAACGGCGTGGCTATCGGATCGGCGTTATCAAGCATGATATCCACGGATTTGAAATGGACCACCCAGGCAAAGATACTTGGCGCCACGCGCAGGCAGGCGCCGATGTGGTCTGTATTTCATCCTCTGAAAAATTCGCCATGATCAAAAAAACTCACTGCGACATGCCTCTTGATGAAATCGTTGCCAAAATAGATGATGTCGACATCATCCTGGTGGAGGGCTACAAAAACCACAGCGCCCGTCGGGTGGAAATATTCCGGCAGGCCGCCGGACGTGAACCACTTGGCCGACCCGCTGACATTTTCGCCGTGATTTCCGACATCCCGTTATATCAAGGCCTGCCCCACTTTGGGCTGGAGGAACCGGTATCCTTTGCCGATTACCTCATAGAGCGCATCCAGGATGACTGGCGATGACGGGGATTGTACTCGCGGGAGGGCGCAACCTCCGAATGGGGCGGGACAAAGCGACCCTGCCCTGGCAAGGCGCCGATTTTCTGCATACGATCCTGCAAAGACTCTCCTCCGTCTGCAGTGAACTGATTGTCGTAACCAACAATCCGGCGCCCGGCATCATCGATGGCGTTCGATATGTCTCGGACATCATCCCGGGTTGCGGTCCCCTGTCAGGCATTCATGCCGGATTGCATTATGCGTCCTCCCCATTCTCCTTCGTCACCGCCTGCGACATGCCTTTTGTCAATTCAGCAGCGGTTTCCTGGTTGTTTTCCCAGGCGCAGGGCTGGGACGCTGTCATTCCCATTGAGGCTACCTTCACGGAACCTCTGTTTGCCTGCTACGCCAAGACCTGTATTCCGCATATCGAACTCCTGCTGCGTCAGGACATTCGCAAAACCCAGAGGCTGATTCAGCTCATCCGATGTCGAAGCATTTCGCTCAACGACTTGCGCCTCTTCGATCCCGATCTGAAATTCCTGAGAAATATCAATTCACCGGCGGATTACCAGGCAGCGCTGTCTGAAATAGGACAGCCGCCTGTGCTATAATATTATTTAAACTGCAAAGCAAAATTGCGACGGGGGAATTAAAATGGCATTCACTCTGAAACCCAAAGAGGAAAAATTTTTCAGCACCTTGTTCGAACACGCTATGCTCGTCAGGGAAGCAACAGAGATTCTTCATGAAGCGATCTCGGACCGAGCCAAGATTCCTGAATTGATGGTGCGAATTACCGAAACAGAAAAAACAGCAGATGAAATTGTCGACCGGATTATGGTAAAACTCCATAAAACATTTATCGCTCCCATGGATCGCGAAGATATCTTCACACTGGCCAAAAAGTTGGACGACATCATCGATTGTATCAAAGCTGCGATTGAACGAATGGATTTGTATAATATCGGCGAACCATCAGAAAACATCAGGAGTATGTCGGAATTGATTTTAAAGTGCGGCAAACAGGTGGAAAAAGCACTGTTTAGCCTGCAAGACCTAAAGAAAGAACGACTTCGACTGCAGGCCCGCTGTGAGAGAATCATTGACATCGAGGCGGCAGGCGACGATCTGTACCGACAGGAAATGGGCAAACTTTTCCGGGAATGCACGGATGCCATAGAAATTATCAAATGGAAAGAAATATTAGTCAATCTGGAAGAGGTTCTGGATTTGTCCGAAGATGTCGCCACATCCTTGAAGCGGGTCGTCATTAAATATGCCTGATTTATCAATGGCGTTATTTGGGGTCATCTTCCTGGCGCTGGCTTTTGACTATATCAACGGATTTCACGATACGGCAAATGCCATCGCCACCTCAGTTTCCACCAGGGCGCTTTCACCTACGCAGGCGATCTGGATGGCTGCCGCATTGAATTTTTTGGGGGCCTTGTTTAGTACGGGCGTTGCCAAAACGATTGGCGGCGATATCGTCAAATCAGCCTCGATGGTTGATCAAAACATTATCACTGCCGCCCTGGTCGGCGCCATCATCTGGAATTTGGCCACCTGGTGGTTCGGCATTCCCAGCAGCTCTTCCCACGCCCTAGTCGGCGGAATCATCGGCGCTGTTGTCGTCGCTCGCGGTTGGGATCCCTTGAATCTCGCCGGAATAGAAAAAATATTTTTGTCGCTGGTCATATCGCCGCTTATTGCCCTGGTAATCGGTTATCTATTGTTGATCCTGATGATGTGGCTGTTTCGGGGATTTCCTCCCCATACTTTGAGTACCGGTTTTGCCAGAGCTCAGATTGGCACCGCTGCTCTGATCGCTTTTTCACACGGGTCAAACGATGCACAGAAAGCGATGGGAATCATAACACTGGCTTTGCTCAGCGCCGGTGAAATTACCACGCTGGATGTACCCCTGTGGGTCAAAATGGCCTGCGCACTCTCCATGAGTCTGGGAACGGCAGCCGGCGGTTGGAAAATCATCAAAACAATGGGCACCGGCATTGCCCGTTTGGAACCTTTCAGCGGTTGCGCTGTTGAATTGACTTCATCACTGGTTATCTTTTCCGCCACGCTTCTGCACTTGCCTGTCAGCACGACTCATGTCGTTTCCGGCTCTATCATGGGCATTGGCGCTTCCAACCGGATTCGTTCGGTCCGTTGGGGAGTTGCCCGCCAAATGCTGATGGCCTGGGTTTTGACGATTCCGCTGAGCGCATTTACCAGCGGTTTGTTTTACGTTATAGCACGAAAACTTTTCTAACAAATTCATAATTTAGCTCAATCATCTAAAGAAATAAGCCTCCGTTGCGATGCCATTGGCGCCGAACGGGGGCTTTGACGTTACTGAAAAGGACTATTATTTCGCCCGGAATTCACGCCACATTTCACTGACGGCCACCTGAACCCCACGAACAAAGTTGATCTTCCACAGTCCAGAAATCTGCGCTTCCAACTCACGTTTATCGCAAACTGTCGAGATATTGGCACTATCAACCTGCCCTTTGATAGCAATCAACAGTTCATTCCGCATATTTTCATCCGGTTCGGCAAGAATCTCATCGATTCGGTTCATCAGTCGAATCGCCCGGCGAATCCGTTCCTCGGTCGCCGCGGCCTGTTTTTCGCCAACCAGACCATACTTTACTTTTAACTGGTTGAAACGAAGACCCGCTTCATAAGTGGCATTGGCGATTTCATCCCGATTCATCCAGCGGGTTTCATAGTTCAGCACCAGTTTCCAGCTGGGTTGCACCAGTGCCTGACGATGTTCTTCCAGCGTGTTGTGCAAGAGCTTGTATCCATAACGTTCTGGGTCGTTGAACACTTCACTTCCAGGATCCAAGAAAGGTGCAAACGGTGAGATGAACGGAAACAGCCGGGGCTGTCCGCCGGTGTTGAATCGCTCCATTAGCCGTCCGCAATATTCTACGGTCTCCATCACCGAATCATAAGTCTGCTCAGGCAACCCGATCATGAAAAACAGGTCGAATCGTTTGCATCCGGCATCCAGCGCTGCCGCAATCGTATCTTCCAACTCAGCGTTGCTGTAGGTCCGTCCAAATGCCGCCCGCACTTTTTCGTCATGAGATTCAGGTGACATCTGCAGGATAAAGTCCGGCGCCGCTTCAGCCAGTTTTTGAAAGAAAGACCGCGATGCAGGCGTCAATACTTCCAGAATCAGCTGATCAGTCGCACCTTTTACCAGTGAGAGGAATTTATCGGCATAGTTTTCCCCGCCGAAACGAATGTCGCCGAGGACAAATACCGGACCGCGGCTCCACCGGGACATGCTCCAGATATCTGCCGCCAGATCCTCCGGACTCCGGTATGCCGGAGCTTCGCGCATACACATCGAGCTCATGGCCATCGAGGACCCGCCGCAGGTACGGCAACGGCACGAACAACCCCTGCAACTGAGCGCCGCCATGATGGGATACCGCAGCCAATCGATGAAGGGGAGCGCGCCGATCAAATCCCGGCTCCGGACCACCGAACGGACAACCTGTGAATAATCCAGCCGCACATGATCCAATGTTTTCGGCACATATTCCAGCGGATTGACATGGACATTCCCGTCAGTATCCTTCCACGTCAGGTTGGGTATGGTTTCAAGCGCGGGAACTTGCGGTCCCTTTCCTGTGATGTGCCGCATCAACAAGAGCATTGGTTCCTCTGTTGAATCACCACGCAGCACAAAATCAGTTTCCGGCCGTGCTGCCAGCTCTTCGTGAAAGAAGGTCGACGAAAATCCGCCGAACATCAGTGGAATCGACGGATGCAGTTTTTTCAACAGGCTCCCCACAGCTAGCGCGCCATGCGCGTGCGGCAGCCAATGCAGGTCAATCCCGAAAGCTTTGGGGTTTAGTTTGGCCAGAAATTTTTCGGCATCGAAGTCACGGTCTCGCATCATGAGTACTGCGAGGTTCACGATCCGCACCCGGAAGCCATCGCGTTCCAGGTATTCCGCCAGCGTAGTGAATCCGATCGGATACATTTCAAACACCGGCGTAGATGGAACCAGGTCGCTCACCGGGCCATAAAGAATCGACTCCTTGCGAAAGTCATATACACTCGGGGCATGGATCAAAATCAGGTCATCTTGTTTCATATTGGCTCCATCCTATAATTTGCCTAGCAAACGGAATCCATAATCGAGTAACAGCGTAGAATCCTGAAAACGAGTCTCACCGCCATTGAGGACAACAGCGATCAGCTGTACGTCGCCACGTCGGGCCGACGACACGAGACACTTCCCTGCCGCACGAGTTTCGCCGGTCTTGACGCCAATCGCCCCTTGATAGGTCATGAGCAGCTTATTGGTGTTTACCAGTGAAGTTCCTTTGGCCCTATTCTGAAACATGACGGTATGATAAGGCGTTGAAACGAACTCCTCGAATCCTCTGACTTTATAACCGGCATCAGCAATCAAGGCCAGATCATATGCTGAAGTAAAATGATTCACCGGATCGGGCAGGCCATGCGGATTCGAAAAATGAGTACGTAGCGCGCCAATTCTCTCCGCATCTTCATTCATCCAGTTGATGAATTTTCGGGACGACCCTCCGCCGACATTTTCAGCCACCGCTTCCGCAGCATCATTGCCTGACACCAACATGAGCCCATATAGCAATTCGCGCAAGGACAAACGATCCAAAAGCCGCAGTTCCAGACTGGAACCTTCGGTTCCTACCGGGCCTGGCCCGACTACTACCGTATCGTTCAGATTTCCATGCTTAAGCGCCGTGATCAGCGTCATCATTTTGGTCGTACTGGCCGGATACATGATTTTGTGGGCATCCTTCTCAAACAAAACCTGCTTGCTGCCTGCAATCATGAGAATAGCCGTTTCGCTCTTCACTACCGGCGCAGGAAGGCTCGGTGCTTTCACTTCAACCCGGGCAACCGCAGAGGGCGCTCTTGTGTCAGGAGCCGAAGTCGCCGCGACAGTGACTGCGTTATCAAGCAAAGCGGCAATCAGTACTACCCCAAGAAAAACTCCAACAATCAATTGATTTCGGTTTTTAATATATACCACTCCCATTCTTCGCCATGAAAGCAAACAGAAGGAGGTTGTCAAAACCCCCTTCTGCATGCGATGAAAAAGTGCGCGGGTTACTTCAAAGCATTTTCAACCGTAAGTTTTCTTCTCTTTTTTCACCTTGGTATCACTGGGTTTTTTCTTGTCGGTCTTTTTCGAAGCCTGCTCTTTGTTTGCCATAATACAAAATCCTCCTTGTAGATTGGGTTAATTTAAGATAAAGTTTTTCTTTGATACTTATTAATTTGACATCGGTTCAAAAACTCCTACCGGGTGAAACGAAAATCATCAGAGGAAATTTTCATCTACGGGTCGAATTGTTTTTTGATAAGCAAAATGCACTTGTCAAAATTTCCGAATAGGAGTGATCATTTTGACCCCGAAAAAAACTTGCCGCGCTCTTGGTTATTCTATTAATAACCATTTCCATGTTGTCGGTCACTGGTTGCGGCGGCAAATCCGGCCCGAAATATCTGCGCTATTCGGTTGGCACAGAACCGGAAACGCTCGATCCCCGCAAATCGACAGGAATTCCTGAAGCCACCGTGGAAGCCCAGCTGTTCGAAGGCCTGACCACTTTGGATGCGAAGAATGCTCCGGTTCCAGCGATGGCCGAAAAATGGGAAATCAGCGCGGACGGCCTAAAGTATAAATTCATCTTGCGCCCGGGCATCAAATGGTCCAATGGCGACCCCGTGACCGCCTATGACTTCGAATACGGCTGGAAAACGGCTTTATCGCCGGAGCTTGGCAGCAAATACGCTTACCAGTTATTTTATGTAAAGAATGGTGAAGCCTATAACAAAGGGCTAACCACTGCAGATAATGTCGGAATCAAAGCACTCGACGACAAGACGCTGGAAGTGATACTAGAAAAACCGACAGCCTATTTTTTATCGTTGACCGCCTTTCACACCCTTTATCCGGTTCCACGCCGGATCGTCGAAGCCAATCCCAAATGGGCCGCCGATCCCAAGACGCTTGTCGGCAACGGCCCTTTTAAAATCGCCGCCTGGGTCCATAACTCGCGCATTGAGCTCGTAAAGAACGATCAATACTGGGATGCCGGCAAAGTCAAGATGCCCAAACTGGATTTCATCCTGACCGAGTCAGGCAGCACAGAACTGGCAATGTTCGACAACAACCAGATTGATATGGGAGACAACGCCCCTCCGGCTGAATATCCACGACTCAAAAAAAGAAGGCCGGTTGCAGATTTCTCCGTACCTTGGCACCTATTTCTTCTCGTACAATGTAACCAAGGCGCCCCTGGACAACGTGAAAGTCCGCCAGGCGCTCACCCTGGCCCTGGACCGCCAGGCAATCATCGACAACGTGACCAAGGGTGAACAAAAAGCCGCGTTCGCCTGGGTGCCGCCTGGAATGGCAGATGCAGCGCCAACTGCTGATTTTCGCACCGTGGGCGGCGATTATTTCAAAGACCGGAATATTGAAGCCGCCAAAAAACTACTTGCCGAGGCGGGCTATCCTGATGGGAAAGGCCTGCCCCCCATCGAGCTGATCTACAACACCAGTGACGTGCATAAAGCCATCGCCGAAGCCGTCCAGGAAATGTGGCGGAAAAACCTTGGCGTCAATGTCACGATTAATAACCAGGAATGGAAAGTTTTCATCAATACACGCAGCAAGGGCGATTATCAGATCGCACGTCACGGCTGGATAGGGGATTACGCCGACCCCATGACTTTCATCGATATGTTCGACTCCGCCAGCGGAAACAATGATTCCCACTATAAGAATCCCCAATTTGATGCTCTGGTCCGGCTGGCGAAATCCACCGGCAATCAGGAAATCCGAATGAAAGCGATGCATGAGGCGGAAAAACTGTTGATGGATGATGCCGTGATTGCTCCGGTGTACTATTATACCCGTGTTATGATGGTCAAACCCAATATCAAAGGTTACCAACGCTCGGTACTCGGACACGTTTATTTCAAGGAGGCCTATGTGGAGTGATGCCCTGTGTTTAAACTGATTATTGGTCGCTTTATTTCCATGACGCTGGTCCTGTGGGTCATCGTCACTGCCACGTTTGTGCTGATGCATGCCATCCCCGGTGGTCCCTTCACTGCCGAAAAAGCATTGCCGGAAGCCGTTCTGAAAAATATCGAATCCCGCTATCACCTCAACGATCCCCTGTCCAAACAGTATCTGGATTATTGGGCGAATTTACTGCAGGGCGATCTTGGTCCTTCCTTCAAATATGAATCCCGCACCGTCAATGAAATCATTGCGGAGAGTTTTCCCGTTTCTGCCGAGCTCGGCATGGTGGCGGTTTCCCTGTCCGTTCTGATCGGCATTCCTGCCGGCATGGCCGGCGCCTTGTACCACAACCGCTGGCCGGATCATCTGGTCATGTTGTTCGCGACCTTTGGAATCTCGGTCCCCAGTTTTATTTTGGCCACTGTCCTCATTTATATTTTTGCACTCTGGCTCAATCTGCTCCCTGCCGCCATGTGGGGAGGACCTGAATTCACGATTCTCCCTGCCCTTGCTCTGGCCGGCATGCCCACCGCATTCATCGCCCGTTTGACCCGTTCGAGCATGCTCGAGGTGCTGTCGCAGGACTATATCCGAACAGCCCGGGCCAAAGGACTGACCCCATTTCACATCATGTGGCAGCACGCGTTGAAAAATGCGTTATTACCTGTTGTCACCTATCTGGGCCCGATGATCGCCGCCATTTTCACCGGCAGTTTCGTTATCGAATCCATCTTTGCGATTCCCGGTCTGGGCCGACATTTCGTCACTAGTATCTACAACCGCGATTACACTGTGATTTTGGGCATCACTATTTTTTACAGTGTCATCCTGGTATTTATGAATTTCCTGGTAGACCTCGCTTATCTCTGGCTTGATCCACGAATCAAAATCGGCGGGGAGGAGAATCAATGATGGACTTCTCACCGCTTAAACCCGAATCGGCAATCGCTGCGAAGACACTGCGCCCTCACATTGGCTTCCGTCAGGATGCCTGGCTCCGGTTAAAAAAGAACAAAGCAGCCATGGCCGGCTTGGGAATCATCATTTTCATCGGCTTGCTGGCCATTTTTGGCCCCATGTTTTCCCCCTATTCATACTCGGACCAGTCTCTCACCGATGCCAACCAGCCCCCGTCCGGCGCCCATTGGTTCGGCACCGACAACTTGGGCCGCGACCTGGCGACCCGTGTCTGTTATGGCGCAAGGATCTCCTTGTCGATCGGCATTGTAGCCAGCCTGATCAATTTAGGTATTGGAGTTCTATACGGAGGGATCTCCGGATATTTCGGCGGCAAGATCGACAGCGTCATGATGCGGATCGTTGATATACTGTATGGTATCCCGTTACTTTTATATGTCATCTTGCTGATGGTTGTTCTTAAGCCCGGTCTGATGAATGTGTTTATCGCGCTCGGCCTGGTCTATTGGCTGCGGATGGCACGCATCGTCCGCGCTCAGGTGCTGGGTCTGAAAGAGCTGGAATACGTTCTGGCTGCCCGCATTCTCGGCGCCAGTCATCAACGTCTCATTTTCGGGCATCTTCTTCCCAACAGCTTGGGACCGATTATCGTGACGCTGACGCTTTCGATCCCGGAAGCAATATTCACAGAAGCTTTCCTCAGCTTTATCGGTCTCGGCGTATCCGCTCCTATGGCCAGTTGGGGCGTGTTGGCTTCAGAGGGAGTTGTCACCCTGCGTTCCTATCCCTTTCAGCTCTTTGCGCCAGCTGTTGCCATCAGTCTGACCATGCTGGGTTTTAATTTTTTCGGGGATGGATTGCGAGACGCTCTGGATCCGCGAATGCGCCGCTAACGTCGAGCTCACATCTGATTTCAATTTGGGAAGGATAGATTTTATTGGCTTCTCTACTGTCCGTAAAAAATCTGCACGTCCAGTTCAGGACATATGCCGGCATAGTAAAGGCCCTGCGGGGAGTCGACTTTGAGCTTGATGCCGGCGATATCATAGGAATCGTGGGCGAATCCGGTTGTGGCAAAACCGTCACAGCTAGTGCCATCATGGGAATCATCCCTTCACCGCCCGGTGAAATCACTGAAGGGGAAGTCTGGTTCGAAGGCCGCGACCTTTTAAAACTTAGTGAATCTGAAGCCCGCGTTCTGCGCGGATGCGCACTGAGCATGATCTTTCAGGATCCGATGACATCGCTGAATCCAGTCCTCACGATTGGCACCCAACTCATGGAGCCTTTTACGGAACACCTTTCCCTCCCCCGCTCAGAAGCACGTGATCGGGCCGAAGAATTGCTCCGCCTTGTCGGCATCTCCGATCCCGCTTCCCGGCTTCGCCAGTATCCGCACCAGCTGAGCGGCGGCATGCGTCAGCGTGTGATGATTGCCATGGCCCTCGCCTGCAATCCCAAGCTGCTGTTTGCCGATGAACCGACAACCGCTCTTGACGTTACAGTTCAGGCTCAAATCCTGGACCTGCTGAAAAAACTCAATCGGGAATTGAATACAACCATCGTTCTGATCACGCATGACTTGGGAGTGGTGGCGGGTCTATGCCGCAAGGTTCTGGTCATGTATGCCGGTGAGATTGTAGAATCTGCTTCAGTCAATGACCTGTATGCAACGCCGCGTCATCCTTATACTCTGGGGCTCTTGCAGTCAGTTCCCCGTCCAGATTCCTCCGGCCAAAAACTGCTTACTATCGACGGGCAGCCGCCTGACCTTATCGTGCCGCCATCTGGCTGCGCCTTCCTGCCACGTTGCCGTTTTGCGATGCAGGCCTGTCTGAATGCGCCTCCCCTGTTTGCCGTGACAGCTGATCATCATGCACGTTGCTGGCTGAATCACCCGGATTCACCTAACAGCCCGCATGAAGTTTTGGTATTGGGGGCAAGGCCATGACGCGCCCGCTTATTGAAGTACGAAACCTCTCCAAGCATTTTGTCCTCAATCGGACCTGGAACGGCCGTCCGCTCACAGTCGTTCAGGCTGTCGAGGACGTCAGTTTTTCCATCCTGCCGGGCGAAACACTAGGCCTGGTCGGCGAAACAGGCTGCGGCAAGTCCACCGTCGGGCGGACCCTGGTGGGTCTCTATGAGCCTTCCTCCGGCACCGCGCATCTGGAAGGAATCGATATTCACGCAGCGTTGCGTTCCCCTGATCACAGAGTTTTTCGCCGCAGACTGCAGATGATATTTCAGGATCCGTATGCGTCACTCGACCCGCGAATGACCGTCGGTGATATCGTCGGTGAGCCTTTGGATATACACCATCTGGCAATAGGCAATGAACGTCGCGACCGAATTGATGAACTGTTGATGCAGGTAGGGCTGGACCCGGAACATGCCGGACGGTTTCCGCATGAATTTTCCGGCGGACAGCGGCAACGGGTGGGAATTGCCCGTTCATTGGCCGCTCAGCCTGAAGTCATTGTGTGCGATGAACCTATTTCGGCGCTGGACGTATCGATTCAGGCGCAGGTCATCAATCTGATGCAGGACATCCAGGAGAAACTAGGACTCACTTACCTTTTTATCGCACATGATCTTTCCATGGTCCGGCACATCAGTCACCGGATTGCCGTGATGTATCTCGGATCCCTCGTTGAAATCGCCACCAGCGCCGAGCTTTTCCGGGAACCGCGCCATCCCTACACGCAGGCGCTGCTCTCTGCCATCCCCCTGCCTGACCCACAGCTAGAGGCCGCGCGCGAAAGAATATTCATGCCCGGGGAAGTACCGAGCCCGATCAATCCGCCTTCCGGCTGCCGTTTCCGAACCCGCTGCCAGTATGCGATGCCGGTCTGCGCCGAAAAGAAACCGGTCCTGACCAAGGACGGAACCGAACATCAGACTGCCTGCCATCGAGTTCACCCGTTATAAATCAATTTCAGGAGGACTATGATATGAATCAGCCAGTCACTACTGAAGAGCTTAAGCCGCGAATCCTTTATGAAGTCGCCCGCGCTGCCTGGGATGGCACCCTGTCCGAGCGCCGCGAAGAAATTTGCCGGTTGGTATGCGAAGAGTTTGGTGATCGAGTCACAAGGCACCGCGTGGCAAACCAGATTCGTGTTGCCATGGGCCTGTCCCCTCATGAACTGCCCAGCGTCGAGGGAGAAAACGACGCCGCTGCTTTGATGGGTCTGATGGACGGCCCCTTTATCGTCAACGACCCAACGGTCTGCAAACAGTGTCCCGAAGCAGGAACCTGCTGCGGTCCCGACTGCCCCCTGCATGCTCTATCAAAACAACCGGACGACGCCGTCAACATTGATCATACAAAATGTCTCGGCGAAGGAAACTGTCTTACCCACTGCTCGTTCGGCGGTCTTACCGAAAAATCGCAATTTGTTCCGCTTATTGCAATGCTGAGGAATCAGAAGGGGCCGGTGTATGCCTCCGTCGCCCCCGCCTTTACCGGCCAATTCGGTCCGGACGTCACGCCAGGAAAACTCCGTTCGGCTTTGCTGCAGCTAGGATTCGCAGAAATGGTGGAAACAGCCCTTTATGCTGATCTCATCACCTTGAAGGAAGCTTTCGAATTTGACGAGCACGTCCGCGAGGTCGGCGACTTTCTGATCACCAGTTGCTGTTGCCCGGTATGGATCAAGTTGATTGAAGGACGTTACACTGATCTGGCATCCCACATTTCCCCCTCTGTCTCGCCGATGATTGCTTCAGGGCGCATCTTGAAAGCAATTGAGCCTGATGCCAAGGTGGTCTTCATCGGACCCTGCATCGCCAAAAAAACAGAGGCGACGCTGCCAGACGTGGCCGGTGCCATCGATTTTGTGCTGACTTTTCAGGAACTATCTGCGATTTTTCAGGCCACAGGCGTTGATCCTGCCACCTTGCCGGATGAAGAGAATCCCATTGCCTCCCGCGCCGGGCGCATCTACGCCCGAACCGGTGGTGTCAGCGAGGCCGTGAGCGATACCCTCACCCGAATACTTCCCGGTCGGGTGGGCGATCTGCAGGCCCTGAAAGTTCATAGGGATCCCCAACTGCCAAAAAGTGCTGGAACAGGCAGCGGGCGGCGCTCTTGACGCCAACTTCATCGAAGGAATGGCCTGCGTCGGCGGCTGTGTGGGAGGCCCTGGAAGGATTGTCTCTGTCGACATTGCCACGCCGGAAGTCAATGCCTATGGAGCTGCCGCCAGCGCGACCACACCGGTGGAAAACCCACAAGTATACCAAATTCTTACTCGTTTGGGCCTTGAAATGTCTGCCGCTGTTACTTCGAAGGAGAGTCCTGTCGCCACGCTGTTATCCCGTCATCTCCACCAACCCGCTGCAAAGTAGGGGCCCCAATGACAAACGGTAAAGGGAGACAAAATAACGAATGAGAAAGATAGGCGTTGTTGGGCCGGAACAATCGGTGGGACGAATTCTGGAAGTCGCGAAGACCATCGATATCAACATTGAGCTCGTTCCTTTCCCGTATACCGATGCTCATGAAACCGTAGACATCATGAAGATAAAATTTTCATAAAGTGAAGGGCTGGTTATTTTCCGGATCCCTTCCATACATGTTGGCCAAAGAAGCTTTCGGCACGGATGAAAATTTTGCGTATTGCGCATTCGATGGAACGGGGCCTGTATAAATGTTTCCTACAAGTGGCCTATTCGCAGAAGAAAATTCTGGAACGAATCTCCATCGACATCCCGGAAATGGAGAACCTGGCGCAGGCAATCCAGGAACTGGACATCCCGAACTGCGAAATCTACGTGAATCGTTACGGCACACAATTCGACACCCACGCAATCATCCAGTTCCATCGCGACTTATGGAACGATGGAAAAACCGATGCAGCAATCACCAGCCTCGGCGCCGCCTACGTAACATTGAAGAAGGAAGGAGCGGTTCCGGTTTACCACAACACAGTTACCGGTTCTTCAATACGAGATGCCATAAAGGTGATAACCGAAAAAACCACTGCCTCGTTTTTTCGGAGTACGCAGGTTGGGCTGGAAGTCATAGAAATCGAAAAGTTTGACGAAGTTACAGAAAAACTTTCATCCTCTTATAACATTAAACGCCTGGAACTTAACATTTCAAAAGAGCTGATCACTCTTTCGGAAAAATTGAATGGCTGCCTCTTGGAACGTGGACGCGGCCGTTATGAAATCTCCAGCTCGCGGGGAGCCATTGACAGAGAGATGGGGTTACTAAAAGACGTTGTCAGGCAACTGTCACTGGAATTGCATGTCCCTGTCGCAGTCGGGATTGGATTCGGCGAATCTGTGTCCTCAGCTGAAATGAACGCCCGCAGAGCCCTCTTGCACGCGAAAAAACGCAAGAAAGAAAAATTGGTGATCATTCAGGAAGATGGCGTTCTGGTAGAATCAGTCGGTCAGCCAGAGGAATTAACTTATGCATACTATTCGAATGATCAGGAATTACTGGATAAACTCCATGAAGCGGACGTTGGCATAAAAAACTTCAAAAGAATCGAAGCCACCATTCGCCGGATGGGCTGGAACACATTCACCTCATCGCAGGTCGCAGAGGAACTTGCCGTGACGGAACGTAATGTTCGGCGTTTGTTTGCAGGTCTAACCAAAGTGGAACTAATTGAATGTATCGGCGAAGAGTTTTCGACCACCCGGGGCCGCCCAAGCCGTTTGTACCGACTCCGCTAAAAACTGCCACTACCGCTCACTCACCTACTGTCCCTCCTGTTTGATCGCAACCAGGAGGGACAGTTTTCTTTTATCAAAAAAGGGATTGAAAAAATTTAAATCGCGATGTACAATTAAGGAAAATTACCGTTATTGTTCCTTAATCAAAATATATTATCAACGTGGAAATAATGAATGTAAGAAAGGAGGCGGCTCCGGCTTAAAAGCGTTGAATCCCACCCCCTATTGAATTGACGAGGAGGATTATTATGAGCAACAAACCCGTTAAAATAATGGAAACGGTTCTCCGGGACGGACATCAGTCACTTGCCGCCACACGGATGCGAACTTCAGATATGATAGAAATGCTGGAAAAACTTGATGACGTCGGTTACTTTTCTTTGGAGGCCTGGGGCGGAGCAACTTTTGACAGCACCCTGCGCTTCTTGAATGAAGATCCCTGGGAACGACTCCGAATTATCAAAAAGCACCTCAAAAAAACCCCCATCCAGATGCTCCTGCGAGGACAAAACATTCTCGGCTACAACCATTACGCCGATGATGTCGTTACAGAGTTTGTCAAGCGCGCCGTATCCAACGGGGTAGGAATCGTCCGTATTTTCGACGCGCTCAATGACGTTCGCAACCTCGAAGTTTCGATGAGGGTCGCCAAAGAAACTGGCGCGCACGTTCAGGGAGCCTTCGTTTACACCATCAGCCCCTTCCACACCAGCGAAACCTTTGTGAAGGTTGCCAAAGACCTGGTATCGATGGGCGCAGACTCCATCTGTATCAAGGATATGGCAGGACTGCTTTCGCCGTATGTCGCCTACGATCTGGTCAAGGCGCTGAAAGCAGCGATCAGCGTTCCTATTGACATTCATTCGCATTATACCAGCGGCATGGCCGGTATGACCTATTTGAAGGCCATTGAAGCTGGCGTCGACATCATCGACTGCGCTCTCTCTCCATTCGCCATGGGAACTTCCCAACCGGCAACAGAAGCGATGGTAGCCGCTCTGGAAAACACAGAGTATGATACCGGGATCTCGAAAGAACAGCTTTACCCCATTGCCGATCACTTCCGCATCGTCAAGAAAAATGTCGCCGAAGCTTTCAAGCTCAACACTGCCATCGACATCGACACCAAGGTGTTGTCCTTCCAGATTCCTGGCGGCATGCTGTCCAACTTCCTGAACCAACTCAAGGAACAGGGGATGGAAGACAAGTATCAGGAAATGCTCACTGAGATGCCGAAAGTACGTGCTGATCTCGGATACCCTCCGCTTGTCACTCCAACAAGCCAAATCACCGGCTCCATGGCCGCATTCAATGTCATGTTCGGTCGTTATAAGGTTGTTCCCCGTGAAGTCAAGGACCTTGCCCGTGGCAAGTATGGTCGGACGCCGGCGCCTATCAATCCCGAGGTTGCCGATCTGATTCTCCAGGGAGAAACGCTCATCACCCACCGACCGGCTGATGATATCGCGCCGCAAATGGAAATGCTGACCAAAGAATTGGCCGAAAAGGGCTATCCCAATGCTTCGGTGGAAGATGTTCTGAGTTATGCGTTATTCCCGGATGTCGCTTTGAAATTCTTTGAAACCAACCGGAAATAAAAAATATCGGTGACATTGGTAGAAACAGATAAGAAACTTGATGTCCATAGTAGTAAAAGGGAGCGTAACCAGTGGTTACGCTCCTGCTTTGTTTTTTCCAGGTATGAAGTCCACTATTCAGCCCGGACATCCACTTTCACATCGTAGAACGTGCTGCCATGAGCCCGATCTGTCATCCGCTGCGAAGTAAGGGCGTTAATCGTTCTTTTTCCTGGCGCATCTCTCAGCCAGGATACACCGTCAGCTACCAGCACTCCTAAAGGAACACTATCGGTGAGTTTGAGAATGAAAGTGACATCCCCGTTTTCGTTCCCTACGACAACACGCTGCCCCGCCACCAGATTCATCTTTTCGGCGTCTTGCGGGTTCATGCCGATGGACATCGGCCCTTTTTTCGCCACCAGGTCTGGTCGTTCATTGAACGAGGAATTCAAAGTATATAGGCTCGGAGCAGTAACCAGATTGAACGAACCGTTGCCACCATAAGGTGAAAACCAATCCGGCAGAGGCGCCGACTCGCGGGGATTTACAATTTCGATTTTTCCCGACGGAGTTCGGAACTGCATCTTGTAATTTTCCGGCAGCGGCAGCACCATTGGTTCTCCGGCCTTTACTTTTTCCATATCGACCCCGGACAGCCAACTTCCAGGATTGGCAAACAGGGCTTCCAGCAGTTCTTCGCCCGTTTGTTTGAAGAAGGGATCTTCAATACCCATCGCATCCGCCAACAAACGAAATACCTCCCAGTTCGGCTTCGCTTCTCCCACCGGCGGGATGCAAGCGTCCGCCCTCTGGAATCCATAGTGTCCATAGGATCTGTATACGTCGACGTGTTCCGCCGAAGAAGTCGCAGGCAAAATGATATCGGCATACAGCGCTGTATCCGTCATAAACCGCTCGTGAACGACAGTGAATAGATCTTCCCTAGACAACCCCTGGATAATCCTGTTTTGATCCGGATAAACAGCCGCCGGATTCGAATTATACACATAAAGGCTCTTGATAGGAGGGTCGCTCTGTTGGTTGAGCGCATCCCCCAATTGGTTGATACTTACCATGCGTGTTGGCTTGGTCATGAACTCTTCGCGGGTGATGATTCCCGTATTGAATGCGCTACCTGTGGAAATATCCCCCACAGTTCCACCACCGGGTTTGGCCATGGCGCCCACGAGGGCTGGCAGGCAAGTAATCAGCCGGGCCGTCATCGCCCCGTTGCCATAGCGGTAGAGGCCACTGCCTTGTCGAATGAACGGCGCCCTGGCTTTCCCATAGAGCATGGGCCAATTCAGTCAATACCTCAACTGAGACGCCAGTGATCGCCGCAACCTTTCCCGGGGTGTAGCGGGGCAGTACCTCTGCCTCCAATTGCTCGAAGCCCTGCACCTGTGTTTGCAGAAATTGTCTGTCGACCAGCCCGTCACGAACCAATAAATGCATCACTCCAAGCGCCAGCGCACCGTCGGTCCCCGGTTTGACCAGCACCAAACGGTCTGCTGTCGTCGCAGCTGTTTCGGTCTTGTGAGTTTCAATGACCCAGACTTGCGCGCCCTGTTTCTTTGCTTCTCGCACGGGGTGGAGAAAATGAATATTCGTCGCCAGTGTGTGCGCACCCCAGATGATGATCATATCGCTTAGCGCCGCTTCATCCGGAGTGGCCTGTAGTGTTGCGCCCATGACCGCTTCCCAGCCATATCCTTTGGCTGCGGAGCAAAGAGTCCTTTCCATGCGGGATGCGCCAAGTTTATAAAACAAGGCATGGCCGGCATTGCGCTGAAGCAACCCCATCGTTCCGGCATAAGAGGCCGGCAGAATCGATTCTCCGCCATATTCGCTGATCTGCTGTCGCCAGCGGTCGGCGATGCGGCTCACTGCATCATCCCAGGAAATTTCGCGGAACTCTCCCGTGCCTTTGGCCCCGACCCGCAGTAACGGGGTAGTCAGCCGCATGGGCGAATGAATGCTTCGTTCGTAATGCACCATTTTAGGGCACAGGACTCCCCGCGTGTACGGATGGGCGGGATCACCACGAACGCCGCTCACCTGATCCCCGGTGACCTCAATCAGCAAGCCGCAGGCATCCGGGCAATCAAAGGGGCAGACGGAGCGTTTCACTGTCGTGTTCATGTTACCCTCACCATTCCTGTCGTAAAATCGCTGACTGTGCTATTCTACCGTGAATATTTTGCCGGGATTTAGGATCAGATTCGGGTCAAGCGCTTTTTTTATCGCCCGCATCATATCCAGCTCATCAGGATTCGTGTATTCCTCCATCAAATGCCGTCTCTTGTAACCAATTCCATGTTCACCGGAAAGTTTGCCGCCCAATTTATAAACCAGCGTGTATATTTCTTTCTGAAATGCCTTCAATGTACTATCCCATACATCGTCAGCAAGCTGCCCTTTCAGCACATGGAAATGGACGTTGCCGTCACCGGCATGGCTGGCGATGCGAGCCGCCAGACCGTATTTTTCGCTAATTCGAGCTGCTTCATGCATCAGGTTGGCAATTTGGTTGACCGGCACCACCATGTCTTCTTTCGACTGGATTAGACTCTCTTCGCGCGCCGCTTCCAGGAAAGATTTTCGCGCGTGCCAGATTTTGGCCGGGTCGGCTACCAGCACTTCCAGCGCGCCGTTGGCCATACAGAGTTCATCCAAGAGAACGCTCTTGTCTTCGAGATCTTCGTCGTTCTGTCCCTCCACCTGAATGATGATATAGTTTCCCACATCACTGTGCGGCTGTTTCGCCTTCAGGAAGTGCTCGACGCTTTTGACTGTCGCATTGTCCATAAATTCCACGCAAGTCGGCGTGATGCCTGCCTTGATGACTTTCGTCACGATCTCGATCGCCTGATCAACCGTTGGGAAAATGGCCAGGAGGTCGATGACATTATGCGGCATCGGCTTGAGCCGCAAGGTAATCTCCGTGATGATCCCGAGGGTCCCCTCGGCGCCCATCACCAGATGATCCAACGAATATCCGGTAGTCGATTTTTCCAGGCGACCTCCGAGCTGCAGAACTTTCCCGAGAGGTGTCACAACTTCGAATCCGTACACTTGATTCCGGGTCGTACCGTATTTGATCGCCCGGTTGCCACCGGCATTAGTCGCCACATTCCCGCCGATAACGCAGCTGTCGCCGCTGCAGGGATCTCCTGCATAGAAGAGGCCCTTTTCCTTAGCCGCCTTTTGCACGTCATCCGTTCGCACCCCCGGCTGCACCACCATATACATGGCTTCCTCATTGATTTCCAGCACCTGATTCATGCGTTCGGTGCTGATGACAATTCCGCCGAAAAGGGGAACCGCAGCAGCCGCCAACCCAGTTCCGCCACCACGCGCCACTACCGGCAACAGTTCCCGGTTCGCCAACTTCATGACCTCCGCGATCTGTTGGGGCATTATCCGGGAAAACCACGGCCTCCGGCATATGCTGGTAGCGGGGATCGGTTTCTTCATCATGGGAGTAGGTTGCCATTTTTTCCGGATCCACCGTCACGTTTTTCGCGCCAACAATGCTTTCCAGTTCCGTGATCAGAGCTGTCGTCAGTAGATTGTATTTTGTCACACTAATTCCCCCTTTGGTCTCTATCTTCTTGTCGTCACGCACGAGCCGATCCCAAGACCGACTGCGGGTGTATCTCACGAGACTATCCGATAAACTCACGCAAAATAGAAGTCAACGGCACCTGTTCGTCAGGCGCTTGGCGGAAATGCCGCAAAAACCCTGTCAATCGCCGAGCTTCCAGATACTCTGGAAATTCTGGCGTGATTTTGGCCAGCAGCGGTTCCGCATACTTTCGCAAAACAGATACCTCATAGATCAAGGCCGAATTGAACATCACATCCGCCTGCTCCTGAAACGGAAAGATGTTGACTTCCTCGCCGCTGCGCACAGAAGGCCACATTTTCAACGTCGTTAGCGCATCATGGCTGCGGAACTGATTGTCACGGACGATTCGGCGAATCAGCCGGGTATCGGTAGTGGGAATCCGGTTGTGGTTATCAATCGCCAGCTGCGTCAAAGCGCTGATATAGATCGACAGTTTGTGATCGCGGCTCACGGAAGCCGTTAACTGGGGATTCAGTCCATGGATTCCCTCCACCAGCAAGACATGATTCGGCCCAACCTGCAGTTTTTTCCCGTGGTATTCCCGGCGGCCGGTTTTAAAATTGTAGTGGGGCGGTTCAACAGCCTCCCCTGCCAGCAATTCTGACTAGATGGTTGTTAAACAAAGGCAGATCCAGAGCCTGAATCGACTCAAAATCGTAGTCGCCGTTCTCAGTTTTCGGCGACTGTTCCCGTTCCAAAAAATAATCATCCAGAGAAATGGGCACGGGCCTGATTCCATGAACCCGCAATTGAACTCCCAAGCGCTGCGAAAATGTTGTTTTGCCGGAAGAAGACGGACCGGCAATCAGGACGATTTTAACCGTCCTTACGCTGTTGGTCCACCATGTCGGCGATTGCGGCCACTTTTTTTTCATGCAGCGCTTCAGCTACCCGCAAAATTTCCAAAAAACCACCCGCGGACAGTTCTTCATTCAGTTGAGCTACCGTGGGACACCCCAGAAGCTCTCCCCATTGCTCCGCCTCCAAAAAAACTTGTGCTAATTTGGGGTTATCGACAAATCTGGGCACGGAACTCGGATTTTTTTTATCGGGAAATCTCAAAACGAATCCCGGCGCATAATACTTCAGCCTAAAGTGTTTCAAATAGCCGGTTTCAGGAACCATCGGTCCGTAAAAATAATCCATAACTCCATCACAAGTGTACAAGCTGACGGTATCTCTTTCGATCTGGCGCAGCAAACACACCTTTTCAGGATTGCCAGCCTTTGCAAATTTTTCAATTGCCTCGCTGAGCGGTTGATTGTGTCGCACTATCGATAAATTCTCCGCAATTACAACAGACATCTCTTGCTGCAGTAATTTCACGTCCATCTCTGTCACGCTGCGTCCCAGCAACCACTCGAAATAAACGCCGTTACCCAGAGAATGTTCGACCACGATATCCTTGCCGGGAAACAGGCGCTGCGCCGCCCACGATCAAAACAAAGGTCAGGCTTCGTTCATAAACCTTTATCCCCTGCCCCGAAGTCAGATCAAAAAAATCCACTTCGGCATCGGTGTGCTGACTTGCCTGCAAATCCGTCAGGGCGTTATTTACCCGTGCCGCCACGATCCGAGATCGAAAGTGAGTCTGCCGTTCACGGGCCATCGCCAATAGAGTCGTGCCTACTGCATATGTTTTTGTCGATCCGTCGGCGAAACGGACCCGGATTTCCCCGTTCATGATTTCGTCTCCTCTTTCAACCGATAGTAACTAAGAAGGACGGACCGCAAGCGATCCGTCCTCCGCTTCAAAGACGCAGCTTTTTATTTTACTGCATCCATGGCTGCTTTAAATTTAGCGGCCATGCCTTTGATTTTCTCGGTTGGAACGGCGCACACCGCGATCCGAATCCCTTTGCCGAGCGCAACGGCAAAGATGTTTTCCGCATTCAGTTTTTCTACAACCGCATCAGGACTATTCGTTGGAACCGACAGGAAATACCCGGCGCTGTACGGCAGCATTGTTAGATTGGCGGCAGCCGCTTCCTTAGTGAAAATATCCGCCCGCCGTTTGATCAGCTGGTAATAACCTGCGCGTTCCTTTTCCACTTGCGCATAGAGCTCCTTGTCGGCGTAGATCATTGCCATCATACGCATCACGCCACGGTTGATATTGGACCAGGTGGCCCGGTTGCTGTACTGGTTGATGTCCTCGAATTCCTTGGCCACATCGGCATCGGAGGTCACACCGATCATGGCGCCGACACGCTGTCCATACATTGTATAAGATTTGGACATACTGAAGCCCACAATGAACAACAGATTGGCCGGCATCTTGCCCAGCTTGGAAAAGAACTTTCGGCAGGCATTCCGTTCACCTGAAAAATCAAGATACGCAATGTCGATCACGACCGTGATTTTCTTTGCAGGGTTTTGGGCCGCAGTTTTCAGAATATCGATGATCCCGTCCCATTCGGCATCCGTCACAGTGTAACCTGTGGGGTTGTGGGCCGGAGTATTCAGAATGACAAGCAGGTTGTTCTGTTTTTCCAGCAGTGCCTTGATTTTGGATTCGAACGACGGCGCATTGAACTGCATTTTTTCATTGAACAGCGAAAACGTGTCAAGTTTGCGCAGTACTTCCTCGCAGAGGACTTTGTAAGGTCCCCAGTACCAGTCCGTAGTCAGTACGGTGTCGTGAAGCTCAGTATAGTTCCAGATGGCATGGTGCAACACACCAGATCCGCCGGAAGTGGCGACAGCTTTAGTGAAAGCATCCGGTCGGCTGTCCCCGAAAACATGGTTCATCGCTGCATTCAGAAAATCAGGTAAACCAGCGATCGGAGCATAATTAATGACTTCAGTAATCGGAACGCTGCGATAGACTTGCTCCACCGTAGGCAGACAAACCAATTGCTCGTTATCATCGAGCAGCGCGCCGATTGTGGCGTTGGTCACCTTATCCTTGCCAAATTGAGCTACGGCTTTGACCGCCAAAGCATTGGCCCCGAAAATTTTATCGGTGGCTACTTTTCCTATCGAGTGAGACGCTGCAACTGTGTTACCCATTATGAATTCCTCCTATCGCTTTCTAAAGTTACTCTTTGATTGTGTTCATTGTATTATATTAGTACGCTTCATTTCCACCCCTTGGCGAAAATGGTCAGGGATACATTTTATGCAACATGCGCGGAAAGGGAATTGATTCCCTGATATGATCCAGTCCGCAAATCCAGGCCACCGTGCGCTCGATGCCCAAACCAAAACCCGAATGCGGCACTGAGCCATAGCGCCGCAGATCCAGATACCATTCAAACGCTTCGCGCGGCAACTGGTGCTCGGCAATTCTCTTTTCCAGCAGCGCCAAATCATCAATACGCTGCCCGCCGCCAATCATCTCGCCGTATCCCTCAGGCGCCAGCAAATCTGCCCCTAACACCACCTGATCATTTTCCGGATCGGGTTTCATGTAGAAGGCCTTGATTGCAGTAGGATATCTGTGAACAAACACCGGTGATTCAAAATGATTGCCGATGATCGTTTCGTGAGGCGCTCCGAAGTCATCGCCCCATTCGAAGGTCTCACCCGCTTTATTCAGCAGCTCGACAGCCTCGGTATAGCTAATGCGCGGGAATGGTTTTTTCACGGCCTGCAGCTTGGAAATATCGCGTTCGAGCAGTTTCAGTTCATTCATGCAGCGATCAAGCACGCGCTCAACCACAAAAACGACCATGTCTTCCTGCAAGCGCATATTGTCATCCACATCAAAAAATGCCGCTTCCGCCTCAATCATCCAGAATTCCAGCAAATGCCGCCGGGTCTTGGACTTTTCCGCCCGGAACGTTGGGCCAAAACAATAGATCCTGCCTAGCGCAGCCGCTGTCGCCTCATTGTAGAGTTGTCCGCTTTGTGACAGATACGCCTTTTCGCCATGGTAGTCAATTTCAAACAAGTTGGTCGTGCCTTCGCAGGCTGCCGGAGTGATGATCGGTGCATCCGCCAGTAAAAAGTCGTTCCGGTAGAAAAACTCGCGCAACGCGAACTCAATTTCGGCCCGGACCCGCAGGATAGCCGCCTGTTTGGGCGTCCGGATCCAGAGGTGTCGGCGTTCCGCCAAAAAGTCCACTCCGTGCTCCTTC
Organism: Negativicutes bacterium; assembly: GCA_963665275.2. Lineage (GTDB taxonomy): Bacteria > Bacillota > Negativicutes > UBA1444 > UBA1444 > UBA1444. Next base: position 457,402 of record CAXXIN010000007.1, read on the forward strand.
AGGCTGATGGGGTATTCCTCAGCAATACTGACTACCTCCAGCCCTGTAACGTCCAGTTCGTAGCCGCCCACCGCACGCGGTTCCGCCCGGACGGTTCCCCGCAAGCGAAGCGAGCCTCTCCTGCGTCAACGTTTCTGCGACCGCAAACGCCTCCGCGTTGCTTTTTAGCAACACTCCCTGCACCGTACCGGACCCGTCGCGCATAATCAGAAACGCGATTTTCCCTGACGAGCGTTTATTATAGAGCCAACCGCTAATTTCGACTTCTTGCCCGACATGCTCCGACAGATGCTTAATCAATGTGGAAGTCAAACAATCCACCCCTTCGTTAGTTCGTTTCAGACCCGATTCTTGTCGTCGCGGAAAAACGCCTCGTGAATCGCGTTAACAGCATCTTTTGCCCGTTCTTCCCTGATCAGGCAAGACAGGCTGATTTCCGAGGTGCTGATGACTTCTATATTGATGCCGGCGCTCGATAGTGCGCCAAACATCCGGGCTGCCATGCCGGGGCTGCCTAGCATGCCGGCGCCGACGATCGACACCTTTGCCACAGCTTCATCAACCACTACGCCCAGCACTCCCAAATTGGCGCCGACTTTTTCCATGATGGCCCGGGTCTGGGCGGCATCTCCCTTGGTCACGGTGAAGACGATATCATTGATCTTCTTGTCCGCATTTCGGATGCTCTGTACGATCATATCCACGTCGATATTGGCTTCGGCCAACGCAGAGAAAACCTTGAAAGCGATTCCCGGCTTGTCAGGCACACCCAATACTGCTACTTTGGCGACATTCATATCGTGGGTGACCCCACGCACCACAAAATCTTTTTCTTCCATCGTGTACCCCTCCCTGATTATCGTCCCTGGCTCGGTGGTAAAAGTGGAACGGACATGAATCGGCACCCCGTATCGCGAACCGAGTTCGACCGAACGCGGCTGCATGACTCCAGCGCCCAGTCGGGCCATCTCCAGCATCTCATTGTAGGTGATTTCCTTCATTTTTCGCGCTGTTTTCACTACGCGCGGATCTGCAGAGTACACACCATCCACGTCGGTATAGATTTCGCACACCTTCGCGTCAAGAGCCCCTGCCAACGCCACTGCCGTCGTATCCGACCCGCCCCGGCCCAGTGTCATGATGTCACCATTGGGCGATACACCCTGAAACCCTGCTACCACCACGATATTGCCACGGGATAGCTCTTCGAAGACCCGGTCCGGATTTATTTCCGTGATCCGTCCCTTCATGTGCACCGAATTAGTCCGAATTCCCGCCTGCGGCCCTGTCAGGGAAACCGCCGGGCAACCCAGATCAGCAAAAGCCATCGCCAATAGAGCAATCGTAACCTGTTCACCAGTTGCCAGGAGCATGTCCATTTCCCGACTACGCGTCGTACCGGTCACATTTTTCGCCAAAGTGATTAAATCGTCGGTAGTGTCGCCCATCGCGGACACCGTCACCACGATTTGGTCATCCGGGCCCTTTTCCCGTACCACCCGAGCTGCAACCGCCTTGATTTTCTCAGGCGTAGCCACCGAACTGCCACCAAATTTCTTTACCACGATTCCCATGCTTACATCCCCCTGTTCAGCCAGATAAACATTTTATTTATTCGCCACGAAATGACAAAACCCTGCCGTCAAGAGACACTCCGTAAAAAAAAGGCCCCGGAAATCCGGAGCCTTTCACGTGCGTCAAGAATTTACACCTCGACTTTAATGGCTTGCGAGCTTTCCCATAGTCCGTGGATATTACAATAGGCGACCGCCAAAAGGGTTCCCGATCCCATCAATTTCAACACCGCGTGAGCCGTTGGTTCGGTCAATGCCGCCCCTTTGTTTGGCCCTTCGGCTGATTCAGCATGGGCGCTGAACTCAAAGCTTCCCACTTCGTAAGCGAATTTTCCCGCATCGGGCTTGAAGTAAAGTCGAATCGAGCGGATATGGTGTTCCGTTGTGTTCGGATGGGCAATCTCCTTGCCTACGGATAACTCAACCACGAACTTTTCACCGGCTTTGACGCTTTCCGGAGCCACAATGACCGGAACATGTTTTTCTGCTTTCCAGTCCGCCGTTTGAACAATTTCTGCTAATTTCATTCTAACACCCTCCTATCATTTTTCATTGATGCTTCGCAACGAAGCCTCTCTAATTTCATTTCCCGATTCATTCGCAAATCCCTGCCGAAAATCAACTTTCTTCTACATAATCTAGCCTTCTATTTCTCATTCCTGGCGCAATCCCCTGGTAAATTTTCACCTGCATATTTCTGATATTCCTAGGATCGATATCCTGCCATTCTGCAGGCATCAAAGGCTCGACAGGCAATAACTTCAAATACTCATCGCAATTATAAATAGCGGATAATCCCTGCAATGCAACCAGTGCCGTCGATGAAAGCGAAACGGCTTCCATTTGGGAACGGTCCATTTCCATCGTGATGATGCATTCTTCCCGACCGCCGTCTTTGTTCATTCCCGCAACGTATACTTTTCCGAGGGCCGGAATTTTGGCAAACAAAACTGTGCTGAGCTGCATTAAAATGGCAGCGCATAATTCGGCGTACTGCTTGTTGATCTGGATGGATTCCTTTTTTTCATATTGGATCTTCCCTGATTCGGTGAGCGATGTCCGCTCCGTCGGAATGATCATTTTGGCAGGCAGCCACGCTTTCACCCGGATGATGCTGCCCTGCAGATCCAGATCCACATCCATAGGAAATGGTAGGAGCAGTTTGGGCAGATACTCATCGATCGTCATGATCGCAGCGGAGAGATCTCCATTGAGCAACCGAACGTAAAACTCAATCCGCTCTTCTTCCGCTTCTTCATGAATTCGTCGCTGTTGTGTGATGATTTCTTCCTGGGCGCGCACCTTAGTTTCGATTTCCAACCGCGTGTCCTTCTCAATTTTCTCCAGAGTGGATTGCAGCTTGCGGATCGTCCTGAATTGCAAAAAGCTTAGGGTCGCTACCATAATAACGACCAATATGAATGTGATAGTGCCCGGAAACAAAGCTACGCTGAGAATCAACGCCGCAATGAAGCCCCAGCGAATGTTGATGGGACGGCGGAACGTACGCTCGACCATGAGCAATCGTTCCGGCAGCAACGACTGAAACTCCTGGCGCACCGGTTCCTTGAAAGGTTCCTTGACCAAGAAACGCACATAATCTTCGCGTTCATATCCAAACTTGCTGACGTCAGTCAATGCCTTTTCAACGGCTTCATGCCGCTGGTGTTCGGCCAACCACCTTTGCTGCTGGGCATTTTGACGGTAGTAACGATCACTGGCGTATTCTTTCACCAGGCCGCTGCGCAAAGCATACTGTTCCCGTTTGGGTTCGTCTATAGTTGCCTTTTTCGTCAACGGATAACCTCCCCAGCTCATGAGCAAGCCTCTAAATTACACGATAATTTTTGATGAATTGCTTATCATTACTATATCATCATTCCTCCTGAGAAAACACCTGCCGGAAGCATCCGCGAAGTACTTGTTGTGATATAATAAATCTCGGAATAGAGTAATAATACTTTGGGAGGGATAGACTATGCCATTGGTTACTTCAAAAGAAATGTTCAAAAAAGCGTACGAAGGAAATTACGCAGTCGGAGCTTTCAATGTGAACAACATGGAAATTATCCAAGGTATCGTGGATGCGGCCAAAGAAGAAAACGCCCCCCTGATCCTGCAGGTTTCCGCCGGCGCCCGCAAGTATGCCAAACATATTTATTTGATGAAACTCGTGGAAGCAGCCGTCGAAGACTCCGGCCTGCCCATTTGCCTGCACCTTGACCATGGGGATGATTTTGAAATTTGCAAATCCTGTGTAGACGGCGGGTTCACATCCGTCATGATCGACGGCTCCAAACATCCGTTTGAAGAAAATATCGCACTGACCAAGAAGGTCGTTGAATATGCCCACGCCCACGGAGTTGTTGTGGAAGCTGAACTCGGACGCCTCGCAGGTGTTGAAGACGCAGTGAAAGTCAATACCAAAGATGCCTCCTACACCGATCCTGATCAGGCGGTCGAGTTCGTGCAAAAAACCGGTGTTGACTCGCTGGCAATCGCCATCGGTACCAGTCATGGCGCTTACAAGTTCAAAGGCGATCCGTCTCTTGATTTTGCCAGGCTTGAAAAAATTTCCCAATTGCTGCCCAACTTCCCATTGGTTCTTCATGGCGCTTCCACCGTCCTGCCGGAATTCGTTGCCAAATGCAACAAATACGGCGGCAAGATAGACGGCGCCCAAGGAGTACCTGAAGAGATGCTGCTCCGGGCGGGTAAGCTTGGTGTTTGCAAAATCAATATTGATACCGACCTGCGTCTGGCTTTGACAGCAGCGATTCGGGAACATTTCGCACTTAATCCTGGCGACTTCGATCCCCGACAGTATCTGAAACCGGCGCGTGAAGCCATTAAAGGCATGGTTCAGCATAAAATCAAAAATGTCCTGAATTGCAGCGGCAGAGTGTAGTCATAAAACAACTTATCTTTTCAGATTAAAAATGACCGGAACGGAAAATATCCGCATCCGGTCATTTTTTGTTGAACTTATTGGGCTGTTTTTCCCGTATCCATCAGTGATTTTAACGTCTTTACGTGATGACCGATATGCTTGAGTAGAACTTCAGAATAAGCATCTTCGTTTTCATCCCACAATTGATACAGGCGTTCGCGGAACAAAGGAGCTCCTTGCGCATCTTTATCCGTCAGAATGTACCCATAGGTGATGTGAAGCAGCTGTCTGGCGTCCTCTTCATTCAGCATCCTTTCCAGTGCGGCGTCAGACAAAGTATCCGCATCAGGAATCTTCTTCAAATCTGTTGTCACATGATAGAACTTCGTCGCATCAGGAAAACGCATTCTTGCATGAGCGCAGATCTTGCGGAAGAAGCCGGGGTCAACGCGGCAAACCACTCTCAGCGCTTCCAACCAGTTGGTACCCGCCGTTTTCACATGCACCCTGCCGCCGGTGTATTTCCCGATGATGGGAAACACCTTGAACTTGTCGCTGCCGGAGTGGATGCTCAGACGATAACCGAAGTGGTCTGCAATCGCCGAGTGAACAACAAATTCAGCCTCAAACTGCGCCAAATCTCCGATATAGTCGATCGCTTTTTGAAATTCGCCGCAAAAGCGCGGTGCGACGCTAGTCAGCTCGATTCCTGCTTTTTTCATCTCCGCTGCCATAAAATAGTGTGCTTCCGCCGTAGTGGGAGTTTCCGTTTCGTCAATGGAAAGCTCAAAATCGATTTCCGCCGCCCGAGGTGCGATAAAGGTCGTATGAATTTCTTTGATGAAAGCCAATGTGGCGCCATAGGTCATCACGGTTCTTTGTAACGACTCTGCATTAAAGGTGATTGGAATCTTGCCCACTAGGAACGTCTTGCCCAGATACTCAGATTCCATCTCCTGTTTTAGCGCCGGCGCCAACTTGGCATATTGCTGCGCCACTTCTGAGGCACTCAGGGCATTCACGGTATTGTCGATCTTCTCGGAGCAATCAAGTGTAATCATCGAATACCCCAAGCCCAATGCCATTTTAACTTCCTCGGGCTTTTTCAGATGATCGCCGTCAGCACCAAAGCCTTCGTGGAAGCCTTCCTGCAAAACCGCCCACGACGCCGCATCCAATACATCTTTGTACGTTCTCTCGGTCAATGTGAGTTCGCGGATGGATTGCTGCGCCAATACCGGTCGAATTTGCGTACCTTTCAGACACCGCAAATGTCCAGGCGATGCGAGCCCCAGACGATCGCCCAACCCCATGCTGAAGCTCTCGCGGCCAAAGGGAACCGGTTTCATAAACGGGAAATAATTCCGCATTGTTACCGCATTGGCGTGAGAAAGTGCAGCGACCTTATAAGGAACGTCGAGAATGTTTCCTGTTTCCTCTGCAACAATATCGGTAAAAAGTGAACTTTCTTTTCGATTCAATACAATGAGTTTTTTCCCACTTTGGGTGCGCGTCAAAAACAATGCTACATCAGCATTTACGACAAGCGAATCCTGATAAACCCCTTCTTGCTTTTCGGCCGAACACGCATACCCGCTCCCAATTAATTGGGCAGCAAAAGATTCCCACGCATTTTTCACTAAACATTCCTCCCTAATTCGATCTTTTGGCTTTTCACTTAAATTCGCGGCTTATCGTCAAAAAACCTGCGTCACAAATATTTATGCAAAATTCTTTCAACATGGCAGGATTTATGGGTTCGCTGTATAAATATATAAATTAGGTTCGTTTAGGTTCGCTAACCACTCGAACCCCTTTGTATCAAATTGTGAAAGGAGTATCTGTTTTGGTGGGTCTAAAAAAATTGTTCCTGGCCATTGATTCTTTTGTGGAATCGTTTTGCCTGCTGAGCATGCTGACGATGGTCATCATCGTATCTGTTCAGGTTGTCACCCGCAAATTGTTCAACTTTGTCTTTTTCTGGTCGGAGGAAGTTACCTTGCTGCTGCTCGCCTGGTTTGCCTTCATGGGCATTGCCATCGGCGTCCGCGAACACCTTCATCTTGCAATGGATGTGCTCGAAAGCTTCGCTTCCAAAAAAGCCTTAAAGATGTTGGATAAATTGATCGAGGTTTTCACTCTCATATTTGGTATTTACCTCATCATTTATGGCTGGCAATTTACAGCGTTGATGGGTGAATCGACTCTCCCTGCCACCAAATTACCCAACAGCGCTCTTTATGTTGTTATGCCGCTTACAGGAGTGATGATCTGTGCCTATTCAGTCCTCCAATTAATGGGCATCGATACCACACGTCATAAAAACCTTGGAGGAGGATTGGACTAATGCCGGATCAAACAACCGCAAGCTGGATTCTTGTTTCCAGCTTTGTCATTCTACTAGTTCTTCGTTTTCCTGTCGCACTGACGCTCGTCGGTTCGACAGTGATCACACTCTGGTACCTCGACCTCCCGATCATCGTGGCATCCCAGCAGATGATCCAGGGCATTACCAACTACTCACTGCTAGCCATCCCATTCTTCATCCTCACTGGTCAGATTCTACAGGAAGGTGGACTGGCGCATCGTATCGTTAAAATGACCAATATTTTCGTGGGCCGCATCCGTGGTGGTCTGGCGCTGGCTAATAGCGTTGCCTGCATGATCTTCGGGGGCATGTCCGGTTCAGCAGTCGCAGACGCTTCTGCTGTCGGAGCGGTCATGATTCCGATGATGGTTGATAAAGGATACGATGCAGACTACGCGGTAGGAGTTACAATTTCTTCTGCTATTCAGGGCGTCGTCGTTCCGCCGAGCCACAACATGGTCCTCTATTCGATCGTGGCTGGGGGCGTTTCAGTCGGCAGCATGTTCCTTGCAGGGATGATCCCAGGTCTGATTTTACTCTCTTCCTTGATGATCACAGGTTACCTGATCGGCTTGAAACGCGGCTACGGTTATGGAGAAGCCGTTATCAGGAGTCAAATCCCCTCCATCATGATTCACGGTCTCCTTTCTTTCACTCCCGCAGTCATCATCGTTAGCGCCATCATCTCCGGTTGGGCCACCGCGACGGAAGCGGGCGCCATTGCCGCCGTATATGCTTTCGTGCTGGCGTTCCTTGCCTATCGGGAGGCCCCTTTAAAGAATATGTGGGGTGTTTTAATCCGGACATTCCGTACCGTGTTGATGGTTTTTTTCCTCATTGCAGCTTCTCAGGCTTTTGGCTGGGTCATGGCCTATCTCCATCTGCCCGACATCATTACCGACTGGTTTTTAGGCGTGTCCAACCAGCCGTGGGTCATCCTGCTCATGATCAACGTTCTCCTCTTGCTTCTTGGGCGGCCCGATGGATATGGCTCCGATGATCCTGATCCTGACCCCGATTTTACTGCCTGTCTGTGTCAAACTTGGGATGGATCCGATACAATTTGGCATTATCATGATCTTCAACTCAGGAATGGGCTTACTTACGCCTCCGGTTGGAACTGTTCTATTCGTGGGCTGCGCTATCGGAAAAGTGTCGGTTGAAGCCGGAACTAAGGCGATGTTACCTTTCTTCTATGCTATGATTGTCGTCCTCATGGCAATTACTTATATTCCTGCAATTACCATGTGGCTGCCCAAAATGTTCATGTAGTGCCAATACAGCTGGGAGTTTTTCCTCTTACGAGGAATTGTTGCTTCACACAAAATATAAGGAGGTCCGATTCATGCGTAAACACCATCTCATCGCTCTATTCGTCGTTGCCCTGTTTTCTCTTTCCCTGATTGCCGCCGGTTGTGGCGGGGACAAAAAACCTGCAGCTCCAGCAGCAGCTCCAGCAGCAGCAACCATGGTTCTCAAGTTGGGTGAAACTCATCCGCCAGATTACCCCACCACGATGGGCGACAAGAAATTCGCCGAACTGGTGACCGAGCGTACCAAAGGCCGTATCAAAGTCGAAGTATATCCGTCCTCGCAACTGGGTGAAGAAAAAGCAGTCATCGAGCAACTTCAGCTCGGCGCCGTCGCTTTCACCCGTGTAAGCTCGGCCCCGTTGGCTGAGTTCCACAAACCGCTGGGTGTATTTTCTCTCCCCTACATCTTCGATTCGTCTGCCCATATGTGGAAATTCCTTGATAGCGCTGACGGCATGAAATTGCTGGACGGACTACAATCCTCCCGTTTCGTGGGCCTGTGTTACTATGATCCAGGCGCCCGCAGCTTCTACTCCACGAAGCCTCTCAAGTCGTTAGCTGATCTTAAGGGAATGAAAATCCGGGTTCAACAGAACAAAATCAACATGGACATGATCGCAGCCCTGGGCGCCAGTGCGACCCCCATGCCTTACGGTCAGGTTTTCAGCGCTTTGCAGACCGGCGTTATCGATGGCGCGGAAAACAACTTCCCGAGCTACCTGACCGCCAGTCATTCCCAGGTTGCCAAATATTATCTGCGTGACGGACATCAAATGGTTCCTGAAGTTCTGATCATGAGCAAAGTTGTCTGGGACAAGCTGACTCCTGAAGATCAAAAGATCGTCAAACAGGCTGCTTTGGACTCCGTGAAAACCCAACGCGAACTCTGGAACAAATTCGAAAAAGAAGCAGAAGCCAAAGTTAAGGCTGATGGTTCCACCGTAACCGAAATTACCGATGTAAAAGTTTGGCAAGCCGCTGTCAAACCGGTTATTGACAAATACGGTCCTGAATACAAAGAAGTGCTCGACCAAATCAGCAAAGCTCGCTAGCCGAAACTTGGAATAAGCAAAGTCCGAGGGACGGGATGTTTCCGCCGTAATCAATGCGGGAACATCCCGTTTTGCTTTATATTCAGACATGAGGGTCTTTTGCAGGAATTATCGGATTCTGCAAGAATTAATCATAAAGAAGTCAAGATAGCATTGCGAAATTGAATCGACAAGAAAGAAGGTCAAGCATGAAACAAAACCCGCTAATAGTATTCCTCCTCACTTTAGTTCTGCTCTCCGGCGCTGCGACCGCTGACGCAGCCGCCAATCCGATCCCTTCGGCTTCGACTCCCTCAACGGCCGCTGCTCCTGCGGGGTCTCCTCCTGCAGCTTATGTACAGGCTCTTAAAACTCTACAAGAAAACAAGTATGGAGAGAATGAGCTCAAGAGTTTTGTGTACCAGATATTTTCTCTATTTGACCGCCATGCGGAAATCAGCCAGTTGCTGCTCCTCTTTGCAGATGAAGATCTATACATGAGTGTGCCGGAAGGAAAAGTCGATTCCCATCGGGAATTCGAAAAATGGTATGCCGGCGTTGGCGCGAAATATCAATCCAATACCCATACTGTCGAACGAATCGATGTGCAAATCCCTAAAAAGGGCGACTACCGTGTCGACCTGATTGTGAATTGGCAGGCTCTGGATCGAGAAGGAAAATTCACCTCCACGCGGATGCGTCAAAAGTGGCAAATCGTTGATGGCGGCGGCTACTGGCCCCGCATCGTCAGCTATATCGTTGAGCCGGTCCTATAAGATTTTGATTTTTTCCACGTTCCGCAACTAAAAGGTGCTGTCGCGAGCAGGCTTTGCAACCTGATTGCGACAGCACCTTTTCCACTTGGCCATAAAGCAAGATAGGATAAAATCGATTCTCAGTTGATTCGCATTCGGTTTTTCTGGTCCATAAACTGTTGAAATTCATCCAGTAGTTTATTATGGCCCAAAAATTCGAACAAATATTTAGTCATTGTTCGGGCTTCCAACAGATGTCCTTCAATCTCATCAAGGCTTTGACTAATCGCCTCGCATTCCTGGCTAGCCTGAACAAAACTTTGCATCGCCATCGGGAACAGTTGTCGCACCACGTCTTCGGCGTTCAATTCACCCCGGTTCATCCGGCGGACGATCGCATCCATCTTTTCAGACAGTTCATGTGTCTTGCTGGTCGTTCGGCTCATGGCGCCTCCTTCCCTCATCGGCTGAGTGATGGGTGATTTTTTTGGTTTTTATTAATTCGACAACGCCTACGCGATATTCCTGCAGGAAAAGGCTGGAATATTCTATTTATGAGAGGAACTCTCTCGATAAACATCGAATAGTTTCTTAATTAAGACGAAACATGGCTGTTCCAAGGCCTTTGGATGTTTTCAGGAACCTAGCAGTTCTTTCATAAGGTAAGAATAACTCCATTCTCTTCTTTCTGGCAAGGCAAACGGGAGGTGTCTAATGAAACTGATACAATTGACTATTGACGGAATAGCCGTGATAACGGCTCCGGGAACCACTGTGCTTGAAGCAGCCCGCCAAGCCGGCATTCGAATTCCGACCCTTTGTCATCTGCCTGATCTCAGCCCTGAAGGGGCTTGTCGTCTTTGCGTCGTACAAATTGAAGGAATGCGAACTCTCGCGGCTTCTTGCGTGCAACCTGTTGCAGAAGGAATGGCGGTCAGGACCCACGCGCCAGAGGTTCTGGAAGCCCGTAGGCTAGTTCTTGAACTCATCTTGTCCAATCATCCGACAGACTGTTTTTCCTGCAGCCGCAACCTCAACTGCGAGCTTCAGACACTTGCTACCGAACTTGGTGTTAAAACGCCTCGTTTTCCAGGCCGAAAAAGGCATTATCCGAGGATTGATGATACAAATCCTTTCATCGTTAGGGACAATGAAAAATGCATTCTCTGCGGACGTTGTGTTAGAACGTGCCAGGAATTGCAATCCTGCAATGTCCTGGACTTCACAGGCCGTGGTTTTGATGTGAAAGTGGCTCCTGCCTTTGATACGCCTACGCACGAATCGGATTGTGTATTCTGCGGAGCTTGCGTATCCGCCTGTCCTGTTGGTGCTCTAACCGAAAAAGAGCTTTGCCTGGAAGGACGTCCTGATAAGAAAGTGCGTACTACCTGTCCATTTTGCGGTGTCGGCTGCAATTTTGACCTGAACGTAAAAGAAAATCGGATTATCGGCGTTACCTCGAACCCTGACAGTCCGGTCAACGGCAGGTTACTTTGCGTGAAAGGACGTTTTGGAATCGATTATGTCCATAGCCCCAACCGCTTGACCACACCATTGATTCGTAAGAATGATAAACTAGAGCCAGCGTCCTGGGATGAGGCCCTTGCTCTCGTAGCCGAACGCTTTGCGCTGACAAAGCAGGCCCATGGGCCCGATTCCATAGCAGCGTTCAGTTCTGCCCGCTGTACTAATGAAGAAAACTATATCCTGCAAAAATTCATGCGCGCGGTGATTGGCACCAACAGTATTGACCACTGCGCCCGCACCTGACACAGTCCCACCGTGGCCGGTCTGGTCACAGCTTTTGGTTCAGGAGCCATGACAAATTCAATCGGTGAAATCGCCGACAGTTCTATGTTCTTTGTTATCGGCTCCAATCCTTCGGAAGCCCATCCAGTCATTGCAGCCAAAATGCGTCAGGCACGCAGAAAAGGAGCCGGTCTCATCGTTGTCGACCCTCGAAAAACCGAGCTGGCCGCAATGGCTGATATCTGGCTGCGCCTGAAACCCGGTACCGATGTGGCCCTGCTTAACGGCTTGATGCATATCATCATCCGGGATGGACTCCATGACGCAGATTTTATCGAGCACTGCACCAGCGGCTTTGCGGCTATGGCCGCTACGGTTAAGAGCTATACCCCAGAAAGGGCTGCGGATATCACCGGAGTCGATATCGCACTTTTGGAAAAGGCAGCCCATCTGTATGCCCAGTCTGAAAGGGCCCAGATTTTCTATACCCTGGGCATCACGGAGCATTGCTGGGGAACCGACAATGTTCTCTCCATCGCCAACCTCGCCATGCTTACAGGAAATATCGGCAAGCCATCTTCCGGGGTCAACCCACTGCGCGGCCAAAATAATGTGCAGGGAGCCTGCGATATGGGAGCCCTGCCTGATGTCCTACCCGGTTACAAGAAGGTATCTGACGACGACGAACGGGCTCGCTTTAGCCGTGCTTGGAACGTCCTCCTTCCATCTATTCGTGGTTTTACCATACCGGAAATGTTCACAGCAGCCATCGCCGGCGAAGTTAAAGCCATGTACATCGTCGGTGAAAACCCTGTACTTTCGGACGCCAATGCAAATCACGTACGCAAAGCTTTAAATGCGCTGGATTTTCTGGTGGTTCAGGATATTTTTCTTACCGAGACAGCCCAGCTGGCGGATGTCGTACTCCCTGCAGCCAGCTTCGCGGAAAAAGAAGGCACATTCACCAATACAGAAAGAAGAATTCAACGTGTTCGTAAAGCCGTCGCTCCCCCCGGATGCAGCCGAACTGACCTTGAGATCATCGTTGAGCTATCCAAACGAATGGGTTATGAAATGCCAAGCACTGAACCCGAAGCAGTTATGAGCGAAATCGCCTCACTTACAGGAATCTATCATGGAGTATCCTATGCGAGGCTTGAAAAAAACGGTCTGCAATGGCCAGTCCCTTCCCCTGAACATCCCGGCACCCAATATCTGCATGAAAATGGACATTTTACCTGCGGGTTGGGTTGGTTCACCCCTGTACCATCACCCGCCGGCAGAAGGACCAGACGAGGATTATCCGCTAGTCCTCACCACTGGCAGAAGGCTATATCACTACAATGTCAGTACGTTCGGAAAATCCATGGCCTTGTCGGCGCATCTATCGGAAGAACGGCTATGGATCAATCCGCACGATGCCGCCGCCCTCTCTTTGACCGATGAATGTACAGCACTTATTTCTTCGCGCCGCGGCGAAGTCAAGGCACGTGCATGGGTGACGGAGGACGTTCCGCCCGGATTGGTATGGATGTCCTTTCATTTCCCCGATGCGCCCACCAACGATATCACTAACGATGCCGGCGACCAGGTCACGGGAACCTACGAGTACAAAGTCTGCGCCGTCAAAGTGCAACGAGTGGAAACGAGTCCCTGAGACATATTGACGGCTTCATCTGAAAAGATTATCCGCAGCCTGGAAGCAGCTAAGGCATTGCAAGATATAAACGCATATAAACAAAGCAAAACCCTTCTGTCTTGGACAGAAGGGTTTTGCTTTGTAGAAACCGGCGACGACCTACTCTCCCAGGCCGTTTCCAACCAAGTACCCTCGGCGCATGGGGGCTTAACTGCCGTGTTCGGGATGGGAACGGGTGGAACCCCCCAGCCATCATCACCGGATATAGAGGGATGTACCCTCACAACTGCATAGAAGAGGAACTTGTAAACAAAGGGTGTGCGAAGTCAAGGCCTCGACCGATTCGTACCCGTCAGCTCCATCCGTTGCCGGACTTCCACACCGGGCCGATCAACCCCGTCATCTTCAGGGGGTCTTACTCTCTTGCGAGATGAGAGATCTCATCTCGGGGCTGGTTTCACGCTTAGATGCTTTCAGCGTTTCTCCGTTCCGAACGTAGCTACCCAGCTGTACCCCTGGCGGGATAACTGGTACACCATAGGTTCGTCCACTCCGGTCCTCTCGTACTAGGAGCAGATCCCCTCAAATCTCTTGCGCCTGCGATGGATAGGGACCGAACTGTCTCACGACGTTCTGAACCCAGCTCACGTACCACTTTAATGGGCGAACAGCCCAACCCTTGGGACCTACTACAGCCCCAGGATGTGATGAACCGACATCGAGGTGCCAAACCTCCCCGTCGATATGGACTCTTGGGAGAGATTAGCCTGTTATCCCCAGGGTAGCTTTTATCCGTTGAGCGATGGCCCTTCCACGCGGAACCACCGGATCACTAAGCCCGACTTTCGTCCCTGCTCGTCGTGTTTGACTCGCAGTCAAGCTCCCTTGTGCCTTTACACTCGACGCGCGATTTCTAACCGCGCTGAGGGAACCTTTGGGCGCCTCCGTTACATTTTGGGAGGCGACCGCCCCAGTCAAACTGCCCGCCTGACACGGTCCTGCGGCTCGTTACGCCGTCAGTTAGAATTCCAGCACAGTCAGGGTGGTATCCCAAGGTCGACTCCACGACTGCTGACGCCGCCGCTTCTCCGTCTCCCACCTATCCTGTACAGACTCTGCCAAAATCCAATGTCAGGTTGCAGTAAAGCTCCATGGGGTCTTTCTGTCCAGTCGCAGGTAACCTGTATCTTCACAGGTATTTCAATTTCACCGGGTCCCTCGTTGAGACAGTGCCCAAATCGTTACACCTTTCGTGCGGGTCGGAACTTACCCGACAAGGAATTTCGCTACCTTAGGACCGTTATAGTTACGGCCGCCGTTTACTGGGGCTTCAGTTCACACCTTCGCCTTGCGACTAAGCGCTCCCCTTAACCTTCCAGCACCGGGCAGGTGTCAGCACCTATACGTCAGCTTTCGCTTTAGCAGGCACCTGTGTTTGTGGTAAACAGTCGCTTGGGCCATTTCTCTGCGACCCGTCCGCGCTTCGACCGTTTCAAGTCTACACGCGAGCGGGTTCCCCTTCTCCCGAAGTTACGGGGATAATTTGCCGAGTTCCTTAACGAGGGTTCTCCCGCGCACCTTAGGATATTCTCCCCGCCTACCTGTGTCGGTTTACGGTACGGGCACCTTGATTCTCGCTAGACGCTTTTCTTGACAGCGTGGGTGCAGCCCCTTCACCGGATTACTCCGGCCCCCCATCCCCTCTCGAGCTCACAGTTGACGGATTTGCCTATCAACTACTCTACCGGGTTAGACGCGCTCTTCCAATCGCGCGCGGACTTGCCCTTCTGTGTCACGCCCTCACTCAAACGAACCTTGGTGGTACAGGAATGTCAACCTGTTGTGCATCGCCTACGCTTTTCCGCCTCGGCTTAGCTCCCGACTGACCCTGAGTCGACGATCGTTGCTCAGGAAACCTTAGGCTTTCGGTGGACAAGATTCTCACTTGTCTTTTCGATACTCATACCAGCATTCTCACTTCCCACCGGTCCACGGCGCCTTACGATACCGCTTCTACCCTGTGGGAACGCTCCCCTACCCCTCGTAACCATAGTTACGAAGCCATAGCGTCGGTTCCGTGCTTTAGCCCCGGACATCTTCGGCGCAGATCCACTCGACCAGTGAGCTATTACGCACTCTTTAAATGGTGGCTGCTTCTAAGCCAACATCCTGGTTGTCTGTGTGAATCCACATCCTTTGCCACTTAGCACGGCATTAGGGACCTTAGCTGATGGTCTGGGCTGTTTCCCTCTCGACAATGGATCTTATCATTCACTGTCTGACTCCCCGGGTTTCCAATGTAGCCATTCGTAGTTTGACAGAGTTCAGTAACCGTAATGGCCCCTAGCCCTATCAGAGCTCTACCGCCTACATTTACCCCCGGAGGCTAGCCCTAAAGCTATTTCGGGGAGAACCAGCTATCTCCGCGTTCGATTGGCATTTCACCCCTATCCACAACTCATCCGAAAACTTTTCAACGTTCACCGGTTCGGGCCTCCACGCAATCTTACCTGCGCTTCACCCTGGTCATGGATAGATCACTGCGGTTTCGGGTCTACGACAACGAACTATCGCCCTATTCAGACTCGCTTTCGCTACGGCTCCACCTCTTCGGCTTAACCTCGCTCGTTACCGTAACTCGCCGGTTCATTCTTCAATAGGCACACCGTCGCACCTTCACGTGCTTCGATTGCTTGTAGACATACGGTTTCAGGTACTATTTCACTCCCCTTCCGGGGTGCTTTTCACCTTTCCCTCACGGTACTATACGCTATCGGTCGCCAAGAAGTATTTTGCCTTGGAGGGTGGTCCCCCCTGCTTCCCACGGGGTTTCACGTGTCCCGCGGTACTCTGGATCACGGCCCGCTTGCTCTGCCTTTCGCCTACAGGGCTATTACCTGCTATGGCGGATCTTTCCAGATCCTTCGACTAGGCCTGGCTCACATTCTGCCGGTCCTCAACCCCGGTCGAGTTGCCTCAACCGGTTTGGGCTCTTCCCCGTTCGCTCGCCGCTACTCAGGGAATCTCAATTGATTACTTCTCCTCCGGGTACTTAGATGTTTCAGTTCCCCGGGTTCCCTTCCTACCTCTAAGGATAGGATAACAGAGCATTACCTCTGCTGGGTTGCCCCATTCGGACATCTACGGATCAAAGCCTGCTTGCGGCTCCCCGTAGCTTTTCGCAGCTTGCTGCGTCCTTCATCGGCTCTTGGCGCCAAGGCATCCACCGTATGCCCTTATTACCTTGACTTCATCTTTTGATCCACCCTCGGCAGGATAGATCAAAAGCTCACTTTTCTTCGCTTTACTTATTGCCTCTTCTTATGCAGTTGTCAAGGTGCATCTGAGTGGAACAAAAAAATAAGATGGTGGAGACAAGGAGGATCGAACTCCTGACCTCCTGCTTGCAAGGCAGGCGCTCTCCCAGCTGAGCTATGCCCCCATAAGTTGGTGGGCCTAGATGGACTCGAACCATCGACCTCACGCTTATCAGGCGTGCGCTCTAACCAGCTGAGCTATAGGCCCGCTTTGTGCCCTATTTTTAGTTCCCTCAAAACTGAACAAAGAGTGGATACGGCCGAGATAAGTCTCGCGTTTATCCGTGAGCTGCATCTTAGCGTGGTGTGGCAGTGTCATCTGCCGGGTCTCCATAGAAAGGAGGTGATCCAGCCGCACCTTCCGATACGGCTACCTTGTTACGACTTCACCCCAATCATCGGCCCCACCTTCGACGGCTGGCTCCTTGCGGTTACCCCACCGGCTTCGGGTGTTGCAGACTTTCGTGGTGTGACGGGCGGTGTGTACAAGGCCCGGGAACGTATTCACCGCAGCCTGCTGATCTGCGATTACTAGCGATTCCGACTTCACGCAGGCGGGTTGCAGCCTGCGATCCGAACTGAGAGTGCCTTTGTGGGATTAGCTCCCCCTCGCGGGATTGCAGCCCTCTGTTTGCACCCATTGTAGTACGTGTGTAGCCCAGGACATAAGGGGCATGATGACTTGACGTCATCCCCGCCTTCCTCCGCCTTGTCGGCGGCAGTCTCCTGTGAGTCCCCGTCTTTCACGCTGGTAACACAGGATAAGGGTTGCGCTCGTTGCGGGACTTAACCCAACATCTCACGACACGAGCTGACGACAGCCATGCACCACCTGTCTCACTGTCCCCCGAAGGGGCCGACCTAATCTCTTAGGTATTCAGTGGATGTCAAACCCTGGTAAGGTTCTTCGCGTTGCGTCGAATTAAACCACATACTCCACCGCTTGTGCGGGCCCCCGTCAATTCCTTTGAGTTTCAACCTTGCGGCCGTACTCCCCAGGCGGGGTACTTATTGCGTTAGCGCCGGCACGGGAGGAGTTGACACCCCCCACACCTAGTACCCATCGTTTACGGCTAGGACTACCGGGGTATCTAATCCCGTTCGCTCCCCTAGCTTTCGCGCCTCAGTGTCAGACATCGTCCAGAAAGCCGCCTTCGCCACTGGTGTTCCTCCCCATATCTACGCATTTCACCGCTACACGGGGAATTCCGCTTTCCTCTCCGATACTCAAGAATCCCAGTTTCCATCCCATCACGGAGTTAAGCTCCGAACTTTCAGAACAGACTTAAGATCCCACCTGCGCGCGCTTTACGCCCAATAATTCCGGACAACGCTTGCCACCTACGTATTACCGCGGCTGCTGGCACGTAGTTAGCCGTGGCTTCCTTCTTGGGTACCGTCACTTCACACCCATTTCCTGATGTGATCGTTCGTCCCCAATGACAGAGCTTTACGACCCAAGGGCCTTCATCACTCACGCGGCGTCGCTCCGTCAGACTTTCGTCCATTGCGGAAGATTCCCCACTGCTGCCTCCCGTAGGAGTCTGGGCCGTGTCTCAGTCCCAGTGTGGCCGTTCATCCTCTCAGACCGGCTACTGATCGTCGCCTTGGTGGGCCATTACCCCTCCAACTAGCTAATCAGACGCAGACCCGTCTTATAACGGAGCCTTACAGCTCCTTTCCTCTTCAGACCATGTGATCCGAAGAGCTTATGCGGTATTAGCACTCCTTTCGAAGTGTTGTCCCCCATTACAAGGTTGGTTGTCTACGCGTTACTCACCCGTTCGCCACTAGAAAGTTATTGCTAACTTCCCCGTTCGACTTGCATGTGTTAGGCGCGCCGCCAGCGTTCGTCCTGAGCCAGGATCAAACTCTCCATAAATAATTTATGAAAGAGCTGATTGCTCATTCAAACTTGGCTTCTTATTTTCGCCCTGCTTTCACAGGGCCCACGCTATTTCTTGCTCTCTTTGTTCAGTTTTCAAGGAACTCGCTGTCTCTCGACGGCTTGTATATATTAACACGACCGCCAAGGGGGTGTCAACACCCCTTTTGAACTTTTTTCACAAAAACTTTTTGACCGCTGATCCGTTCAGATAAGTACAGCGTTTCCCCTGCCATGTGTCCAATTCCGCCATCCGCTTTTCGATACTCTCCCGGATCCGCCACCAACCCTTGCTCCAGTTAGTGAACAGCGTGTTTTCCTCCGGCGCCCGCCCGATCAGTCGCTGCAGGGCGATGTCCGGTGAAAGGTGCTCCAGAAAAGCGACGGCGCGTTCCACATACTCCTCGCAGCTTCCCAGTTCCACTTCTCCCGCTTCATACATCTGGGCCAACCGAGTGCCTTTCACCACATAGAGCGCGTGCAGCTTCACCTGCTCCACCTTTAAAGCCGACAATATCTTGGCGCCCTCAACAACGTCAATCATTGCGTCGCCCGGCAGATTCAGAATCATGTGCGCGCATACACCGATCCCCAGTCGCGAAGCCCTGAGCGTCGCGTCGATAAATTCCGCCAGGCCATGCCCGCGGTTGATCCAGGCCAGCGTTCGATAATTGACGGTTTGCAACCCCAGCTCCAGGGTGATATCCACTCCCCGTCGCTCGCGCAGCTCCGCAAGAATTTCCAGGTAACGATCATTCACGCAGTCGGGCCGCGTCGCTACCGCCACTCCCACGATATCCGGCTGGCAGGCTTCCTCCACCAACGCCGCGAATTGCTCAGGCGGCAGGTAGGTGTTCGAAAAATTCTGCAGATAGGCAATGAATTTCCCGGCTTTGTATTTCCCTTCTATATGAAGACGATTAGCTGCGATCTGCTCCGTCACCGTCATCGTGTCAGGCAGGTTCTCATAACCGGCGCCGATGACCCCGCAAAATATACAGCCGCCGATCCCGCACGTTCCGTCCCGATTGGGGCAGGTCACCGGCAGAGCGACTGGCAGTTTATAAACCTTCTCGCCATAGCGGCGTCGAAAAAAGTCAGAAATCATAAAATATCGCGAATTCAATTTTCATCCTCCATCGGCAATTCATCCGGTGTCAATACATGCCACACGGGTCTTTTTAGTTCGGTGTTGAACAATACCGGCGTCAGCGCATTATCCGCCCATTCGCCGGTTGCAATCCATTGCGGCACATTTGCATTGAAAACCTCGACCGGGTACTTGCGTTTTACATCCCGCCAGTTCGTAAAGTAGTAGTGCGAGATATAACGGCGCACCAGACTTTCATTCTTCCAGAAAGCGGATTTAGGCCGTTCCCAGCGATCACGGTTCCAATCCAGCGCCTCGCCTTTCAACGCGCCGGATGTATCCAGCAGAGTATCGAACTTCAACAACTCTTTCACCCTCGCATGCTGCTCTGCAGATAAATTTTCGGCAAAGCGCAGCAGCAGCGACAGAACACCCTCCGGGCTGTGAGATTTTCCTGAAAACCCCTGACGATCCCACCAATTGGATAGTTCATTGTAAAAATCGAATGCATTTCCAGCAAAGGCTGTCGTCAAATAGGACAACGTATACACGAACCGGCCGCTGTTATAAGTTTGGTTGAATACTTCCTCGAGTAATTTTAACTGACGCACTTCTTTATAAGAGAGAAAGTTATTAGCCAAAATCTCATAAGGAGGATGATCCAGAACTACATATCCATATTCCAGCGCTTCCTGCCGAATTTTCGTGCCAGGCAATAATTTGAGGAAACCGATCTGAAGCATGTCCGGTTTCAACGCATATACATCATTGAATGACTGTCGGAAACGATGCCAATTTTCGTACGGCAGACCGACGATCAAGTCCAGATGAAGATGAATGTTGCCGGTTCGCAGCAAGCTCCGCACATTTTCCTGCAACCGCCCCCATGCATTGCTGCGTCCGATGGCAAGCAAAGTTTCCTCACAAGTCGATTGTACACCGATTTCAAACTGGAACCGGCCCAGCACGACGCCGGCCAGCCAGTCTATATCTTCCCTGCTCAAAAGATCGGCCACGATTTCGAAATGAAAATCCGTCGAACCGGCCTCTGCAGAAATAAACCGCCATATCTTCCGGTAATATTCAGGGTTTACGTTAAAAGTCCGGTCGACGAATTTCACTTGCTTGACACCTTGCTGGATAAAAAAACGAAGCTCTGCGATAACCTTCTCTACGCTGCGGTAACGGACGCCGCAAGTAGTCGATGACACGCAATAAGAGCAGGAAAAAGGGCACCCTCGGGAACTTTCATAATAAATGATGCGGTTTGCCAGTCCGGGCATCATCTCAGCCTGATAGGGAAACGGCAAATTGTCGAGGTTGCCAACCAATCGGACGCCGCCGTTGGTTTCTATCTCCCCATCGTTGCGGATCGCTATCCCTTTCACTTTGGTGGGATCGGCGCCGTGAGCAAGTTTCGTCAACAACTCCGGCACACTTTCCTCGCCTTCTCCCTGCACCACGAAATCCACCGATGGGTTTTGACGCAATATTGTCGCGGCATCACCGGACGCTTCGGGGCCACCGATAACAATCGCGACTTCCGGCAGCACTTTTTTCAACGCCGCTGTTATCTTTAAAACCATTTCACGATTCCAGATATAGCAGACGATCCCGACGACTGTTGGTTCGCACCCGACAATATCGCCCAATATATAAAGCAATTCCTGATTAATGGTGTATTCCACCACTTCGCCCTCATGGCCCAGGTCATGACAAGATGCCTGGAGTGAATACAACGCCAGCGAAGAATGAATATATTTCGCGTTAAGTCCAACGAACAAGATTTTCAAGCCTTATCCTCCCGCATCCGGTAATAGCCTTTTTCATCAGCCTGTATTATCATTATATTATATACTGAAACAAGATAAGCAAAGTAACACAAAAGGAGTGTAACCATTCATGCGCAAAAACCAATCTCCCTTTTTCGCCCTGCTGGTCGGTGCCATGCTATTCTCATGCACCAGCGGAGAATCCGCCGAAGCGTCAAAGCTGCCGGCACGAAACGAGGTCCCGACGGAATCCCGCTGGAAGCTCGAAGATATTTATGCCTCAGACGACGCCTGGAAAAGCGATTTTGACCGTCTGAAGCCCATGGCTGCTCAAATTGCCGCCTATCAAGGAAAGTTGGACACATCCGCCGAAACATTGCTGGAATGTCTCACGCTGCGTGACGAACTCGGCATCACCAGCGGCAAGGTTTTCGCCTACGCCCGCATGAGACGCGATGAAGATACCGCCAACAGCAATTATCAGGCGATGACCAGCCGCACCGAAAGTCTGCTGGCTGAAGTGGGCGCCGCAACCGCCTTCATTGAACCCAACATTTTATCGATGCCTGCCGAAAAGCTGACCGCATTCCGCCAGAGCGAGCCCAAGCTAGCTCCTTATGCCTTTTACTTTGAAAACCTATTGCGGCAGCAAAAACATGTCCTTTCACCCGCCGAAGAAGCATTGCTCTCAAAAATGTCGGAAGTCGGCCAATCCTCTGAAAATATCTTCACGATGCTCGCCCGGGCTGACATGAAATTCCCTGAAGTAAAAGATGATAAAGGAAATATGGTGCAGCTTAGCGAAGGCCGTTACCGCACGTTCGTGATGTCGCCGAACCGCAGTGTCCGACAAGAAGCCTTCCAAAAGCTCTTCGCCACTTATGCACAGTACCGCAACACGTTCGCGTCAACCCTTGGCGGCACTGTCAAGAAAAACATGTTCTACGCCAGCGCCCGCAAATACGACTCCGCGATAGCGGCGGCGCTGGAATCCGATAATGTACCGGTTTCCGTCTATGACCGCCTGATCGGGACAGTCAACGAAAACCTCGCGCCGTTGCATCGCTATGTCGCCTTAAAGAAAAAAGCCCTCCAGCTCAGCGAAATGCACATGTACGACCTCTATGTCCCACTCGTTCCTGATGCTCACATCGCGATGACTTATGATGAAGCACGTGCACTTGTAAAGCAAGGCCTCACACCCTTGGGCGATGAGTATGGCAAAGTGCTGGACAAGGCGATGTCTTCGCGTTGGATCGACATCTACGAGAATCAGGGGAAACAGAGCGGCGCTTACTCCTGGGGAGTCTACGGCACACACCCCTTCATCCTGTTGAATTTCAGCAACCGCCTGGAAGATGCCATGACCCTGGCGCACGAACTAGGACACTCCATGCACAGCTATTACACCAATTCAACACAACCTTATGCCACTCACGACTACACCATTTTCTCCGCTGAAGTCGCCTCCACCACCAACGAAACCCTGTTGCTAGACCACCTGATGAAAACAACCACCGACCGCAGAAAGAAAATGTATCTGCTCAACGAATATCTCGAATCCGTTCGTACCACAGTGTTCCGGCAAGCCATGTTCTCTGAATTTGAAAGAGATCTTTACGCCCATGCAGAAAGCGGCGAAGCCATTACCGCCGACACGCTGGATGCCATGTGGCACGACCTGAACATCAAGTACTACGGACCTCAGATCATTGTCGACAAGGAAATTGACGCCGAATGGTCCCGGATCCCCCACTTCTATTACAACTTCTATGTCTATCAGTACGTCACCGGCTTCTCGGCAGCCAATGCGCTTGCTTCCCAGATTCTCACCGACGGTGACCCCGCCCGCGAACGTTACCTCAACTTCCTGAAGAGCGGCGGTTCGGACTACTCGATCGAATTACTCAAAAAAGCCGGCGTGGACATGTCTTCGCCCGATCCGATCAAAATCACCATTCAGCGCTTTGAAAGCAGGTTGGATGAACTTGAGAAACTACTGCAGGAGTAGTACCCTTTACCCGCAGTTGCGAAGATTTACTGCGATGAATTAAATGCCACCCTACATGAAAATTCAAGGCCTTCGATGGAATCAAATCCGCCGAAGGCCTTGAATTTTTTTCAAAACAAGTATTATTTTCGTTCGAGGAAACGCCAGAAATTATTAGAGAACAAATCTGCGACATCCTTGCGAATTTCTTCTTCAGTGAACTCCCAGCCTGTATCCATCACGTCCAGGTATTTCTCCGCCAGAATTCCGCCAATCAGACGGCGCGAATGATCCCATTTATAGATCAACTGATCCAGAACCCGGGCGTCCGAGTGTTGCGGCACAAAACTAAGTCCCAGCAGCTCAAACCGCATCCGGGTCATCTTGTCGATGATGGACGGATTGTTGAGGAACCACCAGCAGCCGAACACCATCAGGTTGCGGAATTTGCGTGCGGCAACCGCCAGTTCATGCTGATTTTCCAAGGCCAGCATCGTAACCAAAAATTTATTGGCGGGATATTTTTGACAGAGATAGGTGACTGTGCCGATATCGGATTTTGCCACGGCGTCACCAGCATCACCCAGTCCCGGATTTACTCTCTTGGTAACCCCGATCATCATCGCGAAGGGTTTGTTAAGTTCACGGCATACCGGCAGCACACATTCTTCGACGACTCTCGACCGGAGAGACTCCTCCGGCACACGGAAGGTCGGGGGCAGCGACGCGGCTACGTAAAGTGCATCCATCTTCAGCATCCATTCTTTCAGAAACCGTTTGATTTCGCTTACGCTCTCGCCGCTCAATTTTGCATCGACCGCATATCCCCATTCCCGCAGTCGGGCCATGGCCGACTCTTCAAGATTCAATAGGGGATCAATCCGGAGCGCAGCTTTGAAACGGGGATCAAGCTTCGGCCCGGCGCTCCAGACGTCAAATTCCTGTGGGTTGAACAGGTCGTTGGTCATCACCACTTCTTTGACACCGGCTTTTTCAAAGACGATATCGATGTATTCGTTGACGCTTTTGCCTTCGCAGTAGCGGCGGGTGCCGGCGAGGTCGCGGGAACGCACATCCTGTCCCAGCTTGGACATAACGGTCAGAACACCCCGTTGAGCTTCACTGATCGGTGAGCGATCAAGGAACAGAGTTTTCCAGATCAGATCCGCCTGCTGGCGTTTGGGCATAGAAAAATATTCTTCGTAAGACCGGCCATCATAGCGGAAGGTCTCAGCTATCAGATAATGATATGTTACCAGTTCATCCACACCCCATAGCAACAGATCACCGAACGCCGGTGGATAGATATGGGTGTGCACGTCCGTAATCGGCGTCTCCCGCAGAATTTTTCCTACAACCTGTGCCATTTCTTCCCGTTTGACTTGTTTCATTCTATATGCCTCCCAACTTTAGCTGATATTTGGAATTTTTAGAACCTTATTCCTTAGTATTATTTCGCCTCCAGGAACTTAATTCCTCCCCGAAATCGCAAGAAACCGAGTCACGAAAAAGCATTACCGTTCATTCCTGCCGCCTACTGAGCAGTGAGGAAGATCCCACTTCGTGTTGAATCAGATTGCGGGAGGCTGATTCCAAAGTCCCAGCATAACAGTAAGCACAGCCATGCAGGCAAGTGTCATAAACCCCGATGTCTTTGCTTTTTACGCAGCCGCACTGTTGACGCTGGGATTTGTCTTTTTCCCTTGACACGCGTATCCCGAATAATTCAAAGATCAGATCATCATCGATGCATTTGCCTGGCACTATTCCAAAAGAGGACAAATCTATTATTTCAGCACAACTATTAATTTGGAGCTTCGCGGCGCGGACTTGTTGGCTCATGGCGGTACAGAGTTTTTTCAGTTGATCTGCGTCCGGGTCCTTTTGCACTTCAATCTTCTGGGCTAACAAACGGCGAAAATTGATTGCAGCTTTGCGATAATCGTCCACGATACTGATTGTTATCCTGTGGGTAGCGCCCTTAAGCCGCTCCAAAATATAGGCAAATCGTTCCTGATGATATTGCACATCCGTCAGGTTGCTGAAAATGACCGGATCGTAGCGCCAGATCACTTTTCCCGGTCCGATCCGCGCCGATAATTCCAGGAAGGTCTCGATGCATGCCTCCAGTTGCGGCACATGGGGCTCAAAAGATTTGCCGTATCCGTTGAGGGTATATTGAAAATAGTAGCGATGCCCCAGCGCGTCCAGTTCATCCAGGTGCGACAGGAAAGGCCCGGCATTTTTGGTCCAGAACACCATTGCTTCCACATCATCAGGCAACAATGACACTCGCGACACTTGGTTGCGGTTAAAAGGGTTTGCCACTGTGCAGTACTTCTCACGAATCCGCTGCATGAACCAGTCGGCGTAAAATGCCGGAATATCGGTACGGCGACTGACGCTGATTATCACAGGCCTTTCCTCCGTTTACTAATAAATCATTCATTGCTATAAAGGTATTTTTCCCACTATAGAAAAAGATCCCGGCGATTACTCACCGGGGTTCACCGCAGCATTATCGCCTTGTCGCATTAAATGCGGGGTATTACCCCTGAAATTGGTTGTTGGCCCACAGACCTCTTTTCACTGTGCCATCGATGGAAGTAAACGTACCAAAGCCTTCTAATTGGCCATCAACAAACCCGCCTACATATCGGCGGCCATCGGGCCAACGATATGTACCCCGGCCAGTCCGTTGGTTTTCTACGAAATCCCCGTCATAGCGTTCTCCGTTGGCCCAGATAAATGTTCCCCGGCCATGTTGCTTGTTGTCCACCCAATCGCCTTCGTATCGGTTGCCAACGGCCCAGATGTAAGCCCCCTTGCCGTTACGCTCATCATTGATGTAGGCGCCTTCATAACGGTCGCCGCCCGCCCAAGTATACACGCCTTTACCACTTTGTTTATCGTTGACATATTCGCCTTCATAGCGGTTGCCGTTGACCAGCGTCAATATTCCCCGGCCATTGCGCTTATCTCCAACATAAATCCCTTCAAAACGGTCCCCGTTGGACCAGGTGAAAACGCCCTTTCCTTCCTTTACTCCGTCAACATAGCTGCCCTCATAGCGATTGCCGTTTCCCCAGATGTATTTTCCCCGGCCGGCAGCCAGGCCACCAACCATATTTCCTTCATACCGGTCAACGACTTCCCCTTCACGAAACCACTGCAACGTACCCCGTCCCGCAGCATATCCGCCGGCATCTACACCGCCGGACCATGTGACTTTTTCGTACGATTGCGGATGATTGTTCCAGACTTTGCCGCCTTTGTCGGTAATGACCCAGTTTTCTCCAGCCGCTGCAATCCCGAGCAAAGCCAGAAAAATCACGATCGTGAGCAAGCTCAACCGCGTAAAGAATTTCATTTAGAGAAAATCCGCCCGGGGAGGTGTAAAGGCATCAATGATCACCGAATCGTCTTCTAACGCCACTACTCCATGAAGCACATTTTTTTTCGCGTAATAAGTATCGCCAACCAACGCTGTACGAACTTCTCCATCAATATTGATTTCGAAACTGCCTTTGGCTATGTAGCCGACCTGCTCGTGTTCAGCATGTCTATGCGGGGCTCCAACACCGCCTTTTTGGAACCGGAACTCTACAAGCATGAGGGCCGGTCCGTGAATCAGAACTCGTCGGGTTGATTTGTCGCTGGTCGGCATCACACTCGTGCTGGCATAATCTACAATCACGAGAATCACTCCTTGAAAAAAATTTACGTATCCACAAACTCCATGACAGCGGCAGGCATCGATCCAATCTGGCATATTCCCTGATGTCGTGGTATTTTCTCCGCCAATCCCGCCAGTCCTGCCGGAACCCTCCAGCCAGTCCGCTTTGCCAAACGTTGTAACAATTCCAACGGTTCCTTGACCTCAGACGCTTCCGCATCACCTAAAGCCTGCAATACGCTGTCGGCAAATTTGAAAGGACTCGCCGTACTCAAACCACTGTTGTAACGCTATCTTTTTGTAGGGCATCATAAGCCGCTGCCGCTTTCCAGGCCACAGCTGTATGCGGATCCAGCAGATATTTTTCCTGTTCCCACACTTGGCGCACGATTTCGCGGGCTTCGGTCTCAGACGACCAGTCCGCCCAAAAAACTTTTTGAATCTCCACCAGAGTTGAAGCGTCAACTTCATACCGGCCTTTATGACTCAAATCCTCCATCCACCCTCTCACCCGCCCAGTGTCACCATCGGTCGCATGATACAGCAGACGTTCCAGATTGCTCGAAATGAGAATATCCATCGACGGAGAAATCGTCTGATGGAAAGGACGGTTACGGTCGTAAATACCGGTGCGCAAGAATTCCGTCAAGACATTATTGTCGTTGGACGCACAAATCAGGCGATCAATCGGCAACCCCATTTTTTTCGCGTAATATCCCGCCAAAATGTTACCAAAATTCCCAGTCGGTACGCAGAAATTAACGAGTTCGCCCTCAGCAATCTTCCCCTTGACGCACAAGGATTCATAAGCGCTGAAATAGTAAGCGATCTGAGGGGCCAAACGCCCCCAGTTGATTGAATTGGCCGAAGACAGTTTCAGGTGTTTTTGTGCGAGCAGTTCACGGGTGGCACTGTCAGCAAATATTCTTTTGACGCCAGTCTGAGCATCATCAAAATTACCTTCAACGGCCATCACGCCGACATTATTCCCCTCTTGAGTAACCATTTGCCGGCGCTGCACCTCGCTTACACCCTCAGAAGGGTAAAAGACCAATATGCTGGTTCCGGGAACATCCCGAAACCCCTCGAGCGCCGCTTTGCCAGTATCACCGGAAGTGGCGACCAGGATCAACATATCATTCGTTTCACCCGTTTTGCTCATCGCCAGGGTCAACAACCTTGGCATGATTTGCAAGGCCATATCCTTGAAAGCACTAGTCGGTCCATGCCAAAGTTCAAGTATAAATCGGTTCCCAACCGACACAAGAGGAGCAATCTCCGGAGCGTCAAAATTATCCGCGTACGCGGCAGAGGCGCATTGCAACAGTTCCTGCGCAGTATAGTCAGGCAAGAGGCAACCCAGCACTTCAGCCGCCAGAGTCACATAATCGGTCTGCCTTTCACTCATCCATCCGACCATGCTTGGCAGCTCCATCGGCACAAACAATCCCCCATCGCCGGCAATCCCGCTGCGGATAGCTTCAGCACCGGAACAGGTCTGCCCATTTCCGCGCGTACTTGTATATTTCACAGACTCACTTCTCCCTTCAGGTTCCCACCACTTCGAGTTCCTGTATTTCGCCCTTATTATAATGCGTCAGAATTTCGCCTGCAAACTGAAGAATCCGGCTCAGTTCTTCGGAGCTGGCGCCACTACCGGCAAACACCACCGATAGCAAATTACGGGTTGAAAGGGACACTGCCGTACGCTGAGAATCGGACGTGGGATTGCCAAATACGCCGAGATTATCGGCAAGAAAAGGTTTCCCCTCAGTTGAAATCTGATGCCCGCCAATATTGGTGTAAGAGCCTTCATGGGCCCGCCGGTACACAATATCGCCTTCAATCTTATCCAAATCATACAGACCAAAGGGCATCAGATACTTCAATGAACAATAGTTGCTGGCATCGACCGCGCTATTAACATAATAGACGCCTTTCTTCTGCAGCACTCGCCTAACCAGTGCCTCTGACGCCGGACGGTATCGGCTCGGATCAAAGTCCAACTTTTTGTACATGGAACGCACTGCCATGATTGGAGGCAACTGCGTCAACCCTTCAATATTATATATTTTAGCCACTTCGTTTTGCAGCTTTAAAAATTCCAGACTCAAGGATGGCGAAGAACCGACGATACCGACATTGTTAATTACGATAAAACCAATTCGGCAATCCGGATAACTCGCTAGTATTCCTTCATCGATGCTCAAGTTTAAAGCCATCGGCGATTCACCACGATAAACTCACGTCTCCCTTATTTTCAAGGTGGATCAAACCGTGATCAGTTCATAATCCAGCGATCCCATTCCGATTTTCGCAGCATGCCCGACCTGAATCATCGCATCATTTCTGGCATGCGCCATTTCAGCCAGGGTTTTCCCATGCCTCTCCGCCGTCAGGTCCAGTGTTGCCTTGTCAACTGCCACTGGATCAAAAGATGCCAAAATCCCGATGTCCGGAATGCATTTTTCCTGCTTCACGCTGAAGCAATCACAATCACTGGTCATATCCACCAGGACGTTAATGAACAGACTCTTGCCGGCCTTTCCTTTTAAAATCCCATAAGCATGCTCGGCCATACTTTTCTGAGTGAAACCAGATTCAGCATTCCAGTCGTATTTCACCGCATCAAAGCGACAAACCGCCAGGCACTCGCCGCAACCAATACATTTTTCCGAAATAATGAACGCCTTGCCGTCTTTCTCAATAATTGCCTCCTGCGGGCACCACTGAATACATTTTTTACAGTAGCGGCATTTATCGTGGATCACTTCCGGCAGCATCGCCGAATGCTCCCGCATTTTCCCCATGCGACTGGCCAGCCCCATACCGATGTTCTTGATACATGCCCCCAGGCCCGCCACCACATGACCGGTCGCATGCGAAACCACGATCAATGCGTCGGCACCGGCAACTTCCCGGGCCACTTTCACACTTTTGTGAAGTTCACCATCAATCTGGATCTCAAATTCCGCATTGCCTGTCAACCCATCGGCCATGATAAAAGGAGCGTCCATAGCTTCAATGCCGAAACCGTGCCGATGTGCATGCAATATATGTTTGACGGCATTCTCACGCTCTCCTTTATACAGGGTGGAGGTTTCCGTCAAAAAGGGCTGCCCGCCCGCTTCCCTGGAAAGATCAACAACCTTGCGGATCAACTCCGGTTTGACATGTGTTGTATTATTTTTTTCGCCGACATGAAATTTGATTGCTACGAAATCCCGCTTCGCGATCACCTGATTCAGTTCGCCGGCGGCATATAGTTTCTGCAAGGCTTCTACCTGTTCCGAAGCCGAGGCGCCATCTGAAACTTTTGCCAAAAACACTTTTGATTTCATTTCGAGCACTCCTCCATAATTCAATATTGCTAAAAAGCGGAGCGCGGAACTCCGCGCTCCTTGATTATACATTAATGGGACAGCGTATTTCTCAAAACTCGAGGGACATCATTTTGACTTTTACATAGGGAACACTCTGCAGCTCTGACTGAAGTTTTTCAACCTCTGCTTTGGCGCCGCAAACTTGCAGCAAAATCAGCCCGCTGGGTGAACAAGTCTCGACCCCTGCATCATGCAGCCCCAGCCGCAAACGAATACTACAGCCGTTACGGGTAAGGATCTCCTGCACCTTTGTTGCCGTTTCCACGCGATGTTCCTGTAAAACAGCCATGATATAACCACATTGCTCCGTCATACCGATGCCTCCTCCCATTTATTTAAGTAATTCCCCTTGAAAAGTTCTCCATAATCGGCGAAAACTCCTGCCTGTCAACCCAAGTTGACCCACCCTCTGTATACTAGTCCACGCATCACATCGATCGTGATCTGTTCATCTTCCAGGAGTAGTTCGGTCGCATCTGCCGCGCCCACGATGATCGGCTTACCGAGAGTCATGCAGGCGATCGCCGCATGCGAGGACAATCCGCCCTCTTCCACAATCAGGCCAGCCGCTTCTTCAATCAGTCCCAGATGTTCGTTATCCGTAGCAGCGATCGCGACAATTTTATTGTGCGCCCGCTTATTGATATCGAACAGGGATTTGACGATGGCAACGCGTCCGCTGACGATCCCGTTGCCGATTCCCTGCCCCTTTAGAATGATATCGCCCACGGTGATCAGCTTGACGGAGTTGTAAGCATTGGGGATATCCATATTCCCCAACACGCCGACCACGGAATCGCCGTCTTTCAGGTGATTTCCCTTGAGCGTCGTATCAATGGCCAGCTGCATCATATCTTCCTGCCGCAGGGGTCCGCCGGCTGAGCAGCGGCTGAATTCCCCACGCCAGCCGAAGCTGCCGCACCAACGTGGGGATTGGGGGATACCGCCAAGTACCGGCAGGGCATCTGCCGGGTACTTCGCCAACATGCGGGGAGTGAATCCGGTTTCCGTCGGCACCACAAAGGCCATCGATTTCATTGCCTGAGAGGCGTGAACTGCGGTTGAGCAGAGAGCGTCCGCCACCGGGCTGGCCACCACATGGCCCACCCTTTTTTCGCCGCGGGGAACTCAGTACTTTTGTCTTCCTGTAAGCCGGGCCGCCGCTCTTCACCGAGGTCAATACGTCCAAGGGGGAATTTCAGCGCCGCGCCGGCAGTAGTCACCAGGATGCCGTCAAATCCCTTTTGAACAGCCTTCTGAACGAGATCCTGTCCTTCCACCCCCGAAACGGCCATCGTTTCCTGCACTGACCCGGCAACAAACAGAAACTTGGCGGCCTGCGTCGCCTTTGCCACCAAAACCGGCAATAATGCGATACGACTTTTCGCCATCCGCAAACAGACCGGCAGTCCACATACCAATCCGTCAGCAATCTGGAGAGCGTCTTCCAAATTGCCTGTAGCGGCTGGCTTCATGCGGGCCAGTACCATGATGTTGGCTTCCACAGTGTCCAAAGTGCGCCTGAACTTCGATCAGAGGCGGACATGCTCCGAATCCGTATCGACGATCACGACACAGTCCATGCCAGCCTTGATTGCCATTTCCGCCGCCTGAATCCGTTTTTCCGTTGTCGTTTTCGTTATATCTCACTATCATTAAATTGGCAACATGCCCGTATCATTGGCGGCTTGCCGAACCGCCCCGCACCTGTCCGCGACCATTGGGCGCCTTCATCGGCGCAAATTTGGCAGAGAGAACTGGCTCCGTCCAGTCCATCCATTTCGAACAAGCGCCTGCATGCGTGCGTATATTCCAATCCTCTTCCAGATACGAAGACGATCTTGGTTGCACAGTGTTCCGCCGCTTCGCCGGACGACAACGGAAGAGAACTGCCGGACACATAATACCCACTGCCGCCCCGAACTTCGATCAGACCGATATATTCAAGCGCGCTGAGCGCCTCACGCACCGATGAGCGACTGGTACTGAAATGCTCGCACAATTCTTTTTCGCTTGGCAGTTTCTGGCCGCGGTGAAAGCGTCCGCCCTCTATTCCCTGCCGCAAATAATCAATAATTAACCGATAGGTTTTGGCACTGCTCTTTTCGCCCGGTTCTTTCAATGAAGAGGCCCCCTTCCCGAATATCAGGTCCATTTCGATGTCTTATTCGTAGTTTAATTCGTTATTCCAAAGGGCTTTTCCTGTTGCCTTATAAAATGCCCGGCCAAAAACTTTGCTGAATCCTTTTATATTCATTTCCACAGGTGTATAATAAAATAAAATTCACAGTAGTCTGACATATTGCATATTTTTATCTCTTTGTTTCGTCACTTGTCTTATTAGCATCGTCTTCGAAAGGGGAAATAAAAAATGAAACCAGGACTTAATGAATTACTTCTTTCCAAGCATCAACAGCCAGTACATATCAACATGCCGATTCCCCGCCTGATTGAATCTTCCATCCTGAGGGGGGAAGGCGCCTTATCAGCCACAGGAGCACTGCGGGTTTCCACCGGAAAATATACGGGGCGCTCCCCGAATGATAAGTTCATCGTGGATACACCTGACGTTCATAAGGACATCTGGTGGGACAACAATCTCAAAATTTCCGAAACAGCTTTTGATCGTCTGCTGGGAAAAACATTGAATTATCTCGAAGATAAAGAGCTGTTTGTATTCGAAGGATTTGCCGGCGCAGATCAGGGGCATGCCCTGCCGGTCCGGATCATTAACGAATACGCTTGGCATAATGTTTTTGTCCAGCAGTTGTTTTTGCGAATCTCCAATGACCACCGGTTGGTCTTTTCCGGCAGAACCCGGATTCACCGTCCTGTGCCGCGCCGGGAGTTAATGCCGTGAACCGGAGGCAGGACGGCACCAACTCCGAAGCGTTCATTCTCGTCAACTTCTGCGCGCCGGATCGTCCTGATCGGCGGAACACAATACGCCGGCGAAATGAAAAAATCCATTTTCTCTGTTTTGAATTACTTACTTCCCAAACAAGGGATCTTATCCATGCACTGCTCGGCGAATCAGGGCTCGAAAAAAGATGTATCCCTTTTCTTTGGTCTTTCCGGCACGGGAAAACCTCTCTGTCCGCAGATCCTGATCGCTTTCTCATCGGAGACGATGAACACGGTTGGCCGAGCACGGAGTTTTCAACTTTGAAGGCGGTTGTTATGCGAAATGCATCAACCTGAGCCGCGAAAACGAGCCGCAAATTTGGGATGCCATACGATTCGGCGCAGTCCTGGAAAATACCGTTATGAATGCCGAAACCCGGACAATCGACTATAGCAGTGAAGCAATCACGGAAAACACACGAGTGGCTTATCCGGTCCATTTTATACCGAACAGCATCTATCCCGGAACAGGAGCTCATCCCAGCACCATTATCTTCCTGACTGCCGATGCCTTTGGCGTGTTGCCGCCGGTCGCGAAACTTTCTCCAGAACAAGCCATGTATTATTTTCTCTCAGGTTACACCTCGAAGCTGGCTGGTACCGAGCGGGGCATCACCGAGCCGCAGGCCACTTTCTCCGCCTGCTTCGGCTCGCCGTTTCTCCCCTTACACCCCATGACCTATGCCAATCTCTTGAAAGAAAAAATTGCCCGCCACCAAACCCGGGTATTTCTGATCAACACTGGCTGGCAAGGTGGCGCCTATGGCGTCGGCAAACGAATCAGCATCCAGCATACCCGGCGCATGGTTGCCGCGGCGATGGACGGCTATCTGGATTATGTCGACTACGAAACCCATCCGATATTCAATCTCAGCATCCCGGTCTGCTGTCCCGGCATACCGGATGGTGTCCTCAATCCCCAGACATCCTGGTCAGATCCTGTAGCCTACAAAAAATCCGCGGTCATCTCGCCGGAATGTTTGACAAAAATTTCCGCAAATTTACAGGAGTGCCCAAAGAAGTTACGGACTCCGGTCCTTTTTCACATCAGGAAACCGAGAACGCAGTTTGATCCCCCTTCTGATCCCCCTATAGTTTGATAGAAGCCGGTGGCCTTGACGGCCACCGGCTTCTATCAAACTTATAAACTCGGTCACAAATCCTTGATGCCTGAGAACAGCTCACTGGCCAGCCTCACATCGACATTGCCGCCGCTGAGCACCACACCGATTCTTTTTCCCCGAACCGGCAGTTTCCCCTTGAACAGGGGGGCCAGCGCCACAGCGCCGGAAGGTTCGACAACGATCTTCATCCGAGTCCAAAGATAGTACATCGTATCCAAGATATCAGCTTCAGAAACCGTGACCATCTCATCGACATACTTCTGTATCGTGGGAAATGTAATGGTTCCAGCGACTCGGTGCGAAGTCCGTCAGCGACGGTTTGTGGATTATGAATCGTTTGAAGCCTGCCTGTCCGGAATGACCGGGTCGCATCATCAGCCAGCTCCGGTTCCACGCCGATAATCCGGCAATGCGGCGCCGCATGGCGCGTATATACCGCACACCCGCTGAGCAGGCCGCCTCCTCCGCAAGGAACCAGCAGCATATCGAGACTATAGACTTCATCGATCAATTCCTTCGCCGCTGTTCCCTGCCCGGCTATGACATCCGGATGATCAAAGGGCGGGATCAACGTATATCCGTGTTCAGCAACCAATTGGGTTGTCATAGCTTCGCGGTTCATCGTCCCCCGATCATAGGTCACGACTTCTGCGCCATAATTGCGGGTTGCCGCCAGCTTAACCGCCGGGGCATCCATCGGCATCACAACGGTTGCTTGGACCCCGAGCAGACGTCCCGCCAGAGCCACTGCCTGAGCATGATTTCCCGAAGAAAAAGTTATCACCCCGCGCGCTGCCTGCTCCGGCGTCAGT
This sequence comes from Negativicutes bacterium, assembly GCA_963665275.2. Taxonomy (GTDB): domain Bacteria; phylum Bacillota; class Negativicutes; order UBA1444; family UBA1444; genus UBA1444. Next base: position 492,674 of record CAXXIN010000007.1, read on the forward strand.
CGACTGATCGCATTATACGCACCTCTGAACTTGAACGCACCCATCCGTTGGAAATTTTCGCACTTTAAAAAAACATTATTCCCCGTAACCTCATCCAATGACCGTGAAGTTAACACCGGCGTGCGGTGCGCCACTCCAGCCAGGCGGTCTACCGCCTCCAATACGCCTTGATACAAAGGGTCCATCTTCATTCCTCCTCGAATTGTTCGTCTGAGTGCTGCTCTGAAAAGGACATCAGCGAACGTGCGGCGAATATTTATTTTCTAACGTCCAACATTTTGTCTCATTATTAGTTCCACTTTCTCGCAGCGAATCCCTGTTGGGTAAAAAATTCCGAGGTGAGTTTATTGTTGAAAATTGCCTTGGCGCAAATTGAAGTTGTGCCAGGAAAACCAGACTTAAACGCTAAAAAAATTCTGCAGTTTATTGAAACGGCCAAACAAGCCTCTGCCGATTTGATTCTATTCCCCGAGATGTCCATCCCCGGTTATCTACTCGGAGATGCCTGGGAGCAGCCTACCTTCTTGCGGGACTGCGAAGCCTGGGGCAGAGAAATTGCCCGGGCGGCGGATTCGATCTGCGTACTGTTCGGCAACATTGCCGTGGATTGGCAAAAAACTGGCGACGACGGGCGGGTGCGAAAGTACAATGCCTTTTTCGCAGCCCAAAATGGTGCGTTTCTGGGTGGGGACAACTTCCCTTATCCCTTCCGAATCAAAACTTTGCAGCCCAATTATCGTGAATTTGACGACGACCGTCATTTTTATAGTTTACGAAAACTGGCGCAGGAAATGGCAGTTCCTGTCGATGATTTGCTGCAACCGCTGACTATCCAGTTCGGTGACTGCACATTGAAACTTGGCGCGCTACTCTGTGAAGACGGCTGGAGCGACGACTACAGCATCAAACCGGCTACTATAATGAGCCGCCATAGCGATGTCGATCTCTTTGTCAACTTATCCAGTTCCCCGTTTACTTTAGGCAAAAACGACAAGCGGCATCGGGTGTTTTCCCGCCAGGTACAGGAAACCGGGGTCCCTTATTGTATGTGAACAACGTCGGTATACAAAACAACGGCAAGACCGTCTACACTTTTGATGGCTGCAGTACCGCCTATGGCATTCAGGGAGAGACTTTGCTGCACTGCCCGCCGTTTGAAGAACAAATCGCTTATATTTCATTAGACGAACTTCAAAACGTCGCCGCCGGGTCACGCATATCCATCCCGAACGACCGTGGCATGGACAGCATCTTTGCCTGTTTGCAGTATGGCGTTCAGCATTTTTTGACCCAGACCGGATTAACAAAAATTGTGATCGGAGTTTCCGGCGGAATTGATTCTGCCGTTGCCGCCGCCCTTTACGCTCATATTCTGACACCGCAAAACGTATTGCTCGTTAATATGCCCAGTCAGTACAATTCCCCCACCACCATCAGTCTTGCCCGCCGCCTGGCTGAAAACCTCGGTTGTCGCTATATTGACATCCCGATCAATGAATCGGTGGAACTGACGATTCGGCAGATGGAAAGCTCCGGTTTGCAGCTTTCGCCATTCATGCGCGAAAACGTGCAGGCACGCGATCGCTCTTCCCGTATTCTCGCAGCGGCCGCAGCAGCTTTTGGCGGCGCCTTTACCTGCAATGCCAACAAGAGCGAACTGACAGTCGGATACTGTACCCTTTATGGAGATGAAGCAGGGTTTCTCGCTGCGTTGGCTGATCTATGGAAACATCAGGTGTATGAGCTGGGTCACTGGCTCAATGATCATGCATATGGAGCGCCGGTGATTCCTTCGGAAGTATTCTCGATCGTCCCTAGCGCCGAACTCTCGCATGATCAGGATGTCGACGCAGGGAAAGGCGATCCCTTGATTTATCCCTATCACGATTTCCTATTTCGAGCCTTTGTCGAGCGTTGGCAACGTGCCACGCCGGAAGACTTGCTCACATGGTATGAGGCGGGAACCGTGGAACAAAACATCGGCTGCGAGCCCAATCTAGTCACGAGGATTTTCCCGACCACCGCTGATTTTATTGCAGATCTGGAACGCTGGTGGCGGCTATATTCAGGTATGGGAGTCGCCAAAAGGATTCAGGCGCCGCCTGTGTTGGCAGTCAGCCGAAGGGCCTTCGGATTCGATCATCGGGAAGCACAGAATCCGGTGCATTTCACTCTGCATTACCACCAACTGAGGGCCCAGCTTTTAGCCCCCACCAATTGCAAGGGAGGAACGGATCATGTTTGACAACGCGGAAGGAATGGTTTTCCGCCCACCTAGTGAGGCCAACAGTTTTATTCTGCGGGTGACGATCGGCTGTGCCCACAATAAATGCACTTTTTGTTCCATGTATCGTGACGTCCATTTCCGTGCCCGCCCCATATCGGAAATTGAACCGATTATTCGCAATACAGCCCGCCGTTATCCGGACTTGCGTCGGGTTTTTCTCGCCGATGGAGACGCCTTGGTCCTCTCCACCAATAAACTACTGGAAATCATTGCTCTGTTGAAAGCGCACTTTCCCAAACTTTCCCGCATCAGTTGTTACGGCGGGCCGCTCGACATCCTGCGAAAATCACCGGAAGATCTGTTGCTTCTAAAGCAGTCAGGCTTGCAGATGGTGTATCTCGGCATCGAAAGCGGCGATGACGAAGTCCTGGCTCTGGTACAAAAGGGAGTTACCGGCGATGAAATGATCGCCGCCGGCCAAAAAATCCTCGCTGCCGGAATGAAATTGTCAGCCATGCTTGTGCTCGGCCTTGGCGGGCGGGAGCTGTCGCTGCAGCATGCCCGAAATAGCGGGCGGGTTGCAAGCGCCATCAACCCAACAATGCTGAGCGCCCTGACGCTCATGCTGCATCGGGGCACGCCGCTGCGAGCTGATGCGGAGCAGGGGCAGTTCCACCCCCTGTCCCCTTACGATTTCGTCCAGGAACTGAAAGAGCTGGTTGTTCATCTTGATATGAAAACACCCTGTATTTTTCGCAGCAACCATGTATCGAACATGCTGCCGCTGGCTGGAACGCTGCCTGGAGATAAAAACAGCCTGCTGGAGCAGGCGGAAGATGCATTGCAATTGCTGAAGAACCAGACCCGTCCAACCTTTAACGACGACGGGCCCTTCTGATCGTTTTATCCATCGCACAGCCTGTAAGACCCCGCCCTCTTAGTCGGGGATAAACAGGCTGTAGCTTGAAGTAAATTCGACTAAGATTCAGGTGGCGTTAAAACACCATCCGAATCAAGTCTACATTTATCGCCGGACCAACCACCACACTATACTAAAGACCGCCATCAACACCAACGCCACCGGCAGAGCCACAAAGATAAAAAACAGGACCAGCGCTGCTATAACCAATTTTGTCAGAAAGCCGAACGGTTTCGAGCCGAAAGAAACCTGACGCACGTAAACGCGGTGCCCCGGGCCTTCACTGCGGTATTCATAGTTCCCTGAGTCGCCTGAATGAGATTCAGATTCGGCAGACGGCTCAACGCCCTGCTGAATTGTCAGGCCCTTGAAGTCGTCGCGTTCATCCGGGCGCAATACTTTCACATCGACGTTATCCTCTGCGCAGCTGCGACAGATTGAAGTCGCCTCGCCCATCTCTTCATTGCATTTTGGACATCGCATCCCGTTGATCGTCCTCCTTTATTTCACACTTTCATGATTCGCCAAAACTTCCCGTGTTCCTGCTTCGACGAAGAAGCCCCGGCATTGCCGGGGCTTCTTCTCATTCATCGATTGTGCCTTTTTTTGCTTGTTTATTTATCTTTGAAGAATTCGGCCGTTTTGGCTTCATCCCAGCCGAGGATTTCTTTCAAGAGTTCGGCGGTATGTTGTCCCAGAAGCGGCGCCGGCCGGTCGACAGTGCCGGGAGTCGCTGACATTTTGACAGGCAACCCGGCCATTTTCAGGTGCCCGGCAACCGGATGTTCAACTTCCACAATCATATTACGAGCCTTGATCTGCGGATCGTTGACAATCTTGTCCACCGTGTTGATCGGTGCACAGGGAAGTTCGGCTGCTTCCAGTACTTCCAGCCATTCATTGATGGTTTTGTGCGAGAAGACTTCATTCAAAATCACGGTCAATTCCTTGACATGCGCGGTTCGTTTGCTGTTGTCGTCGAAGCGCGCATCGGTGAGCAGTTCCGGTTTGCCCAGGATATTGCATAGTTTTACCCACAGGCGGTCGTTGCCGGCGCCAACGATGATATGTCCGTCTTTGGCGGTAAAGGAGGCAAACGGCGTAATGGAAGGATGACGATTTCCCAGCGGCGTAGGCACACTACCGGAAGTCACATAGCGGGCGATGGCATTTTCCAAAACCGCCACCTGGCAATCCAGCATGCCGACATCGACTTTCTGGCCTTCACCAGTTTTCTCCCTGTGGTAAATAGCCATCATGACTCCATAGGCCGTGAACATGCCGGCGATAATATCACCGACAGAAGCGCCGACACGGGTTGGTTCGCCGCCTTCCGGCCCGGTGATGCTCATGATCCCGCCCATAGCCTGAACGATGATGTCATAGGCCGGTTTATATTGATAAGGTCCGCTGTGGCCGAATCCAGAGCAAGCCGCATAAATAATCTTCGGGTTAATGGCCTTTAGTTCATCATAGCCCAATCCGAATTTTTCCATCGTCCCCGGACGATAATTTTCTACCACCACGTCTGCATGTTTGACCATTTCTCGGAAAACATCGACCTCGTCCTGATTCTTGAAATTGAGGGTCATGGAGCGTTTGTTCCTGTTCAGACTCATGAAATAGGCGCTTTCCTTGCCAACGAACGGTCCGAATGCCCGTGAATCATCGCCGACTTTCGGTGGCTCAATCTTAACAATGTCAGCACCATAGTCGGCCAGCATCATCGTGCAATACGGCCCTGCCAGTACCCGGCTCAAATCCAGTACTCTCAATCCTTCTAATGGTTTCATTACAATCTCTCCTTTATTTACAATAACAATATGGAATCAGTTCAGTTTAGACATATTTCACCACTATTCCAAATTCAATATTCTTATGCAAAATCCCCCTTTTCATGATTGATTATGGAAAATATTTAAAAAACAAAGAGACAGTAATGGAAATATTTTCCCCTCTGTCTCTCTATCACTCATATTTTCTTTTGATTTGAAATATATAGATCCAATCCTTGGTGTTATTGCAGCCCGCAAACTCTCACACTGATAACTCTCTCACTCAATACGGGCTCTATATAAAACCTATAAATTGTCTTGTTGCTCACCCAGCGTCCGATCCCATGTGCATGATACCGAGCCCTGCGCGGTCATGGTTGGTCAGAGGATGCAAGGCCGATTCTCCGAACAAGGCGACTGCCACCCAATTGGAGTCACGAACCACGGCGATCTTCACCGCAACACTAGCGCTACTCGCCATGTTGACCATGATGCCACGTTTTGCCTCATCCGTCGCATGCAGCAATGCGTGATAATTAGTCGGTGTTTTCGCAACCAGACCGGTATTCATACAGGCGCCAATCACGGCTTTTGTTGTCTTTATCTGGAATTCAGACAAAGCCGAGTTTCCGCCCACTTCAGTAACGACGAAACGGAACCCCTGATCAGCCAACAATTTCTTAACCGCTTCTTCATCCTGCATAGTACGGGTCAATGCCAGCAGCATGGCTGCTGTCCCTACACTGCGAATATTGTCAAACATGTTGCTCCAGCTTGCTGATTATTTGGTTAACTACCTGCATTACTTTATCACTTATTGCCTCGTTGCGCAAGAATATCGCCCTGAAGTTTCGCTTTAAACTTCAAGGTGAAATCTTTCCAGAGCCTGATACACAATTCTGCCTTGCACCATGCGACTCTCAATTAATGAAAATTGTCCAACCAACATAGCCGGAAAAGATTCAACAGGGACATCGATCCGTCCATTTTTCACGAAAACTCGGCTGCTTTTGAACTTTACATCGCGGGCAAGCGTAATGTGGGGAGAGTAGCCGCGGTCTTCTTTCGCAAATCCTAAATCACACATCGCTTGGGCAATGTTTTTTTGCAGTTCCAACAGGACTGAAAAATCATCTTTCATTCCCAGCCAGACAACCCGCACCTGATCTGCAGGTCCAAAATACCCCAATTCAGCACCAAACGAAAGCGTAAAAGGCTGACTGCCCTGTGCTACCTTTTTCAGCGAGTTCTTGATAGCTTCGACTGCTTCCTCCGGTGTTTCGCCTAGAAACTGCAAGGTCAGATGAAGGTTTTCCCGAGTGGGAAACCTAGCTGTTCGCTCCTTCTCTCGAAGTATATTCTGCAGCGAATATAACTTGTCCAGAATATCCGGTTGAAGTTCTATCCCTATGAATAACTTCATAGACGCTCCCTGAAAATTACGTTTCATCGCAAGGTTGCTTCATTCCTACAACCTTATCTGATTTCTCGCTCAATATTCACAATTTCAGCCTCGCTACTGCCCTCAATGAAGTTAATCACATGATCAAGAATGCTGTCTGATTGGCTTATAGTCCCTGCCACACAGGCAATGCCCAGAATAATCGTTTGGTGCGTGTCTTGTTCATCCACCTCGGCAATCGAAACATTAAACTTGTTTTTCGTCTTTGCTACGATGCTTTTTACTACCATGCGTTTTTCCTTTAAAGAAGAAACCCACGGCGCATAGAGTTTGAGCTCGAGAGTCCCTACAATCATGATATTAACTCCTAAAAACTTCGTTAATTCACAGTCGCCCTTCTATACATTACCGACATGGATATGCTTCAAACCTTCATTTTTTCCGATTGCCTGGGCGATTTCCAGAATTTCCAATGAAGTTATCGGCGTGTCCATCATTTTCCACGCCGGGAAAAAGCGGCTTATGTGCCATGGAACGTCTTTACTGAGATCTCGGGCTATAAAGCGTGCAATTTTTTCCAGTTGCCCGGGCTTGTCATTTATTCCCGGCACAATCAGTGTTGTGATTTCCAGGTGTACCCCTGCTTCGTAAAGGTATTTTAAGTTATCCATGACCGGTTCAGCCGTGCCGCCGCAATATTTTTCGTATACACCGTCATTGGGACCTTTGTAGTCAACATTTGTTGCGTCTAAAAAAGGAATTACCATATCGAGCGTTTCGCGAGACATATATCCGTTCGTCACCCATACATTTTTCAATCCTTCCTCTCGGGCCAACTTCATTGTATCCAGCGCATACTCAACAAAAATTGTCGGCTCTGAATAGGTATAGGCAATAGAGGGGCATTCGTATTTAATCGCCCGTTGCACATGTTCTTTTGGCGAAACATCACTGCCTTCGATAGGGTTGCTTGGCTTGGGGCTTTGTGAGATTTCCCAGTTCTGACACCAGGAACAACGGAAATTGCAGCCGACCGCAGCAAAGGAATAGATCATTGTTCCGGGCAAAAAGTGATAAAGCGGTTTCTTTTCGATAGGATCGATATGTGCCGCTACCGTTTTTCCATAGTTCAGTGTGTACAAAGTCCCCTGACTATTCTCCCGCACGCCGCAGATTCCTCTCTTGCCTTCGGCAATACTGCATCTGTGATTGCAGACAACGCATTTCACCTTATTTTCCTCGGCCTTTTCGTATAAAATTGCTTCCTTCACCATTCTCCCCCCTCGCTCTTTATTGCTGAGTGAGACTAGTATCCATCGACAGATTCTGAAGTGAAAAACCGTTTTTTCATAGCGCTATCCCACTCCTGTACTATGAAAATCAGTCCACAATTCAAATTAATTTTTCTGCACAACCCGATTAAAAACCTGCTAATCGTTAAATATATTATTGAATTTTCCGACTATTAATTTCAAGTTCCCTTTCCACCGAAAAAGGCGCCGTTCAAAATAGCTCTCACCCCATTTTGAACAGCGCCTTTATAGATTTTCCATCGATGAACCGCTAAAACAGATCTGTTTTAGGCAAAAAACCTCATTACAATCATCGCAATACACGCATTCATTATACTTGCCAGCATCAATAACGGTCAGTATTTCTTCGGACAGCCGCGCCGAGCAAACGGCCCATATATTGCAGCTGAGCGCCCATCAGAAACAGTGCGGGAATCAAGATAGTTGCGTGAGTGCCGTTCAAAACACCTTTGGCGACTAAACTGACGGCAACACCGGTTCCTGCCGAGGAGGAGAGCCAAGTTGTCAGCAATACCGTAACCGCCTCTCCCGGCAAAGCAAAGATTCCCATCAACGAAGCAAATATCCGGCCGATAAAAAGTATCTGAAATGGGCTTTCGAGTGTTTTTTTACGTGATGCAACACGTCAAGCACCAACAACTCAAGCTCCCCTCTTTCTGTAATCAGTCATTTCATCTTTGGATCATCACCTGATGATTCGCGGATCCATTGAATCGCGATTTTTCGCGCCGCCTCATGCTGGGACCCCAGTTCAATATCCTGCCATTTATAAACTTCAGCAAAATACAGACGCTGATTGTTTTCGTCATAATCACTGATGGACAGAATCATCATCTTGTTTTGTGATACCTGGAAACGGTAATTGACTTTGGTAACCTTGATGTGCTGGTATCCTGCGCCGGCGCGGGGAGGCAGCGACCTGAGATATGCCTGACGGGCCACGAGACCTTTCTCATTCCAAATCCATTTCACTGTGATCTCCACCGTGTCCGGTTTGTTTCGAGGATAGGCGCTGATGGAACGGATGTCCCAATGCAAGTCAAATTCATCGAATGCTCGCGATCCGAACCATCTCGGGCCGGAGGCGCTGAGATCCGTCGGTTTCACCGAAACCAGTTCCCCTTGCCCCCTCACATATTGTAAGGCCCGCTGCACCTCAAATTCGCCGGAGGATCCGGACGCTTCCTTGGAAAAAGAGTCAGAAGTGTTAAAATAGCGAAAAATCTCTTTGTCATCGATGTCATATTGATAGTATTCCAAAAATCGGGTCTGAATGGAATCGCCGAGAACCCCCTCGCTCTTGCGAAGCATTTTCCGGATATTGTGACTGGCCTGCTTGTCATCCAACACCCATAAAGTCCAGTAGTGAACACGGTCCTGCTTTTGCACCACCGATTCCGTATCGAGGTACTCAGTGCAGGCTCCATACCGGGTGCCTTCGAGCCGTTGCAGATAGATCCAGTTCGCCGCGCCTACGCTGCTGGATAACAGGAACAAGCTTACCAACAATATTCCGAAGACCCGACTTTTCATAGTCTTTTCCCTCCCAGATTGTTCCTGAAGAGTTCACGATCAAGTACCGCAAAAAGTTCTGTAAGGGCGAATTGATAACTCAGGCAACGTAGTGTACTCCGCTTGATCGGACGAGTGTGCGTACGGGTGTGCAAGCACATCAAGAAGCCTGCTCATCACACTGTAATCTCCGAGTCTCACTGCGGCGTCTATTGCTGCTTCTACCCGATGGTTGCGAGGGATGAGTTCAGGATTACAGCTCTTCATTAACTGCTGCGAAATGGCTTTCGACTCCCGCTGCCTGCCAAGTCTTGCCTGCCAAAGCTCATGCCACTGAGTATATTCTGTGCTCGCAAACAGGGCCGTATCCTCAGTCATATCCAAAGTTAGTGCGCGGAAAGTATTGGTATAGTCAGCGCAATATTTCTGCATTATGCCGAGGAGACCCTCAATGAGAGCATCATCTTGCTTCTCTTCATTAAACAATCCCAATTTAGCTCGCATTCCTGCGGACCAATGATATTGATACTGCGCAGCAAAATCCGAAACCGCAGCCTGAGCCATATCAACGGCTTGCGACTGATCTATATGCAGCAAAGGCAATAGGGTTTCTGCAAATCTCGCCAGATTCCACCCGGCAATAGCTGGCTGATTGGCAAAAGCATAACGTCCTTGAGCATCAATCGAACTGAATACTGTTGACGGATCATAGGTATCCATGAAGGCGCACGGGCCATAATCAATTGTTTCTCCACTGATAGCCATGTTGTCGGTATTCATCACCCCATGAATAAAACCCGCAAGTTGCCATTTGGCAATCAGCAAGGCCTGACGCTTGATCACTTCTTGCAGCAGCGACAGATATCGCTTCTCATTTGCTTCCACGTTTAGGAAATGGCGTTTTAAAGTATAATCAGCCAAAATCCGAAGATCATCAATAGTTCCCCATTTTGAAACGTATTGAAAAGTGCCGACGCGAAGATGGCTGGCAGCCACTCGAGTCAGAATCGCTCCCGGCAGTTCTGTTTCGCGAATCACCGGCTCACCGGTTGTCACCACAGCTAAACTGCGGGTCGTTGCAATACCCAGCGAATGCATTGCTTCGCTGATGATGTATTCGCGCAGCATCGGCCCCAATGCCGCTCTACCATCCCCACTGCGGGAATATGGCGTTTCACCGGATCCCTTGAGTTGAATATCAAACCGTTCATTCTGGGGAGTGATCTGCTCGCCAAGCAATAGAGTCCGACCATCACCCAACATTGTAAAATGGCCAAATTGATGTCCTGCATAAGCTTGCGCAAGTGGAAAAGCACCTGGAGGAACCTGGTTACCTGCCAGCACTTCCATCCCATCTTTGCCTTGTAGCGCCTGAACATTCAGCCCTAATGACATGGCTAGGGGTTCATTAAGAATAATCAACTTCGGTAAGCTGACAGGGGTAGGAATTAAGCTGCTAAAAAACAATTTCGGCAGACGAGCATAACTGTTGTCGAAATTCCACCCCATGTCTATGCTTGCTTCACGTTTTGTCATAGCGTCTCCCTGTCTTCATTTCTTTGCATTTTGCAAAGGAAAACCCTGTGCAAAAAGGAATACTTCTAGAAAGAGGTGATGGTTGTGTCGATTAGCGATATCTTGCCTGATGTATTAGCCCCAAATCTTAAGCTTGTAATTTGCGGATCAGCTGTTGGTGCGCAATCAGCCCGTGCCGGTTCTTACTACGCAGGGCAAAACAATATGTTTTGGCAGATACTCCACGAAACGGGTCTTATAGATCGTCTTCTACACACTTCCGAATACCGCAGGCTGCTTCATTATGGAATTGGATTGACTGACGCCGCCAAAAAAGCCGCCGGAGTCGATGCCGACATCAAAAAACACGATTATGACGCAGCCACTCTTGTTCATAAAATGACTGTCTACCGCCCAAAAATCATCTGCTTCAACGGGAAAAAATCGGCCGCTGCCTTATGTTCTTGGCAACAGGCGCGACATTGCCAAACAGCTGAAATCGACTATGGGATATACCCGAACTCAATCATGCAAAATGGACCCATCCTATTCGTCGCCCCTTCAACTTCTGCGGCTGCCAAACGATATTGGCAACCTATGTATTGGCATACCCTTGCCGCCTTGGTCAAACAACTGTCTTGACAGCCCTATTCTTCACCGGCATACCAGAAGTGACGCGAAAAACGCAGACAACAGGCCTCACCCAGGTTGGGGCCCGGGTCGCGGCGTCCCTTCTGAACGCGCATCTCCTGGGCCCCGACTTTCACCTGATAGTCAATGATTTCGCCCAGAAACGCTTTGCGGCTGACGACGCCGCGCAGTCCGCCCGCCTCGCCATCACTGACAAAGTTTATCTCGGATGGGCGACTCGCCAGGGAAAGTGAGCTTTGGCCGCGCATGGCTTCAGGCGGGAGCAAGCTCTCCGGCAGCGCAGCCTTCTCGCCGCGTACAAACGCATTTCCACCTTCCCAGACAATATCCAGAAAATTGGAGAGGCCGATAAAACTGAAGACGAACTTATTGGCCGGTTTGTTGTAGACATTAAAAGGCGTATCGATTTGCTGCACAACCCCCAGTTTCATCACCAGGATTCGGTCCGATAGGGCCATAGCTTCGGCCTGGTCGTGCGTCACATAGATAATGGAAAATCCATACTTTCTCTGTAAGTCCTTAATCTCAAAGCGCATCTCCTCGCGCAGATGAGGATCCAAGCTTGAGAGCGGTTCATCCAGGAGCATGACATCGGGATTGATGGCCAATGCCCGTGCCAGCGCCACCCGCTGCTTGCCGCCTCCCGAGAGATCTGCCGGACTGTCGTCGGCGACTGAAAGCAGGTTGGTGGAACGCAGGGCATCTTTTGTGCGCTTGTCAATTTCTGAGGCCGAAAATTTGCGGATCTGCAGAGGGAAAGCGACATTATCATACACCGACAGATGCGGCCAGACCGCAAAAGCTTGGAATACCATGCCGAAATTACGTTTTTCCGGCGGCAGATAATAATTACGCTGGGGAGAAGAAATCAGACGATCCCCTACGTAAACCTCTCCTTCACTCAAGTCTTCAAAACCCGCCACCATCCGCAGCGTCGTCGTCTTGCCGCAACCGGACGGCCCCAACATAGAGAAGCACTCACCCTTGCCAATTTCCAGGTTCAAAGAATTGACGGCGGTAACATCGCCGAATTTTTTCGTAACATTCACCAATCGTACATGAGACATAATCGGTCTACACACCTGCCTTTCTTGTGAAACGGTTGATCAGCGTCTGACCGACAATGATCAGAATCAGCGCGATGCCTGCCAGCGCCGCCGAAATTACCGTTTCCCCATCTTCGTTCAGGGTGTATATTGCCACCCCGATGGTACGGGTGGTTGGCGAGTAAAGCATGATGGAAACAGTCAACTCCCGGAGTGAGGGAAGAAAGATCAGAAAGAAAGCCGCCAACATACCGGGGCGCACCAGCGGCAACACGATATACTTGAGCGACTGCCACATGGTAGCGCCGCAAGATCGGGCTGCCTCCACCAGGGAGTCGTGTACCTGTTCCAGAGCCGCTGAGTTTGCTTTGAGGGAAAAGGCCATATAGCGGGCAATGTAGGCGACCAAGATGATCCATACCGTGTTGTAGAGATTAATGCCGAACTGGCCGCTCCAGGCGAGGATCACCCCAAGGGCGATGACCGAGCCGGGAACCGAGAAGGGCAGCATCCCCAAAAACTCCAGAACGCCTTTACCCCGCACCTTCATCTTCACAATGACATAAGAAATCATCACGCCGGCGAACATGGTAATGACTGCCGCGCCCAGGCCCAGCGTAACGCTGTTCCAGATCGCGTCCTTGGTCAGCTTGTAGTCAAAGAGGATGAATTTATAGTTATCGAGCGAGAGGTTATCCCAGGTGAAGGCCAAGCCGTAAGTCTTCAGTCCCCCAACAAGGAAGATGACCGCCGTCGGCAGAACAATGGTAAAAGCAATATACGCCAGACAGAAGATCAGCAGCGGTATGCGCAGGGCGCGCAGTTTCAGTTCCATCGGACGGAAGCTTTTCCCGCCGATAATCTGATAATGTCCTTTGGTCAGGATCTTCCCCTGCAGCCAAATGATCAAGGCTGCAGTTATCACCAGCACAGTGGCCAGCACTGTCCCTGTCCGTATCGAGGCAAAACTACCGGCGCTCTGGTGTATGCGTTGATAGATGAGTGTCGGGATATTGAAGATCCCGTTCTCTATTCCCAACACAGCTACGGTGCCGAAATGCGCCATGGAATAAAGCATAATCAGCAGCGCGCCGGAAAGAATACTTGGCATCACTAAGGGAATGGTAATTTTCCTGGTGATGGTGAAAAGCCCCGCTCCCGATATGCGGGCGGACTCCTCAAGAGTCGGGTCCATGCGTTCCAGTGCGCCGCACACTTGAATAAAGACAAAGGGAAATAGATACATTACCTCTACAAGAACAATGCCTAAATAACTGTAGATATTAAAGATAGGTTCCTCAAAACCCATATTATTCATAAAGAATTTGTTGATGAACCCGGCATTCGGGGACAGCAGCATCTTCCATGCAAGAGCGCCGATAAACGACGGAAGCATGAACGGTACCAAAAACATACTCTTCATGAAACTCTTATAGGGAAGGTCGGTACGCGTGACCAGCCATGCAAAAAAAGTACCGACGATCGTACTGCCGATCGTGGTGCCGCTGGCGATAACCAGCGAGTTTATCAGGGCCTGATACGTCTCCGGTTCTAAAATGATCTTGGCGACATCACGAATATTGAACTCGCCGTTCACCCAGAATGCGTTGAAAAAAATCAACAGAACCGGAAAAGCTACCAAAATGACCAAGATGGCGATCGAGAAAAAGAGGATGATCTGCGCCACACCAAAACTGCTTTTTTGCGTTACTCCATTCATGGTTTCACCACCTCCGCCAGGCTTTGGGCGTTGAACCACAACAGGTCACGGAAACTGATCACGCAAGTCTCGCCCTCTTTGAACATAAGCCCTTTGGATACGGCCTCGTGTGTCTCGATGCTGGTGCGCAGATGCGCCCCATCCACCTCAATAAGATAATCGATCATGGCGCCAAGGAAACTGGCGCGTTTTACCTTGCCGCGAAGCCCAGGGCCCTGTGGGGCAATCTGAACGTCGGAAGGTCGAAAACCCGCAGCCCAAGATGGTGCATCGCCCTGGGGCGGCGCCCACGGAATGGGCTGATCACCATTTCCCACCAGATAGGCGTCACCGGCACGCCGCACCGGAACGAAATTCGCTATGCCCATGAAATTGAAAACAAAAGGATCCGCCGGACGCTCAAAAATCTCCCAAGGGTTGCCTGTCTGACGTATCCGGCCAGATTCGTCCATGATAACCAGTCGGTCGGAGATCGCCAATGCAATCTCCTGATCATGCGTTACATAGAGGACGGTTATATTCAGTTTGCGCTGCAATTCTTTGATCTCAAAGCGCATTTCCTCACGCAGATTGGCGTCAAGATTGGTCAGGGGCTCATCCAGAAGCATCAGCGACGAATTGGCGACCAACGCTCGAGCCAACGCCACGCGTTGTTGTTGACCGCCGGAAAGTTCGGACGGCAGACGATTCTCCAGCCCTTTCATCCCAACCATCTCTATCATTTCCATGACACGGTCCCGCAGCTCATTTTTCGGCCGTTTGGCGATTTTCAGCGGAAAACCGACATTGTCAAAAACTGAAAGGTGCGGCCAAACCGCGTAATCCTGAAAGACTACGCCGAGTCCCCGGTTTTCGGGAGAAAGAAATATGCCCGCCGCCGGGTCCGCAACGACCTGGTTATCAATGAATATTCTCCCTGCATCGGGAGTCTCAAACCCAGCGATAAGTCTGAGCAGTACAGTTTTGCCACAACCTGACGGCCCCAACAATGTAAAACACTCGCCCTTTTCAATAGATAGCGTGAGATCTTTGTGCACCTGATGTTTGCCATAACTCTTCGATATACCTTCAACCCGGATTATTTCCATACTCGACCCTCACTTACTCATCATACTGATCAACTAAAAACGGCGGAACGGAATGATCCGTCCCGCCGAATCAAGCAGACTGGCCGCTTGAAATTACTTCTTTCCCTGCAGCGTATCAGTAAACTTTTTGATCGTCGTTTCTTTGGAAGCCATCATTTTGATATAGTCAATCTTGATGGAGCGCTTCAACGCTTCAGCAGCATCGGGAAGTTTCAATTTCTCCGGCGACTTCACCTCAGGCCGCACCGAAAGCGTACCCTCGTTTGCAATGAGGGTCTGCGCCTCTTTGCCTAGAAGATAGTCGACGAATTTCTTGGCTGCATCCAGGTTCGCGCTACCTTTCATAATCGCTACCGGGCTAGGTGCGACCAAGAGTTCCGGCGGGTAGTAAAGAGCAATGTGCGCGCCCTTCTTAATCTTGTCATAGGTTATGTAATCAACGGCAAGGCTGGCGGCAAGTTCGCCTGAGGCGGTGTCGTCAACGACCTGGCCGGATCCCTTGCCGATTCTGGCCTGATTGTCGTGCAGCTTATCAAAGAACTCCCACCCGAATTGCTTTTCAAGTAACGCAACGCTCATGTAGGCCGTTCCGGAAAGAGCGGGGTCGGCTATACCGAAAGCCTTTTTGTATTCCGGTTTGAACAGATCTGCCCACTGCGCGGGAGGAGTCTTGATTTTATCTGTATTAATGGCAATACCGAGGGTTCCGAGACGGGCTGCGGTAAAATACCCGTCATAGTCTTCAAACGGATTCAAGACCTCTTTAATGACAGGTGTCTTGTATTGTTCCAAAAGTCCCTCTTTCTTCATACTGTAGAAATCGGGAACTTCGCTTGTCCAGATAATATCAGCCAAGATTTTGCCGCTCTGCCGTTCTGCGGCAATCTTAGCCATTAGCTTGCCGGCGCCGGCAGACTGATAATCGACTTCGATGCCAGGGTTCTGCTTTTTAAAACCTTCCACGATTCCGCCGATGAGCGATTCCTTCATGGATGTGTAGATGATGAGTTTCTTGCCGCCGGCAGCCGGTGCACCGGGCGCTGCCGCTTTCTTATCGCCGCCGCAACCTGCGAGCAGGAGACTGCACAACATGACGATGGCTAACAAAAGAATACTTTTTTTACTCATTCCCCAAAAACCTCCCTGTATTTGAACTATTATGGTTTTTGTATAAGCCGTTCTCCTTCAGGTCTTATCATAAAGGCACTCATAACGAAAAAACCTCCCTTCTGGATTTTCTGAAGAACAACGGCAATCATTTTTTGCGGTGCCGGAAAACGCCGGTTTGATGCATATAGCGTGTCACTCATAATATTATACACGAATATTGCGAATTTTCGCCAATATAATGTCAATAAACAAGAGAATGAGCGAGGATTCTATAAAGTCAAATGTTTGTAGCGCAATTTATTTGAAAACTGTCAGATCGCTCTGGTTAATCAGTTTGCCAATCGCTTTTTTCGCTTTGGCATCCAGATGCAACCCATCAGTGCCCCAGTACGGAGGAAGCATGCCGCGACTGTCGACAAACAGGGGAGCTACGTCCAGATGTGGCAAATTTTCCAGAATATAGCGATTCACTTTTTGCATTTCCGTTTGCCATCCAGGATCGGAGTTTTCTCTAAATACCTGCTTAATCCTGTCGGGATTGATTGGCGGCAACGTCAGGAAAACAGGCGTAATTTTGTTCCGGCGGCATTTCCCGGCGAGCTGCGCCAGCTCGCTTACCACCTCGTCAGCCTTGGTCCCGCCGCGCAAACTATTCGTCCCTGTCAGGATGATCAACATCCGGGGCGCGAACGGTATGACATCCCTCTCGAACCGCTCCAGGCTGGCGGCAGACGTGTCACCGCTTCGCGCGAGATTGAGCGCCGGAGTCTTCAGATAAGCATGCAGGCTGTAAGTGAAATCGGACGGAGCATTGGAAATCGCTCCACCGCCGTGCATGATGCTGTCACCATATATGCCCAGGGCAAACTGTCGCGACACCGAGCGGAGGGTAAATTCCTCCCGGTCGGAAAACTGCCCGATCGGCTGACCATTTTGTGCTATCGCCTGTACCCGCCAAGAAAATTTGCCAATTCGCGGCGTCTCATCATAAACGTCGGCAGTCAGGCTCCCTTTGACTTCCCACGTCTGTACCAGTTTGCTTTTCCGCTCCGAAGATGACCCCGTTCCCGTTTCCTGATACAGTTCCACTTTGTAATGGTCGGCGCCGTGCACCGGAATCCAGGCATAGACAGGATAGAGTATCGGAGTAACTTTTGACCATTGCGTAGTAGTCACAGGGCGAAAGGTTTGAAAACTGTGCGGGGTTTTGACGGCAATCGCCACCGGCGCTGTCCATTCGTTCAGCGCTTTCTTGTCATAATCAAGCGACCTCACCCGATAGAAAAGAGTCTCCCCTATCCACGAACTCAAATCTGGCTGGAATCCAGCCGAATATACCTTCGTTGAATGAAAAACAATTTGCTTGGCTGCAAAATCAGCAGTTTTGGCAATATCCAGTTCATACATCACAGCGTCAGGAAATCCCGCCCACTGCAACACCGGTTGGCTGCTGACCACCTTCGCCGCAGAAGGGATGGCCGCAGCTGGCGCAGCCAGCGCTTCCCCCTGCAACAAGATCAAACTGGTTAACACCCATAGAACAAACAGCTTTCTCACAAACGTCGCCTACTTTTCCATTAAGAATATTCCTTATCGCAAGATGTCATGATTGATTTTGGTATAGAACTTCCTTTTTATTTCGTCAATGTCGCGAGTTTCAGCTGTGATCCACATCAACTTGGTTATGGCAGCTTCTACCGTCATATCAAAAGCCTGAAGGACATACGCATGATTGATTGCGCGAAATCCTACCTCATAGACCTCAGCATCGCTGCCCTCCAACATGACTTGCGATGCGATCACGACGACCTTGCCTTTTTGATCCATCATGGCAAGTTTGTCCAAAAAATTACGTTTCTTATTAAAGGGAATACCCCCAACTCCGTAACTCTCAATAACCACTCCGTCATAATGCTCTCCAATATAGTCGAGAATGTCGGGTTCCATTCCCGGAACTAATTTGAGCAAAAATATTTTTGGATTCAACTTGTTCCAGAAGCTCGGCGTCTCATCAGCGGATTTCTCCTCAAAATAATGGGTGATCTTGCTATCATCGATAAAAGCAGCGACAGGGTAGTTAATACTTTCAAAAGCCTGGAAACTCTTTGATCTGACTTTTCTGGCTCTCGTGCCAACTATCGCCTTCCCGTCGAACACAATATATATCCCTTTTACATGTGGATCGGCAGCAAAACGAATACTATCCAACAGATTTTTTTTGGCATCAGTTATCGCCGCATTAATAGGCTTCTGCGATCCGGTAAGAACAATCGGCTTTTGGGGCTGCTGAATCAGGTACGACAAAGCAGCCGCCGTATAGGCCATCGTATCTGTGCCGTGGGCAATCACAAATCCATCATAATTTTCATACTCCGACTGGATTGCCGCAGCGATGCCGATCCAGTCTTCCGGCTGAATATTAGTGCTATCGATATTCAGAATTTGTCGGGTATCGATGCTACAATACTTTTCATACTCCGGCACGAACGCCAAAAGATCTTCTGGAATACTTTGAGGGGCAAGCCCGTCTACGGTCTTCTTGGATGCGATCGTCCCGCCCGTCGCCAGTAATAGAATTTTTTTCATCTTCATATCCTTGCAAGTTATTGTTTCTTTTTAGCCACATACATCAGTTTATCAATGTACTGGAAAAATTCATCTGCCGTCATTTTCCCCTTCGGTTCATGAACAGCATAGCCCATAGCCAAGTCAATCAAGTAAGGTTTGGTATTTTCCTTGTTAAACCGTTCAACGTTATCCTTGATTCGTTGTACTGTTTGTTCAAGCGTTTCGCGGTTATCAATATCCATGATTACCATAAACTCATCACCACCATATCTTGCAACAAAGTCATCCTGCCGTAAACTGCCAGAGATGATCTGCACAGCGTCCTTAAGAGCTTCGTCGCCTATATCGTGGCCAAAGCGGTCGTTAATTTTTTTAAAATCGTTCAAGTCAATCAAAATAGCTGAGAACGCAGCACCATTAATACTGTTTTTGATTTTTGCTGTGATATAGCCGTCTAGCTGACGGCGATTACAAATACCCGTAAGATAATCAGTATTAAGACCACGATTCTGGATATTAAAATATACGATTAAAAGAGACAGCATCAGCCCTGACCAGTTATAGGAAACTCCATAATGGGTCATCTGTAGGGTTGTGCCGATGGACATCGGTACAAAAAACAAGAGTAATGAAAAAAAGTAGCGTTTTTCTAATAATTCTCGGTTACAGAGTACAAAAACAAAAGCGTATATAACAAGCAAATAGCAAAAAGCCACATGAACAAGGAAATAAGGCCCACGGTGATAGATATTTAGACTATCGACTGAAAAAAACCAACCCGTTTGCAGGCTGACAATCGAAAAAACCGCATTTATTAAACACAAAACAAGCAAACTGTATGCTAACGACTTCACCTTAGCCGGATCCTTATATACCTGATAATTGGTATATAGTATCCAAAACGCAGGAGCAAGTGGCTCAAAGATATACAGCGCCAAGTTGGAATATTGATTGAGTATAAGGTTGTGTTGCCCAGGCAGTCCGTTGAATACCCACCCTAGGGTATCAATGCCAATCATCACCATGTTGGTCAATAACAGCGCCATAAACAATCGGTAGTGCAAAAACACCTTTTCCGAACGGTTGTAAGCATTGACACAGACAAAAAACAAAACCAGGAATGATAGTATGCTGGAATCAAGTGTTTCTAATCGCGGCATAGACTACCTCAAAAATAAATAGTTCACTAAACCCTATACCTTGTTATATTACATCATCAACTGCGATTTTCCTTCGAACCTTTATTGTAAATCTCAACCCCAACAGGTTCAGGGTCTTTACTTCAACCCGTCCGCAAGCCTGTCGACGAACTCCTGCCATGGGAATTGCGCGCCGGGGCAATCAGTGTCAACATTCACCGCCCGATGTGGCCGCACTCGTTCCAGTGGAACCCGGTATTTTTTCATGAGCTCCAGAGTCAATCGCGCCGCAGCCTCCAGTTGGATCGGATCTGGCCGAACTTTGCCAAAATCCCCCACCAATACGATGCCAAGGCTACGTTGGTTGGTCCCGAACGCGTGAGCGCCAACCATCTCTTCAGGCCGTCCATTCTCTATCAGGCCGTTGGCAAAGACCAATTTTTGATAGCCAACCCCTGCCCATCCGTTGTTTAAGTGCAATTCATGAATGTCAGCCAGCGAGGTATCGGTCGGCATGGCTGCATGGTGAATAACGATAAGATCTGTTTTCTTCCGTGGAGTTAGTCGCTCGGAAAAATACAGTTGAGGCAAAAAATAATTGTCCACTCTTTGCCACGTTCCGTCTGCCGGATACTTCCCAATTTCTCCGTTGAATTGGCACCCTATAGCCCTTCCACGCTTCATCAGTTCCTTGATTGCCCCCGGAGAAATCTCGGCAATTTCGAACCCTTTGATTTTCGAATGCATGTTGACACAGGTCTTGTCATCATCTGCAAGAACGAAGCGGATCCATCGTTCAGACTGCGCATTTTTGCTGATCCTGACAGCTAGCTGGTCCCGCGGATAGCTCCTGATGATTGCTGTCGTACTGTCCTTTGCCGTAATTGCCGTATACACTTCAGGGAAATATTGTCCAAAATTCCTGATTTTCAAATTACCATCTACTAGAAGAGTCGCTCTCGTTACTCGGTCCTTTTTGTCGTATTCGATCCATATCGTAGCATTCATGCCTTGAATTGGAAACGGATACCCATAAGCTTTCGCCATCACCTGTGCCTTGTTTTGCTCTGTCCATTGCCTGTCCGTCCAGAAGCGAGCGTCATCTCCCTGCACTGCGTATGCTGGACCATATCGCAACTCAACTTCGCCTTTGGCATCACCGATAGCAGGCAACGGTGATGCGGAAATCGTTTGAATTGATCCCACAGCAAACATACAGGCCACTCCCAGCAAAGCGATTAGTTTTCTGAAACACATTGATTTTCCACACAGCCTTTCCAAATAGTGCATACTTGATTTTCCCATGTTGTTTTGCATGTGCGAACGCCATATCGGCCTTATGTTCGCAAGCAGTTTCGATAGAATCACGAAGAATCAAAAATCGCCCGAACCACAGTCCAGGCGAACTTGACTTACTAATTCGTGGTATAGCTAAGGTACTTGGCAACGCCCAGTCAACTTCCCTGAGGATCGACTTCAAGTTTTCTATTCGTCCTGTGAGAAAACCACTACCGTGTATGGGCCGATACCGATTGCGCCGGAGCAGGGCAGCCCATCGAATTCTTCCGGGTGAGCTTCCACGTCAGGAGTAGGATGATTGGCAAAAGCGGGGTCGTAGTTGTAGGAGTCGCTGTTAAACCGGGTTTTCCACCATCCGGATCGGGGAAAGCCTATGGTATAACCATCGCAGTAATGATTCGTCATATTCACTACCACAACGACACTGTCGGCAGGCCCGCCTTTGTCCCAGCGATGGAAAGCGAGGACCTTATCCTTTTCATCAAAATGAAAGATATGAATATTCTGGCCGCACAATCCCCGAGTCATACCCGGCAGATTTCGCCGCAAGGCGATCAGATCTCGATACATTCCAAGGATACCATGTTCGTCCTGGACCCGGGACCAGTCGATGGGTTCTTTATCCTGGAACCAGCGATCTTCCAACAGCTCCTGCCCTTCGAATATCATCGGGATGCCGGGCGAAGTAAGAACCAAGGCTCCCCCAAGAGTAGAACGTTTCTTGGAAAACCAGCTATCCACTTTGCCTGGCCAAATCTCTTCAGGCACGCGGGACCGTCCATTGGCGACTTCGTCGTGCGACTCGGTAAAGATGACGCGCCGAAACGCGTCCAAATCGTAGCGATATTCGATCGCCCTGCTGACTGCCGTCAAGTCGCGGGCAGCATCCTTCGGGGTGATTATCGCCTTGCGAACGGGGTTAACAAATTCGCTGTCCCATTGCGCATTGAAACCTGCGCCGCCTGCCGCTACATCTTTAACAACCAGCGCGATATTGTGCATCCCTTCGGCGATGCTGATTTTACCGGGAAAACGTTTTTGGATTTCAGAATTTATCCACTGCATCAGGTTCCAGCCTTCGGGAATATCCTCATTAGGATCTTCACTGCCCTCGATATTCCGGATAAAGGGGATGGCATCCCAGCGCAAGCCGTCGGCATGGTACTCCTCAAACCACATTATTGCATTATCGCATATGTACTGGCGCACTTCGTTCCGACCATAATCGGGCCGAGTGTCGCCCCAAGGCGTATGAGAGCGGCGATCATTATAAAAGTAAATCCCACCCTTCTCATTTTCGCTCCAACCGTCAAACTGCCACAAATCAAGATCAGAGGGACCAAAGTGATTATAAACCACATCCACGATGACCGCGATTCCATGCTCGTGGGCCTCTTTAACAAATTGCTTGAAGGCGTCCGGCCCTCCGTAAATGCTCTCAACGGCAAAGGGATGGACCGGATTGTAGCCCCATGAAAAGTCGCCTGGAAACTCTGCAATTGGCAACACTTCTACAGCATTGATCCCCAGTTTTTGAAGATAGAGCAATTTTTCCCTGGCACTGTCGAACGTTCCCGGGCGGCCCTTTTCTTTGACGTTAAAGGTGCCGACATGCATCTCGTAAATGACAAGTTCATTTCCAGTGGCCATCTGAAAATTATTGTCCCCCCAGTCGAAGGCTTGGGAGTCATAGATCACTCCATTGCCGATTGAACTGGTGACTTTTCTGGCATAAGGGTCAATGCGGGAAATGGGGCCTTGGAGGCCACTAATCATGTACCGATATTCGTCTCCGACTTTTGCCTCTGGTATATCAGATGACCAATACCCGTTCTCCTCTCGATTCAAAACTGTTGATGTTTTGTTCCAGTCATTGAAGGTTCCTATCACATAAATTTCTTTTGCATGAGGCGCCCATACGCGAAACGTTATCCCTTTTGCACCGGGGACGGCGCCCATACCCAGCTGTTTTATCTCGGCATTTGTTTTTTTCGGCATTCATTTCTCCCCCTTTTTGTTTACGGAACTCCGGATTATTTGGGGGCTAGTGAGCTATTACAGATACTTAATATTTCCTTACCGTTTTGTAAACTCCTTCATATTTTCGCGTATTCACATATTTTCGAGCCGCCGCATGCCCCTGTCAACGGCAATGATAAAATGCAAAATTAGACTGGCGTTGACACAAAATTTCAGTTGTCCCCAAATGCCTGTTTTAATTTAAGGGCCATTCCCAATGAAAGTTTTGTTTCAAAATCTTCTAGTGATACGTTCAATACTTCTTCAATTCGCCTTTTCCGATATAGAACAGTTTGTCTATGAACGTACAATTGCTTCGCAACTTCTGATAGGTTATCAGTTTGCAATATTTTTATTAACGTGTCCATCAGTACTGTTCCAAAGGTTTGATCATATTTTTCTAGTTTACCTAGCGTCCGTTTCATAAAATCGTTTACATATTCATCATCATTCATGTCAGGGAAAAACTGGAACACCCCAATATCCAAATAGTGATGAACTATTCGGCCTGGATTGATTTTTCCTCCCAAGGCAACTGCAGTGCAAGCTTGTTTATATAGCTTAGCTAAGAACCAAAAAGTATTGGCATGATATTCAGCGATCCCCATTCTATATTTAAGTAATGGAGCATATTTGCGCATAATTTTTTGCCATTGTTCTGCCTGTTGCAACTCTTCCGCCTGATTCTGATGTGTAGAAGGGTCAATTGGAGATAGCAGAGCAATGCCTTCCGCACATTCCCAGGCAATGACCCCCTTGTAGTCAGTAAATGCGCATAGAACGCCATCAACTATTTTCTGGAGATTTCTTTGTATCTTCTTGTCTAAGGCAGTTTCATCCTTTTTAGGTGCTATCAATCCAATTAAATAGAAAGAAAAATCCGGTGATAAATCTATGTTAACGTGCCTAGCTTGGTCTAAAACTTCTTGCGAAGGCGTAAGTTTTTCAAGCAATAAGTCATTTAACAAATCGCGCTGACATCGCTTTTCATAGATCAATTCCAACATCTTTTTCGTGCGGCTTTGATCTGTTACATCGGTCCAAAAACATGCTACGGTTGTTCGGTTTTCCCTGTAATAACTTAACGGTGCAATGCGAACTTCAAACTGTCTCATGCTTTCCGTTAAATTGAGTATACATTCATGAAATTGCAGCATTTTTTTATTCAGTGCCTGATTAATATTTTCGATAAGCCGCTGCGACTCAACTGCCGGTAATACGCAAGAAAGGCTTTGACCGGGCCAAGTGGTTTCGGATGTCTCCCCCAACAATTGATTATCGTCAAATACGTCGATAATAATTCCGGTTTCATCGACTATCATCCCGGCGCCTGGGATTGTGCGTGAAAATTCCCGCAATCGGAGAATAGCATCCCTATCTGCTTTCTCCAAGACCCTTTGTTGTGTAATATCATCCACTCTACCTACAATTTCACGAAGGTCCCCATCGGCATTTTTAAGTAAAGAGGCGGTTATCCGCATTAATCGTTTGGGTTTATTTGGAATATTTACCACTATTTCTTCGCTAACACACTGGTCACTAATTTGATCAATAAGCAAAAACGCATAGAATTTTTTCTTAATTCTTTTAACCTCTTCTGGATCGGAATGTGAAAACAACGCATTATAAGAGTGTTCTTCTATGTTTTGGGGACTAAGATTGAATAACGTTAGAACCCCTTCTGAACAAGTAAACTTTTTTGTTAACAAGTTCATTTTCCAACTTCCTGTTTGGCCGAGTTTTTCTGCTTCCATGAGTTGACGCTTTACTTCATGCTGCTCGGAAATATCCATAATGACTACGATGATTTTTTCGATTTGTCCATTGTCAAAAAATATTGGCTTATATATGCCGTAAGCCCAATAATCTTTTCCTGAACCTCCCACTTTGCAATAGTCCAAAAAATCTACATTCTCACCCTGAAGGCATTCGGCAAAGATCTGTTCGTGCTTGGCATAGATTTCGAGTGGCAGAGCTTCGCTGAAATGGTGTCCACGGATTTTTTTTTGATCAAGGTTTAGCTCATTTGCATAGCGTTGATTGACGTAGAGAAAGTTTCCATATGTATCCAAACAACTTAGACAACAGGGCGCTGAATCCAAAACAGATTGTAAGAATCGTTCCCTTTCGTCAATTTGATTGTACATGCTCAGTAATTCTTTTTCGTGTTTTAGCGCTTGACTGATGCCAATTGCCTCGACTTTGCCATCAGCCCGGTAAAAAAGGCAACCGGCTATTTTTGTCCTTATAGGTATTCCTTTGCGTTGCAGTTGTTCAACGATTTTGACAAAGCGAAGTTCTTTATTGGGAGAACTGGCTAGGGTTTTTAGCCATGTTGGGATACTATCCCTGAGTTTGTCATAAGATGACGGGGTTAGGACATCGCATATAGGCCGACCTATAATGTCATTTGTCATATAGCCGCTTACGGATTCAATTGATGAACTAACTTCGAGCACTGTCATTGTTTCTATATCACAGCGCCAAGTTACATGGTGAAGCAAGTCGGTCATCATGATGTTGTAGATTTGCTGATGCTTCCTTTCATCTGATAGAATAGCGCTATTTAAAGCACCTGGATTATGCGATCTAGCAGCCATTACACAAATCACCATACTCTCCCATATCAACGAACCAACATTACGGTTTCTTCTTTATACAATTCGCGCTTCAGAGGCATTTGTCCTTTTCTGCCTGCTTGACTTTTCACAGCAGGTCTATTTTACACAATTATACGAACTTAACAGCCACTACCCCAGCTAATATTTTATCTAACAATACCAGCGCATCTTCAAAATTGTAATGATCGATATGTTTTGTCAGCAGCTCCAATTCCGTGGTCGTAGCGTTCAATAAATTGTGTAGGCGAATCTCTTCGAACACAGAGACTGCTTCCGTTTCATAATGAAGCAGATGTTCCCGCAAGCGCAGAATGATCCCTTCCATCGCCACGTGCTCCGGGGAAAGATGCGTCGCACCCGTGATAACATCGGATGAGCCTTGTATATAGGCGTCAATTGCCGCGACAGCAGCATAAAGATTGTTGGAAACATCTTCGTATCCAGTGGCTATATCTTCGGGAATACCGGCGTGCAAGCTCATTTCCATAGCCGCCGCCGCTGCTTGCAAACGGACGGCGCCCACGGTGCCGGCAACCCCTTTTATATCATGAACGATTAGTTTGACCTGTTCGATATTATTATCCTTGAGCGCTTGACTCAGATTTTCTAGAACTGCCCCGCTATTATGAAAAAATTTCTTCAATAATCGAATATGGAATCGATGGTTTCCTTCCAGTCGATTCAATGTTTGTGCAATATCTATGATGGGAAGCTCCGTAGCCTCACTACTTTCTTCCACTTCTCGTTCTCCTGAAGATTCCAAAGGAACGCTTTCCGGGCAAAGCCATTTCGACAATGTGGTCGCCAAATTCTCCGGACTAATCGGCTTCTTGATAAAATCATTCATTCCGGCAGCAATTACTTGTTCCCGGTCGCTGAAGCTGACACTGGCAGTCAGTGCGATCACCGGTAAATTTTGCCAGCAAGGCTTTTTCCGCAAAGCTTTCGTCGCTTGGTAACCATCCATTACCGGCATGTGAACGTCCATCAGCACGGCATCAAAATCACCGCGCTCCAATTCCTTCAAAGCAACCTTTCCGTTCACTGCTTTCGTCACGGTAACGCCCAACCCGGTAAGCAATTCTCCCGCCACATCCAAATTAATTTCATTATCGTCCACCACTAGGATGTTGCACCCCTGCAAATTGCTCTTTTGGCGCAGGACAGATAGTTCAGGCAATGCTTCACTGCCTAACGAGACAGGATCACCGCCGACACCAAACTGTGCTGTAAAGGAAAATATGCTGCCCTTCCCGGGAAAGCTCTTGACACCAATATCTCCGCCCATGAGGTCAACCAGTCGCTTGGAAATGGCCAGACCAAGACCGGTGCCGCCGAATCGGCGGCTAATGGATGAGTCTATCTGTGAAAAAGCTTGAAACAATTTTGCCTGCTCCTGCTCGCTTAAACCAATTCCGGAGTCCTGAACGGAAAAACGCAGGGTGATTTGCTCCTGCCTATCAGTTATCTTGACCACCCGTATGGAAATCCGTCCTGATTCTGTAAATTTCACGGCGTTACTTAAGAGATTGGTTAGAACCTGATTAAGCCGCAAAGGGTCACCGATGACCACTTCAGGGATGTCCTCCTCTTTTTCCAGTAATAAATCCAACCCTTTTTCCGCAGCTTTTTCTCCCACCATCGCCGTGGCCCGATCGAGTACTTCTGCCAAGCGGAATGAGACTTGTTCCAATTCGATTTTCCCCGCTTCAATTTTAGAAATATCAAGAAGATCATTAATAATACTCAATAGTATTTGACCGGACATTTGTACCTTGTGCAGATAGTTCCGCTGCTTGGTCGAAAGTGGCGTCTGTTGAATCAGATAAGTCATCCCCAATATCGCGTTCATCGGCGTTCGTATCTCATGACTGATATTCGCCAAAAAGCTACTTTTGACTTGATTGGCTTCCTCTGCCTCCACCTTGAGGCGGCCCAAATTTTCATTGAGCTTGAGGACATCTTCGTTGGTCGCGGCCAGTTCCTCGTTCATTGCGGTCAGATGATGATTGGCGGCAGACAGTTCCCTAGTCCGGCTTGCGACTTTACCTTCCAGTTCATCATTTTTTTCTTCCAACTTTTTCTTCGCCAGCCCAATCTCACCAAAAAGCCGGGACAAGCGCGAAAAAAAGTTCATGGTCATCCGCACCTGCTCCTCAGTAAAGATAGGCACTCTTGCCAAGGCATCCAAATATGCGGTTTTATCAAAGCCAAATTCTTCGGCTTGTCGGATGAAATACTCCCGATCCGGTTGCGCAAAGAAAAACTGGCCGGTAAAAAAATTGGCGACGTGTTTCCCGCCGATCAATATCGGCACGGCAGCGTCAGTTAGACCGTTTTTACAAACATAAACATTGACTTTTTCGCCTTCTCGCAACTGATTCGAGAGTATCGTGTCGCTTTCCTTGCAACGAAGAGCTGTTACGGAATGCACTCGGTGAAATTGGGTGCAGATGTCCTGCCAACCGGTAGCGATCAGAATATTTCCCGATAAATCAAGTATGGCCATTACCGCTCCCGTGTTTGCATGGTAACTATCGCACAGTTTTTGCAGTTCAGCAATATCCACCAATTCGGCAAAAGCCACCCATCACGCCCCCCTTATCCTTTATTGCCCGACTGGGAGTTGTACTCGCTGATTCACCGTTAACCCACAGTCTCTAATGCATATCGCACATGGTTAATTTGGTTGATTAATCCGAATAAGCCCGATTGATTTGCAGGAGCTCCGGCAGACAGGTTAGGAATGCATCGACCAAAACCGGATCAAAATGTCTCCCGCCCATTGTTTTGATTTCAGCAACTGCATCATCCACAGTCCAAGCCTGTTTGTAAGGACGTTCATGAATCAGCGCGTCAAACACATCGGCGATGGCGACGATACGTCCAACGACAGGAATATTCGCACTGTTCAGACCATCTGGGTATCCGGTTCCATCCCAACGTTCGTGATGGGTGAGAGCTACCTGGCGGGCCATCTTTAATAACGCCGCAGGATGCTCACCGATGATCTTCGCGCCAATCGTCGGGTGTTGCTTCATCATTGCCCATTCATCGACATCAAGCTTACCGGGTTTTAGCAAGACGCAGTCAGGAATGCCAATCTTGCCAACATCATGCATTGGCGCCGCCAGCAGTAACAGGTCCGCTTGTTCATCTCCCAAGCCAGCAGTAACGGCCAGCAGTTGCGAATACTGACCTATCCGGTGAATGTGGTTGCCAGTATCTTCATCGCGGTATTCCGCCGCCACTCCCAGTCGGTGAATGATCTGGGTGCGGTTCTCCTCAATTTCCGCCGTACGCTGCTTAACTAATTTTTCCAGTTCCCGGTTTTGATCATAGAGACTAAGATGGTTCTTGATCCGCGCTTTAACGATGGAAGAACGAATCGGCTTGCTGATAAAATCCACCGCTCCCAAGTCAAGCCCATGAGTTTCGTCTTCCATCTCACCCATGGCCGTTACAAAAATCACGGGGATTTTTTGTGTGAGAGCGTTATTTTTCAGTTGTGCACAAACCTGGTATCCATCCATTTCCGGCATCATAATATCAAGCAGGATCATGTCCGGAGGTTCCGTCGACGAAGCAATCTTCAGCGCCAGTCTCCCATTCGTCGCCGCTTTCACCAGGTAAAACGGCCGTAGGATTTCCGCCAGCACACTGATATTGCTTGGGTTATCGTCCACAATCAGAATCGTCGCCTTGTCGCGGTTAAACTCATTTCGGTTTTCCATTCTCTTGACCTCCCGCTAATATTTCTCCCACTGGCAGCGAGATTCTTCACCAGAATAGCTCGATCAGAAATTATCAGAAAAGCGAGATTCTTATTTGTATATTATTCCATCAGATAGAACACTATTTTCTCCATTCTCCTCATAATTATTATTTTCCGGATTGAGCCATACTTCGCCTAGCAACGTCCAGTTCCGAATGTCCCTTGACCACCTTGAAGGATTCCTGAGCTTAGTTCTTCGTATACTCAAACTCTTTGGAAAAATACCTGATCCTGATGTCGAAACGTTTGTTTAATATGGGAGAAAAAATGCAGGATACTAGGGAGCCGCTGAACAATTGCTGATATTTGCCTCGCGTTCCCAATAATTCATCTTTTTTGTGAAGTTTTATAAGTTTCGTGCCCACATTTCCTGTTTCGTCCACCCTGCGACCCCAGTTGGGGCTTTGGGGGCAAACTAACCCCTTGCTGTTCTCAAATCGGCGCTGGCATTACTTTTTTCTCATCACCAACAGGTTGGACGAGGCAAACAACGTGTATAACCGTGATTCATTCTTCGCCAATCCCCTGTAACGCA
Source organism: Negativicutes bacterium (assembly GCA_963665275.2). Classification (GTDB taxonomy): domain Bacteria; phylum Bacillota; class Negativicutes; order UBA1444; family UBA1444; genus UBA1444. Next base: position 522,908 of record CAXXIN010000007.1, read on the forward strand.
CTTTGCCGTATCCAAAAACATTCTTGATGGTTTGAAACGGGTGCTCCACGATGGCGCGAACTGAGGCTTTGGCATATTCCTCCGTCCACAGCAGTTCTTTCTCCAGTCCTTCGGCCATTTTCTTGAAGATCCCGCGCCGCTTGGCTACCAGCCAATGGATGTCTCGGTTCAGTTCTCGTCGATCCCGATATACCCTGCGTCCGCCAAGACGAGGTCTTCCTTGCCGTGTAATAACTCGGCGGTTTTGGCAATATCGGCCACATGAGCCGGTGCCGTCACCAGGGTATGGACCAAACCGCTCGCCGCATCGACGTCGATATGCGCTTTCATGCCGAAGTGCCTATTCGTTGCCTTTCTTCGTCTGGTGCATTTGTGGATCTCGCTCATGGCGCTCATTCTTTGTTGATCACGATGCTTCAATGGATGGTGTCATCGGGCACAGATTCGTGAGACAAGTCTATCCGACTGAATTTTCGCAGGGACTGGGAGTCATAGACTGCGTCTTCCATGCCTTCATCAGACAGGTTGTACCACGCTTGCAGCAAATACAGTCGTAACATCTTTTCACAGCCGATCGGCGGGCGACCACGTTCTCCTTTGGGATAGATGTTTTTAGATTAAATCAGTGTTTCCCTAGGCAGAAAATCGAGGCTTGGGGGTTAGAGTATAATGATTGGCGACCGTACAGCTCTTTAGGCAACCAAACACCCAGTAGTTTCAGTGCCAAAGTCATGTCCGAGGCAATGTTAGAAAACGGTTTTCTAACATTTTTCCGGCCCAGTTTTAGGGGAACACTCATTCAGGTTTTTCAATCCTAAAAACAGCTCCACAAGATGAGGGTCAAACTGAGTCCCGGCGCCGCGACGCAATTCGGCGAAAACCGAAGTAATATCCATGGCCTTACGGTACGGGTGATCGCTGGTCATGTCGTCGAAAGCATCGACAATGACTAGCATCCGGCAGGATAGGGGAATATCTTCACCGGCAAGGCCGAGTGGATAGCCGTTGCCGTCCCACCATTCATGGTGCCTCATGATCAAATCAGCGATCGGCAACAAATCTGGGGCAGACCTGGCTATGCGATAACCTATTTCACAATGTTGGCGCATTACACGGCACTCATCTTCAGTAAGATTTTCATGCTTAAACAGAATATTATCTGGTATCCCCACTTTGCCAATGTCATGAAACCTTGCTAGCAGACGATATTCTGCTCTATTGTGTGTCGGCAACTCCATTGCGGAGGCCAGTGCCTCCATCAGTGATTGCAATCTGGTGCAGTGACCTTCGGTAAAATTGTCCCTGGCATCCAAAGCCTTCATCATCGTTTGCACAATAGCGCTGCGAGCACTCTTACGCTGGTGAAGCTTTTCCCGATACATGTTATTGTCTGCTTCTTCATACAAGGCGTTTATATCTACGGGAATATCTTTGTTCACCGCATAGCCCATAGAAAGGCTGATAGGGACAATGGGGTTATTAAGATTGTATATGTCGACATTTTTTTGAATTTTCTGGTACTCATGTTCAAAAAATTCAAGTGAAATATTCTTTATCAACACAGCAAACTCGTCCCCACCAATACGCGCAACAACATCGTTTTCCCGGAAAGAACTTTTGAGAATAGTAGCTACTGCCTGAATAACGACATCTCCCGTATTGTGACCTAAAGAATCGTTGATAATTTTCAGTCCATCGACATCGCAAATCATTAGACCGGCTGACCCTTTACGCATACTGGCGACCTGTTTCATGGATTCCTCGAAAAAAGCCCGGTTATACAGTCCTGTCAATGCGTCATGCATACTGAGCTGGATGAGCTGGCTTTGCGTATGCTGCAACTCCTGTAAAGTTGTCTGCAATTCATCATTTCTTTCGAGACCTTTCTTTTCCAGTTCTTTCTGAACAAGAATGTCCTTGCGAGCGTCAATAAAACTATTAAACAGCGCCCCGAGTTGTCCAATCTCGTCCTTGCTCCGTATCTCCAGCTTCTTCTCGTCGCAAATTACGCCGTGTTGCATCGCGGCAAAAGTATCGGAAATTTGTTTGATCGGATAGACTATTCTGTTATAAACAAAGACGGCAAATGCTCCGGCAATGATCAGGCAAAAGACCAACCAAACAATCAAGGCCATCATCACATAACTGATTTTCTGATAAATCACCCGCAGCGGCGTTAAGTTGGCAATAGTCCAGCCAGTGTCAGGCAATTTTTCATAGTTGACTGAATGCTCTTCCTCATTTATGGTCTGGATAAAGTTTCCCTGCTGTTCGGTAATACTATCGGAAAACCTGGTTGATATCCGTTTTCCGATATATGCGCTATCAGGATGATAAATAATATTGTTGTTCTGATCAACGATAAGATAGTATCCAGACTCCCGCAAGTTTTTAAAATAAACGCCCAAGTCGTAAAGATCATAACTGACGATCATAACCCATCGAGTCCTAGCGGACCCATCCTGTTCACCTGGATAAAGACATTTCACCGCATTTATCACGTATTGATGTTTGGAATTAAGGTTAATATTTCTTTCAACGCCACTCCAGTAAACATCGGACATAGAGCGGGACGCTGCTCTGAGTTTTTCATTGAGCGCTATATTGATTTTACTGGCGTCGAGGGTTTCTCCCACGTGATAATGTATATTATCATTGGAGATTATGTCGATCGACACCAGACCGATCAGGTTGATATAACCGCTGAGAATATATCCGATCTTGGCCTGAGTGACTAGCCTGTTATATGTTGAATCAGCGCTCTTTTCATGAAACAGGGCATCCTTGATGTCTTCATTTCCCGACAAACTGGCAATAAGATTGTCTACATCCCCCATCGTATGTTGGAGAAACAATCGTTTTTCCCGGACAATATCAGCATGATAAGTATCGGCATCACCCCTTAGCACGTGATATTCCATGGTCACGAAAAAAATGCCAAAGGACAACAACGGAACCATCCCGATAATCAGCGCATACAGGAGAAATTTGCCTGTTATTCCGTGGGCCAAATACCTACGCAACATAGTTCATCTCTCCTCGTCCGGCATTAAATATCCTTTTTTGTCACCACTTTTACCGGAATATAGGTTTCCGCATCGACTTTGCCCCCATTTATTAGTTTCACGGCATATTGTACCCCGGTATATCCTTGTAAATCCGCCCGCTGGTCCACAGTGGCAGCTATCGTTCCTTCCTCAATGGCTGTCCTAACCTCGGCAAGATTGTCGAATCCAGCGACCAGAACATTGTGCCGGCTACTATCTTTTAAATATTGCACCAGCCCCAACGCCATCATGTCATTGGCGCAAAATACAACCTTAATGTCCGGATGCTTTTTAAACATGATGGAAGCCACAGTATAGGCTTCGTCAATTTTCCAGTTGGCCGATCCGCTGTCCACCAACGTGATATTGGGATTTTCGGCAAATGCCTTAACCGCACCTCGCCTGCGTTGCTCGGCATTATCCGCCGCCCTGATGCCTTCGATAATGGCCGCTTGTTCAGGCGTTGTTATCATATTGGCAATGTATTTCGCCGACAAGTAGGATCCTTCATCATTATGAACACTGATAAAGGGAACACCTTTCAATCCCCGCTTTTTGCAAAGCTCAGGGTCGAGTCGATTGTCAATGTTCACGATGACAATATTTGCATCCTGTGCCTTTTTCAGCACATCCACCAGCTCAGTGGAACTGCCGGGAGCAATAACGATAGCACTCACCTTCATATTGATGAGCCCTTTAACAATTTCAATCTGCTGCTCGATAGAAGTTTCCTTGGCCCCGGTCTTGACAATAAGGTCAATGCCCAGCTCTTTCTCGGCTTTACGGGCGCCTTTCTCCATCTCGATAAAAAAAGGATTGGTTAACGTCTTCATGACCAGGGCAATTTTGGGTTTCTGCGATTGTCCGGTGGGCTGTTGGTCAACGGCAACACCTTTCTGGGTAAGATCATCCGTAGTCTTGATGCCACCGCAGCCTAATAAAAACAGGCTGATTAAAAAAATCATACTTACTAATTTCTTCATGTCCCCATCTCTCCTCAACAATAAAATTATGCCTCAGTGACCGTTGTTTAATCCCCTGTGCTGTGCACCTGCTTTGCAATAAACCGAATTTTCCGAACCACAAAGAGGACCTTAGCCCTAGGGAAAGACCGGGAAGGCTTGGATGAATCACCCACCTTCGTTCAGTGAACTGGAATACAACGGAAAGAAACGTCAGACGCGCCGGGATCAGTTTTTGAACCAATGGAGCAGCAGGTTCCTTGGAAAGAATGGCTCGCTTTGATCGAACCAACCTATCCTAAAGCTGAACGAGGCCGTCCTCCCATCGGCTGTGATAAAATGCTGCGTCTGTACCTGCTTCAAGCTTGGTACAATTTATCGGATGAGGGCATGGAAGATGCCATCTATGACTCTTAGACCCTGTGCAAGTTCAGTCAGATCGACCTGACGTGCGAATCCGTACCGGATGACACCATCCATTGAAGCATCGTGATCAACAAAGAATGAGCGCCATGAGCGAGATCCACAAATGCACCAGAGCAAGAAAGGCAACGAATGTCATTTTGGCATGAAAGCGCATACATTATCTCTTGCAAGTGTTAGTTATCTAAGCCCGCGCGTCTATTTCGGGACTGCGAAAGTTGAGTTATTAAAAAACCTCACCCTGTGGAGGGCGAGGGATGATTCTGATTGCTTTACACTCTGAACTTGGCAACTGCGGTCTGCAACTCCTGTGCCAGCGTCGCCAGGGCCCGACTGGAAGTCGCGATCTCTTCTATCGACGCCAATTGTTCTTCCGTCGCCGCCGATACGCTCTGCGATTCCCCTGCTGATTTCTTACTTAAGCCGTCGATCTTATGTACCGACTCCACAATCTTCTCGCTGCCGGTCGCCATCTCGTGGATCGCCTCCGTAATCTGTTTCACCTGTTCGGAAACCTCCGTCACCAGATCGGCAATCTCACGGAAAGAAGCACCGGCGGCATTGACAACGTCAGCGCCGATCTTCACTTCCCGTGTCCCTTGGTTCATCGCGTCAACCGCTTTCCCCGTGTCTACTTGGATCTCACCGATCAAGGAGGCAATTTTCTTCGCCGCTTCTTCGGATTGTTCGGCAAGCTTCCTTACTTCTTCGGCCACTACGGCGAAGCCGCGCCCTTGTTCTCCCGCCCGCGCCGCTTCGATCGCCGCATTCAGCGCCAGGAGATTCGTCTGGCCGGCAATCCCGGAAATGGTGTCAACAATCTGGCCGATTTCTTTCGACCGCTCGCCCAGTTTTGTCACCACTGTCGCCGAAGTATTGACGGTTTCTTCAATCTGACTCATCTGAACAACCGCTTTGTCTACCGCTGCGCCGCCTTTTACGGCTTTGTCCGCCGCCGCTTCCGTCTGGCTGGCAACCGAGGATGCGTTGGCGGCAATCTGCTCAATCCCCGCCGACATTTCGGTGACAACTGCGGACGCGTCGTCAGCCGCAGTCATTTGTTCAGCCGCACCGCTGGCTACTTCCTGAATCGAGATTGCCACTTGGTTCGTCGCCTGCGACGACTGATCGGCACTCGCCGTAAGTTCTTCGGAAGAAGCCGCCAAGTGTTCGGCGTTGGCACTGATCTGATTAATCAAGGAACGTACATTCTGCGTCATTTGCTCAAAACTCTTGGCCAACCGACCTATTTCGTCGTTTGACTTGATTTCCAGGCTTGTCAAAGAAAGATCTCCGTCGGCAATTTTATTCGCCGCCAGTTCTAGGGTTTGAATCGGCTTGGCAATACCCTTGGCAAACAGTGCAATAATGATTGCGGCAACTAGTAATACGACAACAATTGTGACCAGGGAAATCCATTTTAGCGCAGAGATGCTTTCCGTTATTTCTTCCGTGGGAACATTGATCCCCAAAAACCATTTCATGCCAGGAACTGGTGCATAGGCCACTAATTTCTCCACATTTTCGAATGAATAAGAAGAAACACCTTTATCCCCTTTGATGATTTGTGCATTCACTGCCCGCAGCACTTCCGGCAATTTGGTATCCTTCACCGCATTGACTTTCATCATAATGTCTTTATTGGGGTGGATGATGGATAAACCATCTGCCTGAAGAACATATGCATAACCGGTTTTTCCCGCTTTGATTGCTAAAATCTTTTCGGCCAGTTTGTCCATGTTAACAGTGGCAAAAAGCACCCCAGTTACACGATTATTTTCTTTAACCGGTGCAGCGACTACCACAACTATTTTCCCAGTAGCACGAGAAGTCACCGGATCAGAAACTACCATTTCACCTTTCAATGCCTGTTGGATGTAGGCACGGTCTTTAAGACTACCGGTTATTCCGGCATCGTCAATAAATGTACCGTCAGGAAAGGCATAACCATAGGTTTCATATCGTCCATGTTCCCGCTTCAGATAAGCTAAGAAAGGCACAATTTCTTCGGTTTTGATGCCGCGTAATGTCGGCGAAATCGCGATCCCCGCGATTTCCAGTTTGGAAGCTTGTATCCACTCACCAATTCCTACAGTAGAATCAGCCACCATGTTGTTCACATTCTGCATGATTTCTTCAGACACGATGACCCGCGCCTTCCAGTAATTGAGCCCCCCCAAGATTCCCATGGCCACTACAAAAATCAACAGGATAACCACCGTGAGCTTTGTTTGGATGCTTTTCAATATAACGCCCCCTATTTTTTCCCTTAGACGGACTTGCGGATTTTTACCCGTATTTCCCTGATAAGGTTTGCCCATTGATCACGATTCATTCGTTGGCTTTATCTGCTTTTCTTGCAATTCTTCCTGGCGTTAAATGGATCAACAGGGAGGCTATCTCCCTTGTTTTTAGTTCGGTTATATTTGATGCACGCCAACCCGGAAGAGCTCATGCAGGATTAAACCGTTTTGATTGCTCCATCGCGATAAACTTGCCTACCAGTTTGGGATCGAACTGAATGCCTGCATTTCTACGCAACTCATCAATAGCAGCCTCCTCACTCATTGCCTTTCGATACGGTCGATCGTTTGTCATAGCGTCATAAGCATCAATAATAGCCAAAATCCTGCACTCGATCGGAATATCCTCGCCTTTGAGTCCCACGGGATATCCCTGGCCATTCCACCATTCATGATGTTTTAATATCCAATCAGCTATAGGGGAAAGCTCCGAAGAAGCATGGGCAATGCGATACCCAATTTCAACATGCCGTTGCATTTCCTTCTTTTCCACTGCAGTCAACTGATCTGGTTTTAAGAGAATGTTATCCGGAATGCCTACCTTACCAATATCGTGAAACTGCGCCAATAAGCGGATATCAGCGATTCTCTTTTCCGCCAGTCCATGCTTCCTCGACAGCTTTATTGCTAAACCTTGCAGCCTATCAGCGTGCCCCTCGGTATTAAAATCCCGTACTTCCAGAAGTTTCATCGCTGTTTGCACCATATCGCTACGTACACTTTGCTTATGATGCATTTTTTCCCTATACATAGAGTCATCAGCCTCTTTGAACAACGCTTCTGCCGAAACCAGGCGTAAACCGCTTACCGTATACCCCAAGGAAATACTGAGATCCACTCCGTTTGTTCCCCGATTGTGCTCGGAGATTTTCTCCCGAATTCTCTCACAAACCGATTCTACAAAATGCTCGTCGGCTTGCAGAAGAATAATAGCAAATTCATCTCCACCTATCCGGGCAACCACATCCTCTTCACGTACAGTGTGTTGAAGAATCTCGGCGGCTATCTTCAGTAATCGATCCCCTGCCGCATGTCCCAGAGTATCATTGAACAACTTCATGCCATTTATATCACAGATAATCAACCCTATGGGATAATTTCTTTCAGCCCCGGTACGGGTTAGCTTTTCTTCAAAATAGCTTCGGTTATAGCATCCGGTAAGAGCATCATAACTGGCAACGTATTTAAGTTTTTCTTCCGCTTTCTTGCGCTCACTGATATCGCGTGTAATAAACAAGATGCTCTCTTTTCCATTTGCTTTGATACTCCGCGCCGAAATCAAACTATAGAGTATATCGCCATCTTTTCTCCGGATTTTTATTTCCAAATTGAAAATCTCGCCGTGACGTTTCACTTCCTTTATCATATGTTCCCAGTCTCGAGGATCGATCCATAGGCAAAGTGCTAATGACGATTCTTCGATCACTTCTGCTTTGGAATAGCCACTCATTTGGCTAAACCCTTCGTTCACCTCAATATACGTGCCATCGTATCGTACAAGAGCGATTCCGTCTGGGCAGATCTGAAAAATTTCGGAAAATTTTTCTTCCGAACTTCGCAGGTCTTCTTCAATTTGTTTGCGCTCCTGTATCTCTGTTTTATAGTCAGCAACCAGTTGAGCATTACTCAAGGCAAGAGAGACCAAATCGGCAAACCGCTGGAGTAAATATATTTCGCGATCATCGAGAGTTCGTTCCAAATCGGAAAAAGCCATACTGAATGCGCCCATCATTCTCTCACCATTCTTTAATGGAACGGAAGCAACATAGTGTATTTCGTCAAAAGCATGATTAGAGAGACGGTGTTCCCATACACAATAATTGTCTACTGCAACAAATTCACCACTTTCATAGGTCTTGCCAATAATACCTTCCGTGATTTTTCCTTCCATTTCAATTTGAGCAAAGATTCCCGTACCAACTTTCCAGCCATATGTCTTATCTTGTTCGTCGAATAGCACTATGCAACCGCTTGAGGCACCAAAAAGCGCTGCTGTGTCATACACAATTTTCTTCAACACCTCATCCGATTCAATGCTATTCATCAACCCCAGAGCCGTTTCATGCAATAATGTCAATATCACATTCTGGCGATAAATTTGTTCTTCGCGAACTATCAATTCATCTACTTGCTGCCGCAATTCTTCTTCTGAAGCGGCAAGTTCCTCATGAATCGCCAAAAGCTCTTTGTGTAACCGTCGGTATTTTTCCTCACTTGCACGAAGTCCGATTTCTCTGGTCATCACCTCCGCTACCATGTTGTTAAAGGCGCCCGCAAGTTGGCCAATTTCATCTTGCGTCGTTATTTCCAGTTTTATTGGTATATCCCCGGCCGCCACGCGGACGGTTGCCGCCGCTATTTCTTCAATCGGCTTGACAAGTAACCCTGCAACAACAAAACCTAGCACCATTGCAAGAACAACGGCGAAAATCGTCATAAGCATACTGATGTTTCTTACGCTGATCGCTTCAGCCAATGCTTCGGAAAGTGGCTGCTGTGCCACAACTCCCCAACCAGTAAGAGGTATGTAACTGTATCCAGCTAGTTTTTTCTGGCCATTAAATTCATATTCCACGCAGCCAGTTTGCTTACTGAGGGCGGCTTTTACCGGGGTCAGAGAAGAAATATCACGATTGCTCCCAACGAGCTCACGGTTTGGATGAATGAGAACATTTCCGTTCTTATTGACGACATATGCATAGCCGCTACTGCCAATATTAGTTTGTTCAATAAAATCAATAAAATTCTGCAAGTCGATGCCGATGATAAGTACGCTGTGAAGTGTCTGGTCATCATTTTTAATCGGCTCCGCAATCATGATGGCCAACTTTCCGGTAGTTTTGGATACGAGTGCGTCTGAATAAGCAGTTTCACCTGTTCTTCGCACTGTCTGGAAATATTCCCGGTCACTGTAGTTTCCCTCGCCTATCTTCCCATCAGAGCGCACCAGCAACTTGCCGTTGACATCCACCACAATAGCCATTAATAAATCAGAGTGGTTGGCGGTCAGTTCTTTAAGAGCCTCCACCTGCCTGGAAAAGTCCATGGATTTAACATCTGAATTCGCAGCGGCGATTTTCAGCATTCTTGTCTTTTCCACAAGCAATTGATTGAGATTACCGGAAATATCTGTTGCTAGTATGCTATTCCTCTCATAAGCAGATTTTTCCATTGACTGCTCCGTTATATGCAAGGTCACAGCAGTCATGACGAGCATGGGGATTATTGCCAGTGTGACAAAAGCAATGCTCATTTTTTTTCGCAGAGTTAGCTTTGCTCTCAGCGTGCCCAGCAACTTCCCAAAACCTTTTCTTGCCATCGACTAACTCCCTCATTTTCGCTTACGTTCCCCTATCATTAGGCAGGGAGCAGATACAAGAGCAATTCTCAACCTATTGGCGAAACCTATTTCGGAAGAACAGTCATAGAACTGGAACATTTATTCACAAAAATGGGGAAAAAATCAAAATCCCCTTGTATGATATGTCCAATAATCACATCCTGAATTAAGTATTTTGCGATATTTATCGGCTCTTCTTCCCCTGAAAGAAATGCATCAAACAGTTTTAATGTCTTGCAAACCAGATCCTGATGAATTTTCTTGTGCTCAGCATATTTGGTATATTCAAATTCCTCTAGAGAGCTTTCCTCACGTTTGAAGTGCTCAACAACTTCTTCGGTTAACGCTGAAAACAAACTGACAATAATTTTTTGGTTATTATCTATTAAACAGTTATAAATGATTTCGTTAGACATATCTATTAACTTATGATGATCCGAATCTATCTGTGGATGTCCACATCGAAAGAAAGGCCCCCACTCAATCGTCATTGTGAGTCCCTTTATAATCTGCAACTCTTCATTACTGACAACTCTATTTCTGCCTGTCAATTTTGCCAGATATAAGGAATTGTCTAATCGCTTTAAAGCGCTCTTTTCATCATCGTTCATTTGCCATTGAGTTATTCCAAAACTTGCAGTTACACTTCTTGTATCCTTGAAATTATGTTGCTCTATAAGCATTCTCATTTTTTCTGCGATCAGAACGGCTTTTTCCGCGTCGGTGTTACCCAATAAAACAATAAATTCTTCTCCGCCCCATCGGCATAGAACATCAGTTATTCTTATGCTGTTGTCTATTATATGAGCAATTTCCTTAAGGACATAGTCTCCCTGCAAATGCCCATACTCATCATTAATGTTTTTAAAATGGTCAATATCAAACAAAATAAGTGAAAACGGCTCCGCGGTTCTACAAGTCTCAGCTATCTTTTTCTTAAAGGCATCAACAAAACAGGTTCGATTATAAATCCCTGTCAAACTATCCTTTGTTGCTAACTCAAAAAGTTTTTCATTTTGTCTTGCAACATTACGGTTCAAGTTATGATGGTTAAGACAAAAAACAATTTTGGACATAAACAATCTGTGATTCAATGGCTTTAGCAAATAATCATCTGCGCCGCAACGCAGACAATGAGGAATTATTTCCCCATTATCGTAAGCCGTAATCAGGATGATTATGGCGTCATCATTTGTTTCCCGAATATGGATAATCAAATCCTCGCCATTATGATTTGGCATAACCAAATCAGTTAAATACAAATCATAATTCTTATTACACTTTAAAAATTCAGACGCATCCTGATAATAATCTGCATTTTTTATATCATTAATTAAAAAAAAGCTCTTAATGATCTCCAGAGAAAACCGGCTGTCATCCAGCACAGCAATCTTCGCGTTTTTTAAGAATTCGGCATTTTCTTTTTCTCTGTTTATCGTCTGCAAATACATTTCAAATCGTTGATCATTAAACGCACTCTTATTTAAATAGGCCATAATGCCCAACTTAAAACATCTTTTCTTCGTCTCAAAGTCTTGTTCTGATGTAATAACAATGATAGAAGGATGTATATAACCATTAGAAGCCATCTGTTTTATCAAATGGTCACTAAATTCTTGATAAATTTGATGATCAGTAATTAACAAATAATATTCATTTTCTTTAAAAGCTTCACGGATTTGCTCATACGAATCTACACATTGATAGGAAAAACCATTCTGCCTGACAATGTCTTCGATTAACTTGGAAAAATTTTCATCTTTCTCAAGGTGTAAGACCCGCATCTCGGCACCCCCTATAATCTTAACTATTTACAGAAGGCTTATGGAAACACTGATTTTATCGACGCCAATTAGATGTAAACAAATTCTTATTATATTAATTTCGCGATTAATTTAAAGTTCCTATCGACAATCAGTATAAAAATATGCCCATCCTTTTATATTGGTTGCCACATGTAAGAACCGCTAATTTTTGTTACCATACCCATAAATCTTCCAATAGTCACCTGATTAATTATCAGTCAAGATTAAACTCACCGTAAAAAAAAGGACCTCCTGTCGTAGGATAACTATGACAGGAGTGGATAATATTTTCACAAGAGATTCGAAAGATATCGTCGTTAGAAACGAACAACTGCGCGTCCATTGGTTAAAATAAGACAAAGCCCGCTCTAAAAAGCGAGCGGGCTTTGTCTTATTTTCGCGCTGACTTAAAAGCTAGTTCAATAATTTTTCTCAACGAAACGAAATATGCACTTCCTTGCCCAAGCCAGCTGCTACCCTTTTGAGGAACTTCAAGCTAGGGTTATAATTTCCTGATTCCAGACGACTAAGGTGAGATTGATTAATTCCAGTTCGGCGTGAAAGCTCCTGCTGGGAAAGTTGAAGTTCTTCACGAGTGTCGATCATCGCCCGAATGATCTCATATTCTGGCTCAAGCTCCTCATACGCATCGCGAAATTCAGGGTCGTCCAGTTTTTGTTTTTTATACTCTTGAAAATTCATTTTGACGACCTTCTTTCGTAGTCAGATTTATAACGAAGAGCTTTTTCTAATTTTTCTTGAGGTGTTTGGAATAGGGTTTTCGTAACCGATACCCACATTCCGCCAGAATATCAAGAGATCGGACGGCTTTGGCCTGCAAGTCGTGAGGCAAGTTGTCAATAAACTCGGTAACCGGTCATTTTCCCGATAGGGCCGTATAAAAAAGGAGATTGAACATTTTTGCCTCCCTCACAAATTTATTTTATGTCATATATGAAATAATATTAAGTCAGAAGAAACTCCTCATACCCTGGTATTCCTCCAACATCCTCAGGCGGACAAGCGCCTTCTCCTGCCAAAATTATCGGATTAGCCCAATATGATAATCCTCGTCTATTTTATCAAGCGTTATCGTGTGCTCCCAATCATCGCCGAAGTCATAAACATACTGAATCGTTTTGTACTCCTCAAGATATCGATCTATTTTAACGGTCTGTGGCTGCCTTATCGCCGTTTCCAGAGCTCTAGCAATAATCTCAAGCGGATCGTTTCGCTTTGGTGAGCGTTATCTCCTTATATTTCTCTTGATAAAACATAAACTCCGCATTCCCACGCTTGAAATGCCAATCGCCCGAACCGAAGTCCAGGCGAACACAATGCTTCATGGGAAGTTAATTATCCACGCACCATATCCTTTGTGATTTCACTCAGGCTAAAGGCGCCACACATAGCCATCGTGTCCTGCAATTCTCCAGCCAATTTTTCAATATAAATCTTCACGCCTTCCTTTTCACCGCCATAAACGGCTGTAACAAACGGACGACAGATGATAACCCCGTCGGCGCCAAGTGCCAGCGCCTTGAAAATATCTGTACCAGAACGGATCCCGCCATCAACGAGGATCTTCATCTCGCTGCCGACAGCCTCCACAATTTCTGGCAGAACTTCGGCAGTTGACGGACACTGATCCAGCACCCGTCCTCCATGATTAGAAACAACAATGGCCCTTGCCCCAGCTTCTTTGGCCTTCAGTGCGCCCTTGACGCTCATAATGCCTTTTACAATAAACGGAACACCGACAATTTCAGAAATTCGCCGAAGCTCTTCGACTGATTTTCCACCGGCCGGAGGTGTCATGTTTTTTAGGAAAGGCAATCCAGCTGCATCGATGTCCATGGCAACAGCAAAAGCACCTGATTTATGCACTAGCTCCATTTTTTCTTTGATCGTATCGATATTCCACGGTTTAACAGTAGGGACGCCGCACCCATTTGCTTTGGCGATTGCCGCTGTCGCGCCCTCCATGACTTGCGGATTCGCGCCGTCGCCAGTAAAAGCAGCGATCCCATTTTCCATGCAAGCCGACACAAGAATATCATTATAGGACATATCGCTATATTTATCACTGTAATGCATGCTGACCGCGCCAACCGGTCCTGCGAAGAACGGAAATTTGAAAGTCTGGCCAAATAACTCCAAAGTCGTATCTACTGGTCGGCTCGCACAGAGGGTATCCATATTGACACGGATCTCCTGCCATTTCTGATAGTTGCGAATGGCCGTATCTCCGACCCCCTTGGCTCCTGGGCCAGGAATAGAATTTTTACACACAACCCCATTACACACATTGCACGCCTTGCAGTAACTACCGATACAGGTACGCGCATTTTCCAGTACTTCCTTATAATTCATCCTATTTTCTCCTTCTTTCCTCATCCATTTATCATTTTCATGATTAGAATTTCAAATCGTTGGGGCTTCGGCCTTGAGAAAGGTTTCAATATTTTTCAGCACTTTTTCGCTCAGTCTGTCAAACGCCTGCCGAGTAAGCCCGGAAGACACGTTCATGCAGTTCACGTGGGGGTTCCCAAGCAACTTGCCTGTATCATCGCCGAGCGCGGCGGCAGTGTCACAGAAAAATTCGTTATCCCCATGTTCAAGCCATTTGGTAAGAGCGGAAACATCGTGCGACGGACCGATCGAAGTATTGAACATTATTTTATGATTTCCAAGCCAACCGAATTGTTCATCCTGGAACAAGATGACGTTTTTGTTTAGGCAGGTACAGACGACATCCACATTATTTAGCAGTTCTTTCAACGGCAGGTATTTGATGTTTTTTGCTTCTTGTTCCGGCTTGCGAGTCCGGCTGAAATAATACAAATCGGCTTCAAGGGCCTGAAGGCCGGCTGCAATCAACTGCCCTGAGGTACCGAGACCGACTATGCCGACTTTCAAATCGACAAGCTCCACCGGCAGCTCCTGCCACTGTTTATCACCGAAACCGTGAAGATAGCGAATCAGTTCACTCGTAATATATTCGACAACTCCCTGATCTCCGTAGTCACGGATACCAGATACCTTGATATTTCTGGCTCGCGCTGTGCGAATGTCTACGTTGGCGCTTTCTTCAGAATACAGACTGCAGCACATGCCGATGTAGCGTATGCCGTGGCAAGCCTCAAGCACGTTCTGTTCAATACGGCTTGTGAAACTAAGCAACACGGCGTCCGCATCACCGATCCGGCGAATTATTTCCGCATCATCTTTCGGAACATCTTCAAACAGGACGACTTTTTTTGCATAATCATGGAGTTTCTGCCGCGCTGATGGAATCAGCCTGACCGGTTCTATGGCAACCAGCTTTTCAAACATTTCGCGAGCCCTCTTTTCAAGTATATTTTACAATCACTTTTTACCCTTATTACCAATCTTACTGCCATTAAATAAAAACCGTATAATGGTCAGCGCTTCAGAAGGTTTCATGTTGTCTTCATAGCCTAACTCTTTAAACTCTGCCCAAATACTCTCTTGAATTTCTTGCGAAAGCACGGTCAGACTCCGAAGTTCAGGAATCACAGCGTTGATTTCACCGTTATCCATCAATGCAATAATGCCACGGCCTTTTCCAACGCCAATAAGCATCAGAAATATAGCTACCTTTTTTACTGGCAACAATACAAACTACCTCCAGATGCTTTTCACCTACATTGTGTTTTCCCCAACTTGCTTTGGTGAAGATCGTTTGCTCCACTTCTATTATTATACTTTTGCGGCGTTCTTCCTGCCACCGTGCCGATTCTAACAATCCGTTTTGTTTTTTAAAAAATGAAAAGGTGAAAACTCTGTGATGGAAGAATACTACTCGTTGAGGCGAAGAAGCGGAATGCAGTTTGGAAAGGAGCACTAATAATGGAAATATTGCGATCAAAAAAAGGCTTTCTTTGTGATATGGATGGTGTAATTTATACAGGCAACAACCTGCTTCCCGGCGTCAAAGAATTCGTTGAATGGTTATATCGTGAAAATAAAGAGTTTTTATTTTTGACCAATAGCAGTGGCAAAACACCTAGAGAGTTGCAGCAAAAATTGGAACGCATGGGACTAAAGGTAGATGAAAGCCATTTTTACACGAGCGCCTTGGCAACAGCCAAGTTCTTGAGCCACCAAAGCCCGGGTTGCAGCGCTTACGTAATCGGAGAACCTGGACTCTTTAACGCTCTGCACGATGCCAACATTACTTTCAATGACGTTGACCCTGACTACGTGATCATTGGAGAAACCATGAATTACAACTATAACCTCATCGTCAAAGCCATGAATCATGTTCTAAACGGGGCCAAACTTATCGGCACAAATACGGATCTTACAGGACCATCAGAAAACGGCATCTTGCCGGCTTGTCGTGCTCTCGTCGCGCCCATTGAGATTACAACAGGCAAAAATGCATACTACATAGGCAAGCCTAATCCGCTGATGATGCGCACCGGCTTGCAAATATTGGGTATCCATTCTGGCGAAACTGCAATGATTGGTGACCGCATGGATACAGATATTATCGCTGGCATTGAAAGTGGTCTTGATCCTATTTTAGTTCTCTCTGGCGTCACAAGCATCAACGAAATAACGAACTATCCCTTCCGCCCCAGACTAGTTCTTGAAGGGGTCGGGGAGATTCCGCCAACTTAATCCGCTGATCGGTTAATCATTCTAAGCTTATCACGCCTGTCCGACCTCCCAATCGGAGGTCATTATTTTATCATTGCCCAGCTCTCTTTGTTGCGATGCGAATATCAAACACCTGGCGGCACTTTATCTTCCATTAGGCTGCGAAGATTTATAATGTTCCCGTCGACAACAAAGGTTCCATCCCCGTTCGCATGGAATGTCCGCCGTTCTTTTCGTTTCTGATCGATCCAAGCGCGAACTCCATCCAATACGAAAATACCATAGGGTTCCAGATAGTCAGTTACGCGACACTCCACGCATGCAAGGCACTCAGCAATCAGCGGAGCTTTAACTTCCGCCGCTGCTAATGCCGTCAGATTAAACTTTTGAAATTTGTCCGTTTCTGCGCCGGAGCAATCGCCGATGCCGACTACTGTTTCTGCAAGATCAATCGTCGGAATTGCAAGCACGCATTCCTTGGTATCTCTTAGCGCCTGGAAGGAATAATTCCACGGACCGGTTGTCAGCGCAATCCTCGGAGTAAAATCCAGTACCATGTGCCAGGAAATAGTCATGATATTATTGCGTCCTTTGTTGTTGGTAACGACCAAAATAACCGGCCCCGGCTCAATCAGCATAAACGCCTTGGCAATTGGCAACTTCTTCATCGGCATATCATTCACCGCCTTCCTTTTCCTTTAATTTAATAACAAAACTCCCCTTGAGCTAGTCCTGAATATTTCAGGTTTCTATCCCCGGGGAGTATGGGCTGCACTTTATGTTATTACTGCCAATTCAGATAAGTGGCGATCACCAAGAATATCCAACCGGCAATCATCCCTTTAATAACTACCGGAAGAATAAACTGAACCCACTTGTCGAAGGGAACTCTGGCTAAGGCCAGCATCGCCAGCAACCCTCCCGCTGTGGGAATGATCATGTTGAGAAAACAGTCACCCATTTGAAAGGCCTGAACTGCAATTTGGCGATTCACACCAATCAGATCACTAAGGGGAATCATGATCGGCATCGTTGCCATCGCTTGTCCGCTCCCTGAGGGGACAAAAAAGTTGATGACTCCCTGCACCAAGGACATCGCTACCGCTGATAGGGCCGGCGGTAAATTCACCAGCGGCGCCGCCAGGGAATTGATAATGGTATCACCGATTTTGCCTTGATCCAAAAGAACGCTAATGGACCTGGCAAAGCCGACAATTACCGCGCCGCCGGCAATATCAGAAGCTCCTTGCATAAAGGTATCAGCAATTTTGTCGGCACTAAACCGCGCCACCAACCCAAACAGCAAGCCGTACACCACAAACAGCGCCGAAAGCTCGGTCAAATACCAATTATATTTGAGCACACCGTAGACAATGACCATAACAAAGGAAACGAAAAGCGCCAGAACGACTTTTCCCCGTCCATCAAGATTATATTCATTGATTTTTCCCTTATCAATGGACAATCCTTCTGTTGAAATCCCTTTTACCAAACTTAGTTCAGGATTCTTTTCGATTTTCTTCATATACAGCCAAATTTGGTGAATTAATATCAAAGTACATACAATCCCGAATAACACCCTCGGACCCATGCCGGAAAAGATCGGCAATTCAGCGATAGAATGAGCCACGCCGACTGTATAGGGATTGATCGGCGAGGTGCCGAACCCGATGGAAACCCCACCGATGACAATGGCAGCTCCAACCATCAGATCGTAACCCATCCCAATCGCTACCATGATGCCCAACGGCACAAAAGCGATCACATTTTCAAAACCAACCACTGCACCAAAGAGCGCGAAAATAAATGTTAACACAACTAACATCCATTGCTTGGATTGTTTCGTTACACCGACTTTGCGAATAGTAATGCCAATTGCATTTTCAACAGCTTTAGTGCGTTCCAAAATCTTGAACATACCGCCTGCCAATAGCACAATCACCATGATTGGGGCAGCGGCAATCATGCCGGTCGGAATGGCTTTGAATAGATCCCATACCCCAACGGTCATTTTGGGTGTTTTGGCTAAAAAGGCAAAACTACCGGCAACGACGACATTGCGCCCGTTCACTACCGCTCTTTGAAACGAACCGGACGGAATCACATATGTTAACAAACTGACGATACAAAGAATTAAAAACAAAATGACAAAGGCGCCCGGTATTTTTTTATACCATTTCGGTTGACTCTCTTCTTGATTCATCATTCATCCCCCTATTTCCCCTTATTACATTTTCGAAGCCCCTTACGGCATCTTCAATGATGGTCTTTCTTCCTTATCGGCCAAGAATTCTCCCAGTATCTGCGTCAACATATAGCACCTGCTGGGCCTGTCAATCTCTCCCATGTTCCATCTCCCTTCTGTCTCATCGCTATGGACTACAACCGGTGTTCAACTCCTTGCAGCTCAGAACGGCGACAACCGTCGCCGAAACGAAATCCGGGAGCAGCTTGAAGGTTCGCACCGCTTCGGTTAGCTCCACCACTTCGGAATGACATTATTGGCCTGACCGCCGTGGATGCTGCCAAAAAAAAATACACATGGCGCAAGCGAGCGGATCGACGCGACGGCTCACGATCGTTTGCAAGCCTTGGATAATCGCGGCAGCCGCAATGATTGGGCCATGAGTTTTGTGAGGAGTTGACCCCTGTCCGCCTTTGCCTGTAATGGTGATTGCGATATTGATACTGTTTGCCATCAACGGCCCATCCATAAGACCGACCTGACCTGCAGGCAAATTGGGCGTATTATGATTTTCTTGCGGTACTCTTCCGTGTTTTCCAAATCAATTTCAGCAAAGAGCAGTTGTTCCTGATCATCAGTCAGGCTGGCAATACTTCCATCAGGAATAAAAAATAGAAATTTACACCCATAATAGTATTCCGCAGCTCTCATTCGCGAAAAAAACCGATAATATATCTTGCACTTAAGCAAACTATATTAAAATTCACCAACGTTAAGAAGAATCCCTTTAATTTTCAAATTGAATGACCGGTTTTAAAACATCCACCGTTGGCAAGTGTTCTTCTGTCACAGAGCCACGCCAATGTGATTTAAACCATTCTTAAACATTGATCTCTTCTCTCTCGGCAACAAGTATGCCTGAACTGATGTCCTCAATCATTCTGGAAATAGCAAAGTAGAAAATACCGTTCGGGTATACTTCGTCCCCATCCTGAACTGGCAACGGAATAATTTTTTATTCAGTTTGATTCGCCTGTTCTCACTCATCTTCAATTAACCTTGCAACGTCCTTGCCGCACTTCTTGCATTTTCCCTTGAGTGCGACGCCCAATTTGTCATTATGCATGGAAAACTCAACAATCGTCGTTTCGCCGCAAGCAGAGCAAAAAACATCCATACATTCAAAAGGCATTGATAATTACCACTAAAACTAACAGCCTCAGTCCGACGAAAGCTCGAACCAAGGCTGCTTAAAATTGTCACGGATGCCTTCAAGCGCTACGCACGCCAAAATCAGCAAGACATCCCTCTTTTTTCGAAGTTTGCCAAACTTTTTCGAGTTGAGAAGAAATTACGTGCTTATTCAAACTGGACTGAGTTGGCAACGTTCTTCCGCTACTCGGCCGAAATTCGAAAAATTATTCATACAACCAATATCATTGAAAGCTATAACCGGCAGCTGAGAAAAGTGACCAAGCCCAAGAGCGTATTCCCGACGGATGATGCCCTGTTCCCTGTTGTCCCTTTCGGGAGGTCAATGTCGATGCGGCAGCATTCACTTTATGTTACAACCCGCCAAATTGTCTTGCTTGAAATCAAGCAACAACGCCTCAGAGCGCAGATTACGCCGTACTCTGGTTGCTGACTACGGGACTGGCCCTTCCTTTGTCCCGACAGGACTTTCACCTGCAAGCATCCAAAATCTTAGCTAATTATAACAAAATTCATTCAACTTTAATGAAACAAAAAAACGGTCAAGGTGAATACCAGTCACCCCAACCGTTTTTTCGTCTCTATTCCATTGCGTTTTGATGCTCTTATCAATCCCTGTTGAATATATCAGTATAGGCCTTGTAAACAAATACTTTTTTCCGTTTGCGATTGTCCAGATTGCTTAAAATCCCTTCCTCGCAAAGCCGTTCGAGCAAACGACCACTTGTGGCCGGACTGATGTCCAGTTTCGCGATCGCTTCTTCAATACTGACGGTCGGTTTATCAAACAAGCCCTCGTATATCAGCATTGCATTTTCACTGGTTCTGCCCAGTGCATTGATCTTGCGCAAATCATTTTCGCGTAACCCTGTGATATCCCGCGCTATTTCCACGGCCTCTTTTGCCGTTTCAATCACACCGGTTAAAAAGAACTTGATCCAGGTCTCATAGTCCCCTTTGATATGGATGTTTGAAAGGCAATCGTAATAGGCCTGTTGGTTGCGTTTAATAAACTTGGAAATATACAGTGTAGGTTTGTGCAAAATATGATTTGCAGCCAGATAAAAAGCAATCAGCAACCTTCCGATTCTGCCGTTACCGTCTAAAAACGGATGGATCATCTCAAATTGACTATGAATCAGCGCTGCTTTAACCAAGGGTGACATGCGGTCATTTTCATGCATAAATTTTTCAAAAGTATCTAAGCATCCATTCAAATAGTCAACAGATGGCGGAACATAGCTGGCGGTGTTGATGGAGTATCCGCCGATCCAGTTTTGTGATCGTCGAAACTCACCTGGTGTTTTATTTTCGCCCCGTACGCCCGTCATTAGAATCGCATGGATTTCCCGGATCAATCGCAAGGAAAGCGGCAACGTTTCCAATCGCTCGAATCCATAGCTGGTTGCACTAATATAATTTTTGATTTCCTGAACGTCGTTAGGAACTTCATCAGCCATCCCTGCCTCAGCTTTAATCAAGTCGGAAAAAGTTGCTCTTGTTCCTTCGATTTGCGAAGACAACGCCGCCTCTTTTCTGGCGTACATATACACAAAGAAACTTGGCGAAATCAAGCTATCCGTAACTTCGTCCAGCCTACCAATATATCGGTTTGCCTCAGACAACAAATAAATCATTTCATCGTCATATTGAATAGTTGGGTTTTGTGGTGGCAGCTTGGCAGGAATAAAAGAAAAGAATCCCGCCTCGCCACTTCCTTGTTTCATTTTTTTGCCTGCACGTGCATCCATAATCCCACCCCTTAATTTTCAGTCCCAAAGTGATTATACTTTGATTTAATTTTCATTTCAATTCTTATTTTGAAAATAAAATTATACTATTTGCATTTTCGCAGTATTTCTGATGATAAATTCTCCTCGCGGCTGACGAGGATCAGCAACGAAGATTTGAGCATAGAACCTGTTCAGCACATCCTGCTGGCATGCAACCTCTTTCATGCACTCCCCTCCGGCAGCAGGTTTCCAGTGATAGTGAAATAATGGGCGCAGTCATATATTTCAATCCTGCTACCGCGCTTTTTGCACTTTGGCCCCGGCTTCTTGCCCTTGATGATGATATGCAACCCCCTCCCACTCGGGCTAATTTCCGTATAGGAATTAAACTGCTTCACAATGTCGATCGCACAAGGTTCTATTTCACCCGTTTGTTGGTTTCTGCATTTCTCCAGGTCAATTCCGCAGTAGGCGTCGGTCGTGAATATTTCGCCCCGAATGCGCAATGAATCCGCACAAAATGAGCAGTCGTCACGCTGGCATTGAGTAGCCCGTTCAAAACGAAGGCGTATGCCAAACAAATAACTTTTCTGGCAGGGAAGATATCTTGCAAAAGCTAAGCGGAATATAGGATTATGCAGTCACGTTCCGTGAGGATCGTAAAACAATCCTCGCGGAAACGCGACTCAACTCATAAAATCCGATAATGGATGCGTGAGCACTGCTCATTTCGAGCGTGACGACTGCTCAATCCGAGCGGAATAGGTGCTCAACTCACGCGAAATATTCAGGTCGAAGCAAATACAAATCCAATGCCAGAAATGTTATTACTCTCTGTCATGGCTTCCGCTGCTTCCGTATATATCCCCCAGGTGTTAGGGTCTGTAGGATCTGCATTGCTGCCTGTCTTTAGGGTTACCGGTGTTTTGTCAACCATCACTCCTTTGCTGTTTTTTGCGCGGTCCCCACAAAATCCAATGTGGTCGGTCTTTCAGCTCCTGCGGTATGTTCTCATAGGATATGTTTTGTTTAAGCAACTTTTATGCACCCCATTGCTGCCCCCGCATGGCAGCGGATAGCGTACAATAAAGTTCGCAAAAGAGAATAGGAAAAACCATCGGCAACTCCGAAAAGGTAAGTGTCCAGCAAACCCAAAAGGAGTGTAGCGCCGATGGTTTACCAAAATTCTACCGTACCTTTTGAAAAAATGCTAATGAAATTTGTGGCAGACGACGATCCCATGCAGGAAATGCTCAAGTGGCTCTGCGAACGACTCATGGCAGCCGAAGTGGACGGCAAGCTGGAAGCCCAAAAATCAGAGCGAACCCAAACTCGCCAGGGATATCGCTCAGGTTATCGAGTCAGGCGATTTGACACGCGAATGGGGACAATGTATCTGATGGTGCCCAAGATCCGAAATGGCGGGTATATCCCATTCTTCCTGGAAGCCAGAAAACGATCCGAAGCCGCTTTGATGAACGTCATTCAGGAAGCCTATGTAAACGGCGTATCGACACGGAAAATCGACAAACTCACCAAAAGTTTGGGGATCGACTCCATCTCCCGCAGTCAGGTTTCGGCCATCACCAAAGAATTAAATGAACAAGTTGAAGCCTTCCGCAATCGCCAGTTGGAAGAGATCTATCCGGTTCTATGGGTGGATGCCCTGTATGAACGTATCCGCGATCACCATAGTGTTAAAAACATGGCGGTCCTGGTAGTTACAGGCATTAATTGCGACGGCAAACGCGATATCCTGGCGATTGAACCGATGGTTGAGGAATCCGCCGCCACGTATACCCAACTGTTCGACAATCTCAAAGCCCGGGGAGTAAAAAAGGTCTGGTTGGTTGTATCGGATGCGCATAAGGGGCTGGTCAAAGCCGTGAGGGAATCCTTCGTTGGTTGCGCCTGGCAACGCTGCAAAGTCCATTTCATGCGAAATATCTTGGCCCATATATCCAGCCGGGAAAAGAAAACCTTTGCGGAAAAACTCAAGCAAATCTGGCTCCAGCCTGACTATGACAGCGCCAAAAAATATGCGGCGTCTCTGATGGACGATTATGAAACAAGATATCCGGAAGCGATTGCCACATTGGAAGACGGTCTGGAAGAATCGCTGCAGTTTTTCAGTTTCAATGAAATCGACTCGCGAAAAATCTCATCCACTAATCTGTTGGAACGGCTAAACAAGGAAATCCGGCGTCGAACAAAGGTGGTCGGTATCTTCCCGAGTATGGATTCCTATGTTCGCCTAGTAACCAGTTACTTGATTGAATACAGCGAGGATTGGTCTAGCGGGCGATCTTATATTCATCCCATGATCATTACAGAGATCCAGCAAAAACTCGATGCGGCTGCTTAACCAAGCTGAAGTGCCGATGATTTTTGCGAACATTATTTGACACTATCTGGCAGCGGGACTTTTTCTCTTAGGAATAGAGAAGGCGACGCATTTACGCGCCGCCCCAGAGTTCACTCGCCGGCCAATATCCGGCTTGACTGATAGTCTGCTTTCGTTCCGTAATAATTTCATCCACCGCAAGTCTTGGTACTGGGTCTTTAACATCGTAGACGTTTCTCCACTCAAGCGCTTTTTCGATCCATACCCTTGTCCGGTTCTTTTTCCTGTCATACATTGTCACAATTCTGTTAAGGCGATCCAGCTCTTTTTTATTGAGGTAATTTTTTGCCACCGTAATATCGCTTTTCAAAATCTTTCCGGCAGGAGATGCTTTCCAGTTAGTTAGTCCCATTGTCGGGTGTGCGCTGGAGGCTCTATCATGAATTATTTCCGCCGCAGTTTTTCCGGTTATGGCAAAGTGCATTTTATTCTGGACAAAAGCATAGAATGCCTTCGTTTCCTCTGAACCCGAATTATAATCGCTACTGCACTGTTCAAAGACATCGGCAATTTTCTGGTAAGCCCTACGTTCAGAAGCCCTGATCTCCCTAATGCGCTCTAACAGCTCATCAAAATAATCCTTGCCAAATGGTCTTCCGTTTTTCAGCATCTCATCATTCAATACAAATCCTTTTAAAATGTACTCCTTTAATGTTTGAGTTGCCCATATTCTAAACTGAGTAGCCTTTATCGAATTCACCTGGTAGCCGACTGCAATAATGGCATCAAGGTTATAAAATTCGACATTGCGTTTTATATTTCTTTCGCCTTCGTTTTGAACTGTTTCCATAACGGAAACAGTTGCATTTTTTCAAGTTCACCGGATTCATAGATATTTTTAAGATGCTTAGAAATGGCGGCTTTCTGAACATCGAACAGTTCTCCCATAGCTTTTTGTGTCAACCAAAAATTTTCATCAGCAAAAAAAAACACATGACTTTTACTTTGCCTTCATCAGTTTGATAAAGTATTATTTTATTTTTTTAATGTTTTATCCACCGTTCGACCTACTCCTTTCCTATCCAAGGAAAACATTCTCATTGTGCCATTCAAGATATTGTGGATCGGGAAGTTGATCTTTTCGTTCCGGCAAAATAATCAATTTGCTGCCATGATGCGCATAGTATTCTTTGCCGTTGCCGAAAACCTCTTTTATCCGATGACTAACTTCTACGATGAGATTCTTGTCAACGGTAATATAGCCCCTGTCAAAAAGAGTGTGAAAATCACTTCTGAGAAGTAGTCCATTGCTGATTTTATGTGGCCCCTCCAGACCGTATGGCTTAATATGTGCAGCCTCTAAAACCGGCAAGGTTTTCTCTCCGGTGATTGCACATTTACGTTGATATGCGTCCGTTATCAAAACCTTGAATGCTCCCTGCCCAATTCTTGGCTTAATGATCTGTTCCTTTCCGTAACGGTTTTCAGCACTTTCCCCCACAGCCCATGGTTGCATCAATCTTTGCAATTTAAGCTTGTCTTGTACCTGCTCATAAAGCGTCATCCCGATCATTTCTCGCGTATCATACGTTTTACCTTGAACTATGTTGCGATTCCAATTTTGTGGAACCGGAATCCAGTCCTCTTCATCAAAATAAAATGGCGTGGATAGAATAATACATCCGATGTACGGGTCGGGATCAGATAAACGATTCGTTTTTTTGTATTTGTAAATTCGATTGTTAAGTTCCATAAGATTTATAGCGCCATTTGCAATGCCAAATGCCTCCCATGCTAAGGAAGATGGCAAAATTGAAAACTTCAGAAAGAGCCCTCCGCCCACAATGTAATCCTTGGGGCTATGAAGCTTGAACAAAAAAAGGTCGCCTTCAGCCAGAGCCAAAAAATTGGTACGGCCTCCCGGCTTCCAAAAATTCACTTCGTCGCAGTTCGCCTGCTTTATAGTTTTAAACCAGTCAAAATCTGTGACCCCGACATACATCTTCACAGGCATCCGCGTCCTTATCCCAAATTCAAAACTTACCATTTGAGCGGCGGAATTATTCATCACAAGCCGTAATCCGCTATTAACAATCAAATCCAGTAATTTCTTCCCTCTGTAAAATCGGTATGCGAAGCATCCCTGAATAAGAGAAACAATACTATATTTTTCTTAAAACAAGGCACCGTTTCTTAGTCAAAAAGATGTTGCGCTTCACAAGCTTCTAAAAAAGGCTTCTTTAAAAAATTGGTATCCGTATTCGGATAACTTTGAGCAAAGCTCAATATTGATTGTAACAACTCATGGGGAGACAGTTTACCATGAAAATCATTAACCTGAGTAATCCAATCTTTGGCTTCGGCACTACAGCACTTTTCCTTAAAACGTTCTTCAATATCAAATAATTCATCCCAAGTTCGAATCTCTGCCGATAAACGGGGTGGCCCTAATGCTATGTTTATATCATGCGGAGCTAAGTGTTCTATATCAGCCGAATTAAGTTGCAAATTAATATCCAGCTTGTATGAAGTTGAATTATAGGCGTAGAACGCTTTCCGTCGATTGCCACTTCTATCATGAAGCGGGTCTTTTGCCTGCTTATACATACTGTTACACTTATTGCATGCTGGAGCCAAGTTTCTAAAATTAATCGACGAAAAAGGGTATTTGCTTTTGGGCAAGTAATGATCATACGCTTCGCGCATCTTAGAGTACTCACCTTCAATATCACTCAAACCACAAAAAGGGCACTTTCCAAGTTTATTAACGGTCACGAACTGATGATAATGCTCGCCAATCACTCCAATTTTTTCTGCTACCGTTCGCAAAGTAAGAAAATCCTTTGCATATAGCGGTTCAAAAAATCGTTTTAATGCTCGCCCCAAAGTTGCATGCTGAATATTTATCTCTGCATATGTTATCGGAACACAGGAAGGATTATTATGGCACAGGTCTTCAATATCATTATTCGATTGATACCAACCTTGTAACTGACTCAGGGAAAACGGCTTAGGATCTTTAAAGATTAAAAATATCTCTTGTATCCCTTTGATGAAAAAATCTGCACCTTTGGGCTCGGTATGGTAAAAATCAACGATCAGTTCTTTTAGATCAGGCTTGCCATTAAATAGTGAAATGTCATAATCGCATCCTGGAGCCTTACACCAAACCTGATAAAAAATATAATCAATATACTCCTGCATTTTTTCCACGGAGTGATTAATATATTTGTAAGGAAATAGCATTATGTGTCCTCCATGCTATCCAGCACTCTTTTCACGAATAGTATCTTCTCAACCGAATCGCCGAGCAAAGAATTAACTTCTTCAATCAATTCTTGCTTAGGCGCGCCTACCTCAAACCGTTTTTTAATTTCATCAAGTTGCTTTTCGGCGTAGCCGCCAATAGTTTCAGTCTTGCCAAAAGATGTCATCGTAATTTTGTTGATCGATGCACCCAAAGTATTGTAATCTGGTCGCCGAACCTCTACCGTCTTCATCCTGAAATTTTTATTAAATAATAGAACATACTCCTTGCGACTATCTGAAATTAAAAAGGGAGAATGAGTTGTAATCAACATTTCGCGCATCGTGTTCTGAGCTTTTCCCTCACTAAAACACTCGCGCAGCCTTGTGATAAATTTTGCCCGCCAATCTGGGTCGAAGTGGGTTTCAGGCTCATCCATGAGAAAGAGGCAGTTTTCATCTTTATATAAAAGACATAATCCTAACGAATGAATAAATTGATGTTCGCCATCAGAAAGCGATTTCGTATAAATCACGCCCTCTATTTCGCCCTTATCAAGCATAAATTCTTTGATCCGAAAAACACTTTCTTCATTCAAAGAAATCGCAGTCATATCTTGCTTTAAATATATATTTTTCGACTTATAAATGTGTGCTCGGGTTTCCAAATCAATCACACAATAATTAAGTGTATGTAGTATTTGGAATGCCTGAAATAAATTTAATGGATAACTTTGGAAATGATATTGGAAAGCTTCTTTGGTTGCTTCATCAACACAAAAATCCAAAATACGAAATTTCGCCATGCCGTCATCGCCATAAATGGTATGTTGAGCAGTAGAACAGTTTTCTAATCGGTCCATTGTAGTTTTAAGCTTTAAAGTAAGTTCTCTACGAATCTTATTGGGGTCAAGTTTTTCGTTTTCCGTCATTGCTTCAAAAACATCGTCATGAATTATCTCATAGCGATGTTTGTTAATAATTAGCCGGAATTCTTTTACTGCTTTAAGGCCTAATTCTTTCTCAAACGGATACAACACGTCTTTGGGTTGCAAAAGAAGATTGCTCAATAAAATAGCTTGGCTAAGCTGCTCATCAAGATAAATCAACCTTCCCTCCGGGGTTTGTCCGTAATAATCATCCCGTATCAACAAGTCTCTATACTCATCAAAGTGAATAAATCTCATTTTGAAAAAAGGCACACTCAAAATTTCATTCTCGCCCGAAGAATACGCCATAATATATTTGGGTAATAGCTGTTTTGCGGTTTTTTTATCGAGCGCTTCACTGTAGTCAGTCGCTTCGTTTTGGTTAAGCCAAAACATAGCCGGCGGCTTGCTCAATCTTTTTTCGATGCGAACTTGCGCAATATTGAGCTTGGATTCACTCCTCAAAGAATCTGGCACAGGAATAAAGTACTCCAGTTCAAAAGCATCAGGAGTACTTACTTCTTCTCGAAATCCGCCTGGATTTTTTTCTTCATCATAGCGAAAATTATCCGGTCGATACTGCAAATACATACATTCAATATGATAAAAGATCGCCGCTAATGCTTCTAATACATTAGACTTCCCACTTCCATTCGGTCCCGCCAAAATGTACGGATTGAATTCGCCTGCCTCCGCATAGTTCCAGTCACGCAGAAAATAAACCTCAAAACCCGCTTGTAAGCTTCTGAAGCCAGTGGGATCGGTTATTTTCAAGCGTAATAGTTTCATTTTTTGCGCCTCATAACCATCATTTTTTTCTCTTTGTCAAAAAGCTGCACCAACTGAGGATTTTCTCCACTAAGCATTTCAAAGAGTGTCCTTTTCACGTCTTCATATTGGGGCAGTTCGTCAAATGCGGCGGTTTCAATCTTGGACCACAATTCGTCAAATGAAAAAGTTTTCTCACTCGTTGTATCGATAAGATTTTTCAAAGCTTCCACTGAATATTTCCGAGAACTCGTCACTTCTGCATTCGACGGATTCATGGAAAATTTTATGGGATCATTGTGATTAAGCACCTCGTCTGGTACCATCTCTTGAATAGGAACCCGACTCAAATCCAATTCGCCTTTAAATGCCCGCTGACTGAGCGAAGCATAAAGGGCCTCCAATCCGGTGAGACTTTCAGTATATCTTGTTTTAAGAGCTTCGACTTTTTCTACAATGTCGGCAAATTGATTTTGGAGTGTTCGTTCTGGACTTAATACTTCAAACAAAAGAATATCTTGTTGATTGATACTCGACTGATTTACTGCATTTTTCGCTCTACGTTTTATTTGGGCTTTAATATATTCTGTTCTCCACAAGAACATCAAAAAAACTGGTGTTAATAATTTTGGGTTTAAATGGAATTTCATCATGTTTGATTCGTAGACAATATCCTCTGAAATATCTGGCACGATACCTATTTTCCCAAGATACTCCATGCTATTAACGCGGTTGATTAATATATCATCTTTTTTCACTGCATATTGGTCAATTTCGATTTGGGTCAACGTTACTCTTTTTAGTTTTTCAATAAATTCAACATAACCATCATAAAATGAATCTATCCGAATAATTTTTGTTCCGCTTCCATACATAGATTGATGCTTATACAAGCCATTTTGCGGGAAGATATTTAAACAATCACCTAATCTTTTCTTTTCCCATCCCTTCTCATTCCGCACCGGATCGCCAAACATCTCAATAAAAGTACTTTTCAAGAATTCATCCACCAACCTGATGCTCTCTTTTCGTTTGGCAATCAGCGTTTCCGCTCGGGTGAGAACATTGGCAATGCGAATTTGGTCGTCGAGGTTCTCGGGGAGAGGAATTTGTGTTGACTCTATAAATTGACGGGATATTCCTCCAACAGTTGCGCCACGAAAGTCATTAAGTATCTGTTTTTTACCCTCTGACGATCTCAAGAAAAAATAAACATATTTTGCAAAACCTTTTTTTTGATCAATAGCAATACGAAATACATGTTCATTAATAGCCGCTTTAGCATAGGGAAATGAATTTCCAACGAAAGATACCTTCCCTGTAGTTGCACCATCTTTTACGATCAAAATATCATTGCATTTTATTTTTCCCGTTTTCAATCTGCAAAAAAAACTGACTGTAATAAATTTATTTTTATGGAAGTTAAACTTTCCATCTTCTGATAAGTGCTCCGCGCCCAGACTAGGTATTGTCCCTGTTTCAGATGAAACACCGCCTTGAGGCCTGGCACCAGATTCCAATTCTTTTACAAGACCAGCAAGTTTAACTACTCTCATCCCAGCATTTCCTCAAGTTCATTCATTTCTTTACTAATTTCATCTTCCAAAGTCTTGAGCTTGGCCAGAATCACTGTGGGCTTTTCATACACAACTTCTTCGAAAACATCCTCTTTATACTTGCTCATCGAAAGATCATAGTTTTGTGCCACAATCTCCTTTTGGGGCACAAAGAAAAACTTCGCCTTGCGATCGCTTGCTTTGTGCGGATCACGGCTCTTATACTGCGTTACGATATCCTGCAGGTCGCCATATCCCTCCTGCTTTGCGCGCTTGTCATCCAGACTGCGGCCATCACTCTTCATGTCGTAGAACCAGACATTTTCCGTTTCACCGCCCTTGGTGAAGATCAGAATGGCGGTACTTACTCCGGCGTAGGGTTTGAAAACGCCGCTCGGCATTGCAATGACGGCTTTAAGTTCACATTTTGTGACGAGTATTTTCCGGGCTTCAACGAAGGCTTTGCCGCTACCGAACAAAACGCCCTGCGGTACGATCACGCCCGCAGTCCCTCCCATTTTCAGCAAGTTGTAGATGTTCTCCACGAACAGCAGTTCAGTTTTCGTAGTCTCCAGTTCCAGTGATTCATTGATATCGCCTTTGTCGATACTGCCGGTGAACGGCGGATTGGCCATCACGATCTGATACTTATTGACCTCTGCAAAGCCTTTGCTTAAGGTATCCTGGTAATCAATGTGCGGCGTGTCCACGCCATGCATCATTAGGTTCATCAGCGCCAGTCGGACCATCGTCACATCGATATCGTAGCCGTAAAGGCTGTCATTCAAAATATCACTAACATCTTTGGTCAAAAGACTACTCACCGAATTACGGATAAAGCCGTCTTCATCCGGTTGAAGATTCTTCTTGTTCTTGTCGAGTTGAGTCACTATATATTGATAAGCGCCCAATAAAAAACCGCCGGTCCCGCAGGCCGGATCGGCAATTTGATGACCCAATTGAGGTTCGACCAGTTCCGCAATGAGCTTGATGATATGACGCGGCGTCCGAAACTGCCCATTCTTCCCAGCGCTGGCGATTTCGGAGAGAAGCATTTCATAGACATCTCCCTGAATATCTTGAAACGCCTGCCCACCTTCGTTGGCATCTCGTTCAATTTCCGCAAAAATCTCTTCAATGGTAGACATCGCTTCTGACAGCAATGTCGGTTTAGGAATAATGAAGACGGCGTTTTTCATATGATGCGTAAATGAAGATTCATCCCCGTTGAGCGTTTTCAAGAAAGGGAAGACTCTTATCTGCACATGCAGAAGCCTTTCCTCTGGCGGCATGTGACTAAACTGGCTCCAGCGGAGAGTCTGCTTATCGACCCGGAACGGAGCTTCCTTCTCGTCTTTTTCTTTTTTTGCTTCGTCCAACGGTTTTGTTTCATCCAGTTTGAAAACATGCTCGGGCGGTACCCAATATCCCTCGAATTTTGACGTATAAGTCTCGTCGGCAAAATCTGCATCAGCGATTCTTTTGAGGTCCAGGTCATCCAAGCGCTTCATAAACAAAAGGTATGTTATCTGCTCAATCGCCGTCAATGGGTTGGAAATGCCACCGCTCCAGAATTTATCCCAGAGGGAAGCAATTTTGCTTTTCAGTACCGGGTTATTTTGTAACAAGTTATGCTGCCACCTTTTTCGTCAATTCCAAAATTTCGTCGATTTCTTTCGGCGTGAATAAACCGCGGATTCCCTGCGGGTGCAATATTGTAAACGGGGATTCAATTAAATCCCGTTTCTGCACAGTCTCTTTGTCCAAAATAAATTCTTTCAGCAGATTCAAAAAGTCCAACTGCCGTGAGCTCAGATTCGTATGGCTGCGGATAAACTGATCAAAGGCTTTGGTGACCGTAGCCGGGAAACTCTCCAGGATTTCCAGACCCAATATGTGCCGGATGAATTGAAGCAAGGTTGCTTTCCGATTCTGATACACCGTCTTGAGCAACTCTTCGGTAATATGAGGATGTTCCTCGTGCAAGAGAGCCGCCAGGCTCTCCGCCTCTGCTTCGCTAATGGCTTTGCCTTCTTTGATCTTTTGCAGCACCGGATTGCTTTCCGTCAGTTCCGTGATCAGTCTTTCTACCATCTCGCGGTACTGGGAAACACTCACCGTCGAATGTTCCGGTCCAAACTCCACGAACTCCTTGGTTTTCAACAAGTCGACAAAATCAAACTGCGCCGGTCCCGACGTTTGATGATCATTATCCCGATATTTCATCAAGGCAGATATCTTTTCGGCCAGTTCATCAAAGGTCGCATCGGTTGCCTTGGCCCAAAAGCTATGGGTCTGAGCCGCCCGAATGATGACCTCTTCCTTGGCGACAATATTCACGGACAGCGGCAGTTCTCCCACCACTTCGATAATATTATCCTTCAGCGTATCGTATTTTCTTTTGTCCTCCGCCAATTTCGCCAAGGATGCTTCCAGCAGATCTTTTTGAAAGCGCATCGCCTTAAAATCAGTTTGCGAAACCGTCCGAAACAACGGTTTGATGTAATCCCGCAAAAACTCGAGTTTTTCATGCGTCAGCCTTGTCCAGAAATTATCATCCGCTAGCTTTTGCAATTCCGTGGCGGCCCCTTGAATCACTACCGAATTTTGTGGGAGTTCTTCGATCTGTTGCCGGAGCTTGCGAATCTCTTTTGCGGCAATGGCATCGTTTTGCGTGTCGATTGCTGTTTCAATTTTATCGAGCCTGATTCCGATGAAACGCACTGGGAGTGGGATTTGCGGAAGGGTGTCTTTCCCTTCGGGGTGCAGTTTAAAATACTCAAAGTTGTCCCAGCAGTCTAGGATTAGGAACCGGTCTTTTGTCGTGCACCAAGGCTTTATCTTGTGCGATTCCAACAGGCGCGTGCCGCGACCGATCATCTGCCAGAACTTTGTATAGGAAAATACCGGTTTCGCAAATACCAGGTTCACCAGTTCCCGAATATCAATGCCGGTATCCAGCATATCGACACTGAGGGCAATTCTCGGCAGGTCATTATGCGTGAACTGATTCAGCAGCCCGCCCTTGCCATAGACACGGGGGTCATCGGAAACAAGTACTTTCGCCAATTCCCCGTGATACTCCGGGTATAGAGAATCGAAAATCTTTTCGATTCTTCGCGCGTGAGCCTTGGACGAACAGAAAAATATTGTTTTCCCCGGAAGAACCCCGTTGGAATCTTTGATAGATTCTTCCATGAACTCTTTGACGATGAGCGCATTGGTGCCCTTATTGGTAACCGTTTTTTCCAGTTCAGTACCTTCAAAATTAATCTCTTCGACTTCTTTGCCTGCCAGGATCAACCGTTTTTGATCTTCTAGCGAGATCGTTCGTTTGCTGATTCCTTCATCCTGAAACTTGGTGTGTATCTTCATCACCTGAAAGTTGCACAAGTAAGGCGGCGCGTGGTTTACAGCTTCCGCGTACGTGTAGGCAAAGCTGGGCAGGCCATCGTCACAATGAAAGAGTTTGAAGGTGTTGTGGTCGATAATATCGGTCGGTGTCGCCGTGAGTCCGAGACTAAGTGCCTGGAAATAGTCCAGCACTTCGCCATAAGTGTTGTATATGGAGCGATGGCTTTCATCGATCACAATCAAATCAAAAAAGTGCGGAGAAAGAGTGTTGTCCTCTTCTCTGATAATATTGAGCATGGTGGGATAGGTGGAAACATAGATCCGGCGATCTTTGGCAACGAGTTTTTCGCCAACCTTCGGCCATAGGGGCTCGTTGGGCAAGTGTTCTTTGAAAGCGGTTAGCGCCTGTTCACGCAAGGCGATTCTATCCACCAGGAACAATACCCTCTCAACATGACCCGCGCGCATAAGCGCATCAATCAGCGCAATGCATGTTCTGGTTTTTCCTGTCCCGGTAGCCATCACCAGCAAAAAACTGCGTTTTTTCTTCTCGATCCCTTCCATGACGGAACGAATGGCGCGAAGCTGATAATCTCGCCCGGCAATTTCTGTGTTAATCAATTCCTCAGCCAGATGCTTTCGATGCTCGCGAATATATTGAAACCGCTCTAAGTCATCTCGAGTGGGATAGCCTACCACTTTTCGGGGAGGATAATGTTCCAAGTCCCAAAAATAAATCTCATGACCATTGGTGTAAAAACAGAACGGCAGTTTGGAACCATATTGTTTTTGAATGTTGTAGCAATACTGCTTCGCCTGTTCCCGCCCGACGGCAGCATCTTTCGCAGTCTTCTTTGCTTCGACAACCGCCAGCGGTTTTGCGTCTCGTCCCAATAAAACGTAGTCGCTATATTGATGACCGGCATAAGGAGATCGTTCCTCAGCAACCCGATCTAGGAACGGCACAGAAATATCAAACTCTTTGACAACTTGCGCCAGGTTATTTACATCCCAGCCCGCAGCAAAAAGCTTGGCGTCAATATGTTCTTTTCGCGTTTGGGCTTCAGATGTCATTGATTGTCCTTTCCGCAAAGAAATGCTGCCGATATTGTTGTCGGCAGTTCCCTGCATGCAATTTTATGGCCCCTGTCAATTCTATTGATTACACAACTGACTTAAATAGTGTATTGCTTAATCAAGTTTTATTCCACATCTTTTGATAATTCCCCTTCTTGTTAGTTGTTATTGGGAAGGCATCTTGCAACAAAGTTCGGATTTCATTTCTGCGCATTCGTTCGACCTCCGAGGGTGCAAAAAATCGCCTGAACCTAAGTCCCGGCGAACACAAATCCAACCTATTCAAAATACCCCAAAGCTACGAACCCTTATTATTAGCGCTTATTTCCGTTACTGAGTAGAACAGTGGGGTTGCCACCGCCCCCTCATCAAACCGTACGGGCAGTATACTGCACACGGCTTTCCAATATTCTTCTTCCCTCAGCATTCAGCTAACACGCATCCAGGCAAGACCACTGAAATAAATGAGTTTACGAATTCCACTCATATGGCCCAATCTATACAGGCGTTGTCGATTGGAATCAAATCAGTTCATGTAACGCATCTGCAATTTCTTCAAATGAAACAACAGTGAACAATTCCCATATAATCCTGTCGTTTCTCTTGTTAAATAGTTCCGCGCTCAAGCTGTCGATTCCGGCAAAGTTAAGCTTTAAAACTTCACGAACGTCTTTAATCTTTTTCCCACGTTCAGGTCCATATATTGCGCCAAAATTCAGCCTGTCGATCAGATCCTGCATTTCTCGAAATCGCTTAATTTTGTTGTCACCCTGAAAAATATAATTGGCCAAAAGTTCCAAATGGCATCCAGCAATTGCCCACTGAGCCTTATCGCGTCTAACACTATTCCGAAGATATAACGATTGAAAGTCGTTCGCCCTTTGCAGCAGCTCGTCGTCGTTTTCAATATTTTGAACCTGGCGAATCAACAGTTTCATGTCTGCGAAGAGCAAGTCGGGATCATATGAAATATCATGTATTGTGCACTCAAATTCAGCTGCCTTTTTATAGTTTGCCAGTACGAACTCCTTATTATCAATAATTCGATCCATATTGAAACTAAACAAAGTAATCACGTCATAAATCTGCTTAAACTGTTCATCTGCTCTCTCGGCAGGAACTCCTATCGTATTAGGCCCGAGTGTAGTTAATTTGTCAGCGAACAGCATTTCCAATGTCAATAAATTAAATTCTTTTTCAGTCTCTAGCGCGAACAAACTGTTTGGCTTAACTTTTTGCCATTGATATTCCTGCGCTGAAAATAAAAATTCAATTTTTACTTCCTGTTTTCCGTTTTGGGCATATAGGTCTGCCCTATTACAAATAGTTGGAACTGTAACAAAATATGTTTCCAGCTCACCCAGTCCAAGTTTGGGATGTTTGGGCTTGTAGAGTCTGAATTTGCAATACTCTCCGTCGCCCTGAAGATCCGCTTCCACTTCTGCAAGGGCAGCATGCACATCTTCACGGGTTGCCAAGCTAATCATGTCAATATCTATGCTGGTTCTTTGGGTTGCAGCGGGAATGTAGAACTGCGTTGCCGCACCGCCTTTCAGCATGATTTTCTCTCCAAGCTTTTTTTGCAGCTGCAAGAACATCTCCAAATCCCAGATAAAAAGTTCAAACTTAGCTTTTGAATTGAATCCGCCATCTGTCATACGCTTTTCTATCTCGCTTTTTTCAAAAACCGTCGGTCCTAAGATGAGATTTTCTTGTTTTATCCCCTCCATGGCTCCTCCTTCAATTGATACCTCATGAATTCCAATGTTTTTTCTGGCAACCTATTCAATTCTATAAGCCAATTGATTTCCCTGACGATTCCTCTATCTTTTGCAGAAATCTTCATTTTTTCCATTGCAACAGTTTTGTTTCTGCGCAAACTTTGATAGATTCGTGACAGTTCAGGAATAGCAATACCATAGCCCATCCTAGTTACTGAGTAATATAGATCGACAAATCCCTTTTCTTTCCGGGCTATATGCTCCTTTGACAGCGAAAAGTCCTTCCCTGTAAATAGCACAACGTCAACTTGATCAATATTTATTGTTTTGCCTATGATGTTTCTTTCTTTTTCGGTTAGCGCCATTAGTAGCTTTTCCTTCAGTATTCCTTGTATTTCGTTTATCCCGCTTTCCTCAGCTACTATCAAGGTTGGATACTTTTCTGGCACATGCAAAATTTCACCAACCAAAGCATCCAAGCCAGAGATATAAAAATTGTATCCGTAGTCTATAAGAGTATCGTAAATTACCTGTGACTGCTTTTGCATGTAATTATATCCCATCGCATTATGTTCCTTGACCCCAGTCAGGGCATAGTACCCATGCCCCGTTTTATAAAGTTTCCCGCGCTGAACCAATTCATATAGTCGCCAAGAAATAGTTTTTTTGTTGATATCCGGATACAGTGAATATATTGTTCTAACATCTATTTCGTTGCCACTTTCCATGTGTCTTGAAAGTTCATTATAAAATTTCTCTTCAATTGACACGTTATTCGAATCCACACTGCACCTCTCAAAACTTTTTTAGCAAATTTATTTTTTGCTCATTTTGTTTTGTTAAGTATATCAAAACTTTTTGAGCAAATCAATGTTTTGGATCGAAAGTTTTGCGAATAATTGTTTCGATTTCAATTGCAAACCCTCTTTTGCTCAGGCTTAGTAACTTCCGCGCAAACGTTCGACCCCCGGGGGTGCAAAAAATCGCCTGAACCTAAGTCCAGGCGAACATATATCACACCCATCCAATTATCCCCAATCTCGCGAACCCTTATTATTCGCGCCTATTGCTTCTCTATCAACGCGACGCACTCGACGTGCCATTTGATAGAAAGGTGATACTAATACGCGTAATTGGAGATTCGCGAGAAGGTTTACCCCCTTTGAAGAAGGGGGGGCGATGATACTACTCCGCCCTAACATCAACCTTTGTGTCATAAAAAGTACTGCCGGCAGCTTTGTCAGTTAATCGTTGAGAGGTAAGGGCGTTCACACCTCGCTTTCCAGGGGCGTTCTTAATCCACCAAACCCCTTCGGCAACGGCAACCCCCGACGGCACTTTTTCTGTTGTTTTAAGGATGAAGGTGACCTCACCGCGGCAATTAAACGCCACTACCCGTTGCCCATCTGTCAGATTCTTAGCGGCAGCATCAACAAGGTTCATCTGCAAAGTCATGAAAGTCTGAGCCTTGTCCCCGACAAGATCGTACCGTTCATTAAAAGAAGAGTTAAGCATAATTGTGGTCGGGGCAGTCATCAGCCAATAGGGCGCTTCATCACCATTAGGCGCAAAGTAACTTGGTATCGAATCGACTTCTGAGGGATTACGAACTTCAATTTTGCCGGAGGGTGTTCTGAAATCCATTTTATAGCCCGCTGGCAGTGGCAATTCAATTGGCTTGCCGGATTTTAGTTTTTCCATATCAACGCTAGCCAACCAGGGATTGGGGTTATCCAGCAGATGATCGATTAATTCGTCGGCAGTCTGCTGAAAATATGTTTCTTCAAATCCCATAGCTTTAGCTAATAAACCGAATACATCCCAGTTGGATTTGGCTTCGCCAACAGATGGTATGGCCGGATAGGCCCGTTGCATGCAATAGTGCCCGTAGGCTATGAAAAGATCACTGGTTTCCACTGAAGAAGCTGCCGGCAGGACAACGTCGGCGAAGTTTGCCGTATCAGTCATAAATCGTTCATGCACCACGGTAAACAGGTCGTCGCGCTTAAGTCCCTCAAATACTGCGTTTTGGTCAGGTGTAACGGCGGCCGGGTTGGATTGGTAAACGTAAAGACCCATTACGGGGTTAACCGGCGTTGTCAACGCCCCGCCCAATTGATTCATGTTAATAATCCGTGTCGGCTTTTCCATAAAGTCTTCGCGAGTTATGGCAGCCATATTAAGCGCGCTGGCGGTAGATATGTTTCCCATTAAGCCGCCCCCCGGTTTTGCCCAGGCGCCGATCAGCGCCGGCAAGCAGCTGATGATGCGCACCGTGGTTGCACCGTTTCCATATCGCGACAACCCTGAACCCAACCTGATGAAGGGCGCTCTCGCTTTTGCATATTCTCTGGCAAGCGCTTCGATGGTACTGACCGTTAGGCCTGTGATCTCACTTACAACGCATGGCGAGTACTGGGGTAGAATGTTGTCTCTAAGTTCCTCATAACCTTGAACATACTTGTCAACAAACGCGTCGTCCGCCAGGTCATCTCTGGCGATGATATGCATAATTCCAAGAGCTAATGCACCGTCACTGCCCGGTTTGGTTAAAAAGACCCGGTCAGCGATTTGCGCCGTTGGGGTTTCATAGGTATCCACCAACCATACAGTAGCGCCTCGCTTCCTGGCCTCTCTTATCCCGTGCAAAAAGTGTATATTTGTGGCAACGGCATTAATCCCCCAAAGGATAATCAGATCACTTTCCATAACTTCGTCTGGATGCGGCGCGAGGGTATTTCCCATTACCGATTTCCATCCATATCCCTTGGCAGGGGAACAGATCGTCCTGTCAAGTCGGGTGGCGCCTAAACGGTTTAAAAAAGCCTGACCAACATTACGCTGCACTAAACCCATTGTTCCCGCATACGAGTAAGGCAAAATGGCTTCCGAACCATGAGCTGCGATAATTCCCTGCCACCGACTGGCAATATGATCGATCGCCTCGTCCCAGCTGACTGAACGGAATTGCCCACTGCCTTTACTGCCTGAACGCAATAACGGCTTAGTTATTCGCAAAGGTGAGTGCACCGTTCTTTCGTAGTGCACCATTTTAGGGCAGAGGGTCCCGCGGGTGAAGGAGTGCTCCGGGTCACCCAGCACCTGCACTACCTGATCATTTTCCGTATAGATCAATAACCCGCAAGTATCGGGGCAATCATATGGGCATACTGAGCGTTTAATTTCGGTTGCCATGAACATCTCCTCCAATAACATTGCGTCAGATATATACATGAACCAGTTACGTCTGTGTGACTATTACTGCCTATACCTTTTTTAAAGCTATCCCGGAAAGAGTCAAATAGATGAAGCGCAGCTAATGTGGGGTGTTGAAACATCATCCGAGGTCCTGAAAACCGCATGACATCCTTAATTTTATTCCGCATTATTCACAGAATAACAGTGAACCGGACAATGCAAGCACACTGGTTTGTGCTCGCCAAATTTACAACTATCCAGCCTTTTACAAGCATAATCCAGCAGGGCCTGGCAATCCTCACATTTCACTTTATCCGTTCGATGTTTGGCTTTGCAATATATCAATATCATTTTTTCAACACAGATTTTTTCTCTGGTTATTCTTTTCCCCAGCATGCCTGCCCTCCCAAACGACGCTCTTGGATAGATATCATTGAATTTCAAGCAGGCTTGTTTAGGGGATTACTAATATCTAAATTCGAATTCGACTCACCAGCCGGCCCTTTATGTCACCTTACTTAAACATACCAAGTTTCTCAACCTTACTTACTCTTGTGGCAAAACTGCTATACCAAATATCTTGTCCCATCTTTTGGGCATCTTTATGTTTGGTATTATTCTTCCAATTTTCGATGGCTTGCAATGATTCCCAGTAAGATATTCTTATCCCCACACCACTGGTATCTCTGACACTTTCCGCACCTAAAAATCCAGGTTGGCTATAGCCAAGTGCTTCCATTTCGTCGGCTGCCTGTTTAAATCCGCCATCCCCATCAGTACGAACAGACGTGAATATAACCGCATAATAGGGTGGGGGTGGGGTTTTAGCTATTGCGCTCATCTCTGTCACTCCTCGTATACTTGAATTCGTCTACTGCAACTATTTTTTTTGTCAAAATCGAAACTGGCCAACAGGCTCGTTTCAAAGGTTGCACGGGTCCACGGAAACCCCGATAGCAATATCCGCTATTTATTTGGAGTTGATCGCTGCAACATCATCTGGTTGAAAAAGTTGCCCTGGCAAGAAGAATGCACAGCAGAAGGCGAGTATCGGTATCACAGCGATCACTGTAAAAACACTAGCTATGCCAAAATGGTCAGCAACATGGCCTAAGAGAACCACCGCGATGCCCCCCAACCCTATACTAAATCCGAGTGTAAGACTAGCCGCTAAAGCTTCGTACCCAGGCATCATCTCCTGGGCCAATACTATTGTGGACGAGAAAGACGCAATATAGGTAAAACCGATAGCCACCAGCAATGGAAAAGTCCAAAAAACGGAGGCAGATCTGAACAACGCAAGCAGAGGCAAGGTGAGAGCCATAGAGGCCAGGATCACTGTTTTGCGGCCAAACCTGTCACCAAGGGCTCCTCCTGTATAAGTCCCGACTACGCCACTCAGCATATACCCTGTTATCAGATAGCCGGCATAAACCGGGTTTCCGCCGAGATAGTCCACAAAATATAAAGGGATGTAGTTCACTAACCCCGCTGCAATACTTGACCGAAGAAAAATATAAATCATTAAAATAATCACCTTGGTATAGAGGATGGGAGCGTTAACCCTGATTTCCTTTTCGGCAACACGGCTCGCTAATGGCCGGGGAGACATCTGATGCAGGTTTCTCCAGAGTAACGCAGCAAGCACAATTGCCGGAAGGCAGAAATATAGAGTATTGCTAATAGATCCCGGTAGTGCCAACAAAGCCATCATGAAAACAGATCCGCAGGCTTGGCCTAAATTACCACCCAATGAATAGATTGCCATGCTGCGACCCCGAC
The DNA here is from genome assembly GCA_963665275.2 of Negativicutes bacterium. GTDB lineage: Bacteria > Bacillota > Negativicutes > UBA1444 > UBA1444 > UBA1444. Next base: position 564,522 of record CAXXIN010000007.1, read on the forward strand.
TGTACAGGTTGCTTACTGCATAGACGCTCTTGGCGGCTTGGGGATGGAACGTGGCAACTCCTAGACCTGTGATGGTCACGATTGCAAGTAACGCAGGGTAAGAAGGAGCTAAACCAGTGACTGCCGTGCCAACTCCGGCCAGTAGAAGCCCGGCAGGCACCAACCAGCTTAATGCCAAGCGATCGCTGAAGTAGCCGAAAATGGGTTGAATTACCGATGATGTTAAATTTTGAATTAACACAATAAAGCCGACTTGAGTATAGGTCAGGGCAAAGGCGCTTTTGAAAAAGGGTAAAAGTATTGGTAGCGCCCCTACACTTAAATCAGCAACTGCATGACTTAAGGAAATTAGCAGCAAGGATTTGTTCAGGTAAGATGGTTTCTTGTCGGACATATTGTATCTCCCATATGTGTTCATTAACAACATTTCTTATTTCGTTCTGTGTAGAAGCGAAGAAAGCAGCTATTTGTCCGTTGTACGGGATGCCTCTTTAGCTTTTTTCGCTTGTTTATAAGACGACCAGAACATCTGCATACTCATCACCGCAAAGAAAACGCTGAAAATCTGACGCAGCAGAGTCTCGGAGATGCTGTTGGCAACATAGGCACCAACTACGCCCCCAAGCATCAGGCCTACAGCAAGAAAAGGGATAACCCGGTAGTTGATCATCTTGTTGCGGTGATGCCTGGCCACGCCGACCAAAGCGGTCGGAATCATGGCAGCCAGTGCGGCAGCCTGAGCGGCATGCTGGCCGATTCCCATGAATACCACTGCAGAGGCAACCAATACCGCTCCACCGCCGATTCCGAGCAGTCCGCTGAGCACACCCGTGACCATCCCTGTAAGAATGGCGATAATGATCACAAGCTCACCCCCATCCTGATAGCGATGGAAAGCGCGAGGACCGCAAAAATCATTTTTAGGATATGGGGCTTCACGTAGGGCATGAGGGACGCCCCGATGAAAGCACCAAATATACCGCCGACGGCGAACAGCCCGGCAAGCCCAAAGTCGAGCTGGCCGAACTCTTTGTATACAAAAGCGCTGACAACAGCTCCCGGTATAATAACGGCCAGGCTCGTTGCGTGCGCCATATGCTGGCTCACGCCCAGGAAGCTGACCATGAGAGGAACGAGAATGATGGCTCCGCCGATTCCCAGTAGTCCGCCGACGACTCCCCCGGCAAAGCCGATGAGGAGGGCTTTCAAATTCTCCACTCGCTGCATCCCTTTCATAAAATACAGAGATCAACCGTGCTTTGAATCAACGGAGCCGACCTATTTGGGATCGACACCGCTTTGCTTGCTTTACTATGCGAGAAATTCATTTCCTTGTTCACCGCCTTCTTCACCCATTGCCCCGCCCATCGGACGACTAAATCGGCGAGATCGTGTTGGTCACGGACAAGCTGCAATTTTTTATTATTGAAGATACTTTTGTTTAAATTCTCCCAGCATCGCGTGAAATTTTTCATGCGTTCCCATCCCAATGCGTTCTATTTCAATTTTTTCGAAGACTTCCGCCATTTCTTTCTGGTCCTCGGCAGAGATCTTCACATCAGCTATTGTATAGAGGTCGCGATCCTCCTTGGCAATGTGTTCGGTTAAAAGCCGAGCATAGCTTTTTGCTACCCCACTTAAATCTGACGCTGCGCTCTTGTTTCCCGCCTGGCGCCTTTTTAGCACTTCAGTCATTTCAACAACCAGTTTCCTGCCCAAAGCATGTTCTGCCAACAAATCCCTCACCAACTCAGATGTGGTCGGCACGCCCTCTTCTACCAGTGCAGGGAACAAAACGTCCTCTTCTTTAGCGTGATGGCACTTGTCGACAAAGACTTTGAAGAACTCGATTAGTCTCTCAAGGTCAGCCGCGTATATAGCACCCTGAGTTCCCGGGGGTTCCACCAGCTTCGCACATAACTGTTCGAGGATCCGAAGTGACATTTTTACTCCATGATGTTCTTCTTTAAGCAGATCCGTGGCTTGCATCCTACACACCTCCATTATATTTTTTTTACGTTGTTCCCGTCCTCACTGGCTATATTCTGAAAAACGTCGACCAAATTCAAGGCAAGCCTGCTCATCCGGACTCCACAGATTTTTTAACTCCCCATCCATGACCGCAAACCCGGCTTCGGTGAGCAGCCGCGCCAAGACCTTGGGTCCTTCGCCACTCCAGCCATATGTGCCAAACGCTGCTGCCTTTTTCCCTTTGAAGGCAAGGCCTTTAATCTCTTCCATTAATCCCGCAAGAGAAGATAATATCCCCTTGTTGACGGTTGGGCAACCTAAAAGGATGGCCTTGGATTTAAATACTTCGGTGATGATATCGTTCTTGTCTGTTCGGGAACTGTTATAGAGTTTCACCATGACATCAGGATCGGCAGTTCGTATTCCGGCCGCTATCTCTTCTGCCATGCGACGGGTTCCGTCCCACATGGTATCATAAATGATCGTGATCTGATTTTCCTTGTATGCCGCGGCCCATTTCACATAATTTTCTACGATTTGGAGCGGGTTGCTGCGCCAGAAGACCCCATGGCTTGGACAAATCATATCGATCGGCAGATTGAGAGCGACGATGTCTTTGATTTTTTTCGCTACCAGCGGACTGAAAGGATTCAAGATATTGGCATAGTATTTGATGCACTCGGCATATAGTTCGTGTGGATCAACCAAGTCATTGTACATCTGCTCCGTAGCGTAGTGCTGGCCGAAGGCGTCATTGCTGAAAACGATGTTGTCCCCGGCAAGATAGCTGAGCATGCTGTCCGGCCAATGGGGCATGGGCATTTCGATAAATGTCAGCTCTTTTGTACCCAGATTGAATTTGTCCCCTGTTTTCACGGCCTTGAAGTTCCAGTCCTGCCCATATTGACCTTTGAGCGATTTTACGGCATTGGCGGTGCAGTAGATCGGCGTCTCCGGAATGCGCCGCATTAGTTCCGGCAGCGCTCCGCTATGATCCACCTCGCCATGGTTCATGATAATCGCGTCAATCGAAGCGAGATCTATTGTCTGCTGGAGATTATGGACAAATTCCTTGGCAAAAGGCAGCCAGACCGTGTCAATAAGGACAGTTTTTTCATCCTGAATCAAATAAGAGTTGTACGAAGAGCCCCGATGGGTTGAATACTCTTCGCCGTGAAATTTGCGCAGCTCCCAGTCAATCTTTCCTACCCAGGTAACCCCTGGTTTAATTTGAAATGCCATTAATGAACCCTCCCCTGCATGATTTTTTCGGGTTGTGCGTTTTTCGAGCTAAAATATCGGTAGTTGTTCGCTACAAACCGTGCTTTCCCGAAATAGTCTCCATGTTCATTTTATAGACTAAAACTCGGTCCAGCATCTTTTCGATCACGGTCAGGCCTTTTTCAAAGTAATCAGGACTTTTACGTTTCACAACCCAGGTCATCACTTGCCGTTTGAACTCCGGTTCGTCGATCAGCTCAATTCCCCCTTCGACAATGACGGATTTGTACTTCCTGCCGAATCTACTGGGGACGATCTCATTTTCGCCGATGATCACTGCACATACCCATGGAGTTGCTTTCATGGAGCTCACTTTCCGACCTTCTTTTGAACCGTGGAAGTATAAGCTATTGCCATCGCGAACATAATCCATCGGTAACCCGTAAGGCCTGTCTGCCGGATCGTTTAGGCAAAGCACCGCATATTGATTTTCATCAACAATCGCAAGAGCCTCTTCTTGAGACAACACCAAATCCAGCCGCCTCATCTTTATTCCCCCTCATAAAAGTTCCGTCTCCTTACCGGCTTACAATTCAACAACTTCATAGAATTAAGTTTATGGAACATTCGTATTTTTGCCACTTTCAATATATTCCTTTAGGGCAACGGCGTTGTTGTGTTCAGTGTCTTTAGCAGCAAATACGAACGTTAAAGAGCCTACGGACACCTTTTCCATTATCGGGCGAAGTAGGTCATTCTTATTAGATAGTTCTGCAAAATAGCGCATTTTAAACTCAGCCCATTTTGCCACATCATGCGCATACCACTTTCGAAGCTTCTCACTGGGGGCGATAGTCTTTTGCCAATCGCTAATTTGGACTTCTGATTTAGTTAAGCCCCTCGGCCAAAGTCTATCCACCAAGATTCTGTAGCCGTCGCTTTCATCAACTTTGTCATAGACCCGCTTTATCTTTATCATTGTCTTACCTCCAGTCCTCGATAACCCACTTCGCCAAGGCGGTGTGACAAATTGGGCATCTTATTTACATAACATGCCCAATTTACAAGGCTATTGAACGCCAGGGCAGTTATGCCAAAGTTTTTGATAAACTACTCGACAGAAATTACCTGTACAGGACAGACTTCTGCTCCTTGGCGGGCGCACGATGCAAGATTATCCTCGACTTCTCCTTCAGCAATGTTACCACCGATCTGAAATTTAGCGACAATCTGGCTTTTCGCATCTTCGGCATTTTGTTCGTAGACATCAGAACATCTCGACCAACAGGCCCCGCAGCTGATGCATCCATCACGGTCTATGATGATTTTTACCATTTCATTCACCTCCACATTTTATCTCAATGGTTATTCTTCAAGGGTTTAACCAACCATGAAGTCCATTGGCAATTATACTGCTGCCTTTTTGTGATGTTGTGCCTGGGCTCAACCCTGAGTCAACTTGACCCACTCGCCGACCATCATTGAGGCCGGATATAAAACCTCTTCTTCATTTTGGGCGTGGATCATCAGTCTTTTCGCAAAACGAAGCATTTCAGGCCGATTTTCTTCTTTCGCTGCATCCCGGAGAATTTTCAGTGCTGCGCCAATATCCTGATGATCTGTCACCCTTAGAGGCAGCTCTTTTTTTAGTTGGTCCGTCAGATAGAGCACTTCCTTCATTTCCTCCGTTATATTACCTGCAGCCAAAGCGGGCAACAGAGACAATGGCGGCAATACAAGCTGCTCTTCTGTCGCAAAATGAGGCCGGATCATTTCCATCAATTTGCGGGCAGCATCAGCGACCTTTCCTCCGCCCTGGAACCCGGATTCCAATTCTTTAAGCAAATCTTCGTGTTCCATAGCCAGTGATTTGGGTGTTTTAACTTCCATAAAACAGCACCCCTCTTATATCTCCCTGATCAAACAGTTTTTCCATAGTTTACGTCTTCAACAAAGGGCAGCTGCCCTATCGGTTCGATAGATAATAATCGGATGCCAATAGAGTCAGCTTTCTTGCACTTATGCTTTCATAAACAGATCAATGTCGCCCTCAACTGTGCCGATGCCGGCAATTCCAAACGTTTCAACCAGCACCTTGGCGACATTCGGGGATAAGAATCCCGGCAGTGTCGGCCCCAGGTGAATGTTCTTCACGCCCAGATACAACAGCGCCAACAAAACAATGACCGCTTTTTGCTCATACCAGGCAATGTTGTAGGCGATCGGCAACTTGTTGATATCGTCAAGGCCGAAGACTTCTTTCAGTTTCAGCGCAATCACGGCCAGCGAATAGGAGTCATTGCACTGCCCTGCGTCCAGCACGCGGGGAATCCCGCCGATATCGCCCAGAGCCAGCTTGTTGTAGCGGTATTTGGCACAGCCTGCCGTCAGGATAACCGTGTCTTTGGGCAGTTTTGCCGCGAAATCCGTGTAGTATTCCCTCGACTTCATCCGGCCATCGCAACCGGCCATCACAAAGAATTTCTTGATCGCGCCGGATTTCACCGCAGCCACTACTTTATCCGCCAATGCAAATACCTGCTCGTGGGCAAACCCACCGACAATTTTGCCGGTTTCGATTTCGGTCGGCGACTTCAGTGTCTTGGCCATGGCAATGACGGCCGAAAAATCTTTTTTACCGTTTTTATCGGCTTCGATGTGCGGGCAGCCGGGATATCCCGAAGAACCGGTCGTGAAGATCCGGGCCCGGACTTCCTCGCTGCGGGGCGGAACGATGCAATTGGTCGTGAACAGGATAGGCCCGTTGAATGATTCAAACTCGCCCACCTGTTTCCACCAGGCATTGCCATAGTTTCCGACCAGATTGTCATACTTTTTAAACGCCGGATAATAATGGGCAGGCAACATTTCACTATGGGTATACACATCGACGCCAGTGCCTTTTGTTTGTTCCAGCAGTTGCTCCAGGTCGGTCAGATCGTGACCCGATATTAGAATGGCCGGATTGTGGCGCACACCGAGATTCACTTCCGTAATCTGAGGATGGCCATACTTTGTCGTGTTGGCCTCATCCAGCATCGCCATTGCCGTTACACCAAATTGCCCCGTCTTCAGTGTCAATGCCACCAGTTCGTCGGCAGAAAGGCCATCATTGAGCGTTGCCACCAGGGCTTCATAAACGAAAGCGTAAAGTTCATTGTTTTCCTTGCCGATATTCAGGGCATGGTGCGCATATGCCGCCAGACCCTTCAATCCATAGGTAATCAGTTCGCGCAACGAACGGACGTCTTCATTCTTTGTTGCCAGCACACCAACGGTGGCGGCCTTAGTCAGCATGCTTTCCAGGGATGAAACTTCGAATGTTGCCGCGTCATGCAATTGTTTCACCGAAATCTTGGCCCGCAGTTCATTGCGCAGCACCAGCATTTTTTTGATTTCTTTTTCAAAGGCGGCCCCGTCATAGTTGGCATTCGTAATTGTCATGAACAGGCTGTTGAGCACCTCGTGGTTTACCGGTCCCAGTTCATTGACATCCAGTTTGCCTTTGACTACGATTTCCGAGATGCCTTTCAGCGTGTATATGAGCAAATCCTGAAGCTTGGCGATCTCTTCGGTTTTGCCACATACGCCTCTGATTTCGCACCCTGTGCCTTTTGCTGTTTCTTGACATTGATAACAGAACATACTCATGGATATTCCCCCTTCTATTTTCCAGTTACATGGTTATGGTGTTCTGGCAGTCAGCCAAATTTAAGGCATTGGCTGTTCATCTGTCCTATTGGATTATGATCTTGTAAAAGGTGGGTGTTGGACTCCCTTCAAACAACCCAATCACTTTTTTTCCAGCTTCCGCATGGATAGGGCTGGAATGCATGGTCATAAAGTTCTCTTTACCCTCCATTTCAACGACGGCAGCATAGGTGCCGCCTTTTTCGGGTTCCAGAAGGCTCCTGCGGATAAACCCTGGGAATTTGCTGAACTCCGAGTTTGACCATTTGAACCAGGTCTTAAATGCTTCGTCCTGACCGTCTTTAATCTTCGGGAACTGAATAATGGATACGAACATGAACTACACCTTCTTTCCATATTTTTTCGGCTTCGCTTGACCGTCTGGAATTCCCCACTGATCACAATTACAAGGCTATGGAACGTTGGTATTGTTGCCAAAGCTTCTGGGGACAGTCGTCCAGCACTTCTTTGTGAACCTGTCCAAGAATGGCCAGCGGCTGAACCATACCCAAGAACATCATGGCAGCGGCTGTGGCATCAATGTCCGGGCTGATCTCGCCCCTTTCCTGTCCCAGCAGCAGCAGCTTTTTCACCTGTTGTACATAGAAACCCACCGCAGACAACATGCTGGCCTTCAATTCAGGGTTGCGGTCGCTGCTGAGAAGAAAGTACAGAACGCGCGGCGTCGCAGCTTCTTCTTTGAGTAATGATACATGCAGTTCAAATAAAATCTTCAACTTGGCTATAGACGTTCCAGTAACGGTATTCATTTGATCTAAGTTATACTTAAGGCGTTTGTCTATGTGTTCGATTAGGGCGGCGACAATTTCCTCCCGTCCTTTGAAATGCCTGTATATGGCCGCCGGAACGATCCCAACCCTTGCCGCGATGTCCTGGATGCTTAATTTGTCCAGTCCACTATGTTCGACAATCGCCAACGCAGCCTGAATAATTTCTTCTCTCCTGACTTCGGTGCTCTTTCTGCTTCTCACGAAATCCCTCCTGACAACCTGTCGTTACAATTTCCGATCATTGGTTGTCTTTATGTTGCCGTTTGCCGGAGCCGACTGTCGCCTGGCAATAAACTACGCGACGGCAATGACCTGCATGGGACATCCGTCAGCCGCCTGACGGACGCAGTCTGCCAAATTTTCCCCGACTTCTCCTTCACCGCTATTCCCCTGGACCTGATATTTACCAACAATCTGGCTTTTCGCATCATCGGCATTGGATTCGAAGACTTCCGGGCAACTTCCCCAACAGGCTCCACAACCAATACAACCATCCCTGTCGATCGCTATTTTTACCATTTATTTTGCCTCCTGCTTTTATAGTCGAATATTCGTCAGGTTCACCAAAAATCCTGTCCCAACCTCAGGCAATATTCTTGTGAAATCTCTTGACTGCCATTGTTAAAACCAGGCTCCCAAGAACGAACAGTGCCAACATTTGCGGCCATAATATCGCCACTCCAGCTCCCTTTAGAAAAATTCCCCGGATGATAATCAGAAAATATCGCAATGGATTCAGATAGGTGAACAATTGCACTATCCCCGGCATATTGGCGATGGGGAACATGAATCCGGACAGGAGCACCGCCGGGAGATAAAAGAAGAAGGCCGACATCATGGCTTGCTGCTGGGTATCCGAAATGGTGGAAATGTAAAGACCGATGCCAATTGTTGTCATCAGATAAAACCCATTGGCTGCCAGTAGCATGGCGATGCTGCCCTGAACCGGGATATCGAACCAGAATACGCTAATCAGCGTAACAAAAATCATGTTGACATAACCGAGAATAATCGACGGCATCGTTTTACCCAAAATAAATTCTGCCGAAGTGATCGGTGTAACAATGATCTGCTCCATGGTGCCCATTTCCTTTTCCCGGACTACCGACATACTGGTCAGCAGCAAGGTAACCAGCATTACGATCGATGCAATGACCCCCGGAACGTAAAAGTTCCGACTGGTCAAGTTTTCGTTAAACCAGGCTCGGGTCAGAAGATTGACCCCCATCGGTTCCTTTCCGGGAACCCCCGTTCGTTTCTGCAGAATTTCAATGGCGTCATTTCGTATAATGCCGTTTGCATAGTTCAAGACTACGCCGGCGGTGTTGGAATCCGTGCCGTCGACAATGATCTGAACTGAGGCCGTGGTCCCGGCTGTCAGGTTGGCGCTGTAATCAGGCGGAATACGAAGAATCGCCGACACTTCTGCATGGTCGATGAGTTCGTCCATCTCCCTGTCGCTCCCTATCACTGTCTTAACCGTAAAGTAGCCCGAGCGAACAAATCGGTCGATCAGATCCCTGCTTTCCGGCGTTTGGCTCTGATCGTAGATGGCAGTGTCCACCTGTTTCACATCCGTTGTCACTGCATAACCAAAGACCATGCTCTGCACCAGCGGCATCACCAGCACAATCGCCCGCATTTTGGAATTGCGAAATATCTGGATAAATTCCTTCCTGATCATGCACAGTAATCGTTCCATCGCCATATTCTACACCAACCTTTTCTTCAGCTTAACGTTGGCGACGACGATCAGCACCACGGCAAAGAGCAGGAGAACTCCGGCCTCATATTTTATCATCGCCATTCCGGCCCCTTTGAGGTAGATGTTCTTTAAGATGGCGACAAAAAATCTGGAAGGAACCATATAGGTCAGTCCCTGAATGACAACTGGCATATTCGCTATGGAATACATAAATCCCGACAGCAAAAATGACGGCAAAAAGGTCAGCACCATCGCCAGCTGGCTTGCCAGCAGTTGCGACCGGGTTACGATACTGATCAGCATTCCCATGGTAAGGGCCCCGGGGAGAAATATCGCCGCCATGCCGAAAACAAGGGCGGCATTGCCGCGGAGCGGAACATCAAATATGATTTGCCCCATTAAAACCGCCAAAGCGACATCCAGCATGCCGATTACAAAATAGGGAGTCAATTTCCCTGTAATCAATTCACCGGGAGTCAGCGGCGTGGTGATTAACTGCTCCATCGTTCCGTTCTCCCATTCGCGGGCGATGGTGAGCGAAGTCAGCAATGCGGCGATGACCATCATGATGACAGCGATCAGGCCCGGAATAATATAGTTTTTCGCCTGCATGTTCTGGTTGAACCATACCCGCGGCTTGGCTTCCAATGGGACGATTGCAGTTTTGGCGCCCCGTTGCCGGGCTGTTTGAATCAGTAGGGAACTGGTATAGCCGTCTGTCACCATTTGGGCATACCCAATAGCGATAGTGGCGGTATTGGCATCACTGCCGTCGGCAATCAGCTGCACATCAGCAGCATGACCGCTCTCCAGCTTGCGGCTGAAGTCACGGGGAACCACCAACGCCAGTATCGCCTCGCGTTTGTCGATAGCCTCTTCAATCTCCGCATAGGAAGTGACATAACCGGTCAGACCGAAATAACGGGAAGCGGTAAACCGTCCGATGAATTCGCGGCTGTCGCTGGTTCCGTTTTGGTCCCATATCACCAGTGGCACATTGTCCACATCCAGGCTCAGTGAGGAACCAAAAAGAAAGATCAGTAGAATGGGCATCGCAATCGCCATTCCAAGGCTGCGGGGGTCGCGGATGATGTGGATGAATTCTTTTTTAGCAATGGCGATGATCCGATGGATATTCATAAGGCCACCGCCGGAATTCCCGTTTTACTGTCACGGGCTTCAATGATCGATACAAACACGTCTTCAAGAGAGGGCTTGATTTTTTCCAGTTTTGTATATGTGGCTTTCCGCTCCTCTAATGCCGTGACAATAACCGGTATTGCCGTTTGTGCATCTTCGACGCTCAGGTGCAGACCGCGCCCGAAGAGCGCTGCTTCCTTTATCTTGGAAATGCCTTTAATTTTTTGCAGTATCCCGAAAGGATCGGGGCACTCCAGATTCAGGATATCCGCGTTCATGTATCTGGCTTTCAATTCGTCGGGAGTGCCAATGGCCACCATTTCACCCCGGTAAATCATGGCCAGGCGGTCGCAGTATTCGGCTTCATCCATATAGTGGGTTGTCACGAACACAGTAACGCCTTCAGCGGCAAGCTGGTAAATCAGATCCCAGAAGTTGCGGCGGGAGATCGGATCGACGCCAGATGTCGGCTCATCCAGAAATATCACCGGCGGTTTATGAAGCAAGGCGCAGCCCAGAGCCAGCCGCTGCCGCCATCCCCCGGGCAAAATGGAAGTGAGACTGTTTCGATGCTCTTCCAATCCGGACATTTTTACGACCCAATCTTTGCGCGCTTTTTTTTCTTCTTTCGGAATCTGATAAATACCGCTGTAAAAGTCGATATTTTCTTCCACCGTCAGATCTTCATACAGCGAAAACTTTTGCGACATATATCCGATGTGGGCTTTGATCTGTTCAGCTTCTGTAAACACGTCAAAACCAATTACGTTGGCTTTTCCGGCTGTAGGAACAATGATGCCGCAGAGCATCCGCATGGTGGTCGACTTCCCGGCTCCGTTCGGCCCGAGAAATCCAAATATTTCACCCCGTTTCACCTGAAAGGACACCTTGTTTACGGCCTGGAAATCTCCGAATCTCTTTTCCAGATTTTCCACCGTTACTGCGTATTCAGGCGTTATTGTATTATCTGACATCAGAACCACTTCCTTCGGAGGACAGGATCTGCGAAATGAATACATCTTCGAGGGATGGTACGACAATTTCCGTTTCCGCCTGTACTCCCATCTCAGCCATCATTTTTTTTACTGCGGACAGTGCCTGTGACGCTTCCCCGTCCAGCACGAGATGGATTTTTGCGCCGAATAGCCCTGCAGCTACGTATGTCATACTTTCTCGCAAGGAGGCAAGCACTTGTCTGGGTTCGTTGCAGCGGATTTCGACTAGGGCACCGCGCATATGCGCCTTCACTTCGTCCGGCGTTCCGGAAAGAATCATTTGTCCCCGATGTAAAAGGCCGATTCTCGCGCAGCGTTCGGCTTCGTCAAGATACGCCGTGGATACAAAGATCGTGACCTTTTCTTCAAGCAGCCTATACAATATGCGCCAAAAATCCCGTCGGGACAGAGGATCAACGCCATTGGTGGGTTCGTCCAGCAGGAGCACCTTGGGTGTATGAACCAAGGCACAGGCAAGCGCCAATTTCTGTTTCATGCCGCCGGACAGGTTCCGCGCCTGGCGGTCCCGAAACGGCGTCATGTTGCTGAATGAAAGGAGTTCGGCGATTTTTTCTTTTCTCTCTTTGCGCGAAACATTATACAAGTCCGCGTAAAAATCGATATTCTCCTGTACCGTCAGGTCCGGATAAAGCCCGAAGCGCTGGGGCATATAACTGATATGAGTTCGTAGTTGTTCTGCTTCATTCACAGTATGGCAACCATAGACCCAGGCATCTCCAGCGCTCGGAGTCATCAGTCCCGCGAGCAGGCGCATCACGGTCGTTTTCCCTGCGCCATCCGGCCCCACCAGACCAAAGACTTCCCCTTCTTTGACGGTCAGCGTCAGATTGTTTACTGCCGTGTTCTCACCAAATTTTTGCGTCAACCCCTGGGTGCGAATGGCATCCATGACTTATTCCCCGCCCAGTTGAATCAATGCGTCGGCAGGCATGCCGGGTTTCAGCTCCCGGGTGGTGTTATCGAGGGTAATCTTGATGCGGTATACCAGTTTCACCCGTTCTTCCGCTGTTTGGATGCTCTTGGGGGTAAATTCGGCTTCCGATGCAATAAAACCAATGTTTCCTTGGTAGACCTTGCCTGGATAGGTATCTGTTGTCACTGCCACTTTTTGTCCGAGTTTAACTTTGCCGAGATCAGTTTCGGCAATATATGCTTTGAGCCAGACCTGGTTTAAATTCCCAACCGTCACCACTGGAGTTCCCGGCGATACATATTCGCCGGCTTCAATGTTTTTGGACAATACCACTCCATCGACCGGCGCTGTAATCTGAGCATAGGACAACCGGGTTTGCGCCAGTTTCAGAACCTGTTTGGCCTGTTCCACCCGCGCGGCGGCCAAGTCGATTTCTTCCTGCCTGGGGCCTTCCACTGCCAGGCTGAGTTGCTGCACGGTTTGGTCAGCGCGGGCGTTTGCCGTTGCATAGGCAGTTTGACTTCGATCGCGGTCCTGCGCGGCTATTGCGCCTTTGGCAAAAAGCTGCTGCATGCGTTGATACTCCACCGCTGCATTGTTTCTGTCCGCTTCGGCGCTACGAACTACCGCCCGGGCTACTGAAACGTCCTGCGGACGCGAACCGTTCGTCAACTGCGCAAGAGTTGCTTGGGTTGCAAGCAGTTGTGCATTGGCATTGGCCACATCCAGTTCAAGATCGGCAGTTTCCAGTTTGGCCACGCTCTGTCCCTTCTTGACACTCTCGCCTTCGTCCACCAGTCGACGGTCAACATGGCCGGCAATTTTGAAACCCACTCCGACCGTGGTGACTTCAATGTTGCCGGATACCTTGACCTGGTTTGGATTGATTTCCTTTTTGAAGTATAGGAAGTATGCGCTGGCCGCCACTGCAATGACCAAAATGGGGATCAATATTTTCAGTCTTTTTTTCATGTCTGCTCCTCCAAATTTTCAGGCTCACACATTGCGTTACGATAGGCAATTATGTATAATATAAGTGAATATACTTTCACTTATAATTTAACACAATACTTTTGCCAATGCAATAGCAACGTTACTCGCACTTTAACTTGCAAAACCAAGATCATGCAGGGAATGGCGTCAAAATGGAGAATTTCATCTTAAATCCGCATTTAACAAGTGAGGGAACAAGCATCTGATGAAAATTTACTCTTCTCATAACCCCTGGACTCAGAAGTATCTGCTTGCTTTGTGTTCAACGGCGATCCTGCTCGCCATCATCACATTGACGACACATTACAACATAGAACTGCAAAAAGATAATGCACTGATGATCAATCAGAGCGGCAAACAGCGAATGCTCGTAAAAGAAATCGCGTTGAAAAGCTTGCAAATCACATCGAACCCGGTACCTGGCACCGAAGAAAAGCTGAAAGACGAGTTGTTGACAGCACTGGCTCAACTGCAAAAAAGTCATTCCGAAATGAGCCGATCCAAAATCCCGGAAGTGAAAAAAATTTATTTTTCATCGCCTAATTCGCTGGATCGCCAAGTTCGCCGCTTTATTGACGATGGCCTGGTATTCGCGGGAAAACCTGTGGAGGATCTGGAACACCAAAAGTCCCGTGTTGAATCTTTGCTTATTTCAGCTTCCGGAGAACTTTTGGTTACACTGGAAGAGGTAACCTATCTTTTTCAGCTTGAAAGCGAGAAAAAGACTTTAAACCTTCTGCGCATTGCTCAGGGTTCTTTGGTCATTGCACTGTTTGTGCTGCTTCTGCAGGGATTGTATATTTTTCGCCCAATGATTCATACAATCGCACAGGAAAAGGAAGAACTCCTCAAACTGAACGAAGATCTGGCACAGCAGGCGTCCATTGATGGTTTGACAGGAGTAGCCAATCGCCGCCGTCTGGACGAATTTGTACAGCGAGAACTGGCCCGCTCTCTTCGTGAGAGAACCTCGATGTCCGTCATCATGGTGGACATCGACTTTTTCAAAGCCTATAACGATGTATATGGGCATCTTGCGGGCGATGAATGTCTCAAAAAGGTAGCCCATGCATTGACTGTAGCTGCCAGACGTCCCACTGACCTAGTAGCCCGTTATGGAGGCGAAGAATTTGCAATCGTATTGCCGAACACCGATTTTCCAGGGATGGCGCTGATCGCCGAGGCCTGCAGGAAAAGCGTAGAGAGTTTGGCAATACCCCATAGCGGCTCTTTAGTCAGTGGAGTTATCACTATCAGCCTTGGACTTGCCGGCATCACTGAGGAGCAGAGAAGCATCGAAAGTCTCTTCGATGCCGCAGACAGCGCCCTGTATAAGGCAAAGAACTCTGGCCGCAATAAAGCAGTTGTTTTCGAGCCTCAACCTGACGATAATACAGCCAAGGAGTTGGTAGCTCTATGACTTGTGCCGATATTAGCAGTGAGGGATATGTATATAACCCTCCGAGCGAGGATAAAGGGTTGGTGCTCCGGGTTGCAGCGGGTTGCTCCCATAACGCCTGCACGTTTTGCGGAATGTATCGAAACGTAAATTTTCGCGTACGGCCGCTTGATGAACTTCTTCCCCTGATTGCCGAAGCAAAAGAAAGAACACCCAACCTGCGGCGGGTTTTTCTCGGAGATGGCAATGCGCTTGCCGCTCCCACCGCTGAATTGCTGACGATCCTGAAGCGCCTCAAATCTGCATTTCCGACCGTAAGCACGATCTCTTGCGCGGCCCGGGCGAATGACTTACTGGAGAAAGCTCCTGCAGACCTGGCGTTACTTAACGCGAATGGCCTGTCATTGATTTATTTGGGCGTCGAAAGCGGCGACGATGAAGTCTTGCGTCGAATTAACAAGGGCGTCACAGCCGATGATGTCATTCAAGCCGGGCAAGCAGCTAATAAGGCGGGTATCGAGCTTTCCACCATGATCATTCTCGGGCTCGGCGGTAAGGAACTCACCGAAGAACACGCGATGCACACGGCTGATATTCTCAATGCGCTATCTCCTGCTATGTTGGGGATAATGACGTTATTGCCCCGGGCAGGAACACCGTTAGAACGACAGATTGCGGTTGAGCAGTTTCAGCGCCTCAATCGTCAGGAAACGCTGCAGGAGTTGTTGAAATTGCTCACTCGTCTTGACCTGCATCGACCGTCCATCCTACGTGCAAGCCATATCTATAATTTTGTTGATCTGGCCGGAACTTTACCGGAAGATAAAGAATCTCTGCTGGCGCAGGTTCGCCAAAGACTTGAAGAAGAACCGACAACAGAGAAAGATCTGATTTACAAAAACTACGGGATATTTTGACAACTGCAAATAAGTTTCTCGTTAGCCATATGTTCCCTAACCAATAATCCGGCCGGACAAGGTTGTCTCGGGCGAATACCAGCGAATTATCAAACGGACCTCCGTTTGGTTATCATTCGCGTCTGGTTATCCTTCACATTTGCCCATTTCATAAGTGTGTCTATACAACTACTCTTTAAATTTACATCATTCACTTTTCCCTTTATGTCCGCCCACATAATCCGCCCGTTCAAGGAAGGTTCCACCAGCCATCGACCCAGCATAAAAAATCGTTTTTTTGCCAAATCGCTTCCGAACATCATCTACTACTCTATCCATGGCATGTTTCTTTTCTTCTCCTTCAAAAAACAGTTCCAACTGCTCAAGTCCTTGAGGCACGATTTTCCCGGCAGTAAAATTTACCGATCGCACCGGTTCACCATGCCACCGCTTAATAAACTCCTGGCGTGTCGCTTCACTAATTATATCCGTTGAGTGTTCTGGGCGAACCAACTTAATCCGTGCAGCAAAACCCACCTGTAAATTTCTATCCGAGTACCCGATCCCCAAATATACCTCTTGGCATTTTTCCTGGTGTTTACGTAGCCTGGCGCAAACATCTCCCACCATTTCCTTGATGACTATTAGGATTTCTGCTTTTTCGTAGTAATCCCTCATCAATATCTGGTTTTTACTATAGGATTTACTTTTCGGCAGTACCTTCTGGCTAAGGATGCTAGCATCCAAGCCCCATGCGTGGTAATACAGCTGCAATCCCATTACGCCTAGAGTTTTATGCAACCGCATTGGATTGGTGTGTGCCAGCGCCTCAATCGTATAAATACCCATTTGCTTGAGTTTCTTATCGTACCCTCTGGATATACCCCAAAACGCAGTCAGCGGCTGTATCTTCCATACCGTTTGCGGCACCATTTCATATGTCCATTTTGCAATCCACGGCGGCTGCTTTTTGGCTTCATTATCCAGTGCCAGTTTCGCCAAAAGCGGATTATCTCCAATGCCTGCGGTCACAATAAGGCCCAACTCTTCCTTCACCATCTTCAAAATGGCTTCCGCAATCGCCTCTGCGGGTCCAAACAAATTTAGCGATGCGGTAACATCCAATATGGACTCATCAATACTATAAATGTGTAGATCTTCATCGGTTACAAATCGGCGGAATATATTCTGCATCGCCTGGTTCATATTGATATATAGCGCCATATTGGGCTCCACTACCATAATCGGCGAACGCTTGGGGATTTCAAAGAGTCGATTTCCGGTCTTGATATTATATTCCAATTTAACCCTCGGGCTACTGGCCAATACGACAGCGCCGGTTCTCCTTAAATCCGATACTACAGCAATATAGGCTTCTAGAGGATCAAGCCCCCGCCGAACCGCCTCTACGGATGCAAAAAAAGATTTTGCGTCGATGCACAATACGCTTCTGCGAGGAAAGCGAGAAAAATCAACGAGCCCCATCGCTATGGCCTTCTTGGTCTTTCATCTGCTCGTTGTGCTCAGACAGAAGCATCCCCGCCCACTTGACCATACACCGGTCGATGTAAACTATCTGAACCATCTGCTGGTAAATAGGAATACTCAGTAAATCTATAGTAGGTTCGCTCATTACTATCCACCTCTATAGTAATATTATCAGAACATATGTTCTGTGTAAATGTCATAGACTTACCATTTGCGAGCTGGACGGAAATGAAAAAAGCCGGCAAAGATGGTCCTCAAAACCACCCTAGCCAGCTTTTCTTTCACTTCACCCCACTTATAACAACGCCTAGGCTTTTATCTACCTAGAAACTCGTCGCATCACACTCAATCTCCGTTCCATCAAGCAAGCTAACAATCACTTGCTTCCTGCCAACCACTGTTATTTTCTCTACCAAGGCAAAGTATAGATCAATAACAAACTCGTCAATTTTCGACCGGCTCAACACGATCTCTATGAACTGCCTAGATTTATATCGTTTCAGCAGGTTATCGCTTTTCAAACCCTCTTTCCACGTTCCAATAAAATAAGCCTTGTTCTCAATCATCGCATTAAACACATCAACAAAAGTCTGATACAAAACCCCATCGTCAATATGCTGGCTCTCACATCCTTTTTCACCCTTCACCACATACTTGCCGTTGCAGCGCCAGACGATCCGTCTGAACCGATCATCGGTTGAATTCCATACTTTTCTGCCATAAGCATGGCCGCAGGAACCGCAAATCACTCGGCCTGCAAAGGGATTATCCTCTGTCGCACATTCAAGTTTCTGAATGCCATACTTCAGAGCAAAATTCCGACGTCGTTCCATCTCCAGCTGCACCGCTTCCCACATCTCCTTGTCGATGATCGCGGGATGACTATCCTCCACATAATACTGCGGCACCTGACCGGTATTGTCCGCCCGCTTTTTGTTCAAGAAATCCACGGTGTAGGTTTTTTGCAGCAATGCGTCTCCCATATATTTTTCGTTTGTCAGCATTTTTCGGATGCTGTTTTCGTACCATTTTGCTTTGCCATTCCAATTGGGAACGCGGTCTTTTTCTAGGTCCCGCGCAATTCGATTAGCCCCTTTTCCGTCGAGAAATTCTCTGTAGATACGCCTGACGATTTTAGCCTGCTTTTCATTGATCACCAGATTGCCGTTTTTGTCTTTGTCATAGCCAAGGAACTTGGTAGCGTTAATAAAGAGCCTTCCCTGCTCAAACCGCCGCCGGATTCCCCAGGTACTATTCTCCGAGATCGACCGGGACTCGTCTTGCGCCAGCGAACTGAGAATCGAAAGCAAAACTTCGCCCTTACTGTCGAGCGTAAAAATCGCCTCTTTCTCGAAGGTCACCCCGATGCCCAAGTCTTTTAGCAGCCGAACAAAGTTGAGGCAATCCAGCGTATTACGGGCAAACCGCGAGATGGATTTCGTAATGATCATGTCGATCTTGCCGGCTTTACAGTCTGCAATCATCTTATTGAATTGATCACGTTTTTTTGTGGAAGTGCCGCTAATGCCTTCATCGGCATATATCCCAGCGCACTCATAATCCGGCTGCTTTTCAATATAGGTAGTGTAGTAGTTAACCTGGGCTTCGTAGCTTGATAACTGTTCTTCCTGATCGGTCGACACCCGGCAATACGCTGCTACGCGTTTTTTCTTCGGCTCCAGGTTTTCCGCAAGGCTGGTGCGATTGGGCCTTGCGGGTATAACGGTAATGTTTCTCGCCATATCTCATAACCTCCTCGACCATGGTTTCGTTTTGTATATTCAACCTGCTGACCACGGAATCATCAACTGTCGTGCCTTGGCAGGCGTCTTTGCCGTTCTTAACATAGTTGCTACATTGCCAGACGATCTTTTTGCAGGCATGGTTGCTGTTCCATGTCCGCCGACGTAGGGGAGAGCCGCATTTACTGCAAAACAGCAGGCCGGTCAGCGGATAGCCGGTTTGGTACTTCGCCCGTATTTCTGCCGAGTTCCCTTTAGCCTTTCCGCGTAGTGCAATTTGCCGCTGCGACTCCTCCCACACGCCGCGAGGAATAATCGGTGGGTGGTTATTTTCAATGTAATAGCTTTCGATTTCGCCGTGGTTCACGCACTTCTTTTTGCGCAGATGGTCCGCGCTGTAGGTCTTTTGAAGCTTGGCATCTCCCATGTACTTCTCATTTTTGAGGATGCCCAGGATCGTGCTGGAATGCCACCTACCACCGGCAACGGTTTCTACTCCTTCAGCGTTTAGGTCTTTTGCGATAACAAAGCTTCCCTTGCCGCCGATATAGTCGTCAAAAATGCGCTTGACCACGCTGGCTTGTTCGGCGTTGATCACAAGTTCCCCGTTCTTGTTTTTGTCATAGCCGAGGAACCTTGTGGTGTTGACGACAACTTCCCCTTTTTGAAACTTACGCCGGTATCGCCACTTCAGATTGTCACTGACATTTTTGCTTTCTTCTTGGGCAAAAGCAGAGAGGACGGTCAGCATCAGCTCACCATCCCCGTTACTACTGGATATTTGCTCTTTTTCAAAGAATACTTCCACGCCCAGTTCTTTTAGTTCCCGCACCAGTTCAAGCACAATGGCTGTGTTTCTGGCAAACCGGGAAATAGACTTTGTCAGGATCAAGTCGAGCTTCCCTGCTCTCGCAAGCGCCAGCATCTTCCGAAACTCTGGCCGGTCGTCTTTGGTCCCTGTGATTCCCTGATCCGCAAATACGCCTGCGTACTCGTAGTCCGGATTTGCTTCGATCAAGCCTTGGTAATACTGTGTCTGGTTTACCAGCGACTCGCCCTGCGCCTCACTGTCTGAAGATACCCTGGCATAGGCGCAGACCCGTTTGCGTTTGGCTGTCATCGCTGGTAATGGTTCGATGATTCTGACCCTCATAGTCTCTGTCCTTTCTATCAACTGTCATGACTATACATCACTCTGCGGCCGGGTTAAGTCAAGTTAATAGAGCCGATAAACTGCCGAACGCAGGACATTCTTCTAGGATGGCAGAACATTATCAAACGAGGTGATGGCCATGTCGACTGGCGATATCTTGCCGGATGTGTTAGCTCCCAATCTTAAACTCGTGATCTGCGGCTCCGCTGTCGGTGCCGAGTCCGCCCGTGCGGGTTCTTACTACGCAGGAAGAAACAATCTGTTCTGGCAAATACTCCATGAAATAGGCCTTACAGACCGTGTTTTGCACACTTCGGAATACCGCAACCTGCTTCAGTACGGAGTCGGCTTGACTGATGCCGCCAAGAAGGTCTCTGGGGTGGACGCCAATATCAAAACAGAGGATTATGATGCAGGCGCTTTTGTGCAGAAATGCTTTTCTTTCAACCCCAAATCATCTGTTTCAATGGCAAAAAGGCCGCCGCAAATTTATGTTCCTGGCAGCATCAGCACAATTGCAGAACAAAAGAAATCGGCTACGGAATCTACCCACACCCGATCCTGCCAAATGGCTCCACCCTATTCGTAGCCCCTTCGACCTCTGCAACCGCCAAGAGATATTGGCAGCCTGACTATTGGCGTGAACTGGCCGCATTACTAAAGCAACTGCCTTGACCAAGCAGAATGCTGATTGAAACACCGGCGAACAAAACAGAACCCGCCGCAGTTTGCAGACGGGTTGAGAACCTATTGTCTTTTTTCAAGACATCTCTTTTCTTCACTTCACCCAGCATTCTTTCTGCATAAAGGATTCGCCAAAATAGGCAGAATAAGGCTTGGCTATGCAGAAACCAATTACCTACAAGATATCCAGATACTTGCTCGCCCCAAAGAGAACGCGCATGATCACAACCTGTTTGCCTACTTCATCGACCAGATAAAATATCAAATAGTTATCCACGACGACTTTCCGATATCCCTTAGCTCTAAGAGGTTCTTCAAGTACATACGAACCGGAAAACGGAAATACCGTCAGCCGCATCGTCGCCTTTTCTATTTGCTCAAACAAATCATCGGCGGCCTTTGCAGCTGAAAGCGTATTGAAAATATAGCCATAGATCGCATCGAGATCTTCTGCCGCTTTCGGAGCAACTCGCACGCAATACTTATGCTCTGGCATATTTTGTCCTCAGTTTTTTAAACACTTCTTCACCGTCTAGTAGCGGTACCCCATCAGCAATTTGCTTTTCCGCTTCAGCCAGTTTTTGATACACGTCCAAAAGCGCCATTTGTCGTTCGTATGTTTTCATGCTCATAACCACCAAGTCCCCATAGCCATTCTTGGTAATAAAAATGGGCTCTTGCTTTTTATGACAAAGTTCAGATATCTCATTGGTGTTTCGCAAATCCGTAATCGGCCTGATTTCCGGCATAGCCAACCCTCCTCGGTGTTTTTACATCATTATTATAGCATAATTACGTACAAATACCCACGCCAGCCAACTCATCTTCGCTCCAAAACCTCGCTTTGATATAACAAGCATGGCAACAATACTTCCGCTTCTTATCCCCATAAGCTCGGAAGGGTTTGCCGCAATGCCGGCAAGTAAACGAATATATCGCCGCTTCGCTTTTACATTGTGCCTCAGGATGCTCATTCCACCATTTTCGGCGACAATCCGCTGAACAAAAGCGGCGGCTTCTGCCTTTCAGGTTTTTCTTGAAGTCTTGACCGCAGGCAGGGCAGAAAAAATTGTTCTTCCCTGATTCAACAACAGTTAGCGATACAGCTTTTGAGCCTCCCTCAAACCCCTTCTTTTTACAAATGCCACGAACCGTATCCCGTGAAATTCCCATGACTGCTGCAATAGCTTTATATCCGGCTCCCTGGAGCCGAAGGTCATGAATTTGCTGTTTTATGGCTTCGGTCATCAGCCGCACTCCTTTCTATATTTACGTAGGCAAAGTACAACCGCTAGTTGGCATTGCCTTTTATTTTGCGCCGGCAACGTCCAATACCCCCTAGTTCTGTTTTGCGAAATTTCACGTGTGCCTGGGGCGCGCTCTACAAACTTAAAAGCCCCAAGGAAATGACCCCCTATGGGGTCTGAAAGTGATAGCATAGGCCCACGATCGTTCTGTAATGGCATCCTCTGAAGCACTCAGTGCCTACTGCAACTTTTGTTTTCTAAGATGATAATCATCTACCAAGTGCTCCATCTTATCCCTTATCAGCTCAATCACGCCAGTAACAAACATTGCAGCTTGCTGCGAAGAAAAGCCGGCTGCTTCCAGTATCGCTCTTGCTCTCTCCACATGAATCGCCTCAATCCCCACAGCAAGAAAAATCATTCCATCTGCCTGCGGAAATACGTCTAGTCTTGCGTTTTGCATGATTAATGTATTAGCGTCTCGGATTGCTTGTTCTCTTTTCGCTATACGGTCCATAATTTCGCCTCCATTTTTTCAAGACGACAGCGCATCTTTTTGAATGACAGCGCATTTTACCTATTTTCACCTTTTTTTCACATGAAAGAGTAGTAGTAAAAAAACATGGAAAGTGCCTAAAATGCGCTGTCACTTGTAGAAATGCGCTGTCTTTGCTACAGGCCTGCAATGTCATTGAAATCTTGCGTGCTTTGTGGCCGAAGTTTTAGACCCACTACGCATCGTTCTCCGCTGCTATTCATTGCAAGTTTTACCCCTTTGGTTTTTAATGTTTCACTAAATTTTCTCCGACTAAAAAAACACCTCATCCCGTTTTTCACTACCCAGTCCCGAAAGTTCTGGAATAAATCAACGGTTTTGGTCTTGATGTTTGGTGCCTCCTCGCAACATTCATCCAACCAATCTGTAAATACATCATTTTCAGAACGATATTCCTGCGTTGCTTGAATCACATCCTCCGGGGGATTCAATCCTTCCTTTTGCCATTGAAGACAACCCTCGACCATCCAGCGAAGAATGCCTGGCCATTCTTGCCGAAGATTTTCTTTCAGCAGGTTGTCCCGAGCCGCGCCCTCAAATTTCTCCGTGAACGGTATCAGCCTGATTCGACGCCAAAAGGCGCCATCTTCTCCGCTGGCAGCCGGCTTATGATTGGTCAGTAGACACAGTTTAAACGACGGTGTAAAATCAAAAAATTCACAGTGCAAGAAGCGTGCTTTAATCACGTCCTGCCCAGTTAACTGCTTTACAAGCGCCATATTCATTTTCCGGCCTTCAATCGTTTCGCTGGCCAACACAAAGCGCGAACCCCGCAGAGCCGCAATGTCGTTGTTGATGCCTTCATTCCTTTTCACAAGCAAGGTTTCCGCCGGCGTTGTGGTGGCGTAATCCCCCATTATCGACTGAACTACATTGAATAACGTGGATTTGCCATTCGCACCCGTCCCCCACGCAATGGCCAGGATTTGTTCTCGACAGTCACTTGTCAAACAGTATCCCAAAAACTTCTGCACGAATCGGATTACGCTCGAATTCCCGCCCCCGAGTATGGTATCTGGAAAAATTTCCTCTAAAAACTGTGTGAACCGTGGACACCTTGCTACCGGGTCATACATCACCGGCGCTTGCTTGGTAATCAGATCAGTGTTGTCATGCGGCAACAGGGTTCCACTTTTCAAATCGATGGTTCCATTTTGCACATTGAGCTTCCATGGACTGCGATCAAAAGCGTCCACTGTGACACTCAATTTATACGAAGCCCCCTCGGCCATGGCTTTCATCCGAACAAGCGCTTCTGATTTGTTGGCATGCAAAGCAATGGCTTTCCTGTCAGCAGGTTCGGTGGCGGCGGCCGCCTCCGCGTAAATGGATCGAACACATTCAGCAGCCAATTTCATGATCTCGTGCGATTCATCCCGTCGCCAGCACCCACCGGAATAAACGAACCAGGATTTAAGTTGTGGACAGTGCAGCACCCGGCCTTGGAACCTTCGGGCGAAACGCGATGCATTGCCCAGGTCCGTCAAATGTTTCGCCTGACTATATTCAGGATCATAATGCGCCGTTTGTTTTTCCTGTGCCCTTGCAATGGTCATAGCTCCGTAGGTCTTTTCTCCGTGCTGTTCGTCCCACTTGGGCCGGTATAGCTCCGATTGCCGAAACAATCTGTCTATCTGCTCAGAATCCTGCGTCCAAAAGGCAAGAATCATACAGAGTGCGGAATCCGCTTCAGATTGGGAAGTGTACCGGTCCGGATAATCCTGCCAACGCCCTTCCCATAAATCCATAAATAGAAAACTGTTGCGCTTGGCCCCCTGTGCTCTACTTACGATTTCATCGTCCGTCAGAAGATTTCCGTCCCCCTTTACCAGCGATTCATCTTGCGTCGGTGGCGGCTGAGGAGGATCAGCGGCGAAGATTTTAGCGTAGAATATGTTCAGTACATCCTGCCGGCTTGCAATCTCTTTCATGCACTCCCCTCCGGCAACAGGTTTCCGGTGATGGTGAAATAGTGGGCGCAGTCATACATTTCAATCCGGCCACCGCGCTTTTTGCATTTTGGACCTGGCTTCTTGCCCTTGATAATGATATGCAGCCCACTCCCACTCGGGCTAATTTCCGTATAGGAATTAAACTGCTTCACAATGTCGAGCGCCCAAGGTTCTATTTCACCCGTTTGAGGGTTTCTGCATTTGTCCAGGTCAATTCCGCAGTAGGCGTCGGTCGCAGCAAATACAAATCCTATGCCAGAAATGTTATTGATCTTTGTCATGGCTTCCGCTGCTTCCGTATATCCCCCCCAGGTGTTGGGGTCTGTAGGATCTGCATTGCTGCCTGTCTTTAGGTTTACCGGTGTTTTGTCAACCATCACTCCTTTGCTGTTTTTGCGCGGTCCCCACACAACCCACTGGGGTCGGTCTTTCAGCTCCTGCGGTATGTTCTCATAGGATATGTTTTGTGTAAGCAACTTTTATGCACCCCATCGCTAGCCCCGCGTGGCAGCGGGACTTTTTCTTTTGGGAATAGAGAAGGCGACGCATTTACGCGCCGCCCCAGGGTTCACTCGCCGGCCAATATCCGGCTTGGCTGATAGTCTGCTTTTGTTCCGTAATAATGTCCTCCACCGCAAGCCTTGGTACTGGGTCTTTTACATCGTAGACGTTTTTCCACTCAAGCGCTTTTTCGATCCACACCTTTGTCCGGTTCTTTTTCCTGTCTCTGGACATAACTCACCTCCTGCTCCGTCGGCAATGCTCCTGCAACATCAACGGGTTCTTTCTTTGTTATCGGCCGCTTATCTTGTCACTATTGGGGGCAGTTATCTTGTTCACCCAATATGCCGGGATGAACACGCGTCCTCCTATACGCACACTGGGCACTTCCCCACGCTTGATCGCCTGCCACATGCCGCTTCTGGACAAAGGAACAATCTTGAGCGCCTCTTTGATTGTGAACAGCTTTGTGTCTACCATCTCTCAGCCTCCCGTTTTCTAAACTCATTCAATGTGTTTTGTTTCCCTAAGTAAATGGCGCTTTCACGCCCTAAACTATTTCTCTCAATTTAACTCTTTCGCTTCTTGAACGGTTTCAATATGAGTCGTATATCTGTTTGGACATCGCGCAAAACGATTTCATCTTCAAGAATCCTGGAGTGGGTTTCCACTTTTTTTATATACCAATCCACAAACACCGTATGCATTTTACCACCCCAACCCTGCTCTACGGTTCTCGTGTCATCACCGTAGCCTTCCGCACCTTGCGCAATTTCCCAGGATGCACGATATTCAATTTGAACCTGAGCTGGAATATCAAAAGGAATACCATATTCCGCTTTATATCTGGCCATAATCCACGAAAAAATCATAGAATCAACATTTAGATCATTTTCATAGAGCGGAGAATCCGAGGCATCGAGAAATACTTCCCTGCATTTATCGGCAGGCTCGTTTACTTCTGGCTCAGGATAAATCTCCACGTTTCCCTTTTGCCATTTCTCAAATTCAGCAAGGATATCGCTCAATTCACCCTCGCAGATTTCGGCGATGAAACCTCTAGCCGCTGCCCTGACTTCTGCCACTTGTTTCATACTGTGGGCCTTCAAAAGGTGCGCCGCCGCCGCAATTTCCCACTTGGTTTCAGGCGGATATTCGCTCCACTTTCCTCCGGCACGTCCCTTATTTCCTCTTTGCGGCGTGGGAACCAGCCCTGCGTTCACCCATCGGCGCAAGGTTTCACAGGAGATGGATGCATTTTGCAATACTTCCTCACGTGTCATTGATATATCCCTCAATATTTCAAAACACATTATGTGTGTTTTGTTTTAATTATATCACTCGCGCTATTGCTGTCAATAAGCAGGAGCTTTTGTTCATAGATTTTTTTGTGTTTATCCTATATTAATATATCCCTTATCTCCGCATCCATAACATTTTTAAAGCAATTAAAATGCAGATTCAATAACTAATCGCCTTTTAAATACTTCTTCATCGCTTTGTCAAAATTCGAGATATACTCTTTATCTTGTTTTTCCCTAAACCTTTCATACTCACTTTGTGCTTTTGTAATGGCTGCCTCATGACTAATTTTTCCTGCATCTTTGAGAACTTCCTGCCGATTATACTTTAAGAATTCATCTGTAATATCCAGCCAATCCTTCATGGTCATAATCTGTTCGTTCAATGCCTGAAATTCAGCATAATCAATATACATTGTCACTATTCTGTTAAGGCGATCCAGCTCTTTTTCATTGAGGTAATTTTTTGCCACCGTAATATCGCTTTTCAAAATCTTTCCGGCAGGAGATGCTTTCCAGTTAGTTAGTCCCATTGTCGGGCGTGCGCTGTCAGCTCTATCATGAATTATTTCCGCCGCAGTTTTTCCGGTTATGGCAAAGTGCATTTTATTCTGGACAAAAGCATAGAATGCCCTCGTTTCCTCTGAACCCGAATTATAATCGCTACTGCACTGTTCAAATACATCGGCAATTTTCTGGTAAGCCCTACGTTCAGAAGCCCTGATCTCCCTAATGCGCTCTAACAGCTCATCAAAATAATCCTTGCCAAATGGTCTTCCGTTTTTTAGCATCTCATCATTCAATACAAAGCCTTTTAAAATGTACTCCTTTAATGTTTGAGTTGCCCAGATTCTAAACTGAGTAGCCTTTATCGAATTCACCCGGTACCCGACTGCAATAATGGCATCAAGATTATAAAATTCGACATTGCGTTTTATATTTCTTTCGCCTTCGTTTTGAACTGTTTCCATAACGGAAACAGTTGCATTTTTTTCAAGTTCACCGGATTCATAGATATTTTTAAGATGCTTAGAAATGGCGGCTTTCTGAACATCGAACAGTTCTCCCATGGCTTTTTGTGTCAACCAAAAATTTTCATCAGTAAAATAAACACTGACTTTTACTTTGCCTTCATCAGTTTGATAAAGTATTATTTTATTTTCTTTAGATGAATTATCCACCGTTCGACCTACTCCTTTCCTCGTTCTCTTGCAAAAGCTGCTTCTAATTCCACTATACGCCTTAAACACGGCATCTTCCGCACTCTGGCAGAAGATGATATCGAAACAATCAAGGCGAAAGACACGATTGCCAGCTGCATATCGGCCACGAATCTCTATAATCCTAATCCTTATTCAGCGGGCTTCTTACCTTCAACATGATGCTCCCTTTGCGTGCCACACGGGCTAACATCAATACCCCCCGAGGGTTATTCGGCCGCTCTCTTGTTGCTGTCATAATTTGCGTAACTCAGGGCAACTTCACCAAACAAACGATTCTTCTGGGATGTTCGTAATAACCAATTCTTTACCCTTAACACTGACTCTGGCGTTATGCTGAATATCGTACCCAGTCACCATGTACTGTTTATAGATATCCCTTATTAGATCGCAGTCATCATAAGTAATAATCCACGGAATATCCCTAAGGTGTTCGGTTATAACCTGCTCAAGATTTCTGTGATCAGATTCTTTGAAGTAATTTGTATATAGCCGGCTCCCTTTAACTACGTATGGAGGATCAATATTTAAGAAAGCAGTATCGTTTGGGAAGTCTAATTGGTTAATAATCAAATCACTGGCATCGTAGTTATACAGCGAAATGCGATCCTCTAGCAAAGCAATATCCGTGATTTTCCTTTTTATCTCTTCCTTATTGAATCGACAATCCAGCTTATATTCGCCTTTCTGCATCAATCCGCCAATTGAGCCGCCTTTGATGATGCCAGAAAAGTTCACGCGATTTAAAAACAATGTTGCGAAGCCATCGCTCAAAGCATCTGCAGCACTGTCTTTGTACACTGCCTTTTGTTTCTCTCGTTCATCAATTGTGATGGGCGTATCTGTAATTTTTCTAAGCAAATCGTCGGTGCTGTAAAGCACGGAATGCCAAAAATGATATATATGCGAATCGAAATCATTTAATACAACGGATTGCACAACGTTATCGCATAACAAACCAATCCCTATTCCAAACCCTCCCGCAAAAGGCTCAACATAGGTTCTATCGCCCAGTGAATTGGTTTCAACAAGGTGCTTAACCTTGTCATAGATTTTTGATTTTCCGCCTGGATAGCGAAGCGGCGAAAGCGATTTAGCCATTGTCTACCTCTCACACACCAGATTTCTGTATGTCATAAACGCATTAGGAAGCCAATCCGACAAATCATAAGGATTCAAGTATATCTTTGTCCTTGTGTTATCGAGTTTCTTCCGTATCGCAGGTACAACTTTAAAGTCGACTGAAGGATTAGGTTGAGGCGTGCCGATGTCCTCTGATATCAGCTTCCTCAGTGGCACGAGATACTTTTCTTGTTCGCTGTCATCGTATTCGTCTGGCAACTGCCCATATTGAGAATAGTCGAGAAGCTGCAGCCCTAAATGTCTGTCGAAAAATTGGTGGTTTCTCTGATTCCAGTAGTTGTCCAGACAATTCTTACAGGAATGCGAGCATTCACATTCTGAAAGAATGCTCCTTGCCCTATCGAGAACCTTATCAAGAATTGAGCCTATCAGCGATGAGTATCCCGCGCCGCTTGTGAGGTTGTCATAGAAGAACATTTCAATGTGCGATTTTCCGTCGCTCTTGATTCTCGGACGCCAACCGCCGCTGATTTCATTATAGTCAATGTCCAAGACAAGCGAAATAGATTTCTTGAGTGCTTCGTGCAAGGTTGTCACGGCCGCCCTAAGTATGCTTTTTTCTTCTGCATTGCTATTACCAATGAGTTTGGATGAGTCGTAAAAAATGTCCAACATAAACATATCCGTCAAAAATTCATACCCCAAATAGATACCAGTAGTGACAGTCCCCTCGTGGCGGCATAGTGGACGGCTATCGTGGTATGGTTGCGAGAAAGAAAATGCTCCTGAATTTGTGCCTGCAACCTCTGCACCGCCGCATTTCCTGCAAACATTGAAACCGTTCTTGCTTTTCCCCATGTTCACGGTCAAGACTTTTCGGTCAGGAAGATTGGCGAAGCGGATATTGCTCCGCCCGAATTCTTCCATCCGTATGTCTTCTGGAACATAGGAATAATACGGAGCCTCCGCATAGGTGTATTGCTCATCTTCATCCTCGAACTTTACCTCATCGCCTTTGACGGGTGAAAAGCCCCAAGGCCGCAGCATTTTATTCTTTACAATGGGCACGCCACAATACGGACAAACTAATTGGTGTGAATCCTCTTGCTCCAAGCCAAACCAGTTGCACTCAGAACAAACGTAGATATCTTTATAATAGTCCGTGTTTTTGAAGTAGAATTCGGCCTGATTCGTTTCAAAACCTCTCGGACGAGGGTTGGCATAGAGTCCACCGCTCTTGAATTTTTTCTTGTCAATCGTTACAAAGCGTCCAGGGGCATATTCACTGAGGGCGACGGCGATATCCCGCTCCGGCGCATATTGAATATCTCGCGGTGCGTTCCGTCCGCGTTCAGATTCCTTCTCAATGAAAAACCTAACAACATTTTTGGGGAACGAGTACGACGGAATAAAGCCTTCACGGTAAAAGACATCAAATGCAGGAGTTTCTTTGTCGTTGTTAATGTATTCATCGCGTTTGCCTTCAGCTAAAACTCTTTGGCATATTTTGCGGAAACGAACAATGGTCACATCAGTAGATAATTTTGATGATTTCGCAAATGTTTCCGCAAATTCAATGAAATTTTCACTGTACAGTTCGCAGAACGATATTATACCTATGTCAACGATGCCGTCAAATTGGCCGCTCATGTCCGGTGTTGACATAAACCCATTCAACGCCAGCATATTGACATGACGTTGCTTTATTTTCGGATTATCCCGGTCAATCCACGGCTTGCGCGGCGAACCGGAAATCATCTCGTCTGGATGCAAGAAGTAATGACTGTCGTGTGTTCCTCCCGAAGCGTATGTTACGATCGTAGAGATTCCTGCATTCTTACGTCCAGCACGTCCTGCTCTTTGCTGGTAGTTTTCTCTCATAGGCGGTATGTTGCGAAGGCCGACAGCGGTTAAAGAGCCTATATCTATACCTACTTCCATAGTTGTCGTGCAACTTAAAACATCAATTGACTCCTCACCTTTTTCGCCTGCATTGATGTCTTGGAAGCGCATTTCATACTTTTCTGTACGGCTCCAAGTATCACTGCGGATTTCTTTATGGGAAAGTTGCGCAGTATGTTCTTCAGTGTTTATTGTGTGAATGCTATCGATTTTACTTAAGGCATTGAGAACCGGAAGGCGCCAAAAATCAAAGCGAGATAAGTCGGATTCGCCGATTGCCACTAAGTCCGTCGATTCAAAACAAGCACCGCAATATTCGCCAATCTTGAATGGAGACAATTTCCCGCACCTAACACAACGAAACCATATGATGTCTTTGTCAGCAAACTTAATTTTTACCGCACGCAGCTTGATGTGGAAGCGACCAACTGAAGAGGAAGCGAAAAACAGGTCACGCACCTTATCGATGGTTTTTACTAAAGCGGTATTGTCAAGACAAAGGCGCTCTTGAATTCGTTGGAGGAATGTCTTATCCAGTGCGGCTGCGAAGTCAAAACTCAATCCGAATTCATGTGCTTTACTGCGTCCAGGCAGGCCCTTTCTAACATCATCTGGAATTGTTTCTCCCAAAGCTGCGCTGTCGTCCATTACATCCCAGAATAGTAACACAAGCAGCTGATAAAGGGTACTATTATCAACGCCGATTCCGGCGTCCTCTAATAAATCATCCACACAATCATCAAGTTCTTTTTGCATAGGGGCTAAAAAACCGATACCTATATCCTTGAAAGAGCGTGGACTTTCTGTGAAGAAAGTAAGCAACTGCTCATAGTAATCTTCAGGCAGCGACTGATATTCAAAGGCAATCGCCGAATAGTTAATAGATTTTCCTCGCCGTTCCGCTCTATTTTTTTCAATGCTGAATTTTCGTTGGTCATCTCTGAACTTATTTTTGCTTGTCCCGCTAAAGAAAGATAGGTTGTTTTGGATACAGACATCCAAGAACGCGGGGTAAAGATCAAACAGAGAGTGTTCATTTCTGTCGACTTGTAGTAGCAGAGATGCAAGCATAACCGCCTGGCGGAATGCGTCTGCATCAGATGATTTTGACAAATCCAAGGCTAATTTCGCGGCGTTTTGGCGCGAGTCGGAGAACAACAGAACCTTCTTCCCTTGATTAATTAGTTCTGACTTCGGAAGTTTTGGCGGCTGAAGTTCAAACTGCGCTTTTGTAAGATTGTAGAATGGCACATTGCCTTTTGTTGATAAATCCACAGGCTTCTTCAAAGGCATTGATTTTTTACACTTGGGACAAACGCCAAAGTTGAACGACTGCGACTTCGAGTCAAATTGATTGCTATAGACAACGGCGAGCAAGCTTTCATCGTCGTGGGGAGACGCATAGAGTTTTCCCGTCAAAGGGTCAAGTGCACCGATTTTATCATTCTTTTTTTTCTGATAGTTTTTAGGAATTACATAGAGCAACATCTCTTCAAGAGAATTTGCATCGCCATTTAAGCCTCGTTGCGGGAATACATACCAATAGGGCTGTCCTTCGATTTTCTGCAAGAAGACGCGTAGATACAGTCCACCGCACTTAATGTGGTTAACTAGCTCATATATCCTTCCACCACATGAGCAGTTATCTCGCGGCATTGAGATAATTTTACCAAGAGGGAGTTTCTCGCTTACAGAATATTTTGCGCAGGTGCATTGGGGGTTAGAACATGCATATAGCCCTTGAATCCCTCGCAAGAACATATGAAGACGCACGGGGAAAAGAACATTTCCATCTTTCGCGGCAAGTGCCACCAACGCTAATAGAGCGTCGAGCGCTTTTTCGGCATTAGAAGCATCGCCAAATATTATGTTCTTTATCTCATTGTATGACTTTGCGCCATCACGACACAATCGATTCAATTTGACGAAAGCTTCGTATTGGGGGAGGTTGTCGTTAAGCCATTCTTGTGCTTGAGATGGGCTGATATCTTCCGGCAAATCATAACGGAAAACAGCTGTAGCGAAAGCCTTAATTCTGTTGGAAACTTCTTCACCTTGAACTTGATCGGAGCCAAGTGAGGCTAACGCATCAATATTTATCTTAACCGCATACTCTTCAGATATATGGTCTTTTGAGCCGACCAAAAACTCACAAAAGGATGCGTTCTTTCCTGTGAGCCCTGTGTAGAAGTCATTTATCGCAGTTTGCTCGCCTTGGGGCATACTTGCAGTAGTAAGGATAAACTGAACTCTATCCTTTGAAATCCCCAAACGGTAAAACAGACGTTCCAACAAGAGCGCGATTTCTCCACCGGCAGAGCCGCGATACATATGCGCTTCATCCAAAACTATGAGGAGCTTGTTATCCGCCGATTCATCAAGCCATTCTTTTGTCTTATCCCAGATGTTGGCTTCACGCTGGCGCATGAGCATATACTCCAACATTGAGTAGTTCGTAATCAAGATGTCCGGCGGACACCCCTGCATCTCAAAGCGAGTAATGTACTCAGCGTCGTAAGGCGATGGGTTGTGAATGTTCTTCTCAAGATTTTCAACGAAAACTTGAAGTCCGTTTTTTCCATATCGGGCAGGGTATTTATTGATGCGCTTTAACCCACCTATGTTGTTGGTTTGCCTCCTTTGCACATCTTTATCGGCAGTTTCGTCAATTAAATAGTTTTCTCGAAAAGTCGCAGCCAATTCGCGGCTACTTGCAAGTTTTGCATCCCCGGAGTAAGGGGTTCTGCCTGTATACATCCCGAAATGAGGTATCCTTGTTGCCTGAGTATCTCTCATGAAAATGTCTTTGAACTGTTCACTACCGATAATTTTTCTAAATCTGGCCAATTGGTCGGAAACCAGAGCATTCATTGGATAAATGATGAGCGTTCGCACCGCTTCCTTTTTGAACGCTCTTGAACGATTTTTCGCTTCTCCGAAGCATTTAGCAATAATTGGCCAAAGGAAACATTCGGTTTTACCTGAACCGGTGCCGGTTGAAACGAAAAGGTCTCTGCCTGACAGGAAGAATTCCAGTGCCTTAACCTGATGTTCAAACGGGTCAGGGAATATTCCGAGATTCTCTTTAACAAGTTTTAGCAGAGAATCTTTTACTCCCTGTTCAATCTGCTGGGAGTTCCTGATCCCATCAACTATTTTCTTGTATGAAGCCGAAGTTTCAATGTATGGTTCGCGCGCAATGTTCGTATGCTCTGAGCATAGTTCCCCCAGAAGGTCATCGACATACAGCAACAGCGTTTCGCTGTTGGCCAAATAGTCGGACTTTATGTAATTCTCCAGCCTGTCCCTAATAGACTTATAATATTGCTGAACCCCGTTTGAGCTATTCATCCACGCAGCCTCCCTTTACCTCGATGCCGATGTTGGTAAGCGCAGCAATTGCTTCCCGCAATAAGTCATTCCGTATCAAAAAGTTGACCTTGTCAAAAGCATTGTTCTCAGGCCAAGACAAAAGCAACAGGTAGTAGTATTCACGGTTGGGCAAGTGTCCCCCTATTCTTATTTTTGAATACTCCTCGTCTTGCTTTGCAATGGTGGCTTTAAGGGGCTTTCCGTAATGCGCTTTTAAGGCAAAATACAGCCGCCTATACTCATACGAGGTAAAGCTGTCGTTCTGCGGTTCAACAGTTTCTTCAGCAAATTGCAGGGCATCGTCCACCAACATAACCCTATAAAATGGACCAATTTCACTTTTCCGAGCTACGGTGCAGTCTGTTTCCATCTTTTTCCCCCAAGACTGCGACGGAACATTGTTTGATTGGGGATTAAAGAACTCAAGCTCGGAAAGGCTGATGTCTCTGTCATAGAAATCTATAGAGTCAAACCGTGATTGAAAATACATTTCACGAGTTAAGTCGTCTCTAATCATAAACTCTTTCACAAAAACTCTGTATGCTGTGGGGCTTAAAAAAGCGCCTAGTCCGTTAACATTATAAGCTGAATTGGGCACTCCAAAGAACAACGCTGTATTCCCAAGCGGCAAGCTTCGCCCGTAGTTGGCTATTCGGTTGCGGTTACTGTTATCAGTCAGAAGATAACCAGTTTCCTCGTAGACCCTCCTGATGTGAACAGGGAAGTTCACCAGTTGATTTCCGGTGTCAATGAATCTTTCTGAGATAGGAGGAAACAATTCCACAAACCGCGCCATCAAGTCATTCAGCACGATTGTCTGGTTATGCTTTGTTGTTCCGATAACGCCGCCCGATAAATTTTGCGCCGTGCAAAGGCACCACTGTCCAAGAGCTGAGTAGCAGAGCCTATAAACAAAGGAGTCTTCGGATTCGCCGCGAAAACTGCTGATGCCCATATCTGATGACATTGTGGTTAACAAATTATTCATCCCGCAAACCACCGCCTGAACAGATTCTTGTATTGACATCTTCCGGCATCTCCGGAATACTTAATCAACCGCTCGGACGTGTTATAAGGTGCAATCCGCATTACATCCACGCAGTAAGGTAAAATGTCGAATGCCAGTACACGGCATAAATCCATTTCGGAGGATACATAAATGCACTTATGCTCGACCAAACTTCGACGAAAACCAAACTCGCTAAGCATATCTCTGAGCGATTGAGAATACCGTGTGCCCGGCAACACACATTGAAGGTTAGCCTCTTTTTCCTCGACCGTTGATGGATCTTCCGTTAAATCGGCATTGCCCAATAACGCTTCAATGCGATTAAGATTAAGATAATGGCAATACCGCAAAAATTCTTCAGAAATATAGTATAAAGTTCTATCATAGGCGACCGTTAAGAAAATAATTTTATCCCTATGACGCTCAAATAGCGGTAATAGTTCAGTTTCATTAAAACTTCCGATGAAGTTATCCAAGCAAACAACGCGCCCGTCAATCGATAAGAATTTTTCTACATCTTGCGCCGAAAGGTCTTTGCAAAATGCAAGTGTCCTCACATTTGAAGTCGATACTAGCGCATTCGCGATGCACTTCATTAAGATCATGCCCACGCCCCGATTTATAACTACAGGTACCCCTTGAAACAGGGTACAGCACAGATGCTCTTTCAATATGGCAAAGTATTCTGAGTTGCTTGGTACACCTAAGTTCTCTAAGTTGTATCCCAAATAATCCTTAAACTCATCCATATTATTGGGGCATTTTGGCTTTACAGCAGCTTCTTGTTGGGCTGCTTTGATATTTTGCTGTTTTTTCAATTCAGCTCTGATTTGGGCTTCAATTTGTTTTTTGCTGTCTATTATTTCTGTCAATTCTTTCCTAAGTTGCTGTATAATTTCTTCTCGATCATGTATTTTGGATTTGAAAGCCGCAATTGATTCTTCGTTGCTTTGTATGGCGGCGCTCATTTTTTCAAGGCTTGCATTAGTACGTTTAAGGTCCTTAATCTCAGATGAACACTCATTAAGCTTTGTACCAGTTCTAAACAATTCTAATTGAACATTTTCAAATTGTCCTTGCAACTTCTTTATTTCAGAAGCTTTGTCTTTTATCTCATTATCGAACTTCTCCCGCTTGCCATCGGAATCTTTAATAGCCTTTACTGCCACACTCAATAATGCAATGAATTCTTCCGAGTACTCTTCATTGACAAGTTTGAGAAACAAACCGATATTGTCCGCAAAGAAACAGTTCGGCAATGTATGCAAAAGCGCAGCTTCTTTGCTATCGCCATCATCTATTCTTTGGGTTATGCATCCTTGAATCTCCTCCATCCACCTACTAATATGTTTTTCAATGAAGGACGTGATAAAGGGCTGGTTGCGAAACCTATAGAGCAATGTATTTACTTGCGCCTGATTTTTCATGCTTGTTGCGCGGAATCCGGGCATAACTTTTGCGAAGTCTTTCGGGTAATGCTTGAAATAGCAAACCGATTCTTGAAGCGGGATTACTGAGCATATATAACGCACTTCGTCTTCGGTAAGTTGAGGAAGATACTTCATATCCGCCCCTCCATGATAAATTGTTTTGCGGCCGAGTTTATCAAACCATACGATTCACATTTTTCTATGTATTGAAAAGCGATTTCACTGAGATCGCATAAATCAAAAACATCTGCTGTGAAAGGTTCTGTTCGCCTGTAATGAGAGATCAGGTCGTTGAGCAACTGCTCACCAATCAATTCATTATGTTGCCGAGGGTAAATACAACCGTCAAGATAGCTAAACATATAGCGCCTTATTACACATCCCGGAAATAGTGAAATGGACTGTCCTTTGCTCACAGGCGTAACGCCGGAGCGGCTGAACAAGTAGTGTTTGCTGTCATTCGACACATTATATACGCTTTCATATCTTTCCGCTATTTGAAAGTCGTCAAAGCCGATAGAGTGTTGTTCGCCCTTGGCAATTATAATCTCGACATTATTTTTGCACACTTTTGTTTGTGCCTTAACCGACACTCTTGAAATACTACTTGAAACCTTCTCAATATCTTCGGAATGGGCATTTATATTGCCGTGAGCTTGCAGTGCAAAACTCGAATACAAAAAGACGTTATTGGATTCGATTACTGCAACGTCTTCGACCTGTACCGCCGGCGGCCATAATAGGGTCAGCGTTTCGGAGGCTTCTAGCTGATAACCCCACGCTGCCACTAATGAATCCATATAGGCAGTCTTGCTCTTGAATATCAAATTTTTACCTAAAAAATTCCTTCCCATCGTTTGGAATTGAAATGTTTCATCCACTTTAATCTCGTTTGGCAGGCTACTATCATAAGGTATCGAATATTGGCTTTGAAATGCAACGAAATATTGCACATTTGTGTACAACACAGTACTGCGAACCAGCTTTGCTTTATAGTTTTCATCATTTCCTTGTATCTTAAAAAAAATGGGCGCATTGGTATCGAAAGATCGAAAAACCTCGTACTTCCGTTTAATCCCATTAAAAGTGTTCGATAAGAAATAATTATGAGAGAAACGCATAATGTAAATCGGCGTGGGGGCATTTGGTGCAAAATTCTTATGGTTAATCAGCAATGAATCAAAAGGTTGTTCTTGAGCAGAAGCCCTCAACTCAAACCTAGTTGATAACTGCTCATAAGCAATTATCTCATCATCGCTAAAACTAAGTCCCAGATAAAACATCTTGGAACGCTTGTCAAAATAAAATTCCGCTCTCTCATTCTTGCTTTTCCTCGAATGTGGTTCTGTGCTTATTGCGCTGTATTGCCCGAGATAATCTTCACATCCTACATCATTGTTGCCGCTACGATGCCTAAAATGCGGAATCATGCTTATGCTTCCCACAGCAGCAATGCGGACTTCCTCGCCGCAATGAGCGCACTCGTAACGATACCGTTCCAGACCACCACTTTGGGCGGCCAACTCCGCAGATACTTCGGATTGAAGAAAAGTATCATACGCCTTTCGCATTCCCGCAACACTCCCATTCAATAAAATGATGGTTAGAAATTGCCAGCTTTCTCCAGCGTTTTGTAAGTCAAGTGGGGAGAAAATTACTGTACTTACCATTATTTACTCTTCCATACTTTTCCGCGAATCCCTCCCAAATTCCGCCAATTTATCGATTTTCGCGTATTCGTAGACCCCGGGGGTCGGAAAAATCGCCTGAACCTAAGTCCAGGCGAACATAAATCTAACCTATTCGAAATACCCCAAGGCCGCGAAGCCTTATTATTCGCGCCTACTGCTTCTCTATCAACGCTATGCACTCCACATGATA
The DNA here is from genome assembly GCA_963665275.2 of Negativicutes bacterium. GTDB lineage: Bacteria > Bacillota > Negativicutes > UBA1444 > UBA1444 > UBA1444. Next base: position 602,778 of record CAXXIN010000007.1, read on the forward strand.
CGTCTGCGGAAACATGTCGACAGGCTGGATCTCGCTTGCCCGATACCCCATCGGTTCGAGCAATGCCAAGTCTCTGGCCAAGGTCGCCGGATTGCAGGACACATACACCATACGAACCGGTGCCATCTCTGCTGCCGTTCGCAGAACAATCTCGTCACAGCCAGCCCGCGGTGGATCGAGAACAATCACATCGGGGCGAACCCCTGCGTTCTTCAATTCAACGATTTTTTCCGCCACATCTCCGGCGATGAACGAAACATTGCCAATTCGATTGGCCGCCGCATTACGTTCGGCGTCAGCCACAGCTGCTGTCGAATATTCAATCCCATAGACCTCTGCAGCGCGTTCCGCCAGAAATAAGCTGATTGTCCCTGTGCCGCTGTATAGGTCAAACACCGTTTCACTGCCGGTAAGCTTAGCTTTCGCAACCGCCTCTTCATATAGAACTTGCGTCTGGATAGCATTCACTTGAAAAAAAGACTCTGCAGAAATTTGAAAAGAAAAATGTCCAATTTTATCGTGAATTACTGGCGCTCCCCACAAAACATGCGTTTCTTTTCCGAGAATCACGTTCGTTCGGGCGGAGTTGATATTCTGCTGGATGGACGTCAATTCCGGCATCGCCGCCTTCAGTCGTCGGACCAGTTCCGCATTTCCCGGGAAATCCTGCGTTGCCGTCACCAGCACCGCCATTACTTCTCCGGTTGCGATTCCGACTCGCCCCATAACATGGCGCAAGACACCCTGCCCGGTTTTTTCATCATAGGGATGGACACCGACTGCCGCGGCAATCCGGCGGACTTCAACCAGCAATCGATCATTGAGCGCATGCTGAATCAGGCAGCTTTCCGTCGGGACGATTGCATGACTCCCCGCAGCAAAACAGCCGGCGACGATCTCCGATCCACTATATCCGACTGGGAACTGCGCCTTGTTCCGATAACGCCAGGGTTCTGCCATTCCCAGAACGGGGTTGATTTTTACGTCCGTCAATTTACCGATCCTCTGTATCGCATCCTGCACGGACTGAAATTTTGCCGACAGCTGCCCAGCGTATGAAAGATGCTGCAACTGACAGCCGCCGCAAGCCTCATATACCGGGCATGGTGGAGTGACCCTTTTGGAGTCGGGCTGTTCAACGCGCAGCAATCGTCCCCGTGCAAAATTGGCGCGCACTTCCTCGATCACGACCATCACCGTCTCACCTGGCAAAGCATAGCGGACAAAAACAGTAAAGTTTTCGGCTCGCCCCACGCCTTCGCCGGAGTGGCCCAATCCGGTAATCGGAAAAGTATAAGTCCGGCCGAGTTGAACCGGTCGGACTTTTTCGTTTGAATTCAGGAATTTTCGATTGCGGGACATATCTAGTGAACTCCTCTTACTTCGCGGTGAGCTTTTCTTTGAGAATCCGATTTACCACTTCCGGGTTGGCCCGTCCTTTGGTCTGGCGCATGATCTGTCCCACCAGGAATCCGATGGCTTTTTCCTTGCCGGCGTTGAAATCCACGACCGACTGAGGATTGGCTGCGATCACTGCTTCGACGATGCTGCCAAGTTCGCCCTCGTCACTCATCTGAACCAAGCCCTGTTCTTTGATGATGACCCCGGCGGTTTTTCCTTCGGTCCACATGGATTCGAATACCGACTTGGCAATCTTACCGGAAATCGTTCCTTTGTCGATCAAAGCAATCATTTCCGCCAGATTGGCCGGTGATACAGGGCAATTTCGAATATCCAACGAGCAGGCGTTCAAATGCTTTGATACTTCACCCATCAGCCAGTTGGCTGCTGCTTTGGCATCCACTCCCGCTGCGATGAGTGCGTCAAAATAATCTGCCATGGGCCGCGCCGCAGTGATGACTTCCGCATCGTAAGCGGAAAGCCCGTGGTTGGCTATGAGACGTTCTTTGCGGGCATCCGGCAGTTCGGGCAATGCCTGACGAATTTTCTCAACCCACGCAGGATCAACGATGATCGGAACCAAGTCAGGTTCGGGGAAGTAGCGGTAGTCCTGCGCCTGTTCCTTGTTGCGCATGGATAAGGTGATCCCGCGGTTATCATCCCAGGTTCGCGTCTCCTGAATGATGCGTCCACCTTCTGAGAGAACCTCGTCCTGCCGTTCCTGTTCATACTCAAGTGCCCGTTGTACGGCTTTGAACGAATTGACATTCTTGACTTCAGCCTTGGTGCCTAGCTTCTCCTGCCCGACCGGCCGCAGGGAAATATTCGCATCGCAACGCAGACTGCCTTCTTCCATCTTGCAGTCGGATACATCGATATAGCTAAGAATGCTCTTAATCTTTTCCAGATAGGCCTTGGCTTCTTCCGGAGTCCGAATATCAGGCTCAGACACAATCTCAAGCAGAGGAACGCCGGTACGGTTATAGTCCACCAGCGCATATTCCGAGTTGGAGATGGTGCCGGAATGAATGAGCTTTCCAGCATCTTCTTCCATGTGTACCCGGGTAATTCCGATTCGCCTGGTCTCGCCGTTGACTTCGATATCGAGGTACCCGCCTTCGCAAATCGGCAGATCATATTGTGATGTCTGGAAGTTCTTCGGTAAATCCGGATAATAGTAATTTTTGCGGTCAAATTTGCTATAGGGAGAAATCTTGCAATTCAAGGCGATCCCGGTGCGAACTGCGAATTCTAGTACTTTTTCATTCAGTACTGGCAAGACTCCCGGTAAGCCGAGGCAGACCGGACATACGTGGGTGTTTTGCTCGCCGCCGAATTCGGTGGTGCAGCCGCAAAAGATCTTGGAAGCGGTCTTTAATTCCGTATGAACCTCCAACCCGATTACTGTTTCAAACTGCATGTTCAGTCCACCTCCCGGATTGAAGCCATCTGCTTGTGATAATCATGAGCCTGTTCAAAGGTATAAGCTACCTGCAAAATTTTCTCTTCCGACAGATGCGGCCCGATGATCTGCATGCCAATCGGCAACCCGCCGGCAAAACCGCACGGCAGGGACAACGCTGGGACACCTGCGAGATTGATGGGAATGGTGCAAACATCCATGAGGTACATCGCCAATGGATCTTCGATTTTATCTCCCACCTTGAATGCCGTGGTCGGGGCCGTAGGAGCGATCAGCACATCCACTTTATCAAATACCTTATCAAAATCCTGCTTGATCAAGGCCCGGACCTTCAACGCTTTCAAATAGTAAGCATCATAGTAACCCGAGCTCAGTGCATAAGTTCCGAGCATGATACGGCGCTGAACCTCCGGACCGAAGCCCTCCGCCCGCGTGCGCTTGTACATCGAGATAATATCGTTGCCTGCGCCTCGATGCCCGAACCCGACGCCATCATAACGGCCCAGATTGGAACTGGCTTCCGCAGTTGCGATCAAATAGTACGTCGCCAAGGCATATTGAGTATTCGGCATCGATACTTCGACCAGTTCAGCGCCCATCGCCACAAGTTCATCAATGGAACGGCGAATGGCGGTTTCCACTTCCGGCTGCATTCCAGCTACGAAGTATTCACGTGGCAGCCCGATTTTCAAGCCTTTGACGCCGGTGCCGAGATTCTTGGTGTAGTCGGGAACCGGTATATCAATAGAAGTTGAATCGCGACGATCATGACCGCTGATAGCCCCGAGCACCAGCGCGCAGTCCCTGACATCCCGGGCAAACGGCCCGATCTGATCCAGCGACGAGGCGTAAGCAACGAGTCCGTAACGGGAAACACGGCCATAGGTAGGTTTCAAACCGACGATACCGCAGTAGGCCGCAGGCAATCGGATGGATCCGCCTGTATCGGACCCCAGAGACCAAATAGCCTCTCCGGCTGCAACCGCCGCGCCCGACCCACCACTGGAACCACCAGGAACACAGTCCGTATCCCAAGGGTTCCGCGTGGTAAAAAAGCCGGAATTCTCGGTTGAAGATCCCATGGCAAATTCGTCCAGATTCGCCTTCCCAACGATTACGGCATCGGCTGCCGCCAGTTTCTCCGTAACCGTAGCATCATACGGCGGCACAAAATTGGCCAGAATTTTTGATGCGCAAGTCGTTTTCGTTCCCTTGGTGCACATATTGTCTTTCAACGCGCCGGGAATTCCAGCCAGCGGCGAAACCACCTCGCCCCGCGCGATTTTTTCATCAACGGTTTTCGCCTTGGCGATAGCTGCTTCAGACGTCCGGGTAATGAAAGACCGAATGACCGAATCCGCTTTATCTGTCCGATCGAGTACCGACCGGGTGATTTCCACCGCACTCACTTCGCGTCGGGTTAGTTTTTCATGCAATTCATGTGCTTTAAGCCTAAAGAGATCCATTCCCGCTCCCCCCACTATTCCACGATTTTCGGCACTTTGAAGAAACCGTTCTCCGGTTCCGGTGCGTTTTGCAGTGCTTCTTCCTGCGACAGGGAAGGTTGAACGACATCAGGCCGCATCACATTTCGCACATCCAGTACATGGGCCATCGGCTCAACTCCCGTAGTATCGACTTGATTCAAAACATCGATATATTCGAGAATCGCATCCAGCTGTCCCGTATACTTGTCGAGGTCTTTCTCCGAAAGCTCGAGACGCGACAACAGCGCCACGTGCTCTACATCTTTGCGGTTCAGTTTCATTTCGCCACCACCTAGTTCATTATTAGTGTATTATATCACGCCAGTTTCCAGCATGGCCAGAAACTCTTGTTCCGACAGTACCCGCACTCCCAGCTCAGTCGCTTTGGCAAGCTTACTGCCGGCTTCGGCGCCTGCAACGACAAAATCCGTTTTGCGGCTGACTGAGGATGTCGCTTTGCCACCGCGTTTTTCTATCTCCGCCGACGCTGTATCTCGCCCCATCGTCATTAGTGTTCCTGTCAAAACGAAGGTTTTGCCGGCGAAAATTTGCGGCGCTAGATTTACCGGCGGTTCGTCTTCCAATTTGACGCCCGCGTGGCGCAGTTTTTCAATTAACCTCAGGTGCTCCGCATCGGAAAAATAGCCGACTACACTTTCGGCGATACGCGGTCCGATGTCAGGAATTTGCACCAGTTCATCCAAAGAAGCTTCCGCAACCGCTTCCATTTTTCCATAGGCTTTCGCAAGAATCCCTGCCACTTTAGCGCCCACGAACCGGATCCCCAGTGCGAAAAGTACGCGTCCCAATCCCGCTTCTTTGCTGGCTGCAATCGCATTCACCAGATTGGAGGCTGATTTTTCACCCATCCGTTCCAGCTCCGATAATTGCGGGCTACTCAACGAATACAGATCAGCAGCATCACTGACCAGCTCTGCCGCCAATAGGGTTTCGATGATCGACGGGCCCAGTCCGTCAATATTCATCGCATCCCGTGACACAAAATGGATCAGACCTTCACGGGCCATTGCCGGGCAATCGGGATTCACGCAGCGGTGCGCGGCTTCACCCGGTTTACGGATAACCGGTTTGCCGCATTCGGGACATTCCTGGGGCATAACGAACACTTGCTCTGCTCCCGTTCGCTTCGCCTTCGCCACAGAAATGACTTCGGGGATGACCTCACCCGCCTTGTGAATGATGACGGTATCGCCGATCCGCACATCTTTTTCCCGGATGAAATCTTCGTTGTGCAACGTGGCCCGGCTTACCGTCGACCCGGACAACAATACCGGGCGCAATATGGCGGTGGGCGTCAATACGCCGGTTCGCCCCACTCCAACGAAAATATCTTCCACAACCGTCGCGGCTTCCTCTGCCGGAAACTTCCACGCGATGGCCCAACGAGGTTCCTTCACGGTACTGCCCAATTCTTCCTGCAGCGCCAAGCTATTCACTTTGATGACCAGTCCGTCAATATCATAATCCAGCGCTGCGCGTTTAGCGGTCCATTCCGAACAGTATTCAATCACCTGTTCAATGTTTGGAAAGACCCGATGTTGGGAATTGATTCGGAACCCCGCCTTACCGAGTCCCGCCAACACTTCAGCATGAGTGCGAAAAGGCAAGCCCTGCCGCTGACCAATTCCATAGGCGAAGAAATCCAACGTCCGGCCGGCGGTAACTTTGGGGTCCAATTGGCGCAGTGATCCGGCTGCTGCATTGCGGCAATTTGCAAACAGTTGCTCGCCCGCCCTGGACCGTTCGCGGTTAAGCCGTTCAAATGCCGTGCGGGGCATATAGACTTCGCCGCGCACTTCAAAATATCCGGGCAATAGCCCAGCTTCATTTTGCATCACCAAGGGAATCGACCGGATGGTTTTCACATTCGTCGTAACATCTTCGCCGACTTCTCCGTCGCCCCGAGTTGCAGCTTTACTCAGCCGCCCATTCTCATAGATCAGATTCACAGCTAATCCATCAATTTTCAGCTCAACGACATATTCCACTCCCGTGCCGACCGCAGCACGAACTCGGTTGTCAAACGCACGCAGTTCCTCGGCGGAAAAGGCATTGCCGAGGCTCAAAAGAGGCGCAGCATGGGTGACCTTGTCGAATCCCGCCAGCGGTTGACCGCCAACCCGTTGCGTCGGCGAATCGGGAGTAACCAGTTCCGGATGTTCATCTTCAATGTCTTTCAGACGCCTTATCAGACGGTCATATTCGGCATCACTGACGACAGGCGCATCCATCACGTAGTATTCGTAATTATGACGATGCAGTCGAACGCGGATTTCAGCCGCCTCATGGGCGAGATCCTGCTGATTCTGCTCACTGTCGCTCATATTTCCAACCCCCTACACCTTTTGAATCGGCGCAAACTTGACGGATAAGGACTTGATTCCCTGATCGGGAAAGGCGATTTTCACTTCCTGATTGTCGCCATTGCCTTTGACTTCCACCACGGTCCCGATCCCCCATTTTCCATGGGAGGCTTTGTCGCCAATCTTCCATTGCGCCCCCTGAGCTGTCGGCGTTGCGAGTTTGGCAGGTGTCACCGGGCGCAACAACGTTGATGGGCTCTGCGGAACTTGCCGGGGAGGCAAATGCAGCTGCTGCGCCGGTCCGGGTTTCATGGACCGTTTTTGTTTATTTTCGAGCAATGCTTCTGGAATCTCGGACAGGAAGCGGGATGGGCGGTTGACTTGCACTTCGCCGAAAATCATACGACTCTGCGCCCGCGTCAGGAACACATTCCGTTGTGCCCGAGTAATTCCGACATAACATAGACGGCGTTCCTCTTCCATTTCCTCAGGACTGCTCAAAGTGCGAAAATGCGGGAACAACCCTTCTTCCATCCCAATCAGGAATACCGTCGGAAACTCCAGCCCTTTGGCGGAGTGCAGAGTCATCATCGTTACCCGGTCGGTTTCCAGGTCGGCGGAATCGATATCCGATACCAGTGCAACGTGGTTCAGGAACGCTTCCAGCGAATCCTCATCTTCTCCCGCCGTGATAAACTCCCTCGCCACTGTCAGCAATTCCTGAAGGTTCTCCACCCGGCTTTGTGCTTCTGGTGTCCCTTCCTGTTCCAGTTCGGCCAGATACCCGGTCTCCTTCATGACTCGGGTGATCAGATCAGCTATCGATTCTTTGGCCGCTGCATCACGCAGATGATCCAATAAACGGACAAGTTCAGTTAAAGCTCCCTTTGCTTTAGCTCCGATTGTACTCACAGTATGCAGACGTTTGGAAACTTCATACAGGGACAATCCGGCCCCGTCAGCGGCTGCCTGCAGATGGCCCATGGAAGTATCGCCGACCCCCCGGCGCGGTACATTGACAATCCGGCGGAAACTGACAGAATCCGCAGGGTTCTGAATTACCCTTAGATACGCCAACATGTCTTTGACTTCCTTGCGGTCATAGAATTTAACGCCGCCAACGATGGTATAGGGAAGGCCTTGTTTAAGAAACTCCTCTTCAACAGCCCGTGATTGTGCATTGGTCCGGTACAGCACAGCCATTCCGCCGTAAGGCTGCCGCTGCACAGTATTCAGACGCACCGCCTGTTCCACGACGAAGCGCGCCTCTTCCCGCTGATCGCCGGAAACATGCACCACCAATGAGTCACCGGCGGGATTGTCCGTCCACATTGTTTTCGGTTTTCGACCCGTATTGTTATCGATAAGCGCATTGGCCGCATCCAAAATGATCTGTGTTGATCGATAATTTTGCTCTAGTTTGATCACTGCGGCTTCCGGATAATCCTTTTCAAAATCGAGAATATTGCTGATATCCGCGCCGCGCCAGCCGTAAATGCTCTGGTCGGCATCACCGACCACACACAGATTGCGATGTTTGGCAGCCAACATCCGAGTCAGCGTATATTGGGTATGATTGGTATCCTGATATTCATCAACAAGCACATATTTGAAGCGTTGCTGATATTTTGCCAATACTTCCGGGTATTCTTCCAGCAAGCGGACCGCCACATTCATCAGGTCGTCAAAATCCATGGCGTTGTTCGCCAGCAATTTCTTCTGATAGAGCGAATATAGCAACGCAACCTTCTGTTGATAGTAGTTATCGGCCTGCCTGTCGAACTGCTCCGGCGTGATCAACTGATTTTTGGCATTGGATATCGTCCCGATGACGCTGCCCACGGAGAACTGCCGCTCCGGGAGATCCAGTTCCTTCAGGCACTGCCGCACCAACAGCTTGATATCCCCTTCATCGTAAATCGTAAATTGCCGCGTATACCAGCCGGTCGCCTCAATTTCCGTCCGCAGGAACCTCGCGCAAAAAGCGTGAAACGTGCTCAGCCAGATTTGTCTGGCAACCGAACCGACAATCTTGGACACCCTTTCCTTCATTTCGCCAGCGGCTTTATTGGTAAAGGTAATAGCAAGGATCTCCCACGGTTTAACCCCCTGCTCCAGCAGATAAGCGATACGGCTCGTCAGCACGCTGGTTTTCCCCGACCCAGCCCCTGCAATGATCAGCAACGGTCCGTTGATGTGTTGCACCGCTTCTTTTTGTTTTTCATTGAGTCTATTCATATAGTCGTTGTGCACTTTTTCCCTCCAGCGATTCCTATCGACAGCCTCGGCTGTTCCATTTCATCCAATTTATTAACCCAACTTCATGTAGATTCTCCGCGCCGTCCATTTTTCCTGCCGAACATTTCAGAACATATGTTTGATTTTCTCGCGCAGGTTTCGTATAATGGTGCCGAAAGCATTATTAGCGAGCATAAGGAGGGCTTCCTCGTGGACAAACTTCAAAAGTTGGCTTTGCTCGGCGAAAGCGCCAAATATGATGTGTGCGCGTCATCTTCGGCTACGCCAAAAAAATTCGCCGATGCCGCCATCGGCCGAACTGTTCCCAGCGGGATCTGCCACTCCTTTACCCCCGATGGACGCTGTGTATCGTTATTCAAAGTACTGATGAGTAATCAATGTGAAAAAGACTGCCTTTACTGCCCCAATCGCTCGGGCCGCGATGTTCCGCGCACCCGTTTTGCCCCGGAAGAGTTGGCGGAACTGTTCATGGAATTCTACCGCCGCAATTATGTGGAAGGCTTGTTTCTGAGTTCTGGCGTCATGCATTCAACGGGTCAGACAATGCAGCAGTTATTGGAAACACTTGAAATTTTGCGGTTTCGCTATAAATTCGGCGGTTACATCCACCTGAAGATACTGCCGGGAACTGGGGAAGCAGAGACCGAAAGGGCCGTGGAACTTGCCAACAGGGTTTCGCTGAACATGGAAGCCCCTTCAGCGCTCCACCTGTCCCGCCTCAGCACTACCAAAAATTTCGCCACCGAGATCATGGGCGGCATGAGCAGGATTCACCGCCACCTTCGGAACCAGGCCGGCGTCAGCCACTCCACTCAGTTCATCGTTGGCGCCGCCCAGGAATCCGATCGGGATATCCTCGACTCCACGGTTCGCCTCTATTCAGACTATGGATTGAAACGAGCCTATTTCAGCGCATTTCAACCGGTTCCAGGCACCCCGCTAGGCGAAATCGCCGGTGCGCCGCTAGTGCGGGAACACCGTCTTTATCAGGCCGATTTCCTGTTCCGTTACTATGGTTTTCGCATGGAAGAACTTGCCTACGATCCCGGCGGTAATCTGGACCTCGCGACTGATCCGAAACAGGCTTACGCTGCGCAGCATCCGGAACGCTTCCCTTTGGAAATCAACCGGGCTACTATCGCTGAACTGTTGCGCATCCCCGGAATCGGTCCACGCTCGGCGAAAAAGATCGTCCTGCTGCGCCGCGAATGCAGTTTCCGTTCGGTTGAAGATTTGAAGCGGATTGGCGTGGTGACGAAGCGAGCGCTGCCCTTTATCCTTGTTCAAGGGAAAAATTTCACCCCCGCCCTCTCCAGAACCGCTCGCAATGATGTGAGACACATTCAGCCTTCATTATGGGGGGATCCGATATGATTCTCTGCTCACCCAATCCCGAAAGCATCCTAAAAGCATCACTGCTTGCCGAGTTAACCGGATTAGCCCCTGAGTTGCGCGAGGCAAATGAGCAGCCGAACTTGTTCGCCCACGTTGACGAAGTAGATGCCGACAGCTTCGAATTTGCCAAACTCCTTGGGGAGTTATCCTCGAAAACAGGACTCGACTATGATTGGCTCAAGCATTATCAGGGACGGCGCATAGCCCTCATGATTATTTTTAACTTGCGTAACCGTTCCCGCGATTGTATCCCTGCCATTTTTGCCGCCCTGGCAGAAGCCTTGCGCCACGGACCCGGGTACTGCATCTGCGGTCGAGGTCAGGCCGGTGCGACGTTTCGCAGTCGTAGCCGGGAGGTTGGCAGCGAGATCCACCGCATGATGGGCCTGATCCGTTTCGAGGAAACTGCGGAGGGTGATTTTGTTGCCCACCCCAAACTTTTCCATCAGACCGCCGACATCCTGCTGCGAAAATTCCAATTGCGTTACCCCAATCGCCGTCTGGTCTTCATTTTTCCTTCGGAAGCATTATGCTGTGAAGAGGGCCGTATCCGACGCATTGAAATGCAGGAGTTGACACCCGCTTTGTTGAATCCAACAGATAACTTCGCTGCGTTATGGGAGACCTATTATCGCTCCCAATATATCCCTGCGCGAAAGAACATTCGGCTTGCCTCTCATTTCATCCCCAAAAAGTATTGGGACTGGCTGCCGGAAGGAAAAATATTGGAACAGGAAGCAAAAAAATGAAAGAAATTATGAGCCGTATTTGGCGTGCGATCATTGAATTTGACCTGATCGATACCGACGACCGCATAATGATAGGTCTCTCCGGTGGCAAAGACAGTTTGTTTCTGACGTACGCACTTTCCCACATTCGACGCCATTCAGCACGGCCCTTCACATTAGGCGCCTTTACCATCGATACCCGCTTCGATGCCGATTTCCCACGTGAGAAACTCCACAAATTTTGTGAATCACTCGATATCCCCTTCGACTCGACGGTGGTCGACATTCCGCAGGCCATCGCCGCCAACAAGGCCCCTGATGCCTGCGCCACCTGCGCTTTTTTTCGGCGGGGCGCCCTGAACCGGATCGCCCGGGAACGCGGATATAACAAAGTCGCTCTGGCCCATCACCATGATGACGCGGTGGAAACCTTCATGATGGGACTTTTTTATGCAGGCAGGCTCAAGACGTTCTTGCCGAAAACCCCTCAAGAACGAAGCGGCGTCACGATCATCCGGCCACTTGTCTATTTTCGCGAAGCAGAAATCATCGCAAATGTCGATCGCCTTGGTCTGGAGCCGCTGAAAAATCCCTGCCCCTATAACGGGCATACCAAAAGGCAGGAAACCAAGGAAATGCTCTCGGATTTGGAAGCCAAAGACCCCGAATACTATCGCCGCTTTTCAGCCGCCATGCGGGGCGGGGCAACGGCCGAACTATGGCCTGCCCAGCCAGATCGTTATACGCTGAAGGGCAAATATCTCGATTTCATGGGCTATCCGCGCAAATAATCCGGCTTATGCTACTGGAGGCTCAATATGTCACTGCGGCAAAAAACGCTGCTGATCATCGGTTTGGCAATCAGCGCTCTCAGTGTTATCTTGTTTTTTTCTGCCAACGCAATCTTGCTTGGCGGCTTTCGTAGCGTTGAAAATCGGGAGATGGAGTCGAGCCTCAGCCGCGCCGTCAACGCAATCACGCTGGAGACTGGCTCGCTCGCTGCCTTTGCCGAAGACTGGGGCGCCTGGGACGACAATTATCTCTTCATCGCCGGCGAGCACACTGACTTCTTAAAGAAAAATGTCACTGCATCGACGTTCCTCTCTCAGCAATTTCATTTGATGGCCTTTTTTGACGTTAAGGGAAACTTGGTTTACGGAACCCTTTTTGACCCGGTTACCAAATTTTTTACGCCTCTTCCCGACTCAATTAAAAATCAGTTGCTGACTGAATCCGAGCTATTCCCGTATGCCTCCCCCGACAGAATTGTCCGCGGGGTGGTTGCATTGCCGGGCGCTCCGCTGCTGGTAGCCTCCAGACCGATTATCGATAGTGAAAAGAAACTGCCGCCCCGCGGCATCATGATCGTTGGCAAATTCCTCACTGCACCGGTGTTGACGCAGATGTCCGCTGCTAATCATCTCTCAATCCAAGTTCAAGAATTGCAAAACCTTACTCTTCCGGTTGATTTTTCCCTAGCAGTCCAGAATTTATCTGAAATAAATAGGACGTGGATCGAACCTCTTAACGGCCAAACCATTGCAGGCTATACGATGATCACGGACCTCAATGGACGTCCCTGTCTGATTCTGCGCGTAGATTCCCCACGCTACAGTTATCTGCAGGGGCAAAAAACTGTTCAGTACTTTTCCTTCATGCTGATTATTCTAGGTCTACTGTTTGGCATCATCAATCTATTTCTACTTGAAAAAACCATTTTGAAGAGACTCTCCAGTCTAAGCCATCAAGTTGCCGCCGTGGGCGAAAACACTTCACCGTCCCAACGAGTTCAGATCGCGGGAAACGATGAATTGTCCCTGCTGGCAGCGGATATCAACAAAATGCTAGGTTCATTGGCAACCACCCAAAACGAGCTAAAGGAAAGCGAGACCGCAACCCGGGTGCTGCTGGAGGGATTACCCGATTTCCTGCTGCGCCTTGATCGACGCGGGATCATCCTTGATTTCAAGACTGCAAGGGATCGTTTTCTGGCAACACCGCCCAAATTACTGCCGGGCAACTCCATAACCGATGCTTATCCGGCTTCGTTGGCTGAAAAATTTTCAACCGCCCTTGAGCAGGCGTTCGTTACTGAAAGCACCCAATTATTTGAGCACGAGATGCTTATCAACAACCAGACCGTCAATCAGGAGATCCGAATCACGCCGATTACCGACTCGGAGGCAATCGCAATCCTGCGTGATTTTACTGAGCGCAGACAGTTGGAGAAATCCCTGCGATTCTTCAATTTGAGAGATTCTGTGACAGGATTGTTCAATCGAACGTATTGGGAGGAAAAACTAGCTGCATTTTCGCAGCAGCCAGGTTCTACGATTGGCATCCTCCTGTTTGAAATAGATGAAATGGGTTTGATCCGGGACAGCCTTGGTCCAGAACATAGCAATACCGTACTGGTTGCCACCGCTTCGGCTCTGCGGTCGAGCCTTCCGCTTGATGCGGTCATTGCCCGGATTGGCGCGGAAAAGTTCGCAGCACTCATCCCTGGGGCCGACGAATTTGGATTAAAAATGTTCGTACGCAAAATTCGTCAGGAAGTTGAGCTCAGCGCTAAAACTGAAGCTCAATTTCTGTTTAGCCTTTCAATCGGCTTCTCTCATGGTATTGCGACAGAATCAGGCATTGCAGAAATTTTTAAAGCTGCCAAAATGCAGCTGCACCGCGAACACCTATCTCACAGTCAGGCCTCGCGCAACAATCTTTTTTTGAGCTTGCAGACGGCCCTGGAAACGAGGGATTTTGTCACTCACCAACACGCTGCCCGCCTTTGGGCCTTGGGCAAAGCTCTGGCTGCAGCCGCCGGCTTACCCGCTAAAAGTTTAACCGGACTCAAACTTCTCGCGCAGTTTCACGATATCGGCAAAGTTGGGGTTTCGGACGAACTGATTTTCAAAGAAGGCCGGTTAACCGCTGAAGAAATGAAGCAAATGAAGCTTCATGTTGAAATCGGGCATCGTATTGCCCAGTCGATACCCGATTTATTCCCCATCTCCGACCTGCTGCTGAAGCATCACGAATGGTGGAATGGAGAAGGGTATCCACTCGGACTGCAGGGCGAAGAGATTCCTTTAGAGTGTCGGATTTTCGCAATCGTGGACGCCTTCGATGCCATGACCAATGACCGACCCGACCGCAAGGCCCTCGCTGTAAAAGAAGCGGCTGCCGAATTGCGCAGATGCGCCGGCAGCCAATTTGATCCGAACCTAGTTGTGAAATTCCTGGCCATTATTGGTGAGGAAGACTAACTTAGCCTTGATGCAAATCGTGGTGCAGTTTTCGCACAGCTGCGCCAAAGATCATTCCTTCTGTAGCAATGGTCAAAAACTGCGCCCCTGCCGCTTTCCAGTAAGCGGCATCCTCTGCGTTCAGGCAGAATATCCCCGCCCACTTATTCGTGCGGCGGGTTTTGTCTATTACGGAGTGAATCGTCTTCCTCAGTTCCGGGTCGTTGAACTGACCAGTTACGCCCATGGACTGTGATAAATCAGTTGGGCCAATGAAAATCCCGTCAATTCCTTCCACTGCCAAAATGGATTCTAAATTTTTCACCGCATCGATATGCTCCACTTGGGTAATCACAAGATTTTCGCGATTCGAACCTTGCAGATAGTCCGCCATTGGAACAAAACCGTATCTAGCGGCTCTGACAACACCGGCGACGCCCCGTTCGCCCTGCGGTGCATAGCGCGCTGCCCGGACTGCCGCTGCAGCCTCCGCCACTGTATTGACCTGCGGCACCAGCACGCCGGCAGCACCGGCATCCAAGGCCCGCAAAATCAATTCATGCGAATTAGTTGTAACGCGAACAAGCGGCGTTATCCCTGACACTTCGGCAGCTCGCACCAGATTCCCAACCTGCTCTGTGGTATTACCGGAATGTTCGGTGTCGATCAATACAAAATCTAGTCCAGCATAGCCGATCATTTCGACTAGAGCTGGTTCCCCTAGCATAGCGAAGGTTCCGAACGCCGAACCCCCTTCGGCAATGATATGCCTTGTCTTATTCACCGGAAATTCAACTTTTTTCTGCAATGTATTCCCGTCCCTTCCAAATGATTAAAATACGGTTCACAGTGGTCGCTACGACTATTCTTTGAGGAATTGGAGCAGTTCAGTTGGATATTGGATGATGGAACATGCGCCGGCCTGCAGCAATTCTTCGATCGGCCGAAATCCCCAGGCAACCCCTACTGCATACATTCCGGCCGAAGTAGCGGTTCGCATGTCAGTGCTCGTATCACCAACGTACAGGATCTTGTCAGGACTGATTTCCCACATGTCGGCGATTTCCAGCGCCGCTTGGGGATCAGGCTTGATAGGAACACCGGCTCTGGCTCCGAACAGCGGCTCGAAAGTCCAGAAAGGCAACAGTTCAGGAACCATCATCTTAGTGAAAAGGTCCGGCTTGTTTGACAAAACCGCCATCGGCAGTCCGGCTGCCGTTAATTGATCAAGCATCTCCTTCATGCCGGGGTAGGGGCGGGTTTTGATATTCCAGCGCTTATCATACTCGACCGACATGAGCGCGACCGTCTTGTCGACATTTTTTTCATCAAGCTTATCGGCAGGCAATACACGCCTTGCCATTTCGCGGATTCCATCACCAACAAAATAACGATACTTTTCGATTGGATGTGTTGGAAAATCAAGTTGGCCCAAAGCCGCGTTCATCGAGTCAGCCAAGTCTTCCAACGAATCGAGCAACGTACCGTCCAGATCAAAAATCACTGCTTCATATTTCACTGGATTGTCCATACCCCCGTCACTATTAATTCTTCCATTAGATAACCTTCCTCTTAATGTCCCTGCCTAAAAGATTTGACATACAGAGAGCAACTTCCTGCTTTTTCAGGCCTTCGACCTCTGAGACTGCTCGGCAAGATACCGCTTGATGTCCCGCAAAAACTCGGCGCCGTAGCGAGCCAGTTTGACTTCTCCGACTCCTTTGATTGTGCGCATTTGCTGCTCATTTTCCGGCATGTGTTCACAGAGTTCCCTTAGCGTACTGTCCGCAAACACAACATACGGAGGCACCTTCTCCCGAACGGCGATTACCCTGCGAAGTTTGCGCAATTGCTCGAAGAGGGAATCATCAGGCTGTACTGCTGCTTTAATTACCCGGCACTTCTGCCATACCTGCTCCTGGTCTTTCAGCACAGATCCCGCTTTGGGCGACAATTTCAGCACGGGATATTCGCCTTCAGTCAAATGAAGAAAGTTCTCCGCAACAAGAAAATTGATGGTATCTTTGATCTCCTGCAGACTATTGCCTTTCAGTATGCCGTATGTAGACAACTGATCAAATCTCCATTGCAATACTTTTTTGTTTTTCGATCCCTTCAGGACTTCAGCCACCAGAACCATTCCATAGCGCTCTTTCATCCGAAGAACGCAGGAAACGATCTTTTGCGCCGTCACAGTAATATCCGTCAAATTGCTGTCGTCGTTGCAATTACTGCAGTTCCCGCATGAATCGGGCGAATCATGTTCATCAAAATATTCCAGAATGAATTTTCGCAAACAACGCGGCGTATGACAGTAATCCACCATCGCTTGCAGCTTGTGATATTCGTTGCTTTTTCGCTCAGGGGACAATTCGTTTTGCTCAATCAGAAATTTTTGCAGCAATATGTCCTGGGCTGAAAAAAGCAGGATGCATTCACTGTTCTCGCCATCCCGCCCCGCCCGACCGGCTTCTTGATAATAGGCTTCCATGTTCTTGGGCATGTTGTAATGGATTACATAACGGACATTGGATTTATCGATGCCCATGCCAAAGGCATTCGTGGCAACGATAACACTAATTTCATCGTAAATAAACGCTTCCTGGTTTTTAGTCCGCTCCGCGCCTCCCATGCCGGCATGATATTTGCCACAGGAATAGCCACGGGCACGCAGCAATTCATGCAGGTGATCCACTTCTTTTCGGGTGGCGGCATAAATAATCCCTGACTTGTTCGGGTTGGCAGCGACATGCTTTAGCACAACGTCCCGTTTGTTTTCACCGCGCAACACGCTAAAGGACAGATTCTCTCTGTCAAACCCGGTTACGAATATACTAGGTTGGATCAGAGATAACAGTGCCACAATATCTCTTTGCACATCTTCCGTGGCGGTAGCGGTAAATGCGCCAATAACGGGTCGATGGCGCAGCTCGTTAATAAACGGGGCTATATTGCAGTAACTGGGGCGAAAATCGTGTCCCCATTGTGAAACGCAGTGTGCTTCATCAATTGCCACGAACGAAATCTGCAGCTTTTGCAGCAACGACTTGCTTTCTTCTGACTCCAGCCGTTCAGGCGCTACATACAATAGTTTGTATTCACCTCTCAGGGCTGCATTGATTCTACGAGCCACTTCATGGCCGGAAAGCGAACTGTTTATAAAAGTCGCCGCTATCCCCAACGCTCCTAATGAATCGACCTGGTCTTTCATCAAAGCGATCAGCGGAGAAATCACCAGGGTCACGCCGTCAAAGATCAATGCGGGAATTTGGAAACACAAAGACTTACCTGCTCCAGTAGGCATAATGACCATTGTGTCTTTCCCCTGCAAAACGCTGAGAATGATTTGTTCCTGTCCGGGTTTAAACTCCGCATAACCATAATATTTATTTAATAAATTCCGGGCTTGTTTTATCATGAACGCTCCCCTTTTCCCTGCGTATTTTTAAGGAAAACAGCAAAGAAGAAGCAGCCATCACCCTATAGGTTGGCTGCTCACATACCATTGCTATTTTGGAATTTGACCTACTTCAGCTTCGCCGGGTCCTGCGTCTTCCCGCTACGCCGCTTGTCCAGCTCCAGCAGCAACGCCTCGATATCGATGCCATGCCATGCTAACAATACCAGACAATGGTACCATAGATCCGCCATTTCGTAAATCACTTCGCCTCGACTGTTATTTTTCGAAGCAATGATCGTTTCTGCGGCTTCCTCGCCAACTTTCTTGAGAATTTTATCCTGGCCTTTCTCAAAAAGCAGATTGGTGTAGGAACCTTCTTTCGGGTTCTGGCGGCGGTCTTCAATCACTCCATACAGTCCCTGCAGAACTCCAGCGTAAGATTTCGGTCGATCAGTCACTGTCGATTCACTCTCGCCAAACTTCCGGCTGAAGCAGGAAAAGGTTCCTTCGTGACACGCTGCCCCCGTTTGCTCAACTTTTACCAGCAAGGTATCTCCATCGCAGTCATAGAACATTTCTCTCACCTGCTGCACATGACCGGAAGTAGCGCCCTTATTCCACAGCTCTTGCCTGCTGCGGCTGTAAAACCAGGTTGTGCCGGTTTCGATCGTCTTGTTCAGAGAATCGCGGTTCATGTATGCCAGCATCAGAACGGTTCCTGTCTCCACATCCTGAACTATCGCCGGAACCAGGCCTTTTTCATCGAAACGGATTTTATCAAGCATCTATAATCGCACCTCGATTCCCTGATTTCGAAGAAATTCCTTGGTCTGCCGAATACTGAACTCGCCATAATGAAATACTGAAGCTGCCAATACCGCATCAGCTTTGCCCTGCGTTAAGGCATCAGCAAAATGTCGGAGCGTTCCCGCTCCGCCGGAAGCGATAACCGGCACCTCGACCATTTCGGACACAGCCCGGTTCAGTTCATTGTCATAGCCGTCCTTCGTCCCGTCACAGTCCATGCTTGTCAACAAAATTTCTCCTGCGCCGAGATCTACACCCCGACGAATCCATTCCAATACATCAAGGCCGGTGGGAGTTCTTCCGCCATTGATGAATACTTCCCATTTTCCTGCCCCGCTGCGTTTCGCGTCAACCGCCAGTACGATGCACTGCCGGCCAAAACTCTTGGCACCTTCAGTGATCAGTCCCGGGTCTTTTACAGCTGCCGTATTTAGCGAAACCTTGTCCGCTCCCGCATGCAGCATGGTCCGAATATCATCAACCGTTCGAATTCCGCCGCCGACAGTAAACGGAATGAATACCTGACTGGCAGTGCGCCTCACCACATCCACCATCGTGTTACGACCATCCGACGAAGCCGTAATATCAAGGAAAACCAGTTCATCCGCCATTTCAGCATCGTAGAACGCTGCCAGTTCCACGGGGTCACCAGCATCCCTGAGCGACACAAAATTGGTCCCCTTGACGACTCGCCCATTCTTCACATCCAAACAAGGAATGATACGCTTCGTATGCATTATACCGTTCCCTCCCGTGCTGCCCGCAGCGCGTCCGGCAGCGATATCGCTCCCGCATAAAGCGCCTTGCCGATGATGACTCCTTCGATGCCCTTCTGTGCCAGCGGTTGCAACGCCAATATATCTTCCATCCCCTTGACCCCGCCGGAAGCGATGACTGCCAACCCGGATTTTTCCGCCAGCTGCACAGTTGCGGGAATATTGACGCCGGTCAACATACCGTCCCGTGAAATATCCGTGTAAATTATGCGTACCGCGCCAACTTCCTTCATTCGAAGCGCCAGTTCGTCGACCTGCATCAGACCCGACGTCTCCCAGCCATCAACCGCTACTTCGCCGCCGCGTGCGTCGATACCGATGACGATCCGTTCCCCATATTCGGAGCAGACCTGCCGCACCAATTCAGGCGATCTGACTGCAACCGAACCGAGAATCACGCGATGGATTCCAGATGCCAACACTTCCGCGACATTTTCTACCGTTCTGATTCCGCCGCCCAGTTGAATCTTAACCCCGAACGTCTTTGCAATTTCACTGACGACTTCCAGATTGACCGGCTTTCCAGCGCGTGCGCCGTCAAGATCTACGATGTGCAACCATTCGGTTCCTGCTTCAACCCAGCGGCGCGCTGCATCCATCGGTTTCTCTGCAAAAACAGTTTCCCGGTCAAAGCGGCCTTCTTCGAGGCGTACACACTTGCCGCCGCGTATATCAATCGCTGGAAAAATAATCATGCTGACATCTCCCTGAAATTCGCCAAAATTTTCAAACCCACTGTACTTGATTTTTCCGGGTGAAACTGCACTGCCTGCACCAACCCTCTGCCCACAGCCGCCGTAACCGGTCCGCCGTAGTCGGTAACAGCGGTTACGAGTGTGGGATCCGTCGGCACTGCATGAAAACTGTGAACAAAATAAACGAACGCCGGATTGGGCAGACCTTCAAACAAAGGGCTTCCACCCCCGTATTCCAGGCTATTCCAGCCCATGTGGGGAATCTTGAGACCCGGCGCAATGATCTTGCGCACCATCCCCTTGAAAACGCCGAGTCCAGGAACTCCGGGGTCCTCCTCGCTGCCTTCGAACAAAAGCTGCAATCCCACACAGATACCCAGAAAAGGTTTCCCTGCGCCAATGACTTCGTGAATCACCGGAGCCAGCCCCCGATCGTTGAGATTCTTCATACAGTCACCAAAAGCGCCAACTCCCGGTAAAACGACTTTATCCGCCTGTAGGACTTCCTTCGGGTCGCGGGTCACTGTTACACAGGCGCCGATTTTTTCAAAGGCTTTGGCGGCGCTGTGCAAGTTTCCCATTCCATAATCAATGATTGCAATTTTCACCATCGTATCGACTCCTTACAATGACCCTTTGCTTGAGGGAACTCCCAGCACCCGTGGGTCCTTTTCCAACGATTCCGCTATGGCGCGGCCCAGTGCTTTGAAAATCGCTTCCACAATATGATGGCGATTTTTGCCAGCCAGCATCCGCACATGCAGTGTCAACCCGGCATTCACTGCCAGGGCCCGCAAAAATTCCTCAACCATCTCAACGTCAAAATCCCCCAGGCGTCCCTGTCCGAGCTCGGCCTCGAAAGCGAGATAAGGACGTCCGCTGAAATCCACCACGACCAACACCAGCGCTTCATCCATCGGTACATAAAACTGCCCATAACGCCGAATCCCCGCCTTGTCGCCTGTAGCCTGCGCCAGAACTTGACCCAGAACGATCCCTACATCTTCCGCCGTATGGTGACAATCAACTTCGAGATCGCCGCTCGCTTTGACCTCCAGCGTGAACAGCCCATGCTTGGCAAACAGCGTCAACATATGGTCTAAGAAGCCAATGCCCGTATTGATCCGAGATTCGCCGTCTCCATCGATATCGATCGAAACCTCCACATTGGTTTCCCGAGTCTGACGTTTCACCAGTGCAGTCCGGCGTTGGGTCAAAGTGTCGATTTTCTCCACGTTATCGCACCTCCTCTCCAGCTTTCAACTCATCATAATCCTTCAAACAATCGTACACGCACATGGTTTCAACCGGATTGCCGATTGTGATCCGCAGGCATCCCTTCAACTCTGGGACATGCGAAAAGTTTCGTACGCCGATACTTTTGTTGATAAATAGTTTGTGCAACACATCCGGATCTGTTACCTTAACCATCAAAAAATTGGTTGCCGAAGGAAAAACCTGCACCGATCGCAGTTTGGCAACACGTTTTGACAAGCGATCCCGTCGTTGTACTGCTCTGCGCACTTCGATCATGACTTCGTCTCTTCCTGCAAAACACGCCTCGGCAGCCGCGAGCGAAAACGAATTCATGTGATAAGGCAACAGTCGCTTGCCGATAGCCCTGTTGATTTCGGCTGATGCCAACAAGTAGCCCACTCGCGCTGTTGCCAGGCCGTAAGCTTTGGAAAAAGTCCTGACCACCATAAGATTCGGAAATTCGGCCAGCCAAGGGATGCAGGATTCCCCGTAATATTCCATATAGGCTTCATCCACTAGAACTGGACAAGGCGACTGTTCGATGATTTGCCGCAGATCCGCGGAAGGTGTTACTCCGCCTGTAGGATTGTTGGGATTGCACAAAATCAGCAACTTGGCGCCATTGTTCTTTGCAGCCTTTACCACCGTATCAACTGACAATTGAAACTTCTCATCCATTGGAATGGCTATCGTCGGCGAGTCAGCTATTGCCGCATAAATCGGGTACATGGAAAAAGACGGCCATTGGTAGGCGATCAACCGCCCTGGTCCGCCAAAAGTGGCGCAAATAGCAGCGATTAACTCACTGGAGCCATTGCCGATAGAAACTTGGTCCACAGAAACTCCATATTCTTTCGCCAGCATTGCGCGCAGTTCAGTTGCTCCCATATCCGGATAGCGATGGGTTTCAATCTCGCACAACCGTTTTTGGATATTCTGTCTGACGGAACGCGGCAATTTTACCGAACGCTCATTCGCATCCAGCTTACTGATCCAGCGGGGCTCTTCACCGACCGAATAGGAAGGCAATGCCTCCATTCCCAACCTATACATTCCATTCCCTCCTTGCATCTACAGCTCGCGCATGGGCTGTCAGCCCTTCCGCCTCTGCCAGCCTGATGATATCGGCGGCTACTGGAACCAGGTCCTCCGCAGTGTAGCAAATCACACTCGTTGTTTTCATGAACGTATCCACATTCAGCACGG
Source organism: Negativicutes bacterium (assembly GCA_963665275.2). Lineage (GTDB taxonomy): Bacteria > Bacillota > Negativicutes > UBA1444 > UBA1444 > UBA1444. Next base: position 625,178 of record CAXXIN010000007.1, read on the forward strand.
AGGCATAGCGCGCAGTGCCGCCAGTCGGAAGCACATGACTCGGTCCGGCGAAATAATCTCCGAGCGGCTCTGGTGAAAAAGCTCCCAAAAAAATCGCCCCAGCGTGCCGAATCCTGGGCAGCAGGGCTTCAGGCGAAGCAGTCAGAATCTCCAGGTGTTCTGGCGCTGCGGCATTGACACAGCACACAGCCTGTTCCAAATCGCTGACAAGGAGGATCATTCCCTGCCGGTCAAGGGCAGTCTGCGCGGTTGCCGCCCGCGGTAGTTCCAATAGCTGGTTTTGCAGTTCTCTTTCCACCTGGGCCGCCAATTCGCCGCTGGCTGTTACCAATATGCTTGAAGCCAATTCATCGTGCTCCGCCTGGCTCAGCATGTCGGCCGCTATATAGGAGGCATCAGCTCTCGCGTCGGCAATAATCATGATTTCACTCGGCCCGGCCAGCATGTCGATGTCGCAATACCCGTAAACGGCTTTCTTGGCCAAAGTCACGAAAAGATTGCCGGGACCGACTATTTTATCGACCTTCGGTATGGTATCCGTCCCAAATGCCAGCGCGGCTATGGCCTGCGCGCCGCCAATCCTGAAAATACGGCTCACACCGGCGACTTCGGCTGCCGCCAGCACCAGTGGATTGACCGAGCCATCCGGAGAAGGAGGAACCATCATCACGACTTCCCCCACCCCGGCCACTATCGCCGGAATTGCCGTCATCAAGACGGAGGAAGGGTAGGCGGCCGTTCCTCCCGGAACATAGATTCCCGCACGGTCCATTGGGGTACGTCGTTGCCCGACCCAGGAGTTTTTTCCACGTGAACTCGTCCAGGGCCGATCATTCTCTTTTTGTTCCTGGTGAAACCGGCGGACATTCTCCGCGGCTTTTTTCAAGGCACCTAACAATTCAGGCTGGATGCACGATATCGCATGTTTTTTTTCCGCCAGAGTTACTTCCAGGCCAGATGGCGCGAGCGACACCCCGTCGATCTTTGCCATATATTCCAGAACCGCAGCGTCACCCCGCGTACGGACATCACCAACAATTTTCTCCACCAGCTTGAGTGGTGACAACGCCTCCCCGAAGGTACGGAAGATCCGTTCACGGATCTTTTCACTGATGAGGACTTCATCAAAAGCAGGTTTGGATAGGATTTCAATGATCTCTGCCTCGCCTGCAGCTCGCAGATCAATTCTCTTCAAGCGGGTTCCTCCCCTTTCAGCAACGTCCGTAATTCTTCCACCATCGTGTGGATGCGGTCAAATTTCATTTTGAAACTGACCCGATTGGCAATAAAACGGGCTGTGGCCCGATGCAGATGCGCCACTTCAATCAACCGGTTTTCTTTCAACGTCCGCCCGGTTTCGACGATATCCACAATCATCTCGGCCAACCCGACCATCGGCGCCAACTCGATCGAACCGTTAAGCTTGATGATCTCCATTTGGATTCCGTTGTCGAGAAAAAACTGTTCCGCCACACGCGGATATTTCGTCGCCACCCGCAAATGAGCATAGTCGCTCAGTTTCTCCCTGCGCAATGCTTCCGGAACCGCCAGCATCAGACGACAGAGCCCATAATTCAAGTCCAGCAATTCATAGACATTCTTCGATTCTTCCAGCAGAACATCCTTGCCGATGATGCCAATATCAGCAGCGCCGTATTCGACATAGGTCGGCAAATCCATCGGCTTGGTTATGACAAATTGAATTTTCTTTGCCGCGTTGACGATCACCAGCTTGCGGGAATTTTCCGAAAGTCCCTCTGCAGCGTATCCAAAGCGCGCCAACATATCGGCCGATGGTTGGAAGAGTTTCCCTTTAGGCAAAGCGATGGTCAGCATATCTTTGTCGGGAGAAGTCACTTTCATTCCTCCTGTATTCGAAGTAAATTACTTTAGTTATTTAAAGCATTAACACGTTAATTATCGTATCATATTTTTTTTCGAGCGTCAATTATAGAATTCTTGTTCGCTGGCGTGGATCGATGCTTGGCGCGTGTCTCTTATTTTATGCTTTGCTTGTCAGTTTGGTAGGATTTTTCTTGCGCCTGAAGAATAGTATATTGGTAGTAATCATCCGTAAAAATAGGAGGAATATCATGTCAGTTTCACCCAAAATTCTCATTCTCAATCCATTATCAGACCGGCAAAAAGGGTTCATCACTGCGGTCACACCGGATGCAACGATAGTTAGCACCGATATGGATCACATAGCAGACCAAATTAGCGACGCAGAGATTCTGGTTGCTTGGGGAATGGACAACATCCAGCCTTTCTATGCGCAAGCCGGGAAGTTGCGCTGGATTCACGCGCTGACTGCAGGCGTGGAATCTATCATCTTCCCCGAAACGCAAAACAGCTCCGTTCTGATCAGCAATTCCAAGGGTATCCATGGCATTCCCATGGCCGAACACGTCCTCGGCCTAATGCTCAGTTTCAGTCGGCGGCTGAATCTTTTCTATCGACAGCAGGCGCAACACCTCTGGAAGCGCCCGGCGATCCAAGATCTGCATGAAATCAATGGGAAAACGTTGGCAATCGTCGGTCTTGGCTCCATCGGGCACGAAATCGCCAAAAAAGCCAAGGCTATGGATATGCATGTAATCGCTGCCAAACGGGAAATGACGCAGGAGCCATTCGTAGACCGTCTATATCGTCCCGAACAGCTCCTGGAAATGTTATCTCAGGCTGATTTTGTCGTTGTCACATTACCACTCACAGATGCAACCAGAAACCTCTTTGGCCGCGAACAGTTTGCAGCCATGAAACCAACGGCTTATTTTATCAACGTTTCCCGCGGCGGGGTCGTCCAGGAAGATCAGCTGGTTGCGGCATTGAAGGAGAATATAATTGCCGGCGCCGGACTGGATGTGTTCGTGCAGGAACCGTTGCCCGAATCCAGTCCATTCTGGGATTTACCCAACGTCATCGTCACGCCGCACTTGTCCGCCATTTCTCCCGTCTATCTAGACCGCGCCCTGCAACTCTTCGCCAAGAATCTCGCCCATTATCTTGAAGGTACCCCCCTGCCGACTCTAATCGACAAGGAACGGGGCTACTAAGAAATATATATGCACCGGCTGCAGTCCCGCTGTTTGCTAGATGCTTCCGCTTCTGCCGACGTTTGGGGCTGCAGCCCGATTTCGGCAACCTGACCGAGAGCGCGCAGGCGTTTGACTTCGGCGATTGCATTCGTCAGTTTTCCTTCTGCCCATCCAATATACAGGCTGCGGGAAGGTTCAACGGCATCCAGCCCTTGTCTTTCCAACGCCAGCAAGACTCGCTCAATCCCCATTGCAAAACCGGTTGCTGGCTGCTCCCGGCCAAAGGCTCCCGCCATTCTGTCGTAGCGACCGCCGCCGCAGATCGGGTATCCCAGACCGGAAGTATACGTTTCAAACACCATCCCGGTGTAATAATCAAAATCGCGGATGATTCCCAGATCAAACATAACGTAACGATCGATTCCGTAGTTTTCTAGCAAACTATAAATTTCAGCCAGGTTGTCCAAAGCGGCCTGGCTGATTTTATTTTTTACCCGACTCCGTACTTCCTGCAACATGTCCATTTTTCCGTGCAGCATCGGCAGCTGCTGCAGCAGCTCACGAATCCCCGCCTCCATCTGGCATTCCTCAAGCAACTCCGCCAGTCCGACCATATTCCGTGCAATCAGCGCCTGCTTGACCTTGCGCCCCATCGCGTCATCCAATCCAGCCTCGGCCATAATGCCGCTGATGAAATCCACCTGCCCCAGGCAGACCTGGAAATCAACCAATCCGGCTGCGAGCTGCGATTCCACAGATAATGCCACCACTTCAGCGTCAGCAGCCACGCCACCGGCGCCAAGCAGTTCGACCCCGGCCTGATAAAATTCACACTGGCGGCCCGTCTGGGCATCTTCCTGCCGGAACACGTTGGCCAAATAGAACAGCCGCAGCGGCAGAGGACTGTCCTTCATTCGCATCACCGCCACCCGGGCGATGGGCGTTGTCATATCAGGCCGCAGCGCCAGCATACGCCCATTCCGATCGAAGAAGCGAAAGGCGGAGTCGTCAGCCGCTTCCGGCGCTCCGGCCTTGAGAGTCTCATGGTATTCAAAAGTCGGAGTTACAACTTCCCGATATCCCCAATTCAAAAATAGTCTGGCCAGCTCGTTCTCCACGGTCCGCTTCCGAGCCGCGTCCACCGGCAATATGTCCTTGGTCCCGTAAGGGACCTGCGGAATGAACTCTTGTCGTGCCATGGTTTATTTTCCCGCCTTTATTTTTTCTTTTTTCACAACCACCTCGGATGCGCCAAACCGGTCCAATGCGATTTTGTAGCCATCGGCTCCGTAAAGCAGACACCGCTTCACCCGACTAATGGTCGCAGTGCTGGCGCCAGTCCGCTCCACAATGTCATCATAAATATAACCAGCCTGTACCATGCGCGCAACTTCAAGCCGTTGGGCCAACGCCTTGATTTCTCCAATGGTGCAGATATCTTCAAAAAACTGGTAGCATTCTTCTTCGTTTTCCATGAGCATAATAGCTTTGAATAGCTGATCTGTTAGTGGATCCTTCAGTTTTGGATTTGCCGGCATATTTTCGCCCCCCTGTCGCATTGTGAAATGAATTCGTCATCCTGACCGGCAGTTCCTGCTTCAATCCTGTATTTCTTTATTTCGCGAAAACCTCCTGGTGTCTGCAAAATTCATCCTTGACACTTTCTCATCACTTATGTTAGCATACGATACAATAGAATAAAATACTGACGTATTTTTCATCCAGAGTTGGCGGAGGGACGGGCCCGATGATGCTACGGCAACCACTCGCATTATGCGAAACGGTGCCAATTCCTGCAGGGGCATGACCCCGGCAGATGAAAGAACGGCTTGTCTTAAACGCAATGCCTCTTCCATCTGTGAAGAGGTATTTATTTTTTTGGGGAAAGGAGTATCGACGTTGATTAGACTTGAGCATCTTCAAAAAACCTATCAAGGAGACACGGGTTCGCTGGAAGCCCTTCGGGGAGTGAGCGCTCACATAAGCGAAGGTGAGATATTCGGCGTCATCGGCAAAAGTGGCGCCGGCAAGAGCACTCTCATCCGTTGCATTAATATGCTTGAACGCCCCACCGCCGGGTCAGTCATCGTAGACGGCGAGGAACTTACGACTATGCCCGAACGACAACTACGGGATGTTCGCAAAAAAATCGGCATGATCTTTCAACACTTTAATTTGCTTTCATCCAGGACTGTTTATGGCAACGTCGCCTTCCCCCTTGAGCTCGCCGGCAAAAGCGCCGCCGAGATTGCAGCCGCTGTTGATCCACTTCTTGAATTAGTCGGCCTTGCGGATAAGAAACATCAGTACCCGGCACAGCTGTCCGGTGGACAAAAACAGCGGGTGGGTATTGCGCGCGCGCTAGCCAACCGGCCGAAGGTATTGCTTTGTGACGAGGCAACATCCGCCCTCGACCCGCAAACCACCCATTCGATCCTCACCTTACTAAAAGATATCAACCAGCGTTTCGGGCTAACCATCGTCATCATCACGCACGAAATGCAGGTCATCAAGGAAATTTGTGACCGGGTCGCCGTCATTGAAAATGGGTTGATCATTGAAGAAGGCTCCGTGGTTGACTTGTTCGTACGACCCCAGACTCCGACGACCCGCGAATTCATCCGCACCATCATCAATCATGATATGCCTGATATATTTTCGGACATCAAGTTTTCACCCGTTCCTATTTCCGGCAGTTCCCTGATGCTGCGGCTGTCCTTCATTGGAGCCAGTGCCAATGAACCGGTCATCGCCGGCTTGGTGAGACGGTTCAATGTTGAAGTGAATATCCTGTTCGGCAACATTGATCATCTGAAGAGCACCCCTTTCGGTACCCTGCTCGTTGAGCTGTCCGGTGAAGACGCCGCCATTCAGCAGGCATTAAACTACCTGAATGCAAAAGAACTAGGAATCGAGGTGATTGGTTATGTCGCCAGAAATGATCGCGTTGCTGGTTGAATCTTTGGGCGAAACCTTGTACATGGTTGGTGTTTCGGCAGCCATCTCCACTATCATTGGTGTTCCGCTCGGTGTCATTCTCGTCACCACCAGTCGCGGCCACATCCTGGAGAACCTTCCCGTTAACCGGGTACTCGGCGCCATTGCAAATGCTACTCGCTCCACGCCGTTTATTATTCTAATGGTCGCAATTATCCCAGTGACCCGGGTGCTGGCTGGAACCTCCATTGGCACCAACGCCGCCATCGTTCCCTTGTCCATCGCCGCCATTCCTTTCGTCGGACGCATCGTCGAAGCATCGCTCCGTGAAGTGGATTTTGGCCTGATTGAGGCCGCACAGGCCATGGGAGCTTCCCCGTTTCAAATCATCAGTCGGGTTCTGATTCCAGAAGCTATGCCGTCCATAGTTCTCGGCGTGACGCTCTCAGTCATCAGCCTTATCGGTTACTCTGCCATGGCCGGCGCCATTGGCGGCGGTGGATTGGGAGACTTGGCCATCCGTTTCGGATATCAGCGCTTCCGTGTGGACGTCATGATCGCCACCGTCGTTATCCTCATTGCACTCGTCCAGCTTGTCCAGTCTGCTGGCGACATGGTTTCACACAGATTGAATAAAAAATAAAACACAAGGAGAGATTATCATGCATATTGCCCGAAAAACTCTAGCCCTCATTTTGTGCCTCATCTTCATTCTTGCGCTTGCGGCGGCGGGATGCGGTGGAAAAACCGAACCAGCCAAACCCGCAGCAGCTCCGGCAGCGGATAAAGTTCTTAAGGTTGGCGTAACCCCTGGCCCACACGCGCAGATTATGGAAGTCGTTAAAAAGGTTGCCGAAAAAGATGGACTCAAGATCCAGATCGTCGAATTCAGCGACTATATCCAGCCAAACGTCGCTCTCAACCAAGGAGACATTGATATTAACAGCTTTCAGCACCTTCCCTACCTCGAAAACATGGTGAAAGACCGCAAATATGAACTCGTCATGCTGGCTAAAACCTTCACCTTCCCGATGGGGATATACTCCAAAAAAATCAAAACTCTAAAAGACCTCAAGGATGGCGCTACCATCGCCATTCCCAACGATCCAACCAATGGCGGCAGGGCTCTGGCTCTGTTCGAAAAAGCCGGGCTGATCAAACTCAAACCCGGACTGGGTCATAAAGCGTCGGTCGTCGACATCGTGGAGAACTCCAGGAAATTCAAGATTCGCGAACTCGAGGCCGCTCAAATCCCGAGAACTCTCGAAGACATGGAACTCGCCGCGATCAATACAAACTATGCCATGTCCGCCGGCCTGGTTCCCGCCAAGGATGCATTGGTTCTGGAGGACGCCAACTCTCCTTATGCCAATATTTTAGCAGTCCGCACCAAAGACAAAGAGAATCCTCTCTACCAAAAATTCGTCAAGGCTTATCAATCTGACGAAGTCAAAAAATTCGTCACTGAACAATTCCAAGGTTCTGTAATCGTTGCCTGGTAATTTGTAAATATTTTGCGCAGAATATTGCAAAAATTTAAATTCTGATCTATAATGTAACCAAAGGGTAGATGGGGATGAAGAAAAGAAACGGTAGTTCCCAGACAAGGCTACCTGAAGACCGGTTAATTCCGGAATGGGGTGATTCCATTGAAAGACCCAATGGAAAACGAACCACAACAGCATATCGGCATAGGACGGTGCATCAAGGCACTGTAAGGTACAAAACGAATTTGTACCAGCGGGGTTCAGTGGTTGAGACCCTGACTCTGCAATAGAAAGTTTGAAATGGACGGTTTCTTAAGGAAACCGTCCATTTCTATTCTCATCATATTCAATTCAACTATCCGGTGTGCCTTCTCAGCTTCCTTTATGAGGTTCTGCTCCGCAACGCCGGCAATACCCATAAATCTCGAACTGATGATTCACGGGGGTAAAACCGCATTCGGTCATAAAAGTCGATACTTCCTCCCCAATAGGACACCACGGAACTTCAGCCGTCTCACCGCAAGTCATGCATATCAGGTGATGGTGATGGACATTTCCAGCCAGCTCAAAGCGGGCTTTCCCATCAGCCAAAAGCGTTCGCCGTACCCTCCCCTGCTGAGAGTAACATTGTAGATTACGATATACCGTACCCAGGCTGACGTTGGGATATTTCTCCCTCACACGTCCGTATACTTCTTCCGCCGTCATCAATTTAGGATTGAACTGCAAAGCGTCGAGGATCGCCTGCTTTTGAAGCGTCAGGCGGGTTCCCGGTATTTTTTCATTTGTCACGTCACTGACTGCCTCCTTTCGGCCGCAGCCCAAAACGCAGCAGAGACACCACCGCATACGTGCCGACGGCAATCAGGACAATGGAGGCTCCAGAAGCCAAACGGACCGTGTAGGAAAACCAAAGACCCGTGAGACAGAATGCGATACCCAACAATACCGACAAGCCCATGATTTTTTTCATGTCATAGGAAAACTGCTTTGCAATGGCAGGTGGAGCAGTCAGTAGAGCAATCACCAATATGATCCCCACGACCCTGATCAACATCACGACGGTTATCGCCACCAACACAAACAGCAAATTCTCAAGGAACCGGACTGGCACGCCAACCACACTGGCAAACTCTTCATCAAAAATATAAGCCTTAAACACTTGGAAGAAAGCGGCCACTGCCGCCACAACCAAAATATCCAATCCCAAAATCAGCCGCAAATCAGATTTGGACACCGATAGGATATTCCCAAAGAGATAAGAAGCCATATCCGGTGGATATCCTGGTGTCAGCGCGATAAAGATGACGCCGAGAGCCATGCCCAACGACCAAAACATCCCAATCAACAGGTCTGAATCCGTCATCGCCTTGCGTTTCACCGCCGCCACCGAGATTGCCGCGAGAATCGATACGCCAAGAGCAGTTAGAATCGGTTCCACCTTTAAAAAGTACCCCAGCCCGATGCCACCGAAAGCGGTATGGGCGATTCCGCCGCTCATCATCACCAGTTTTTTTTCCATGATATAAGTTCCAATGACTCCACAGGCGACACTGGCTAAAACCGCCGCCAGGATGGCATTCTGCAGGAAATTGTATTTTAATATTGCTTCCATCACAGAGTTCCTCCCTCATCATCATGGCCCTGCAACACTCTATGCGGTACACCGTGTGCGATGAGATCCACCGGGCAACCGTAAACTTTTTCGACCAAACCGGCTTCCAGCTCGGTCCGGCCGTGATAAAACAGTTGCTGGTTCAGGCAGGCAATCTTATCAATATTGGACGAAACCGCACTCAAATCATGAGTCACTATCAGAATCGTCATCTCTTTGTTCAATTCCTTGAGAATCTCGTAGATACGGGTTTTGGAAGCCGAATCTACGCTGGCGGTTGGTTCGTCCAGAATGAGGATGCGTGGTTCCACTGCCAACGCCCTGGCGATCAATACACGCTGTAATTGGCCCCCTGAAAGCTGGCCGATCTGACGATGTTTGAGATCAGCGATCTCCAGCCTTGCCAGCAGCGATTCGACCAAGATCCTATCTTTGTCGGCGAATCGGACAAACCAGGGACTGCGTCCCGCCAACCGGCCCATCAGCACCACTTCTTCCACGCTGATAGGAAAGCGTCGGTCAAAGCGTGAAAATTGCGGAACGTATCCAATGTGGCGGCGCCCTTTTGCGCCGCTCTGCCCGAAAATCCGGATTGTACCCGCCTGCGGTTCTACCAGCCCCAGAATGGCCTTCAACAAAGTCGTCTTTCCCCCGCCGTTAGGGCCGATGATCCCCAGAAATTCGTTTTCCTGCACGTTCAGACTGATCTTTGACAGCGCGCAGTCCTCACCGTAAAATACGCTTAGATTGTTAATTTCAAGCGCTAAACTCATTTCATACCCGTCCGTCTCTTACTTCAATCCTGCGGCAAAGGATCGCGCCATCCGCTTGATATTATCAATGTAGTCCGTCGCCATCGGCGATACTTTTTCAGCGCTGCCGCCCAGCTCTTCGGCAAAAGTCCGCGACTGGCGGCCATCGATGTCTTCCTGATAGAAAATAATCTTGATTCCCTTCGCGCGGGCCATATCGATGATATCCCGTATCCGACGGGGGTCGGCTTCTTTTCCCTCTTCTTCCAGCGCCACCATCGTCAGGTTGTAATCATCGGCAAAATACCCGAACGCCGGATGGTATACGATGAAAGACCGCTTTGACATGCCCTTGAGCAGCTCCATCAGCTCGCGGTCCACTGCTTCAATCTGTCCGGTATACCGTTGTGCATTGGTCTCATAAGTTCCGCGATTGGCGGGGTCCAGAACTGACAATTCCCTTGCGGTCAATTGCACCATTTCTACCGCACGCTTCGGCGATAGCCAGATATGGGGATCCTGATCATCCGGCGCAAAATAACGGGGCGCATACTTTTTCGCAACTTCATTCTGAACGTCGATGATTTTCAGGTTACGATTCATTTCCGCCGCTTTGGGCAAAATATTGCCTCGTTCGGGAGGCAGTCCCAACGCTAAATATAAACTGGCGTTGCCGATTTTCTCCATGTCCTGCGGCGGTGGCGAATACGTCTCATGATTGGCGCCTGGCGGCAAAACCGTCACGATGTTTACCAGATCACCCGCCACTTCCCTTACAAATGTCGCTTGCGGTGCGACAGTCACGACGACCGTCGGCTTCGTACGGGCTTCCGGCAAAGCCGGCTTGCTTGTTGTGAAAACAGACACAGCAATAAACAAAATCGCAATAGTTCCGATAATAATCCATTGAGTTTTAAATCGCATCCTTGACCCCTCCACTTGACGATAATAATTACTATTATTACTTTACCATTGAAGGAGTTATTCGTCAATCAGCAGCCGTGGGTGCCGTTGATCTGAATGCGGGTGCCCGCCGATTATTTGACGGCCCGTGTGCGTCGGGATACAATGTCAGCAGGAATTTCTTTGGGTATATGCCTACGGTTCCAGATAAGCTTCCTTCAAATATGGAACACCCAGGATTGAACGCAGTACCCCTTTAACCTGGGAGCGTATCAGTACCGGATTTGTCTGGAAAAACACCGGAGATATGACGGCTTCATCCATGAGAATTTTTTCTGCGGCATGCAGCGCCTGCATGCGACGGCTCGGATCAATACCATTCTGCGCCTCAGCGATCAATTTGTCATAGGCGGGATTCCGATAATCAGGCGCATTGTTGCTGCCACCGGAAACAAACAGATCGAGGAATGTCAGCGGATCAGGGTAGTCGCCGCTCCAACTCTCCCGCGCCATCTGAAAATTATGCCGGTCAAGCGAGTCCCAGTAGACTTTCCATTCCTGGTTGGATACTTCGACCTGAACGCCGAGAGTCTTCTTCCACATTTCTTGTAACGCTTCCGCGACCATTTTGTTGGACTCACTGGTATTATACAGGAAGGTGACGGGGGGGAAGCCCCTGCCTTCGGGGAATCCGGCTTCCGCCAGCAGGATGCGGGCCGTGGCAACATCATTGTCTTTCAGCAAAGAGCCGCCTTTAGCGCGAAAATCTTCATCCGGAACTCCGTTGGCAATTCCCGGCGGCACAAAGGCAAGCGCAGGCGCCTGGCCTCCCGCAATAACTTATCAGTGATTGCGGTGCGATCAATCGCCAGCGAAAAAGCCCGACGAATCTTCGGATTGTCGAAAGGCGGTTTCGCTGTCTGGAAAGATACATAAAACGTGGCTAGGAACGGATAAATTTTTACCTTTCCTTCTTTCATCAACCGCGGAACCTCCGACGGCGGAATGCTATCCCCCATATCGAGCTGCCCGCTCTCGAACATCGACAAGGCTGTCGATGAATTATCAAGCAGAAACAATTCCATCTTTGCAGATTTCACTTTTGCCGCATCCCAGTATTGATCGTTTTTAGCTAGCTCCATCCGGCTGGACTTCACCCAGGTCGTCAGTTTGAACGGACCATTTCCAATGACTGTTTGCGGTTGACTGGCCCACTTGCTGTTGGCTGCGACCGTTTTTGCGTGTAAAGGGTAGTAGGCATGAAATGCCGTCAACGAGAGGAAGTAGGCAGTAGGACGCTCCAACTCGACTTCTAGCGTTCTGTCATCTTTGGCTCTAACCCCCACCTGTGACGCATCCGCTTTTTTGGTGGCGTAGGCTTCACCGTTTTTCAGACAATAGAGCATATAGGCATTAGGACTGGCCAACTCGGGGTCCAGCCCCGTCTTCCAGGCATATTCAAAATCACGGGCAGTTACAGGATCGCCGTTAGACCATTTCAGTCCAGCCCGCAAAGTAAAAATATATGTGCGGCCATCGGCTGACACTTCCCATTTTTCGGCAGCCGCTGCAACAGGAAGATTTTTTTCATCCAACGTCATCAGCCCTTCAAACAATTGAGCTTGAACCGTTGCCGCAGAAAGACTGGTTGACATGCGCGGATCAATCGATTCTGGCTCAGCCGACAATGCATAGCGGATGTGGCTGCCGGCAACTGTTTTTTTGCCTGTGCTACAGCCTCCAATTGCAACAGTCATTGTGGCAAGCAGCAAAATCAATAGAACTACTGAAGATTGTCTGATACGCAAGTTAATTCACTCCTTTTTCTGATAACCACCATTATATCTGCACAAGTTTAATGAAGGGAAAGTAAAAATGAATAAAGATAACGCCGCACTGAAATCACGAATTGAATCCGTGCTAAAAATGGAATCAGGAATTTTTGCCATTGCAGTTCTCAATCCCCTGACCGGCCAGGAACTTAGTATCAATTCACAACCGATGCGTTCCGCCAGCTTGATCAAGTTGTTTATTATGGCCGAAGCCTTTGCCAGAATTTCAGAGGGCACGCTCCAAGCCGATGCAACTCTCTCCTTCATGGAATCGCATCGGGTTGGAGGGGCCGGGATACTGCAAAACCTGCCAGCAGGTACATACCACAGTATCCTTGAGCTAGTCGAACTGATGATAACAGAAAGCGACAACATCGCGACCAACTTGCTAATTGAACATTTAGGCCAAGAGGCTATCAATGCAAGGATTCAAAAAATGGACTGCGCCGATAGTCGTCTTCGTCGCCATATGATGGACTTTGCCGCTGCGTCAGAAGGTAGGGAAAATATGACCAGTGTGCTGGATACAGCTCGCGCCCTGCAGCAAATTTTTCACAACCAGTGCGTAGATATTGCCGCAGACTGCGCCATGCGCGAGATTCTGGGACGGCAGACAGATCGATGCAAAATTCCACTTCACCTGCCACCGGGCACGATCTGCCAACATAAGACCGGCGAACTGCCTGGAGCAGAGCATGACGCAGGAATTGTTTACAGCCCGGCCGGGCCTTATGTCATTGCGATCATGAGTGACAACCTGCCCGATCCTGAGCAGGGTCGCCAGGTAATCGCCAGATTATCACGCGAGATCTATGACTTCTTTATTGATGTGGATATGCCATGAAAACTATTTAAGTTGGGATGTGTTATTGGTGCTTGGAACGATTGCCAATGTTGCCGCCATCGTCATCGGCGGAATTGTAGGGACCCTCATCAAAGGAGGATTGCCGGGAAAAATTGCCGCCACGGTAATAAAAGGACTCGCGCTCACGGTATTTTTAGTTGGCGCCGCCAACGCTCTGAAAGTGAACAATTTGCTGTTGGTAATGCTATCGATGGCAATTGGCGGCATCGTTGGCGAATCCCTGGACATTGATCAGCGTCTGAAAAACTTGGGTGATGCTGTGGAACGACGATTCAAGGGCAGGGGCGGGAAAATCTCCGACGGTTTTGTTACCGGCACGCTTTTATATTGCGTCGGCGCTATGGCAATCGTCGGCTCCCTGGAAAGCGGCTTATCAGGCAATCATCAAATATTATACGCTAAATCTGTTTTAGATGGCATTGTTTCTTTAATTTTCGCATCAACGCTGGGAATCGGTATTGTCCTCTCCGCCTTCTCCGTATTGCTCTACCAAGGCTCCATCACCCTGGCGGCTTCTTCGCTTCAACCCCTGCTTTCAGAAACAATAAAGGCTGACACCTCGGCGATAGGTGGACTGTTAATTATTGGCATGAGCCTCAACATGTTGGAAATGAATAACATAAAGGTTGCCAACCTATTGCCTGCCATATTCATTCCTGTTATCTATCAGTGGCTTTCACTATTTTTCTGAACAGCTGACACATTGGACACTTTCGTTCCATTATAATAGCTTCAAGGCAAGATGTTCAAAAGACAAGGGAAGCCATCTTTATTCAAGAGGCTTCCCTTGTCTTTTGCGACGAATATCTTAAACCCCTGTCAGTATCAACCTCGGATTATCCCTGTCAACCAGCCCAACCTGTACGGAAGCGCCAAATATTTGCCCGAGAAAGGCCGCCAGTTCGTCGCGTGCTGCAATGACGCTTGCCAAATTTACATGTCGGAAAATCCATCGATCGGGAAAAAATATATTCCGGCTCCCCTCCGTCACTTTGCCTTCTTCACTCTGCCGCCAGATCCAACGACGTGTCTTTACCCGTTCACCGGCTGAATAGATAAGCTCGCCCGCTTCCATCTGTTCTGCCTCGGACTCGCCAAATGGCGTAAAAATATCGCCCTGCCTGGGAAAACCGTACCTGAATATCGCCGGATGCCGCGTCGATGTCATGCGCGCCCATCGGCAATAGATATTTCAAGGACAGGGCATTCCCCAAATCAACTATAGGATTGATCGAGGGAAATCCTTTCTTCTTTTCAATTCGTGACGCCATCGCTTCAATGGAGCTTCAAGAAACTTATTGGGATTTATTCCCAACGCGGCAAAAGCTTCACGATAGGGAGCAATTTCCAAAGACTCTTTCGCTTTTTGGGCAGCGAACCTTGTTTCCACTGCCTGAATACTTTGCGCTAGCAATTCTGCCGGTCGGCAATCCTTTGACTGGTTGTCTACGCCACGTGCCACGACTACTCCAAAACAGGCGGTTTGGCAATAGAGAGAACACTTTTTCTTCTACAATGAAATCCATTTTTCTGCTCCTTCCATCTTACCATGCTGCTTATTCCCCATATTATACTGAACAGGCGCCGATAATCAACAGATTATCGGCGCCTGTTCATAAGGTTGCTTATTTTGCCAATGCGGCCACACCGGCCCTGAATGCCTCAATGTTCAACTTCAGGGTTGCCGGTTTTACATTTTTGGCAATCTCCGCTTCAAAAATCGATATGAGTCAATTCCATTCCCTTGACCAATGCTCCCAACAGAACCAGGTTCATACCGCGGGCATTGCCGATTTGAGCTGCAATTTCGCCCGCCTGGATCACTGTTGTATGTGCTTTGGTCGCGAGGCTTTCCAATATATTTTCTGGATAATCACAGCTGCCGATCAAAATCGGGCCGGAGGGAATTTGAAAATCATTAACGACGACTTTGCCGGATGGCTTGAGATATTCCAGCCAGCGCATGGCTTCCATTTTTTCAAAAGCCACCAAGATATCAGCCTGGCCTTTACCAATGATGGGTGAAAACACTTTTTCACCGAACCGGACTTGGTTGCTGACGCTTCCGCCGCGTTGAGCCATTCCGTGAACTTCTGACATTTTGACGTCAAATCCCGCTGTCATCAATCCCATAGAAAGAATTTTACCGGCAAGAATGGTGCCTTGTCCGCCCACTCCTACCATCAATATGCTTTTTACCTTCTGTCATATTATTCACCCACCTTGCTGATTGCCTTGACCGGGCATACTTGCAGACAAATCTTGCAGCCAACGCACTGTCCGGCATCAATGGATACCTTTTTGGCAGCCTTGTCAAAACGGGAGCGCCGGGACAACCGGTTTTCACGCACATTTTGCAGCCGATACATTTGGCTTCGTCCACTCGGCAAGTGCCCATGTAATCGCCGAACTCTTCCTTGTCAGCCGCCGAATGCTTCTTGAGTACGCATGGCCAGCGGGTGATGATGACAGCGGGCTCATCCAGCGACAACGCCCAGGCCAACGCTTCCCGCACTTCCTTCAGGTTCAGCGGATTAACGACCCGTAGCGCATCAATTCCCAAAGCCCTGACAATGGCAGGAATATCCGCTTCCTTGGTGGGCATGCCTTGCAACGTGAATCCGGTGCCCGGATTTTCCTGATGCCCGGTCATGCCTGTGATCCGGTTGTCCATGATACACATAACCGTATTGCTGCGGTTGTAGGCAACATGCAGCAGACTGGTCATGCCGGAGTGGAAAAAGGTCGAATCGCCGATCACTGCCACCGTTCGGGTTTCGGAACCGATTCGGTTGAGAATTTTTTGCGTGCCATGTCCCATGCTGATGCTGGCGCCCATGCAGATGCAGGTATCTTTGGCATTGAGCGGAGCATTGCCACCTAGCGAGTAACACCCTATGTCACCCGTAATCATCAGATTCTTCACCTTGCTGAGTTCATAGAAAAATCCTCGATGGGGGCACCCTGCACACAGTAACGGCGGACGTCCGACAACCAGCGCCATGTCCGGCTCGGCAGAGGGAATATGTTCCCCCTTGAGAGCGATAGCTACGATATCGGGAGTCAGTTCGCCGATCGCGGGAATCTTTTCTTTGCCGATACAAGCGATACCGGCAGCTTTGATCTGTTCTTCCATATAGGGTTCTAATTCTTCGACTACATAAAGAGTTCCCACCTGGGCGGCAAAGGCCCTGATTTTTTCAATCGGCAGTGGATAGGTAAAGCCGAGCTTCAAGTAGGATGCACTTGTGCCGAACACTTCCTGAGCATATTGGTAGGCAATGCCCGAAGTCACGATACCCACTTTCTTATCGTTCCATTCGATGCGGTTCAATTCCGTTGTTTCCGTAAAGGCCTTTAGTTTGTTAATTCGCTCTTCAACTGCAACCCTGCGTTTGCGTGCCGTTGCCGGCACCAGATCATATTTTTGAACATCGCGTTCGTACGATTTTTTTGCTACGTCTTCCCGCTCGCCGATTTCAACGATACTCTTGCTGTGACAAATACGGGTTGTAATTCGCATCAGCACCGGCGTATCGAATTGCTCGCTGATCTCCAGAGCCGATTTCACCATGTCTTTGGCTTCCTGACTGTCACTGGGCTCTACCATCGCAATTTTGGCGAATTTCGCATAGTTCCGGTTATCCTGTTCATTCTGAGACGAGTGACATCCAGGATCATCGCCGCTTACCAGTACCATTCCGCCATTCACGCCAGAATAAGCGAAACTGAACAAGGGATCGGCCGCTACGTTAACACCCACCATCTTCATGGCAGCCAAGGAGCGGGCCCCGATGACCGATGCGCCGATAGCAGTCTCCAGTGCCACTTTCTCATTGGGAGCCCATTCGGCAATGATATCCGCCTTGAATTCCGCGATATTTTCCAGAATCTCCGTGCTGGGGGTTCCCGGATATGCCGATGCGTATGATACTCCAGCTTCCCACGCGCCCTGCGCTATGGCTTCATTCCCGGTCAAAAGTTTTTTCATGCGGTAGCCTCCTCATCTGTTTCCCATTATGGGTCAGAACTTCAATTTATTTATTTTTTCGCTTCGCATAGGCCAGGATAGCCCCTAAAGCGATGGACAACGATGCGGCCACTAAAATTCGATACTCCGGCGGCAACAAAAAGGTTACTGCATGAGCAGGAATCCAAAAGAAAGGAATCGTTTTCAATACTACGAAACTTACAAATCCCTGCCAGTCAATCCTGTTGGTCACCTCAGCCAAGCTGATATCGCCAATTTTTCTGCCCTCACCGCAGACCATATCGATCGCTGTGTCTGTGAAGCGGTGGAAAGCCATAAAGGTAGGAGCAAAGGTCAGGTTCATGATGGCACTCGTAAATACAGCCAGCCAAATCGGCTTTAGCGCGCTATTTCCGCCATAGAGCAACCCCTTTGACAAGGCGCTGGTGGTTCCGGTGAAAAATATCTCGAACATCAGAACGATACCCATGCCGAGAACACCCCATACAGCAGAGCGATAGACAAGGCCCGGCGGCGTTTTCCAGTGACCGCCCACGATACGGATAGCGATCAATTCACCAATCGTAGCTAATACGGCAAACTTGGCGAATCCCATGAGATAGGGGTGTGCGAGGGTGAGTTCGGCAAACAAGTTATGCTCCTCTCGCACCGGAAGCGATGCAACAGGCAAGGGCAATCGAATTCAGTTTCGCTGCGGCCGAGTCGGCGCGAGATACCATCACGACCGGGTGGGTAGCTCCCAGAATCACGCCAGCGCTTTTTGCTTTTGCACAATGAATAAGCGCTTTCCCCAGAAGGTTTCCAGCTTCGATACCAGGCACCATGAATAAGTCCACCTGACCAGAAATTTCGCTTTTCAAGCCTTTATGCACTGCTGCCTCCGGGCTCAGTGCTACATCCATGGCGATCGGACCTTCCATCCGCGCGCCCCCGAATTCACCCTGCCGGTTCATCTCAACCAAGGCCTGTGCGTCCACTGTCGCTGGCATCTTGGGATTGACCACTTCGTTGGCAGTCAGGATCGCTACATTCGGTCGCGCAATCCCCAAGGCCCGTAACGCCGGCAATGTGCTGAGCAGAATATCCTTTTTCTCTGCCAGAGTGGGAGCAATATTCATGCCTCCATCCGTATGAAAAACAAGTTTTTCATCACCTGGAACTTCGAAGGCGGCCAAATGGCAAAGCAACCGTCCTGTCCGCAGTCCAAATTCCGGATTAAGAACCGCTCTCAGAAAGTCACTGCTATTGACCAGCCCCTTCATCAATATGCCTGCGGGGATTTCCTTCACGATGCTTGCGGCTTTCAGCGCAGCCTGAGCGACATCCTTCTCATCAACGATTCTTGTATCGGACGGCAATCCAACAATAGCTAACATGGGTCGGATGAGAGACGCATCTCCCACAAGTATCGTTTCCGCCAAGCCTCCATCATAAGCCGCTTTCACGGCGCGCAGCGCTTCTTCGTCCTGCGCTGCCGCGACAACAAGCTGAACCGGCCCGTTTTGTTTGGCGCGATCCATTAGTTCTTCAAATTTGCGCAACACCATTATCTCCACCGTCCCTATTTATATTCATGAGGTTCCTCTTGATGGCGGAGAACCCTCAATGCTCCGGCAGCTAATGATTCCAGTTCTTCTTCGCCAGGAACGACGGTAACGGGAGCGATGAATTCCACACGCTCAACGATCGCCTCTACCAAATACGGCGCATAGGCCATGCCACCGGTCAGCACGATACGATCGACTTTTCCCTTGAGCACACTCGCCATGGCAGCAATGTATTTTGCCACCTGATAAGATAGCGCCTCCAGCAGCAATGCTGCCTTTTCATTTCCTTCATCCGCCATCTTTTTGACTTGCCGGATGTCTTTCGTCCCCAGATATCCGTACAACCCACCCGAACCGAACAATCCGTCACGAACTTCCTGCAACGTATATTTGCCGGAAAAACACAATTTCACCAATTGGCTGCTGGGAACGCCACCGCAGCGATCCGGCGCGAAGGGCCCTTCATCCTTGCCATCCACCATATCGATCATTCGACCGCCGCTGTGGACCGATAGGGAAACCCCGGTGCCGAGATGGGCAACCACGAGATTGGCCTCAGTATATTTTTTCCCCAGTTCTGTTGCAACGTTACGGGCCACTGCCTTCATATTCAAGGCATGTGTCATGCTCACCCTTTCAAACCAAGGTGAACCGGAAATGCGGGCCACCGGTTCAAGCTCATCTACCGATACTGGATCGACAATGAAAGCGGGAATATTCAGTTGCCCCGCCAACTCAAAGGCAATAACCGGCCCCAGATTGGATGCATGCTCACCGCGTTCCGCCTTTTGCATATCGTGTTCCATGGCTTCATTAACGCGATAAGTTCCGCCAGGCAAAGGCTTGAGCAGCCCGCCGCGTCCTACGACCGCAGACAGTGATTCTAAAGGAATCCCTGCTTCCATCAGCTCACGCCTGATTAATTCTATACGGTAGGGATACTGGTCAAAGACGCGGGCAAACCCTTTTAATTCAGTTCCTTGATGTTCCAAAGTCTTTTTCATCACCACAGCGTCCCCGTCAAAGACGGCGATCTTCGTTGAGGTAGCGCCGGGATTGATGGCCAGTATTCTTTCCACGTGTATCCCCCTCTAACATTTGACGACAGCATTTTGCTGTCCCATTAAGTATAGAATAAACCCTCCAGCAACAGGAGAGTCAATATTGAAATGAAAAAACCTCCGGGAGGCCGGAGGCAAAGGATTTATCTCTGTCACCTTTTGGGTTTCACAGGAATTTGAATCTCCGTTACGAACCGCCCTGAATCACGGGAAATAAATTCATCAACGATAGCGCGCTCAATCGATTCACCCGTGATCTGGTAGTTTTGTCGGCCAATGAACTCCAACAGCTCACGGTACGGTTCTGGGGAATCATTATGACCGCCTTGAAAGAGCAGACAAGCATATTTTCCCGCCGGTAATACAACAGATAACGCCGAATTATCGATTGGGTCTTCAACTAAAATAAAAACAGAATTATATTCCTGGAAATTTTCTTCGCATAAATTTTCTTCGGATACTGTCAGGCCAACTTTCCCGATAAAAATAGGAGAATGCGTGGCTCCGATGAGTTTTTCCAGCTTCCGCACCGACATTTCCAAGCTGGGACCCCGCTGTACGCTTGCCTGCAAACGGATAATCCTTCGGGCCGGAAATTGTTTAAGGGATGGCACTCCGACCTCTGTTGAGTTCAATACCGATTCCAGTTCCTCAATCCTACTGCCGAACTTGCGGCGGGTCAGCTCCAGCTCACGAATTTTCTCATCGATGGCTTCTTCCTGCCTTTTCAGCAGCTGCAAAAAATGTTCAACCCGTCGATGTGTAAAGTGGGCCGTTATTTCACTCAGTGGCACTCCCAACAACCGGAGATACTTGATAATGTCCAGCTGTTCAAACTGTTCTGTGGAATAGTAACGATAACCGGTATGCCTATTGACCTCAATGGGCTTGAACAAACCGATTTCATCATAATACCGCAATGTTTTAACCGGGACATTCATTAAACGCGACATTTCACCGATCGAAAATCTGTTTTGCATCAGAGTTGCACCTCCGAGGAGCTGTTGGCCGAAAATCTATAAACCCCCTGCAGATACCCATTGAGACTGCAAGGGGTTTATATTCACAAAGCGTTTTTAGAATAACCTACGCATCGACCTTGGTAGTCAGATAGATCCCAAGTGTCATGTGACCAATCTGGTCCTGATTCTCTTCAATTGCATCAATATGAGCATCTTCATCATTGAGGATATGCTCCAGAATCTCGCGCGTGGCAAAGTCCTTGACTTCTCCCGCCAGTTTGATTGCTTCGTTATAGCCAGCAATGGCCACTTCCTCAGCCTCATGATCGTACTGGAACATCTTCGGCACTTCGCTGCCGATGTGAATCGGATTGAGTTTCGTCACCACAGGGATTCCTTCCAGGAAAAGAATCCTCGAAATCAACATTCCAGTATGCTTCATCTCATCAATGGCCCGTTTTTCAAAATGGTCGTGGAGTTTGCCATAACCCCAGTTATCGCACATTTCCGCATGAACAATATACTGGTTAATGGCGGTTAATTCGTCGGCAAGCAACGCATTCAGCGTCTCAATAAGTTTCGGATTTCCTTTCATCAGCGTAGCACCCCTTTCATCAAATAATAGTGGGCCTCACAACCCCGCATTAAAAAGTATTCGACATCATGGTGAACATTCCTCTTAGCGTGCGGGTAATTTCCCGACAACAGCAGCATATACCGCAAACTGGTTTTCTCCATCAACTCCCAAGAGCGCATTCAATTTTTCATCGTCAAATGCAGCAATAGCGCAAACACCACATTCTAGGGGCGTCGCCCCCAGGTAAAGATTCTGGCAGACGTGGCCGGCATCCAGAAATATATAGCGCCAAGCCCGTTCGCTATAGCGCCAGGCGCTACGGTACACATCGGCTACCCAAAAGAATGTCATGGCAGCCGTAGTCACCATGTCCTGTCCCAAACAGGCATCTTGAAGCAACACACCAATTTTCGCATCCGTACGGACGGGTGCAATAGCATGTTCCAATGCAATATATCGATAGAGTCCGGCAGTTAATCCTTTTTCCCGGTTGAGTAAAATATAGGTATCCAAAGGATGCCTGGCTCCAGCGGAAGGTACGGTGCGAATCGTCGAAGCGGGCATGACCTTCTGTACCCCCTGGGTACACCAAAGCAACCACGAAAGTTCCTCCAAAGTCACTGGCGCATGAGAAAATCGACGAATACTTCGTCTGCCGGCAATCGTATTTTCCAGCAAGGAAGAAGCCGGTTTCAGGGTCTCAGGCTTGGGCAGGTGAATAGTCGGCCCGCTGCCATTGTAGTGAGTCTCGAGGGCAGGCGCCGCAGTTCCCTGACTCTGCTCCGATGGCGTCAGGTTTTCATAATAGGTCAGGCGGATAAAATCTGTGCCAGTCTGCTTCATGGCTACCTCCCTGTAAATTAACGCAATATTTTATATATTTATTTATTCAACACCAACCTTTGTTTTTCCCCCTTCCTATTGTCTTTTCTTCCAGATAATCTTAGAAAAGACAGCAGTCACCCGAATACGGTGGCTGCTGTCTAAGGGTAAATCGTCAATTCTCATTAACCTTGATTTCGCCGCAATACTGCCCAATAATCTAACGCCTTGATCATGTACTTTGCATGCCGGTCACTAAACTATCTTTTCGCCGTGGTATCGCTCGCCGCCCGCGTCCGGCATAACCCCGTAGCGTTCTGTCCATAAAGATTTATACTTCAGCGCCTGGGCATGGATACTGCCCCATTCGTCCGGGATCGACCGAACCACTTTTGCCGGCACTCCAACGACCAGCGAGTTCGGCGGTATAATCTGCCCTTCCCTCACCAGTGCTCCAGCTGCCACAATACTTCCGCGTCCAACCACCGCTCCCGTCAAAACAATAGCGCCGATACCAATCAGGCAATGATCTTCAATAACGGCGCCATGAACTACCGCACTGTGCCCCACCGTCACAAAGTCGCCGATAATACAAGGGTTGTGGTCCGCCACATGTAGCACGCTATTATCCTGCACATTACTATAGTGTCCAATTTCGATGCGATTCACGTCGCCCCGTGCCACCGCATTACACCACATACTGCTGTATTCCTTCATTGCAACAGCACCAATAACCTTGGCGCCATCTGCCAAAAAAGATTTCGGATCAAGTTCCGGGCTTTTCCCTTCGAATTCTTTCATTTTTCTATACCCCTCTCATTAGAATATGCGTTACTATATAGTATAAACCAAAGCAAAAAAAATGGAACCCTCCATGGTTCCAGTTGCTATCCGTATATGATATCGGCAGAGGAAAGGGGTTGTCACCCTGGCAGTAACGTAATATTTATGAGGCTTGTACGTCTTTGTGATATTGCTGCGTCTGCTGCATTTGCTGCAGATAGGCTTGCATGGTCTGCAGATCGGAATCAGTGGCTGTGCCGGCAGCAATTTTATCCAGGAAATCCTTCAGATAGTCTTCCTTTGTGGTGCTTCCAGTATTACTGGAGGCGCTGGCATCACTGATGAAAGACTGTTGGATCTGCTGCAAAAAGCTTTGCATATCCGATAGATCCGAATCCGTTGCCGTCCCCGACGCTACTTTGTCCAGAAAGCTCTTAATGGGATCTTTGCTGCCACTCGTTCCCGAGCCCGAAGCCGATCCCGTTTCAGCGCCATTCGTCGGTGGCGGTCCCTGCGGCGGAGGAGGCGGTGGCGCACTGCCCGACAATTCGAACGTGTCACCATCACTATTGCTAGTCACATTAGTCCGAGTAGTCGCCGCTGTTGTTGCCGTGGCAGAAGCGCCAGCGCTGGTAGCCGCGCTTGACGTCGCGTTGCTGTTTTTCAATGCATTCAGCAGGTACCACCAGTCATTTCCTCCTACGGATGATACATTCACCTTACTTCCTCCTTGTTGTTATGTGTTTCGCTAGATACAATAATCCTCTACCTTATTTCTATATCGTAGAATTTCCTTTGATTTAGCTTTGTTTACAAATCTTTTTCAAAGAATTTTTGAATACAATTTGAAATAGGATTTAAAACTGCAAATTACGAGGTGGCATATGAAATTATTGCTGGTTGACGATGAGATAAAACTCCTGGAAGCACTTTCACATACATTGAAAAAATCCGGTTATGTAACAGATACCGCTGCTGACGGAGATACCGGCCTGGAACTGGCAATGAGCGGAATATACGACATTATCATCCTTGATCGTATGTTGCCTGGGCGGACCGGCATGGATATACTGAGGGAAATTCGACAACATTCCATTAACACGCCGGTACTGTTCCTGACCGCACGGGATTCGTCCGAAGATCGTGTAACGGGGCTGGATGCGGGCGCCGATGATTATCTGGTGAAGCCGTTTTCCAAAGAAGAACTGTTGGCCCGTCTGCGGGCTCTGACCAGACGGCAAACCAAAGACCTTACTGAAAATACCATAACCGCCAACAATTTGACGCTCAATCCGATGCATTGCGAAGTAACTCACAACGGGGAGACGATCAGGCTCACGGTTAAAGAGTCATTACTGCTCGAATTGCTGATGCGAAATGCCGGCCAAGTTATCACAAAAGAGCGAATCCTGTATAAAGTCTGGAGTTTTTCTTCGGACATAGAGATTGCCAACGTCGATTTATATATCCACTATCTGAGGAAAAAATTACCGGGTCATTGCATCCGAACCATTCGCGGCGTCGGATACTGTCTGCAGGAGGACGATAATGTTTCGCAAACTGTTACTTAAACTGACAGTGCTAAATGCCAGTGTCATAGGGATCCTGTTTTGCGCCCTGATTACCGGAGCCTACCTGTTTGCCCAGTATGACTTAAACCGACACGTAGAATTCTTTCTTTCAAAAGTTGCAGCCGACATCAACGCCGGTCGACGTCCGCCAATGTTTCCCGGGCCTCCTGGTAGCGGCCCGACCAAGGACAGCTCTTTGGATTCAAGTTCAGGTTTCCCGCCTGATTCACCTGATCCATCCGGTCCTCCGCCACCGGGACTGCCGTTCGGCCCCCCGGAAGAACCCCGTGAAGGAGAAATGCCTCGGCCAACACTATTTTATGCCAAGCTGGATTCAACTGGCGCCATTGTCTCCACCTCGGCATCGTTGCCGCTTGCCAAGGACCAACTTGAAGAATTGGCGCAAGTGGTTGTCCAGAGACCTAAACCCAGTGGTCAGGTAACTTTTCAAAATATCGTATATTTTTATCATGTCACTGCACGAACGGACTCTCCCGGACAACTGCTGTTGTTCCAAAACTTCGAGAGGGAGCGGGATGTCTTCCGCACAATAATGACCGCCCTGGTAGTCATCGGCGTGGTTTGTTTTATCGCCTCCTTGTTCGGCAGCCTATTTCTTGCGCGCCGGGCCATGAAACCGATTCAAAAATCCTGGACGCAGCAACGCGATTTTTTGGCGGATGCCTCTCACGAACTTCGCACTCCGTTGGCTGTAATTCAGGCCAATCTGGATGTGATTCAAAGCAATTCCGACGAACTCGTCGCAGAGCAAACCCAGTGGATGAATAACATTGATGAAAGCGTCAAAGCGATGGCTTCTCTGGTTGAATCTCTGCTTTTTCTTGCGCGGATTGACTCACAGCAACACCCTCTCGACAAGAAACTGTTTTCACTGGACCAGGCAATCGCCACTGCGGTAGGGCCCTATAAACTCCTGGCCGCAACAAAAAAAGTCAGCCTTACGACTGACTTGGAGCAAAGCTTGGATTTTTATGGCGACGAAGGACGAATCAAGCAGGTTGTCGGCATTTTGCTCGACAATGCCATACGTCACACAACCGAAGGTGGCAGTGTCAATGTTGTGCTAAAACAAATCAACAAAAGTGTGCAACTCTCAGTATCCGATACGGGCGAAGGGATTCCATTGGATCAACTGAACAAAATATTCGAACGTTTTTATCAAGTCGATCCCGCACGTAACAAAGGGGGCACAGGACTCGGACTGTCCATTGCAAAATGCATCGTGGAAAACCATGATGGGGGCATTCAGGCAAGTAGCAGCCCCGGCTCCGGCGCCAGTTTTTTTGTCCGCTTGCCCCTCGCAGTTCAACATCCGCTCAAATGATCCACTGGCAAAATTCATTCAAGCCCACTATCGCAAGTATCCGTAAGGAATGCTTCGGGTCATAACACAAAATAGTCGTTGCTCTGATTTGTCCGCCAAGTGTTGTGTTCCAAACAACGCTACTTGCAATAAGGGATTCTCCTCGTGATCGGCGCCCTTACGCAATTTATCCAGCAATTCTTTACCGCTCTTTGTGGGTCCAGACATCTCATACAAAATGATTCGGCGTCCTAAAACCGCCAGCAGAGGAACGGTCAGCACCAATAGCCATTTTTCTGTTCCCTCATAGTAATTCATGAACCTCAGACTGCCTGCCACGATTAAGCAAGGAGCTATTACCGACATTACCCACTGCCAGCGGGCCGGTGTTTTCCACCAGCCCGCTTGTTGCATGTTTTCTTCGATAGCCCGCAAGCTTTCAACCAACCGGCGCCGAGTTCCCCGCAGCGTTCGCACATTGCCCTGGATCGCCATGAATGCCTGCACAGCATCAGCTTCCATTTGCGAAAGTCCTACTCCTTGCACCGGCAATACCTGCACCAACAGCTTTCGACTCGGCCCGCCAGGTTTCAGTTCTATGATTTTTCGTTCGTGCAACTCGAAAATCACCGTCTCGACAACCGCGCCCAGCCCACCTCTGAGCAAGGCTACTTCCAGGGCTTTAGGACAAAAAGAGTCCGTCCGCCGCCTTCGGCGACTTCGTCGAAGCAGTAGAACGGCAAACCCAATAATAGCTCCCACATAAAACAAATACATAATATACGGGTACATGCTTAAATTAAACCATCCTGAAAATTCGCCTTATTTTATGTCGTAACTACCCAACACACTGATCTTCAAAGCGGAGGCATGCTTGGACAGCACCTCGCCAAGCGCTTCGCGCCGCCCATCGCCATCCAGTTCCACAACAAATATATATTCACCCAGCAGTGTCTTGGCCGGCCGATCGTGCACCGAAACCAGTTTGTAACCTGCTTTTTCCACATCGCGCAAAAATCCAGGAAAAGCAGCGGCAGGCCCCTGCGCGGTCAATGCGGTCCGCGTTTGGCCGAACTTTTGAAAAGGCTTAAGGGTCACGATCCAAAACCGGGTAACATTCGTTTTGGTCACTTCGATCTGTTTGGCCATCACGTCCAGTTTATAAGTAACCGCAGCCTGAGGCGACGCAATGGCCGCGACAGATTTATCGCCGGTTTCCGCGACTTTCCGAGCACCTTCAGCCGTGCTGGAAACTTCAATCAGTTTTGCTTCCGGCAGATTTACCTTCAGCCAGTCTTTTCCCTGCGCGATCCCTTGCGGGTGAGACAAAATTGTTTTAATGTCACTCAGTACAGTCCCTGGAACCACCATCAAGGTCTGCCTGATTGGCAAATTGACTTCACCGACCACCACAAATGCCGGATCGCTGATGACCCCGTCCAAATAATTGTACACCGGGCCGCCGACCGTATTTTCGATGGGCACAACTGCATACTGAAACTCACCTGATTTCACGCCAGCCAATGTTTCCGGCACCGTTTTCATCGGTACGAAAGTCTCTTTGTCACCAAAAAATAATATGGACGCCTCTTCAGTATAGGTTGCCGCAGGCCCCAGATAACCAACACTCGCGGAAACCGTGCCTGAAAGCAGTAGGATCATCGCTGCAAGAACCGCGAACACTTGAACGGAAACTTTTTTCATCTGATTAATCCCTTCCTTTTCTACTTTTCTACCGGATTATCTTGAGATCATTCGCCGCCTGCCCAAAGTCTTTTTAAATCCCTTGCTGCAGCCGACGGATCAGAACTGTCCATGATCGCACTAACCACTGCCACCCCATCTACTCCAGCTTGTCGAACAAACGCTATATTTCCGGCCGTTATCCCGCCGATCGCAACAACCGGAATGCGAACCGCATTTTTGATTTGCATCAATATTTCCATTGGCAGCAAAGCTTTACCCGGTTTGGTTCCTGTTGGGTACACAGCTCCGCTCCCTAGATAATCGGCTCCAGCTTTCTGAGCCGCAAGCGCATCCGCCACCGTTGCCGCTGTGGCGCCCAAGATTTTATCCGGTCCCAGCAACCGCCGTGCTACTTCAACCGGCAAGTCCTCCTGTCCAACATGCAGGCCATCCGCATCCACAGCCAACGCAATATCCAGACGATCGTTGATAATCAAAGGAACTCGAACCTTGCGAGCGATCTCCTTGACCCGCAGCGCCAGTTCATAAAACTCTCTCGATGTAGCCGTCTTCTCGCGCAGTTGCACCAGTGTCACTCCGCCATCAATAGCGCGCGCCACTTTCTTGCAAAACCCTTCAATATCTCTGGTTCCGCCATCCGTCACCAGGTACAGCGAATACTCAATCTTTGATTTATTCAACACTACATCTCCCCTGCCTCAACACATCTTCTGCAGTCAAAATTGAAATGGCATCCACCAACCGGATCCGGAACGATCCAGTCCCTTCTCCCGGCAGCAAAGATGCGCAAGCCATCTCGCCCGCAATTCCCATAAACATCACGCCAGCTGTCACCGCGCTCAGCGATGCCCCCATCGCCGCACAACAGGAAGCAACGAGCGAAGTCGTCATACAGCCGGTCCCTGTGACCCGCGACATCATGGCATCCCCATTGTCTATCCGGCAGACAGTCCGCCCGTCACTAACAAAGTCGGTTGGCCCGGTTGCCGCTACCAAACATCCCATTTGTTGCGCCGCCTGACGGACTGTTTCGGCCGCATTGTCAGCCGATGCCAGCGAGTCGATTCCGCGCATCGCCGCGTATACTCCCGTCATACGCTGAATCTCCGCCAAATTCCCCCGCACCGCCGTCAATCGGATACACAGAGCGATCTGCTCGACAGTTCGGGTTCGGACCTGAGTAAAACCGACACCAACGGGATCAAGTATAACCGGGATTCCCATTGCATTGGCCTTTTTACCGGCAAGCAGCATGGATTCAAGCATGCGGGTATTCGGAGTGCCCAGATTCAATATCAAGGCTGCCGACTGGGCTACAACCTCCTCCACCTCGACCGGATCATTAGCCATGATCGGGGAGGCTCCAATAGCCAGAGTAACG
Source organism: Negativicutes bacterium (assembly GCA_963665275.2). GTDB lineage: Bacteria > Bacillota > Negativicutes > UBA1444 > UBA1444 > UBA1444. Next base: position 654,333 of record CAXXIN010000007.1, read on the forward strand.
TTGGCGCAATCGTTGATGCTGATATAGTTGGTGATATGATGGACGATCGGCTTCCGAATCCTGACCTGCTCAATGCCAGAGGCAATCTGTTCCATCAGGCTCATCATACAGCCACCGGCTCTATCGTAAGCACCCTAATGTTTTTATTCATCAAGCAACCCTGCTTTTTGATAAAGCTCATAGAAATGGTGCGTCGGTCCCACGCCTTTGCCGATCGCCAAGGCATGTTCGATCGCAATGGTAATATATTTTTTCGCTGCGGCAACTGCTTGTTCCACTGGCAATCCTTTCGCCAAATTCGCCGCAATAGCCGAAGACAATGTACAGCCGGTTCCATGGGTATTTTGCGTCGGAACGCGTGGTGCTTCAAACCTCACAAAACGGTGTCCATCAAACAATATATCGGTTGCATCTTCCGTTCGGTGTCCGCCCTTCAAAAGAACATTTTTCGGGCCCATCGCATGAATGGCCCGAGCGGCCTCTTCCATGTCGGCAATGGTTTCGATTTTTCGATGCACCAGAACCTCGGCTTCGGGAATATTCGGTGTGACCACTGTGGCCAACGGCAGCAGCTCAGAAATCAGGACGGCTTCCGCATCGGGTTGCAACAGGTGATAGCCGCTTTTGGAGATCATCACAGGATCGACTACAATCAAGTCCGGTGTATATTTTTTCAATCCGGCAGCAATCACGCGAATGGTTTCCGGTTGTGACACCATCCCCACTTTGACCGCATCAGCCCCTATATCGTCAAAAATCGCTTCGATCTGTTTGGTTATAATCTCTGGCCAAACATCCTGAACAGCAGTTACGCCCAACGTATTTTGGGCCGTTATTGCCGTAATAACACTCATGCCAAAAACGCCATGCGCCGCAAAAGTTTTCAGATCCGCCTGAATCCCCGCACCGCCGCTCGAATCCGATCCAGCGATCGTTAACGCCTTTTTCATGCTCCCAATCCTCTTTTCTCCTTGCTTATCTTTCAATACCAGCGTATATTCTTCGCTTTTTCCGGCCAAAATCCCTGCCCGCTTCGGCGGTAGGTTCAATTGTTCTATGAAAAAATCACTGCAAGTCAGGCGGTTTCCTGCAGCAGTGAAATGAGACTGGATTGATTCAGTTTGAGTTACTCATATCGTAGTGCATCGATTGGATCAAGCATAGCGGCCTTGCGGGCTGGATAAACGCCAAAGAACAGCCCTATCACGACCGATACTCCAAAGGCTCCTACAATAGCCCACCACGATACTACCGTATTCCAACCGGCGACCAAAGAAATCACCCTGGCGCCGAGAACCCCAACGACAATGCCAAACAACCCGCCAGTTACACTGATGGCAACTGCTTCAATAATGAACTGCATGAGCACGTTTCGGAAAGTTGCTCCCAGCGCCTTCCGAATGCCGATTTCCCTCGTTCGCTCCGTCACCGATACCAACATGATGTTCATGATGCCGATGCCGCCAACCAAGAGTGAAATGGCTGCAACATTGCCCAGAAGCAGCGTGATCGTATCAGTCGTTTCAGTCATCGTCGCCATAAGCGCCGTCATATTTCGCACGGTAAAATCGTTTTCAACGGCGGGCGCCAACCTGTGCCGGCTTCTCAGCAATGAAGTCGCCTCATCCTGAACTTTATTAATAACTTCTGCGTTCTTCGCCTGAATGCTTATATTGTTGAGATAGGTAATTCCCATTAGGCGATCCTGGGCCGTTGCCAACGGCACGATGACCATATCGTCCTGATCCTGACCCATTGCCGATTGTCCTTTGCTGCCCAGTACACCAACCACTCGAAAGGGAGCCTGGTTGATGCGAATTGTTTTCCCAATAGGGCTGGCAGCCCCAAACAAATTGGTCGCCACCGTCTGCCCGAGGACTGCTACGCGCGCGCGCGAATTATCGTCACTATTGCTAAAAAATGCTCCAGAAGCCATTTTGAAATTCCGTACAGCCAGAAAATCCGGTGTGGTTCCCTGTACAGAGGTCTTCCAATTTTGGTTGCCGTAAATGACCTGATATTGTGAACTGACCGACGGCAACACATAATTAACGCCGGAAATCTGCTTTGAAATTGCCTTGGCGTCTTGATTGGTCAGGGTTATATTCGAACCGGCAGCCAGGCGAACCGTTCCGGGAGGAGCGTTGGAACCCGGCATGACTATGAGCAGATTGCTGCCCAGACTGGCAATGGAACTCTGAACTTTTTGCTGCACCCCCATCCCGATCGACACCATCGCAATGACGGCGCCAACACCGATAATGATTCCCAGCATCGTTAATATTGACCGCATTTTATTGGACCGAAGCCCTTCCAATGCTATACTTATGCTTTCCCTGAACACGGGTCCCACCGCCCTTCCCTATATGGCAAGTTTATCTGCATTGCGCTGGTCGCTGAGAATTTTTCCATCCCGAACATGGACGACCCGCTGTGCGTATGCCGCAATATCCGCTTCATGTGTAACCATGATGATCGTTCGCCCTTGCGCATGCAAGTTGCAAAAAACATCCATGATCTCGATGCTGGACTTCGTATCCAGATTGCCAGTCGGTTCATCGGCGATCAATATCGCCGGATCTGTGACCAGCGCTCTCGCAATGGCTACTCGCTGCCGTTGACCGCCAGAGAGTTCATTAGGCCGATGATCTTTCCGCTCAACAATTCCTACCATAGCCAACGTTGAAAGCGCCCGATTCATTCGCTCGTCATTATCTACGCCAGAGTATACCAATGGCAAGGCAATATTTTTCACGGCTGAAATCCGCGGCAACAAATTAAAGTTTTGAAATACAAACCCTATTTTTCGGTTGCGAGTCAACGCCAGTTGATCATCATTTAGCAGTGCAACTTCATCACCGTCCAACCGATAGGAACCGGAAGTCGGTCGGTCCAGGCAACCAATAATGTTCATCAACGTTGATTTACCGGAACCTGACGGACCGGTGATGGCTACAAACTCGCCCCGATTGATGGACAAGTTCACTCCATCCAGCGCATGGACCGCCGTATCTCCCATCTGGTAAATTTTCTTTATTGCTTTGAGTGTAATCATTATTTTGAGTCTCCACTTCTTCTAAATTGCGGGCGGCGGTCCCTGATTCTGCTTGGTTGTGGCAGCGCCGGTCGGCGCCGCTCCCGGCACAATCACCTGATCGCCGATATTCAGACCCGTGGTGATCTCCACATTATCGTCGTCGTTAAGTCCTGTTTCCACCGTTATGTTCTGTGCTTTTCCATTTACCATGACCTGAACGTATTTCTTGCCCTTTTCTTCTTTAACGGAGGATACTGGAACAACCATGACATTTTTGCTTTCGCCGACACGAATCGTTGTCCGCGCGGTCATCGTTGGAAACAACAGCCCTTCGGAGGAGTCGACGTCCACATATACAGGATAATACACTACATTGGAGGACGTCGTGGCACTCCGGGAAATAGTCGTCACTTTACCGGTAAAAGTTTTATTCGGATAAGTATCCACCGTGAAGGACACCGTTTGCCCCAGCTTTACCCGGCCGATATCGGTCTCGTCAACCAATACTTTAATCTGCATTTTTGACATATCGGCAATATACATAATGACCTGTGGGCTGGAAATCCCCTGGGCCACCGTCTGACCCGCAGGTGTCGGTTTGCCGATCACCACGCCGTCTATCGGCGATGCAATCACATAATATTGAAGCTGCGAGACATAGTTGTTGTAATTGGCCTGCGCAACCTTTAAATTGGTCCGGTCAGTGTCAAGTTGCTGGAGCGACTGACCGCCGGCCGCCGTCAGCCTGCTGCTTCTTTCATAAGTAGTCGCATAATTGTCCAGCTGCGCCTTATATTGAGCCACCTGCGTCTGCAACGTGGTATCATCCAAGACCAACAAAACCTGTCCAGCTTTCACCACATCATTTTCCTTCACGCGCAACTCTGTGATTAGACCAGTCACCCGCGAGCTGATTTCTACCGTATTGACGGCGGAAATCGTTCCCGTGGCCGAAATTGCCGCCTGCACATCGCCTCTCGTCACGGCAACCGTTACCTCTTGGCTGACTACCACATTGCGATGCTGCATGTAATACATTCCACCGCCGATGCCACCCGCCACTACCAGTACTGTTAATGCAGCCGCAATTTTATGTTTCATCAGATTTTGCCATATCTTGCCCATTTCGAACCCTCACTTATCCCTTCACTTATCTTAAGTATGCCTTTGAATTGTTACAGCTTTGTTACAGCTTGTTATACATCAGATGAAATTTTCCTTTTCAATGCAATTCACGCCTATAACGGATTGACTTCCAGCTCAAAGCTCATTATTCTAAAGTTGAGACTGATGCTGTACGAATTAGGGGGCAACGATGCAAAATAGAACAATATTGATTACCGACGATGAGCTGCGTATTCGCAAACTAGTCGCAGATTTTCTTCTTCATGAAGGGTACACGGTATTAGAAGCAGAAAATGGGCGAATTGCACTGGAGATTTTAGAAAAAGAAAAAGTCGACCTCGTGATACTCGATGTTATGATGCCTGAACAGGATGGCCTCAGTGTATGTCGCGAAATACGCAAAAAGAGTTCCATCCCGGTAATCATGCTCACAGCCAAAAGCGAAGAAATCGATCAGCTCTTTGCTTTCGAGTTGGGAGCTGACGAGTATGTCACCAAACCCTTCAGCCCCAAAATACTAACGGCGAGAGTCAATGCCTTGCTGCGACGTCTGGAAACCGAAACGCCGCTTAACACCAATGGACTGGTGATTGATACTGAATCCAGACAGGTATCCATTGACGCGCAGCCACTGGAACTAAGTCCCAAAGAATATGACTTGCTCGCCTATTTATTCGATAACAAAGGAAAAGCGCTCAGCCGTCAACAAATTTTGAATCAGGTTTGGAACTATGATTATTTTGGCGATCTTCGAACAGTTGACACCCACATCAATCGGTTGCGAACCAAGCTGGGCGAAAAAAGCTCCTTGGTTCAGACGATTCGTGGATATGGTTATCGTTTCGAGGTAGAAAAATGAAGTTCTCGATTCGAACCCGACTTTTTCTGACCCTAAGCGCACTACTCCTGTTTTTTGTGCTGATGTCGTTGAGCCTGACCCGGCTCGGTCTGGAAAAATACTATATGTGGCAGAAGGAGGACCTCCTGATTGCGACCAGCACTGCCATAGACGATCTATACCGCGGCAACCCTGCCGACATCGCAATCGAACTTAAGCGAGCCGCCAATGCGTTGGGGGCCGGCATCATCATTTCCGACCGCAACGGGCAGCTGAAATATACTTCGTTCGGCCCCTTCATTCATCAAAGTTCCCCGGGGAATGGCCCTGCTTCTTTTCAGTTTCCTCCCCCGCCGCCCCATATCACCAAAAGCAGAAAGACGATTGACGACCGGACTGTATTGGAAATGCAGAGCGATCCCGATATCAAAATCGACTTTATGGTCATTGACCGACGACTGAACAACGGAGACACTTTGCACATGCGCCAGACCGTTGCGCCGATTTCCGAGAGCGCGGCTGTCGCTTCCCATTTCATGGTTTTCACCGGCTTGCTGTCTATCCTTGCCGGATGTATTTGGGCGTTCTTTTTTGCAAAAAGGTTTACCCTGCCGATCCAAAATCTCAACCGCCTCGCTCAACGCATGGCCTTGCTGGATTTTTCGCAAAAAGCTTCCATTGAGCGTAATGATGAGATCGGTGCTCTTGGTCAGAGTATCAATCATCTCTCCGACCAGCTGGATACGGCCATATCCGAACTCAACCAAAAAAACCGCCAATTACTGGCGGATGTGGAAAAAGAACGTCAGCTGGACAAAATGCGAAAGGACTTTATCTCCAGCGTTTCGCATGAACTAAAAACACCGCTTTCCCTTATTCTCGGTTATGCAGAAGGACTGAAGGAAAATGTGGCGCAAGATCAACAAAGCAAAGATTACTATTGTTCCATCATTATGGATGAAGCAGGAAAAATGGACCGCTTGGTGCATGATCTATTGAACTTGTCCCAAATCGAATCGGGGGGATTTCAACTGAATCGTGAGACCTTCAATTTGGAAGTTTTGCTTGGCGAATTGGCCCAAAAATATCAGCCCATATTGACGGACAAAGGGGTTGTCTTGGACCTACAATGCTCGACTGATTTGTTCGTTTCTGGCGACCGATTGCGCATTGAGCAGATTTTGTCCAATTATTTGAACAATGCCATCGAACATGCTACCGGTGAAAAAAAGATTAGTTTGTCGGTTGCCGCTGCAGAAGATCCTGAACACGTCCGCGTCACTGTATTTAACTCAGGCTTCCCCATTCCGCAAGACAGTCTGGAAAAAATCTGGACCAGTTTTTATAAAGTTGACAAATCCCGAACGCGCGCCCGCGGTGGTCAAGGGTTGGGACTATCGATTGTCCGCGCGATTCAGGAGCTGCATGACAATCGCTACGGTGTGGACAACCTGGAATCAGGAGTTCGATTTTGGTTTGACATTGATAAGGCAAAAACTATATAAAGTGTATACAAACCTGTAATAATCCTGTAACAAATTCCCTTCATAATAAAGATGGAGTAAGAAATCCATCCAGAAGGGAGATTGAATCATGAACATCAATTGGAACAAAAAACTCGCAAGCGGCTTGGTACTCAGCAGCCTTCTACTATCGCTGGCTGTCGCCATGGCGGCAGAGCCGCCAAACGCCCCTCCCGGACCCAACCCGGACGCCGTCCAGACCGGGAAGCCACGCCCAGAGGATCATGCCCAACGCCTACGCGCCACACTGAAAAAACTGGTCGAAAAAAAGATTATAGAAGCCGACCAGGCGCATCGTGTAATATTGTTCTTTCACCAAAAAGATACCGAACGCAAAGCCGAATGGGATAAAATCCAAGCGTTAAGCGCAGACGAACGGGAAACTTATATGCAGCAACAATGCATACAACGGTGCCAGAAACGACCAGATTTGGTCAAGGACCTCATGGAGGGAACCGGGTTGACTCAGGATCAGGCAAAAGCAATAGCCGATGAAATGCGTCCCCCACATGGTCCTGTTCCTGGCGGCCCTGGCGGCCCCGGCGGACCTGGCGGACCCGGACCCGAAAAACCTGACAACCCCACCGCGCCCTGATTGTTCAAAAAATAGCAAGGATCACCTCCGCATGCTACGGATGGTGATCCTTGTTATTTTGTCATACAGTCCTGCTGAAACCACGAGATACCCCTTGGTACCAACGGCCGATATAGGCATTTCGAATATTCCGTGTAACCCGGTTGCCTCCCAAATGAACTGCAATTTCGTTTTTCTTTTCTTTCGCCGTTTGAACAAGCTGCATTTGAAGCTCTTTGATTTGATTTTGAAGTTCTTGAACCGCCTTGAACCTTGCCTGAACAACAGCGCATCCTTGCCATTCCTGTTCGTCCATCTCCTTTTGCGCCATTATTGTTAAATCCTTCAACAGTTGTCCTCGTATTTGCAATAGCCGCTTCAGTCCGCGCAATGATTTATGTTCGCCTTGAAGGAAACGAATCTGCCGTTCCGTATTATCCGCAATGGCTTCCAAAAGAACTATTTTTCTATTCAACAGGTTCATATACTCGACTTGTGTCATCATAATCACTCATCCGAACTCATTAAAGAGTCAATATAGGAACTTTGTGAATTCATCTCTTCGATCGCTTCTTCCATTGCAGAGAACTTTGCTTCCCATCGTTCCCGCAATGCATCCAAGCGATCTTCTTCTTTTTCAATTCGTTCTTCATAATCAGTGATTTTAGTAGTTAATGAATTATCGGTATCACTGCCGTCGCTATCCATTCCTGCCAACTCCAATAACCGTCCCTTATTTCCCGCTGAATCAGTAGATGTGGAAACATAATCGGATAAAATATCATAGAATCGTAGGGCGATCCCTTCTTCTTCGTAACGCGTTTCTCGTTCAGCACTGGTCATAGTCCTCACTGCCGAGTTGGTGGAATATGAGGTCGACTTTTGCGCAAACAGCGCCTGTACTGCGGAAGCGTCTTCTTCAATTGCCGCCGTCAGTGCATCCTCGTCAATGTATAATTTGCCATTTTCATCATACGTGCCTGAAGTAATACCAATTGCTGATAGCGACAACGAAGAATCCGATACCGAATCCATTAAGGCAAGTCGAAAATTGCGGAGCATATCACTCAGCGTATCATCTCCCTCAAGTAATCCTGTTTTTGCTTTCGCATTCCATTTTTCGATCTCGGTGTCGCTCATTTCCGCTTCCTCATCGTCAGTCAACGGAAGATAATCGCTGTCATAATTTTCATCTAGTGTGTCGTTGATTGATTCAATCAATGTATTATACGCAACAACAAAATTGTCAATCAAATCATAAACGGCATCCGTATCTTGCTCAACATCCACCGTGACTTCTTCGGTTGTCACATCGGCAAGTTTATAAGTTACGCCATCCAGTTCAATCGAATTGGAGCTGCGAGTAACTTTCGTCCCATCGTAGACCATGATCGCGTCAGTTCCCTCTGCGGCCGTCCCACCTAACAAACTGGAGATAAACGAACTGCTGTCGCTATCCGCTACCGTCAGCATCTCGCCGGCTCCCGTGTCATCAGATGTCAAAACCAGCATATCCGTCAGTTCATCATATTTGAGCGTTGCGCCACAATCCGAATCATTAACCGCATCAATAACATCACCCAATGTTTCATCTTCCGCGAAAGTAAAAGAGGTGCCATTGATGGTAAACGTTACTTCATTATCGCCACTCGTTGAATTCGCAACGAAAGTCATTGCCGTATCTAATTGCGCAGAGATTTCCGCCAGTGTCGAATCCTCGGTAACTCTATTCGAAGTAACATCCGTTGAAGCAAATCCTAAATTTGTCAGCGCTCCATCCGATGTGCTATCCGCAATCGAAATCGACGACACCCCGCTGTCTGTAGCGGCAGTAAAAGTCAAAACACTTGCGCCATCAACCGTAGTAGTTCCGACCGTCACTTTGCCGTTACCGACTGCAGTGTCAACTGCATCCTGCAAAGAATCTGCATCGGTTACGGAAGAATCAATCGTTACCGTATAATCAGTTCCATCCACCGTAATAACAAAGCTTTCTCCCACAGCGCTGGTATAATCCGCTGCGCTGCTGGCCGTGATGTCTTCGGATAACGTTGAGCTGCTGCTGATTGTCTCCGCCGTCGCCAACTGAGTCACTTCAATCGTGTGGGAACCAGCCTCCGCATCCACACCGGCAGTAGCCGTCACAGCCGAAGTATCGGAACTGGTTGTATCAAATTGCAAATAGTTTGCTTGTTTGATCAGGCTGGATGAGGATGTGGATGAAAAATAGGTATCGACGAACTCCGACAAGTCGTCAATGATATCCCGATACGCTTCCTGCTTCCATTCTGTCAGCTGCAATTGCTGATTTAACGAATCCAGTTTTGAACTTTCGGCATCGACCAGTTCATCAACAAGTGAAGCGGTGTCGATTCCCGAAGCAAGTCCCGATATGGCAGTACTGCCGCTGCTGGTAGTGTAGGTGGTAATGCTGCTTGACATTGTCGGTTCCCTCCTTTAATGTCAGGATAAGTAATCGACCAGAGATTTGGTGATGACTTTCGCACCGACCGATAATGATGCGTCATAAATCGTTTGGGCTGTGGCATATTCCGTCGTAGCCACGGAAAGATCCGAATCGATATTTGAGCTAAGCAATCCAGTATAGGTTGTGTAGTCACTGGTTAAGCGTGACGAACAAGTCTCCACATAATTCATGCGCGCTCCCAAATCCGACGTTTCCGTGGAAATCGACGCCAAATTGGCATCAATCTCATCCAACAATCCATCCATAGTGAATGTTGTCGTAGTGGTTCCTGTTGCCAAGCCGGTAGTCGAGTCAACCACGACCGACTGATAACTGGTTTCACCACTCAGTCCGAGTAGCAGTTTGTCAATCGTATCAAATAAATTACCGTTTCCCGTCCCTGTCACACTCTGGCCTTCCACATTGACAGCCGTCTCACTGCTGTACCCGGTATTGTACTTGATTTCCTGCGCGGTTGTACTGGTGTAGATATTACTGGTCGTCGTTGACCCGCTCGTTGTCGAAGCATAGGTATTGTAGGCATCCACTAACCCTGTTGAGTCAACCGAACTTGATACCACACTATATAAACTGAGATAGCTTCCTTTAAATGTCGTTTGTTCCAGCTCTGTTGCATCTCCAGTAGTAGAATCCGTTACAGTAGTCGTCGCTGAATCATATGGTGCCTCATCCGTGGAGTATCCGCCGAAAATATAGCGTCCTGCATACTGTGTATTCATCAATTCAACGATACTGTCTTTTATTTCGGATACTTCCGCCGAGATGGCCGCAAGTTCAGTATCATCCAAAATATCGCTGGAAGCTTGTGATGTTAGATCACGAATTTGCTGCATTGCATCTGTCAGAGAATCCAGTGTACTCGACGTCACTTTCATCCATGAAGTAGCATCAGTGGCGTTCGACTGATACTGCTCAATTTTCGCTATGACACTGCGATATTGCAACGTCTTGGTCGCCGCAACCGGATCATCCGAAGCTTCCTGAAACTTCACGCCGGTCGACGTTTCTTCTTGCGCATCACTCAAACGCCCCATATTATCATTAATATTTCGGATTACACTTTGGGTCATCATGGTGTTTGTGATCCGCATCATTGTCTCCACCCTCTTTCGTTCATCTTTTAACCGTCGACCATATCCAGCATGGTCTGATACACTTCTTGCCACATACTAACGGCTTTGGCCGAAGCGGCAAAAGATTCTTGGTACAGAACTAAATTGGTAGTTTCTTCAGTGGTTGACACGCTGGATACAGATGCACGCCTGGTATCTATCGCACTCAAAATTGTGTCATGTCTATCTGTTTGCGTTGTTGCATAGGAATTGGCTGTGCCTAGCGTTGCCGTCATGGATTCCAAATAATCGCTCAAGCTGCAATTGCCGAAAACCTCTTGCGAGTCGCAAAGATCAATCAACTCCAGCATATTTTCCGCATTCTCCGTCTCTGTCGTATCAGATGACGAAGAGGCTGCAATATTGGATACATCACTTAGCACCTCATATGACAGTGAAATATTCGCCGCCGTTATCTTGGAGTAAGCTGCGGCAGTTTCTTCATCGGTGGGAGTTGTCGTTCGATCCAGGAAACTTGTGGAACTCGTTTCATCGTAAGTGAAAAAGCAAATTCCTGTATCGCCATCGGAATCATACCCGTCGGCATGACCGGAATAACTGCTGGTTCCTTCATTAAAGGCTTCAGCCAAAGTTTGGGCGTACTCATCCAGTTGATCCATATAATAAACGATGCCCTTATAGTCTCCATTTTCTCCCGTACCATCGCGCAGTTCCAGCAATGCCCCCAGTTGCCCGCTTTCCGGAGTTACTGAATCGCCGGTATCACTCCACACCACCTCATACATACCGTTGTCTGTACTGGTGGAATCGACCACTTCATTGCATTCCAGCGTCCGATAGTTACTGCCGTTGACCAACGTGCCGCCATCAAGTGTAATAACCAGCGTTGTAACTTTTTCTCCCGAAACGGACGTACCTGCCGAAGTTTCCGTTACTTCAACATTCACTAAACTTGATAACTTATCGATCAAGAGATCTCTCTGATCTTCCAGATCACTGGCGTCACTACCGCCGACCTGCGCTTTCTGAATCTGTTGATTCAAAGCGGCAATCCGTTCACTATAGGAATTGATCTCCGATACGGAAGTTTTGACGTCTTCGTTCAAAGAATCCCGTTCACTTGACAGAGATGTCGCCATACTGTTCAAATAATCGCAAACCGCTTGCCCGGCCTGTTGCAAACAAGTCCGGGCATCCGTGCTGTTGGGGTCGGTAGAAACGTCTTCCAATGCGGCGGAGAAGTCACTCATAACCGTGTCGAACCCATCTTCGCTGCTGATGTCTTCCAGTACGTCTTCCAACTCACCCAGCGTCGTCGACTTGGTTTCCCATGCTATCGCCACACTGTTTTCGTCCCGGTACTCGGCATCAATCAACGCATCTCGTTCTCGAGAAATCGAAGTAATTTCAGTTCCAGAACCGGTGCTGGCGCTTGAAATATATATAGCTGCCGGGCCTATCGCCGACTGAGTAACCGTTTTGCGGGAATAACCGTCCGTATTGGCATTACTAATATTATTGGTCGCAACCGACATCGCCGCCTGACTGGCATATAATCCAGTCGTGGCCGAATATAATCCGGTAAAAGTCGAAGACATAATTCACCTCCAGAAGCTACGCATCACCTTATCAGTGAAATAATATCCGATACCAGGCCGTCCACAAGACTTAGATATTTCGAGGATGCACTATAGGCGGTTTGGTACTCAATCATTTTAGACAATTCATCCTCCATAGAAACACTCGATACTGACAATCGATCGGTGTTGGTTTGCGTGGTCAGACTTTCCTGCGTCGTCACCAGTCCTGCCGTCGTTTCGTTTTCCGTCGCCAGCCAGGAAACAACGGCTGTATAATAATCGTCGACACTCTTGGAAAGCCCATCGACCTCCAACAGATCCGAATCTTGCAGCCCGGCAATCGCAGTCGCGATTCCCCCGTCACTGGCCTCGCCGGTCGCAGATACCGCCAACAAGGACGAGTCTGAAGACAAGGCTGAATTGACCTGGATATTGCTGATGTTTAATCCTGTTCCGTCGCCTGTTCCGCTGTTGATGAAGAACACCGTCGTATTGGTGTTGGTTGTGTCGGTTTCACCAAGTTCAACGCCGGAACTAAAAAGATCATTCACTTTGTAGGCAATCGTCGTGATCAAAGCATTCAATCCTTGTCGCAGTTCTCCGATCGAACTGGCGGATGAGGGGTCGAAATCATACGGAAGATCTGTACTGGAAATAGTCAGCACGGCGCTCTGATCAGCGTCTTCCATCTGGGCCAAAATACTGCCGGAAGAAAAGCCCACAGTTTTGCCCGTTTCCGCCCAAGTCACCGTCAACGGATCGTTCGCTGATCCGTCTCCAGACGCAACCAATGTATGTGTCTTATCATCACTGACCAGGTACACGCCGCCGATCAAAACTTGATATGTTCCATCAGTCTGTACGTTGACTGTAACGTCTGCCAAATCAGACATTTGATCAACCAAGGTGTCACGCTGATCCTCCAGATCGTTGGCTGTATATCCTTTGGTTTCTGCAAGTTTGATTTGCGAATTCAAATCAGCTACCTGTGTCGCCAAGTCGTTTAACGTATCCACCGATTCGTAAACATTCGCCGCACATTCTTCCTGCAGTTGCTGCAACTGAGAATCCATTTCCGACACTAAATCCACCAAGCTGGTTGCCGATTCCAGAACCGTATCCTGTGCACTCGTACTGGAAAGATCTTTCGCGAGCTCTTCCCAACTGGAAAAAAAATCTTCCATGGCCAATTGTACGCCTGTTTCCTCTGCTGAGTCATCCGATGTAGAGGTTGAAAAATCGCCCAGCAAAGCCTCCGCGCTGCTCAAAGTATCGCTCTTGGCTTCATAGTAATACAGGTCCGCATTTTCACTGCGATAGGTCCGATCCAGCATTGTGCTTCGCAGGCGCGTAACCGAATCCAAAGCAACGCCTGTCCCCAGAACCGCCGACGAAGTGACAATTTCGGAAGTATTCGTCCGTTGCCTGGAATATCCCGTTGTATTGACATTCGCCAAATTATGGCTGATCGTCTCCAAAGCTGTTTGGTTGACGGACATTCCTGTATAACCCAGACTATATGAGCCGATTGTAGAAGACATCAGCTCACCATATTGATGACAGTTTGCATCATGTCATCAGACACAGTAATCAGTTTGCTTGCCGCCTGATACGCCCGCTCCGCTACCATCATCTCCGCGAATTGAGATGATAAGTCCACATTCGATGCTTCCAGCGCCCCGGCGGTCAGGGAACCCGTACCTCCACTTCCTGCGACCACTGCGCCATCGTACGAACCGGAATTCGCACTTGCGGCATACAGACTGGTCCCGACTTTATCGAGACCACCGGCATTGTTGAAACTAGCCAACCCGATCTGAGCCAGCACCTGTGTTTGATTATTACTGTAGACCCCGGTAATCGTACCATCGGAGCCGATAGAGTAACTCGACAGAGTACCGCTTGCGTACCCGTCGCTGGAATCTACGGCAATAGAACCCTCCGTATAGAGACTAACGGCAGAAACATCCATGGAAACTGTGAAATCATCGATGTTAACCAGCTTGTTGCCACTGGCGTCCGTAGCGGCTGCCATGCTGATGTCATAGGTCTTAGAAAAAGTATAAGTTTCAGGAGTTGATCCCGTTACTGTCGGATCCGAACTGTAATAAGTCCCTGTCAGCAATTTCCCCGTTGAGTCAAATGCCAGATAGCCGCTGCCGGAAGCGTTGACATTATCGGCTGAATCAGACGCCTCCCAATATACGGTCGTAACAGTCGTTGCCGTGCCATCCTCGTCATAAACTGCAGCTGAATAGCATTTTGTAAAATCCACATCCACATCATATTCATTGCCGAGCGCATCATACACCGATATCGTGGCCGAAGTGTCCGCGTCCAAATCAGTTGTAGCGCCGATATCAAAAACACTGTCCCCCTGCGCCTCTGCCGTCGAATCCAGTGTGCCATCCATCGTCGCCGTGGTTGTTTTTTCAGGCGCGATCACCTGCTTGCTGGATCCGTCGGCATTATAAAAAAGATTAATGCCTGAAACCGCGGCCTCCGTATCGATCACCTGATCCGCATCCGGTTCCCAACCGCAGACTTTATATCCGTTCACATTCAGGTTCCCCTCCGCATCCACGCCGAAATTACCGGCCCGCGTGAAATAGTAACTTCCTGTGGTGTCGCCTTCCACAATGAAGTACCCGCCCCCGTTGATCGCCACATCAGTGTCGACTCCGGTACTGGTAATGCTGCCACTCGTCACATTTGTCGATATTGCGGCCACGGATACGCCGAGGCCGATCTGCTTGGCATTGGTGCCGCCGGTGTTGGAAGTTGTGCTTGCTCCCGAAGACGAGCTAAGGGTCTGACTAAGCAAATCAGAAAAAGTGGCGGTCTGACTTTTATAGGCCACGGTGCTCACATTGGCTAAGTTGTTCCCGATGACATCCAGTTTGGTCTGTTGCGCGTTCAGCGCCGTTAGTGCCGCA
Source organism: Negativicutes bacterium (assembly GCA_963665275.2). Classification (GTDB taxonomy): domain Bacteria; phylum Bacillota; class Negativicutes; order UBA1444; family UBA1444; genus UBA1444. The sequence goes on from CAXXIN010000007.1 coordinate 669,507, forward strand.
TAAACCGACATCTTTCTTCATCCTCCCGACAACTCTATTTCCTTATTGATTTCCGAAACAGAAGCCGGCCTCCCTGTAAGGGTCCAGCCGAGTTCTCGGTATCCCTTGTTTTGACGAACACTTTAAGTTGCCGTCCCGTTGACGGAGGTAATGTCGCTATAACTTACCGACGTACTGCCGATCGTAAGAGAAGCTTTCCCGCTGCTGACAGTCACCGCCGACACCGTTCCGCTGCCCGTGGTCGTCGTTCCTGAGTCATCTGTAGTGCTGTAGGATACATCCTGTCCTATCAGACTAAAGGCCGAAGTTGCTTCTGCTGTGCTGCTCATGGAGGATAGCTGTTCGAGTGTGCTCATCTGCGCCAATTGAGAAACCAGTTCCGTGTTTTCTACCGGATTCGTCGGGTCCTGATTTTGCAATTGTGCGCACAGAAGCGTAATGAAGGATTCAAAACTGGCCAGACTGCTAGTGGCTGTAGTGCTGCTAAGAGTGCTGGACGAGGCCGTAACCGTACCTGTACTTGAAATGCTTGTACTCACCTTACTCACTCCTTATCTTTTTCGCTCTTGTTTTTTGGAGGATCAGTCATGCTTTCCCGATGACTATAACTTTCAGATATTTTTCTTCATTTGGTATTTCCACATCTCATATTAGATTTTTGTTTGATTATTTGCTGGAATAGATTTATATTCTCTTTGAAAATAAAAATATGCTCCGCAATAAGACCCAAAGCCCTATTCTACAGCTTGTTCTCGAACATTATAAATTTTGAATGATTTTTTCATAGCTAATAAAAATTAAATGATTTTCTAATATATTCCCCCTATAATTCAAATGGAAAGCTAAGATGGCAAATTTTACTACATGGACGTAGCCACACTTGGGGGAGACTCTCGTGAAACTTCTTTTGGCGGAAGACGAGCCGAAACTTGCCAGTGCCTTGTCTTATCTGATGAAGAAAAACGGATACATCGCCGATGTTGCTTCCAATGGAGAAACGGCCCTGGAAATGGCTGCTACCGGAGTCCATGACATGTTAGTTTTAGACCGGGCATTGCCGCTCCGTGATGGGCTATCGGTTCTCAAAGAATACCGGTCTTTGGGTTTTGATAACCCAGTCCTCTTTCTGACCGCCCTCGACTCCCTTCAGGATCGCGTCGAAGGCTTGGATGCCGGCGCTGACGATTATATGGTCAAACCCTTTTCGTCGAACGAGTTACTCGCACGAATGCGCGCTCTGACCCGCCGAATTGCTCCTGCAGATAAAATCAATTTTGTTATGGCGGCTGGCATCATCCTTGATCCTTCACGCAGTGAAGCAAAAATCAGTGATTCCTGGATAAAACTGACGGTGAAAGAATCTATGATTTTGGAATTGTTGATGCGCAACTTTGGGCAAGTCATCCCGACTGATCGTATCCTGGAAAAAGTTTGGGGAGAACAGTCCGCCGTATATCGGCCTTATGTACACTTGTACATTCATTATCTGCGAAAAAAGCTCCCAGCCATTTGTTTAAAAACCATTCACGATGTTGGCTATTCTCTGCAATAATCATTCACCGAACCGCGTGTGCCGCGCAGAATTTTTTCTGCGCATTTTTTTTTACCACCAATATTTTTTGATAAAAATTTTTATGGGTATTCGATTTCAAATATTCTTCTAATTTTTTACATCGAACAAATAATTAGCCGGGGAAGGTTGAGGTGATTCCAGTGAACTAAGCAGCAGAAAACACCAGGGTAAGCCACCGACTCATGAGCTGGGGTAAGCTCAAAAAGGGGAGTAAGGATACTCCACCTAAAAATTCAAGGAGGAAAAAATCATGATTATCAATCACAACATGGCGTCTTTGAACACATTGAACTCCTTAAACGCCAACAGTACGACCATGCAGAAATCCTTAGCCAAACTGTCTTCCGGTCTGCGGATCAACAGTGCAGCCGATGATGCTGCCGGACTCGCGATTTCAGAAAAAATGCGCGGTCAGATCAGCGGCCTCGACACCGCCAGTTCCAACGCCCAGAATGGTATATCGCTCCTGCAGACAGCGGAAGGTGCGCTCGATGAAACCACCAGCATTCTACAACGTATGCGTGAGTTGGCGGTAGAATCTGCTAGCGATACCATTACCGACGATGATCGAGATGATATCCAGTCTGAGTTCTCGGAACTAACCGAAGAAATTGACCGAATTGCCTCTACCACGCAATTCAACACCAAAAACCTGCTCGACGGCTCGATGAGTAGTGATAATACCACCGTTACTGCGAACGTATCTGAAAACACTTCTTTCGCATCTGCAACCACATCCGGCACTCTCGCGACCGCTTTGACGGACTCCAGCGGCAATTCGTTGGGAATTACCGAAGGCGATACCATTTCACTCAGTTATGTCAAAGATGGTGCTCTGCAAACGACCTCATTCACAGTCACTTCCGCTACCACCGTTGCAGATCTCGATACAGGAGATTTTGCAATAACAACCGCTACGACAGGCACACTGACTGCTACGGCGACCACCGGCGGAACAACAACTGCGGTGTATGGATTAACTTATACTGTAACGGATTCTGATGGCGACAAGAGAACCACGGCCAGCGATGCGTTATCAGATTTTACGCAGACCACTGCCGCCAATAATTTGCGTGCTGATGGCTCGGCCACAATTTTGATTGGCGCCAACACTGGACAAGATTTCAATATTTCAATCGATGCCATGGACGCCAGCTCACTTGGCGTAGCCAATCTTACCGTCACATCCCAGACGGCAGCCGAAGTGGCCATCTCGGTCATCGACACCGCAACTTCAATGGTGTCGGCTGCACGTGGTAAAATGGGCGCCGAAGAAAATCGTTTGGAACACACCATTAACAACTTAACTACAGCCAGCGAAAACACCACGGCAGCTGAGTCCCGTATTCGCGATGTAGATATGGCGGCTGAAATGGCAGAGTACACCAAGCTCAGTGTTATCAACCAAGCTGCCACTGCTATGTTGGCACAATCCAATCAGTTGCCCCAACAAGTTCTGTCACTTCTGCAATAACCTCACAATCTCAACCTGACCCGGTAACAAATTCTCATAAACATAAGGGATGTACTCTTGTACATCCCTTGATTTATATCTCAACGAAAGGCTGTTAAATTTATGGCAACAATTTCTCTATGTGTTATCACCAAAAACGAACATGATAATATTGCCCGTTGCCTGCGTAGCGTTAAAAACGATGTCGCTGAAATGATCGTTGTCGATACAGGCTCTTCGGATGATACGGTCTCCATTGCCCAATCATTGGGTGCTAAAATTTTTCATTACACTTGGGCTAATGATTTTTCCGCCGCACGTAACTTTGCATTGGATCAGGCTGTCGGGGACTGGATCATATTTTTGGATGCCGACGAATATTTTGAGCAAGGTACAAGCACTGCGCTTCCAGATGTTGTGCGGAAAATTCACGGGAATCGAAAAATTGATGCCGCTTGCATATTAATGAAACATATGGAATCAATTGATGGAGCCGTGATCGCGCACACCCAACTTGTTCGCCTTTTTCGTCATTCCCGGCTGATCCGATATCACGGGCGAATTCATGAAGCGATATACAAGCAGGGACGCAGTCCTGTTGCAGTTTATGTGCCGGAATCAACGTTAGCTATTCGGCATACCGGTTACTCGCAATCCAGATTACCTGAAAAAGCTCTTCGGAATCTTCCACTATTGGAGCAGGAAGTCGCAGACAATGCAACCAATTGTCTGACTTACTATCATATCAGTCAATCACATATTCTATTGCATAATTATGAGCAGGCTGCTCATTACGCTTTGAAAGCACTCGAAAATAATGAAGAAATTATGTTTTCCAACGCCCGCTATAAGCCTTACGTTTTTTATATCAAAAGCATGCTATTATTGAACTTATTCATGCAAGACAAAGTCGCAACGATGGTTGCAGAGGCATTGGAAAAGCATCCTGACCATCCAGAAATATTGCACTGCATCGGCATGTATCATCAAAAATGCGGTCGCTACTCCAAAGCATTACCGTTTTTAGTGCAATCCTTGGTTGCGAATGAAAACTTTCACAGCAACTTGGACAATGAATTCTTGAAAATCAAGGGACAAGTTCAAGAGGAAATTGCCGTTCTTCACGATAAGATGAATCATGTGTCGCAAGCCTTCGATTATACCATTGCCGCCCTTAAATCTGACAAGCATCTTGGTTCGTCTTTGGCGCGGCTTCTCTCTCAAGTCAAAACGCAAAAACCTGCCGACATTGTTCAATTGCTTGACAGTCTCTACAACGTTCAAAACAAGGCTGATGTTGATTTTTTAGTTCGCAATCTCGCTGTGTTGAATCAGAAACACCTGTTCGCCCACTATCTCAAGTTGCTATCCACACAGTTCCAGGAAAACTATTTTATCGGTATGAAATTCCTTGTATGCGATAAATACGAAGCGGCTTTTCAGTGTTTTGCGACGCTCGTTGAGCATTCTAATCCAGATGGCGCCGAGCTATTCGCAGTGGTTTCTTGCCTTTTGGCCGACCGCCCAGATTGGCTGTCCAGCTTAGTATCACCAGCCGACTCTCCATTGCGGAAAATCGCCAGTATATATTTCCAGTTGGATTCAGCAGTTGATCTGTCCGATGTGAATTTTTCATCCTACTCCACGCTATTTCTAAATTTCATCCACTTGAGTTCAGAAGAACAATTATTTCGGCTACTGCAAGTTTCTTCTCGTTTCTTGCAACCAGGCGCCCCTCTGAAAGTGTTGGATCATCTGATAAAGTATCACGTATATCCGCCTGTTTTTCATTTTTGTTTAGAGCGGCTGCAAACAACAACAATTACTTCCGACTTGGCCGGACAGTATTCTATGCGTGCCGGTTTTTGTTGCTATAAAGTTAAGGACTGGGAACATGCTGTATTTTTTTTCAGACAAGCCTTACCACACGAAACGTCTCGAAGTGCCGCAGTAGAGTTATTAACCTGGTCGTATCAACAATGCCTCGATCCTACTGTACGCAAAAAAATAGAAGCCATCTGCGAAGAATACAATCTAGACCTTGCTCTGCCGGCGCATACTCCAGTTAACGGGGTGTGATCACGGCACAGCATCCCTGTTTGTCACAAAACTCAACCTATCTTGCTGTTTGCAAGGGTCTTTGCTTTTTCGTTGTTCACTAATTCAATGATCGATTTTGCTCTCTTAATTTCTTGGGGATATTGCGCAGCACCCGCACTTGAAACGAATTTTGCAAAAGCCTCCACTGCCGGATCCACTTCACCCAGTTTCATATGAAGTTCGGCTTTATTAAAGAGCCAAATCGGATTAGCGCCAAAGAGCAAGGCAATTTCAGTGCATGATAATGCTTCTTTGAACATATTGTTTTTGAAAAGCACTTGCACTAAATTTCCCAGTGGTTCCAAGGTGCTGATAACATTTTTCTTTTGCACAGAATATTCTTGGGCCAAGCACGCAGCATTGCGTGCTAAATTTTTAGTATAGTTTATTGTTTTGGGGCTCGTATATTTCAATGCAATGGGCAGAATATGCGATAAATCAACGGGTTTCTTTTGCGTTTTCACCTCAGCATTTTTGTCGGCAAGATCATAATGCTTAGCCATTTCCGCCAACATATGAGCGGTTACCTCGCCCCCCTCCATCAAAGAAGTAAACAGTACTTCCCAATGGAAACCCTCACCCGCTTTTCGGTCATATCTTGATAACGAATTTATCCATCCTACATATATTTTTGACTTTAACTGCTCTATCGACCGCAATGGAAAATGGGCAATCCTAAGCTCTTCTATGACAGCCTTACCTATACTGTTTCCGTCATGATGTTGGATTACAACATCATGCGACCCCATTGCCAATTGAAGGCTCTGCCTCTGCATAACATACTTGCTAACCATTACTTTATAAAACTTTTCATATTGTTCTTGCCGCATATGCTGCATTTTTAATAACGCAACCGGCTCTTCCGGATCATCGTTGCCATCTGGAATATATGTCCGCCATTTTACATAATGGAGTTTTTGCAAATCAACTTCTTCCAATACGACTCTGGGATTTTCCGACTCATTCGGGACAATAAATTCGTCAGCATCCAGAGGAATAATCAAATCCGGTTGAAACGTTTTCATTGCCTCGTGAAGAATTTGGCTCATTTTGGCATCTTGCAAATAATTTGTCTCAGGGTCATCGTATATATATAGTGGAAATCCTTCCGAACGTAAATTTTCCAGAATGGACTTGGTATCATCACAACTTCCGTTATCTACGACCACCATTCCATCAAAAATATTCATGTGATATCGCACGAAAGACTCAATAATATCTTCTTCGTTTTTAATCATACTGATGGAGAATATCTTTCTTTTCGGCGTCGCAAAGCTACATTTTCTACATAACACGGAAACCGTGTCATGGTCTAAATACTGGCGAATATATTCTTTTTTTTCGTTCAGTAAAATGTCATCATATTCATCTTGCATGAGGTTTCCCATAATATATTCCATGCCGTAATCCATGCAGCAAAGTACCACTCTGCCGTCCGGCAACAGCACGTTATGATTCAAATCAATACCGGACAAACAACACTGAATTCGTCCACGGTGGTGAACCCGATTCATTTTGATCCCGCCGCTATCCTCAACATTGCCGGCGCGGTCATGAATAGACAGACGCATATTAACATCGACAATTTTTTGAACTTCTGACGGAGTCGGCCCATGTGCACAAAATTTCATGATTTTCTTCAGCCTATCGGGCGCCGTTGAAACAATGCACTGCAATAATTGCAAGTATTCCGCTGTAACCATGATTTTTGAATTGCCATCGATATCCGGCAGATGAATGACAAAATCCGTGAAGTCAATGCCCTTAATGCGATCAAAATCATCTAATGTCATACCAACTAACGTAGTGTATACCGCAATTCGATGGCCTTTTTGCGCTGCATACAAAAGCATCTGGGTTGCATCCGGGTTAAGCCAAGGCTCCGCCATACCTGAAAAATCAATCCGGACACTGGCGGGAACTTTATCAATGCAATTTTTATAGGTTTCCATGGTTAAAACATTAACATTAGAGCATTTTGAGTATTCTTGTATCAATTTCAATTGCGGGCAAAGCACACAATCCACTTTACAGCCGATCCGAGTTGTAATTTCCAAAGTGCCAGCGGATTTTATCATTTACGTTTCCTCCCAAGAAGTCATTCAGCTTCGCCCGATGAATCCAATTTTTGTTGAGCTTTTGCCGAATTAATTCGTTCGATCAAGAGCAGATCATTGTCAGTTTTATTGATAATTCCATGCATATAATTTAGTGCTGCATCATATTCTTGTAGTCTGAATAGAACATAGCTGAAATTATATAGCGTATTCGAATCTTCGGAATTAATTCGCAAAGCTTGTTGCAAATATGGAATAACACAGTCGAATTTTTTTTCGGCAAAATTAGCTGACGCGATTCTATTTAGCACATCAGTTTGATTGGAAACATCCCTATCGATGATCTCTATGACTGTTTCAATTGGGTATCGATTGAGAGCCTTAATGTTTTCCATCACATTGATATCTCGTGCAAGTTCCAGCAGTATTTCCCTTAATTCATCAAGCACGAACCCTTTGGGGGCACTGATCAGATATTGATATGCCAAATATTGATCCTTAAATTTATTTTCAGTCATGGCGCTGATGGTATCAACATACTGTTTGTCACTCTCAGAGCAAGCAATTTGCGTTGTACTGCACTGCAACTGGCTAAACCCGACGCCAAAAAACATTTTTTTTATTTCATTTAGCGTAAAAAAACGTAAATGTGTTTTATCGAGAATCCCTGCATTTTCGTAGTTCCAATGCCCGTACAGCAAATTCCGAATCACACTGAAATGCATCACATTGGGAATGCTGGCAAGAATTTTTCCACCCGGCGCTAAATATTGATAAAGCATCTGTAGTGCTCCCCAAGGGTTTTTCAGATGCTCTAAAATATCAGCTAAAATAATATACTGAAAAAAACGTTTGGGATATGGCAATTCCAACGCTTCAACATCCGCAGCGCACACGTCGGCAAAGGTACTGGCATCCTGCGCTGCATTCACATTTAATTCAATTCCATATAATGCTGCGCTACGAAATTGATTCCGTATCTGTAACAAAGTGGCCCCACAAGCACAACCGACTTCTAGAACTCGAAAAGCTTCATCTCGCGGCGCATCAATAAAATTGATAATTTCTTGGCGAATCATCATTGAGTAGTTGGATGAATAGCCCCATTTATTTTCGAACTTTTGAGCGTTGGTTTGCAACAATTGGTTATACTCTGAAGCTTTGTCCCGAAAAGACACACTGCCAAAATGGTGAATAAAAGTGTCCCGGCAAAGCAGCAGTTTATACCCTGCCCGTCTGATTCTTACCGAATAGTCGTCGTCTTCAAAATTGCCTGGTGAAAACATTTCATCCAATAGTCCAACTTTTTCCACAACTTCTTTTTTGATTAGTAAACAAAAACCCACTAATTTTAATCTTTCGTCCCACTTAGCAGCAGTTGATATATTGTAATCCTTGGCGAATCGCTGCATCTCCTGAATCGATTTATATTGCACAGCAATAGTTTGACCATACGAGCAATTATTCGTCACTGCGCCGACCGCGCCAATCTCGGGATTACTATATAAAGCTTGCAATAAATTGCTAAGCCAATTGTTCGTTACTATCACGTCATTATTCAGCAACAAGACATTATCGCCTTTGGCAATCGTCATTCCCTGATTACACCCTGTAGGGAATCCCATATTTTCGCGGTTGAATATTGTTCGCACGTCTTTTTGCTGTTTCAACCATTTTTCGGTGCCATCTGTGGAATGGTTGTCCACAATAACAATTTCATAGGTTCCCTGTTTAGTATATTTTCTGATGCTGTCGATGCATTGCCGCGTGTACTCAATTTTATTATATGTAAGAATAACAATGCTGGTTTTCATGTTGCTCCTCTATGCATAAGTTACGCAAATTAATTGACAGCTGTACCTGATAAATAATGAATTCACTTTTAAATAATCCCCCGTTGGCCAAAAACGCCGTCGGGGGATTATTTTTTCTTAGTAATTACTCAAACTTTATACGTTGATAACTTCAAAAAGAATACCTTATACGCTGGTTACCCCGGCATTGCCGCCCATCGCCGTAGCATATTCAGATTCCGTTAAGCCGCCCGACCCATCCTGATCAAGGCTGTTGAACAAATTTGCCGCCATTTCTTCACTTACGTCTTCGGGGCGAGCCGCTGCCAGTTCATCGGCGCTTACGACACCGTCTTGGTTAGTATCCAGTTCACTGAACGACTGTGAATCAGTTGACGATCCTGAATCGGACGACGTAGACGAAGGCGGCGGCGGTGGCATATTATCCATGGCTGCAAATTCCGATTCCGTCAAGGAACTCGAACTATCCGAGTCAATGGTGCTATAAAGATTAGCAGCCATTTCTTCACTTACATCACTGGGTCGCGCTGATGTGAACTCCGTTTCGCTGAGTGATCCGTCTCCGTCGGTATCCATCTTGCTAAACATTTCCGATGCCGACACCATGGAAGATTTTGCCGCATCAGACAACTGGAATGTATCTCCGTCCGAATTGCTGGCAACAACTCCCGATAATGCGGATGTCGAGCTTTGCGATGACTCTTCACTCGACTTGGAACTCTTTGTTCCACTATTGGCATACAGGCTGAGCAACAGTGCGGAGGAAGTGTTGTTCACGGAAGAAATGCTCATTTTCACACGCCTTCTTTCATATTTTTGGGACACGCTTTTGAAAATGTCCTTAGTCATTATAATTGTCGCCGTTTTCTCTTTGAATATCATTTAATAATTGGCCTGTTATTCTTTTTTATGGAAACAGAAAAGCAGTGGACTTCTTGCCTTGTATAGCCAAGAAGTCCACTGCTTTATTTTATCGTTCGAAAGGGCGTTAACCCAATTACAAACTGAATCCGTAATCCCCGATCCAACGGAAAGAGCTGGCGCTATCCGAGATCGGTAGGTATTCGAGCCCGACATATCCTGTATACCCGGCAGCGTCAAAATCAGCCAACAACCAACGAAAATTGATCTCACCTGTTCCTGGTTGGTGCCTCCCGGGGTTATCGGCAATCTGGATATGTGCTATTTTTGACAGGGAGTTCCGCAAAATCCCGGAGAGTTCCCCTTCCATTCTTTGCGCATGGTAAACGTCATATTGAAGAAAAGCATTGGCGTGCCCGACTTCCTCCAACAATTCCAGCACCTGCGAGGTAGTATTCAGTGTGAACTCCGGCATGTCGCGCGAATTGAGCGGTTCAACCAGCAGTTTGACGCCGACGGCGGACAGAGTTTCCGCCGCAAACCGCAGGTTGTCAACCAACGTCTTTCGTTGCTCGGAAACTGGAATGTCCGGCAGCGTTTTCCCTGCCAGGCAGTTTACCTGCGGCGCCTTAAGCGCTTTGGCATATTCGGCTGCTTTATGTACGCCCGCCTGAAATTCCGGCTTGCGGGCGGGATCTATGGCGATGCCCCGGTCACCCGCCGCCCAGTTTCCTGCAGGCAAATTGAACAGCACAAGTTTTTGACCATTGTCAGACAAGACTTTTTGCAGATCCGCAATCGCATATTCATAAGGAGACATAAATTCCACCGCTTTGAACCCTGCTTTATTAGCTGCGGCAAAGCGCTCCATGAATGGAACTTCTTGAAACAGCATCGTCAGATTCACGGAAAATTTCGGCATATCTTCAGACTCCTTTCTGGTATAGTCTTGGCGCAGCTCTACCCAGCGGCCCGCTGATCACGGTATTGTTTCAGCGAATTGACCGCTTGTTGAACCTCTGGGGATTCGGGCAATTTTTCGGCCATTTTTTCTAGATACTCCCGTTCTCTAACTGTGCGAAACGTCCATGGGAAATTCATGTCGAACATCCAGGACATACGGAACAGCATCAGATCCGCCGAAGTCCGTATGTGCTCAAAGCGAGCCACCTCACCCTGAAGAATGCAATTCAAAGTGCCGGGTGAGACCTGTTGCACCTCGCCGTACTCCGGCATCGGCAACATTTGGAACAACGCGTCCTCACTCGTGATCATCTCCAGGATATCAATCTTGTCCGCATCCCGGATCATCCGCGACAGATAGACCGATTCCTCGCTATCAGGAGGAATATCGCGACCATTATGATACCTCACAGCTTTTTGCACCAGCTCTTGCTGAACTTCCGGCAACTTCCCCAGCACACCCGTTTCTTTTAAAATGCGCACGCCCATGCAGGCGTGATCCTCGGACCGGAAATCATTGAACGTACGGTACTGCGTGTATTGCTGAAAACGTCCCACATCATGGAACAGCGCCACGGTCTGGGCCAAGGTGCTCCGTTCGGGCTCCAGTCGCAAAGAACCTGCCAACTCAGCCATCCGTTCACATACGCGGGCGGTGTGGTCTTCCTTGAGTCGCACGTGGGCCTGAATATCGGGGTCTTCCGAATAAAATGACCGTACATACTCTGTAAACCACCGCTTCAGCGGGTAAATGTCATCAGATATCATACCGTCACGTCCTATGACCTCATATTGATGAATTGGAGATCGATGCCGAAATCCTGCGCCCGTAAATGAGTGATCACTTTCTGCAGTTCATCTTTTTTCGCGCTCGATATGCGGATCTGGTCTCCCTGAGTTGAAGTCTGCACTTTCAGTTTCAGTCCTTTGATGGAAGCAACAATATCCCGTGCCTTGTCAGCTGCGATCCCGGTCTGGATCGTCATCATCTGACGCACAGTCCCTTTGGAAGCCTGTTCAATCTTGCCTGGAACCAAACTACGCGCCGAAATACCGGCTTTCACCATTTTCAGCCGCAGCACATCCATCATGGCATCCAGCTTAAACTCATCCTGCGCCGCAAATTTCAAGCCGGCCGCCTCAACTGTGATTTCCGCCAAGGCACCTTTAAAATCATAGCGCTGGCCAATCTCCTTCATCGCCTGATTCACGGCGTTGTCCATACCCTGCATGTCGACCTGTGAAACCACGTCAAACGAACAATCCTGTGCCATATTAATATCCCTCCCGTAAATATATTTTGTATTTTTCCACCAACCGGACCGGATAATAAGAGTCCTTTGCCTTGCGCAGGCCTTCCTCACCCATGTCTTCTTCCCGGTTGATAAACTCGACATCGCCCCAAGCCTGACGACAACATTCCTGATTGATCATTGCATAGAGCCCCTGTACGGCTGGATCTGCTTTTTCCATGTGAATGACCATAGTATCCGTGTTCAGTGCCTCGCCAAAACTAAACGCCACCGGACGTCCATTCAATCGAATGATGCCGCCGCGCAACCCCAGCAAATCAAAATGTTGCAACGCTTCCTCAATCGCCCGATACTCGTTGCCGAGAACGGCACTGGCGTCACAGTCGCGGTTCTCACACCAGGCAGCCGCTACCTGCAGGCAATCCTCTCCTGAATCAGTGGTCAACGGTTCATATTGCCAGTCCGCATGCTCTGCCCGGAACCGGTTCACAAAATTTCGTTTTGAATGGTATTTTCGTCCGGCCAGCGTCCGCAAATCTTCTGCCCGGTAAAGGTAGTCGAAATAATCCCGCTGCGGTTCCATCAGAAAACGGTCTGGCCACATTTCCTGCACTTCGGCGCACATTGCGGGTGAAAGTCCTTTCATTAAAAAGCTCTCTCCGCGCGAAAGGCTCTCCTTCACCGCCGCATCAACTGCCTGCGCAAAAGCTTTCTCTGGCGGCGTAAAGGCAGGCAAAAAATAAATCAGGCCATTGGCCTGCAGCCGGACATACAATGATTCATCCTGCACAGCCCAGGATGTCGAATAATTATTTCGCCAAACCAACAAATTGGTGAACGTAAACCAGGAGTTCTCGTAATAGCGCCGGTGGAAGGCCAGGTCAAATACCTGCTTATCTTCCAGCTCAATGGGTTTAAAATTCAATATCAATCATCTCCATAATATTATATAATTCTCTCTTCACTTGTGTTTTCCTTTATATATTCAGACGTAAAAGAAAACACCGACTGCACTTTTTCTCTGCAGCCGGCATTTTTCTTCAGTTTATTGTTCGTCGCTCTTTTGCACTTCTAGGTCGATTTTTCCTGATTCCGCAGTAAGTTTGACCACCGACCCTTCAGGCACTTCGCCCCGTACAATGCGCTTGGAAAGCTCGGTCTCCACAGCCCGGCTGATCAATCGTCGCAGCGGACGAGCGCCATAGTTGGGATCGTAACCTTCCGTTGCCAGTCGCCTTAGGACCGCATCACTCCATTTCAACGTGATGTTGATCTGTTTCTGCAGCCGTTTCGCCAGTCCTGCCAGCATAATTCCGGCAATTGTTCCAACTTGTTCTGCAGACAGGGCATTGAATACGATGATATCATCGATCCGATTCAGAAATTCTGGCCGGAAGTGAACTTTCATCATCTCAAGCACCCGTCCTTTGGCCACTTCAAAGGAATTATTCAAGATCTCGGCTGACCCAAGATTCGAAGTCATAATGATCACTGTGTTCTTGAAATCAACCGTCCGGCCCTTGCCATCCGTCAAGCGTCCATCCTCGAGAATCTGCAGCAACACATTGAACACATCATTATGCGCTTTTTCAATCTCATCAAGCAAGATAACGCTGTATGGACGGCGCCGCACCGCTTCCGTGAGCTGCCCGCCTTCATCGTATCCGACATATCCCGGTGGTGCTCCAATCAGGCGGGACACAGTATGTTTTTCCATATATTCGCTCATGTCGAGACGGATCATGCTCCGTTCGTCATCGAACAATACTTCAGCCAGAGTTTTAGCCAATTCTGTCTTGCCGACTCCGGTCGGTCCAAGAAAAACGAACGATCCGATGGGACGCCCGGGATCCTTGATCCCCGCCCGAGCACGGATGATGGCTTCACTGACAGCCTGCACTGCTTCGTCCTGTCCGACTACACGCTCATGCAAGACATCTTCGAGATGCGCCAGCTTTTCGCGTTCGCCTGTCAGCATTCGGGTAACCGGAATGCCGGTCCAACGGCTGACGACTTTGGCGATATCATCTTCGTCGACTTCTTCTTTCAAAAGCATTTTATGGTTGCGTTTTTCTTTCAGCAGTTCTTCTTCGCTTTGTAATCGATGTTCCAATTCCGGCAGGCGACCATATTTCAGTTCAGCCAGACGATTCAGGTCATAGGCGCGTTCCGCCCCTTCCATGTCGTTGCGAACTGATTCGATTTCTTTTTTCAACCCGCGCAGCCGGGTAATCCCCTGCTTTTCAACTTGCCACTGCGCTTTTAGCGAATCTGATTGTTGCTTTGTTTCAAGCAATTCTTCTTCGATTCGGGCCAGTCGTTCCACGGAAGCTGGATCTTTTTCGTTTTTGAGCGCTTGCTGTTCGATCTCCAGCTGCATGACACGACGCAACAACTCATCAAGTTCAGTAGGCATGGAATCGATTTCGGTCCTCAGTTTTGCAGCCGATTCGTCCATCAAATCAATGGCCTTGTCCGGCAAAAAGCGATCGGCAATGTAACGATCCGACAGAACAGCCGCCGCTACCAGCGCTGAATCTTTGATCTTTACGCCATGGTGAACTTCGTAACGGTCTTTCAGTCCGCGCAGGATGGAAATCGCATCCTCCACCGAGGGTTGCGCCACCATGACCGGCTGGAAACGGCGCTCCAACGCGGCATCTTTTTCGATATGCTTACGGTATTCATTGAGGGTCGTTGCACCGATACAGCGCAGCTCCCCGCGAGCCAGCATTGGTTTTAGAATGTTGCCGGCATCCATGGCCCCTTCGGCAGCGCCGGCGCCGACTACGGTATGCAGTTCATCGATGAACAGAATAATCCTGCCCTCGGATTTAGAAATTTCTGTGAGTACACCTTTGAGACGTTCCTCGAATTCCCCGCGGTACTTCGATCCCGCCACCATCGCGCTAAGGTCGAGGGAATAAACGATCTTGTTTTTCAGTGATTCCGGCACATCCCCCGCAATAATCCGGCGGGCCAATCCCTCTACGATTGCCGTCTTACCGACACCAGGTTCGCCAATGAGCACAGGATTATTTTTGGTCCGCCGCGATAAAATCTCAATTACACGCCGAATTTCCTCATCCCGGCCAATCACCGGGTCAAGTTTCCCCTGTTTGGCCAGCTCGGTGAGATCGCGACCATACTTGGCCAGCAGCTGTTCGCCGCCTTCAGGGTTATCGCTGGTAACATTCTGCCCCTTACGAAAATCACGGGCCCATTCCCGGATTTTTGAACGGGTCAGCCCAAAATCCCGGCAAACTTGAACAACATCACTGTCGCCGTCTTCCGCAAGCGCCATCAGCAGATGTTCAACACTGATATATTCGTCCTGCGCATCTTTCGCCATTTTTTCGGCCAGCGCCATCACCCGCACCATCGCGGTATTCCAGTGCAGGTTCCCTTCCTGCCCCTTGACAACCGGCTGGTTTTTCACGAGTTGTCCGGCTTTCGTTTCGATCAGTCCCGGTTCGATCTTAGCCTGAGCCAATATATAATCAATGATCCCGTCCCGGTCTTTCATTAATGCATGCAACACATGCCGGGAGGTCACTTCCTGATGATAATTCATTGCCGCCGATTGCTGCGCGTCTTGCAGCACCGCCGTCGTTTTTTGCGTGAACTTTTCTTCCGCCATTTCTCTTCCCTCCTTCGCCTATCGGTTCCTTAATTCAAAAATCTTTCGATACATTTCAACTTCCTCGGGGCTCTGCTCCAGCGGAGTGTCGATTTTCACCCGCACGAACATATCTCCAAGCGTGCCATTTTTGCGTTTGAGGCCTTTATCTTTCAACCGCATTTTTTGTCCATTATGAATACCGGCCGGAATTTTCAGCTGAATCATTCCATCCGGCGTAGGCACAGAAATTTTGTCACCTACTACCGCCTGATCAGGATAAATGGTCAGATCAGCTTCAATATCCACCTGGTCTTCGATTTTCCAGATCGGATGCGGCAACGCTTTCAGCTGCAGCAATAAATCGCCTGCAGTTCCGCCTCCACGCCCTTCGCCGCCAAGCCCCTTAAGGCGCAACACCGCGCCAGGATAAATTCGCGGTGGAATTTTCACCTTAACGGTCTTCGTTGTTCTGCCTGTCTGAATCTGGATATCCTTTTCGCCGCCTTTGTAAAATTCCTCGACCAAAAGATTGATCTCAGCTTCTATATCTTCGCCTCGCACAGGTCCGCGCGATCGCTCCGCACGGCCCCCGCGACGACCAAAAACATCCTGACCGAACATCGAAGCGAAGAAGTCGCTGAAACCATCCAGGCCTTCCCCGTTGACATTTGCGTTGCGAAAATCAAACCCGCCGATATCGGGACCAGGCTGAAAATCCTGCCCTGATTGCCAGTTCATGCCCAATCGATCGTACTTGGACCTTTTATCCGCGTCACTGAGCACTTCATAGGCCTCGTTGATCGTTTTGAATTTTTCTTCTGCCGCCTTCTTGGCATCACCCTGATGTAAATCAGGGTGATGCTGCCTGGCGAGCTTGCGGTAAGCAGTCTTTATTTCTTTCTCAGTTGCCGTCCGGGGAACTCCCAGAGCTTCATAGTAGTCGATAAATTTCATCGTATGCTCACCGCCATTTCAGCCATTATTTCTTTTCTTCGTACTCAGCATCCATCACATCATCGCCGCTCTTTTTGTGTGCGGCAGGATTTTCAACCGTTGGCCCCTGTGCTTCCGGCTTACACTGGCACGCCTGTCCGTAAGCCTGCTCAAGTTCCGTTTTAACGCTGCGCATCGCTTCAATGTCCGCATTATCATCAAGCGCCTTCTTTGCTTTTTCTAACGCAGCTTCCAATAACCCTTTGACATGTGCAGGCAAAGTCCCTGCTTGTTCCGCCAGGATTCGTTTGGACTGATAGGCGAGGGAGTCCACTTCGTTCCGGACTTCCACCAGCAATCGCCGCTGTTTGTCTTCTTCGGCGTGTTGTTTGGCGGTATTGACCATATTGTTCACTTCATCCTTCGGCAAATTGCTCGAGTTGGAAATCGTGATGGTCTGTTCCTTGCCAGTTGTCTTATCTTTGGCGCTTACGGTCAGAATACCGTTGGCGTCAATATCAAAGGTGACCTCAATTTGGGGAATTCCCCGCTGCGCCGGCGCAATACCGCTGAGTTTGACCCGTCCCAAGGTTCGGTTGTCCTTGGCCATTTCACGCTCACCTTGCAGTACATGCACATCCACTTCTGGCTGGTTATCATCCGCCGTGCTGAAAACCTGGCTACGCCGAGCTGGAATCGTCGTGTTTCGCTCGATGATCTTGGTCATCACGCCGCCCAGTGTTTCCACCCCTAGAGACAACGGCGTCACATCCAACAATACGACATCTTTCAGTTCCCCCGTTAGAACGCCAGCCTGAATCGCGGCGCCTACCGCCACGACTTCATCCGGGTTCACGCTTTGATTCGGTTCCTTCCCCGTCAGCGAACGCACCATTTTTTGCACCGCAGGAATTCGCGTAGAGCCTCCAACGAGAATTACTTCCGCGATATCTTTCGCCGTCAGTTTAGCATCGGACATTGCCTGTTCCACCGGTTTGCGGCAACGGTTCACGAGCGCCGAAGTCAAATCGTCGAACTTGGCCCGGCTGAGTTTCGCCTCCAAATGGCGTGGCCCGGAAGCATCCGCAGTAACGAATGGCAGACTGATGGTAGTCTCCGTAACGGCCGACAACTCAACCTTGGCTTTTTCCGCCGCTTCTGTCAGTCTCTGGAGCGCTTGCTTGTCTGTGCGCAACTCGATTCCGTCAGATTTCTTGAACTCGTCAGCCATCCAGTCCACCAGGACTTTGTCGAAATCGTCGCCGCCCAGATGAGTGTCCCCGCTCGTCGATTTTACTTCGAATACGCCATCTCCCACTTCGAGGATCGACACGTCAAAGGTGCCGCCGCCGAGGTCAAAGACCAAGATCGTTTCATTTTTCTTTTTGTCTAATCCATACGCCAAAGCCGCTGCCGTCGGCTCGTTGATGATCCGCAGGACATTCAGTCCGGCAATTTTCCCGGCATCTTTGGTAGCTTGACGTTGAGCATCGTTGAAATATGCCGGTACGGTGATTACGGCATCAGTAATTTTTTCGCCGAGATACTTGGCGGCATCATCCACCATTTTGCGCAGCACCTGCGCAGAAATTTCTTCCGGCGCATATCCTTTGTCGTCGACCTGAAACTTTACCGTATTTCCAGGTCCTGTCGTCACCTTATAAGGTACCAGTTTCATCTCTTCGGTGACTTCGTCATATCGTCGGCCAATAAATCGCTTAACTGATGAAAAGGTCTTTGTGGGATTCATTACCGACTGGCGTTTGGCCAACTGCCCAACCAACCTCTCGTTATTGTCCCGAAACGCCACTACCGATGGCGTAGTTCGACCACCTTCAGTATTGGCAATCACCTCCGGTCGTTCCCCTTCCAGTACTGCTATGACCGAGTTGGTCGTCCCTAAATCAATTCCTACTGCTCTTCCCATAACCAAAACCTCCTTTTCTTTCTGCGCAATCGCGTAACTGCTGTCTAATGAAAGCAACACAACACATTATGATAATTTCGTAAAAAAACCGGCCTCCCTTTCAGGAGAGAGACCGGTTCGCAAGTGCAACCTTTTACTGAATGTCCACCACATGTCCCTTTTCGGACTTGGTTGCCTTGGGAATCGTGATGGTCAGTACGCCTTCTGCGAACTTAGCTGACGCCTTGTCACTGTCAACCAGCGCTGGCAACGGCAAGGTTCGACTGTAGGTTCCATAAAAACGTTCCGAATGGAAATAGTTATCTTTTTTATCTTCGAAGTCTGATTTTACTTCGCCACGGAGCGTGATAGTATCTTCCGTCACCGTCACGTTGATATCCTCTTTTTTGACACCAGGCACATCAGCTTTCACAACGATTTCCGTTTCATTCTGGATAATATCCACCTTGGGTTCGCCACCCTTGAATAAAACAGGAACATTAGGAACATCCAGCATCCTGGTCATGTCGGAGATGTCGCGGAAAAGGTGGTCCATAGGCGACCACATCCTGAGATTTGCCATGTTGAACCCTCCTCATTTATTTTTAGGCTTTTGCCCTTGACTTGATTGTAACAAACCAGTTTTTAAAAGTCAATATTTTTGACTTTATCTTTTTATAATATTTCATCGAAAAAATCATACGTTGGCTTATATACAAAAGACACCAAAAGTGCATACAAAAGGCGGCGTCAGTTTTCACCAACGCCGCCTTTGAGAAACGAGTTATTCGACTGTAACGCTTTTCGCCAGGTTTCGGGGTTTATCAACGTCGCAGCCTCTTGTAACTGCCGCATAGTAAGCCAGCAGTTGCAGGGGAATGACCGCCAGGATAGGCGCCAAATATTTGTCAGTGGCTGGAATGAAGATCGTGTGATCGACGTATTTTTTGATCTGTTCGTCCCCTTCCATTGCCAAGCCGATAACAACCGCATCGCGTGCTTTGACTTCCTTGATATTGCTCAAGGTTTTTTCATAGACATCCATCTGTGTGGCGAGGGCAATCACCGGGACTCCTTCGATAATGAGCGCAAGTGTGCCATGTTTCAGTTCACCAGCTGCATAGGCTTCAGCATGGATATAAGAAATTTCCTTGAGTTTCAAGGCCCCTTCCATCGCCACGGCATAGTCGAGCGACCGGCCGATGAAAAACACATCTTCATTGAAGCCGTACAATTCCGCAAAAGTTTTGACCGACTGTCCATTGGCGAGAAATGTCTCCGCTTTTTGCGGCAAATTCCGCAGTTCTGACACGATTTTCTGCAGCCTGTCTGCGGGAAGGCTCTCACGTAAGGCGGCCAGATAGAGCGAGACCATCAGCATGATCAACAGTTGCGTAGTATAGGCTTTGGTGGATGCGACCGCAATTTCCGGACCGGCCCAGGTATATATCACCTGATCCGCCTCGCGCGAAATGGATGAGCCAACAACATTGGTCACTGCCAATGTGCGAGCGCCCAGCCGCTTCGCTTCTTTCAGGGCGGCCAACGAGTCGCTGGTTTCACCGGATTGGCTGATCACGATGACCAATGTGCTGGAATCCACCAACGGATTCCGGTATCGGAACTCGGACGCGATATCGACCTCGACCGGTATCCGCGCCAATTGTTCGATGTAGTATTTGCCGACCAGACCCGCATGATAAGCTGTTCCGCAGGCGGTAATCATGATTTTTTTGATAGCGGCGACATCTTCACGAGTCCATTTCAATTCGTCAAACGTGATGACATTATTATCCCGGCTCACCCGAGCCGTCATAGTATCCCGAAACGCCTTGGGCTGCTCAACAATCTCTTTGAGCATGAAATGATCGTACCCGCCTTTTTCAGCCGCCTCCGCATCCCAGTTGACTTCGAAGACCTTCTTGGAAATAGGCACGCCCTGACGGTTGGTCACCCAGACGGAGTCTTTGGTTACGACAGCCATTTCGCCGTCGCTGAGAATGAAGGTCCGCCGGGTACGGCTGATGATCGCAGGGATATCGGATGCGATGAAATTCTCCCCTTCACCCAGGCCAATAACCAGAGGGTTGTCCTGCTTGGTGCAGATAATCTTATCCGGGTCATGTTTGGAAATAAACACCAGCGAGTAGGATCCTCGAATTTCGGACAGTACTTTTTTTACGGCGTCAACAAAATCTCCTTGATAATACTCTTCCACCAGATGAGCCACGACTTCGGTATCAGTTTCAGACACGAATTTATGGCCTTTTTCGATCAATCGTTCCTTAATTTGGAGATAGTTTTCGACGATTCCATTATGTACGACCACGAAATCTCCATGGCAATCGGTATGGGGGTGAGAGTTGATGTCGGATGGACGACCATGAGTAGCCCAACGGGTGTGTCCGATCCCCATATGACCCTTGGGAATATGCCCTTCGATCTTCTTTTCGAGGCTTCCGAGACGGCCCATACATTTTTCAACGACGATTTCCTCACCATTGAACACGGCAATACCAGCCGAGTCATAACCACGATATTCCAGTTTGCGCAACCCTTCCAGCAAAAAAGCTGCAGCCTGTTTCGGGCCAACATAGCCCACAATGCCACACATCTATTAGTTTCCTCCAATATGCTATTCATTTTCTGCCACAGTCGTTTTGTCCCACTGGTCGCCCAGCGGTTTTGTCGACTGCTTTCGACTGCAGACAGTCGGGAGGCATCCGCTGAAAACTCGATTAACCTCCGCCTCGTCCACTTGCCTTTCGGCAAGTGCCAGCGCTATATGATTCTGTTCCAGCCTGCGTCACTGTTTTTTTGTTCTCACCTCTTTCCCTGACAATATGGGCGGCTCCAGAATATATTTAATGCCATTGTATATTATGCGAAGGGCTGGGTCAATTCAACTCAGCCCTGATTGTGGAGGCCACTTGCTCTGCCAGGCGTTCGAGTTCAGTCAAGGTCGGGCCCTCCACCATGACCCTGATGAGCGGCTCCGTTCCCGAAGCCCGAACCAGAATTCGTCCTGATTCTCCCAGCGCCTTTTCAGCGCTTTCGACAATCGCGGCAATACGGGGATTTTCCTCCCACCCGGCCTTGCTGCGTACGCGGATATTGACCAGCACCTGCGGGAAACGGGTCATGAGTTCTCCGAGTTGCGACAGTGGCAATCCACTGCGATGCATGGCTGCCAAAAGTTGCAGCGCAGTCATTAGCCCGTCGCCTGTCGTGCTGTATTCACCGAAAATGATGTGCCCGGACTGCTCACCGCCCAGGGACAATCCATGTGTCTGCATGGCCTCCAAAACGTAGCGGTCGCCGACCGAAGTCACCATGACATTGCCGCCGGCCTTGCGGATGGCCTGGTGCAGTCCGATATTGCTCATGACAGTCGTCACCAGTGTAGTTTGCTTCAAAGCATTGTTGCGGAGTAGTTCATTAGCCAAGATAACCATGATTTGATCGCCATCCACCATTTGCCCCTTTTCGTCGATAGCCAGGCAACGGTCTGCATCCCCGTCAAAGGCCAGGCCTAAATCGGCCCCCTGTGCAATAACAGCTGTCTGAAGCGATTCCATATGGGTCGACCCGCAGTGATCATTGATGTTAAAGCCGTCCGGTGCGGCGTGCAGGACGCTAAGTTTTATCCCCAGTTGGGATAAAACAGCAGGCGCCGCTTCAAAAGAGGCTCCGTTGGCGCAATCGATCACCACATGCAACCCTGACAGTTTCTCACGGAGAGTACCGCAGAGAAACTCCTGATAAGCGCCGATTCGGTCATGCCGATAGGTAATAGCTCCGACAGCTTTGCCAGTGGGACGCGGCAAGGACTCCATGCCGCGGGCCACGATTTCTTCCAGCTCGTCTTCCACGGCGTCAGGTAATTTGTAGCCGCTTCCACTGAAAAACTTGATTCCATTATCGGCGAACGGATTATGGGAAGCCGAAATGACCACCCCGGCTGCGGCGTCAGACGTACTCGTCAACCAAGCCACTCCGGGCGTAGGAATGATGCCGAGGACCTCGGCATTGCCGCCGGCTGAGCAAATACCTGCACACAGGGCTGCCTCCAGCATTTGACCGGAAACCCGGGTGTCCCGTCCAATCAGAAAGGTTGGTTTTTCATGTTCACGACCAAAATACCAGGCAGCCGCCCAGCCCAGCCGGAAAGCCAGCTCCGGAGTTAATTCCGTGTTGGCGAGTCCCCTCACTCCATCGGTGCCAAATAATCTTGCCATTCATTCTTCCCCCTGTGTTATCGTTTATAATTATTCCGGTTTATATTCGCACAAAATCGCATTTGCGGTATTCTGACCATCAAGGGCGGCGCTCATGATGCCACCGGCGTAGCCCGCACCCTCCCCCATAGGATATAGGCCGGACACATTGACCGATTCTCTGTTTTCACCCCGCAGAATCCTGAGCGGGGCAGAAGTCCGGGTTTCCACACCTGTCAGTACAGCTCCGGGATGATTGAACCCTTTGATTTTTCGACCAAAATCCGGTAGCGCCCGCCGCAATGACCCTGAAACAAAATCCGGCAAACACTCATCCAGGTTGACGCTCTTCACACCGGGACCATATGTTGGCTGCGTCAGGAAGTTCGTTCCTCCCGAAGAACCCGTCATGAACTCGCCAACCGTCTGAACCGGAGCAAAATAAGACCCACCGGCCACTGCGAACGCTTTTCTTTCATAATGGCGTTGAAATTCGACTCCATCCAGGACCCCGTTTCCATAATCTTCTGGGGTCACGTTTACCGCGATGGCACTGTTGGCAGAACCGGAGGCGCGCTGATAATGGCTCATCCCATTTACAACAACGCCGCCAGCTTCCGACGCCGCGCCGATCACAACGCCGCCGGGACACATGCAAAAAGAATAAGCCGTTCGGCCAGCAAGCTTGTCATGAAACACCAAAGAGTAATCTGCCGCCCCCAGCTTGGGATGCCCTGCTGCGCGTCCATATTGGGATTGGTCAATCAATTCCTGTGGATGCTCAATGCGTACGCCGATGGAGAACGGCTTGGCTTCCATTGCTACACCACGGTGATGCAGCGCCAGATAGGTGTCCCGCGCACTGTGTCCGATGCCCAGCATCGCGACGTTGCAAGGAAGAACTGGACAATCATTGACATATATGCCAGTCAGTACTCCCGCTTCAATCCGGAAGTCCGTCACTGTTTGCCCGAATCGAACCTCGCCTCCCAACGATTCGATCTGCTGCCGAATGTTTTTCACAACCTGCCGCAGACGATCGGTTCCGATATGAGGTTTATACCAATATCTAATTTCAGGCGGCGCGCCAGCATCAACGAGAGTATTCAATACCTCATTCATCAGTCGGTCATGAACCCGTGTCGTCAGCTTGCCATCCGAAAAAGTCCCGGCGCCACCTGCACCAAACTGAACATTGGAGGTTTCATCCAAGATCCCTTTGTCCCAAAACTTCTGTACAGCCAACTGGCGTTGTTCAACGTCCGGACCCCTCTCAAGCACCAGTGGCCGATACCCGCGCTGTGCGAGTGCGAGCGCGGCAAACATACCGGCGGGCCCAAAGCCGATCACCACCGGTCTTTCCGCCAGCAGTCGGGTTCCTGTTTCAAATTCTGGCGGAGGTGATTGCTCCACTATGACGATATTTTTATCCTCACTCCAGTGTTGCTCCCATTTTTTCCCCGCATCCGGCACTTCGGTTTCAATAGTGTATACAAATGAAATCTTATCTTCGCGGCGGGCATCCAGTGCCTGCCTTACGATCCGGAAATTTTTCAACTGTTGGCGCCCGATGCGCAAACGTGCAGAAACAAGGGTCTCCAGTGAAACTTTATCATCTATGGACACCCTTAAATTAGCCAAGCGCAAAATCTGAGGTACCTGTTTATTCATTTCAAGGCCCTTGCCCAACAGTGATCCGCACCATTACGGTCTTGCGGTCAGCCGTCACACCCGATGGGAGTTGGAGGGGAACTTCCCTGGTAACATCTTTTGTTACCCCTGTCAAAGATACCGGTTCAGTCACGACGGCAGTAATTTTATCCAGTGCGTCTTTTGGACCCTTCAATTCAATCTTCAATGGCTCAGTAAATACCTTGCGCAAGAGAACCCCATCCGGCAAGTTGCCGATCAGAACAGTTTTGATATCAACAGTTTTTATAACAGCCCCCGACTCCAAGTTTCCAGACACGGTAACCTGTGATGGTTCCACCGTCAGGCTCTTCATTTCCGCTCCATTAGGTCCCAGTAAAACAAGTTTTGATGTAATGGAAAAAGCCGGCGTCTGTTCACGTATTTCCAGTGGCGCTACAACTTTATCTATTGAATCCAAAACACTCTGTGGGCCGGTAATAGTTGTCACTGCAGGTTTCACTTCCACCTTGCCAATCACCATCTGTGATGCGATCGGTCCCGACAAACGAGGCAGAATCGAGAATTGACGGGATCGGACTGCCTCTATCTTGACGGTAACCTTATCAGGCGTCACTTCAACCAGCTCATACCCGCCTGGTAAAGCTACCGCCACTGGCAGATTATATTGTCCAGTCGCCATTCCCTTCAAGTCAACCGTAGCGCGGAATTCTTTGACAGCCGCTCCGGCAATCGCATTGCGAAGGCCGCGCACCTTGACCCTGACCGTTTCCGGCGCCTCCATAACGACCATTTTCTCCGAAAGATTCCTTGTGCTCAGCGCAACTTGAAAGGTCCCTTCAACCGGTGGATTTTGTTCGTTCATGACAAAAGTCCAAACGATCAGGGCCACTAAAACCGCCAGCAGTTTAGGGAGCAGATTCCTGCCCAAAAAATAGTTCATTGCCGGCCATTCCTCCGATTGATATAATCACTCAGCCCCTGAGTCTTTGTCGAAAATAATTCTTCAAGCCGGGACTGCAGGGAGGTGAAATCCAGACGTCGTTCCAGTCGACCCCCGAGAGCAATGGAAATCAAACCGGTTTCTTCACTAACCACGATGACGATCGAGTCCGATTGTTCGCTAAGTCCAATAGCAGCGCGATGGCGCGTTCCCAATTCCTTGTCCAGTCCAGACCTTTCCGTCAACGGCAATAAGCAGCCCGCTGCCACCACCCGGTTTCCCCTGATGATCAGGGCTCCATCGTGCAGCGGCGTATTGGGCACAAAACAGTTGAGCAGCAATTCACTGGACACCAGTCCGTCGATACGGATTCCGCTTTCCACATAATCATTCAACCCTGTTTCTCGTTCCACAACGATCAGTGCCCCGGTCTTGGTTTTGGACAAGGTCACAGCCGTTTTGGCCAGATCGCGAAACAATTGTGTCATTTCTTCTTCATTCAATCGTTTAGACTTGCCAAAAAAACGGCCCCTGCCGATATGTTCAAGTGCGCGCCTAAGTTCCGGCTGAAAAACGACCGGCAACGCAACCGCCACAACGGTCAGAGTCTTCCCCAGCAACCAATATAGCGCGTTCAAGTGGAGCCAGTTGCTGATCAGAGCCATCACCAGCACAACAAGCAGGCCCTTGAGCAAAGTCACAGCTCGGGTATCTTTGATCAATGCATATAGTTTGTATAGAACGAACGCCACGATCAAAACGTCGAGCAGATCGATCAGCCCAAAAGGCGGTATGAAGTTTCGAAACTGCTGGTCCATTTTGCGTACACCCCATTATGAAGAATGTCCCGTTGGTTCGTTGTGGTATTAATATTCGCCCTGCACCCTGCAAAACCCTTTGTTCTTTCGCAGACATAACGAAAGCCTCCCGCAGCTGCGGGAGGCTTGAAACCCCTTATGATCAGAGTTTCGTAACCGTATTGACCCAGCCGTGATTGTCCGGCAGAGTCCCGTACTGTATCCCGGCAATTTCATCGAAGAATTTTTGTGCAGTTGGACCAGTCTTATTATTATTGATAATGAGTTTTTTGTTTTTCCATGAAAGTTCGCCGACAGGAGAAATGACGGCAGCCGTCCCTGATGCGAACACTTCCTGCAGTGTCCCGTTCTCATGAGCAGCGAATACTTCATCAATGGAAATCTGCCGTTCCGATACCTTCATGCCCCATGCGCGGGCAAGCTCCAAGACGGTGCGACGGGTAATTCCCCCAAGAATGCTGCCGTTTAGCGCCGGTGTAATCAGTTCGTCGTTGATTTTGAAAAAGATGTTGCTGGTGCCAACTTCCTCGATATACTTACGTTCAACACCATCCAGCCAGAGAACCTGAGAATATCCATCGTGCTTGGCCTCGATCTGGGCACGGAGACTTGCCGCATAATTTGCCGGAGTCTTGGCTTCACCAATGCCGCCCGGAACTGCACGCACGTATTTGTCTTCCACTCGGATCCCCACTGGATTAAATCCTTCCGCATAGTAGGTACCAGAGGGAGACAAAATAATGAACAGTTTAAAAGTATTGGAGCATCTCACGCCAACAAACGGATCGGTGGCAATGATGAATGGACGAATATAGATGGATGTACCCAATTTACCGGGTAAAAACCGTTTATCCACTTCCAGTAGTTTGAATAATCCGGCCTGGACCTGATCCACATCAGTGTTCGGAATACAGAGAATATCCGCAGAACGGTTGAACCGCTGCAGATAGTCCCGGATGCGGAATACCACCAGTCTGTCATCATGAGTCTTGAAGGCTTTGATTCCTTCAAAGATAGCCTGTCCATAATGCAGAACCATTGCGGATGGAAAGAGGTTGATTTCTTCGTACGGAACAATCCGTGGTGAATGCCACCCCTTATCCGTTTCGTAGTCCATCACGAACATGTGGTCGGTGAAATACGTGCCAAACCCTAGTTTTTCCTCATCGGGCATGGTACCCGGCCTGGTTGTTTTTTGGATGCTGATTTCTGTCATACCGTTACCCCCCACTACCGCTTTCTTTTTATTGTGCGTAGGAATATCCTACTAAAGCCTAATTTTGTGAAACTCCCGAACATTTTGGAAAATTAGAATATGGCCCCAACAATCCAGTACGATTGCAGCTGCTTTGCAGGCGAAATACTGCTGTTTGTAGACACTCTATCACTCTCGTCCACAAATGTCAACCAGCTTGCATATTGTATTCTTTTTTCCTTCTTTTGTGTAACGAGTTGTTTTGCGATAACTTTTTTGACACCATATAGTCTACGGATTTTGTTGGAGAGATACGCAGCGGTGTCTGTCGGCTTAGTGGCCTCCTGGCATTAACGGGACCGTCGTTCCAGCTTCAGTCATTATGGTAATGGAAAAATCATCCTTGCCAATTTTTTCTCTGGCAATTCGCATTGCTTCCGCCGCATCAGCGGCTGGAATCAATCCGGCATTGCGGACAAACTCCGCATTCTCAGGTTTAGTAACAATGATGAGAGAAATATTCTGTGCGATATAGGCAAATTTGAGGGCAATGAATCCTGGCACGGTGAAGCCTGCCCGCAGGGCGATCTCCCGATCATATTTGTCGACATATGTGAACCAGTTGCTGAAATCAGGCGGCTCTTTGATATCCCGGCATTCCAGGAAACAAATTGCAACACCACCGGGCTTGGTCGCCATGGCGGCATTATCAATAGTTTTCGAGCCCTGATAAAGGTTGATGTCGCGCGGATATCCCCCGGCAGAAGCCAGCACCAGATCCGCCTGTTGCTGGATAGGAATTCCGTAAATCCGTTCCACTTCCTTGCAACCGGCTTCCCATGCTTTATACCAGTGCCCGGCAAAAAACTTGGTAAACTTCCCTTGTGGATTATAGACCGCATTGAGCAGGAATGCTGGATTGAGAGCTGCCGCATGTTCAGTCATGTCTTCATGCATTTCGTTCCCATTGAGTTTACCTGAGACGCTGTTCACATTTAATCCCTTGCCGATTTCCTTGTGCAAGGCAAAGGTATGATTTCCTTGTATGCTCTCATACGCACTGATTCCCGGCATGACCGCCTTGCGACCGCCACCGAATCCCGCCATCAGATGATAGACGATGCCGCTGGTCAGAATCACTTTGTCGGCCTCGGCAACCCTGCGGTTTACGACAATTGGGACTCCGCGGGAAGTTTCGCCGATTTTAACGAGGTTTTCCTTGTCAAGAGAATTGTGTTGATATACTTTGACACGGTGACAGACCTCCTCGCCGCAAACCACGATATCTTCCGCCGCTGTATGCGGACGGTGTGCGCCAAGTGTGACTACAATGGATATATTGGCATCCTCCACGCCGGCAAAATTTAATTCATCAAGAACAACCGGTAAGAATTGGTCATGTTTGATCCAGGCTCTTGTAATATCGCCCACAGTGATGACCACTTTGTCACCCGATGATACGACTTGCGCCAGGGGCAGCGTGCCAATCGGGTTACGCAGTGTTTCCCTGACAGCGGCAGGAATATCAATAATCTCCTCGGCCGAGTTCCCCTTAACATCATAAATTACATTTTCTGCGGGAAGTTCCACTTCCATGCTTCCTTCGCCGATACGAAAACTATAACTTTTCTTGCTCATATACATCCTCCTGTACGCTTATTTATTTCTTTTGGGATCAATATTTTTGGTATGACAAAACTGCTGCACAGCAAGCAGCAAACAGCGCCAATCCAACCAAAAACATCAAGCCGCCGACATAGCTTCCGGAAATGCTGATGAAAAAGCCCATGAGAACAGGTGAAAATGCCGATCCACCGTTGGAAACACCGTTCATCATGCCAGCGCCGGCGCCAATCGCCTTACCGGGAACGATCTGTTGCACCAGCGCCCACGCCGGAGCAATGCCAAGACCAATGGAAGCAATACCAAAAGAAATCAGTACAGCCGCTGTTGTATTGTCCGGGGCATATGCGCCAAAATAAATTCCTGCAGCGGCGCCGAGCATTGAGACGATGCAGATTGGAGCCCGCCGGCCCATCTTGTCCGATATATATCCCGATGCCAGCACGCTGGCGATGCCAAGTACATAGGGAAGGGATGCAAAGGCGCCCATGGCGGCCCAGGAAAATCCACGGGCCACTTTGAGATAAGAGGGTAACCAGGCCATTGTACCCCAGAATATTGAGGCCAGACAGAAATAGTAAAGGGTCACCATCCAGAAGCGATAGTTAAAAATAAAAACCTTCATACTTTCCCAAACCGTAGTGTGCCCAGCCAGCGCTTCCATCTCTTTTTCGGACTTCTGTCCTTCTTCAATCAGGTCACGTTCGGCCTTGTTCACACCTTTGTGCTCACGCGGGAAGTCCGTCGTAAAGAACCACAATAATATCAACGGGATCAAGCCAAATGCTACCAGAATGAAAAAGCTCATACGCCAGCCATAGGACTGGATGGCCCAAGTCAGAAAAGGCATGGCAATCGCCGGCCCTGCCATCAGTCCAACTACCCACACCGCATTGGCTTTGCCTCGCTCATGTGGTGGAAACCAGTTTTTAACATATTTACTTTGCATCGGCCAATGCATCCCTTCGCCAATCCCTAGGATCACCCGCGCCGCCAACATGATGGTAAAGGTTGAGGCAATGCCGCCGACAACAAGAGAAATACCCCATAAAAGAATAGATAAAGACATCGCTTTTCGTGGTCCCAGAATATCTCCAAGCGGACTGAGAAAAACGTTAGAAAGTCCGTAAAAAATCAAAAACACAGTCATGAGCAAGCCCATTTGCATCGGCTGTCCTTTGATTCCCATTTCCGTAAGGAATGTATTATCGGCCAAAAGAACAGAAACATTTACCCGGTCTAGGTAGGCAATCAGCAAAGTCACCAATAAAATTAGAACAAGAATTACCCGCTGTCTCGTCGGCTTCATTTCATCCACACCAATTGTCCCCTTTCCCTCCATGAATTTACGTTCCCCCGAAATTTAGTTAAGTAGCTGAAAGATATGTGTTGTATACAAAATACTTATGAATGCAAAAAAATTATAGCTCCCATCGATCAGCCAACTCCCCTATCAACCCCTTCACTCAAGCGCACCCTATCCAGCGTATAGATTGTACGTTATTCTATCGATTATCCACGGTTTTGTCAACATTATGTAACAATATTATGTAGCACGCAGTCTGAATGTGCAAAAATTCGCAACTAAACTTTGCTTTTTATTATCGCCCCCCATGTTCCAGACTGATGGTTCTTTACATGAAGATTATTTCAAAACACAAACCCCGCAGATGTTGAATTCTCAACACCTGCGGGGTTTTCGCCGTCGCAAACGCAGATTTTTTTATTGGATCAGTGTTCCAGGCTAAAGATCATTTTGTTTTTCATACAAGCAGCACGTCATCTGCTGCGACTGCAGAATCTTGTAGCAGGAAGCAAGAGCCTGTTTGACTTGGGCGGTGGAGGTTCCCCCCTCTGAATTCCGTGCTTCAATACAGGTTTCGATACGCAACGCTTCCAGAATATCGGGCCCAAACAATGAGCACATTGCCTGCAGCTCCGGCAGGGGCAACTCCGTTAGACTGCGCTCGGTTTCGATAGCTATACGCACCGCTCGTCCCACTACGGCATGGGCTTCGCGGAAAGGCAATCCTTTGCGCACCAGATAATCGGCCATGTCCGTTGCATTGGAATAATCATCGTCCAGAACTTGGCGCATTCGATCTGCATTAACCTTCATACCCTTCAACATCGAGGCATAAACCGAAAGGCTGAATTTCAGGGTGTCGATCGTATCGAACACACCTTCCTTGTCTTCCTGCAAATCTTTGTTGTAAGTCATGGGCAATCCTTTGAGAATCGTCAACATAGCCATCAGATGACCCACCACACGGCCGGTTTTTCCTCTCACCAGTTCGCAAACATCAGGGTTTTTCTTTTGCGGCATGATGCTGGATCCGGTGCAGTGTGCATCATCGAGTTCGATGAAGGCGAATTCGGTGGAAGACCACAGGATCAGCTCTTCGCTGAGCCGGGAAAGATGAACCATTAAAATCGAAGCAAAAGACAGGAATTCCAGGATATAATCCCGATCGCTCACTGCATCCATACTGTTGGCCATAGATACGAGAAAACTTTAATTCATCGGCGACCATGCGACGGTCGATGGGAAAGGTAGTACCTGCCAAGGCGCCGGCGCCGAGAGGCATGATGTCTGTACGCTCCCACACTCCCCGCAATCGGTCAAAATCCCGCGACAGCATGTGAAAATAGGCTAGCAAATGGTGGGAGAACAGCACTGGCTGCGCCCGCTGCAAATGAGTATATCCTGGCAGAATAACGTCGATGTTGATTTCGGCCACTTCAAGCAGTGCGCTTTCCATGGAATGAAGGAGCGAAGCAATCGATTGGATAGCCGATTTCATATACATGTGAGTGTCAAGCGCCACCTGATCGTTGCGGCTGCGGGCGGTGTGCAGCTTGCCGCCTACCGGTCCGATCCGCTCCGTAAGGCGTTTTTCAATATTCATGTGAATATCTTCAAGGGCAATTTCAAAAGTGAAGTTTCCGGCTTCGATATCCGCCAGGATGGATGCCAATCCGGCAATAATGGTGTCGGTTTCCATCTGAGTCAAAATCCCACAGCGTCCGAGCATGCGGGCATGCGCCATGCTACCAAGAATATCTTGCCGGTACATCCGTTGGTCAAAGGAAATGGAGGAGGTGAACTCCTCCACACTCGCGTCGGTGTCCCGGGTAAACCGGCCACCCCACAGTTTCGTCACTTCTTCTTCGCCTCTTTCTGCATCATCAGCGCCCGAATTTTGAGCGGCAGACCAAACAGATTAATGAAGCCTTCGGCATCTTTCTGATTGTAAACTTCGTCCCGTCCAAAGGTAACGAACCCTTCGCTATAGAGGGAATATGGTGATTTCGCGCCAGCGCTCATGATATTGCCTTTATAAAGTTTGACACGCACGGTGCCTGTCACCGTCTGCTGCGTCTCGTTCACAAAAGCATCCAAGGCTTCACGCAGCGGAGCAAACCACATTCCGTCATAAACCAGTTCAGCATAGCGAACAGCCATTTGTTCCTTGTAGTGTAGCGTTGCGCGGTCCAGCGTGAGGGCTTCCAGCTCCCTGTGGGCGTAGAAGAGGATCGATCCACCGGGAGTTTCGTAAACACCGCGGGATTTCATCCCTACGAGTCGATTTTCGACCAGGTCGGCAATTCCGACGCCATGTTTAGCGCCCAGTTCGTTAAGTTTGGTTACCAACTCCAACGGTTTAAGGGTTTTGCCGTCGATGGAAACAGGGATCCCTTTTTCAAATCCAATTTCCACATATTCCGCCTTATCAGGAGCCGTCTCCGGTGTTTTGGAAATCATGCAGAGATCCGGTTTGGGCTCATTCCAGGGATCTTCGAGATCGGCGCCTTCGTGGCTCAGATGCCAGAGGTTTTCATCCATGCTGTACGGACGGGCTTTGGTGACCGGAATGGGAATACCGCGTTGTTCCGCATAATCGATGGCATCTTCACGAGACCGAATATCCCACATCCGCCAAGGCGCAATGATTTTCAGATGAGGAGCAAGGGCTTTGATTGTCAATTCAAAACGGACCTGATCGTTGCCTTTGCCAGTCGCGCCGTGAGCGATAGCTTCAGCGCCTTCCTGTGCTGCGACACGAGCCAGTGCCTGTGCAATGATCGGGCGCGCCATGGAGGTTCCCAAAAGATACTTCCCTTCATAGACAGCTCCAGCCTTCAATGTCGGCCAGATATAATCCGTGATGAAGGCTTCGCGCAAATCTTCCACGTATACTTTGCTGGCCCCTGTCTTAATCGCTTTGTTTTTTACAAATTCAAAATCGTCACCCTGACCGACATCAGCACACACCGCGATGACTTCATAACCGTAATTCTCAATTAGCCAGGGAATGATGACGGATGTATCCAATCCGCCGGAATAGGCCAGTACTACTTTTTTGTTTTCAGTTGCTTGTGTTTCGCTCATAATTATTTCCCTCCAAAAAATCTATTATTCTTATATTCTACATCACCAACGCAAGTATTGCCTTCTGAACATGTAAACGATTTTCGGCTTCATCAAAAATTTCATCCGCGTGAGCTTCAAACAATTCATCGCTAATTTCTTCACCCCGGTGCGCCGGCAGACAATGCTGCACCATCGCTCCCGGTTTGGCAATCGCCATCATGGCACTATTGAGGCTGTAGCCGCCGAAGGCTTTGAGCCTGGCCCTGTGTTCCGCTTCGTGCCCCATGCTGGACCATACGTCAGTCACCAGGACATCGGCGTCGCGCGCTGCTTCACGCGGGTCATTGCACACTACCACGCTGCCGCCGGTTTCCAGTGCTGCCGCTTGTGCAGATGCAACAATATCAGCCTTGGGTTCATAGCCGGTCGGTGTGGCTACAACGATATGCATGCCGGTCTTGGCGCCCCCCTCCATCAGGGAGTTTGCCATATTGAAACCATCCCCCAGAAAAGCGAGCTTCAGCCCCTTAAGTGATCCCTTATGTTCACGCACGGTAAACAAATCTGCCAGCACCTGACAGGGATGATGGGAATCCGTCAGTCCATTAACAACCGGGATCGAAGCCCACTCAGCCAGCTCTTCCACATCTTTCTGCGCATAGGTTCGGATCATGATGCCGTCGAGATATCGCGAAAGTACACGGGCGGTGTCCCGAATCGGTTCGCCCCGTCCCATCTGCAGGTCATTGGCGGAAAGGAACAGCGCCGAACCACCGAGTTGATACATTCCCACCTCGAAAGAAACACGGGTCCGAGTGGATGATTTTTGAAAAATCATGCCCAAAGACTTTCCCTTGAGCAGTGGATGTTCAATACCGGCCTTCTGTTTCTGCTTCAGATCAGCCGCCGTACAAAAGATTTCCTCCACCTCCGCCGGTGACAGATCGTGCAGCGACAGCAAATCCTTTCCTTTCATACTCGTCATACTCATGATATACCTTCCTTTATTTCCGTCGGCATAAGCTGACGGTTATTGCCACTTTTCCAGCACGGCGTCAAGCACGGCGATGACCTCGTCCACGTGCCCGCGGTTAATGTTCAGCGGTGGAACGAAACGCAGTACGTTACCGGCGGTGCAGTTGATGATAACACCTTGTTTCATGCAAAGGTCGACAACTTCGCGACCAGGCTTGGACAGTTCTGCGCCTGCCATCAATCCTTTGCCGCGGACTTTCTGGATCAAGACGGGATATTTTTTCTGCAGTGCAACCAGTTGATCTATCAAATATGTTCCTATCGCCACAGCGTTCGCCATCAGGTTTTCGTTTTCGATAACGTCAAGTACCGCCAACGCCGCAGCGCAGGCGAGAGGATTCCCGCCGAAAGTTGAGCCATGGTCGCCAGGCGCAAAAGCCGCTGCCGCCGCTTCTGTAGCAAGGAATGCACCGATCGGCACGCCGCCGGCCAGTCCTTTGGCCAAAGTGACAATATCAGGCTTGACGCCATAGCCTTGACAGGCCAGGAACGTTCCGGTACGGCCCATCCCACTCTGGATTTCATCGAAAATCAACAGAGCGTCATATTGGTCGCACAATTCACGTGCATATTGCAAATAACCGTCAATCGGGACATGGATGCCGCCTTCGCCCTGAACCGGTTCAATCATCACAGCGCATGTCTTTTCATTTACGACGGCCGCCAGCGCATTCTTATCATTGAACGGCACGTATTGAAAACCGCCGGGCAAAGGTTCATAGCCTTCCCTGTACTTGGGTTGGCCCGTGGCTGTCAGTGTTGCCAGTGTACGCCCATGAAAAGAGTGTTCCGCAGTCACGATCTCGAACTTGTCCGGGCTCTTCAGTTTACCGTATTTGCGGGCCAGTTTCATCGCGCCTTCATTGGCTTCTGCGCCGCTGTTGGCAATAAAAACCCTGTCCATCGATGATAGATGGGCCAGCTTCTCAATCAGACGACCCTGCGGTTCAGTGTAATATAGATTGGAGCAATGAATCAACCGGCCGGCCTGTTCACAGATCGCCTTCACCAGTTGCGGATGTGCATGCCCCAGAACATTGACGGCAATACCCGCCAAAAAATCGATATACTTCTTGCCCTCGGTATCATAGATATATGGGCCCTCTCCGTGCGAGAGCACCAACGGATACCGGCTGAAAACCGGCATGTAATATTTGCTATCCTGGGCAAAAACAGCCATCTTATCCATTGACAGTCACCGCCTTTTGCTTTACAACCGCCGTGCCGGCAGCATTGCCGGGTCGGAGCGACTCCACAATGCAATGAGGTCTGCGGCCATCAACAACCCGCGCCAATTGGGCCCCGTTTTCCAGTGCGCCTATACAAGCCTGCACCTTAGGTATCATACCTCCATCCACGACCCCGCACTTGATCATTTCAGTTGCTTCATCGAACGGCAATTCGCAAATCAAGCTGTTCTTATCGCAATAGTCGCGAAAAACGCCTTCCACATCCGTGAGCAGTAAAAAAACATCCGCTTTCAACTGCGCAGCGACTGCCGCAGCTGCCGTATCGGCGTTGATGTTGTAGGTCTGTCCTTCTGCGTCGGCGCCGATGGGCGCAATCACCGGCACATAGCCAGCATCCATCAGGGTGGTGAGCAACTCAGCTCGCACAGCCGCCACTTCACCGACAAACCCAATGTCCACCTGTCTCGCTGCGCCAGACTCGTACACCGTGGCCAAGTGTTTACGAACTTCAAACAGGTCGGCGTCTTTTCCATTCAAGCCCACCGCGCGCACACCGGCACGATTGATATAATTGACCAACTCGGGATTCGTCTTGCCGACCAGCGCCATCTCCGCGAGAGTTGCAGTTTCAGCATCAGTCACTCGCAGCCCGGCAATAAACTCGGACTTTTTGTTCATCGCTTTGAGCAGGCCCGTAATTTCAGGCCCCCCTCCATGCACGATGACGATTCTCACCCCAGCCTGCCACAGGTCTGCGATATCCTGCGCCACAGCCTTCTTTAAGGATGCATCAAGCATCGCATTGCCGCCGTACTTGACCACTACGGTCTTTCCCTGCCAGCTCTTGAGTTCCGCAGCTCCCATCATGTTGTATATTCCCCGTTAATTTTGATATATTCATATGACATATCGCAGGTGTACACGGTTGCTGTTGCCGTCCCAACTCCGAGGTTGATAACGACTTTGATCTCCCGCTCCGCCATCGCAGAGCGCAACTCTTTCACATCAAATTTCGCACCCAGTCCCGCCTCGACAATCTGAACGCCACCAATGGACAAGGTTGTTTTTTCGGGCGACAGTTCAGCGCCGGAATACCCCGCAGCGCAGAGAATACGGCCCCAGTTCGGATCCTGTCCGAAGAACGCAGTTTTCACCAGCGGAGAATTGGCGATTGCCATGCCGGCTTTTTTGGCGTCGGCCTCGTTGACTGCCCCTTGTACTTCGATTTCGATAAACTTGGTGGCCCCTTCACCATCGCGGGCAACCTTCTTGGCCAGATTCAAAGCTGCTGCGCGCAGGGCGCCTGCGAACTCTTCATATTCCGGACCATCCAGACTCTTGATCTGAGGATTGCCAGCCATTCCATTCGCAAATACGACTAACATATCATTCGTACTCATATCGCCATCAACTGTGATACGGTTGAATGACACCTCAACTGCTTCTGAGAGAGCCTTCTGCAGCACATCCGGCGTAACGGCGGCATCTGTCGTGATGAGCGCCAGCACAGTCGCCATATTGGGGCAGATCATGCCGGCGCCCTTGGACATGCCACCGAAGCGCACAGGCACTCCGCCAATATCCGCAACGTACCCGCAGGTTTTCACAAAAGTATCCGTTGTCATAATGGCCTGGGAAGCCTTTTCTCCACCGAACTCCGACAGTTCCGCCACCGCCTGCCGTACACCGGCGGACAGTTTTTCCATCGGAAGAGGCACGCCAATGACTCCGGTAGAGGCCACCAATACGGCCTCCGGGGAGACGTCCAGCAACGCGGCCACCTGTTTGGCAGTATTCTTCGCGTCGGCGAGTCCCTGTTCCCCTGTGCAGGCATTGGCACAGCCAGCGTTGAGAACAATCACCCGCCCCGATACGTTCTTCAGCGCAGCTCGTGACACGAGAACCGGCGCCGCAGGAAATTTGTTCGTTGTGAATCGTCCGGCCCAGATTGCTTCAACCGTGCTGAAAACAAGCGCGACATCTTCCTTGCCATTTTTCTTGATACCGGCCTTGACACCGGACGCTTTGAATCCCCTGGGAAAAGTTACTCCCCCCGCTACTTCCTTCAACACGATCCCATCCCCCTCATTATGGATATAATGGCGCCTGCATAAATCCCAAAAGCATTAGATATGTGCAACCTTGATCTGATTCCTTTTCATTTCTGTCAATCCATAAACGGCCTTGGAATCTGCATGAATGTGTTTCAGCTTATACCATTACCATCGTTCATATACCATTATATCAGAGAACCTGTAGTCGGCGCCCATATCGATCAGCCTTGCTCCAGCTGACGTCACCCGTTCCATGATCGCCATCGCGTGGTGCGGCAACAGGCGAAAACTACATCACTCTTCGCAGCTATCTGATTGACTTCCTTGATGGAAATCATCTTATCGTGATAAAATTGGTTTAAATGTCGATATGTCTGAATAATGGAGGTTCCTGTCTGATTCTCCGAACTCAGGTACTGAACCTGAGCTTGCGAATGATTTGTTTTTGATTATTATACACCTTTGTTGTATTTTTTTGCAACACCATTTTGTGTATTGTATTATATATTATGATACGGCAATCATTCACTCGTTGCCAATATGGCGCAACGAACCAATGGAAGGTCCATTTCGGCTCCCACTCCATTTTTTTTGAAATCGACATAAGACAGAAATACTACCGCATAGAATTCAGACTCACTTATACCGGGTTACTTCGAATCGGTACATTTCCAGAGATTCGTCGGGGTCAATTCCTGCTTTGCGGCACGCGATCAATACTTGGTCTTCAGCTGTGTCAACCCCCTCCAAATCAGGCAGCAGCACACCCGACCGACTACCATGCCGAACGATTACGCCGTAACGTTTAGGGTCCAACTTCTCCATGGCATCAATTCGTTCCGGAGTCCCCAAAATATCCACTGAAACATCTAGTTCGTCCAATTCTGAAATTTGCACCCGGCTGAAGCGCGGGTCTTCCGTTGCGGCGCTGACAGCATTGCGAATTACCTCCTGCGCAGCACTAGGCTGGGTAGGCAATATCGTTCCGATACACCCGCGCAACTGTCCCTGTTTTTTGAGCGACACAAAGACTCCTGCCCGGTTGGTCATCTCCGGGGGTAATGCGCCGGCAGGTTCTGGCAACATGACCGCATGTTCCAAATAATAGCGCATGCTTTCCCTGGCGAGACGAACCGGTATGCTTTCTTCTTTCATTCATTACCCCTCCTTTGCTTTGCGGTGACCTTTGATTGCAAAAACCGCCACTCCATAGCCGACGCCGAAAGGTCCTTCATAGGAAAGAATCTCTGGCTCAGCGTCCATTCCGTCCAAAGTCCCCATCAAAAAGAATAGCGGTCTTAGGCCGCATTCTCCTGCCTCTTCAACCAAATCGGGCTCAATGCTGAACATGGCCTTAACGTCCATCGCCCGTATTAACTCCATGATTCGCTCGTCAAATATACGACCTTTGGGGCTGTACCCTGCGGGAGCGCCCGGCGTCAAACGGTGGGACAGATCACCGGAAGCTACAACCGCCGTGTTTTGCCGGGTAGTCGCAATAGCCCCCTGAACAGCTTTTCCAAAAGCGTACATTTCCGGATAAGTAAGCAGTCCTACTGTCAGATGTACCACTTGTCCGCGAAATCCGGCCTTATAAAGATAGTACAGTGGAATAACAGCGCCATGGTCAAGCTGCAGGGAGAAACGATGTTCCTGGGCAAGTTGTTCATCCAGCTTCACCAGACTGACGCCCAGCCGTTCAGCTTGCTTAACAATATTCTGAGCTAGAAGATTATTGGTCTCGAAAGTCACTGCAACTTCTGAAGCGCCAAAAGACGCCAGACTACCTCGCAGAACCGGAGACATGTTGATTCCAACCGCGTCACTGAAAGCAGGCCCATGCGGTGTTATAATTACAATGGTAGAAGGTTTGTTCTGTATCAGAAACTTTGCTGCAGCCTCCGCAGCCACTGCACTATTCCTTACCCGGTCTGACTCCGCCCCTCCCACTTCGGACAGCATGATTGGCGGATGAGGCAGTAACGCGCAACCAGTCATATAAGTCACATTCATCGCTCCCCTCACCAGTATGATGTGATGACCTTCCACAGCTATTCCTGGAAATCCTGCTATTTGCAATTAATATATTAATTTTTCGGAGGTCGCATGCGTTTGATAAAATGGATATTGATCCTCGGTCTCGTCGGCGGACTGTATTTTGGCTGGACTCAGTCTGGGGGAGTCAGCCCTATCCCCTCTTCTATTGAAAGCGTCCATAAATATTTTTCGTTTCGTGCGCATGTTGAATCGAAACTCACCCGCAAAAACTTTGTCGTCCTCACCCAGGTTCCCCTCACTTTTCAGCAAGCCTTAATCGCCGTTGAGGACAACCGCTTTTACCAACACATTGGCATTGACATGGAG
Source organism: Negativicutes bacterium (assembly GCA_963665275.2). Lineage (GTDB taxonomy): Bacteria > Bacillota > Negativicutes > UBA1444 > UBA1444 > UBA1444. The sequence continues at coordinate 709,506 of CAXXIN010000007.1, forward strand.
GCCATTTTTCGGGCCATCCTAGTCAATCTTCAATCTGGCGAACTTAAAGAGGGGGGCAGTACGATCACCCAGCAACTGGTCAAAAACCTATTTCTTTCCCAAGACCGAACCTGGAGCCGCAAAGCATTGGAAATCCCCCTGACGCTGCTCATGGAGCAGCAATTCTCCAAGCAGGAGATTCTGGAAATGTATATCAATACAATCTACTTTGGTTCCGGAGCCTATGGAATCGGCGATGCTACCCAAACCTATTTCAACAAGCCGCCGAGTTCCCTGGGGCTGGCGGAATCAGCACTGATTGCCGGATTACCGGCCGCGCCTTCCGTTTACTCGCCCCTCGTGGACCTCACAATGTCGATCCAACGTCAACGGATCGTTCTGAACGCTATGGTCCGCTATGGATTCATCAGTCAACAGCAAGCAGAAGATGCTAGAAATACTCCGTTGAAACTTGCCCATTAACCCATGCCGTTGGCGGCAGATGTATGAAATGAGGCCCGGAAAGCAGTATGCTCTCCGGGCCTCATTTCATACATCATTTTAAAATTTACTTGCCGGCAGGTTTCCCGCTGGGTTTTGTTGGCGGCGACGCGGGTTTTTCATTCGTAGACGGAACAAAGAAGTTCTTGATTTGCTTCCAATCGCCATTCAAATTATCTTTAAGTACCGACAAATAGGTACGCTCAATCGTAAATTCTCTGATATAAGTGTTCGCATCAATATATTTTTCATCTTTGATTAGGCGCCCCTCATCCTGGACATTAAATGCAAGGAGCATAAAGTACCCTTTGCGTTCTGCCGTCAGTTCCTTTTTTACTGCCACACCCATCGTGACCGGTGAGTTTTTTTCCACCAAATTGCGTGAAAGCTCATTTTGTGTAGCAAAAACAATTGCCTGGGAGGTAGAAATCAAGGAGTATATTTCCGGGAACATCTTCTGAAGATCTTTGATCTGGAATGGCATATCCGGAGTGAATCGCTGCATCCGGACGAAAGAACCCGGCTTGTCTCCTTCATATTTCACATCCATCCCAATTCCGATGTCGCTCCGTCGGAAATGGTAGGTATAGGTATCAGCCTGCGCCTTTTTATAACCGCTTTTTTCCCACTGCTCCTTGGTCCAAGGTTGATTGTCGCTGTCGATTACCAGTCGATAGTCTCCGTAGGTCTGGGCTATGGTCTCCCTCGTATCATCCAGACTAGCAAAAACAGGTGCGGCTACCGCCAAAACACATAGCGTCATCATCATTACCATTAGTTTTTTCATTGTCATTCCCCCGTTTGCATTATCGATTCTTCACATAATGCCCATTTTCTTCTATTGTATCTTTTTTTGACCAAATACGCCATGAATCCTGCAAGAAAAAAACAAAACCCGGAAAACTGTTTTCCGGGTTTTGAAAACGATAAATTAACGCTTGGAGTACTGGGAAGCTTTACGTGCTTTCTTGAGACCGTATTTCCGACGCTCTTTTTCACGCGGATCACGAGTCAAGAACCCAGCTTTTTTCAGAGCCGGACGATACTCGCCATCCACCCGGAGCAATGCTCGAGCGATACCGTGCCGTACTGCGCCAGCCTGACCGGAGAATCCGCCGCCATCGACACGGGCCAGCACATCATACTTGGCCAGAGTTTCAGTCAGGTTCAACGGTTGTTTGATGATCAACTGGAGCGTCTGCAAGCCGAAGTATTCGTCAAATGCATGCCCATTAATCAGAATTTTACCTGTTCCTGGAGTTAAACGAACCCGTGCAGTGGAAGTCTTGCGTCGGCCCGTTGCGTAATATATAATCGGGGTCTTTGCCATCAACTGTTCCTCCTCATCAATCGCTATCGCACGTTAATCTCAAGTACTTCCGGTTGCTGCGCAGCATGAGGATGCTCCGCTCCGGCATAGACCTTGAGTTTGCGATAGGTATCTGCGCCGAGACGGTTCTTGGGCAACATGCCCTTGACGGCCATTTCCATGACCTTTTCAGGGCGTGATGCTAGAAGTTTACCGGCAACCGTGAATTTCCCGCCGCTTTGATATCCGGAGTGACGGAAATAAAGTTTTTGTGTAGCTTTTTTGCCTGTCAACACCACTTGGGAAGCATTGATGACGATCACGTGGTCACCAGTATCCATGTGCGGTGTGAAAATTGGCTTGTGCTTTCCGCGAAGCACTTTTGCAACTTCAGCGGCTACCCTGCCAAGTGCCTTTCCGGCGGCGTCGACAACGTACCATTTACGTTCCATTTCGGCTTCTTTTGCCATGAATGTATCCATCGGGGTTCCTCCTCGTTCAAAGCATGTTAGGTCAATAGCGACATCAAAGCTCCGGGGCTAGTGGAAACTCTGACAAATCTCGCATAGTTCATTTTATTTGAAGTTCCATGTGTTGTCAAGGCTTTTATAGAAAACTTCCTTCAGGTACAGACCTGTCGCGGGTGCGGTGGCGCCAGCCAGCTTGCGGTCACAGGAAGAAAATATCTCCTGGAAATCCTCTAGAGACTTTTTCCCGGCCCCTACATTGACCACGGTTCCAACAATATTTCGCACCATATGGTACAAAAACCCATTACCATGAACTTGGAATCCGAGCCTGTCATTCTGTCGGATGCAGGTTGCGGAATATAAAGTTCGTACTGGATTTTTAGCTGAACTGCCCGCCGACTGAAAGGCGCCGAAGTTGTGTTCCCCCACCAACAGTCCGAGCGCCTGATTCATTGCCTCAACATCCAACGGTCGGTCAAACTGCCAAACATAGTTGCGCAGAATCGGATCCGGACTGGTGGAGTTTAAAATCCGATATAGATACATTTTGCCACAGGCCGAAAACCTTGCATGAAACTCTTCCGGCATCTCCGTTGCATCCAGTACCGCAATGTCTTTGGGTAGCAGCCCTCGTGCGGCGGCTGGAATCCTGTCCGTGGGAATGGCCCCATTCGTCTTGATGGTTATTACCTGCCCATATGCATGCACCCCTGCGTCTGTGCGTGCTGCACCGGCAACGATGACGGGTTCTCCCATGAGACTCGAAAGTCTTTCCTCCAAGACCTGCTGCACCGTCAGGGAATTCAACTGTCGTTGAAATCCGTGATATCCGCTACCATCATAAGCCACTGTCAGTTTCAAATTGCGTCCGGTAAGTTTTTTATTGTTCATCCCCATCTCAACCATCCCAGAATTCCCACCATCACACCTATGCAAGCCACTGCGAGAATATCACGGACACCCAATTTAAGTTCCTTCATGCGTGTCCGATGTTCGCCGCCCCTGTAACAGCGCGCCTCCATCGCCGTAGCCAGGTCATCCGCCCTGCGAAAAGCGCTTATAAAGAGCGGCACGAGTAATGGCACCATGTTCCGACCACGTTTCAGTAAGTTGCCTGAGGAAAAGTCTGCCCCCCGGGCCATCTGTGCTTTCATGATTCGATCGGTCTCTTCCAGCAGCGTCGGTACAAACCGTAGAGCGATCGTCATCATCATTGCCAGCTCATGTACCGGAACCTTCAGGCGTTTTAGCGGTGAAAGCAAACGTTCGATAGCATCGGTTAAGGCAATCGGCGATGTGGTAAAGGTAAGGAGCGAAGACATTACTATCAAAAATACGAGCCGGGCTGACATCTGTATTCCTTGGCGCAAACCCTCTTCGGTGATGCTGACAGGCCCGAACGATAACCAGGGAGTCCCGGGCGTCATGAACATGTGGATGCCTGCCGTCAACAAAAGAATGATCCATAACGGTTTAATTGAACGCAGGACTATCAATACGGGAATACCGGCAACAACTGTGACCAAACTCAAAAACAGCCCTAATAGCAAATAGCCGTTATAACTATTCGCCAAAAAAATACTGGATACAAAAATAAGGGTCAGTATGATTTTGCTGCGCGGATCCAGTTTATGAACAAAAGAATTTCCCGGGAAATATTGTCCCAACATAATATCTGTCAGCATGGGCCAATCCTCTTCTGGCGGAGAGCCACTTCTATCGCTCCAGCAACCTCTCTTGGATCCAATAGCGTGTCATCAACATTCAATCCCCTGGCTCTGAGGGTCCTAATCAGGGAGGTCACGCTGGGCAGGCTGATGCCGAATTCATGCAATGGAATTGTCTCATCTCGAAACAAATCAATGGGTTTTCCGTCAAATTCAATTCGCCCCCGGTTCATTACGAGCAGACGTTTGGCCAGCCTGGCGACGTCTTCCATATTATGCGTAACTAAAACTACAGCCATCCCGCTGCTGTGATATAGCTGCAATATCTGTTCGAATATTTCATCTCTACCTCTCGGATCAAGCCCGGCTGAGGGTTCGTCCAGAACCAGATACTCCGGTTGGAGCGCAATCACGCCGGCAATCGCTACTCGGCGCATCTGTCCGCCGCTAAGTCGAAATGGTGACCGGGTTGCATAGTCGGAAGCCGGCAATCCTACGCGCTCGAGCGCTGATTCCACCCGTTGCGACACCTCATCCGCGTCCAAGCCCAAATTTCGCGGCCCAAACGCTACATCATCGAAGACGCTTTCTTCAAACAACTGGTGTTCGGGATATTGGAACACCATTCCCACGCGTTGGCGCACCCGTTTCTTTTCGGCCCCTTTGGCATGCAGATCATTGCCGTCAACTTGGACAACGCCTTTGGTCGGCCGCAATAACCCATTAAGATGTTGCACTAATGTGGACTTTCCTGATCCGGTATGGCCAATAATACCAATGAATTCGCCAGGCTCAATGATCAGGTCAATTCCTCGCAATGCGTCGCGAGAATAAGGAGTTCCCGGCATATATGTGTAGGAGACCCCACTCAAAGCTATGGACATAGCGCAGCCGCCAACCCTTCATCAGTTATGATTCCTTCGGGAAGCACCCTTCCGCCAGACCGAAGCCGCGCCGCTATGTCAGCCGCGATCGGAACATCAAGCCCCAACGCGCGGATCTCTTCCACGCGATTGAAAACCACTTCCGGCGGCCCATCAAGCAGTATATGTCCGTCATCCATCACTACGACCCGTCCGGCCGCTACTGCCTCTTCCATAAAATGAGTAATGTAAACAACGGTAATCCCCTCTTCACGGTGCAGTCGGCAGACAGACTCCAATACTTCCTCACGACCAACGGGATCCAACATCGCGGTTGGTTCATCCAGCACAAGGCAGCGGGGATGCATCGCCAAAACTCCTGCAATCGCCACGCGCTGTTTTTGACCCCCAGACAATAGGTGCGGACCATGCAAGCGATAATCCGTCATCCCAACAAGGCGCAGAGATTCCTCCACTCGTTTTACTATTTCAGCCGGAGGCAGGCCGAGGTTCTCCGGACCAAAGGCAACATCTTCCTCCACAATGGAGGCCACAATCTGATTGTCAGGATTCTGAAATACCATGCCAACCATTTGTCGGATATCCCAAAGGTGCGAGACTACCCTCGTATCCATACCGGCAACAATGCAAGCTCCGCCGCTGGGAACCAGCAAGGCGTTCAAATGTTTTGCCAGGGTTGATTTACCGGATCCGTTGCGACCGATAACCGCCACAAACTCGCCAGCGTCGATTTTAAGGTTAACATGATCGAGCGCCATCAGTTCTTCGCCGTTTTCATTGCAGTATGAGTGACATAAATCCTGTGCCAACAGCATTATATTCCTATCCACGCATCCTTCCCAAGAATCAATGAAAAGACTTGGCTCGTACCATGCCTTTTGGAGGTTGGAGGAAGCCCCAAGTTTATTTCGACTGATCGGCATGAATTATACTGAACGGATAAAAAAAGAAAGGCGACCTTTGCGGCCGCCCTAAAGGCTTTTTAAACCAGTTCCAGTATCGCCATCAGCGCCGCGTCACCTTGGCGGGGCCCCAATTTCAGAACCCGGGTATATCCGCCCTGACGTTCTTTGTACTTCGGTCCAATCGTATCAAACAATTTACGGACGACCTCTTCACTAGTCATAAATGCCAGAGCCTGCCGCCGCGCATGCAGGTCGCCCCGCTTCGCCAACGTAATCATCTGATCAGCTAGGCCGCTGACTTCTTTTGCTTTTGCTTCCGTTGTCTCAATTCGTTCTTTATCAAATAGAGCTGTAACAACGTCGCGCAGCATCGCCTTGCGGGCGCTTGAATCACGTCCAAATTTTCTGTAAGCCATTCTCCACCCTCCTTATTCAGTCCTCTTCTTCTCGCATGGCTACGCCAATATCAATCAATTTTTTCTTAACTTCATCCAAAGATTTCCGTCCAAGGTTTCTGACCTTCATCATTTCGTCTTCCGACTTCTGCGCTAGGTCTGACACGAAGTTAATACCGGCGCGCTTGAGACAATTATAAGAACGAACGGACAAATCCAGTTCCTCAATAGTCATTTCACCGGGATTTTTGTTCCCGACCGGGCTTTCAGGTATCCCAACGCCTGGCAATTCACCGCTAAGCCGGAAAATCGAGAGAGACTCCTGCAATATTTCCGCCGCATTACCCAACGCCTCATCCGGTCGGATGCTGCCATCTGTCCAGATTTCCAACGTCAACTTGTCATAATCGGTGCGATTGCCAACCCGCGTGTCTTCGACCATGAAGTTTACCTTCAACACCGGCGAGAAAATCGAATCCACGGGAATAATGCCAATCACATGATCTGCTTTTTTGTTTTTATCCGCTGAGATATATCCTTTTCCCTGCTCTACCGTCATTTCCATACGAAGAGCAAAGCCTTCCTCTACTGTCGCCAGATGAAGATCAGGATTGAGAATATCCAGATCTGAACTAACTTCAATATCACCAGCAGTAATTTCGCCGCCTCCTTCGAAATCAATGCGCATTGTATGAACATCGCTCGAATGAGATTTCAGACAAAGTTCCTTCAGGTTGAGGATAATATCTGTCACGTCTTCGCGAACTCCTGGAACAGTGGCAAACTCATGCAGCACGCCGTCAATTTTTACCGACGTTACGGCCGAGCCTTCCAACGACGATAACAATACCCGCCTCAGGCTATTACCGAGTGTAGTGCCATATCCACGCTCCAACGGTTCGCACACGAACTTGCCGTAACGGTAATCCGCGCTTAACTCGACTGTCTCAAGTTTGGTTTCATTCATCCTTCAAAAGCCCCCTCTCTGCGCAAGCTATCAGTGAATCATCAGCTGAGGGTGGTCGTTACCGCGAGTACAACTCAACGATGAGATGTTCCTGAATGGAAACATCCATTTCTTCACGGCTTGGATAACGAACAACGGTCCCGCTCATTTCATTGACAGTGACTGTCAACCAGACAGGAATGGTTTTATGTGCCAACTCCTGGGCGATTCCCTGCAGCAAGGGAGACTCCTTGCTCTTTTCGCATACTTTGATTACTTCGCCGCTTCGGACCAAGTAGGAAGGAATATCAACACGATGTCCGCCTACTTCAAAATGTCCATGCATTACAAGCTGACGAGCCTGCGTACGACTGGAGGCAAAGCCCATGCGGTAAACGAGATTGTCGAGACGACGCTCAAGCAATACCAGCAGGTTTTCGCCGGTAATTCCCTTTTGGCGTTCGGCTTTTTCAAAATAGTTGCGGAACTGGCGCTCCAAAACTCCATAAATACGACGAGCTTTTTGTTTTTCACGCAATTGCAGTCCGTATTCGGAAACCTTCTTGCGGCCCTGGCCGGCGCCATGCTGACCTGGAGCATAGCCACGACGGGAAAATGCGCATTTGTCGCTATAGCAGCGCTCGCCTTTCAAAAACAACTTGACGCCTTCGCGGCGGCATTGCCGGCAAACCGGACCTGTATATTTCGCCATTGATTTTCAACTCCTCCCGAAATGACTATACTCTTCTGCGCTTTGGCGGCCTGCAGCCATTATGGGGGATAGGAGTGACATCTTTGATCATGTTCACTTCAAGTCCCGCAGCCTGCAAGGAACGGATTGCCGCTTCACGGCCCGCTCCGGGTCCTTTGACGAATACTTCAACTTGTTTCATTCCATGATCCATCGCTGCTTTGGCAGCGGTTTCCGCCGCCATCTGTGCTGCGAAAGGAGTGCTTTTCCGAGAGCCTTTGAAGCCCTGAATACCAGCACTCGACCAGGAAATGGCGTTGCCACGGACATCGGTAATCGTTACCAGTGTATTATTAAAGGTGGAACGAATATGCGCCACGCCCGTCTCAATGTTTTTGCGTTCCCGTTTTTTGGGTCTGGCAGCTTTCTTGGTAGCCAATCCTCAATCCCTCCCTTTTACGCTTTGCTGCGCTTCGCGCCGACCGTTTTGCGGGGGCCTTTGCGAGTTCGAGCGTTTGTTTTTGTTCTTTGTCCACGCACAGGCAGTCCCTGGCGGTGGCGACGTCCGCGGTAAGACCCAATCTCAATCAGCCGCTTGATATTGAGTGATTCTTCACGGCGTAGGTCCCCTTCAACCTTGTAGCCCTTGTCGATCGCTTCACGAAGTTTTGCAATTTCTTCCTCCGTAAGATCACGCACCCGGGTGTCCGGGCTAACACCGGTTGTCTTGAGGATTTCCTGGGACAGTGTGAGTCCTATCCCATAAATGTATGTCAAAGCAATTTCAACTCGTTTGTCACGCGGTAAATCCACACTAGCAATACGTGCCATGGTTAATCATACACCCCCTTATCCTTGCTTCTGTTTATGCTTGGGATTTTCACAAATGACCATTACGATCCCTTTGCGTTTAATCACCTTACATTTTTCGCAGATAGGCTTAACTGACGGCCTCACCTTCATGATGATCCAATCCTCCTTTATGCTTTGGCTGCCGAATATGCACCCTCTATTTGAAACGGTAGGTTATGCGTCCGCGCTTCAGATCGTACGGCGTCAATTCGACCGTAACCCGATCACCCGGCAGGATTCGGATAAAATGCATACGAATCTTACCGGACACATGAGCCAACACAACGTGCCCATTTTCTAATTTTACCTGAAACATAGCATTTGGTAAAGCCTCAATAACCTTACCTTCCACTTCGATGACATCTTGTTTGGACACGCGATCCCTCCTCGTCCGCTAACGACAACTTGTATGGGCACCGGCTATGGAAGAGTCAAAATTAACGGTTCTCCGTCCGTGACAGCCACTGTGTGCTCAAAATGAGCCGAGACTTTTCCGTCGGTCGTTACAACCGTCCAATCATCTGCTAAAACTTCAACATCAGGAGTTCCTAAATTAATCATCGGTTCTATAGCCAATGTCATTCCGTTTTTTAACAAAGGACCCCGACCCGGTGGCCCATAATTGGGGATCTGTGGATCTTCATGCATCCTTTGCCCGATGCCGTGCCCCACGTAATCACGAACCACGCCGTACCCGTGCGACTCGGCATGAAGTTGAACAGCATGAGAAATATCGGATAGGCGATTTCCCTTGATAGCCTGTTCAATCCCTTTGTTCAGCGCCTGCTCTGTGACTGACAGTAGCTTCAGAAGGTCAGCGTCCACTTCTCCCACTGGAACACTAATGGCCGCGTCGCCATAATAGCGGTTCAGCTTCGTCCCAACATCCAAGCTGATGACATCACCGTTTTTCAGTTGCCGGGAACAGGGGATACCATGCACGACCTGCTCATTGATAGAAGTACAGATGTTGGCCGGAAATCCGCCATACCCTTTAAACGCTGGAATGGCTCCGGCGTGACGGATATATTGATCGGCAAGGCGGTCAAGCTCGAGGGTTGTAACGCCCGGAGCTATAGCTTTTTTCAGTTCAAGCAGCGTCTGTCCAACAATTTTTCCGGCATCTCGCATATATTCGATTTCACGGTCCGTTTTTAAAACAATCATGGTTCTTCGCCTGTCAAGCTTACGATAATGTCGCGGAATACTGCGTCCGCCGACTGCCCGCCCATGATTTCAGTGTATAGATCCCGATCCAGATAATATTGTATCAGGGGCTGCGTTTGACGCCGGTAGACTTCCAAACGCTCTCGCACTGTCTCTTCGCGATCATCGTCCCTTTGATATAGCTCGCCGCCGCATCGATCACAAATACCAGGCTTTACGGGAGGCCTGAATTCCATATGGTAAGTAGACCCGCAGGATTGACAAATCCGACGGCCGGTAAGCCGGGGGATGAGTTCCTGGTCAGCCACGACTATATTGATGACCCGATTCAAACGAATCCCCATTTTCGCCAACATTTGATCCAACGCATGAGCCTGTTGAAGAGTGCGGGGAAATCCGTCCAGAATAAAGCCGCCAATACAGTCTGATTTGGCCAATCGTTCACGAGTAATACCGACAGTTACCTGGTCTGGGACCAAAGCACCCACGTCCATATAACGTTTTGCTTCCAATCCTAGTGGCGTTCTTTCCTGAAGTGCTCCACGAAATATATCCCCCGTAGAAACGTGAGGAATATCATAGCGTTCAACTAGCTTAGCCGCCTGAGTTCCTTTACCGGCACCGGGCGGCCCCATCAATAAGAGATACACAAGCCGTCATCCCCTTACTTCATGAAGCCCTGGTAATGCCGCATCAAAATCAGCGACTCGATTTGTTTCATTGTATCCAGAGCAACACCTACAACAATCAACAATGCTGTTCCGCCAAAGTACACCCCTTCAATCCGTGTCACCACTGCGACGAAGTTCGGCAATATGGCAATCAGAGCCAGGAAGAGAGACCCTGCGAGCGTAATACGAGTCACAATCCGATCCAGATAATCTGCAGTCGGTTTTCCCGGGCGCAGTCCTGGAATGAATCCGCCATACTTTTTCATATTGTCCGCCATGTCAGGGATATTCATCGTAATGGCAGTATAGAAATAAGTGAAGAAGACAATCATAACCGCATATAGAATTGTCTGCAGCGGGGTTCCCCAGTCAAACCAGTGCGCCACCGTCTTAACCCAGCCAACGTCGACAAACTGTCCAATTGTCACCGGGAACATCAGAACGGATGATGCGAAGATGATGGGAATAACCCCCGCTTGATTAACGCGCAGTGGAATGTGTGTGGAGTGTCCTCCGTACATCTTGCGGCCAACCAAACGTTTGGCATATTGCACCGGAACCTTCCGATGACCTTGAGATATCGCAATAACAAAAACAATCATCGCAATGGCGATAATTACAAATAATATCACGTTAAAGATGCTGATGGTACCCGCTTTTAAATATTCGAAAATCACGAAAAGACCATCAGGGAGTCTGGATACAATACCTGCAAAGATGATCAGAGAAATTCCATTACCGATGCCCTTCTCGGTGATCTGTTCGCCGAGCCACATGAGGAACACGGTGCCAGCCGTCAAGGTAAGCGCAATCAGCAGAATCGATGCAATGCTGGGATTGTAGATCGCATGCTTCAAGCCAAAAGCCATCCCAAGCGCCTGGACGAAACCCAATACCACCGTACCATAACGAGTTATCTGAGTTATCTTTTTCCGGCCTTCTTCGCCCTCTTTCGACCATTGCTCAAATTGAGGAACCACAACCGTCAATAGCTGCATGATAATCGATGCATTAATGTAAGGCGTGATACTCATGGCAAAGATCGAGAATTTACTGAGAGCTCCACCTGAAAACAAATCCAACAGACCTAGCAAATTCCCCTGATTGAACATCTGTTCAATCACTGCAGCATTTACTCCGGGGACCGGAATGTGAATGCCTGCGCGGAAAACGACAAACATTGCCAGCGTAAATACGACTTTGTTACGCAGTTCAGGAATTCTGAGCACATTGGCCAAAGCCGCCAGCACTTAGACCACCTCGACTTTTCCACCGGCTGCTTCTATCTTGGCAACTGCAGCCTTGGTAAAACCATTTGCCCGTACTGTCAACGCCTTGTCCAGCTCGCCATTACCAAGAACCCGTAATCCATCGTTCACTTTTTTAATGATTCCTGCTTCAATAAGTGTTACCAAATCAACAACTTCACCGGCTTCAAAGCCATTCAATGAAGAAATGTTGACTTCCGTAAAGGTCAGGGCAAACTTATTATAGAAGCCCCTTTTGGGAAGTCTAAGATATAACGGTTTCTGTCCGCCTTCAAAACCAGGCCGCTTTTTGCCACCAGCGCGGGATCCTTGTCCTTTATGTCCGCGACCCGATGTTTTTCCCAAACCGGAACCCAGTCCACGACCGACTCGGGTTCTGGTTGTTTTGCTTCCTGGTGCGGGAGACAATTCATGCAACTTCATCGCTTGCGCCTCCTCGTCCTACTATTCTTTCTGTTCTTCAACGCTGACGAGATGTTCCACTTTGCGGATCATACCCCGGATAGCCGGCGTATCTTCCTGTAGAACACTGTGATGTATCTTCGTCAGCCCAAGAACGCGGGCTGTAGCTCTTTGATCTTCCGGCCTGCCGATAAGGCTGCGCGTCAGAACGATTTTTAACTTTGCGGCCATGCCAATCCCTCCTAACCCAATAGCTCCTGAACGGTCTTGCCACGCATTTGCGCAACAACTTCGACGCGTTTCAGTTCTTGCAGCCCCGTCAGTGTAGCCCGAACCATGTTATTAGCATTGGACGAACCCAGAGACTTGGTCAGAATGTCACGAATCCCAGCCAATTCCAGTACTGCACGGGCCGGCCCGCCGGCAATAACGCCTGTTCCTTCGGATGCAGGTTTCAACAGCACCCGGCCGGAACCGAAAACGCCGGTGATTTGATGTGGAATTGTTGTTCCGACCAAGGGAACCTGAATCAGATTCTTCTTCGCATCTTCAACGCCTTTGCGAATCGCTTCAGGCACTTCGGAAGCTTTACCCAAGCCTGCACCGACAAAGCCATTGGAGTCGCCGACAACGACCAGCGCACTGAACGAGAAACGCCGACCACCTTTGACAACCTTAGCCACGCGGTTTATAAAAACAACTTTTTCTTTCAGATCCAGTTTTGATGGGTCAATTCTTGCCACTTTTTTCCCTCCCTCGCCTTAGAATTCGAGTCCCGCTTCGCGGGCTGCAGCGGCTAGCGCCGCCACACGACCGTGGTAAAGGTAGCCACCGCGGTCGAATACGACTTTGCTTATACCCTTGGCCACTGCTCTTTCGGCGACCAACTTTCCTACAACCTGGGCTGCATTGATGTTCCCACCATAACTCAGCGTTGCACTGACTTCTTTATCCATCGTGCTGGCCGAAACCAAGGTAGTGCCTGTTTCATCATTAATGATTTGCGCATAAATATGGTTCAGGCTACGAAAAACATTGAGACGCGGCCGCTGTTGCGTGCCCGAAACATTTTTTCGAACCCTGAAATGACGTTTTTGACGGGACTTATTTTTGTCCTGCTTCTGAAGCAAGTCTGTTCACTCCCCTCTGCTAAGCACTTGTTATTTCTTGCCTTTGGCTCCGGCTTTACCGACCTTGCGACGCACAACTTCACCTTCATACTTGATTCCTTTGCCTTTATAAGGCTCAGGTTCACGATATGAACGAATTTTTGCTGCAAAGGAACCAACGGCTTCTTTACTGATGCTCGATACAACAATACGGTTGGGCTGCGGAACTTCGAAAGTTACACCCGTCGGAGGTTCCAGTTCCAGGGGGTGTGAGAAACCAAGCGTAAGAGCAAGTTTGCTGCCCGCTTTGGCTGCACGATAGCCGACGCCATTGATCTCAAGGGTGCGGCTAAAACCCTGGGTAACGCCTACAACCATGTTTGAGATCAGCGTACGTGTCAACCCATGCAAAGACCTGTGTTCTTTGTTGTCTGTCGGACGGTCTACCGTAATCGTAGCATCCTCCAGCTTAATGATCATATCTTTATTGAGCAGTCGGCTTGTTTCGCCCTTGGGGCCTTTGACCGATACGTTGGCGCCTTCGATCTTTATTTCTACCCCAGCAGGGACGGCAATCGGCTGCCTGCCAATCCTTGACATTGCTGCACCTCCTCAGTTCACGTCGTCTTCAGTCTTACCAGACAAAGGCGATGACTTCGCCACCCAGACCAGTTTTGCGGGCCTGTTTGTCCGACATGATTCCCTGAGACGTCGATATAATTGCAATTCCCAGCCCTCCGAGAACCTTCGGCAGCTGTTCCTTTTTCGCATAAACCCTTAAGCCGGGTTTAGAAATACGCTTAATGCCGGTGATTACACGGTCGCGTTCCGGCCCGTATTTCAAACTGACCCGCAGAATCCCCTGTTTTCCGTCAGAGAGCACATCGAAATCCTTTACGAAGCCTTCTTCCTTGAGGATTTGAACAACAGCCCGTTTGATTTTAGAAGCAGGGATTTCAACCTTATCATGATGCACAGCATTCGCATTCCGGATGCGTGTAAGCAAGTCCGCGATCGGATCCGTCATTACCATTGAATAGTACCTCCTTCCTGATGGACATTACCAGCTTGCCTTCGTAATCCCCGGCACAAAACCTTTGTAGCTGAGTTCACGGAAGCAGATCCTGCAAATTTCAAATTTACGCATATATCCATGCGGACGTCCACAAATCTTGCAGCGATTGTGGTGACGCACCTTGAATTTGGGGCCTTTTTTCCATTGTTCAATTAGGGCTTTCTTGGCCACGTGTCTTACCTCCCCTAGCTAGCGCTGAACGGCATGCCCATAAGCTTGAGCAGTTCCCGCGCTTCTTCGTCGGTGTTGGCGTTCGTCACGATGGTAATATCCATACCACGTATTTTGTCGATTTTATCGTATTCCATTTCAGGAAAAATCAACTGTTCCTTGACCCCGAGCGTATAATTGCCACGACCGTCAAAGGCTTTCGGACTGATCCCACGGAAGTCACGTACCCGCGGCAACGCCACGTTCACGAGCTTATCCATGAAATGATACATCCGTTCACCGCGAAGAGTGACTTTCGTACCGATTGACATTCCCTCGCGAACTTTGAAAGCCGAAATTGATTTTTTCGCTTTGGTTACAATCGGTTTTTGACCAGAGATCTGCGTCAGATCAGCTACCGCCGCATCTAAAACCTTCGGGTTTCCTACGGCTTCACTGACTCCCATATTGACAACGATTTTCTCAACTTTGGGAATCTCCATAACATTTTTATAGCCAAACTTTTTCATCATTGCCGGAGCAACTTCCTGGCTATAAAATTCTTTCAGCCTCGCCATGCATCATACCTCCCTTCTGCGCGGATTATTTTTCCTTATCGATGATCTCGCCGCATTTTTTGCAGGTTCGGGCCATCGATCCACTTGCCAGAGTCGTCTTTTTGATGCGGGTAGGTTTATTGCAAGACGGACAAACCAACATCACTTTCGCCGAACTCAGCGCGGCTTCTTTGACCAGAATTCCACCTTGCGGCATTTTCTGGCTCGCCTTTGTATGTCGCTTAACTTTATTGACGCCCTCAACGACTACCTTACCCTTCTTGGGCAAAGCTTCGAGAACCTTTCCGTGCTTTCCTTTGTCTTTTCCGGAAAGGACGACTACTGAATCGCCCTTTTTGACATGCAGCTTAATGATTTCAGCCAACTTAGGCACCCCTCTCGCTTAAAGTACTTCCGGGGCCAACGAGATGATTTTCATAAAATCCTTCTCGCGAAGTTCTCTGGCGACCGGTCCAAAAATGCGGGTTCCTTTGGGGCTTTTATCATCCTTGATGATAACTGCGGCATTTTCGTCGAAACGGATGTAAGATCCATCTTCACGACGAAGGCCCTTCTTGGAACGTACGATTACAGCTTTTACCACGTCACCTTTCTTCACCACGCCACCGGGTGAAGCAGCTTTGACTGCGGCTACGATTATATCACCGATATTACCGGTTCTCCTGAAGGACCCTCCCATCACGCGGATGCAGAGGATTTCTTTAGCTCCTGTATTATCAGCAACGCTAAGTCTTGTTTCCTGTTGAATCATGACATACCCTCCTTCGGTCCCAGGCGGCTATTTTGCTTTTTCGACGATCTCAATCACGCGCCAACGTTTATCTTTGGAGATTGGGCGTGTTTCCATGATTTTAACTTTGTCGCCAATATTGCTTTCGTTGTTTTCGTCATGTGCTTTGAATTTCACAGTCTGGCGCACTGATTTGGAATAAAGTGAATGCTGTACAAGGCGTTCTACCGCTACAACCACTGTTTTTTCCATTTTGTTGCTAACGACTGTACCTAATCGTGTTTTTCTTTCGTTTCTATCCGTCACGTTTCCGTAGCCTCCTTCCCTTGAGAAGACTCTAAGCCCGTTGGGCTTTGATCTCAGTTTCTCGTTGTACTGTTTTAATACGGGCAATAGCCTTCTTGACTTCTCGAATCCGCATGGGATTCTCTAGCTGACCGGTAGCAATCTGGAACCGAAGATTGAATAATTCTTCCTTCAATCCAGCTATTTTCTGCTCCATTTCCGAAGCATTCAAGTCTCTAATCTCTTTAGCCTTCATCAATCTCGCCACCTGCTTCCACTTCAAGCTGGCCAGCTTTGGAGCCTACTACAAATTTTGTTTTAATAGGCAATTTATGCGCTGCAAGCCGAAATGCTTCTCGCGCGACCTCTTCCGTTACGCCGGCCATCTCGAACATAATTCTACCTGGTTTCACTACGGCCACCCAATACTCAGGAGAGCCTTTGCCGCTACCCATACGGGTTTCAGCAGGTTTTGACGTTACAGGCTTATCAGGAAAAATCTTAATCCAAACCTGCCCGCCTCTTTTGATGTAACGTGTCATTGCAATACGAGCCGCTTCGATCTGTCTATTGGTGATCCAAGAGGGTTCGAGCGCCGCTAGGCCATATTCGCCGAACGCCACGGTATTTCCGCGATTCGCATTGCCTTTCATCCGGCCACGGAACTGTTTACGGTGTTTTACTCTTTTCGGTAATAACATTAGTTTCCAGCCCCCTCACTCTGAGGAATCTGCGGTTGCGGCCTAACAGGTTTGGCTGTCGGAAGCACTTCGCCCCGATAGATCCAAACTTTAACGCCGATCCGACCGAAGGTAGTAGCCGCCTCTGCGGTGCCGTAGTCAATATCCGCCCGTAAGGTATGCAGAGGAATGCTTCCTTCGCGGTAAGATTCTGTCCGGGCAATTTCAGCGCCGCCAAGACGTCCGGCCACCATGACCTTGATCCCTTTGGCTCCAATCCGCATTGTCCGTCCAACAGTCTGCTTCATCACCCTGCGGAAAGCCATTCGTTTCACCAGCTGAGCGGCAACATTCTCCGCCACCAGTGTCGAATCCATTTCCGCCTGCTTGATTTCTGCAATGTTGACATCAATCGTCTTTTCAGTAAGTTTCTTCAAGGCCTTCTTCAGTTCTTCTATGCTCGCCCCGCCGCGTCCGATAACCATTCCTGGTTTTGCAGTATGCAGCGTAACCTTGATCCTGTTGGCGGCTCTTTCAATCTCGACTTTGGAAAGACTGGCCGATGCCAATTTTGTTTTCAGAAACTTACGGATCTTCATATCTTCGTGAAGATTGGCTGCATAATCTTTATCTGCGTACCAACGTGCATCCCACGTTTTGATGATACCAAGTCTAAGACCATGCGGATTCACTTTCTGTCCCAATGCGATTCCCTCCTCCGCCTCGTTATCTTTCCTTAACGACAACGGTCACATGACTGCTGCGCTTAAGGATTTTAAATGCCTGTCCCCGAGAACGGGGATGAACTCTCTTCAATGTCGGCCCCTGATCTACAAAAACTGCCGAAACATAAAGGGCATCAGAGTTCATATCATAGTTGTGTTCAGCATTGGCAATCGCCGATTTCAAGACTTTAAAAATGACTCCCGAAGCAACTTTGGGCGTATTTTTCAAAACGGCCAACGCTTCCGTTACATCCTTGCCCCGAATCAGATCGATTACTATACGAACCTTGCGCGGCGCAATCCGCACATATTTGGCAATCGACTTTGCTTCCACGAATTAACCCCCTTTTTGAAAGCTGCCTATTTCGCAGTACTCTTGACGCCTGTTGCTCTCTCGGCTTTTGAACCATGACCCCTAAAGGTGCGGGTCGAAGCAAATTCACCGAGTTTATGGCCAACCATATCTTCCGTAATATATACCGGCACATGCTTCCTTCCATCATGGACAGCTATCGTATGCCCAACGAAAGAAGGCAGGATGGTGGAACTCCGCGACCACGTCTTGAACACTTTCTTTTCATTCTTGACGTTCATGGCGTCGATCTTTTTCAGCACGCTGGCATGAACATAAGGTCCTTTCTTGACTGATCTTGACATTATACGGCGACCTCCTTTCTCCTCCCGTTATTTCGTGCGATGGCTGACAATGAGTTTTTCAGAAGCCTTCTTCTTTGAACGGGTCTTGGTCCCCATTGCACATTTGCCCCACTTGGTAACCGGGTTTTTACGCCCGACCGGTGAACGACCTTCACCGCCGCCATGCGGGTGATCACATGGGTTCATCGCAACGCCGCGGTTTGCCGACCGGATACCCAGCCAACGCGAACGCCCGGCTTTGCCGATGGTGATGTTTTCATGTTCATGGTTCCCGACCAAACCGATGGTGGCGCGACAATTTACATGAACTTTACGAACCTCGCCCGAGGGAAGACGCAACAGCGCCTGTTCATTTTCCTTAGCCATCAACTGCGCTGAAGTACCAGCAGAACGCACCATTTGAGCACCTTTGCCGATTTTCAGTTCGATATTGTGGATCAGGGTACCAACCGGGATATTGCGGAGCGGCAGGGCGTTACCGACCTTGATGTCCGCTTCAGGGCCGCTCATCAGCTTGTCGCCGACTTTCATGCCTTCTGGAGCCAAGATGTAACGTTTTTCACCGTCTGCATAGAAAAGCAGTGCAATGCGGGAAGATCGGTTGGGATCGTACTCGATCGTAGCAACCGTAGCAGGCACGCCATCTTTTATCCGTTTGAAATCAATGATTCGATAGAGGCGCTTATGACCGCCGCCTTGGTGGCGGACCGTCAGACGTCCCTGGTTGTTTCTTCCGCCGGACCGCCTGACGATTTCCGTCAAAGCTTTTTCCGGCTTGCTCACGGTGATTTCATCAAAACTCGATACCGTCATTTGCCGTCTTCCGGGCGTATATGGTTTAAAACTCTTTACTGCCATGAGTGATCCTCCTCATCAACCGCCCGAAGGCTTAGACTCCCTCAAAGAATTCAATGCGCTGTCCCGGGAACACTTTAACGATGGCTTTTTTGACGTCCGGACGTTTGCCGGAGTGGTTCCCCATGCGTTTTACTTTTCCCATTACACGGACAGTATTGACATTCAGTACTTTAACCTTAAAAATTGATTCAACAGCTTGACGGATCTCAACCTTATTGGCATTCAAAGGTACAATGAAAGTGTACTTGTTTTCTTGCATGCCAGCATTGGTTTTCTCCGTAATTAACGGGCGAACCAAAACGTCGCGTAAATTAGTCATTATGCCAACACCTCCTCAATTTTGGCGATGGCATCCCTGGTCACAAAAACGCGATTGTGATTTAGGATATCAAAGACGTTGATTCCTAGCGAAGTGATCGTCGTCACGCCCGGAATGTTACCTGCTGATTTCGCAACGGTTTCATTTTTCTCGGCCATGACCACCAGGGACTTGCCAGCAGCCTTGAAGCCTTCAAGGAACTGAACCATGTTTTTGGTTTTAATTTCGGAAAAATTCAGGTCTTCGAGTACGAGCAATTCGCCGGCATTCACTTTGGAAGTAAGCGCAGAACGCAATGCCAGACGACGAACCTTCCGGGGCAACGCAATGGTGTATTTGCGCGGATGCGGTCCAAAAACGACGCCACCGCCAACCCACAGAGGAGAACGAATGGTACCGGCACGAGCCCGCCCAGTTCCTTTTTGCTTCCACGGCTTTCTGCCGCCTCCGCGAACAAATGCACGGGTTTTTGTCGCAGCATTGCCTTGACGCTGGTTATTCAACTGCATAGTCACAGCTTGATGCAAGACCGCTGCGTTGACTTCGCAGCCAAAAACCCAATCATTCAAATCAATTTCACCGGTTTGCTGTCCCGACATGTTATACAGGGCTACTTTTGGCATGAATTATATCCTCCTTTCCAAACAAGGGTGATTGACTCTACTTACCAGTCTTCACCGTGACAGGCTTCGGCGGTTTCACAGTGTTTCTGATGAGAACCGAGCTGTTTTTGGGGCCGGGAATCGCACCCTTGATCAGGATCAGATTCCGTTCGACATCCACCCGGGCCACAGTCAGGCACTGAACCGTAACTCGTTCCCCACCCATACGACCAGGGAGCTTTTTACCTTTGAACACTTTGCCGCCGCCACCGCTGATACGGGGCCCCATGGAACCCGGTTCGCGATGGGACTTGGAGCCGTGCGCCATAGGTCCGCGAGAGAAGTTATGGCGCTTGATTGTACCCGCAAACCCCTTGCCCTTGGAGGTGCCGACAACGTCAACAATTTCTCCTTCGGCAAAAATGTCTACCGAAATGGTATCACCCAGTTTTTGTTCCGGTGCACTAGGCAAGCGCACTTCCCTGATAAACCGGACTGGTTTGACATTTGCTTTTTCAAAATGTCCTTTTTGAGCTTTGGTCAATTTTTTATCTTTAACAACGCCAACCCCGATTTGCAGCGCGTTGTATCCGTCGCTCTCCACGCTCTTTATCTGGGTAATCAGATTGGGGCTGGCTTCAACTACCGTAACCGGAACTACTTTGCCATTACTGGCGAAAATCTGAGTCATGCCTATTTTTTTTCCTAAAAGGCCTTTAGCCACAATTGCCACCCCCTTACAGCTTGATTTCGATATCCACGCCGGCAGGTAGATCAAGGCGCATTAGCGCATCGACCGTCTTGGGCGTTGGCTCGAGAATATCAATTAAACGCTTGTGCGTACGCATTTCAAACTGTTCACGTGAATCTTTATTGACATGCGGCGAGCGCAAAATCGTAAAGATGTTTTTTTCTGTCGGTAACGGAATTGGCCCAGAAACCAGCGCACCGGTCCGTTTCGCCGTTTCAACAATCTTAACCGCACTTTGGTCTAACGCCTTATGGTCATAAGCTTTTAAACGAATTCGGATTTTTTGTTGTTTTGCCACTTATAATTCCTCCTCGTCGTCCAGTTTCTACGAACGGACTTGCTCTGCGGGAATTCCCCGAATATTTCGTCGGCAACCTCCCGTATCATTGCAATTGTTCAACAATATTAAGACAGGTAGGGGTGTGTGGTCACACCCCTACGTAACAGGTGCTTATGCGTTGATCGCAGTAACAACTCCGGCGCCGACCGTACGGCCGCCTTCCCGGATTGCGAACCGAAGGCCTTCTTCAATAGCGATCGTCGTGATCAGTTCAATGTTCATCTGGACGTTGTCGCCCGGCATCACCATTTCCATTCCCTCTGGCAGATGCGCCACTCCTGTGACGTCCGTCGTCCGGAAATAGAACTGAGGCCGATATCCATTGAAGAAAGGTGTGTGGCGTCCGCCCTCTTCCTTCGTCAGGATGTACACTTCGCCTTTGAACAGCGTGTGCGGTTTGATCGATGCCGGCTTCGCCAACACTTGTCCCCGCTCTACGTCTTTACGCTCTACACCACGCAGCAACGCGCCGATGTTGTCACCAGCCATCGCCTGGTCAAGCAGTTTACGGAACATTTCCACGCCCGTTACAACGGTCGAACGCGGTTTTTCTTCCACCCCGGTCAACCCGACGATCTCCACCGTGTCGCCCACTTTGACAACGCCACGCTCTACACGGCCTGTTGCCACGGTGCCGCGGCCTGTGATCGTGAATACGTCTTCCACCGGCATCAGGAATGGTTTATCAATGGCCCGTTCCGGGGTCGGAATGTAGGAATCGACAGCTGCCATCAGTTCATGGATTTTCCCACACCACTGGCAATCTGATTTCCCGCAGCCGCAGTCAAGAATCTTCGTCGCCGATCCCGAAATGAACGGGATTTCGTCGCCGGGGAAATCGTAGCTCGAGAGCAGTTCCCGCACTTCCATCTCTACCAATTCCATCAGTTCCTGGTCATCGACCAAGTCGGCCTTGTTCAGGAATACGACCATCGCCGGCACGCCGACCTGACGAGATAGCAGGATGTGTTCCCGGGTCTGCGGCATCGGGCCGTCTGCTGCGCTTACGACCAGAATCGCTCCGTCCATCTGCGCCGCTCCGGTGATCATGTTCTTGACATAGTCAGCATGGCCCGGGCAGTCAACGTGTGCGTAGTGACGGTTCGCGGTTTCGTACTCCACGTGCGCCGTATTGATGGTGATCCCACGGGCCCGCTCTTCCGGTGCTTTGTCAATCATGTCGTACGCTACATACTCTGCGCCGCCCGCTTTCGCCAAAGTCATCGTAATCGCTGCCGTCAGCGATGTCTTGCCATGATCCACGTGTCCGATCGTTCCAATATTTACGTGCGGTTTAGTCCTCTCAAACTTCTTCTTGCCCATTTTTACCGTCCTCCTTCATTAAATCAAATTAAAAAGTGTTTTATCCTTTCAACTTGGCCACAATGGCTTCGGAAATATTCCGTGGAACATCTTCATAGTGGTCGAATTCCATAGAGTAATTGCCGCGTCCTTGCGTTTTCGACCGTAAATCCGTTGAATATCCGAACATCTCAGCCAATGGAACAAATGCTCTGATCGACTGGGCATTGGCCCTGGACTCCATACCTTCAATCCGCCCTCGTCGTGAGTTGAGATCTCCGATCACATCACCCATGTAATCTTCCGGAACAATAACTTCCACTTTCATGTACGGTTCCAGCAGTACCGGTTCGGCTTTTGCGACACCAGCTTTGAAAGCCATGGATCCTGCAATTTTAAACGCCATTTCAGATGAGTCAACATCATGGAACGACCCATCATAAACAGTGACCTTGACATCTACCATCGGATATCCCGCAATGGTTCCGGTTTGCATAGCTTCCTTGGCGCCCGCTTCGATCGGGTTGATATATTCGCGGGGAATTGATCCCCCGACAGTTTTGTTTTCAAAAACAAAACCTGCACCCGGTTGCTGCGGTTCCAGTTGCAACCAACAGTGTCCGTATTGTCCACGTCCACCCGACTGACGAATGAACTTACCTTCGGATTTGACTGTCTTGCGGATTGTTTCGCGGTAAGCAACCTGGGGTCTGCCTACGCTACAGTCAACCTTGAACTCGCGAAGCAATCGGTCAACGATAATCTCCAGATGCAATTCGCCCATGCCTTCGATAATCGTCTGTCCCGTCTCCAAATCCGTATGCATCCGGAACGTGGGGTCCTCATCAGCAAGACGCTGAATTGCTACGCCCATTTTTTCCTGATCGGCTTTGGTTTTGGGTTCGATCGCGATAGAAATAACCGGTTCCGGAAACACCATAGACTCCAGAATCACAGGTTCTTTCTCCGTGCACAGCGTATCTCCGGTAATGGTATCTTTGAATCCTACAGCGGCTGCGATATCGCCGGTATACACAATTTCGATGTCTTCACGATGATTCGCATGCATTTGCAGAATGCGGCCGATACGCTCTTTCTTACCCTTGGTAGAATTATAGATGTAAGATCCGCTGGTCATCTGTCCGGAATACACCCGGAAGAACGTCAGTTTTCCAACGTACGGATCCGCCATGATTTTGAAGGCCAAGGCCGAGAAAGGCGCAGAATCATCCGCATTACGATATTCATCTTCTTGCGTATCCGGGTTGATGCCTTTGATCGGCGGAACGTCCGTAGGCGCCGGCAAATAATGCACAACCGCGTCCAACAAAGGCTGAACGCCCTTATTCCGGTACGAAGAACCGCAAAATACTGGCGTAAGTTTACAAGAAAGAGTCGCCAGGCGAATGCCACGCATGATTTCCTCATTAGTGAGCTCTTCACCCTCAAGATACTTCATCATCAGCTCATCGTCGCCTTCAGCCACGGCGTCCAGCAAATTCTGCCGATAGGTTTCGGCCAGTTCCTTTAGCTCTTCAGGAATCTCACTCGTCTCGCTCTTCTTACCGAGATCATCCTCATACACGATAGCCTTCATTTCAATCAAATCAATCAGGCCAAGGTAAGTATCTTCTGCTCCGATGGGAATCTGCACAGGCACCGCATTGGCTCCCAAGCGATCCTTCATCATCTCAACCACGCGGAAGAAGTCCGCGCCCATGATATCCATCTTATTGACGTACGCAATCCGCGGCACGCCATATTTGTCAGCCTGACGCCACACCGTTTCAGACTGAGGCTCGACACCACCTTTTGCACAGAACACCGCCACGGCTCCGTCAAGCACCCGCAAAGAGCGCTCTACTTCCACCGTGAAGTCCACGTGTCCAGGTGTATCAATTATGTTAATCCGATGCCCATTCCATTGGCAGGTAGTTGCAGCAGAGGTGATAGTGATACCCCGCTCCTGCTCCTGTACCATCCAATCCATCGTCGCCGCGCCGTCATGCACTTCACCCATCTTATGCACGCGGCCCGTGTAAAAGAGGATCCGTTCAGTCGTCGTAGTCTTACCGGCGTCAATGTGGGCCATAATTCCAATATTCCGGGTCATGTTCAGCGGGAATTTTCTGGCCACCATCATCACTCCTACGTTGTATGTATCGTTAGAATTCTACCACCGATAATGTGCAAATGCCTTGTTGGCTTCCGCCATCTTGTGTGTGTCATCACGTTTTTTTACTGCGCCGCCCGTGTTGTTCGAAGCATCAAGCAACTCGGCCGCCAGACGTTCGTGCATGGTTTTTTCACTGCGAGCACGCGCTTGATTGACAAGCCAGCGAACACCCAAGGAAAAGCGACGATCCGGTCGCACTTCAACAGGAACCTGATAGTTAGCTCCGCCAACACGGCGAGCACGTACTTCCAGCACCGGCATAACGTTCTTCAGTGCAGTTTCAAAAAGCTCCAACGGATCTTTGCCAGTTTTGGCGCCCATGGCTTCAAACGCTTCGTATACAATGCCTTGCGCAACACTTTTCTTGCCACTGAGCATGATTTTGTTTATGAACCGGGTAACAGTCTTTGAATTGTAAACGGGATCCGGCAGAACGTCCCGTTTGGGAACCGCGCCTTTTCTCGGCATGAAAAACCCTCCTTATTTCTTTCCAGTCGTCTTTCCACGCTTGGCGCCGTACTTCGAGCGCGACTGGTTGCGCTTCGCAACACCGGCCGTGTCAAGAGCACCACGAATAATATGATAGCGGACACCAGGAAGATCCTTAACGCGGCCGCCCCTGATCAGGACCACGGAGTGTTCCTGAAGATTGTGACCGATACCCGGGATATACGATGTAACCTCGATACCATTGGTCAAACGGACACGTGCTACTTTGCGCAGCGCTGAGTTCGGTTTTTTCGGGGTTGTCGTGTAAACCCTCGTGCAAACACCACGCTTTTGCGGGCATTCTTTTAATGCTGGCGCAGTGGATTTTTTCTCCAACGCTTCTCGACCTTGACGTACTAACTGGTTAATTGTCGGCATTTCCACACCTCCTCTTAGATAATTTCCTCAAGATTGCATTGCTGCAAACTATAGCTATTTCAAGATTGTGATCGCGGCCGCGCCGACATCAATTCCACAAGCTGTCCCAAGTTCTTCCATGGAGCAGCCATTAACAACCGGCACATTTTGAGCCTCGCATGCTTGTTGGAGTGGCAAAACCATTCGAATATCCGCATCATCTGCTAGATAAACCTTCACTGCCAGATCTTTTTCAACCGCTTTTATGCTTTGTTTGATGCCGATCACTTTGGATACTTTCTTGAAATTCAGAGTTTCAGCGGCCATTAGCCACACACCTCCACAGGCGCTTTATTATTCTATCACTCACTTAGCCATCGTGTCAACGGATATAACAACTGAATTTTCAATGCCCACGGTCCCACGAGTATCATTGCCTGATAGTAAAGGAGAAACCGCCTTTATCGGCGGTTTCTCCTTTACTCTTAATGCGTCTCTGTAGACGGAGTGGAGACCTTTGCCTTTTTGAGAATAATGTTGCGGTACCTTGCCATGCCTGTTCCTGCAGGGATAAGCTTCCCGATAATTACATTTTCCTTGAGTCCGAGCAGCGGATCAACTTTCCCTTTAATCGCAGCATCTGTGAGAACCCTGGTCGTTTCCTGGAAAGAAGCTGCTGAAAGGAATGAATCAGTGGCCAGTGAAGCCTTGGTTATCCCCAGCAGTATCGGACGGGCCACAGCCGGTTCGCCTTCTTGTTCCAACGCCTTGAGATTCTCTGCCTCAAATGAATTGATATCAATATATTCACCAGGCAGAAACTCGGTGTCACCAGGTTCCTCAACTTTCACTTTGTGGAGCATTTGGCGAACCATGACTTCAATATGCTTATCGTTGATTTCAACGCCCTGTTCCTTGTAGACCTTTTGAACTTCACTCACAATGTAGCGGTGAGTGTCCCTCAGGCCCCTAATTCTCAGGATATCATGCGGATTGAGAGGGCCATCCGTGAGCCGGTCTCCCGGTTCGAGAATTTGCCCGTCGCGCACCAAGGTTCGCGATCCATAAGGAATCGGGTAGATCCGTTCTTCGCCGGAGCCTGCTGTTACGACAGCACGACGAGCGCCCTTCGTTTCACGCAGCTCGACACGGCCGTCGATTTCAGTAAGAACCGCAGGGTGTTTGGGTTTGCGAGCTTCAAACAATTCCTCAACACGGGGAAGACCGGAAGTGATGTCACCGCCGGAAGCCTGGCCGCCTGTTGATGCCACACCACCCGTATGGAACGTACGCATCGTCAACTGTGTACCCGGTTCGCCGATCGACTGCGCCGCGATAATCCCTACGGCTTCTCCGACATCAACAATTCGGCCGGTGGCCAGATTTCTAGCATAGCATTTCACACAAACGCCATATTTACATTTGCAGGTCAATACAGAGCGGATCATCACTCGGGATCTGACCGCTGCAACTCGATCAACGAGCTCTTCGCTGATTTCTTCATTTCGTCGGACAATTATTTCGCCGGTTTTGGGATCTTCAATATCCTCGGCAGCACTGCGACCAACAATACGATCTCGCAGCTTTTCAATCACATTGCTGCAAACGGTAAATGTACCTGCGTCTCCCCGCATGCGCCAGAGAGTGGTCAAGTTCTGTTTGTTGGTTTCATCCAACAAATCGCCAACCTGAATAAGGCTGTTTCCCGATTCGCCGAGTACAAGCTCCGCCGACTTCTTACCAACCAAATCCAAATTCAGTATTTTGATCTCATCACGAGTCGTAGCAATTTCGGCAATTTTTTCCGGTGTCAGAATCTCTCCGGCTTTCACAATTACTTTGCGGGTTTTTGCACTCAGCAGTTCCTCACCAGAGACCTGATTTAACGCCCGATGCCGCAAATCAGCCGATTTAATGGAAATCACTTTAAGCAGCGGCTCTCTAATAGCTTCCTCAACTATAGCTTCCGCATCAATCCCTTTGAGAGAATTCCTGCGGACCTGAACATCGCCTGAAATACCAGCATCAATCAGCAGCTCAATGTGTTCTTCCTGAAGCAGCGTACCGGCCGGCAGAATAATCGCATCAGAAACATCGACTACGTCTTCTTCAAGCTTGCGATTCAGCATTTCACGCAGCATGATGTCACGCAAATTATCGCGCATCTGCTGAATGGAAAGAGTTAACGAGAACAGTTCCGGGACATTGATCTCCAGAACCTTATCCTCCACAAGTCTGTCGATACCTGCAGCATCCAGCACTGTTCCAGCCCTCAGAACAATTTCGCCGGTTGCGCTGCTCACAGCGTCGGCGGTCAATTCTTTCCCCGCCAACGAAGCCTTGGTTCGCGTGATGGTTGTTTCGTGAGTCACCCGCATCTGCTCGATTTCGCGAGCAACATTAAATTTTAGAACATCGCAGTCATCTTCGCGAACGATAAGATCCTGTGCGACATCAACCAGTCGCCGAGTCAGGTAACCGGAGTCCGCAGTTCGAAGCGCTGTATCAGCCAAGCCTTTTCGCGCACCATGCGTCGAAATGAAGTATTCCAATACAGTAAGGCCTTCACGGAAATTCGCCTTGATCGGCAAATCGATAATTCGGCCTGAGGGATCCGACATGAGTCCACGCATACCTGCCAATTGACGAATCTGCTGTATATTGCCACGCGCACCGGAAGTCGCCATCATGTATACCGGGTTCAAACGATCGAGTGACTTCATCAATGATTCTGTGACGTCATCTGTTGCTTTTTTCCAGAGATCAACGACCTTGATGTATCGTTCATCAGCTGTGAGCAATCCATTACGATAGTGGCTATTGATGGTTTCAACCTGCGCATCGGTAGTAGCAATGATCACCTTTTTTTGTTTGGGAATTTTGATATCAGATACGGCAATGGTTATACCCGCTCTCGTAGCATAGGTAAAGCCAAGTTTTTTAATTTTGTCCAGAACGGTAGCTGTTTGGGCATTGCCGAAACGGCGATAACAGTCCGCAACCAGTTTTCCCAGCTCCTTCTTGTCCATTAACCGGCCCAGTTCTTTGCCATCAGCACTGTATTGTTTCAACTCTTCAGGCAGCGCTTCGTTAAATATAAATCTACCCATAGTGGTCGTAATCAAACCATGTCCAGGTATCCGGATTCGAACTTTTTCCTGCAGCGTGATCGATGCAAAATGGTAAGCCTGTAAAGCTTCATCACCACCGGAGAAAGCCCGCGGCGGATTCCCCTCTTTTTGACGCAATTCGCTTGCGTCTGATTCCCGTTCAATCGTCAGGTAATATGACCCCAGAACCATGTCCTGTGTCGGTGAAGCAACAGGACGGCCATCCTTGGTGGACAGAATGTTGTGTGCGCTAAGCATCAAAACACGGGCTTCCGCCTGCGCCTCCGCCGACAGGGGAACGTGGACGGCCATTTGGTCGCCATCAAAGTCGGCATTGTACGCGGTACATACCAATGGATGAATTTTGATTGCACGGCCTTCTGACAACACCGGTTCGAAAGCCTGAATTCCAAGACGATGAAGCGTCGGTGCGCGATTCAGAAGCACCGGATGCTCTCGAATAACTTCTTCCAAAACATCCCAAACTTCAGGTCGCATGCGCTCTACCATTCGTTTTGCGCTCTTGATATTATGGGCATGGCCCGCATTGACCAGCTTTTTCATCACGAACGGTTTGAAAAGTTCGAGGGCCATTTCTTTGGGCAGACCGCACTGATGAAGTTTCAGCTCCGGTCCGACCACGATAACAGAACGTCCCGAATAATCGACACGCTTGCCCAGCAAGTTTTGGCGGAAACGCCCCTGTTTCCCTTTGAGCATGTCACTCAATGATTTGAGTGGGCGGTTCCCCGGTCCGGTAACAGGACGTCCTCTACGACCGTTATCGATCAGGGCGTCAACGGCTTCTTGCAGCATCCGTTTCTCGTTACGCACTATAATATCGGGAGCTTTCAGTTCCAGTAATCGTTTCAGACGGTTATTACGATTGATAACCCGACGATAAAGATCGTTGAGGTCAGAAGTGGCAAAGCGACCGCCATCCAGTTGGACCATGGGGCGTAATTCCGGTGGAATAACCGGCACGACGTCCATAATCATCCACGAGGGCTTATTGCCAGATTTTCGGAAAGCCTCAACAACTTCTAACCGGCGAATTGCTCTAATACGGCGCTGTCCGCTGACTTCCTTGAGTTCCTGGCGCAAGTCCTTGCTCATTTTTTCGAGATCAAGTTCGTCCAGAAGCCTTTTGATCGCTTCGGCGCCCATTCCTACTTCAAAATGCGAGCCATATTTTTCATAGTATTCACGATATTCTTTTTCGGTGAGAAGTTGACGCCGCATAAGAGGTGTGTCTTTAGGATCCAAAACGATGTACGAAGCAAAGTACAGAACTTTTTCCAACGCCCGGGGTGATATATCCAGAATCAAGCCCATGCGGCTGGGTATCCCTTTGAAATACCATATGTGCGAGACTGGTGCTGCTAGTTCAATATGACCCATCCGGTCGCGACGAACTTTAGACTTGGTGACTTCTACACCGCACCGATCGCACACTACACCCTTGTGGCGAATCCGTTTGTATTTTCCGCAGTGACACTCCCAATCCCGTGTTGGCCCAAAGATTTTTTCACAAAACAATCCGTCACGTTCCGGTTTCAGAGTCCGATAATTGATTGTCTCCGGTTTTTTGACTTCACCATGGGACCAACCCGTGATCTGTTCGGGAGAAGCCAAGCCAATCCGCATTGAGTCAAAATTATTCACATCTTGCAAGATTCTATCGCTCCCCTCTTAGCTACTCGATATTGTCGTCATCTGCAACAGGTTCATCTATATCCAGATCTTCGGCTTCATCAAGCAGTTCTCGTACATTGGGTTTTTTCTCTTTGGTCTTGACTTTTTTTACGCTCTTGCGCGAACGCGCTTCTGCCTCTTCCTCAACTTTAGGCACAGCCAATATGTCGATTTCAGACATTCCAAGCAAGATTTCTTCGTCCGAAGGCTCTTCGTCTTCGAGGAAGTCGGCAACCGCATCGACGGAAGTTGAAGTCGCCTGTTCTGCGAACCTCGAAGGTTTCCGTTCTCTTGGCAGGGGTTGATACCGCGATTCGCCTCCGATCGGCAAATCCAGTTCCTTGGCTGTTTCATGCACATCGTCGTCGGAGTCCCTGATCTGAATCGGCTTGCCATCCTCGGACCGAACTTCGACATCCAAACCAATGCTCTGCAGCTCTTTCATAAGCACCTTGAACGATTCGGGAATGCCAGGTTCCGGGATGTTTTCGCCCTTGACGATAGCTTCATAAGTTTTGACACGTCCGACAATATCGTCAGACTTGACCGTCAACAATTCTTGCAGCGTATAAGCTGCGCCATATGCCTCCAGCGCCCAAACTTCCATTTCGCCAAAACGCTGTCCGCCGAATTGGGCCTTGCCGCCCAACGGTTGTTGGGTGACCAGGGAGTACGGGCCCGTGGAACGAGCATGAATCTTGTCATCAACCAGATGGTGTAGCTTAAGCATATAAACGAATCCGACGGTCACAGGATTGTCAAACTCTCTGCCAGTGCGCCCGTCTCGGAGCGTCGTTTTCCCATCCTCCGGCAGCTTCGCAAGTTTAAGTGTCCGAATAACCTCTTCTTCCGTCGCACCGTCAAATACAGGAGTTGCAATATGGATTCCGCAGTCACCGTAAGCATTGGGCAGAATATGGGACCCCCGTTGCATCTCTCGGGCTTCTTCGATGCCGTCAGGACTCGGCATTCCCCATTTATCCAAATCGTATCCCGTATCCCGAAGTCTCGCGGCGACATTGGGATCTTTGTGTGTAATCTGAAGACCAAGTGCAGAAATTGCCCAACCTAAATGTGTTTCTAGTACTTGACCAATATTCATTCGAGACGGAACCCCCAGTGGGTTCAACACGATCTGCACCGGCGTGCCGTCAGGCATGAACGGCATATCTTCCTCAGCCATGATTCGCGATACAACGCCCTTATTTCCGTGCCGTCCAGCCATTTTGTCGCCTTCAGAAATTTTCCGTTTCTGGGCAATATAGACTCGAACGAGTTGATTAACTCCCGGCATCAGTTCATCGCCGTTTTCGCGGGTAAAGACTTTTACATCCACCACTTTGCCGGACTCACCGTGAGGAACTCTCAGCGAAGTGTCTCGCACTTCGCGTGCCTTTTCACCAAAGATCGCCCGCAGTAACCGTTCTTCAGCGGTAAGCTCTGTTTCACCTTTAGGCGTCACTTTGCCAACCAGGATATCCCCAGGGCGGACTTCCGCTCCTACTCGAATAATGCCGCGATCGTCCAAGTCACCCAATGCTTCTTCAGCCACATTGGGGATATCGCGCGTAATTTCTTCGGGTCCGAGTTTGGTATCCCTGGAATCACATTCATATTCTTCAACATGAATGGAAGTAAACACATCTTCTTTTACGATTTTCTCGCTAAGCAAAATCGCATCTTCGTAATTATAGCCTTCCCAAGGCATGAACGCTACCAAAACATTGCGTCCGAGCGCCAATTCTCCGCGGTCAGTAGACGGTCCATCTGCGAGGACTTGACCCTTTTCGACAATTTCGCCCTTATATACCAAAGGACGTTGGTTAATGCAGGTCCCCTGATTGGAACGCATATATTTCAGCAGTTTGTATTTATCGACGCCGCTATTTGCACCTTCTCGCCGGACAATGATCTCCGTTGCAGTTGCACGTTCAACAACACCGCCGTTTTTCGCCAGCACGACGACGCCGGAGTCTCTCGCCGCCTTGGACTCCATCCCGGTCCCGACCAGCGGAGCCGCCGGGCGCAACAAGGGAACTGCTTGTCGCTGCATATTAGCGCCCATCAGCGCACGGTTAGCATCATCATTTTCCAAGAAGGGAATCATGGCCGTAGCGATCGAAACGACTTGCTTGGGCGAAACGTCCATGTAATCGACTTCAGGAGCTGGTACTTCCAATATATGATCCCGATATCGAACACTGACCTGTTCCTCTTCAAACCATCCATCCTTGTTCAGTTTTTCATTAGCCTGAGCAATAACGACTTCGTCTTCTTCGTCCGCTGTCTGATAATGCACATCTTCCGTTACTCGCAGGTTTTTCTTGTCCACTTTTCGATAGGGTGTTTCAATAAAACCAAACTGGTTGACACGTGCAAACGTCGACAACGAACCGATGAGACCGATATTAGGACCTTCAGGCGTCTCAATTGGGCACATGCGGCCATAGTGCGAATGGTGAACGTCGCGGACTTCAAATCCAGCCCGCTCGCGGCTCAAACCACCTGGCCCCAATGCGCTCAAACGGCGCTTGTGCGTCAACTCCGCCAACGGATTGGTCTGATCCATAAACTGCGACAACTGGCTCGAACCAAAGAACTCTTTAATCGCAGCAACGACCGGCCTAATATTGATCAGCGCCTGCGGCGTTATTACATCTACATCCTGAATGGTCATACGTTCGCGCACTACGCGCTCCATACGTGCAAGCCCGATGCGGAATTGATTCTGCAGCAGTTCACCTACCGAACGCAGCCGTCTGTTACCAAGGTGGTCAATGTCGTCCTTGTTTCCAAAGCCTTCAGCCAAGTTGAGCAGATAGCTGATGGAAGCGATAATGTCAGCTTTCGCGACATTGCGGCGGCTGTAGTCCGAAGGGGTCGGTGTGCAAAGCATTTTTTCCGGGTTCTGATCTTCATGCACGCGAGCATATACCTCAACCAGTCCTTCGCCCACTACCGCTTCGCTGAAAACACCGCTCTTCTCAATGATGTCCAGCATCTCTTCATCAACCCTGACTAGGTTGTCGTGAGCATCACGCGCGGCAACAATGATTTCGCCTGTGCTCTTGTCAACAATATTCTGATCCAGGAAAACACCCTGCAAGCGGCGGCGCCAACCAATTTTCTTGGTCAGCTTATACCGGCCAACAGTGGCCAGGTCATATCTTTTGGGATCGAAAAACAACGATTCCACTAATTGGGCAGCATTTTCGATCGTAGCCGGTTCACCTGGGCGCAATCGCTTGTAAATTTCAAGTAAAGCCGTGTCGCGGTCTGTGGAGTCATCCTTGCCGCCTTCTAACGTTGCTCGGATACGAGAATTTTCATCGAACAGCGATAATATGGCGTCATTGGATTCCCATCCCAGCGCACGGATTAAAACCGTCACCGGTAGTTTCCTCGTACGGTCAACACGCACGGATACCACGTCGTTGGAATCCGTCTCGAGTTCCAGCCAGGCGCCTCGATTAGGAATGATAGTAGCGAAAAACAGTTCTTTGCCGTTCGCATCCATCGCGACGTCATAATAGACGCCAGGGGAGCGAACCAGTTGGCTTACGATAACACGTTCAGCCCCATTGATGATAAAAGTACCATTGTCCGTCATGAGCGGGAAATCTCCCATGAAGACATTTTGTTCTTTGATTTCGCCTGTTTCGCGATTGACTAGGCGCACCTTCACATTCAAAGGAGCAGCGTAGGTCACGTCCCGTTCTTTGCATTCTTCTACATCGTACTTCGACTCACCCAAACGAAAATCGTCGAAAGACAGCACCAAGTTGCCAGTGAAATCCTGTATCGGCGAAATATCCCGAAAAATTTCGGTCAGTCCCGTCTGAAGAAACCACTGGTATGACTTTTTCTGGATCTCGATCAAATTGGGCATATCCAGAACTTCGTCGATCTTAGCATAACTATAGCGCTTACGTTTACCAACCTCTACGGGATTGAACATTCAGACCCCCACCTCCACTGTTGAAACAAAATAGTATAGTAAAGCAAAAACAAGCAAGGCTCTCCAGTTTAAGGAAGACCTTGCTTTTGCATAACGAAAAGTGCTTTCATCCCCTCAAAAGATAATTACCGCATTTTAGGATGATATCACACATATGTCAATTTGTCAACACAGCAGTGGATTATGAAACAGGTGGACACATTTCTGTGTCCACCTGCGCCAGAACTATTTCACTTCTACGGAAGCGCCGGCTTCAACCAATTTTGCTTTAACAGCATCGGCATCCGCTTTGGAAATTTTTTCTTTAACAGGTTTCGGTGCGCCATCAACCAAGTCTTTGGCTTCTTTGAGACCCAGACCGGTCAATTCGCGAACAACTTTGATCACGTTGATTTTGGCTGCGCCAGCAGCAGTCAGGATAACATCAAATTCAGTTTGTTCTTCAGCAACAGGTGCAGCAGCGGCAGCGACCGGAGCCGCTGCTGCCATCGGGGCAGAAGCCGAAACGCCGAATTTTTCTTCCAGAGCCTTAACCAGTTCGGAAAGTTCGAGGACTGTCATTTGCTCAATAGCTTCCATGATTTGTTCTTTATTCATGTTAAATGCCTCCATTTATTTTATATTTTTGTGTTATGCCGATTCTTTTTGCTGTCGCACTGCGTCCAGCGCGTAAACCAAATTGCGGATATTCCCCTGCAATACATTGACAAAACCCGTGATCGGGGACTGCATGCTGCCGAGCAATCTTGCAAGCAAGACTTCCCTAGACGGCAAGCTGGCCAGTGATTTTACGCCATCGGCGTCAATAACTTTGCCTTCCACGAGACCGCCTTTGATTTCCATGATTCGGTTTTCTTTAATGAATTCGGAAATCAATTTAGCGGGCGCCACCGGGTCTTTAGCCGAAGATACCATTGACAAAGGCCCTTTGAGAAAATTGTCCAGCCCTTCAATCCCGGCCTCTTTCGCTGCGATGCTGGCCATATTGTTTTTGATTACCGTGTATTCAACACCGGCCTCGCGCATTTTTCGGCGCAGTTTCGTGTCCTGGGCCACTTTGATACCGCGAAAATCTGCCAAAACGACACCTTTTGCGCTTTCCAGCGTTGCCTTGAGTTCAGCGATCATTGCCACTTTTTCCTGACGAATTACCATTTATTGTCCACCTCCTTCCAAATTGATCAAAAAGAAAACGGCCTCACGACGCCGAACGCCGGAGACCGCACATGACAATTATCACGTACTGACTTCTCCCGACCTCGGCTGGCGCATCGCTCAACGATGCTTATGCCCCGAAAGGCACCTGCTGTCTGCAGTCTGGATATCAAGCTGAAGCTACCTTGCAACAGCCAAAACGCATTTACGCCTCTTTCGGGCCTGCTAACTTGAGCACATTTACCACTACACCCGGGCTCATTGTAGAACTCAGAGTGATGTGGCGAACATATTGCCCTTTTGCAACTGAAGGTTTTGCCTTGACGAGTGTCTCGATCAGTGTGAAATAGTTTTGCAACAATTTTTCAGTATCGAAGGAAACTCGGCCAAGTGGCGCATGAATGTTTCCGGCCTTGTCGGTACGATATTCAATCTTACCGGCTTTTATTTCATTCAACGCACGGGTAACATCCAAAGTTACTGTGCCTACTTTGGGATTCGGCATCAACCCTTTAGGTCCAAGAATTTTACCGAGACGACCAACGGTCCCCATCATGTCAGGCGTGGCCACTGCAACATCAAAATCGGTCCAACCACCCTGGATTTTTTCGACCATATCTTCAGCGCCAACGAAGTCAGCTCCGGCCGCTTCCGCTTCCTTAGCTTTTTCACCTTTGGCAAACACAAGAACACGCTTGGTTTTACCTGTCCCATGAGGCAGAACTACTGCTCCACGGACTTGCTGATCGGCATGCTTCGGATCAACGCCAAGTTTAACCGCTACTTCCAACGTTGCATCAAATTTCGCCGCAGGCATCTTTTTGATGAGGACAATAGCTTCTTCTGGGTCATATACCTTATCAGCTTCAATCAGTTTAACAGATTCTTGATATTTCTTGCCGTTCTTTGGCATAAACTTATCCTCCTGATTATGTGGTTATAACGGGAAACCCTCCCACAGACGGCGCTGGATTAATCGACGATGTCGATTCCCATGCTACGCGCAGTACCTTCGACCATGCGCATTGCTGCTTCTACGCTTGCTGCATTCAAGTCGGGCATTTTGGACTCAGCAATCTCGCGAACTTTATCACGGGATACTTTTGCCACTTTTTTCTTGTTGGGTTCGCCGGAAGCAGTTTCAATACCAGCGGCTTTCTTAAGCAAAATCGCTGCAGGCGGAGTCTTCGTGATAAAAGTGAAAGAACGATCTTCAAAAACAGTTATTTCGACCGGAATAATCAAGCCGACCTGTTTCGCAGTTCTTTCGTTAAAATCCTTGACGAACGCCATGATATTGACACCAGCCTGTCCCAGAGCCGGACCTACCGGAGGCGCCGGTGTAGCCTTGCCTGCGGGAACCTGCAGTTTAACAACTTTAATTATTTTTCTTGCCATGTGTTCACACCTCCTTACGTGCAAAATGTGGTATTGCGGGCCATACAGCCCTCCCACCGACTCCTGTGTATTGGAGTCTCAGTAGTCTCTATAATTTCTCCACTTGGGAAAAATCCAGTTCAACGGGAGTTTCCCGGCCAAACATATTGACCAGTGCCCTAATTTTGCCCCTGTCCATATATACATCCGTCACTGTGGCGGTCCAGTTTTCAAATGCGCCAGCCACAATACGGATTACTTCCTGCGGCTTGACATCTATCTTTTGCCGTGGTTCTTCCACGCCCATTGCCCGCAGAATCGGTTTGAGTTCTGCTTGGCTGAGGGGAATCGCCTTGCTGCCTGATCCAACAAACCCGGTAACACCAGGTGTATTGCGAACGACATACCAAGTCCTGTCGTTGACGATCATCTCCACCAAAACGTAGCCAGGGAAAATCTTTTTCTTGGTGACTTTCCTTTTACCGTCTTTAATTTCAACTTCGTCTTCCATCGGCACCAAAACCTGAAAAATCTCGGTCTGCATGCCCATAGACTGAATCTTACGCTCCAGATTCGCCTTGACCTTATTCTCGTATCCCGAGTAGGTATGAATTACATACCACTGACGTTCTTCTTCCATCAGACGCCGCCTCTACCTGGCAATGATAGCTTTGAGGATTTGCCCAAAAAAGCCGTCAATAATCCAAATCACAGTTGCAGCGAAAAAAACCGACACCAACACCACTATTGTATTGGCCGTCAGTTCTTTCTTGCTAGGCCACGAAACTTTTTTCAGCTCAGATTTTACTTCCCGCAGAAAACGAGTCAACTTTACAAGCCGACCCCGACTCTGCACTGCCATTTCCTGAACCGCCATATCGTCACATCCTAATTATTCAATTGCTACCAGCATGCATGAAAATAGTGGCAGGGGCGGCAGGACTTGAACCCGCAACCAACGGTTTTGGAGACCGCTACTCTACCAATTGAGCTACACCCCTGTTTGGACCTTGCGGCCGTGATCAACAAAAAACTTATTTAGTTTCTTTATGGGACGTATGTTTTTTGCAAAACTTGCAGTATTTGTTGAACTCCAAGCGATCCGGGTCATTTTTCTTGTTTTTATTTGTCTGATAGTTGCGTTGCTTGCACTCGGTACAAGCCAACGTGACTGCGTTACGCATGCTGCACACCTCTTTAACTGAATTTATATATTAGTTCAAAATGCCGCTTTTATAATCTATCATAATTGAAATGCCCTGTCAATACACACGTGTTCATACAAGGCTAAAAAAAGCGGAAGGCGGCGTCGGAGCCAACCCTCCGCTAAGATTTTGTGGTCACACCCCTACGTAACAGGTGCTTATGCGTTGATCGCAGTAACAACTCCGGCGCCGACCGTACGGCCGCCTTCCCGGATTGCGAACCGAAGGCCTTCTTCAATAGCGATCGTCGTGATCAGTTCAATGTTCATCTGGACGTTGTCGCCCGGCATCACCATTTCCATTCCCTCTGGCAGATGCGCCACTCCTGTGACGTCCGTCGTCCGGAAATAGAACTGAGGCCGATATCCATTGAAGAAAGGTGTGTGGCGTCCGCCCTCTTCCTTCGTCAGGATGTACACTTCGCCTTTGAACAGCGTGTGCGGTTTGATCGATGCCGGCTTCGCCAACACTTGTCCCCGCTCTACGTCTTTACGCTCTACACCACGCAGCAACGCGCCAATGTTGTCACCAGCCATCGCCTGGTCAAGCAGTTTACGGAACATTTCCACGCCCGTTACAACGGTCGAACGCGGTTTTTCTTCCACCCCGGTCAACCCGACGATCTCCACCGTGTCGCCCACTTTGACAACGCCACGCTCTACACGGCCTGTTGCCACGGTGCCGCGGCCTGTGATCGTGAATACGTCTTCCACCGGCATCAGGAATGGTTTATCAATGGCCCGTTCCGGGGTCGGAATGTAGGAATCGACAGCTGCCATCAGTTCATGGATTTTCCCACACCACTGGCAATCCGATTTCCCGCAGCCGCAGTCAAGAATCTTCGTCGCCGACCCCGAAATGAACGGGATTTCGTCGCCAGGGAAATCGTAGCTCGAGAGCAGTTCCCTCACTTCCATCTCTACCAAGTTCCATCAGTTCCTGGTCATCGACCAAGTCGGCCTTGTTCAGGAATACGACCATCGCCGGCACGCCGACCTGACGAGATAGCAGGATGTGTTCCCGTGTCTGCGGCATCGGGCCGTCTGCTGCGCTTACAACCAGAATCGCTCCGTCCATCTGCGCCGCGCCGGTGATCATGTTCTTGACATAGTCAGCATGGCCCGGGCAGTCAACGTGTGCGTAGTGACGGTTCGCGGTTTCGTACTCCACGTGCGCCGTATTGATGGTGATCCCACGGGCCCGCTCTTCCGGTGCTTTGTCAATCATGTCGTACGCTACATACTCTGCGCCGCCCGCTTTCGCCAAAGTCATCGTAATCGCTGCCGTCAGCGATGTCTTGCCATGATCCACGTGTCCGATCGTTCCAATATTTACGTGCGGTTTAGTCCTCTCAAACTTCTTCTTGCCCATGCAAACATTTCCTCCTTTGAAACTGTCGAATTCAGCCTTAAGTACCTATAGGGTATTCTATCATAAACATTCTATTTCTGCCAAAAAGAAAAAACTCCAATAGAGGAGTCCCCTGGAAAAATATTTGGTGGCGGCGCACGGATTTGAACCGCGGACACATCGGGTATGAACCGATTGCTCTAGCCAACTGAGCTACGCCGCCATATATGGAATCTGGAGCTGATGACCGGGATTGAACCGGTGACCTTATCCTTACCAAGGATACGCTCTACCGACTGAGCTACATCAGCATTAATGACATTGGTTGCGGGGGCAGGATTTGAACCTGCGACCTTCGGGTTATGAGCCCGACGAGCTGCCAGCTGCTCCACCCCGCGACGACAAAACCGGATCTTTATGATGGAAATGGTGGAGGGGGTTGGATTCGAACCAACGAAGGCGAAGCCGGCAGATTTACAGTCTGCTCCCTTTAGCCACTCGGGAACCCCTCCATATGAGTTTCATTGGAGCTGGCGATGGGAATCGAACCCGCAACCTGCGGTTTACAAAACCGCTGCTCTGCCGTTGAGCTACGCCAGCAAACATTGAATACTGTTTTAGTGACAAAAAGAATTATACATCAGGCTTTTTATTCTGTCAATGCCAAAAAAAATAGTAATAGGAAAATCCCGCCAATACGAAACGATAATAGGCAAACGAGGCCAGCGTAGATTTATTAAGAAATCGCAAAAACCAGATAACAGAATAATAAGCCACCACAAACGAAACTACAAACCCGACAGCAATCATCTGAAAATCAGCCATCGAAAGCCGCGACCAGCTTTTCGCCAAGTCATAGAAGCAAGCCATCATCATCAACGGCAACGCTATGATAAAGGAAAAATCGGCAGCGGTTTTTCGATCTAATCCCAAAAAAATACCGCCGGAAATCGTAGAACCAGATCGGGAAAATCCCGGCCAGAGAGACAGAATCTGAAACAAGCCAACAAAGAACGCTTGTTTGAGGGTCATTTTTTCGACATCGGTCGTTTCCGGACGGCGACCACACTTTTCAGCTGCCAGCATCAACAATGCACCAAGGACTAGTCCAATAATAACTGTAAACGATGAAAACAGGTGTCGTTTAATAAAGCCGTGAGCCACGAAGCCGACAATCCCCACCGGTACGATTCCAGCAGCAATATGCCATACTGACAAACCTTTCGGTTTGCGGAACCAAGTTTCCGGCTTGACCAACTCCATGTACTTTTCGCGATAGAGAAATCCAACCGACAGGATAGCACCCAGTTGAATAAAAACGGCAAATGCGGATGCTGCGTCCCCATGAAACCCCAACAGATCCTCAACTAAAATCATATGTCCGGTGGAAGATACCGGCAAGAACTCCGTCAGCCCTTCCACCACTCCGACAATTGCCGCCACAATCATATCGTGCAAAACAGTTCTTCTCCAATCTCTTTCTTAAAAAAATTATCCATATCTCAGCAACAGTCGCAATTATACACTAGGCTCAACGCTCCTGCAAGGATTTTTCAGCATCTCCAGCACAACCCTATCGGTAGGAAAGGCCATGGGGGGTGGCTGACCAAGCGAATACCACTCAACCGCATCCAGATCGTCCCCTGCCTGCAAGAAGCCGTCAACACTTTCAGCCTGAAACCAGATCCCCACCGTATGGGTTCCGGGGTTGTGAAAGTTGGATAAAACGGTGAATACCGGACCCAATTTTACCTCAAGTCCGGTTTCTTCACAAAACTCCCGGCGAGCTGCCGCCCTCACATCTTCATCATATTCAACATAACCGCACGGGATGCACCACTGGCCTGGATAGGAGGAGTGTTCCGCCCGCCGGCCCAGCAAAATCATCCCGTCCGCGTTCAGCAGAATAACTGCAACTCCTACAACGGGATTCTCGTAAACAATGTTCTGGCATTGCTGACACGTTAAACGCTCATGGCCTTTGATCAGTTTTTTAGTCAAAGGTCCGCCACACTTGGGGCAAAACGAAAATCGCGGGACCTTTTCCGTCGTCATTTTGCGTTCGACACCACCACTGCCAACGCGATGGAATTTAATTTTGTCTGCGGACTGTCAGCTCGCGAGGTCAGAACTACTGGAGCTGCCGCCCCGATCACGATACCTGCCAACGGCGTGTGCGCAAAATACACCAGTGTTTTATAAAATATGTTGCCAGCCTCAATGTATGGAACAACTAATACATCCGCTTTTCCTGCCACCTCTCCGCCAATCCCCTTATGCGCTGCCGCGCTTGCTGAAACAGCATTATCAAGCGCCAAGGGTCCATCAATGACACACCCTTTGATTTGTCCCCGTTCCGCCATTTTAGCAATCAGCGCGGCGTCCTCTGTCGCCTTCATTGAGGCAGTCACTGTTTCTACTGCTGCCAGCATCGCCACTCTGGGTTTCTTATTTCCCAATGCAGACGTCACCTGTAATGCATTTTGGATGATCTGGACTTTTTGCGGCAAATCCGGCGCGATATTGATAGCCGGGTCGGTAAGCACCAGCAGTCGATCGTAGCCATCAGCTTCGAATACCACGACATGAGAAAGCAGGCCTCCGGTTCCCAGCCCTTCAGTTTTGTTCAATACAGCCCGCATGAAATCCGCCGTACCAACCAAGCCTTTCATCATCACCTGCGCCGCTCCTTGCCGAACCAACTCAGCGGCTCGTTTAGCCGCCAACCGTACGTCAGGCGCATGTTCAATCTCAAACAGCTGGGAGTCGATCCCTTGTTGCTGACATATTTCCCGTATGGAAGCAGTATCACCAACCAGAATTGCATCGGCAATTCCTGCTTTCTTTGCTTCATATACGGCGGTCAGAACGTCGGAGTCAGCAGCTGCTGCAACAGCGATTTTCACTCGATCCTGACGCTGCGCAGTTGCAATAATTTCTGCAAAAGATTTGAACATAATGTATTACCTCCAAATTTTAATTCTCAATATTTTATTTTAGACGCCAAAACAACCGGCTGCCATCTGCATTGCGCGGATGACAGCCAGAAAGAATGATCAGCATTCAGCGGCGCCGAAGTTACAGGGTCTTATCGCCCGGATGCCATTCCATAGGGCACATCCCACCAGACTGTAGGGCTTGCAGAACCCGAAGAGTTTCATCAATGCTTCGTCCCACATTCAAGTCGCAGACGACCTGGTAACGCAGAATACCTTCCGGATCAATGATGAATAACCCGCGCAACGCTACACCCTTCTCCTCTATCAGAACGCCATATTCGCGCGAAACCTGTTTTGTGATATCGGATGCCAAAGGATAGGACAGTCCACCTAATCCGCCTTCGGCAACTGGCGTCTTGATCCAGGCGCGGTGGCAAAACACGCTGTCGGTGCTGACTCCGAGGACCTCAGTTCCTAACGCGCCAAACTCAGTCAGCCGCGAGTTGAAACCTCGAATTTCAGTGGGACAGACAAACGTAAAATCCAACGGATAAAAAAACATCACCAGCCATTTTCCCAGATAGTCAGACAGTTTGGCTTTATGGTCCAGTGCTTCAAGATTCTTAGTCGTTTCCATACAAAATTCAGGCGCCTTTTGTCCGATAGCGATTGCCATAGGTTTTCCCCCTTTTATATTAGTCGAGTTCAGCCGGATTATTCATCACCAAAACTGATGCCCATTGCGCGCCCAGCCAACACGAGTTGATCATTAGGCGGCACGTTGTGGGGTTTTCCTACTACGTCGGTAATTGGAACGGATGTAATTTCGTTTTTTTGCAGGGCAACCATACGTCCAAATTCGCCCCGGCAGACGCATTCCACCGCCGCTACACCATAGCGGGTCGCCAAAACCCTATCATACGCGGTTGGCGTACCCCCTCGTTGCAAATGACCCAGCACAGTGCAACGCGACTCGATTTCGGTTCGCTCTTCAATCTCCGTCGCCAGTTTGTCGCCCACTCCGCCCAGTCGGATTTTCTCCGGGCTGTCTTCGATGGTGCGCTTTACGGTCATCGCTCCGCCTACCGGCAGTGCGCCTTCGGCAACGACAATGATACTGAAACGTTTTCCATGCTCAACGCGGTCCCTGACTTTACGGATAATCACGTCGATATCATAAGGAATTTCGGGAATGAGGATGACATCAGCTCCGCCGGCCATGCCGGCGTGTAGGGAAATCCAACCGGCATATCGTCCCATCACTTCCAGAATCATTACCCGATGATGAGACTCCGCAGTAGTATGAAGCCGGTCCAACGCCCAGCTTGCAACGCCTACCGCCGAATCAAAGCCAAAGGTTCTCTCCGTGCAGGGAATATCATTGTCGATTGTTTTTGGCACTCCGACGATATTGACGCCCAGTTTTTCGAGTTCCAATGCCACCGCATGCGTGCCATCCCCGCCAATGAGAACAAGGGCTTGAATGCCATTATTTTTTAAATTTTCCAGTATGCGGTCCGACATGTTACGAAACACATACTTGCCATTTTCCTCAACTTTATAGTGAAAGGGGTTATCCCGGTTGGTCGTCCCCAATATCGTTCCGCCGCGCGGCAAAATACCAGCCACATCTTTGTCATGAAGCGTAATGACCATATCTTCCACCAGACCCTGAAAACCGTTCTGAATCCCTTTTACAGTCATCCCTTTGCCTAAAGCGGTTCTCACAACGCCCCGAATTACGGCATTGAGACCCGGGCAGTCTCCACCGCCAGTTAACACGCCAATCGTATGAATTTCCGGCACCGTTGACCCCTCCTTATGCATCCTATATCTGCATGATAAACCCTGCAAGGGTTCTATTCTATCTGGATGATCGTCAATCCCTTAGCGTCATACACCTTCGGCTCAGGTTGTCCTGTAGCCGCCATGCTCAGGTTAGTCCCATCAAATGCACCAGGCCAGGCCGCCACAATCGTAAATTTTCTTCCCAACTGTTTCAACAGTTGCAAAGGATCAACTTGGAGAACAGGCGCAAATAAAACCTGCATGTCATCCAGCACGATTACTTCCGCTTTCAGTGCCTCCAGCGCCTTGTTGATGATCCCCGAAGCCTCTTGAGCCCTCACTTTTGGAACCATCTCCAGCAATTCTTCGGTTAGGAAAGTCCGGCAGTTGACGTATTGCCAGCCTCGAATTGTAGAGAGTTCCCGCAACATCTTGCTTTTGCCGCTCCCCGGTCGCCCGACCAACAGCACCAGTCGTTCTGCCGATTTCTGCCCGTCACGGACGGTCTCGACGATTCTTTGAATGATCATCGCCAGCGGCCCCCTCGCTTTTTTGGGTTCGAAGACCCTTATTATGTTTTTCGCCATCCATGTTCAAAACCCTTCCAGAAAAAGCAGGAAAATAAAGAGCGACACCCTGCCGGGATATCGCTCTTTAAAAACAAATTATTGATTAATCACTCACATCATCATAAGTCTGCAATTCATTCTGCAGTTCCTTATTCAGACCAGCCAGACTTTTGTAAACACCACGAATGTCGAGATCGTCGGACCGATTGTCCAAATAACGCTCAAGTTTGCGTTTGACCCGCTGTAACGCATTATCGATTGATTTCACATGCCGGGTCAATTCGACTGCAATTTCTTGATAAGACTTGCCATCAAGATACGACATTAATACTTTCCATTCAAGATCGCTGAGGATTTCCCCCATTTTTTCTTCAATGTCGATAAATTCTTCGCGACTGATAACCAACTCTTCAGGATCCGATATTTTAGAACCGGATAGCACGTCGAGAAGTGTGCGGTCGGAGTCTTCGTCATAAATGGGTTTGTTCAAAGACACATAAGAATTCAGGGGAATATGCTTTTG
This sequence comes from Negativicutes bacterium, assembly GCA_963665275.2. GTDB lineage: Bacteria > Bacillota > Negativicutes > UBA1444 > UBA1444 > UBA1444. Next base: position 754,465 of record CAXXIN010000007.1, read on the forward strand.
CCGGGTGGCTGTTTTAATCGCCGTAATTATTTGGCGAGTAACGCATAACTCGGCAAATGCCCTGAATGAAGAAAGTTTGTCGTTGCGAAAATCACGGATGGCCTTATAAAGGCCAATCATGCCTTCCTGGATAATATCTTCGCGCTCCGCGCCAATGAGAAAATAGGACCGAGCCTTTGCTCTGACAAAATTGCGATACTTGTTGATCAAATACACCAGTGCATCTTCATTGTCATTGTCTTTGGCATCCAAGACAATTTCTTCATCAGTCAGGGCCTCAAAATTACAGTACCGCATTGAATCGCCTCCATCATGAGATGCTGCAAACCTGGCCCGCGGCAAGGACGGCAACCGCCACTTCCGAAAATTATTATATATTGCCGCGCCCTGTTCGTCAAGGCGCGTAATCCCGCGGTTACAGCGAACCAACAGCGCTGCGCTGGCGAATCATTTCATAGAGAATAATCGCGCTGGCAACGGAAGCATTGAGAGATTGCACTTTCCCTCGCATCGGAATTTGAACGAGGGAATCACACCGTTCCCTTGTCAGGCGGGCCATACCTTCCCCCTCATCTCCAATTACGATGACAATCGGTCTGGTCAAGTCCACATCGTGATAAGATACGCCTTGCTCCGGATCGGCGCCCACCACCCAGAATCCCTGTTTTTTTAGATCTTCCAATGTTTGGGCCACGTTACCAATTTGAGCCACTTTGACATACTCGATAGCGCCTGCAGAGGCTTTAGCCACAGCAGCGGACAACTGACAGCTGCGACGTTGGGGAATCAGAACTCCGTGAGCCCCGGCCGCATCCACAGTCCGGAGGACCGCACCGAGATTTTGCGGATCCTTCAGCTGATCCAGTAATACAAGACACGGTTTTTCATTGCGGGCTGCCGCCAGCGCCATCATGTCTTCGACCGAAGAGTAGGCAACCGGCGAAACCATAGCTACCACGCCTTGGTTACGAACTCCCAGGCTCATCGCTTCCATTTTCACAGCTTCCGCAGTTTGGACAGGAATGCCTTTTTCTTTAGCAAGCGCAATAATTTCCCGAATGGAACCCTGATGCTCGCCAGCGGTGATAAAAAGCTTGCTGATTGGCCGGCCGCTGCGGAGCGCTTCCATAACCGGATTTCGACCGGACAGGAAGTCCATTTCTTTGGGTGCTTCAACCGGACGGGCCGGTTTGGCGGTTTGGTAAGGAGGCCTCGACGTTGCTGGCACTCCCTTTCCTGTGCTCGGACGCGCAGATCCGGTCCGGCCGCGAGCAGGTTTGCCTGAATAAGAACGATCTGCAACTGGGGAGCGATCCCCTTCAGTTCCACGAGTCAATGGCGCACGCGGTTGACCAGTTGTTCTTGTGCTAGCTTCGCCTGTCCGCCGTTCAAAGCCCTCCGCAGGTCGTGCCGCAGGCCTTGATGTAGAAGGTCGGCCCGCAGAAGGACGCCCCGTAGAAGGACGTCCCGTAGAAGGACGTGCCGTAGAAGGACGTGCCGCAGAAGGACGTGCCGCAGACGTGCGTTCCCCCGACGGTCGTTCCCCTGACGGTCGTTCCGCCGGTCCTCGATTGCTCATTTTCCGGTCTTTATTGTCGCCTGTGCCTTGATTACTTCGAGTCGTCCGCAACTTAAATCCCCCTCTCTACAATATCCTTCGCTGATACAGGTTGGTCCGGCCTTTGCAAAGAGCGTGGGCGCCACTGCACGCACCTCTTGCAGCATAAGTTCGGCCATTTTCCGTATTTCCCACTGTGCCCGGGTACAGCAGCGCAGTTCAAAAAAATTAAACAACGCGCGGGCATTCATTGTCACCAGAATTTTCGTCTCCGTCGCATTGGACAAACAATAACGGGCATCCTCCTGATGAACCCCCATAGCGGTTAATTCACCATACACTGCGCGGATTTCTTCCATGAGTTCCGTAAACCGTTCCCTCGCCGCCGGATTGGCAGCCACTGAAGGGGGCACGACAAACTCAAAATCGTGCTCCTTCACATAACGCTGTGATTGTTGTGAATAGGAAGCAATTCTGTGGCGCACCAATTGATGGGTCAATACCCGGGAAACCCCCTCGACAGCAAAGGTGAAACTCACATGCTCCAGCGTCGAAAAATGACCCATCGATAGGATTTTTCCCACCAAGTTCTTCACTTGGACATCGGATAGCTTTTCTTCGAGTTCCGCCGCGCCGATGGGTGAATAACAGAGGCGAGCCGCCATTGCCACTTTGCGCTCCGCTTCCGGCGTAAAAGAAATCAGTTTTATATTCATGCCTGCGGGTTTCCCTCCATTTCTGATGCCATAGCAGCACACATGAAATCAACAGTCTGCGACAGAAGTTGTTGCAGACGTTCCTGCTCTCCACTCAGATACAAATATCCCAGCAACGCCTCCAACGCAGTGCTGGATCGGTATTGCGCAATGGATGCATTGCGCGGAACCCGACCTCTGGCATTACGCCCACGGCGCACCACGGCCTGTTCATTTTCGCCAAGCCCCCGTGACTCCAGTTCGAACAAAGCACGGGCCTGCATCGGCGCAGAGGCCATCCGCGCTAACATTGTATGCAACACCTGGACCTTGTTCGATTCAACTGACAACATTGCCGTTCTGAGATGCAGCGAGAATACCGCATCGCCAATGTACGCCAATATCAACGCCGGCAATTGGCCC